>JAZKGW010000025.1:15408-53417 GCA_040385685.1 Verrucomicrobiota bacterium | reverse complement strand
GCAATCAGCTCGCGTTCGCCGCCGGCACGGCCATCGCCGCGGCGCTGGTCATCGGCATCGTCGCGAGCACCCTGCAGACCGTGCGCGCCAAGCGTGCGGAAGCGCTGGCCAGTCGAAGTGCCGGTGAGGCGCATGCACAGCGCGTTGTCGCGGAGGTCGAGACGCAACGAGCCAACCAGCAGGCGTCCCTTGGCCGGCGTCGGTTTTACGCGGCGCAGATCAATCTCGCCCACCAAGCCTGGGAAGCTGGTGATGCCAATCGAGTTCTGGAGTTACTGGAGGGTCAGCGGCCCAAGTTCGATCAGGAGGACTTGCGAACTTTTGAGTGGTATCACCTCTGGGGACTCTGCCAGCGCGGCCTTCGATACACTCTGCGGACTCGGGGATCCGGACGCGGAGACGTCGCGTTCTCGCCGGACAGCAAGATCGTAGCGACGACTGCTGGGGAGGATGTGATACTTTGGGACGTATCCACAGGACAGGAGCAGATGACCTTGAGAGGATATGGCCGTCGCGTTTCCGTTGCTTTTTCACCCTGCGGCAAGCTGCTCGTTTCGGGAGGGGAAGGGGGGCGAGGTGTGGTGTGGGATGTCTCCGGCGCAAGGGGAGTGCCAATTCATTTTTTTCCGCGGCAGAGTATGCTGAGGTCGGTCGCGTTTTCTCCTGACGGCAAGACGTTGGCCAGCTCCTCCAGTCATGTAGCGGTCATTCTTTGGGATGTTGCCACCTGGCAGGAAAAGGCGGTTCTCATGCCGTGGAAGGCCCGCGTCGGTAGCGAATGCGTGAGGTTTTCTCCTGATGGGAAATTGCTGGCAACAGCAGCTTCATGGGGAAGCGTGCCAACCAAGCTTTGGGATTTGACCTCTAACCCGCCCAAGCTGACCCGCGAACTCTCTTGTGTGACGGCGGTCGATTTTTCGCCCGACGGCGAAAGGGTGGCCGGCGGCCAGGATACCGGCAGTGTCATTCTATCTCATTTGGCGACGGGCAAAGAGCTGGCCATCTACCCCGGTGGTTTGGGTATTACCTATTCCATTGCATTTTCACCCGACGGCACGCGACTGGCCTTTGGAACACAGGGCCGGAGTGCCGTAATCTGGAACCCAAGAACAGGTGAGGAACAGAGCTATGCCCACCTTTCACCGGTTCACGACGCAGCCTTTTCTCCGGATGGAGAAGTCTTTGCTTCATCCAGCGAAGATGGGGTCGTCAAGCTATGGGATCTGGCACAGGACCCAACACCGGCGCGCAGTCTGCTAGCCAAGGAGTCGCAGTCGCTGGCGTTTTCCCCGGACGGCGGGACTCTGGCATTTACCCTACCTGAGGTGAGCATCGAGTTATTGGACATGGCCACCGGACAGCACCGGAGCCTCCCCGCGAGCACGCGCGATGGCATGTGGCTTACCTATTCACCCGATGGGAAGATCTTGGCGAATTGGGGGCGCGACGACGGTTGGGCGAGTTTCTACGACGCGAATTCAGGGCGGGCGCTGGCGAACTTCCGTGCCCGGATCCTCGCCTTTTCGCCGGACGGTAAGACCGTGGCAACCCACCACAGGCACCCCCCCGGAATCGTGAAACTGTTGAATCTGGACAACATGCAGCCGCGAATTCGTTTGTCTCGTACACCACAGAACATCATTTCCACATTCACATTCGCTCCAGATGGCAAGACGCTGGCGATGGCCGGTCAGTTCGGGTGGCTGAAGCTTTGGGATCCGGCGACGGGCGAGCTCCAAGCGAGCCTTCAGGAAGCTCAAGGCGAGTATCACTTGCACGGTTGCCTGGCATTTTCCCGTAGCGGAGACATGTTGGCCGCCGGCAATTGGGATGGAACTTTG
This sequence comes from Verrucomicrobiota bacterium, assembly GCA_040385685.1. Classification (GTDB taxonomy): domain Bacteria; phylum Verrucomicrobiota; class Verrucomicrobiia; order Verrucomicrobiales; family Akkermansiaceae; genus Luteolibacter. The sequence goes on along the minus strand of JAZKGW010000025.1, from coordinate 51,576 downwards.
AGGATATGGGATATCCGTCAACGTCGCCTGGTCACCGCCCTCAAAGGACACACGGCGGTGGTCAGCGATGCGCAGTTCTTTCCAGACGGGCGGACCTTGATCACCACGAGTGAGGACCGAACCCTCAAGTTCTGGGATGTGGAAACCGGGCAGGAGCGAATCACTTTCAAGGATCAGTCCGGGGGAAAACACTCCCTGAGCATCTCACCGGATGGGAAAACCCTGGCCTCGGTTGCGGAGGGCGGGGCAATTATTCTCCGGCGCGCTGTGATGGAACCCGAGGCGGTGGCGGTTCAGGAGGAACTCAACCCGGACGACGCGGAAAGCCCGGTGGCGCAGTCCAGTGCGGGCGATCGCTTCTGGGGCGCGGGCCGGCATCAGGAGGCGGAAATCGCCTACCGCCAGGCATTGTCGCGTCTCGAACAACTGACTCACAGGTTCTCTCAACGCGCCGAGTATTGGGAAAGGCTGATCTACGGCCAATTTGCCCTCGCCGTTCTCATGCGCAGCCCCGAGTACATGGAAGCCGCGGAGAAGTCCTTTCACCGGGCCATCGAGCTCCACCCGGACCAAGTCGAGCCACGTGACGCTATCCTCGCTTTGGCTCGGTCGCTTCAGAACCAAGGCAAGGTGAGCGAGGCTGAGGCCGTGCAGCGTGCGAAACTCGCCCTGTGCCAAAAAATCCGGGGGAATGATCACCCCGAGGTGGCCCGCTCCTTGCTGGATCTGTCCCGTCTCCTCGAAGCGGACAAACTGCCAGAGGCTGAAACTCTGGCACGCGAGGCCCTGGCGCTTTGCAAAAAGCTACGCTACGACGGGTTCGCGGTGAGCGACGCGCTGCACCTGCTGGCCTGGAACGTCCATCTGCAAGGGAGGCACTCCGATGCCGAAGCAATCACTGGCGAAGAGCTGGCACTGCGTCGGGACACGTTTGGCAACGACTCCCTCGAAGTGGATTCAACCCTGCGGAATCACGCCATTTTTCTCAGCGATCAAGGGAAGCTTCCCGAGGCGGAAATAAGCATCCGTGAAGCGCGGACCATCCAGCGGAAACAACTGGGCAATGCGGATCCGGCCTCGGTCGAATTGCTGATCGGCCTCTTGCTCAAGCAAGGCAAGATGGTGGAAGCCGAGGCTGTGGCAATCGAAGAATTGAGCACGCAACAGATGCTTTTTGGCAACATGCATAGAGAAGTGCTCGTCGCTCTCGAGCTAGTGGCGCAAGTGGTGGAAGAGCAGCGCAAGGCAAATGGCTCGGAGAACGCCGACACGCTCAGGGCGATGGGCTACCTGGCGTCTTCCTACCACGTCAACGCCCGAGTGGACAAGGCGATCAAGCTGCGCGAGGAAGTGCTGGAGCTTCGCAAAAAAGTGAACGGCCCGGACGCCCCCGAAACCATTGAGGCGATGTCCAATCTGGCGATTTCCTACTTCACCAGCAGACGCCGGGAGGAGGCGACCGCGCTGCGGGAGAAGGTGCTGGAGCTCCGCCTCAAGATGCCAGGTCCGGACCACCGGGACACGCACACGGCGATCGCCAGCTTGGCGGATTCCTACCTCGCCGCCGGACGTCGGCCCGAGGCGCTCACGCTGCGCGAGGAACTGCTGGCTCTCCGTCTCAAACTGCTTGGTCCGGACCACCCGGAAACGATCTTGTCGATGGATTTGGTCGCGGATTCCCGTCTGCAGGCGGGACTGGTGGACGGTGCGCTTTCATTGCTGATGGATGCCTCCACGCGGAAACCCGATTTCACCCAACTGGCCGTAAAGCTGGCCGCCCTGCAGGTGTGGTTCGCAAAGGACGACGACCATGCTGCCACCTGTCAGCGCATGCGTCTATGGGCCGGCAATACCAGCAACCAGGAAACCGCCGAGCGGGTCGCAAAACTCACTTGTTTTCGCCCCATTGGTGACCCTCCGACCCAGGAATCCACCCTCACCCTTGCCCGGCGGGCAGTGGATCTCGCACTTCGGACGAAGCACCTCTTGTCCTCTGCCAACCTGGTCCTCGGCATGGCCGAGTACCGCGGCGGTAACTACCACGCCGCAGAAGAGGCCCTGAAAACCTCGATAAAATTGTCCTTGGCGCGGGGTGAAGTCAACGGCACCGCGTCGTTGTACCGCGCCATGAGCCTTTTCAAACAGGGCAGCCAAGTTGAGGCCCGCGCTCTCTTAGCCACCACCGTGGCGAAGTTGAAATCCTTGCCCGCCGCCGGAAGGGTTCCTCTAACCGATGGTGAATCGGACCAAGACTACCTCATCTACTGGCTGACTTTGAAGGAAGCCCAGGCGTTGCTGAACCCTGTGCCCGGCAAATAGCCCTGAACCTGTGGCTCCACCGCGAGGCGGGTGAGAATTTGTTAAAACTTTTTTGAAGGGTTTGGAGCGCCCACCTCGCACGACGGGGTGAAAGGACACTATTCCATGAAAACACTATCCTCTATCAGAACCCTCATTCTCGCCGTTAGCCTCCCCCTGTGCGCCTGGCGCGGAGCCGACACCGCGCATGCGGCACCCGGCACGGTCGCGGCATGGGGACGCAACAACTCCGGCCAAACGACGGTGCCCGCGGCGGCGCAGAGCGGGGTCATCGCGATTGCGGCGGGAGGGGAACACACTGTGGCCTTGAAGAACGACGGCAGCGTGCTGTCGTGGGGTGCCTACGGCCAAACGACGGTGCCCGTGGCGGCGCAGAGCGGGGTGACGGCCATTGCTGCGGGAGACTATCACACCGTCGCCTTGAAGAACGACGGCAGCGTGGTGGCGTGGGGCGACAACAGCTCAGGCCAAACGACGGTGCCCGTGGCGGCGCAGAGTGGGGTCACGGCCATTGCGGCGGGAGCTAGTCACACCGTGGCCTTGAAGAACGACGGCAGCGTCCTGTCGTGGGGCTACTACTACGACCCAACCACCGGCATCTCGAACGACTGCGGCCAAACGACGGTGCCGGTGGCGGCTCAAAGCGGGGTCACGGCCATTTCGGGGGGAGGGGGACATACCGTGGCCTTGAAGAACGACGGCACCGTGCTGGCGTGGGGAAACGACGGCGCCGGCAAGACGAATGTGCCAGTGGAGGCGCAGAGCGGGGTCACGGCGATTGCGGCGGGAAGGGATCACACCGTCGCCTTGAAGAACGACGGGAGCGTGGTGTCGTGGGGCCGCTACGTCTACTACGACTACCAATACGACGAGTACGGCAACCTCTACTACAACTACTACTACTCCTACGACTTCGGCCAAACGCCCGTGGCGGCGCAGAGCGGGATCACCGCCATTGCGGCGGCAGACTATCACACCGTAGCCTTGAAGAACGACGGGAGCGTGGTGGCGTGGGGACCCTCCGGGATCCTCTACGACCCCTACACCGACACCTACTCCGACTACCCTTCCCCCGACTACGGCCAAACGACGGTGCCCGCGGGATTGAGCGGCGTGACAGCCCTTGCGGCGGGAGGTTTTCACACCGTGGCACTTGTCATTCCAATTGCTCCCGCCATCACCACGCCACCGACGAGCCAGACGGTGAACGCGGGAAACAGCGCGAGTTTTACGGTGGTGGCTACGGGCTCCCCCTTGAACTACCAGTGGCGCAAGGACGGAACAGACATCAGCGGGGCGACGGCCGCCACTTACTCCGTGGGCGACGTTTTCGGACACGCGGGCAGCTATACGGTGGTGGTGAGCAACCCCCTTGGGAGCGTGACCAGCACGCCGCCGGCGGTGCTGACGGTGACCGGAAACGTTCCCGTCATCGGCACGCCACCGATGAGCCAGACGGTGACCGCGGGGCAGAGCGTGGGTTTCACCGTGGCGGCCACGGGTTACGCCTTGAGCTACCAGTGGCGCAAGGACGGGACAAACATCAGTGGGGCGACGGGCGCCACTTACACCTTGGGCAATGCGTGGTTCAGCGATGCGGGCAGTTACACGGTGGTGGTGAGCAACTACGTCGGGAGTGTGACCAGCACGCCGGCGGCGGTGATGACAGTGAGCGCGGCACTTCCCAAATCGATGGTGGCGTGGGGAAACAACACTTACGGCCAGACGACGGCGCCCGTGGAGGCGCAGAGCGGGGTCACGGCGATTGCGGCGGGAAGGGATCACACCGTGGTCTTGAAGAACGACGGCAGCGTGGTGGCGTGGGGAGACAACTGGTCCGGCCAGACGACGGTGCCCGTGGCGGCGCAGAGCGGGGTCACCGCCATTGCGGCGGGAGACTATCACACCGTGGCCTTGAAGAACGACGGCAGCGTGGTGGCGTGGGGGCGGACCTCAACAACGGTGCCAGTGGCGGCGCAGAGCGGGGTCACGGCGATTGCGGCGGGGTATGATCACACCGTGGCCGTGAAGTCCAACGGGAGCGTGGTGGCGTGGGGATGGAACGGCTACGGCCAAACGGATGTCCCCGTGGCGGCGCAGAGGAAGGTCATCGCGATTGCCGCGGGATATGGTCACACCGTGGCCGTGAAGACCAACGGGAGCGTGGTGGCGTGGGGATACAATGGCTTCGGCCAAACGGATGTGCCCGTGGCGGCGCAGAGCGGGGTCACCGCCATTGCGGCGGGAGACTATCACACCGTGGCCTTGAAGAACGACGGCAGCGTGGTGGCGTGGGGAAGCAACTACTACGGCCAAACGATGGTGCCCATGGCGGCGCAGAGCGGAGTCATCGCGATTGCGGCGGGATGGTCTCACACCGTGGCGCTCCTCGGCACGGTGCCGCCGCCTTCCTTTGCACGATGGGCCGCAGGCTTCGGTCTCTCCGGCCTCGCCCATGCCGACCCAGACCACGACGGACTGGCAACTGTCCTCGAATACATCCTCGGCGGAAATCCCGCCCAGCCTTTCCCCGCCACACCGCGTCCCGTCGCCAGCCTCAGCGGCGACAGCATGCTTTTCACCTTCCCGCGCCTCGACGCCGCGGAAACATCCGACATGACCCTGACTGTCGAATCCGGCACCGACCTCGTGACCTGGCCCGACGTTTTCACCATTCGAGCTAACACCGCCGCCTCCAGCCCCGGTGTGACCATCCTGGAAAATGGAACCGCTCCGGACACCATCACCGTCGCCATCCCCGCCGGATCCGGGAATGCAAGATTCGCCCGGCTGAAGGCCACGATCGCGCCCTGACGATCCCGCCGTGGCTGCGGAAAAATGTGACATCGCTGCCCGGATTAGAACTGCCCTAATGAACGGGAACTACGGCAAGCTAGGCTGTTCGTGAAAATTCAGCTTCCCGCTCGGGGCCGCCCGTTTTTTCGGCACAGTCGCCAGCTTCGCCGCATTGGGAAAACTAATGACCCACCCGTGCGCTTACTTCCTTTTCCTAGCAACCATCGTTCTCAAGCTCGCCCCCGAGCCCCGGATGCTGCAGGTCGGGGAAGACGAGGACACCCCATGGCCGCCCAACGTCCATAGCACCCGCCTTCAACTCGGTCCGCTCGGGGTCATCCTCCGCAGCCGCATGGCGTTTGCCCTGCTAGCGAATGTCATCGCCTTTATTGAGCCATGGGCCGCCCTGCCGGTACTCCTTCTCGCGAGTGGCTAGAGCGCCAGCTCTTTTCCCAATCCGTCCACGCGCCGAAAATGCCCGGTAATTTCGGACCGAAGCACTCGCATTGATACCGAAGGTGACGGACCCACGTCCGCTACGGGGCATGGGGTTGTCGGAAGTTCAACCTGTCCTGAGACGCCCTTGCCAAGAGCTTCGCCACGTGCAAGAGGAGGACATGCGATTCCTGATTGGCTTGGTCGTCACACTTCCTCTAACCGGTTGTTTTCCGGCAAAGCCATTGCAACACGCCGCCGCGGTGAGTGCGGTTACACCCGTTCCTGAACCTCCAAAAGTCGAATCACCCGTTCCTGCGGTTCCGGTGAATTCCCCGCAGGTGATCGATCGGAATATTTCCGGCATTGATTTTGAAGGCGTCGAATTCGATTCACGAGGCCATCATCTGGTTGTCGCGGATCAGCCCGGCGGTCCTGGCAGCCGTTACGCGGACTCAGAAACAGCGGCGCGATCATTGGGAGGAGTTGCTGCGGTGAACGCCGGATTCTTCACCCCGGAAGGCGCGCCCCTCGGGCTTGTGGCCTCCTCGGGAAAAATCTCCGGTTCATGGAACACCGCGTCCTCTCTTGGTAGTGGAGTTTGGTATGAAAGCCCGACAAAGACCATGGCGATAACCCGCCGGGAAAAGCTCGGTCGTAGCGGTGCCTCAACCATGCGTGAGCTCATCCAAGCCGGCCCTTTGCTAGTCGAAAACAGCCGGCCAGTCGGCGGCCTGGAAGCCACTAAATCCAGCGCCCGGACGGTGATCCTGTGGGACGGTGGCACGCGATGGTGGATGGGTTGCAGCTCGCCCTGCACCTTGGCCGCGCTCGGCCAAGTTCTCGCCGCCAACTCTCCGACCGGTTGGTCAATTCGCGAGGCCCTCAACCTAGATGGCGGCAGATCGTCCGACCTGTGGATTTCCAATGTTGTCACCGGCGGCCCTGTCGTGAGACGACCGCTCTGGAATCGGCCGGTGCGGAACTTCCTGGTGCTTTGCCGGGCGGGCACTCGATGAACTTCCGCAAGTTTCCCTAGTGGGGGGGTCATCGGGCCGGCGCGGAGTTCACTTCCCTCGCCAGCATCGGGGTGAATCCGGGCTTCACGCCTTCAGATATCGCCATCCGGCCCTGGCCCTTTCCGTCCCGGGTGTCGGAATCAACCCAAACGAACGGTGGACAGCCCGAGTTCGAATGATATTGTGCCGCACTCCCCACCGTATGAAATCCATGTCCCGGGCAATCGTCATTACCCCAGTCGTCGCCATCTTCGGACTCGCGTCCTGCGCTACGGTCAGCAAGGTCGGCCAAAGCTCCGTGGCGTTCGTTCAGAAAACCACAGCCGCCACGACCTCAAAGGTTTCCCAGCTTTCGGAAATGGCCGTGGACAAGATTCGGCCGGCCGGAGTCAAAGTCGTCGAGGTCCGCGAAAAGGATCTCAAGCCCCTTCCCACTGGCCGGGAACAGGCACTGGCATTTCAAAATACCCGCAAACGCGGCTTCTGGTCGTTCATGGGACCCGTGGATTTCAAGGAACCGTCACTGCCTGAAGCTGGCGGTGAAATGGACAGCAGCTTGCTGCCCCCGGCGACTCCTTGATCCGTGGGGTTTCCGGAGGTTCGCTTGATTCCCGGCTTGATGCGGAGGCTCGAATGAGAATGATGCGCCGCATGTCACGGTTGTTTTGTGTCCACCTCGTCGCGCTCCTGTTCACAGGCTCGCTGATCACTTCTTGCGGAGGGAGCCCCCCGCCCCGTCAGCAGCCTAGGCCCGGGACTGCGGCGAACGGTCAACCAGTCCGCGTTGCGGCCATCCCGCCCAACGCGCCACCTCCCGTCGTCGGCGAGAGTGCCATCGTCATCGACGTTGTTAGCGGCCGCGTGCTCTATGCGAAAAACGCCGATGCCCCTCGGGCGGTTGCCAGCACCCAGAAAATCGTCACCGCCCTATGCATCCTCGACGCGGGAGACATCGACCGCCCGATCACCATCACAGCCTCCGACACCGCTTGCGAACCCACCCACCTCGGCGTCAAACCCGGCGAGGTTTACAGCCGCCGCGAGCTGACCAAGGTGCTGATGGTGAAAAGCGCCAATGACATCGCCCGGAGCCTTGCCCGCGATGTCGGGGGCAGCCAGGAAGGTTTCGCCGCGCTGATGAATCAAAAGGCCTCGTCCCTCGGCATGAGGAACTCGAATTTCATCAATCCGAACGGACTTCCCATGGCAGGCCAATATTCCACCGCCCGCGACATGGCGATCGCCGCCCGCGCCGCCTACCGCAGCCCATTGATCCGCTCATTCACCGCCACCCGGGCATTCGACTTCCGATTCAATGATGGCCGCACCCGGCACATTGAAAATACCAACAAGCTCCTGAAAACCGTCCCATACTGCGATGGCCTGAAAACCGGTACCACCAACGCCGCCGGCCGCTGCCTCGTATCCAGCGGTTCGCTCAACGGCCGCTCCGTGATCGTCGTCGTCTTGAAATCCACGACGCCTAACATCTGGAAGGATTCCGCCAAGTTGCTCGCCTGGGCTCTCGAACGTCCGGCCACGGGATCCTAACGGACATGCCCGGTCCCGCCGAATCCCTCCGCCGGCTCGCCGCCGAGGGATTGCTGCGCGGACTGCGGCCGCTCGATTCGCCCGGCGGCGTCCGGGTTGTTAGAGATGGCCGCACGCTGTGGAACTTTGCTTCCAACGACTACCTCGGCCTTGCCCGGCATCCTGAAATCGAGGCCGCGCTGATCGAAGGCGTGCAACGTTTCGGCGCGGGTTCCGCCGCCTCCCGACTCGTCTGCGGGACCCTGCCGCCGCACCAATTGTTAGAAGATGCGCTCGCCGAAGCAAAACAAACCGAAGCCGCGCTCACGTTCTCCTCCGGCTTCACCACCGCGCTCGGGGTGATTCCCGCCGTCGTGGCAAAATCCGATTTCGTCATCCTCGACAAGCTCTGCCATGCCTGCCTCGTCGATGCCGCCCGCCTTTCCGGTGCGACTCTCCGCGTGTTTCCCCATAACGACCTTGGGAAACTCGAACGCTTGTTAGTTTCCTCGCGCGCGAAAGCCCCGTCCGCCCGCATCCTTGTCGCTACCGAGTCCGTATTCAGCATGGACGGTGATCTTTGCCCGCTGCGCGAAATCGTCGCGCTAACGAAAGCCCACGACGCACTGCTCCTGCTCGACGAAGCGCACGGCTTCGGAGTCCTCGGCGAGCACGGCATGGGCCTGGCCGAGCAGGAAAATCTTCAGAAGCACGTCACCTTCCAAATGGGCACCCTCAGCAAAGCCGCGGGTCTCTCTGGTGGATATCTTGCCGCATCGCGGGACTGGATCGACCTTCTGACCAACCGCGCGCGCAGTTTCATTTACTCGACGGCACCGCCACCAGCTCTCGCCCACGCCGCCATCGCGTCCCTGGCGCTCATCCGCTCGGCGGAAGGCAATGCACTGCGCGTCAAACTCCAGCAAAACATCGCCTCCTTGTCACCGGGCCGCACGCCTGTGATTCCACGGCTGTTAGGATCCAACGAGGCCGCGCTTGCCGCCGCTACGGCACTTGAACTGGCCGGTTTCCTCGTGCCCGCCATTCGTTACCCGACGGTTCCGCGAGGCACCGCTCGCCTGCGGATCAGCCTGTCTGCCAGCCATCCAGCGGAAGCCGTCCGATTGTTAGCCGCGGCAGCGTCGGAAAGTCAGGGCGTTTTGTAATTGGTAAGTCAGGCGGCAACCTTCATAAGACGGCGCGAAACTATACCCCATGCGCTATCCGACCCCATTCCAACAAAAAACCCTGTGGAACGCCGCCACCGGGGTTTCCATCCTGGTGCTCGGGGCCTTGCTGGTCGGCCTGATCTGGCTGGTGGGTTACGTCTTCGGATTTCTCCAGCCGGTGCTCATCCCGTTGATCGTGGCGGGAATCGTCGCTTACGTGTTAGAACCGGTGGTGGCGTTTCTCGAACGCCGCGGAATGAGCCGGATGTGGTCGGTGATCACTCTGTTTCTCGGAATCCTGATCGCGATGACGTTGTTGGTTGCAGCCGTCCTGCCGGGCATCCAGCGCGGCCGCGGTGCGCTGAAGGAATTCCTGTCGAACCAACCGCAGAGCACCCGCGTGGCCACCCAGCCGGCCGGGGACGACGCCGAACATCTCGAACCGGCACTCACCCGCTCGCTCCAGGACCTGCGCGCCCGCTACCAGGACGGGCCGATCGCCTGGATTCTAACTGAGACCGACGAGCTTGGAAAACCGGTGATGACCGCCGTGCCACCGGCCCGCGCGGAATCCCTGGATGACTTCGCCCGCACCCGCGGCGGACGCATGCTGATGGAAAACCTGGATGTGATTTTCAGAACCGGGCGCACCTGGCTGACGGCCGGCTCCACCAAGGTGTTAGGATTTCTCGGCTTGTTCCTCGGCATGATCATGGTGCCGATCTACCTATTCTTTTTCCTCAAGGACTCCGCGTCGATCCGGACACACTGGCATCATTATGTGCCGCTCAAGGCCTCACGCTTCAAGACCTCGCTGGTGGAGACGCTCCAGGAAATCAACGGCTATCTGGTCTCGTTCTTCCGCGGCCAGGTGCTGGTGGCTGCGATCGATGGCATGCTCGTGGGAATCGCGCTGACGATTTTCGGGCTGCCATACGGACTTCTCATCGGAGTGTTCATGGCCATCCTCGGAGTCATTCCTTACATCGGAAACATCCTCTGCCTGATTCCGGCCTGCATCATCGCCTATCTCCACGCGCAGGGAACGGCGCCCTTTGGAATGGGCCCGTGGGCCTATGTCGGATGCGTGGTGGGAATCTTTGTCGTCGTCCAACAGATCAATTCGCTGGTGACCGCCCCCAAGATCGTGGGGGATTCCGTAGGACTCCATCCCCTAACAGTCATCTTCTCGATGCTGTTTTGGTCGCTGGTCCTCGGGGGATTCGTGGGTGCCCTTCTAGCCGTTCCACTAACGGCGGCGGTGAAGGTCCTCTTCCGCCGTTTCATTTGGGAGCGACAGCTGCGCGAGTCTGCCGAGCTCGATCAGGCCCCGGACCTCGTTGGTTAGTCCGAGGCCCCCCGCCCCGCGCGGCTGGAATTCTCCCCCCGGATTATCCCAGCTTGGCGCGAAACGAGAGGCACATGAGGCTTGTGGAATCTGCTACTGACGGCAAGTCGATTTCCACGTTCGGTGTGAGAAGTTTTCATATGCCCGGTCCCTACTGGCCGAGCCGTGTACGAATCGATTTCTGTGCCTGCTCCAGCAAGACCCGCAACTCGGAGTCGCCCCCGGGCGCCGCCGCTGCCAGAACTGGCAGACTGTCAGCTCCTCCCACCCGTCCGAGAATCCGTACGGCCGAATAGCGAATGGTGCCCTTCGTTCCAGGGAAACGTTGGATCACCGTGGCTTCAATGGGCTGGCCGAAATCGGCATAGAGGGACTCCCAAGTCAGCGGATTCTTAAACCAAAGTTCATCAAGGATGGGAATCACCCCGGCATTCTTTTCCTTAACGACAAGAGCGATGATCTCCGGAGGGATCGGCTCATTTTTCGCGCTCAGCTTTTTCACCAAACCCAGCGCGGCCTCGCCGGCGGGGCCCGGCTGCTCGGACCAAACCGACAGAGCCTTGCAAATGTTGTCTTTGAAATCCACGGTGTCCTCACCGAGCAACGCGATGAGCTTGCGGGTGATATCGACGCGATAGATTTTCGGCTCGGCTTCCGCGATGCGCTGCACCGCTCGTTTGACCCGCTGCAAGTCGATGCTTTCCAGCTCGCGTTTGTTCAAATCATAAAACGCGGGATCATCCTTTTTCGAAAGCTTTTCAATGGGTCCTTCGACGAAGATGTCATTGTTCACCCGAACCTCGATCACGGAGATTTCGGGATAAATTTTTTCCGTTTTCCCCATGATCCCCAGCACCGAGGCCAGCTCCGCGAGTTCCTGGATGGATTGGGTCACTCCGGTTACTACCAACAAGTAGTCCCCTCCATCCCGCGGATAAGGGTGGGACGAGGGGTCCGCACCGGTCACCCGGAGAATGTATTCCTTCACCAGGTTTTTGTTACTCTCGCTCAGGCCCCTGAACCACATCCCCATCGCCCGCTTGCCGCTTCCAGATTTGGCCAGTCTGTCAATTTCAGCAACCAGAGGCCCGGTTCCGATCCGGGTCCGCAAGGCGACGATGGTGGTGTCTTCGGTGGATTCCTGAGGATTCACTTCCGGTTCGGTAGCGAGGTCACGTGGCGTGGCGACCACCCGTTGCTCAAGCGGCACCGATCCGGTCTGGAAAAAGAAAGGCACAGCTACCGTGCACCCGCTCAAGAGCAATCCCACCGAAAGCGCCTTCAGGCGGGCTCTCGGGTTGGCGTAAACGAGCAACGCCACACCGATGAGACTCGCAAATCCGGCCATCAGCAACCGGTCCGTCAAAATCATGCCGTCCAGCAGACCTCCACGGCTGGCGCCAAACATGAGCAAGAGAGCCATCAAAATTATTCCGGACGCTCCGATCACTCCCGCCACGATCCTTTGCGGAGATGCGGGCTCCAGAACTGCCGGTTCCGGCATGGCACTGTAGCGGATGGGTTGCACGCCGATCAATGACTCGCCACCGGGCAGTGGAACCCGTTGAAAGCGATTCAAACTGTGCCCGTCCCGCTCACCGGGGTAAAATTTGCGGCCACGGACGATGACATCGTCGTTGATCCGGAACCGGTGTTCACAACCGCCGCACTCGACGGTGCGGTCGCGCAAGTCGTCTCCCACCTTGAATCGCTGCCCGCAGGAAGGGCAGCGGATCAGCAAAAGCAAGTCATCGGGATTTGGGACAGACATGGGGTGTGCCCGATTCTTGAGAGAATCACGGACGATTGCAACCCCAAGCATCGGAGCGATCTAACACCATTGCGATTGACGATTTCCCCAGTCCCGGATTTTAGTTTGGAAACATTAACTATTGACGTTTCCTGAGCTTACCCCTATCAAATCGGCGAATTCATTCGAGCGCACCATGAACCCTCTCAGTCTTAGCCCGCTTCCCACCCACCGTGACGACGACCCATCATCCATGCGCCTGATGGAGCGGGAAGGGTTCGTGGATGAAGCAGTGGTAACAGCTCTCGTGAGGGCCAGCCACCTCGGACGCAGCGTGGCCGACCCGACTGATCTCGCCTTGGCCGCGGACGATTTGGATTTCGCGGGATGGAGACTTTCGAGGTCAGTGACGGTTCGGTCCGCCGAAGTGCCGCCTCAGGTGATCGATGCCATCGTTCGCCGCTCCATGCCATCGACCACTGGCAAAGCAAAGCACAGTTCACAGCCCTCCAGGAGGGCTCGTTGGTGGGTCGCAGGGTTGGCCGGAGTGCTGATCCTCCCGGTGGTATTGCCATCGCTTTTCCCGCAACTCGCTGGAATGAATTTCGGGTCCCTTTTTTCCCCAGAGAGGATGACTAGCTCCGAGCTGGTTCCTGTGGGGAACGACGAACCGGTCAAAGGATCATCCGGAGCTGACCGAGCGTTCACTCCGTGAGCGATGATTGACGGCGGAGGATCGGCCGCGCAGTCTGGCCCCACATGTCGCGCCCTGGATTAATCCTCAAGATCAGTTGTCACGACCAACCGGGTATCGTCGCGAAAATCGCCAGCTATGTCGCCGGTCACCGCGGAAACCTTGTCGAGTTCGCGCAGTTTTCCGACAAGCTGGGCGGAAAATTTTTCGCCCGCTTGGAAATCGAGACCACCGATCTGGATGTGGACGTGCAGGACTTCATCGATGGATTCGGCACGCTCGGGCGATCGTTGCAGGCCAATTGGCATTTCCGCCGCCTGCCCTACCGCATGAAGACGGCGGTGCTCGTCACCAAAACCGACCACTGCCTCAATGAAATCCTCTGGCGTGCGGAACTCGACGAACTCCCCATCGAAATCACCTCGATCATCGGCAACCGCGACAACTGCCGAGCTGTCGCCAGCAGGGCCGAGATTCCATTTCATCAGATCGAGATGGATGGCGAAAACCGCGCGACCGGCTTCGCGCAAATCCGCCGGTTGATCGAGGAACAGGACGTCGAGTTGATCGTCCTCGCCCGTTTCATGCAGATCCTTCCTGATGATTTTTGCAAGGACTTCGCCGGCCGCATCATCAACATCCATCACAGTTTCCTGCCCGCCTTCATCGGCGCGAATCCCTACAAGCAAGCCTACGAACGCGGAGTGAAATTGATCGGTGCCACCTGCCACTACGTCACCGCCGATCTGGATGCCGGACCCATCATCGAGCAGGAAGTCGATCGCGTGCAACATTTCCACACGCCCAACGACCTCGTTCGGTTGGGCCGTCATTGCGAACGAATCGCGCTCGCCAAAGGGATCCGCTTCCACGTCCACGACCGGACGATCATCGACAGCCACCGCGCGATCGTGTTCCCGGATTAAACGGACGCCCGGAAATGCCGCAGCACCTCGAAGGTCGGGTGGCTTTCCACCACCTCGGACCGCGGGAACTTCGCCTCGAAATCCGGCAGCCACGTGTCCCCGGGATGATTTTCAAAAACGTGGCTCACCAGCAGATCATCCAGCATCGGCAGGAACGCCACATAGATTTCAGCTCCGCCGATGATGAACACCTGCCCTTCAATCCCCGGCAATTTGGCAAGTTCGTCCGGCCGATGAATCACCTCCACCCCCTTCGCCGACCACGTCATATCACGCGTCAGGACAATATTCCGCCGCCTTGGCAGCGGCCGACGGATCGACTCATAAGTCTTCCGGCCCATCACGATCGGGTGGTCCAAGGTCGTCCGTTTGAAATACGCCAGATCTTCCGGTAAATGCCACGGCAAGCCACCCGCCCGACCGATCACCCGCTCCGTGGTCATCGCCACCACCGCAGTTAGACGGATGCTCATCTTCAAATGGCCACCGGCGCCTTGATGTGCGGGTGCGGATCGTAGTTATCCAAACGGATGTCGTCGATGGTGAACGCGTCGATGTCCTTGACGTCCGGATTGAGCCACAAGGTCGGCAAAGCACGCGGCTCGCGGTCAAGTTGGGCTTCCGCCTGCTCCAGGTGATTCGCATAGAGGTGAACGTCACCGAACGTGTGGATGAAATCACGCGCCTCGTAGTCGCAGACGTGGGCGATCATCTTTGTTAGCAATGCGTAGGAAGCAATGTTGAACGGAACTCCGAGAAACAAATCCGCGCTGCGCTGATAGAGCTGGCACGACAGCCCGGGCTTCTCGCCCGCTGGAACCTCGTGCACGTAGAATTGAAATAACAGATGGCACGGTGGCAGCGCCATCTGATGGAGCTGGCCGACGTTCCAAGCGGAAACCACGTGCCGCCGTGACAGCGGATCGCCTAACAAGCCGTCGATCAACAGGTGGATCTGGTCGATCGTGCGGCCTTCCGGGGTGGGCCAGGCCCGCCATTGCTTGCCGTAAATAGGCCCCAGTTCGCCCTCGGCATCCTCCCATTCGTCCCAAATCGTCACCCCATTTTCCTTAAGCGTGCGGGTGTTGGTTTCGCCGCGGAGGAACCAGAGCAACTCGTGGATGATCGAGCGCAGGTGCAGCTTTTTCGTCGTCACACAGGGAAATCCCTCGCGCAAATCGTAGCGCGCCTGTCGCCCGAACACCGATACTGTCCCGGTGCCCGTCCGGTCGGAACGCTTCTCGCCGTGCTCCATCACGTCGCGCATCAAATCAAGGTAGGCTTTCACGCCGCCCATCAAGCCACGGGGAGCCTTCATCAAGCAAGGATTAAGGACTGCGATTTCATTCCCCTGCGTCCTTGACGCCTTCATTTTCGGTCGGCATGTTATCAGAACTTCAAACCGAAAATACTCATGGAAATCAACGGCACTGTTTACGATATCTTGCACAACAAGAGCGGCGAAATCTTGACCACCAAACCGGAGGATTCGGTCTATGACGCCATCCGCCTGATGGGTGAAAAAAACATCGGCGCCCTCGTTGCCATGGAGAACGGCGAGGTCATCGGCGTGCTGTCGGAACGCGACTACAGCCGCAAAGTCGCCCTTCAAGGCCGCACCTCGCGGGACACCCGCGTGGGTGAAATCATTTCCCGACCGGCGATCACCGTACGCAGCAAGGACGGCATTGAAAAGTGCATGCAGCTCATGACAGGCAATCGGATCCGCCACCTCCCCGTGGTGGATGACGGACGCCTGATCGGCTTGATTTCCATGGGCGACCTCGTCAGTTGGGTGATGCAATCCCAGAGCCACACCATCGAACAACTGCAAGGCTACATCTCGGGCGATTACCCGGGCTGATAGACCCTGCGGGTTGGAGCGGATGAATGATTGCCCGGTGGCCAACCGCTGTCATACGGTGGCGGCAATGAAAGCGCTTTGGTTGGGCATACTCATCGGCGGTGGAGCTTGGGCGGCCGAGCCGATGCAGCACATCGAACTCGGCGGAGGCCAATCGATGGACCTCCTCCTCGTCAGATCCGGTGAATTCATCCAAGGGTCGCCGGTGGAGGAAGCGGGCCGCGGTGATGATGAAACGCCGCATCCGGTCATGTTGACGCAGGATTTCCACATCGGCCGCACGGCGGTGACTCGCGGTCAGTGGGAATGCTTCATCAAGGAAACCGGCTACCGCAGCGAGGCGGAAACAGGCACCAGCGGCGGCTTCGGCTGGGACGGCAAGGCCTTGGCCCAACGCAAGGAATTCACCTGGAGAAATCCGGGCTTTCCGCAAACCGCCGATCATCCCGTCTGCTTGGTGACCTTTCCCGATGCCGAGGCTTTTTGCCGGTGGTTCGAAAAGAAATCCCATCGAAAGACCACCCTGCCCACCGAGGCCCAATGGGAATACGCCTGCCGCGCCGGGACCTCCACCCCATGGCACGGTGGAGGAGCGGATGCCTGCGACCTCGTCGCCTGGCACAAGGGAAATGCCGCCGATGGCACCCGCCCCGCCGGATCCAAACAAGCCAACCCATGGGGCCTGATCATCGGCGGAAACGTCGGAGAATGGTGTTTGGATTGGTACGCTCCCTATGATGATGGAGCGACCGTGGACCCCCGGCAGGACAACCCGAACCTGAGCGACAAACCGCGCCGGGTCCTGCGCGGCGGTTCGTGGTTGCGCGACCCGAAACACTCCCGCAGCGCGGCCCGCTATCGGGTCGATCCGCGCAGCCGCAATGCCGACATTGGATTCCGCGTTGTCTGCCTAACAAGCGTGATCGCGCCCGTCGTGGAAGCCCCGCTGGAAACGTCAATCCCCTCTCCCCAGCGTGAGAATCCGCCCCCTGCCCCACCCATCCGCGCTGCTGCTCCTGAAGTAGAGCTGCATCAGGTGGATCATATGATGCCGGGATGGCTTTGTTTGCTAATCCCGCTGGGGCTGCTCGTCATTGTCATCCGCTTGATCGTGCGCGGACGCAACACGACCGCACCTTTTGTCTCCCCCTCGCCACCGGTTCTCCCCCGGCCGAATCCAACCATCCGCAAAGTCGTCGATGGGTTTTGGATCCAATCCGGCTTGGCGGTCGGCACTCCGGTCCATTTGAGCTATCTGGTGAACGGTGAAAATATCGAGCAAAGCTTGATCTATCAGCCGGGTGCGGAAGGGCAGTTTGTCTATACCGGAACCACTCCGGACAAGGTGACCATCTCCTCCACGGGGGACCTGCCGCCACCCCTGAGCCACAGAGCAGCGCCATTTTCGGATCGCGAAACGGACTCGCCGGTCCGCAGTCGTCCAACGATGTTCCCCCCGGCGTATTGATGACCCGTGCGATCGTCATCCATGCGGATCACCGCCGCCCTTGGCTTGCGGCGAGAAGCGTCCGCAGCCTGAAGGCCGCGGGAATTGGCGACGTTTTCATCGGTGACGGACTTGAGGGAGAAAGTCCCGTGCTTCTGTTACGGGCGGGACTTGTCCTGAATAATCCCACCACCTTCCGAGCTCTGCCCGGCACAGGCAACCGGGTCGGCGTCGGACTTCCGGTTAGATGGGACGCGGAGAACCCGTGGTCGCGGTTCCACGCGTTGCACGGCGGTGACTATCCCGGGCTGGATCTGTTGCCGCCACCGGCCTGCGAATGGCATTCGACCGGTAATACCGCGGCAGCACGACTGCGCGGTCTTTATGCTGACGTTTCGCCCCGCGTCGTGCATTGGAGCCCCATCGATCATGCTCCCGAAGACGAGCGACTCTTCGTCATGGAAATCGTCACCAGCCTGCAACAGGGCGGTGCGGAGCGGATCGCACGGGATCTTGCCTGGCATCTGCCTGACCACGGTATTCGATCGCGTCTCGTCAGCTTGGGAAAGCCCCATCGCTCGGCGTTGCAGGCACCGCCGGATACCCTCGACCTGTCAGAATGGAATCGCGGCGAACGGGCCGCCGTGCTGGCGGAAATGGCGGTCGCCACCGGCGTCGATGTGCTGCACGTCCACCTAACCGACGCGGCGGAGACCCGCGCGGTGGCCGCTTCGGGGATTCCCGTGATGGCCACCGTCCACAACGCGCGCGCCGGCTGGCCGCGTGACTGGCAGTTGTTGGAACGAGGCGATGTCGGCTTGCTGCTGGCGTGCTCGCAAGCCGTCGAAGCCGAACTCCGCGAATCCCTGCCCGGGATTCCCGCGCGCACGGTGTGGAACGGCATCCAGCCTGACGAATTTCCAGATCTTACGCGTGTGCGGACCGGCAACGAATTCACCCTCGCCTGCGTGGCAAATCCCAGGCCGCAGAAACGGTTGGAACTGCTGCCCGCGATTCTAGCAGCGACGCGGGATGAACTCATTTCGCGAGGTGTTAGCAATGCAAGTGTGCGACTCGTCATCGCCGGAGAAACGGGTGCCAATCTACCCGATGCCATTGCCAGCCGGAACGCTGTCGATTCCGCAGCGGAAAAGCACGGCGTGGCCATCAGGTGGACTGAGGGCAAGCAGGCGGTGCGCGACGTCTTGGAACAAGCGGACGCCATGGTTTCATGCAGCGCCCACGAGGGACTCAGCCTCGCTCATTTGGAGGGAATTTCTTCGGGCTTGCCGGTGATCGCCTGCGATACCGGCGGCACCCGCGAACTCGCCTGGCGGAATCCAGCGGTCACGTTGCTGTCCGCAGATGCATCTGCCGATGACTTTGCCCGCGCCCTCGCCGACGTCCTGCTAGATCCACCGCCATCCGGCCACCCGTTGATCTGGCGGGATTTCACCACCGACCGGATGACTCGCCGGGTAGCTATGTTAGCCCGGCAGGTGGCCTGCCGGCCACCGGAAGCCGCGACCACGATCTGGTTCGTCACAAACAATCTATCCACCGGCGGCGCGCAATCCTCGCTGCGCCGCCTCGCCAAATCCCTCCACCATGGTGGCCAGCGGGTTCGGGTGGCGCTGCTTCAGGAATACCCGGAACACCCGACGCCGGGTCGCCTTGATCTGATACGAGCTGGCATCAACGTCTTCGTCCCGCCACCGGCGGGAATGATCGAACCCGAACAGGCCGTCGATTTGATTCTCGCCGAAATGGCCGCCGATCCGCCCGTGTCAGTCGCTTATTGGAATGTGATCATGATTCACAAGGTGCTGTTAGCAGGAGCCCTGCCCTTCACCCGCGTTTTCGACATTTCGCCGGGTGAAATGTGGTTTTCAGCGATGGAGCGTTTCATGGAAGACCCCCCGCCGGGAATCCCCTGCCGGATGGCGGCGGACTACGGGCGTCTGCTGGCTGGAATCGTGGTGAAATATGCCGCGGAATCTCAGCGTGCGATCGCGCTCGGGGTGCGGGTGCAAGCGATCCCTAACGGAGTGACATTGCCCGTCGGAAGCGTTGCATTCAAAGCCGGTACACCCGTCGTTTTCGGCACCGCCGCGCGGATCAGTCCGCAGAAACGGTTGGATGAATTGATCGAAGCCTTCCGGCTTGCATTGCCATCGCTGCCGGGCGCGGTCTTCCTCATCGCGGGTGGCGTGGAGACCGGTGCCGACGAATGTGCCGCAAATCTGCGGGAGATTTCGCTCGGGCTGCCTGTCGAGTGGCTGGGAGAAATCCACGATCTAGCGGAGTTCCATCAGGCTTGCGATGTGTTTGTGATGAACTCCGAACCGGCGGGTTGTCCGAACGCGTCGCTGGAAGCGCTAGCCGCCGGGTTGCCAGTCATCGCGACCGATGTGGGCGGAGCTTCGGAGCAAGTCATCGATGGCGTGAACGGCCGCTTGGTTCCCGCGCGCGACGCGATTGCATTTTCACAAGCCATGATCGAACTCGCCGCCGATTACAAAATGCGTGAAGCCATGGGAGTGGCGGCGCGCGATCACATCCGGCGCCACTTCACCTTGGAACGGATGACCGCAGACTACATTTCATTGCTTTGCCACGACTTCGGCAAGGATGCGACAACCAGTTCGTAGGAGTGGTCGATGAGCTCGCGGACGAGTTTGGCGGGAAGCGAGCCGTCGAGGACGAGAGTGTTCCAATGACGCTTGTTCATGTGATAGCCGGGGATGATGGCCTCATACTCATCCCGCAGCGAGATGGAACGCTCCGGGTCGCACTTGAGGTTGATGCGGGCGGGAAACTCGTCGGGCACGGTGAGCGCGAACATTTTTCCTCCCACCTTGTAAACAAGCGCGTCAGGTCCGAATGGCGTCGTTTCCTCCGCTCCGGGTTTGGATAGAAAATGCACGATGGCGTCAGGCAGGTCCATGCGGGACTAGACGCGATATTGGACCAAAGTCTTACAGGGCCAGACCGAGGTTTTAGTTTACTCAGTGCGTGATTCGTTCAGGGTTCCTGTCATATTTGGAGTCGAAAAGACGGCCTCATCCATTCCCTAACACACCATTATTCCATGAGAAAATATACCGCTGAATTTATCGGGACATTCTGGCTCGTTCTCGGGGGATGCGGCAGCGCCGTGCTGGCGGCCGCGTTTCCCGATGTTGGAATCGGGCTGCTAGGAGTTTCCCTGGCGTTCGGACTAACAGTGCTGACGATGGCATTTGCCATCGGGCACATCTCCGGTTGCCACTTGAATCCCGCCGTCTCGGTCGGGCTTTGTGTCGGCGGGCGATTTCCGGCCAAGGATTTGCCGGGCTATATCGTTTCCCAAGTGCTCGGTGGCATCGCCGGGGCTGCCGTGCTGTATCTCATCGCCAGCGGAAAGGCCGGCTTCGACGTCACGGCGGGCTTCGCTTCGAATGGCTATGACACGCACTCGCCCGGGGGATATTCTATGGTCGCCGCCTTGGTGACGGAAGTGGTGATGACGGCCATGTTTCTCCTGATCATCCTGGGTGCGACTGACGGCCGGGCCCCGAAGGGACTCGCGCCGGTGGCGATCGGTCTGGGCCTGACCTTGATCCACCTGATCAGCATTCCGGTGACCAACACTTCGGTGAATCCTGCACGAAGCACAGGTGTCGCGTTGTTCGAGGGCGGCTGGGCGATTCAACAGCTCTGGCTGTTCTGGGTCGCGCCCATCGTCGGTGCCGTGATCGGGGCGGTGGCTTATTGCTTCATCAGCAAGGAAGAGAAATAACATTCTGATAGGCAAATATCAAAAGACCACGGATGGCACGGACTTGGTTCCGTGATCTCCGTGGTCTTTCTTATTGATCCTTGCGGCCGGGAATTACGCGAGGTCGAAGCGGTCAAGGTTCATCACCTTGTTCCATGCCGCAACGAAGTCCTGAACAAACTTGGCCTGCGAGTCCGCACAGCCATAGACTTCCGCCAAGGCGCGAAGCTGGGAGTTGGAGCCGAAGAGCAGATCGACTCGAGTGCCGGTCCACTTGAGTTCGCCCGTCTTGCGGTCGCGGCCTTCAAAGAGATCCGCGTCCTTCGAGAGCGGCTTCCACTCGGTGGCCATATCTAGCAGATTCACGAAGAAGTCGTTGGTTAGAGCTTCTGGCTGCTTGGTAAAGATCCCGGGTTGCGCATCGATGGCATTGGTTTTCAAGACGCGCATGCCACCGACGAGCACCGTCATTTCCGGTGCGGTAAGCGTCAGCAATTGCGCCTTGTCGACAAGCAACTCCTCGGCCGAGACCGAGTATTTGGTCTTGAGGTAGTTCCGAAAACCGTCGGCAACCGGCTGAAGGAACGAGAAGGATTCCACATCCGTTTGCTCTTGCGAGGCGTCCATGCGGCCCGGAGTGAACGGCACCGAGACATCGTGGCCGGCATTTTTCGCGGCCTGCTCGACGCCGGCGCAACCGGCCAGAACGATGAGGTCGGCGAGTGAGACCCTTTTTCCGCCGGACTGGGCGCTGTTGAACCCGGTCTGTATACCCTCCAGCATCCCGAGCACCTTGGCGAGTTGGTTAGGCTGGTTGACTTCCCAATCCTTCTGCGGTGCCAGACGAATGCGGGCACCGTTAGCACCGCCGCGCTTGTCGGAGCCGCGGAAGGTGGACGCCGAAGCCCAAGCGGTCGTGACGAGTTCGGAGACCGTTAGACCGGCAGCGAGGATCCGGCCCTTGAGGGCGGCAATGTCCTGCGCATCGATCAGCGGATGATCGACGGCGGGGATGGGGTCCTGCCAGATGAGGATCTCCGCAGGGACTTCCGGCCCGAGATAGCGCTCGCGCGGGCCCATGTCGCGGTGCGTCAGCTTGAACCAGGCGCGGGCGAACGCGTCGGCGAACTGGTCAGGATTTTCAAGGAAACGTCGCGAAATTTTTTCATAGGCAGGGTCGAACCGCAGGGCGAGATCGGTGGTCAGCATGGAAGGTGAGATTCGCTTGGACGCATCGTGCGCATGCGGAACCGTGCCGGCACCGGCGCCATCTTTTGGTCGCCATTGCTGCGCACCAGCCGGGCTTTTCGTGAGTTCCCATTCGTAGCCGAAAAGGTTCTCAAAAAAGTTGTTGCTCCACTGCGTGGGCGTGGTGGTCCAGGTGACTTCGAGGCCGCTGGTGATCGCGTCGCCGCCTTTGCCGGTGCCAAAGCTGTTCTTCCAGCCGAAGCCCTGCTGCTCGAGGTCGGCCGCTTCCGGATCATCCCCCACGTTGTCCGACGGGCCGGCACCGTGAGTTTTGCCGAAGCTATGGCCACCGGCGATGAGCGCCACGGTTTCCTCGTCATTCATCGCCATGCGGGCGAAGGTTTCGCGAATGTCGAAGGCCGCCTTGAGCGGATCGGGATTCCCGTCCGGGCCTTCGGGGTTGACGTAAATCAGGCCCATCTGCACCGCCGCGAGCGGATTCTCCAAGTTGCGGCCGTGGATTTTTCCATCCGCCGAGTCGTCGGACACAAGGACTGCGCCGTCCTTCTCGACGCCCTCGGAACCGTGGGCGTAGCGCTTGTCGCCGCCGAGCCATGTGGTTTCCCGGCCCCAATAAACGTCCTGATCCGGCTCCCATGTGTCCTCACGCCCGCCGGCGAAACCGAACGTTTTGAAGCCCATCGTCTCCAGCGCGACGTTGCCGGTTAGAATCATCAGGTCGGCCCAAGAAATCTTGCGGCCATACTTTTGCTTGATCGGCCAGAGCAGGCGACGCGCCTTGTCCAGGCTCACGTTGTCCGGCCAACTGTTGAGCGGCGCGAACCGCTGCTGACCCCGGCCGCCGCCGCCACGACCGTCACCGGTCCGGTAGGTGCCGGCGCTGTGCCACGCCATGCGGATGAACAGACCGCCGTAGTGACCGAAGTCCGCCGGCCACCAGTCCTGCGAGTCGGTCATCAGTGCCGCGAGATCTTGTTTCAACGCCGCGAAGTCGAGACTTTTGAACTCTTCCGCATAATTGAAGTCGCCGCCCATGGGGTCGGACTTCGACGAATGCTGGTGCAGCAGCTCGACCTTCAACCGGTTAGGCCACCAGTTTTGATTGGTCGTGCCGGTGCTGGGAGCGTGATGAAATGGACACTTGGCTTGCGGGGGGGCGGCGGATACTGGACATTCGGTGGTCATCGGTTTGCTCTTTTGTGGGTTGAAATAAGTGGGTTTGTGAAACCTTGGAATTACGCGCGACGGTGCGACTAGGCGATAACTAAAGACTCAAAACTTACCATTGGTAAAGACTACGCTTTCAATACTTGCCATTGGAGATTCCTATGAAAGGAATCGTCCATGGACCTGCGCCAACTCGAATATTTTACGGCAATCGCCAAGGAAGGCTCGCTGACGGCAGCCGCAAAACGGTGCCGGATCGCACAGCCGTCGCTGAGCCAGCAACTGCGAGCCCTCGAGGATGAACTGGGCGAAGCCTTGGTGCATCGCAAGCCACGTGGAGTTGAAACCACGGCAGCCGGCCGGATTCTGCTGGAGCACGCGGAACGGGTGCTGGAAGAAGCCCGCTTGCTGCGCGAACGATTCGCCCAACGCCGGAACTCGCAGGAGGGAGCCGTAAACTTCGGGATGATTCCGACGATCGCGCCCTATCTGCTGCCGCGCTTGTTAGGGCCGTTTCGCGAGGCATTTCCCAAAATCGACGTGCAAGTCCGCGAGGCGCGGACGAGCGGGTTGATCCAACAGGTGGTGGATGGTTCGATCGAGTTTGCGATCCTGAGCGATGTGACACCGCAGGAGCAAAAAAAATGGTCGTTGCATGTGCGCGAGTTGTTCCGGGAACCATTGCTGCTGGCGGTCCCCCTTTCCCATCCATTCGCGAATGGCTCGCAGGCTCCCAAGCCGGAGCAACTTCAAGCGGAAAGCCTGATTCATCTGCGCGACGGACACTGCCTGACAGACCGCACCCTGGAAGTCTGCCGCCTTGACCGGCTCGATCCGGGACTCGAGTGCGACCAACTCGAAACCGCCCTCGCGATGGTGGCTGCCGGACTCGGAATCGCGGTGGTGCCGGAGTTGGCAGTCCGCACCCGACCGCTGCCGGGACTCGCATTCTGCCACTTTCACGACCCGGCCCCGGAGCGCACGATTAGTCTAATGAAAAGGCGGGCGATCCCGCTCTCGAAGGCGGCCGATGAGCTGATAGACATCATTAAGAGCCTGCCCCGGGACTGCGATTATTTCTGAAAGGCGCGAATCATTCCTTCTTGTATGGTAGCGGACCATCCCTAATTTCCCGCCATGCTTCGAAAGACCTCAGTCGCCATCACATTACTCGCAACCTTGACTGCCTCCCATGCGGAGATCGGAGTCGAGCAAGTCGCAAAAGGATTCGAGCGCCCGGTGTGGGCCGGTGTCCCGAAAGGCATCAAGGGAAAACTCTGGGTGATGGAGCAAGGCGGCCAAGTGTGGATCGTGGATGAGAAAACCGGCGAGCGGGAAAAGGAAGCGTTTCTAGACATCCGCCAGGATGTGACGCGAAGAGGCAACGAAGAGGGGCTGCTCGGGTTGGCCTTCGCGCCCGACTTCATGACGAGCGGGCGATTCTATGTGAATTACACGGACAACGAAAAACAGACGCGGATCGTTAGATTCACATCGGAAGACCGCAAAACCACCAGTCATTCCACCGAGGAAATCATTCTGAAATACCCGTCCGAGTTCGAGAACCACAACGGCGGATGGCTTGGCTTCGGGCCTGACAACATGCTCTACATCGGCAACGGCGACGGTGGAGCCGGCGACGATCCTAACAAACATGGTCAGGCTCTGGATACCTTCCTCGCGAAGATTCTCCGCATCGATGTTTCGCCGAAGACCGGATACAGCGTCCCCGCGGACAATCCATTTTTGAAAGAGAAGGGCGCCAAGCCCGAGATCTGGGCCTACGGAGTTCGCAACCCTTGGCGCTGTTCTTTCGATCGCGAGACCGGGGATTTCTGGATCGGTGACGTTGGCCAAAACAGGTGGGAGGAAATCGACTACATGCCGAAAGGCAAGGCCGCCGGAGCCAACTTCGGCTGGAGATTGCGGGAAGGAGACAAGGAGAACCCGGCCAGAGGAGTCGGCGGGCCACGTCCTGACAATGTCGTCGAACCCGTCTATGTTTACAAACACGGCGGCGGTGACAGAGAAGGATTCTCGGTGACTGGCGGCTACGTTTACCGGGGACCCGTTAGAGACCTCCAAGGCCGCTATGTTTTCGCGGATCACCAGAATCCGCGGATCTGGTCGTTCGTGTTGAAGGGCGGCAAAGCAACCGACTTCAAGGATCACACCCGGGAACTCCAGCCTAAGGGCGGTCGAATCAATCTGATTCCCTCGTTCGCCGAAGACAACGACGGCAACCTGTTCATCGTGGACATGACCGGACCGATCTATCGAATCGTGGAACGTTGAGTTGGAATCACGCGGTGCTTGGCAAAGCCGCCGCACCGTCGGAATCCTGAATCATGGTCTTCAGGTTCCGGTGGATGTCGTCGAGATGCGGGTCTTCCGCCAACACTTGGTCAGCGAGTGCCCGCGCCTCGCGCAGCAAGGCGGTGTCTGCCAGAAAATCGATGAAGCGCAGCTCCGACAAGCCGCTCTGCACGGTTCCCAACACGTCGCCGGGACCACGCAGGCGGAGGTCGGCCTCGGCGATTTCGAAGCCGTCGGAGGATTGCTCGAGAACTTTGAGTTTTTCCATGGCCTCGGGGTTCTTGCCGTCGGTTAGAAGAATGCAATAGCCTTTGTGCCCGCCGCGGCCGATGCGCCCTCGGAGTTGGTGAAGTTGGGCAAGGCCGAAGCGCTCGGCATGATGGAGAATCATGACACTCGCGTTCGGCACATCCACGCCCACCTCGATGACTGTGGTCGAAACCAGCGCGGCGATTTCTCCTTCGCGAAAACGGCGCATCACGGCCTCCTTCTCCTCAGGTCGGAGCTTGCCGTGAATCAACCCAACCTCATGCCCGGTTAGCCGCTTCCGCCACTTTTCAAACGCCAAGGTGGCGGACTCAGCCTTCAGGGATTCGCTCTCCTCGACCAAAGGATAGACGAGATAAGCCTGACGTCCTTGGGAGAGCTGGTCCTTGACGAACTTGGTGACGTCCGTTTGCTTCGCCGCAACTCTAACAGCAGTGATGATCTTGCCACGCCCGGGGGGCTTTTCATCGAGAAGGGATACGTCCAGGTCGCCGTAGATCGTCATGGTCAAGGTCCGCGGGATCGGGGTGGCCGTCATCACGAGCACGTCCGGCACGACACCTTGGCGGATGAGCGACGCGCGCTGCGCCACGCCGAATTTGTGCTGCTCATCGATCACCACCAGTCCGAGGTCGCGGAAGGAAACCGAATCATAGAGCAAGGCGTGGGTGCCGATGATAATCTGGGAATCGCCCTGAATTTCAAGGTGGTTGGACTCATCCCGATTGCCGGTGCGCAAGGCAACGCGGATTTCCAACGGTTCGAGCCAGCGACGGAATGTTAGGTAATGCTGCTCCGCAAGGATTTGGGTGGGTGCCATCAGCGCGGCCTGGCAACCGGAATCGATGGCTAGCAACATGGCAGCCATGGCGACGAAGGTTTTCCCCGACCCCACGTCACCTTGCAGCAGGCGATTCATCGGGCGGGATATCCGCATGTCGGCCAGGATCTCCTTGATGGAGCGCTTCTGCGCTCCAGTTAGATCGAAGGGCAGGCTGGTATAGAACCGCTTGAGATAGGTCGTGGTCTTTCCGAGGACGCGCCCGCTTTGCTCGCCGTAGCGGAATCGTCTCCAGACCACATTGAGCTGCAGGGCGAAGAACTCTTCGAGCGCAAACCGCCGGCGCGCGGCGTTTGCTTGTTCCATGGACTCTGGAAAATGCACATCCTTGAGTGCCTGCGCTCTCGTCGAGTCGGAATCCACGTCATAAGTCGCGGCAAGACTCGACGGATCCGTCTGCTGGAGTAACAGATGGATGATTTCCCTCAAGCGGCGCTGAGCGATACCGGAGATGTTCCTGAAAATAGGAACGATCCGCTCAAGGTGAATGGATGCTTCATCGTCATCGCGGAGAATCTCGAATTCAGGATGATCGATGATCAGACGTCCGTTTGTTGCCTTGACCTTTCCATAGATACTCACTTCATGCCCTACGGCGACCAGCTTTTGAATGAACGGCATGTTGAACCAGCGGCAGGTAATTTTGCCGGAGCCGAAAACGCCGCCGGAACCATCCATGACAACCGCTTCGTAGTAGCCCCTACCCGGTCCGAAGCGTTTGAGTGAAGCATCGATCACCGTGCCGCGGAGACATACTGCACTTGAAGACGCTAGATTGGGAAATGCATCGAAACGTCGGCGGTCTTCATAGCGCTTGGGGAAATGTGCGAGCACCTCCGCTACCGTGCTGAAACCGGCGGCGGCAAAGGCCACCACCTCCCTGGCAGGAAGCAGTGGCAGGGACGCCAAGTCGTTTTGGGCGGAAAACACTTCGGAGTTTTCTATCAATCAGCTGGAGCTATGATGGTGGCAACGCGGCGAGCTTTTGCAGATAGGTATAACTGTAGATTCCCGTGGAATGGCCATCTCCCCAGAAAAGCTGGATGGCATAGCCGCCCACCGTTTCAAAATTTTGAAGCTCATAGGCCTTCGGCCCATGCTCGACCCGGGGACGAATCACGCGGCCCAGGGCATCCGGCTCGCCTTGGCAAGCCGCACATGGACACGCGCGACGAAGCATGGGAAGAGGCAGATAGGCTTCGAATCCGTCGGCAAACGAGAGGGCTAGCTCGTTTCCAATGACGGTGGCGTTTTCCAGAATCAAGGTCATGGGGAAGCATTGTCCTTATCCGAGTTCGCCGTCCACTCGATAGGATCGTTTCCCGAAAATCGCGGATCCCACTCGCACGTGCGTGGCCCCTTCCTCGATGGCCACTTCGAAATCGCCACTCATGCCCATGCTGAGCGCGGGAAGTTTCACGCCGAACTCAATTTCCAACGCATCGCGCGTTTCCCTGAGAGAATAAAACCATGGACGGGCTGATTCCGCATCGGACCCAACCGGAGGGATGCACATCAGGCCGATGATCTCAAGCCGTCCCAGCGTTAGAAGACTCTCCATTTCGGCTCGCAACACCTCCGGCTCGAATCCACCTTTGGAAGCCTCCTGCCCAACATTGACTTGCAGGAATACCTTGGG
The DNA here is from genome assembly GCA_040385685.1 of Verrucomicrobiota bacterium. Lineage (GTDB taxonomy): Bacteria > Verrucomicrobiota > Verrucomicrobiia > Verrucomicrobiales > Akkermansiaceae > Luteolibacter. Next base: position 23,080 of record JAZKGW010000025.1, on the reverse strand, counting down.
GAAAAGTCCAAGCTCCCGGGCGATCTCGTCGGCGAACGACGCGAGCCTGAGAGAATCGATCGCGTGGATCACCTCGAAGCGTTGAAGCAACTTGCGCACCTTGTTGCGCTGGACCCTGCCGATGAAATGCCAATGCAAGGAACCCGGCAGTGCTTCAATCTTGGGCTCGGCCTCCTGTATCCTGCTTTCACCGAAAACAAGTTGCCCAGCCTCGAACGCCTCCCTAACGGACTCCGCCGAAAAGGTTTTGGACACGGCAATGAGTTCAACGGATTTCGCATCCCGAGCGACCCGCGAACAGGCCGCGGTGATTTTCCCGGCGACCGCCAAAAGATTCTCTCCAACCTCCGACATCAACGAACTTCGGAGGACCCCTTCAAAATACCGGCCAACCGGGCATTCTCGGTTAGATCCACCAGATCTTTGACCACGGCAAGTGACTCGCGCTTCACGGGGTCGAGCCCTGTTGGCCACTTCGGGGTTTGGTCGAGTTCAGCGGTTGCGTCTTTGGCTCGCCGCATGTATTCCCCGCCTTCATCCGCCGGATTGTATGGCTTCAATTCAGCTCCTTTTTCGAGATCTGCGAGGGTAATCTTGTAAAAGCTTAATGCTTTCTTGTCATCTTCGGCCATCTTGGCAAATCGCGCGCGGCGCTCAGTATTGCGTTCCTTTTGCTGAACATCGGATTCGGCAAGTTCCTTCTCGCGCGTGGCCTTGTTGAGTGACACTTGGTTTGCTTTCAACCGCTCCTTGGCTTTCATCACATCTTGGATGACATAACTGAAATCCTTGTCGGCATTCAGGCGTTCCTGGCTCAGTTCCTTCAACCGGGGAATGAATAGTGCTTGCGGATCGAGGGGCTTGAAATCGCCCGCTGGACGAATTCGATCATGAGGCAAAGGGTGATCCAGGAATTCTTCGCCCATGTCCAAGGCGTCAGCCATATTTGGAATGACCACATTGGCGGCAACTCCATCCATCTGGGTTGATGAACCGGAAGGACGGTAGAATTTCTGAATGGTTACTTTCAAGAAACCGGCCCGATTGCGCGCGGCAAAGAGTGGCAGCATCCGGCCGATATCCATCGGTTGCTGAACCGTTCCTTTTCCAAACGTGGATGAATCACCGACAATCACCGCCCGGTTGAAATCCTGAAGGGCACCGGCAAGGATTTCGCTGGCAGAAGCACTGCTCTTATCGGTCATGATGACCATTGGACCCGTATAAATCGGCTTGCCATTATCCGAGTCTTTCACTTGGACCTGGCCCAAGGTATTCTTCACCTGAACCGTTGGCCCGCTATCAATGAAAAATCCGGTCATGCGTCGGACCTCCTCCAACGAACCACCGCCATTGCCGCGGAGATCGAGCACCAGACCGTCGATCTTCTCTTCGGTCAACCGCTTCAGAATTCTTTCCACATCGACAGAACAACGAACTTTGCCCTCCTCGAAATCGGCATAGAACGAAGGCAAAGTGATGACACCCAACCGGCGGGGGGCGCCATTTTCGGATTTCATTTCTATCACATCACCGCTTGCCTGCTCGTCCTTCATCTCCACCTTGTCGCGCTGAATCACCACGATCTTGGTTTCCCCCGGCGGGCCACCGGCAGGTTCCACTTTCAGTGCGACGGCCGAACCTTCTTTTCCGCGGATGTAGTCCACCACCTTGTCGATCTTCATAAACATGATATCTATCATGTCTTCAGATTTTCCTGTGTTCAACATATCCACGGCCACCACCCGGTCATTGAGTTTGAGGGTGCCTTCGCGATCCGCAGGACCACCCACAACGATACCCATAATCTTGGTGGCACCATCTTCTTCTCCTTGAAGCAGAGCACCGATTCCCACCAGTTCGTTCTTCATTCCATCCTTGAATCGATTCATTTCGCGGAAGCTCATGTAGTCGGTATGGGGATCGTATGCCCGGGCAACGGAACTCAGGAAATAATTAGCGATTTCCTCATCATCCACGTCCTTCACGCTGTTAAGAAACCGCTTGTAGCGAAGTGAAACCTTGTCCTTTGGGCTGCGATCCGCACTGCCGGGGTCCGGTTTCCCTTGCTCCTTAGACAGCTTGGTCACCAATTCGTGGCGCAAACTTTCACCGAGAACCGCTTCCTTGATCTGCAACCGCCAGAGATCGGCGGCATCTTTGTCATTCTTCGGCCACGCGGCATCCTTCCGGCTCAACATCACCCACTCGTTCACAGTGAAATCAAAATCGGCCCCCTTCAACAACTTCTCGGTGAGGGCCACACGCTCCTCCACCCGCTTCTCGAAAACTCGATAGATTTCAGTGGCCGCGGGCATGCTGTTGCCGTTCAACAAGAGCGTGTGAAGCTGGTCTCCATATTTCAGTTTGAAACCATCCACATCGTCCTGGGTGAAATACAAGCGCTGAAAGTCGAGGTCCTTCAGGTAGTCATCAAGAAATCGTTGGCTCAATTCAGCGTTAAACGGGAGCCGGGCAAAATGACTGTTCTGCAGCATGATTGCCATCTGTCTGCCAACCGCGTTGAAATCGGCCTGCTGCGCACACGCTGAGCAGGAAATCGCCACCAGAGCCGCGCTGGAAGCTACTTTTCGGAACCAGGAAATAGTCATGAAGGTCAAACGGGACGGGGTTTAAAATGTTTCAAGAAAGTGCCATCACTTTCAGGGAAGTCGATTTCTAAAAACTCGAATCCCTGTCACTTCGGTAATTTCCTCAGACTCAACCAGCGCCGGAAATACGCCTCTTTGGCGGCTCGTTCCATGGCTTCGGGATCGAAAAGCTGAGCGTCGGCGCCCAATGGTCGCCTGCCCAAAGTGACCTTCAGATCCACCAATCCGCCGTCCCGGAGGACCTTGAGATCCACCTGCATATTCGGTTTCATCAACCGGACGTTGGCCTGAAAGAGGATATAAGGCCACACCTCGCCGTTGATTCCGACAATTAAATCGTTCGGCCGGATCCCGGCACGTTCGGCGGGCGAACCGGGCTTAACCTCCGTGACACGAATCACCCCCCGGGGCTTTGGCTCCCCGGGAACATCCGAGATTTCGTCCTTCAAGCCGATGCCGATGTAGCCCTCACCTTCATTCAAATACTCGTCGGTAACGAGCGTGCGAAGGACGCTGTTGCAGCGCTCCCTCACCTCCGGATCGTCTGCGATGCGCGACTGCCGCAGCAGTTCGTCCATCGCAGGACTCGACTGCGTCCGGGCCCAGGTGAGCAACTCCTCCTGTGCAGCCTCCCGCTCCCGGAATTGTTTGGACCCGAGACCCTCTAGTGTTTTTGGTGGAAGTTCAGCAGCTTCCACGGAAAAAAAGGCCAGCGCCGAGATGAACAAGCATTTCAGCGGAACCTCAATAAGTCGCGGCGTCAGTTTTACTTCCACTTCCAAGCAAGGCTTCGATTCGAACTGGAGGATTCATCCTCCCAGTATGTTTTTCTGAGGAACCTCGATGATATCGTTTCGCTGCAACGACATCTGCTTGATCTGGGCTTTAGAGGCATCATAGGTTCTCTCGCTTCCATTGCGGATCAACTTCACCCGGCGCATGCTGCCGAATTCCGTGGCACCACCCCGAGCTTGAATCGCTCCCCACAGTGTCAATTCCTTGGCAAAAGGAACCGGACCGGGGCTTCGTACTTGCCCCCCAACAGTAACAGTCTCCTCGTTTGGCTTGACACCGCCCATGTTAGAAATCACCTGAATGGTCGGATTTGTGTAAATCCCGGCAGACTTGTAACGCGACTGGAGAATGCCAGCCAATTCGTTGTCGCGAAGTCCCGCCGCCCGCACCGCGCCAATGAATGGCATGTTGACGGTTCCTCCGTCGGATACCGGGTAAATATTGGTGATCGTCGCCTTGTCCTCTTCAGGAACATTGGCAATCGTGATGTTAATGGATTTGCCCGCCTCAATCTGGGCGGTGAGAGACACCGAAGCAAAGATCAGCGCAAGCAATCCCAGCAGTAGTTTCTTCGTGTTCATGTTATTGGTTAGTTTTAATACAATTCGGAATCGTTCCCATGTGCCCCCGCTTGGGCCTTCGCGGGTGCTGCGGGACCGGACGGAGGTCCGATTTGGGATTCCGCCGGCGCATAATAAGTGTAATAGCTGGTGTAATATTGATACTGGCTGTCACTGCGGACATCCACGTTATTCAGCACTACCCCAATGACATTTCCGCCAACGTTTTCCACCGCCTGCTTCACACGGAGTAACATGTTTCTCGGCAGTTTGCGATGTTGGACGACAATCATGGTGAGATCGACTTCGCTCGCTAGAACCGAAGCATCACTTACACCAAGGATGGGAGGACTATCGACCAACACAAGGTCGAACCGTTGCTTCACGTCTTGAATCAATTCGGACATCCGGCGGGAGTTCAAGATCCCGGCCGCATCGGCTGGCAGAATTCCCGAGGGCATGAAATACAGGTTATCAACCGGGGTTTGGAGAATGACGTCTTCCAACATAAGTTCCGTAGTCAAATAGTTCGTGAGACCCACGGAATTGTTGATATCAAAGAATGTGTGTAGCCGGGGCCTGCGCAAGTCGGCATCAATCATCAAAGTGGTGTAACCACCCTGGGCGCAGATATAGGCGAGGTTGACCAAAGTGGTGGATTTACCTTCGCCCGCACCACCGGAAACCACCGTAATGGCATTGTCTTCCGGATTCTTGCGATTGAATTCAATATTGGTCCGCAGGATTCTATACGCTTCGGCATCCGGGCTCATGCCACTTTGTTTGTGGAGCACACCCACGTCTTTCGGGATGACCGCAAGAACCGGCACTTGAAGATAGCGCTCGACGTCCTCAAGGCTCTTCACCGATGTATCGAGATACTCTAGGAAAAACGCGATCCCGACGCCGAATATCAATCCGAGCACAGCTCCGAGAACCAGATTCAGGGTGACGTTTGGACTTACCGGGTTTTGTGAAATCTGTGGTTCTTCGTGAACCACGATAGTCTCTTCCGTCATCCCTGTGGTGATCTTCTCGTTGATTTGCTTGAGCTTCATCGATTGGAGCAGTTCCTGGTCCGTCTCAAATTCCCGCTTTGCATCGACGTAATCCTGATTGTCGAGTCCGCGCTTGATCGCGTCCTCACGAGTGTCGTTCTTCATCACTTCTACAATTTTCAGGCTGTCACCTGCCATGTCCAATTTCGCCTTCAAAATCTCCCGCAGGGTGACGACTCCTTCATCGAGTTGGAGTTTCATGCCTGCAATTTGACTGACGGCGGCCTTGACCGTTGGGTGGTTTTCGCCCAGCCCTTTAATCTTGAGATCATCCAGATGCCGCTTGGCTTCGAGATACAAAGGATGGATGTTGCGGATGACATTGTCAGGCAAATCGAGTCCGGCCGCATACGACATCAACTGATCACTATCATACTTCAAGAGGCTATTGATCTGCCCCTCAAGCTGATTCTTGTCCCGCAGGAGTTGCTCATACGATTCAAGTGACTTGCGTGCCCCCTGATCGTCATCGACTCCGGATTGGCCGTAGTATGAGTTTTCGCCGTGGTAAATAATTCCTTTGGTCCTGACGATCATTGCAAGAACCTTGCGACGCTCTTCGACTTTGTCCTCCTGATCCCTTACGGCCTTCTTCAACTCATCCAATCCCTTTTCGGCTTCCCGGCTTTCAATTTCGGTACGATAAGTTTTGTATGCCCGGGCAACCTCGGCAGTAACATCACGCGCGTCCTCGTTGTTGACGTGTCGCACCCGAATGGAAATCAAATCGGTTCCCTTGATGTTCTGGGTGACGACGATCCCCTTAAGAACTCGAATTGCAGTCTCCTTGTTCATGCCCCACTTGTTCACCAACTCCAAATTCTCAACAACTTTGGCGAGGGAATTGCTACTTTTGATCTTCTCGAACTCCGTCCCGAAAAACTGGGGTGTCGTCCGGTTGGCCCCAAATGTTGGGCCCATTTGCCCACCAAAAGGCGACATCCCCGTTGACCGAGGTTTCACCTCAATCGTCGCCTCGCTTTCGAATTTTTTCGGCATCACATAGGTAATCACGGCTGCGGTCATGAACACGAGCAACAGGGTCAAAAGGATGATTCCGTAGCGGTTTTTGACGACTTGCCAGTAATCCACGGCATGCAGCGCGGCCTCATTTTGTTGTGGAGAGGAGAGATTCATGGTCGATATTGTTTCACGGTTTCAATGGAGTTCCAGTCGAAATAGAAACTCCCGCAATGAAAGTCATTGCGGGAGTTAAAAATCAAGCAAGTAATGTTTTTGGTAAGCTTATGAATTCAACCAAATCGTCGGGATCAAAACTCAGCGCTAAGTCCCAAGCTGATCCGGTTCCGATTGTAGGTTTGGTCAGGAAAATCGGAATCTGAGTGAGTGTAGTTGTAGGACAAGGTTCCAGTGAGATAATCGTTGAACTTCACGGAAACCCCAATGTATGCATTGACGATGTCTTCATCGTAATCGCCAACAGGACCGGTGACTCCGTTGCTGATTATGTTTCCATCCCGGAATGAGGCTGGAACGTAATCAATTCCACCAAAGAGCGAGGTCACGGGAGTAAATGCATACTCTGACGCCAGTCCAAACCGCAAAGTTCTACGATCACTGAAATCCGCCAGACCGCCTGGTGTTCCACGAACTGTGTCATAGGCCTCGATGCCGTAGCGGGTAAAAGCGCGGACACTGAACTGCTGATTAACCTGGGAGTTCATAGCCATCTCCACATATGGGCTGATGTTGTCATCACCGTCATCCACAGTCCGGAACTGGGCACCCGCCCTCAAGATTCCAATTGTGTTCGGACTAAACCTTTGCTCAACACCGAAGAGCAGGTACTGATCGACTGAATCCGAAGCATCACCGTCAGGATCGCTAGTGGCCGCGTAACGATAATCAAGCGTCAAAACCGTTTGTGGTCCAAGTTGATACCGTGCTTGGTTATAGAGTTCCCAGGTAAAGCGGTTGTTATTCTCCACGTCACCATAATCCGCTCCTGTGAGGCTGAATCCAGTGTAAGTAGCGAACCGCTCCGTCCAGCGGTACCCGATCGAGTTATCGGTCTGCCAATAGAAATATTCCGATAGCTGCCGAGCGGAAGCATAGCCATATGCGTAATCGGGTTCCAATTCGTAGGCGATGAAGTTCCTACTTGAAAAGCGCAGACGCTCGCTGAACCGGTGGGTGAAATTTATCCCGGCCCGGGACTGGCTGTTGACGTCGCTGGTTCCAGAAATATCCGGTTGGTCAAAGTAGTAGACCAATCCAAGCCGAACGTAAACATCCCACGTGGTCTGAGGCGTGATATTGACGAAGGAAAGACCGACGTAAGGATTAATCGCAAAGGAACTCTCTTTGGGACCATAACCGGGAGCGACATTGTCATCCCAAATAACGTTCGTGCCCACCACCCACTTGAGGGGAAGGGATTCCTGAGCCTCGCTCCCAACGTAATAAAGTCCCTGGGCAGACGCTGATGCTGCTGATAGCAAGCTGAATAGGCCGAGAGAGAATTTGCTTTTCATGTAATAGCGGAGTGGATGATGGATATTAAATCAATTTTGAGATCGGTCGGGTATAGAGAACTGGCTGGACTACTGGCTATCAGCCGTTCCCGTTGTTGTTCCCGTTGTTGTTCCCGTTGTTGTTCCCGTTGTTGTTCCCGTTGTTGTTCCCG
>JAZKGW010000025.1:0-15308 GCA_040385685.1 Verrucomicrobiota bacterium | reverse complement strand
TTTCCGGGATCCACGTTGGATTGGTCAGGGGGAGCAATAATCACCGGCGGAAGGTGAGGAATGAGAGGAAATCCACCTGGACCACCTGGTGTGGGTCCGACAGGTCCTTCGCCCGGGAAGTCCAATGGATTCGGCATCGATGCCACTTCTGCCACCCCACCCTTTGCACTTTTCGCACTGGAGCCAGTCTCTCCTAGGTTGGGATCAAGTTTGGCGACCACCGCTTGGACCGCCGCCAGAGCGTCCGGAGCGACTGCGACCGCACACTGGGAGACCGCCCGCATCTGATCAGGCGCAGCAGTTGCGGACGCTTCGACGATCGCAGCGACGGTCTGCACACTGGCATTCGAACCTTCAATGGCAGCTTTCACGACTTCGCAAGCGCAAGTCGGCGCAGCGGCGACTTCCTTGGAAACAATCTCTAGAACCTTCGATTGCTCGGCCGCAACCGCGGTTTTGACCGAGAGCGAGAGGGCGATGCAATCCACGGCAGTATTGGCTGACAGCAACCCGAAGGATGCGCTGAATAGGGCGAAAAACGCGGTTTTTTTCATTTTGAAGATGAGTTGGGGATCTCGGAAACTTGAATGGAGCGGGCAGCGGGAATCGAACCCGCATGTCTAACTTGGAAGGATAGCGCTTTACCACTAAGCTATGCCCGCGATGTCGCCGCCAATAGAACCCGCAGTTCAGCTCCCTAGCAAGACTTTTTTGGGGATATCCTTAATTTATTCAAACCATGCACGGACGGCTATTTCACATTGGTGTACAACGCCATACGAGCATATCGGTCATCTCCCAATGAATTTTTGCCTGTTATTGTTAACCCCGACCCACGATTGATAGGAAGAATCCCTAATCGGGCAAAAAGCCAAGCGCGTGATTCAAGTCCTGGGCCTCGTGGAGGAGGTCGGGGTGCAATCAGACTTGTGAAACCGTTTCAGAGCCCGGTGGGGTGATCCAGGAATTCCCAAGGGATCATGAACTGAGACGCCGCGGTGGCGGAAATCGCCTTCACGCCGAAGGTTTCAGTCGCGTAATGCCCTCCGTAGAAGACGTTCAAACCGAGTTCTTCCGCAAGTGGGTAGCTCCAATGCGGCCCCTCTCCCGTGATGAAAGTATCGACATCCGCAGCAGCCACTTTGGCGACTTCGCTGCCGGCACCGCCGGTGATCAAACCCACTTTGGAAATAATTTGGGAGCCTCCGGGGCAGAGGTGGACCGGTCCACCCAGTGCCGTCACCAAGGACTCTGCAAGTTCATTGCGATTTCCAGTCCACCCCCCACGCAGACCTAGCAGGAGTCCCTTTTGATCCAAGAATGGCTCGGGATCCTGCAATCCGATCGCCCGCGCGAGCAGAATATTGTTTCCCAACTGGGGATGAACATCGAGGGGAAGATGGGACGAATAGATGGCAAGTCCGGCATCCATGGCGATTTTCAACTTCCGGTAGAATGCCCCTGTAACCGGTTGAACGCCCTGCCAGAACATCCCGTGGTGGACAATCAACAATCCCGGCCCGCCTTCGGCGGCGGCTTGGATGACTGGGAGTGAGGCGTCAACCGCGGCCACGATTCTGCCAATATGCCCGCCGTTCGCCAGTTGCAGGCCATTCCATGCGCCCGGGTAATCAGGAATTGAGGCTGTTTTCAGCTCCCGATCCAAATACGCCACCAACTCGTCCAGTGAAACCATGCCCGAGGCTAATCATGCCGACTCCAAATGACAACGCCGGGAGTCAGGCTGATTTCCTTGCCCTCCCAAAACTCCACCAAGTCTTTCCCTGGATTCGCTTCCCACCGGAGCGACTGTCCCTGCCATGGAATCTCCAGAACCGCCGCGTGGAGGGCATGACGGGGCAAAAACAAGCGCTCCTGCAGTTCCGGCGTCCAGCCCCTGGCCATCCATTTCAAATACTCCGAACCGTCTCCCGAGTACAGCTTATCGCCCACGATCGGGAAACCACAGTTCGCCAAGTGGACGCGAATCTGGTGCATCCGGCCGGTTTCAGGGAAACAGCGGATTAGTGAGAATTTCCGCTCTCCGCGTTCGAACCTCCGCTCGACTTGGAAGCCGGTCAGGCACTCCCGCCCAAGCGGGCTGATCACTTGCCGCACCCAAATTGCCGAGGGGCCCAGCTCGCCGGCGCGGATGATGGGTTCGGTGCATTCCCAAGTGTCCACTTCCGGCCAGCCTGTCACGATTGCCAGATACTCCTTCCTGGCTTCCCGCCGTTCGAAAATCCCGCCGAGTTCACGCGCTGCTTGCGTGTGCTTGGCGACGAGGACCACACCACTGGTTTCGCGGTCCAAGCGGGTCACGATGCCCAAGCAAGCACCGTTCTCAATTTCAAAGGCGAGAAGCCGTTTGAGCCCGCCAAGAAGCGTCGGTTCAGGCTTGTTGTTCGCCGGATGGACAATCAACGGCGCGGGCTTGTCCACGACGATCCAGTCGGCGGACTCATCAATCACCCTGAAACTAACAACGACTTGGAGACTCATGACCGGGCTAACATTATCCCAACAGAAAAGCCGGAGACCCGCAAACGAGCCCCCGGCGATTGTGAAAACCGATCAATCCCAGTGACTAGGACTTGTAGCGGAGACGCTTCTTGTGGCGGTTCTGCTTCATGCGCTTCTTGCGCTTGTGCTTATTGATCTTGGTCTTACGGCGTTTCTTGATGGAGCCCATGGCGGTTTCGGTTAGGTTGTGGTGAAAGGATCAGGGGACGATTTTGTTGAGCGGATATTCGATAATCCCCTCCGCCCCCAGGCGCTTCAGTTCGGGGATGATGTCCCTGACGACGATTTCGTCAATCACTGTCTCGACGGCGAGCCAACCTTCTTCGGAAAGCTGGGAAACCGTGGGACGGCGGAGCGACGGGAGTTTTTCGAGCAGCTCGGGCAGGCGGGCGCTCGGGAGATTCATCTTGAGCCCGACTTTTCCGCGGGCACAGAGGGCGGCTTTGAGGAGCAGGGCGATGCGTTCCATCTTTTCCATTTTCCATGGATCCGCGGCGGCAACCGGGTTTGCGTAGAAATGCGGGAATGATGTTAGAAGGGTGTCCACGATGCGGAGGCGGTTGGCCTTGATCGAATCGCCGGTTTCGGTGACATCGACAATGGCATCGACCAGATCCGGCACCTTGACCTCAGTCGCACCCCAGGAGAACTCGACTTCGGCCTGGATACCGCGCTCTTTCAGATAGCGCTGGGTGATGCCCACGCCTTCGGTGGCGATGCGTTTGCCTTCGAGATCCTCGGGTTTGCGGATTGGCGAATCTTCCGGCACCACCAAAACCCAGCGGGTCGGACGTGTGGTGGCCCGCGAGTAGGGCAACTCGGCGAGGTCGATCAAATCCACCCCGTTTTCGTAGGCCCAATCGTAGCCGGTGATCCCGCAATCGATGAAGCCTTGGCCAAGGTAGCGGCCGATTTCCTGGGCGCGGATCAGATAGAGATCGAGTTCCGAGTCGTTAGAGCTGGGACGCAGGCCGCGCGACGAGACATGGATCTCGTAGCCAGCCTTGGCGAGGAGCTCGATGGTGGGGTCCTGAAGACTGCCTTTGGGAATGGCGACTTTCAGAGTTCGTGATGGATTCGGCATGAAGGGGCGGCGGTTTTAACGGCGAAATTCGGGGAATCAAGCCAAGTTTTGATTAATTTCGCGCATTACTCCCTGAATCTGTAGTCGCGAAAGAACAACAACCCTCCATCTCGTTCTACCAAACGAAACCGACACCATGAAACTCCCCCGACTTCCAATCGCTCTGGCAACCCTGTTTGCCGGCATCCAAATTGCTTCCGCGAATCTGGAATCGTGGCCTGACTCAGCATCGCCCGTCACGGTCGGGAAAAAACTCACGGAACGGTTTCTCGCGCTGCCGCATTCGAATTTCGGCAGCCCGAAGCCTCCCAACCTGATCACCTACCCCGAGGTTTGCGTGTGGTATGGAGCGCTGACTTTTGCGAAGGCCAGCCACGATCAAAAACTAACCGACGCACTCGTCGCTCGTTTCCAACCGCTGTTCGGCGAGGAAGCCAAACTTCTCCCGAGACCCGATCACGTGGACAACAACGTCTTCGGCGGGCTCGCTTCCGAAATATTCCTCCAGTCAGGCGACAAACGCGCTTGCGAGCTCGGTAAATACTACGCCGACACGCAATGGGAGCCCGGTCCTATCAGATCCCACCAATTCGGGGCCACCACCCGCGAGCGGGTGAGTGAGGGTTTGAGCTGGCAGACGCGGTTCTGGATCGACGACATGTTCATGATCACCATGGCGCAGGCCCAGGCATTCCGGGCGACCGGAGAAGCCAAATACGTGGATCGTGCGGCGCGGGAAATGATCGCCTACCTCAAGGAGATCCAGGAACCTAACGGCTTGTTCCATCACGCCCCGGATGTGCCGTTCTTCTGGGGTCGTGGAAACGGTTGGATGGCTGTCGGCATGGCCGAGCTCCTCCGCACGCTGCCGGAAAACCACCCCGAACGCCCCGTAATCCTCGCGGGCTATCAGAAAATGATGGCCACGCTTCTCAAGACACAGGGCGACGACGGCATGTGGCGCCAGCTCATCGATGATCCCTCGTCGTGGCCGGAAAGCTCGTGCACCGGCATGTTCACCTTCGCCATGATTTCCGGGGTGAAAAATGGCTGGCTCGCCCCCGCCGAATATGGTCCCGTCGCCCGCAAGGGATGGCTCGCCCTCACCAGTTACATCGAAACTAACGGCGACGTTCGGGAAGTCTGCGTCGGCACTAACAAGGAAAACAGCCGTGAACATTACATGAATCGTCCCCGCACCACCGGCGACTACCACGGCCAGGCTCCCGTTCTCTGGTGCGCCACCGCTCTGCTCCGCTAACAATTCTCTCCATATCATGAAAACCCGCCCACCGCTCGTCATCATCGCCGCCCTCCTCGCGGCTCCCTTTGCCCACGCCGCCGTCAAGGTTGAAACCGGTTTCAGCGAAGCCGACAAGGGCTTCAAGCTCGATCCAGTCCCCCCACCCGCCGCCAACGATGCGGCGACGGCTGCCACCTTCACCCTTGTGGACGGCCAGCGCGATGGTAACGGCGGCGATCTGACCGCCCTGCACGACGCCAAGATCCCAGGCGAGGCCGATGAGCCTACCCGGAACTTTTTCTTCCAAAACGGCAGCAACGGCGGTCGGATCGAGGTCGATCTTGGCAAACCGGTTTCCATCAAATCCATCCAAACCTACTCATGGCATCGCAATTCCCGCGGGCCGCAGGTTTACAAGTTATACGCCGCGACGGGCAGTGAACCGAACTTCAAGGACGCACCGAAGCGTGATACCGACCCACGCGCCTCCGGTTGGAAGCCCATCGCCAAGGTGGACACGCGCAAGAAGGGCACAGGTGGCCAGCACGCGGTTTCCATTTCCGATAGCCGCGCCGCCTCACTGGGGGAATTCCGCTATCTGCTATTCGATATCGAGAAGCCCGCCGAAGCCGATGCACAATCCAACACGTTCTTCAGCGAGATCGACGTCATCGATGCCAAAGGCCCCGCGCCGGAAGCCGTCAAGGTGGCCGAGAAGATCGTAAAAACCTATCCGTCGCCTGATGGCAAATACAAGTATGTGCTTGATGCCACGCTCGCGCCCGACCTCGTAAAATGGGTGGAAAAGGAGCTTATGCCGGTGGTTTACGAATGGTATCCCAAGATGGTCGTCATGTTGCCGAGCGACAAATACACCGCTCCGGAAACCGTGATCATGGAGTTCCGGGACGACATGGGCGGCACTCCCGCTTACGCCGCCGGGAACAAGCTTTCAATGAGCGTCCCGTGGTTCCGCACTCAACTGGAAGGCGAAGCCAAGGGCTGCGTGATCCACGAACTCGTCCACATTGTGCAGAACTATTGGCGCGCCAATGCGACCAACCCGAATCCGTCCAAGACTCCCGGCTGGGTCACGGAGGGGATTCCAGACTACATCCGCTGGTTTCTCTACGAGCCGAAATCCAAGGGTGCGGAAATCACGACAGGGAATCACAGCAATGCCAAATTCGATAGCAGTTATCGGGTCTCCGCCAATTTTCTCAACTGGGTGGTGGAAACCCATGACAAGGAATTCATCCGCAAGCTCAACGCCGCCGCCCGCGAGGGCACTTACTCCGAAAAAATCTGGCGGGACTCCTCGGGTAAGTCCGTGGAGGAACTCGGCGAGGATTGGAAGAAAGCCAACGCCAAGCGCCTCGGGATCTGATAGACCGCTATTTCGCCTTTTCCGCGAACCATTCCCAAGCGGGATGGCGAACATAGTAAAGGGCTTCCTTCACATCCATCCCGGCTTTCGCCTGGGCGATCTGTTCGTGGCGGTGGCTATCCCAAATCGCCCGTTCCTGCGGGGTGGCCGGGTGGCGCTTGCGATAGGGCGCCTGGTTGCCGACCAGCATCGTGAAGTAACCTTCAATTCCGAAATCGCTCTGGCTCGTCGGCATGCGGTAGCGACAAAAGCCGGTGGGGCCGTTTTCCTCATAAAACTCCAGCATTTCACCAATGCCCGTTAGATCGGTATCAGCCACGCAATGTTTCCAGAAAGGCGTGTCCACCAGAGTGTTCAACTTGTAGTGCAGGCCCAGGAAATCCCGGATGTCCGTCCAGGTGTCCGCGACCAGATCATTGTAGAGATTACGCATGGTTCGAGTCGGTTCCAACGAGGAGTGCAGCAGGAAATCGACGAAGGTCTTGCAATGAGAGCAGACGATCATCAGCGAGGTCGCTTCCAGCGGCTCGACGAATCCGCCCGCATTGCCGACCGCCATAACGTTGTCCACCCACAGCCGCTTATAACAACCGGATTTGAACTTCACCACCCGCAATGACTCGGGGACCTTGGGATTCTTGCGCTTGAATTCCGCGGCCGCGTCGTCGTCGGAGATGAACTCCGAGGAGTAAACATAACCCCGGTTGATGTGACGCTCGTGCTCGATCTGCCACGACCACCCGGAGTCCATCGTCTCGGCCGTGGTGTAAGGGAGGATCGGTTCGTCGGTCCGCTCCCAGCCGCCGACCACCGCGCGGTCGCAGAACAGCGTCTTGTCGAAACTGATAAACGGCTCCTGCAGCGTCCTTCCTAACAACTCGCTGCGAAACCCGCTCGCATCAATGAAGAAGTCAGCCTCCATCTTCCGCCCGTCCTCCAGATGGACTGCCGTGACCCCCTCCGGCCCACGATCCGCGCCCGTGACCTTGCCGTCGATGATTTCGACTCCGGCATCCCGCGCCACCTGCTCCAGCATTTCGACGAAAAGCACGTTCTCGATGTGGAAAGCGTGCCATGGTTGGATGTCCGGACAGCCGTTTGGTTGTTTGGGAAACACCCTGTCCTGGCGCATCAATGCCGTAGCAAGGTGATTGCTGGAGAATTCCTCGTCGCAGTAGAAGCCGTGCGGTTTCGGCAGATCCGACCATTGCGAATCCAACTGCGGGGCGAACGAATAATCGAAGCGCCCGCGCGGCCCCCACAGGAACTTGATACCCAATTTCCAAGTCGGCCCGGCGAGTTCGTAGAACCGCTTGCGGGGAATCCCCAGGTAGTCAAACAGGTGGATCGGAAAATTCGGCGTGGTCCCCTCACCCACGCCGATCACGCCGATCTCCGGGCTGCGAACGATCCGCACGTTGAGTTGAGGGATTTTGCGCTTGATGGAAAGCGCCGCGATCAAGCCGGCGCTGCCGGAGCCAACGACCAAAATATCTTGGATCATGATGAATAGGTTGAAAAATCAGGAACAGATTAGAGTGAAGCTATTAATCGTTCGGCACGATTTGACCGAATACATCTAAAAAGCAGGCTCGGAACAAATTCCGAGCCTGCTGGTTTGTGTGGTCATTTCATCCGGTCAAATGATGCAGATTTTAGAATCTGAACTTCATTGAAGCGAACTTGCCGACGGTCGCCTGTTATGGGGTAGTGTAAACCTGCATCCGGAGGAATCCCTTGTTCGGGACACCGTCCGAGGCAGTGAGGCTGAACGTGCGATATTCATATCCAGCAGGCGGCGACGCCGGAATTCCGGTGGTCACTGGTGTCACCACCACGGTGGGACTGGTGAATGTTCCCAGATCGATCGAGCCTTGAGCGACGCAAGTGATGCCGTCAAACGTCGCACTTGGAGATGGTGGTCCGCTGAAGTCAGGGGTGCCGATGCGCACCGCGACCGTCATCAGCAGTTCGTTAAGCCCCCCCCCGTCGGAGCTGTCTCCAATGATGCTATACACCTTCGGATTGTTGCTGCCGTCGTTCGGAACTCCGCCGAGCGCAAACTCGACGACGTTGGCACTGCCGTCACCATCGGGGTCGGCTTTCGGGCCGACAATCGCAGGATCGGTGACATCCGGGAAGTAGGTGCTGATCCACAACTCGTAAGAGGATTGCGCACGCACCAAGGCAATCTGATTGCCGCCGAGGTAGTTGTAATCAATCGTGTAACCTGGTGGCAACGACGGAAGTGGTGCCGCGAAGCTCGGAGTAACCGCGGGAGTCAGTGTTCCATAGGAAGCGATGATATAAACCGGAAGCGTAGGTGTTCCGTTTAGAATGAGCTGCGCGTTGGTAATATCCAGATTATTGGCCACCGCAACCTTGTCGCCCATATCGACAGTGAGCTTACCACCCGGTACGAACGACATTGAATCGACCAAGAGAGTTCCGACGGTAACGCCGGGGTTAACATTTGCCGCCGCACCTACCAACACCGGACCGCTGGTTCCCCCAACTCCGCCAAGAGTACCGTTAGTCACGAAAGTGGTGCCGGTGTAGAAATTCAAGCTATTGAACAACAGCGTGCCGGTACCGTCCTTAGTCAGGTTGCCAATGGGAGTTAGACCATCCAAATCATCGGCAATCGCCTGTTCGACGACAACGGTGAGATTGGAGGTATCGATCGTGGCGCCTCCATCTTCGATGAACACATTGTCGATTCCCGACATAAATACAGCATTGACTCCCACACCGGCTTGCAGGACCCCACCATCAAAGTTGAAGGTGCCGACCCCAGTTGAATTGTTTCCATACACGCCCCTGGCGATGAGTCTGCCACCGTCCAAGTTGACTGTGCCGGTCGTGCCGTTATTTTTAGCCACGAAAACGCCGTTACCCGTGCTGGTGACAATCGCGTTGTTCTGAATGTTGAGCGTCCCAGTGGAAGTCCCGGTGTCGGCGACGTTGAAATCGCCATCGGCCGTGACGGTGCCGGAATTTCGAACTGTCATGATGCCCACTCCATTGCCGCTATTCCCGATGGAGACCCATCCGCCAGTTTTGACGAGGCTACCGCTGTCTTGAACGATGACCGTGGACGATGAGCCCGTGCCATGGGCCATCGTAAACCGGTTGGTGTTGAAGACCGAGTTGTTGCTGATGGTCAGGTTGGCAACCGCTCCAGGGCCCGGGGCCAACTGAGTGATTCCGGGTGTGGTGTAGGTTGAGGCTCCCACCATTGTCATATTCGTGGTCGCATTCAAATTCTCGGCCAACGTGGTGGAACCACTATTGGTCCAAGTCGTGTTGGTGAGCGAGATGATCTGATCGCTGTCGTTCAGGGCAATTCCCGCATCGTGGCCGGAACTAAAGTTCGTGCACTGAATGGTAGAGCCGTTTGCTATGAACTTCGTCAGAGTCCCGGTGGTGCCGTTTCCACGGCCCATCGCGATCCAGCTGGAGACGTTAAGCGTGGTGTTGTTGAGCACCAGATCCGCCGACACATCTTGGATGGTGCCAGTCCAAAGCTCGCCAAGGATGTTGACTGTTTGCGTTCCTGCGCCCTCCAATGTCAGCGTGCCGCCATTGACGCGCACGACTTGGCCAGCAGATCCGAGCGTATTAACTCCGGGATTCGAGAGCGTCAGGTTACCCCCTCCGGCCTTGATCAAGGAGCCTGCACTGGTCACAGGGATCACCGCCGGACCACTAATCGTCAGACTATTCGTCGTGCTTATTCCGCTGTTCGCCGCGTTGATGGTGAAGCCGCGGTCGATGGTGGTGGTAGCACCAGTGTAGTTCAGCGTGCCACCGCTCAAAACGAGATTCGAGGCGCTGGCGCTGGACATCCCGATTGAACTCGGACTACCACCGTTAGCCAAGAGAGATACGGAGGTGGATCCGCCCTCTAACGTAGTCGTCCCGGTGTACTCGTTGACTGCGGAAATAGTTAGCGATGCGCTTCCTTGTTTCAGCAGCGAACCACTCCCGGCAATCTTCCCGGGGCCCGTCAGGAAATAGCCAAGCGAGCTGTTGTTGAAAGTCACCTTGCTGGGAGACACTGTTTCGGGGAGTCCTCCCTCCACGATTGTGATAAGTGTGGTGCCCGTAGCTGTATCGTTGAAGAGCACGGGAGCCGGATCGGCATAAAGCGAGTTGGGAATATTTCCTACCTGTTCCAACCAGTTTGCAGTGGTATTATTCCATTCGCCGTTTACGTAACCCTTCCACACGGGCAGCGACGCGCTGGTAACATTAAGGGAGACCAACCCGTCCGCGTATACCGGTTCCGCGACCACTCCATTTGGGAGTGGACCGATTACAATTTGGGTGGGTAGGAACGCGGGCCCCACATAAGAAATCAAAGGGATCAAACCAAGGGCCGGAAGGCTATCAGCGATGTTAATCGTCAGCGTACCATTGACGGCGAGAGTCCCCGTCACATTGAGAGGGGCGACACCGGGATTCCCAGGGAGGTTGCCCAAGTCCAAGTCCAGAGTGGAGGCGCCCCCGCTGCCGAATGTGGCATTCGGAACCGTCAATGACAGGGTGTTCGAAGTCTGCCGGATGCCCAGCGTAGCGCCGTCCGCGACGGTGTAATCGCCGCTTGAGGTATTGGCGGTCGTGACGGCCAGTTTGCCTGCAAGTACTGTATTCGCACCCGAATAGGTACTAGCCCCGGACAAGGTCAGGGTGCCGCTTCCGCTCTTAGTGACACCACCGGTACCGACGAATGCATGGGTCGACCCGATGGGGAAGCCGTTGGTATTGATGTTCATGCCGCCGCCATCCACAAAAGCTTTCCCTGCATCAATGGCGTTTACAAAATTCGCTTGGGTCCCGGTGGCGATGACTTGGGTTCCGTTGAAGTGAAGATCCTCCACGCCACCTCCCCCGGCGATTTGGCCCACCCTGAGAGTGCCGCCGTTAAGATTTACCGTGCCGGTCGAACCGGTGTTGCGAGCGAGTTGGAAGAATCCCGCCCTGAATTCCCCAGTGTCGCTGAGAGAGAAGATCCCAGGACCGTTTTCACCAATCCAAGTATCACCGCCACTCACATTGACGAGTCCTCCTGTTTGGAACAACCTGCCAGGGCTGTTGGCTCCGAAAATAAACGCCGATCCTCCGCCGGTCTTGTTCCAAGTGCCGCCCGTCATGTTGACCGTGCCGTCGCCGCCTTGGCGGCCCACTGCGACCCAACTTCCGGAATTGATCGTCCCAGCGTCAATATTGAGAGTGCCTACGCCTGCAGTCCCTTGCCCGACCCACAGTTCACCGGTGGCATTGACCACCGCAGTAAGACCATTGACAGTCATGGTGCCTTTGCCGGGGGCGGCGAAGTTTGCATCAGTGTTGCCATTGTTGTTTTCCATGCCTCCCACCGACAAGCGACGGGCGGCATTGAGGGTGCCACCTGTCATGATCAACGACGGCGTCGTGGGATTGGTAAGGTTCCGGACACCAACCGCGAAAAACGTATTGTTGTCACCGTTGGTGTTGGTGTACGTGCCGCCGCTCATTTCGACTGAGCCCGTGGCGTCACCAAGTCCGATATAAGTTCGGCTACCTGTGTTGGTCAGGGTGCCGCCGCTCATTTTGAGAGTGCCGGTGGCACCCGTGCCATTTTCGTCTTTGCCGAAGAAGTTCCAACCGCCAGTGGTGATGGTTCCTGAATCCACGTTCATGAGGCCAGTGCCTCCGGCCGCGCCCAGGGTAAGGTCATTGCCGATCGTCAGAGTCCCCGAGGTATTCATGTTGAATGTGCCATTTCCTCCTCCGTTAGCGTTCGCGCCTCCGACATACAAACGGGATCCATTGCACCGAAAGCTACCCGAGCCTTGGGCAAATCCAGTCAACCCTCCCCCAGCCACCGCCGTGTTCGCGAGATTATAGACGCCGGTTCCGCCCTCCCGTCCAATAAATGCCCAGTTACCGCCACCAGTTGAGGCAAAACCGGAGACGTGATCCACCCGGCCATTTGCTGTGAGCCCTTGGCCGACGCGGAAGTCGCGGGGGATCGGGACGTCTACCGAGATTGTCGCGACGGGCGATGGAATGTTTACGACCGCATCATCGAAGGTGTCACCAGTGGGAGCGCCGTTCGGATTAATCGGCACACGACCCAAGCTCCAGTTAGTGGCGGTGTTCCAGCTGGTTTCGAAGGCGGGTGTACCGCCGACCCAAAAATTATCGACCGCGAATGCGGACGAAGTGAAGCAAATGGTGATCGCGGTGACGAGGGAGGCTCCGACGGCTTGGCTGCGGAACTTGGCGGTATTGTATTTGGGTTTCATTTTGGATTTGGTAGATATAATTGAGATTGGATCGATGGGGCGGCCCTGCCGGGAAAGCCTTAGCGGGAGCTGAGGCTGAGCTGGGCTGCAATTGGGTTTTCATGGAATCATCAAAAGCGGGGGCATGAGCCGACGGAAAATGACTGGTTTTCAAAACGTCCGGGTTGAATAAATCCGCACAATTGCGCGGAGGAAGCTGCAAGCATCAGAAAAAAAGCGTCGCGGATCATGCGGGTTTATTTCGGCAAAGGGTTTTCCCAATTCGACTCCCATCGATTTGGACGTTCGAAATAGTTAGCCGAAAAATATTGGAGTCCTATAGGAATTTACCCCCCTGTTTGGGGGGGCTGGCGGACCCCACAGCATGTCTTGAAAACGAGTGTCCCCGGACGTGCAAACCGGTCAAAACAATACAGGCCCGGACATTCGTCCGAGCCTGTTTGAGGGAAGCTGCGCCAGTCGCTGTATTGGAAAATGCCGTAGCCGCTTGCCTACATTTCCTGACTGCGAATCATCCGAGTCATTTGGTGACGCTCACCCGCATGAAGCCCTTGTTGGGAGTTCCATTGGAGCCGTTAAGACTGAAGGTCCGGTAGTTATAACCCGGAGGTGGAGTTGGGTTGCTTGTGGGTGCCACCGGAGCCACTACCGTGGAGGGATTTGCGAAGCTGGTAAGATCCAAACTGCCTTGGATGGTGTATGTCACGCCGAGGTGGGTTGCGGTCGGTGAACCGCCCGAGGCCGGCAGGAAGGCGGGAGTTCCGTCGAGTACCGCGATGGTCAGCAGCAATTCGGGCTCACTACCGGCGTCGCTGCTGTCGGCGATCATCTGATAAACCTTTGGCCCGTCGCTGCCACTGTCCGGATTGCCGCCGAGGGCGTACTCGAGGAAGTTGGAAGTGCCGTCACTATCAGGATCGGCATTCTCTCCGACCGTAGCTGGATTGTCCTGGGAACCCGGGAATACGCCGTTGATGAAGTTGTCAAAAGGCGTCAGCGGGAACCTCTCGATGGCAATCATATTGCCCTGGTAGCCATAGTTGATTGTATAGCCAGCTGGCAGGGTGGGAATGCTCGCGAACGGCCCTGCCGCAGGGATCAGGCTACTGTAACTGGCGATGACATAGCGCTGGGAGGTCGGAGATTTGGAGAGAGTCAGGTTGGCATTGGTAATGTTCAGGTCCCCGGTAACATCCAGACGATCCGGAATGGGGGCGGTATCGATAAAATCAATGGCCAGAGTTCCCCCGACCGCGAAGCTGGCGGAACCGATATTCAGCACGCCGGAAGGAGTGCCGGGGTTTAGCTTTCCTGCGGCTCCCACCGAGACGGCTCCCTGAAGAATGCCGATGCCTCCCAACGTTCCGGCATCGACCTGGGTCGTTCCGGTGTAGGTGTTGGGCGCGTTGATGTAGAGCGCGCCGGATCCCGTTTTGGTCAGAAAGCCACCAGCGGGGTTCTCGGAGATGATCTGGTTGAGGGAAATGTCATTGGCAACAGTGTCGATGAATGCCCCACCGCCTTTGATGACGACGCTATCGATGCCGGTCATGAAAACGGGAGACGCTCCGACGCCGGCAACGAGCTTGCCGCCGTTGAAGTTGAAGGTGCTGGATCCGGAGACCCCTTCGTGGACGTTTTTCGCCGTAATCGTGCCGCCGTCCAGATTGATGGTGCCGATGCCAGTGGCTCCGTTTCCGATGCTAATCCCGTTGTTGGCAGCAACGTTCACGGCACCCGTTTGTGAAACGGTGAGAGTTCCGGTGGTTTCCTCACCAATGATCATATTCCGATCGAGCTGGGTTTGATTGAAAATGCCTCCGGAGACGTTGAGTGCTCCGCTCGCACCAACTTCATTGTAGCGGCCGACAACCATCCATCCGCTGGCATTCACGATGCCGGCGCTTTGATTCCAAACACCCGTTCCCCGCGAGCCGATCTGGATCTCGTTATTGCCGCCGACGGTCATGGTGCCCTTGACGTCGCTGAGAGCAGCGCGGCAGCCGCCGACGGTCATGGTGCCGCCGGTTTGGTTGATGGTTCCCGAAGTGCCGGTACTGACCGCGAGGATCAGTTCCTGGCCGTTGAATTCCGCCGAGTTCGAAATCGCAATCGATCCAACAGCATTGTTGGTCTCGCCCACCCAGGTCCTTCCATTGAGCACATTCACCACTCCGGCACTCTGTGTCATGGTGCCCGGCCCGCTGGCGGCAACGATGAAGTTACCCGTACCGGTTTTGGTGATGGTGCCGCCGGACATGTTCAAGGCGCCCGTTCCGCCACCGCGGCCGATGGCCACCCAGCTGCTGACCTGGATCGCTCCCGCCTGCAGGGCGATGACACCATTGCTGTTGGCACCTTGGCCGGCCCATAGCTCACCAGTCACGTTGAGCAGTGCTGTCGCTCCGTTAATGGTCATGGTTCCCTTGCCACTGCCGGTGAAATCGTTGTTGCCGCCCTGAGCCTCAATGCCGCCTACAGAAAGGGTCCGGGTCGCGTTGATGGTGCCTGAGCCGGTGAGAGTCACTGAAGGGGTGTTGGCATTGGCCAAATTGTCCGAGCCCACCACGAAGAACGTTTGATCGCCGACCTTGAGATTGTTGTAAACGCCGCTGCCGCTGATATTCAGGGCACCAGTTGAGTCACCTTGGCCGATGACCGTGCGGTCGCCGTTGTTCGTCAGAATGCCGCCGGTGATGTTGAGCGTGCCATTGCCGCCGACGGCAGCTTCCCGCTTGCCGATAAAGTTCCACCCGTTGGTGTTCACCGTCCCGGCAT
>JAZKGW010000024.1:71234-196092 GCA_040385685.1 Verrucomicrobiota bacterium | reverse complement strand
CATGCGCTACCTGATGTTCGCCTTCATCGACCCCGCCTCCGGCCGCCCCCGCGTCACCACCTTCCAGGACCAGGCCACCACCAAAGCCCCGGCGGCGGCCAAGCCGTAATTGATTCGTTAGGACGCCGGGCGATCCAGCATTTGCTTGGCGAGACGATACGCTTCCCCGTCAGGGAAATGCCGGGCTCCGGCGAAAAGAGCTTTGATCCGAATCTCGCCGCGGTGGCAAAGATAACGGGCGGTTTGTAGCGAAGTTTCGTCACCGAGGGCATGGGCACGCGCCGCGGAAACGCTGATCACGAGGAGTTCGGCACCGATGTCCACCTGACGGGCTAACAAAAGCTGGCGACGTTCCAACTTGGGTCCGTGGCGGGCCATGGCGTGGAACAGTGTGCGCGCAAGCTTGCGACTGAGTTTGGCGACACGGCGCAGGCCCCTTGCGAGCTGGCGGTCGAGGTCGGAAGGAAGGGCTGATGAAAATGGAATCCACCGGGCGGGATACCAGGTCGCGTAAAACAGACCAGCCCGAAGCGCGGTTCTCATTCGCTCGCTAACAGGCTTGCGGCTGTCGAGAGCCCCCGCCCCGCGACGGAGGTGGGGATCGAGCGCCTCGCGGGCGATGAAGAGATGCATGATTTCCGTGGAACCTTCGAAGATCGTGTTGATGCGGCAATCGCGGAGCAGGCGCTCGACCGGATCGGGCGTGTCGCCGCGGGCACGCAGCGAATCCGCCGTTTCGTAGCCGCGGCCGCCTTTGATCTGCATCGTCGCGTCGGCGGCGCGCCAACCGGCTTCGGTTCCCCAGAGTTTGGCGATGGCGGCTTCGAGACGGATGTCTCCATGCTTGTCTGCATCGACAAGAGACGAGGTGTAGAGAACTAAGGATTCCGTGGCGAAGACGTCGGCGGCGAGGTCGGCGAGTTTTCCGGCAATCGCTTCATGGCGGCCGATCGCCCGGCCCCATTGCTCGCGCTTTCGCGACCAGACGAGCGCGATATCGAGACAACGACGGATGAGTCCGACACACGCCGCGGGAAGCGTTAAACGCCCGGTATTGAGTGTGGTCAGCGCGACCTTGAGTCCCTTGCCCTCGCCGAGAACGACGTTTTCCCGGGGTATCTTCACGGCGGTGAAACGGATCACGCCGTTATACAGCGCGCGCAGTCCCATGAAGCGGCAGCGGGTGACGATTTCCACGCCGGGCCAGGCGGTTTCCACGATGAAGGCGGTGATCGCGTGCGGCTTGTCCGGTATCGGCGTGCGGGCCATGACGATGAGGTGCTTGGCCTTGAGGCCGTTGGTGCACCAGAGTTTTTCGCCATCGAGAATCCAGTGGCTGCCATCGTCGGACAGGCGGGCGCTGGTTTTCATCCGCGCGGGATCGGAGCCGACGTCGGTCTCGGTTAGAGCGAAGGCGGAAATGTCGCCGGCAGCGCATTGCGGGAGGTATTTCTTTTTTTGCTCGTCACTGCCGAAGACTAACAGCGGTTGCGGAATGCCGATGGATTGGTGCGCGGAAAGCAGGGCGGTGAGGTTTCCGCAATGCCCGCCTAACAACATCGCGGCGCGTGAGTAATTCGTTTGGGAAAGACCGAGGCCGCCGAGATCTTTCGGAATCTTGATGCCGAAAGCACCCAAGGCAGCCAGACCGTGGATGACCTCGTCGGGGATTTCGCCCTCGCGGTCGATGGCATCGGGATCGGTGTGGTCGCGGAGGAAGTTACCCAGTTTTTCGAGGAACGCGTCGCCCTCGGCACGGTCGGCGGCATTCTGAACGGGAAATGGAAAGAGCGGGCGGAAGTCGGGCGAGCCATCGAAGAGCGAAGCGGCGAATCCACTGAGTTCGCGGCTGTCACGCGACGACTCGGCAAGTTCGAGCGCGACCCGCTGGCCGGCGGCCATCTTCGAAGTGTCGATGATTGAGTTACTCATGGATCGTGGAATCGTATTGAAGAGGACCGCCGCGGAACGGGGCGTAACCGGTGCCGAGAACCATCGCGAGGTCGATGTCATCCGCGGTTTCCGCCACCTTTTCGTCGAGGCAGAGGCGGGCTTCGTGGCTCATCGCCCGAGCGAGTCGCGCGGCAGTATCGGCCGGGATTGACTCGCTACCGCTGAGGAGGGCGATGGTCGCAGGGTTCATCATGGTGCGTTCGCCGTCGTAGGTGTAGAAGCCGGAGTTAGACTTGCGGCCGGTGTGGCCTGCGGCGACCAGTTTTTCCAACAGTTCGGGAACACTCATGCGGTCGGGAAACGCCTCCGCCAGCGTGCGCGCCACGTGGATGGCGACATCGAGGCCGACTTCATCCAGCAGGCGCAGCGGACCCATCGGCATGCCGAAATCGAGCATGGCATCGTCGATGGCCTTGGGATCACCGCCGCGTTCGAAGAGTTTCGCCGCTTCTACCAGATAGGGCATGAGGATGCGGTTGACGAGAAAGCCGGGCGAATCACGGACGACCACCGGCAACTTGCCAATGGAGCGGACAAAGGCGATGGCGGTGGCGAGCGTTTCGTCGGAAGTCATTTCACTGCGGACGACTTCAACGAGCTGCATGCGATGGACGGGATTGAAAAAATGGAGGCCGACGAGACGCTCGGGATGGGAGATGACACCTGCCAGTTTGTGGATCGGAAGCGCAGACGTATTGGTGGCAAGGATGGTGTCGGGCCGGGCGCGTGCTGATAGTTCGGCCAAGACCTTTTGCTTGATGTCGAGGCGCTCGACGGCGGCTTCGATGATGAGATCGCAACGGTCGAGCGCCAGGGGCATGGACGAGGGAAGAATGCGGTCGAAGCCGCGGGCAGCTTCGGTGGGTGTTAGCACGCGACGGCTACGCGCTTCGTCATAGTTTTTTGCAATGGAGTTCATGCCGCGGGCGAGTGAGTCGTCATCGATGTCGCGCAGGATGACCTCGTGGCCGCGGGTGCTGAGCCAGTAAGCGATGCCAGCCCCCATGACGCCCGCGCCGATGACGGCGCAGCGCTTGATTTCACGCGGTTCGGCGGCGGCGAAGCGGTGTTTCTTGGCGCGTTCCTGGAGGAAGAACAAGCGGAGGAGCTGGCGGGTTTCCGGCAGTTCGGCGAGGTGAAGAACGGCGGCCTTTTCGCGCTGCAAACCTTTTTCGATCTGCTCATCCGAACCTTGCACGGCCACTTCGAGGGCGGCCATGGGGCCCGGATAGAGGCCACGCGTTTTATCCAACAGCACCTTCCGCGCCTTGGCGGCGATCACCGGAGCGACGATTGAATTGTAAATGAGCATGCCTCGTTTCGAACGCCGCTTGCCGCGAGCCAGGAAGGTAAGCGCGTGGTCTTCCAAGTTCTCGCGAGGGACGACGGCATCGACGAGTCCTTTCGCTCTGGCGGCACCTGCTGATAGAATCCTGCCACCGAGAATGAGCGGAAGCGCGGCGGACAAACCAATTAGACGGGTCAGCCGGGTGGTCCCGCCCCAAGCGGGCAGGATGCCTAGATTGGTTTCGGGCAGGCCGATCTTGGTGACGGAAGCGTCGCTCGCGACGCGCCAGTCGCAGGCAAGCGCGAGTTCGTAGCCGCCGCCGACGCAGGCACCGTGGATGGCGGCGACCGTGGTGAAGGGAAGATGATAGAGTCTCTGGAAAGTGGCCTGACCGAGTTCGATGAGTTCGCGGAGATCGTCGCCACGAGCGGCGGATAGGACGTTGAGATCGGCGCCCGCGATGAAGATGGTCGGCTTGGCGGAGCGGACGAGCAGACCGGTGATTTCAGGACGAGCGGCGAGCGAATCTAAAATTTCCGCGAGCTCTACGAGAGCGGGACGATCGAAGAGATTGGCCGATGAACCCTCGCGGTCGAAGGTTAGCACGGAGCGATCGCCGGTGATCTGGAGCTGCAGGTGATTCATGGCATCAGGGGCGTTCGAGCCAAAGCGCGGCACCTTGCCCACCGCCAACGCAAAGGGTGACGAGCGCGCGTTTGCCGCCGGTTTCGCCAAGCTGGTGAAGGCTTGTTAGGACGAGACGAGCACCCGTGGCTCCGACCGGATGGCCGAGGGCGATGGAACCACCGCGGCGGTTGAGTTTTTCCTCGGGAATCCCGACGGGCGTCGAGTCGAGTCCGCATTTCGATGGATCTCGCAGCGCGGCGAGGACTGCCAGGACTTGGGCTGCGAAGGCTTCGTTGATTTCGACGAGATCCGCATCGTCGGGCGAGCGGCCGCAGCGGCGGATGGCGTGGACCGGGCCGAGTCCCATGCGTTTGGGATCGCAACCAGCGTAGGCATAGCCGGTGAGACGTCCGAGTGGTTCGATACCGAGGCGAGCGGCCGCCTTCTCGCTCCCGACTAACAACGCGACCGCGCCGTCGGTGAGTTGCGAGCTGTTACCGGCGGTGACAGTGCCGGTTTGGCGGTCGAAGATCGGACGTAGTTTGGCGAGCTTCTCCGGAGTCGAATCCTCGCGCGGGCCGTTGTCGCGGGTGACGGCCTTCCCGGGCAAGTGGACAGTGGCGATTTCCTCCATCATGACGTCTCGCGCGGCAAGCGCCCTGCGGTGCGATACGGCGGCGAAAGCGTCCTGCTGTTCGCGGGTGATGTGGAATTCTCGGACGAGGATTTCCGCAGTGTCGCCCATGATGAGCCCACTGACGGGATCGGTTAGTCCGAGCTGGAGTCCCACGAGCGGTCTGAAATCGCCAGGGCGAAACTTGGCGGCTGCTGCAACTTTTCCCCCAACGCCCCGCGCCCGTGAAAGCGCGGCGAACTTGCGGCTGGCGGAATCTTGATAAAGCAATGGAATGCGGGACATGCTTTCCGTCCCACCGACGAGGAAGAGCTCGCCCTGGCCGGCGATCATCCGTTGGTGGGCGGTTGTGATGGACTCCATACCCGAGGCGCAGTTGCGGTGGACGGTGGCCGCAGGGACGCTATCAGGGATGCCAGAACGCAGGGCGATGACGCGGGCGATGTTCGCGGATTCGGCGGGTTGGGCGACGCAGCCGAAGATCACCTCGTCGATCGCCGCGGGGTCGATGCCGGTGCGCAACAACAACGCGACGCAGGCGTGGCGGCCCAGATCGGCGGCTGTTAGCGCGTCGAAGTCGATCCCGGCCCGGCAGAAGGGGGTGCGGATTCCCGCGATGATGTGGAGGTCGGTCATGCGCTCGCGGAGGTTGGACGATGGTCGGCAATCTTCTGTTCCTTGAGTTCTTTGCCCACGCCTTGGAGGTTGCGAATCTCATCCCACGAATGGAACAGAATCTCGTTAGGGCGGAACTCGACGGCTTGGCGAAAGCGGTCGGCAATCCTTTTTCGCAGGATCTCCGGATCACAGCCGTTGGCAGCCGTGGCGTGGACCCTGACCTCGTCGGTCTCCAGCGGGTCGTCGTTGCGCTTGCGCAATTCGATCTGCCAGGCACCCAGCCCTTCGGTGTCGTCGAGCAAGTGTTCAAGAGCATTGAAATCGACGAGCGTGCCCTTGAGCTTCTCGATGTTCAGATGGTGGATGTCAGAGACACGGGAAATTTTCCCTAGCAGCCGCGGGCAAGTGCGTCCGCAAACCGGGCACGGTTCGTAGGTGATTCCGCCTTCGACCAGGTCGCCGGTGCGGTAGCGCAGGACGACGGTGCCGCGGGCATCGAGCGGTGTGCAAACCACTTCGCCCGGATGACCGTCGGGTACACGCTCGCCAGTTTCAGGATCGATGATTTCGACAAAGCTCAAATCCGGATAGATATGGAACCCCGTGGGTTCGACTCCGTCAGGAGTCATGCATTCGGTCCATGCGGTTTTCGATTCGGTGAAGCCGTAGGTGGCCATGATCGCGGCATCGGGCGAGCCGATTTCCGCACACAGCGCGCGAAGTTTCAGCCGCATGCCGGCGGGGACTTTCTCGCCGCCGAGGACGATGCGCTTGAGTTTTGTCCAGCGGAGGTTGGTGGCCGATGCCTGTTGGAGAAGATGATAGAGAAAGGTGGGCATCGCGATGATCGCTTCGGGATCCACCTTGTTGATCGCGCGGAGATTGCCTTCGGTGCCCAAGGTTTTTCCGCCACCGGTGGAAAGCATGAAGGTGTTGAAACCGGTGCCGGCGTAGTGGGCTAACCAAAACGCAAGATGCGGTGCAAATGGGAACGCGTTGATGTGACGCCACGACGGATCCGAGCGGCAGATCTCCATCAGACGCCGGCCGCTTTCCTCAAGGTTGGCGAGATCGTGCTTGGTGTAGAGAAACGGAACGGGCGCTGCGGAGCGGCCGGTGGTGCTGGTGAGCAGGATGGGCCGGAGTTCCTCCTCGAGCGCTTTTTTCGTCGCCCCGGGGAGATGACTCAGGGCGAGGCGCACCGTGGACCATTGGCGCTGGAGGATGTGCTCGTCGGGGATGATGAGGAAATCGCGCGGGTTCTCCAAATCGCATTTCGAGGTGAATGGCAGCTTCGTTAGATCGTCGGTGCTGCGAATATCATCGGCGTCGATGCGGAGTTCATGGAAGAGTTTTCCGTAATAGACCGTGAACGGCACCACCCGGTCGCTGAGGAAACGCCGTAACAGCGCATCCTGGCGACTGTGCATTTCGTCACGCGACGTCGTGGCCCACCAACCGTTGGAAAAGAGGGATTTCATGGTCGTGTCGTTCGGGTTGAAGCATCGTGCGGATCTCGTCCAGGTGATCGATGGCGACCTGGCGGCCGGCATCGATGAAGCGGCGGAACCCCGGATAGTCGTGCCATGGAGCGGGAATGTACTCCGGATGCAGGCAGTAGTCGGCGCGCTTGCAGGACCCGTGGGCCAGGCGGATCTGCGCGGCACGGATGCTTTGGCGGAAAGTGTCCACCACATTGCCGCGGGCAAATAAATTGAGATTGCCATTGAGCGTCGCGCCCACATGCCGCCACCACGCGATCGGAGGTCCCACATCGCGACGGCAGAGGCCTTCCTCTACATCGGCGAACGTGGGAATCACCGACACGGCAAGCACCCGGTCCACAGCGGCAAATTTCTGCAAAGCTCCGACCGGAAGCGGATCGATCACCCCGCCATCGACGCAGCGGCGGCCATCGATCATGACCGGTGCGACGATTCCCGGCATGGCGCAGGAAGCGTGAACAGCCTCCGCGATTTTTCCATGGCGCAGGACCAAGCGCTCCTTGGTATCGAGATCGACGGTGACGACGAGCAGACAGCGTTCGAGATCCTCGAAACGGAGATCACCGAGCGAGCGTTCCAAATGGGCACGGGCCTTGCGGCCTTGAAACAGACCTTTCATCGGCGGAAAATTCAGATCGGCCAGCTTCCACAGTTGACGTCGGTCGTTGATTTCCGCGGCGAGAGCCTCCAGCGCTTTTCCCGAAAACCCCGCCGCCCACAGCGCTCCGACGTAAGCTCCCATACTGGCTCCGGCGATGGCGTGAATCTCGATCTTATTCTCCTCCAGCACCTGCAAAACGCCGATGTGAGCAAGTCCGCTCGCCCCCCCGGACGACAATGCGAGCCCCAGTTTCAGCGCCGATGCGCCACCAATCGGCCCCGCCCGCCGCGGCGGGCGCGGGACTGAGCGAAAAAAGCGCCGGATATTGCCTAACATGGGCTGATCCTTTCGTGGGGACGGACCGGGGAATTCCAATCCGACTAACAATTGACTGGATCTCAAGGAATTCAAATCGGTTTCCTCACAAGAACGTTTTCGAGGGATCAATCCCCTTGCCAGCCCGCGCGGGAGTGATTCAATTCCCTCAATGAAAAAAGACGACCGCGAATTCCTGTTTCACCTGCTAGAGACCCCCAGCCCGACCGGCTTTGAAATGGGCGGCCAACAAGTCTGGGCCAACTGGATCAAGCAACACGCACCCGATGTCGCCTGCGATGCTTATGGTTCCACCTGGGCGACCCTCCCCGGGAAATCCAAGCGGATCGTCATGCTCGAAGCCCACGCCGACGAGATCGGCTACATGATCAAACACGTCGACGACCGCGGCTTC
The DNA here is from genome assembly GCA_040385685.1 of Verrucomicrobiota bacterium. GTDB lineage: Bacteria > Verrucomicrobiota > Verrucomicrobiia > Verrucomicrobiales > Akkermansiaceae > Luteolibacter. The sequence goes on along the minus strand of JAZKGW010000024.1, from coordinate 188,136 downwards.
CTGCGCATCGACCGGGTGGGAGGCTCGGATGTCGCCACCGCACGGGGCCGGCGCATCTGTATTCTCGGCGACAAGGGCGAGGTCACCGGGATCATCGGAAACACCGCGATCCACCTCCGCCGCGACGAGGCAGGTTCCGAAAAATCTCCTGCCGTGCACGAACTCTGGGTGGATGTGGGCGCATCGAACGCAGCCGAAGTCGCCGCCATGGGAATCCGGGTCGGCCATCCCGCGGTTTATCTCTACGGTCCGCTGGAACTCGCCCACAAACGCCTCGTCGGCCGGGCTCTCGATAACCGCATTGGTGGCTACATCATTGCGCAGGTGATGAAACGCATCGCCGGCGGCAAGAAAAAGCCCGCTTTAACGCTTCTCTGCCTGAACGCCGTTCAGGAGGAAATCGGAGGCAACGGAGCCGTCATGGCCACCTATCGACTCCAACCGGACATCTGCATTTGCCTCGACGTCACCCACGCCACCGACACTCCAGGAATCGATCCTAACAAATTCGGCCGCGTCAACCTCGGCCAAGGCCCCACGCTCTGCCACGGGAGCGCCAACCACCCGCACGTCGTCAAACGCCTGATCGATGTCGCCGATGGTCGCAAGATTCCCGTCCAGCATGAAGCGACCAGCCGTTTCACCGGCACCGATACCGACAAGATCTTTCACTCCCGCTCGGGCATCCCCAGCGCCCTCGTCTCCCTGCCGATCCGCTGCATGCATTCCGTCGTGGAAACCGCCCACCTCGATGACATCCAGCACACCATCGACCTGCTAACCGAGTTCGTGCTCTCGCTCGGGGAAAAGGACACTTTCCATCAATCCCTTGCCGCACCGCCGCCACCGCTCAAGTCGGGGAAATAATTGCTCACGGCTCCTTGCCATGGCCTTGGCTAACAGACGTCAGTTCGTCGCCGAAAACATCGGCCGTTCCCATCGGGCATTTGCGAATTGCCATTTCCGGTTCCTCGGCGACGATCTCCCCAGCCCTATGAACATTCAGGATTTCGTCATTTCTTCTTTCGCATTGCCCGTGGCGTTCTGCCTGATGGCGCAACCGCTGTCCGCTGATCCGGCCACGGACTCCCGCATGGTTCCCGAGATCGATGTCCAGCAACCCGCCCGCAACAGCCTCGAGGATGACTTTTCCAAGACGACTTGCGGCATCGCCGTCATTGGCAAAAGCGGACCGACGAAAAAGTTCACGATCCGGAATGTCGGAAGCGGCCCTCTAACCGGTCTCTCCATCACCCGCGACGGGGTGAACGCGAAGGAATTCAAAGTGACCCAGCCGGCCAAGACCACGTTGGCACCCGGGACTAGCACCACCTTCACGGTCACCTTCAAACCCACTGGCAAAGGCACCCGCAGCGCGGAGATCCACATCAAAAGCAACGATGCGGATGAATCACCCTTCGACGTGGTTCTAACCGGCAAGGGTCTGGCGCGGTGACCGCTGTTAGTTCGGATACGGATCCTGCGGGGTGTGCAGGACGGTGTTGACGGTTTCCCGCGAGGCCGGGGAAAGTTTGAGCTGGTCCATGGTGGCGGTGAAAAAATCGAGAATGGCCTTCGAATCGACACGGTCCGTATTGGAGGCTGCACGGCTGTAAACTTTCGCGGAGCCGATGAGTGCGTCCACTTGCAAGGACTCCGAACCGAGAGCTTTCAAAGCACCGAGGCCAGCCGCGGTGTTTCCAAAGGGAGAAACGACACTGGCTGCCAAAGCGACGCGGTCGGACTCGCGGGGCAATTCGGCCATGACGCTCTCATAAGCGGCGGACTGGCCGAGCTCGTGCTCGAGCATTGAGGAAACCGCACGGTCGCGCAATTCGGGCGGGAGTTCGTCCAGCTTGGAGGCAGCCCACCTGGCGGCTTGCCGATCTCCTTCTGCGATCGCGACGCCGGAGAAAACCGCGCCAAACTGATAGACAGCGATTCTCCCGTCGGCGGCCATGTTTTCCTTGATCCCTGACCAGGCCGCGTCCTTGTCCCTGGCGGCCCAGGATTGGATGGCTTCCTGAATGCCGGACGCTCGCGGGAGCTTGGTCACTAGCAGGTGAAAGTCGAATCCATCCGCGAACGGGCCGCTGGGAAACTCGCAGCCGCGCAATCCGTCGCCGTAGAGTTCCTTCAATCGGATGAGGTCCTCCGCGCCGCGGGCGGTCGCGCCGACGATGGCCGCGCGGCCGAATTCGTTAGACAAGCCCTTGCCGAATTCCTTGTGGTAGCGGCCGATCCACGGCAGCGCGATTTCAGGCGACGGTCCGGCGGCGGTTCTAATCATCTGTTCGAGAAGAACCGCCCGCCCGGCGGCGGGATCGAGGCTGTTAGCCCAGTCAATGGCTTTGTCACCTTCGCGGTGAAAAAGTTCCCTGGCCGCGGCCTCAAGGATGGCACTAACGTCGGGCGGATCCGGCTGCCGGGTTGCGGCGATCAGGCTCGTCATCAGATCGCGGATGGCGGCGCTGTCCATGCGTTCGATCTGCCCGCAGATTTCGAGTCCGCCGGATTGCTGCTGGAGATGCCACCGTTGTAGGGAACGAAGGTCGTGTTTTTCAACCGCAGCCGCAGCGATGGTCCGGCGGGCAGGCTCGGAGACGCGATCATTTCCACGAGGTTCCACGAGACGGGATTCTCTGTGAGTCGCAGCGAACCGCTGCCCGATGAATGCTCCGGCAATCAAGCCGCCTACGATCGCCACGATGACTGACAAACTGTTCTTCATAGCTTGAAGCGGGCAAGGATCGACTTGATCTGCGATTTCGTGGCGTGCCATTCGGTTAGTTTGGCACGGAGCTGGGATTCATTGAAGGCATCGAACCGCCGCAGATCGGGGCGGGTGTCAAAGACGGCGGACGGCTCCGCCTGTTCGAGGATCTCGATGCGCCTCGCGGGATCTTTGATCGACTCGATCAGCGGCATCGCCTCTTGGATCTTGCCCGCGAAAATGCCTTGCACGCCCATCCTGCGGGCTTCGTCCATTACGGCGGGATCGCTGATGCCTTGGCTGAACGTCACGAGAAGGGTTGGAAACACGGCCCAGCCTAACTGCATCTCATCGAGGAATTCCTGGCGTTGATCGGGATCGAGCGTCTCGAATTTTCGGCCCATCCATTTCAGGTTTCCGGGGGTGTCTCCATCAGGCAGACGGGCGATGGCACTCAAGGATTTCGCACCGTGGTTTTCCAACAGCCAGTCAAAAGCTTCGCCCCTGTCCTGCGCGTGCCAGGCGAGCATCAACAAATTGGCCTGGCCGGATTCCCAGAGTTTTTCGAATTCCTCCCCTTTCGCGAAAGCGGCGAAATCAAAGTGGGTGGGGAGGCTGCCAGGGCTTCCACCACCGAACTCTAACTTCTCCTCGCGCGCCACGCGCAGCAGATCTTCCAACGCGGCGGGGCCTTGCTTGACCCGGTTGTCGAATACCTTCGTCATGATGGACCATGCGGTGGGCCCGGGGTAAATATCACGGTTGGCACGCACGAATGCCAGCCCCTGCTCCGCCTTGTCCGCCGGCCACTGGTGGCTGAGAGCTGATGCGAGCCTGCTTTTCACCGACCGGGATTCCAGTTTGTCGAACCACGCGATGGCAGCGTCGAAATCGCGCTTCATCCACTCGCCCAGCAGAAAATCATCAAGACTGCCAAATGCGAATCCGGGGTCGGTTAGACATGCGTTCAAGGCGGCAACGATCTCCCCGTCGCTCCAGTCGGTCAGCCTTTCGGATAGAGGGTTGAAGCCGGGCTGTTTCGCCGCGAGAGTCTGATCGCGGGCGAATTTGAGGAAATCTCCGGCTGTCCACTTCGGCCGCGGTGCGGGCGGCACGGGCGCGGGAGCCTGGATCGTGACTGGCCGTGCGGGAGGCTTTTTGTCGGTCCGGCTCCACCCGATGACACCACCCGCCAAAGCGGCGCAAGCGAAGGCGATCAGGGCTTTTTTCAACATGGGTGTGACTAACAAGGTAGGTTCCATTCCGTCAAATTGATTCGAACGTGAGCAAGTCGTCTGGTTAGAGGCGCCGCGGTGGAAAATTCTTTCCAAGGCCCGCCGGGCGATGGTCCAATTGGCAACTGAAACAGGCCTGCCCTGGTCCCTCCCGTTCGCCCGCCTGAAATCCTAACACCCTATGAAATGGTTCACCCTGTTCCTATGCTGCCCCTTGGGAGCACTCGCGGCGGAGGCGGACTGGAGCACCTATCTGGGCGACAAGGCCAGCAGCCATTATTCCGCGCTGCGAGAGGTCACTCAGGACAACGTGGGACAGTTGCAAGTCGCCTGGACCTATCAGGCGGGCGGGACGGATCCGCAGAACCGCTCGCAGATCCAATGCAATCCGCTGGTGATCGGCGGGGTGTTGTTCGGGACATCCCCGGATTTGCAATTGTTCGCGCTCGATGCCGGAAGCGGCAAGGAAATGTGGCGGTTCGATCCTGCGAAAGAGGGCCTGCCGAAGGGCGGGGTCAATCGTGGGTTGGTCCACTGGAGCGGCGACGGAGTTAGTCGGATTTTCTATGCGAACGATCATTTCCTGCATGCCATCGACGCGCGAACGGGCAAGCGGATCGGCTCGTTCGGCAACAGCGGCAGCGTGGATCTCAAACAAGGGCTCGGACCCGCGGCGGAAAAACTCTATCTGGCGGCCAATACGCCGGGCGTGATTTTCAACGATCTCCTCATCATGGGCATGCGGGTCGGCGAAGGGCCGGCACCCGCGGCTCCGGGGCACATCCGGGCCTACAATGTTAGAACCGGAGCGCTGGCATGGAGCTTCCACACAATTCCCGAGCCGGGAGAACCCGGTCACGATACGTGGCCGCCCGACGCCCATCGCTCGATCGGCGGAGCAAATGTCTGGACCGGATTCGCGCTGGATGAAACCCGCGGGCTGGTGTTCTGCCCGACCGGATCGGCGGCGTTCGATTTCTGGGGCGGAAACCGGGCCGGCAAAAATCTCTTCGCCAACTGCCTGATCGCGCTCGACGCCCGCACCGGGAAACGGGTGTGGCACTATCAATTCGTCCACCACGATCTCTGGGACCGCGATCTGCCTGCGCCGCCCAATCTAATCACCGTGACGCACGGCGGGCGGAAAACCGACGCGGTGGCGCAGGTGACGAAGTCCGGGCATGTGTTCGTGTTCAATCGCGAGACCGGTGAGCCGTTGTTTCCCATCGAAGAAGTGCCGGTGCCTTCGTCGGATCTGCCAGGCGAGGCGGCGTGGCCGACGCAACCACTGCCGGTCAAGCCCGCGCCCTTCGCGCGGCAGGTTTTCAGCCATGACCAGATCACTAACATCTCTCCGGAACTGCATCGCGGGGTGCTGGAGAAATTCACCAAACTGCGGCCGCACGTCCCTTTCATGCCACCGAGCGAGCAAGGGACGATTATCTTTCCAGGCTTCGACGGCGGCGCGGAATGGGGCGGAGCCGCCGCGGATCCCGAGGGCGTTCTCTACGTGAATGCCAACGAAATGCCGTGGATTCTCACGATGGTGCCGGCTCCCGCTGGAGGCTCCGGAGGTCAGGCGCTCTTTGCAAGAATGTGCGCGTCGTGCCACGGAGCCGACCGGAAAGGAAACGCAGCGCAGAACGTCACATCGCTCGTCGATCTCGGGCAACGAATGAAAAAGGAGGATGTCGCAGCGTTACTAAAAAGCGGTCGCCGCGTGATGCCGTCATTCGCGTTTCTAGCCGATGACCAGCGCGACAGTCTGATCAACTACCTTTTCGGGGAACCGTCGTCCAATGATTCCAACCCCAAGGTCGAGCCGGGCGGAGCGATCCCCTACTCCACCACCGGCTATAACCGGTTTCTCGATGCCGATGGCCACCCCGCGGTGAAGCCGCCGTGGGGCACGCTCAATGCCATCGATCTGAACACCGGTGAATTCCGCTGGAGCGTGCCCCTTGGCGAGTGGCCGGAACTAACAGCCAAGGGTGTTCCGAAAACCGGCACCGAGAACTACGGCGGACCGGTCGTCACGGCGGGCGGGCTGGTTTTCATCGCCGCGAGTCGTGACGAACATCTCCGCGCGTTTGACCAGAAGACCGGCAATGAACTCTGGAAAGCCAGACTGCCAGCCGCGGGCTACGCGACTCCGGCAACGTATTCGGTTAGTGGAAAACAATACGTCGTCATCGCCTGTGGCGGCGGAAAAATCGGAACGAAGAGCGGTGACTCTTACGTTGCCTTCGCGCTCCCGCCATGAGGCGCCACCACACTCTTGTCGTGACTCCCTATGCAAGAATCCCCTTCACCACCTTGCTTCCCGGCTTGGTGATATTAGTCAGTCGCTGTGGCGCTCCTTGCGAGGGATAGGTCAGTTTTTCGTGATCGAATCCCATGAGCTGCATCATCGTGGCGTGGAGGTCGTGGACGGAGACCTTGTCGATGATCGCCTCGTAACCGATCGGGTCGGTCTCGCCGTAGGAGATGCCGGGTTTCACGCCGCCACCGGCCATCCAGAGGGTGAAACCGCCGGGATTGTGGTCACGGCCGATGAAGGCCATCTCGGTGCCGCCGCGGTTTTCCTGCATGGGCGTGCGGCCGAATTCGCCGCCCCAGACAACGAGGGTGTCTTCCAACAGGCCGCGTTGTTTGAGATCCTTAAGCAGCGCGGTCATCGGCTGATCCACTTCCTTGCAGCGGTCGCTGAACCCCTTGTTGAGCGCTTCCTTCGCGGAGGAGCCGTGGGAGTCCCAGCCCCAGTGAAAGAGCTGGATGTAACGCACGCCGCGCTCGGCGAGCCGACGAGCTAACAGGCAGTTGTTGGCGAACGATTCCCTGCCGGGCTGGGTGCCGTAGCTGACGTGCGTGGCTTCGCTTTCCTGTTTGAGATCGAAGGCGTCGGTGGCGTGCATCTGCATGCGGTAGGCCATCTCGTATTGCGCGATGCGGGTGACGGTTTCCGGATCGCCGACATCGGCGGAAATCTGTTGGTTCAACCGGTCGAGCGTGTCGAGCGAGCGGCGGCGGAGGTTGCGGGAAATGCCGGCAGGGTCGTCCAGATAGAGAACCGGTTCGCCCTGGGATCGGCATTGCACTCCCTGATAGACCGAAGGTAGATAGCCGGAACCCCAGACGGATTTGCCGGCGTCGGGGTTGTTTCCGCCGGAGGTCAGGACGATGAAACCGGGGAGGTTCTGATTATCCGAGCCGAGCCCGTAAGTCGCCCACGCGCCGATCGAGGGCGACCCCAGGTTCTGGGTTCCGGTGTGCACTAACAATTGCGCGGGACCGTGGTTGAACTGATCGGTGTGCATCGACTTGATGAAGCACACGTCATCCACCACGGAGGAAAAGTGCGGCAGCCGGTCGGAAACCCAGGCACCGGATTGGCCGTGTTGTTTGAAATCGAACTGCGGCCCAAGCATTTTCGGCACGCCCTGGATGAAGGCAAACTGCTTGCCTTCGAGGAACTCCTTCGGGCAATCCTTGCCGTTGAGTTTTTGCAACTCGGGTTTGTAGTCAAACAGTTCGTGCTGCGACGGCGCGCCGGCCATGTGCAGATAGATTACACGCTTCGCCTTGGCGGCGAACTGCGGCATCGCGGGAGCGAGCGGATTCGCCGGGTCTTTCCGAAGGGTGCCGGACGCCGATCCCCACGCGCGTCCGGCGGTGCCGGCGAGCCACATCGCGCCAAGGCCGGTGCTGCATTTCGAAAGGAAATGGCGGCGCGTCAGGTGTTCCAACTGCGTGTGTTGGAGCCGTGCGAAGTGTTCGGGTTTCATCGGGTGAGGGCGGAGTCCAGGTTGAGAATGGTGTTTGCCGTGAGCACGAGCGCCGCGGCGGCGGGAGTGTCCGCGAGCTTGGCGGACTCGGCCGGAGCTTGCTGATAGTCCGAGGTGGCCGTGGCGGTGAGCGATGCGAGGTCTTCGATCATTGCGGGTGTGGCGGCCTGCTGGGTGGCTAACAGGACACCGAACGCGAGTTGCGCGGGAAGGTCGGCGGAGTGGCCGGCCATGCGCTTCGCCAAGCCTTGAGCGGCTTCGATGTGGGCGGGGTCGTTCATGGTGACGAGCGCTTGCAGCGGCGTGTTGCTGACCAACCGGCGGGCGCTGCACAAATCGCGGCTCGGCGCGTCGAAGGTGAGGAAACCCGGATAGCCGCTGGTGCGCTTTTGATAGGTGTAGACCGCACGGCGGTAGCGGTCCTCGCCCTCGGAGTTTTTCCACTTCGCTCCGCTGTAAACCGAACTCCACACGCCCGCGGGCTGCGGCGGAAACACGGGCGGACCGTGCATTTTAGGAGACAGCAATCCGGCGACGGCCAGCGACTGGTCACGGACCATTTCGGCGGACAGACGGTTGCGGGGACCGCGGGCGAGAAGCCGGTTGTTAGGATCCTTTTCGACCATAAGCTTCGATGCGCGATGGGTCTGGCGGTAGGTCGAGGAAAGGACGATTTCGCGCAACATGGATTTCATCGACCATTTCATGTCGCTCGCGAACCTGAGCGCGAGGTGATCCAACAACTCCGGATGGCTGGGCGGCGTTCCTGAGGTTCCAAAGTCCTCCGCGGTTAGAACAAGACCGCTGCCGAAGAGTTCGGCCCACAGGCGGTTAACCATGACGCGGGCGGTGAGCGGGTTCTCCGCGCTGGCAATCCAGCGCGCCATGTCGAGGCGGGTCATTCTGTCCTTCGGGCTGCCGGTGGCTAACAATCTCGGAATCCCGGGTGTCACGACGTCCTCCTTGGAAAGCCGGTTGCCGCGGGCGAAGACCCGGGTCTCGCGGGCGGGCGCCTCCGCCATGACGGGAACGAGAGTGCCTTCGATCGCCTTGTATTGCTTCGCCAACTCATCCCGCGATTTCCACATGGCGAGGCGCTGCGGGTCGTTGACCACGGCGGTCCATTCGGGGCGTTCTGATAGATCGATGGCGAAGCGCCGGACGGGCGTGGCCTGATTGCCGGCGGTCTCGCCTTTCTGGGTCATCACGATCTCCAACCGCCCGCCGGTAAACGGCTTTTCGGGAACGAAAACGGACCAGCGGGGTCCTTCAAGTTTCGGAAAACCGCCGACGTTTCCGTTAGGTCCGGGCTCGAAGGGACCTCCGAGTTGGTCGGAGAAAACCTCCTTCATCGCGACCGGGATCGGGGTTCCGGCCGGGTCGATCAGATTCACCTCGAATTTCGAGACCAGCGAGCCGCGCTCGGGCCATTTTTTCGGGTCGTCGTTCTCCGGCAGGATTCTCAAACGCAGTGCGGTGAATGCAGGCGCGTCGCCTGAAATCCTGTGGACGGCTCCGGTCGGCAGAGTTCCCTGGCTGCGGATCGTGCCGTCGCCTGAAATCGCGAGCGTGCCGTGGCTCGGCGCGAAGACATCTGGCGAGAACGGTTTCCAATCGCCCGACGCCGCCAGATCGTGACCGGCCGAGTTGAGCTGTTCGCGAAGGATACGCAGGTTGATCTCCATGCCTGACGCTTCGGTGGCTTTCGCAGGATCCGTCGGGACCTTCATGCGGGGGAAATCGTTGTCCTGGTCGCAATCCCCGGTGCTGTTGAAGAAGGCGATGAATTTGTAGAACTCGTCGTGCTCGATGGGATCGTAGGGATGGGAGTGGCACTGCACGCAAGCGAAGGTCGTCGCCTGCCAGGTGGTCCAAGTGGTGGTTGTCCGGTCGATAACGGCGGCAATGCGGAACTCCTCGTCGTCGGTGCCCCCTTCGGTATTCGTCTGGGTGTTGCGATGAAATGCGGTGGCGAGGCGTTGGTCGGCGGTGGCATTCGGGAGCAGGTCACCGGCGAGTTGCTCGATGGTGAACTGGTCATACGGCATGTCTGAGTTGAAGGCGCGGATGACCCAGTCGCGGTATGGCCAGATGTCGCGGTGGGGGTCTTTTTCGAATCCGTAGGTGTCCGAGTAGCGTGCGAGGTCCAGCCAGACGGCGGCCCAGCGCTCGCCGAAACCGGGAGAGGCTAGCAGACGATCGACCACGGCAGCGCGAGCGGCGGGGTTTTCCTCAAAGGCGGCAAGTTCTTCGGGTGACGGCGGCAAACCGGTGAGATCGAAGGTCACGCGCCGCAGCCACTCGGATGGCGGAGCTTCGGGCGAGGGCTTGAGTTCTTCGCGATCCAGGCGTTGCAGGATGAATCGATCAAGTGACGCGGATGGCCACGTTTCGTCGGAGATGGTTGAGACCTTCGTTTCCTTCGGCGGGACGAACGCCCAGTGGTTCTGCCATTCCGCGCCTTGGGAAATCCAGCGCTCGATGAGGGCGATTTCTCCTGCCGGCAGCGGCGGGCCATGCTTGGGCTTAGGCATGACTTCGTCGGGATCCTTACTGCGGAGGCGGTGAAGCATCTCCGATTCCGCGGGTCTGCCGGGGACGATGGGGATCTTTCCGGACTCGCCGGGAGCCAACGCTTTTTCCCGATAGATGAATGAGACTTCGCCCGCTTCCTTCACGCCGCCGTGGCAGGCGGTGCAGTGCTTGGTGAGGATGGGCCGGATGTCGCGGTTGAACTCCACGCGTTCCTCACCTCTCGCGAGAGTAAGGGAAAACACGGGCAAAAACAGGCAAAGCAGGCGGTTCATCGGCGAGCGACACCTTACCGCCGCCCGGAGGAAATGCTATCACCCGGACGGGTGACTGGGCCTAGGGAATCTTGAAATCCCGGACCACGGCCATGTGCTGCATGTTCTTCACGCCACTGTCGGTTTTTTGCACCGGCGCGAGCTTGTCGAGCGGCTCGAACACGCGGCTGTCGAAAACCAGTCCGTTAGGGAACTCGGCGTCCGCGAGCTTCACCGGCGTGGCCGCCTTGTCCAAGGATTTGCTGGCCAGCACCCAGTCGTAAGGACGATTCCGCGGGGCATTGGTAGTGATATCGCCGTTTTTGTCGGCCGGAGGGTTTTTCGGAATCACGACGACGGAAGCGAGTTCCTTGAAACAGGCTTCCTCGGTTGTGCGGGTGTTCAAATCGCCGCCGATAAGGAGCATGGCGTCTTTCGGGACTTTTTCCGCAATGAATTTCGCGAGCGCGGCCGACTGGGTTGCGCGCGAAGCTTCCCCTTTCGAATGGAGATGCACGCTGACCACCCACAGGTCGCGCTTTTCAGGCAGGCGAAGGTGTGCCCAGGCGAATTCGCGGTTGCTCAGCACCGGATCATCCCAGGATCCCGACTCGATGATGGGAAAGCGGCTGATGATGCCGTTAGGGATTTGCATGCCATTTTCCGCCATGAAAACGTATTCCTCGCCGAGGGTCTTGTTGATCCATTGGCGCGCAGGCACGCTGGTGTTGAACTCCTGGATCATCACAATGTCGGGTTTCAGGGCCTTGAGAATGCGGGCTCCGGCGCCTTCCGGGTTGCTGTGGTTGCCGTTGTCCGGCGAGTAGGACTGTTTGTTGTCCGAGGTCAAATTCGCGGCGACGACGCGGATGGAGAGCGGCTCGGCACGGACGATGCCGGAAACAAGGAGAACTAGCAGAAAAATCCGGATCACTCGGGAATCATGCAGTTCCCAAGCCAATCGGCCAGCGGATTCCCCACGCGACAAATCTCTCAATCCGCGATTGGCGAACGCCGGAGCTGGCATTAGGATTTCGCCGTGGCCGACGATCCATCCAGTCCCGATCTCCCGATCAAGCTTCAAGGGAAGCTTCTGCTGGCTGATCCGTCGTTGCGCGATGGCACGTTCAACCGTTCGGTGATCCTGCTCGCGGAGCACAAGGCGGACGAAGGCGCGTTCGGGTTGATCCTCAACCAACCGACGGGAAAAACGGTCGGCGATTTCCTGCAAGACGACGATTTCGCGCCGCTACGGCAGCTCGCGGTCCACACCGGCGGGCCGGTCGCGCAAGACCAACTGACGTTTTCCTCGTTCTGGTGGAGCAAAAAACAAGGCCTGCGCTGGGCCATCCGAATTTCCGCCGAGGACGCCGTGGACCATGCCCGGCGGCCCGGGCGGATTGTGCGGGCCTTCGTCGGCTATTCGGGCTGGACGGCGGGGCAGTTGGAAAACGAACTGCGCCGGAGCTCGTGGATCGCTGCCCGCCCGCAAGCCGATTTGCTGGGCCAGGAACATGACCGCAGCTTGTGGGCCGAGCTATTGCGCCATCTTTCGCCGCTCCACCGCATTTTGGCCGAAGCTCCGGATGACCCGACGCTTAATTGAATTTTCCCTCGTAACCATGTTAGAATCGCCTCTCGTTTTCAGTCCCATCCCGGAAATCATCGCGGAAATCGCCGCCGGTCGCCTTGTCATCATCTCGGACGACCCGTCCCGTGAAAACGAAGCCGACCTCGCCGGAGCAGCGTCGCTGTGCACGCCGGAAATGGTCAATTTCATGGCCGTTCACGCCCGCGGATTGATCTGCGCGCCGCTCACCGCAGAACGCGCCGAAGAGCTCGAACTTCCACAAATGACCCGCCGCAACCGTGAGGGCCACAAGACCGCGTTCACCGTGAGCGTCGATGCCGCGGAAGGCATCACCACCGGGATTTCCGCCGCGGACCGCGCGCTGACGATTCGTCTGTTAGCCGACCCAACGGCCAAGGCTGATGCGTTCGTGCATCCGGGCCATGTCTTTCCCTTGCAAGCCGTGAAGGACGGAGTGTTGCGGCGGACCGGCCACACCGAGGCCTCGCTGGATCTGGCAGGACTCGCCGGCCTGCCCCGGGCGGCGGTGATCTGCGAGGTCATGAACGACGACGGCACGATGGCCCGCGTCGGCCAGCTCGGCGACTATCAGAAGCGCCATGGCCTCAAGGCCTGCACCATTGCGCAGCTCATCGAATACCGTCGCCGCTCGGAGAAGTTGGTTTTCCGCGAACAAACGGTGCTGATGCCGACAGATTTCGGTGAGTTTGACTGCCATCTTTTTCGAATCACCACCGATGGCAGCCACCACCTCGCGCTGAGCAAAGGCATCATCGACCCGGAAAAACCCACGCTCGTCCGCGTCCACTCGGAATGTCTAACCGGTGACGTGTTCCACTCCCAGCGCTGCGATTGCGGCGGTCAGCTCGCGGCGGCGCTGGAGCACATTTCCAACGAAGGCGGTGTGCTGTTATATCTCCGCCAGGAAGGCCGCGGGATCGGCCTGCCGGCGAAAATCCATGCTTACAAGCTGCAGGAGGAAGGATTGGATACTGTGGAAGCAAACGAAAAACTCGGCTTCGGCTCCGACCTCCGTGACTACGGCATGGGTGCCCAAATCCTCTACGATCTCGGCGTCCGCAAAATGCGGCTGCTGACTAACAACCCGAAGAAAGTCGTCGGCCTGGAAGGCTACGGGTTGGAAATCGTCGAGCAGCTCCCCATCAGCCTGCCCTCGAATCCTCACAACGAGAAATACCTCGAAACGAAGCGGACACGGATGGGGCACACGCTGTGACGAACTTGGCCACCTGACCGAGACTACCTGTATTGGCGGGCAACTTCCGCCAAACTCGTTGTTGCACTTTCCCCGCTCATCCGCAAACTCCCGCCATGGAACTCGACCTACTCGACGTTCAATTCGACCTTCGCAACATCAAACCCCGTGAGCTTGAAGAAGCTTTCGAGGATCCTTTCTCCGTACGTTTCCTGCCCGACAACGAGCGTGCCGACGGAGCTTCCCGCTACTACGCTCTCGGTCGCACGGTCGCGGACCGGTATTTGTTTTTCTCGTTCTGGACGGACGGGAAAATCACCCGCGTAGTCGCCGCCCGCGAAATGTCCGAGTCCGAACAAAAATTTTACGATCGAAAATACGCGGAATTCCGCTGATCTCCCCTTTTACCTCCCCATGAACTCCGTCTCCCGCTGGACCGATATTCCAGATTTTGTCGATGAAGCCGCCGAAGCCCGCTACTGGGAAGGCCACGAACTCGATGGCCGGCTGATGGCCGCATCCGTCCACGAAGCGGACTCCCGCGAGTCCACCACCATCACGCTGCGCTTCGATCCACGGATGCTCTCGCGGATCAAACGCATCGCCCGTTCGCGCTTCCTCAACTATCAGTCGATGATGAAACAGTGGCTGGCGGAACGACTTGAGGAAGAAATGCGCAAGCTCTGAGCATGCCGCGGCTTGTGCTGAATCCACGGTTCTGGCTCGCCGGTTTCCTGATCTGGTTCGCCGTCTTGTGGGTGATGTCCTCGCTCACTGGGCGTGAGACATTTCTTCCCCCCAGCGACCAAATGGACAAGGTCGCGCATTTCGGCTATTTTTTTGGCGGCAGCGGATTGCTCTGCGCCTATTTGTACCGGCGCAACCCGGATCACCCGAATTGGAAGGTGATCATCGGCGGTGCGATCCTCGCCCTCTCGCTGAACGCTTGCCTGGATGAGTATCACCAGAGTTTCTCGCCGGGCCGCAGCGGCAATGATCCTGCGGACTTGCTGGCCGACGTCTTCGGTGCGGCGGTGGGAGCGTTCACCTTCAAGAGGATTCATCACCGGCTGAAGTGAGATTCATGAAATCCCCCCGATCGGGGGGCTTTTCATCTTCCCATCCGGCGGCGGGGTGGTTACGTCACTCCCAACATGAGCATGAATCAACTCGATCAATTGAAGCAATTCACGACTGTCGTCGCCGATACCGGCGATTTCGAATCGATGAAAACCTACAAGCCGCAGGACGCGACGACCAATCCCTCGCTGATCCTCCAAGCCGCCGGCAAACCGGAATATCTCCACCTCGTCGAACAAGCGGTGGCCGAAGTCAAAAAAACCGGCATCACCGGCCCGGCCCTCACCGAAGCGATTCTCGACCGCATCCTGATCCTGTTCGGCCTGGAAATACTCAAAATTGTCCCCGGCCGCGTCTCGACAGAAGTCGATGCCCGCCTTTCGTTCGACACCGCAGCGACCATCACCAAGGCGCACCATCTCATCGAGGCCTACGAAAAGGAAGGTCACTCGCGTGATCGGATCCTGATCAAGATCGCCTCCACTTGGGAAGGCATCAAAGCCGCAGAGGCGCTGGCCAAGGAAGGCATTCATTGCAATCTAACGCTGCTGTTCTCCTTCGCCCAAGCTGTCGCCTGTGCCGAAGCCGGCGTGCGCCTGATCTCGCCCTTCGTCGGCCGCATCCTCGACTGGCACAAGGCCGCCACCGGCAAGGATTTCCAAGGCGACGAGGATCCGGGCGTCATTTCCGTCCGCTCGATTTACAACTACTACAAAAAATTTGGCTACAAGACCCAGGTCATGGGCGCGTCATTCCGCAACAAGGGCGAAATCCTCGCTCTCGCCGGCTGCGACCTGCTCACCATCAGCCCCGGTTTGTTAGGCGAACTTCAGGCCTCCGACGAACCGGTCACCCCGCGCCTAACGGCCGAGAAAGCCGCCGCGTGCGATCACGAGAAAATCTCCCTCAACGAGAGTCAATTCCGCTTCCTGTTCAACGAGGACCCGATGGCTGTGGAAAAAACCGCTCATGGCATCCGCGCTTTCTCGGCCGACATCGTGAAGCTGGAGAAGCTCGTCGAAGGCATGATCTAACTGCGAACCCGGCGTTTTCAACCAAGGCCACGGACGTCACCGTCCGTGGCTTTTTTTGTGCCGGATCATTTGTTAGCACGTCTTGAAAGGGAAAAGGCGCGGACCCGTTGCCGGAATCCGCGCCTTATACATATCCCCTCCCGCTGGGGTGGCGGCACTGCTACAAATGGTTTCCCCCCGGATCCCGATCTGTATTGGCTGCCTGCGCGAGGTTGGGAAGACCCTATGAAACTAATTTGGAATGGCAAACAAATAAGTAGGTATTTTGACTACTTTCTTCTCGGGCCCGGGGAGATGAAATAATGATTCAGGGCCTCGATTGATCCGCAGCCGTGGGCCGCCCTCGTGATCAATCCGCCGGTGGCCGCGATTTGCTCCTTGATGGCGCTGACGGCATTCGCGGGACAGGCGGTCATTCCCGCGTGGACGGGGTCGAGCATTTCGAAATCGTTGTGGCCGTCGCCAATCGCGAAGCATTGTGCGGCGGTTAGACCATACTGGCGGGCGACTTCGCTCAGGCTGCTGCCTTTCTGGAAATCCCTGTGACCGAAGCGCAGATAGATCGAATTGCGCTGCCAGGCGAGGTGCGGTTCGGCGGCGACTAACGGCTCGATGTGATCAAGGATCCACTCCATTTCCTCCTCCGACTGCGCGATGATGCCGGCGATCTCGCCGTGCATTTCCTGCCACTTGGCCCCGGTGTGGGTCTCGATTTCGTGGCGCAAATGGGCTAACAGCTTGCTGGCGTGCTTGAACAGGCCGTGGATCTCATTCTCACAGCGCGTGTTCCATTGCGCGTGGGGAACCCAGCGCCCGAAGGCGTTGGGGTGATAGATCTCACGTTCGCGGGCGATCACCCAATCGGGCAGAAATGGAAACCGGCTCTCGTTGAAGCCTTCGACCATCTGGGCTATTGAGCGTCCGGTGTTGATCCCCCAGACCACGCCCTGCTCTTCGCGGAGTTTCCGGATCAGGTCGAAAAACTCCCGTGGCACCGGCGGATCCTCCGCGGGATCATGAAGGGTCCCGTCGAAGTCAAATGATAGAACTGCGGATGGCGACGGTGGTGCGGGAAGAGTGGTCATGGGCTAGAGATCGAAATTTGAAACCGCGTCGGCGATCATCTCGAGAATGCTGCCGACGAGGTCGATGGCGTCGACGGAATCCAGGAGATGCGAGAGTGTGCGGCGGACGCCGAATGAGCCGAACAGGACCGCAAATACGCCCCAGAGTGCTTCGAGGACCCGCACGGCAAACGAATCCGATGGCCAGCCGATCCAGCACGAAGCGAGAGAAAGAATACCTGTCAAAACTAACGAAACGCGCAGGAAAGTGGGCATCGTCTGCACGCGCAGCGCGAGCAACTCCTGCTCGGTGACGAGGTGGTCGCGTTTGATGGACGCCTTCACGCCGGTCTTCACGGCGCGCTTCTCGATGGCTTCGCGGGACAGTGGCATCGAGGTCAGTCGGTGGCGCCGATGACAGCGCGGCACCATGTTAGAGCCATGAGGGAATAACCGGTGCCGTAGGCCTGGTGGTAGTCGTAGAGCGGATAGTCCCACCACGAGCCGTCTTTTTCCTGCCTTTCCAACAGGATGGCGGCGAGTCGTTTGGCATACGCCGCGTGTTTTTCCCGCGGGAGCAGCCTCACCGATTCGGTGAAATAGTAGATCCCGTAGTAGTAGAAATAACCGGCGATCCGGAACTGCCCTTCATGCGGCACCGGGCGCTTGCGGACATTGCCGAGGAACCCCTCGCGGGCGAGAAAACGGTCGGCCCATGTGGTTAGAACTTCGTCGGTGACGGCCTTTTCCCCGAAGACGCGGAGCGCGGCATTGCAGGCTTGGGAACGGGCGAGCGACCCGGCCGGGCGGTTGATGTCCACCCGCGGGCGCATGCGGTGGGTGAAGGAATAGACGTAGGAAAAATCCGGTTCGCGCTGATAGTTGATGCCGGCGATGGAGTGCTTGACGAGCTTCTCATCGAGCTTCACGCCCATGGTGGTGCGGGCATTGTCCATGGCGAGCAGGACAGTGGCGGTGGTGAAAGAGGTGGGGATGCCGGAGGGCTTTTGGGTGGTGACCTCGTCGTAGAGATCGAGGTAGCCCCAGCCGCCGTTGACGTCTTCGTAGCGGTTGACGAGATCGACCTGTTCCTGGGCGAGGCGGACCCATTCGGTTTTTTTCGCGGGGTCGGATTCGCGCTGATAGAGACGGGACATCGCGCGGAGACCGTAGGCGTGGCCCCACACATTGTAGGTGGTTGTTTGGTCGGCGCGGCGGAGTTTCGGCAGCTCCGCGGCGGTCCACGCGGCGGATTTGGCGATCGCGGCAGTGGCCTCGGGCCGCGGGTCGGCGGCGTCGATCAGGCCTGATAGAGCAAGGCTGGATGCGCCCGCGAGGTAGGCATGATGGGCACCGGGCAGAGGCGCGTAAATGTTGAGAGCCTTGGTGCGGCGGGCGCTGCCCCAGGAGCCATTGGGGTTCTGATGGGTCAGCAGGAAATCGACACCGCGGCGGATCGAGGCGTCGAGGGAGGCTGGGGTGACCAGCGGAAGATCCCCAGGCTTTGCCTGTGCCACGGCAAACGAAGCCACAGCAACTAACAGGGCGATGACAGCGCCGGCAGTCACGGGATGACGATGACTTGGCCGACTTCCAAGCCGGACAGGATTTCGGTTTCCTCCTGGGAAACGCGGCCGCGTTTGACCGGGCGGCGTTCGGTTTTGCCATCGGCGAGTTTGATTTCCACGGTCCAGCCGCTGGCGTCGAAGTGGAGAGCCTTGGTCGGGATGACGATGGCGGCCGGCTGCTGATAGGAAATCAGACGAATCTGGGCGGTGGCACCGGCAGCGGGCGTTAGATCCTTGGGCCAGGTGATGGATAGATCGGCGCGGTAGGTGCCATCCGGGGAAGGCGCAACGGCGAGTTTGGCGAGCTTGACCGGGATTTCCACATCCTCGCGACCGGCGAGAACGGCGATGCCTGTAAGTTCGGGCTTGAGGGAGCGGGCGGTGGCGTCATCGAGGAAGCAAACGAGGCCGAGTTTGGCGGTGGCTGGCACGAACGTGGCGTAAGCCTTGTTAACGGGCGGGCGACCTTGCAGAACGAGGGTCTTGACGATGTCCCCGGTGGTCCAGCGGCCGTTTTCGATAGGGCCGTGATAGAAAGTGCCGTCAGCAGGTGCCTTGAATTCGAACTGGCTGCGGTCAGCCTCGAGTTCGGCGAGGTCGCTTTTCGCGCGGAGGTTGGCGGTTTTGAGGGATTCGAGGGCGAGCTTGTTCAGTTCGATGGAACGCGGGATCTCGACTTCGGCCTTTTTCAGGCTGATGGCGGTGTCGCGCTCGTTGTCCGCCAGGGTTTTTGCCTCGCGGGGAAGCGTGACCCCGAAGGTGCGCTTGTGGTCGAGGATCTCCATGCGCAGGGCGAACTCGGCCGAAGCGACGGCGTCCTGCTGGCGCACAAGGATGATCTCCTCGGTGTCTTCGGTAATATCGTCCGCCTCATACATCTTGGAGAGCTGCTTGAGCTCCTCGCGCTGGTTGGAAAGGATTTGTTCGCTGCGCTTGAGGGCCTGAGCGGCGGTTTCCTCACCGGCTTTGCGGCGGGTTTCGGTGAAATAGGTGTTCTCCTCCTTGGCGATTTCCGCCGCGCGGCGAACCGCCTCCAGTTTGTTAGTCGCGGTTTCCTGGAGAATCTTGGACTCGAGCTCGGCTTGCGCCAGGGAGAGCGTGCCGGTTTCAACGGCGCGCCGGGCGTCCTCAAGTTTCTTGTCGATTTCCTCGGTGTCGAACCGGACGAGGACGTCGCCTTTGACAACATGGGTGCCGTGGTCGGTAATCTGGACGATTTTGAAATCCGTCCACGCTTTTGGATCGATTTTGAGCAGCACGCAATCGCCACCCGGCAGGGCGGCGGCGGTGAACGACTTTTCGATGGAAAACGGCCGTTGCGCGATGGTGACTTCACCAGCGTGAGAGGCGGCTGCGATCAAGGCTGGAATGAGATGCAAAGGTGTGAGGCGGGCCATGGGTGCGACGCAATCAAGCACGCGGGATCGGAAAGATCAATCCGCCGCTTTGCCTTTCCGCGCGAGCCAGATCGGCAGGAAGCGCGGGCGTTTCGCATTGGGCGAGGACGGGACGGTGAATTCCGCGACTTCGAAACCCGAGCCTTGGAGCCGGCGGGTGAGGCTGGCGACGTGGCGGGAGCCGGCGATAGCGAGCAGTCCGCCGGGTTGCAGCGCTTCAAAGGCGGCGGAAACCCAGCGGCGTTCATCGACCCAGGTGCGGTTGCGCGGGCCGGTGGGTGAGGCGTCGAGGTGGACGAGGATGGCATGGAGCAGGCCGGCGTGGCGGATGAGTCCGGACGGGCCGCAATCGGTTTCCAACGAGACCCGGGCATCGGTTAGGAGCGGGCTATCAGGCAGATGGGCGCGGTGCCAGTCGGGAATGGCGGCGAGCGGCTCGGCGACGATGAAGCTGGCGCGCTTCTGTGGGAGTTCCTTGGCCACCGCGGCGATGGTGTGGCCGAGACCGAGGCCGGAAAACCAGATCTGCGGCTGGCGGGCGGGGCGAAACGGGGCGCAGGCAAGCCGGGCGAGTTCCTCCTCGGCGGCGCGGGTCGCCGGGCCGCAGATTTGCTGGCCGTGGACGAGCAGGGATTTACGGCCGTCGTGTTCCTGGAGAGCGAGGGTGTTGCCGTCGGGCAGCAGCGTTTCCGCTAGAGTGATTCTTGGTTTCATGGCGCTTGAGGCTGACGTGGCCGGGCACGGCTTAGTGGATGAATGGGAGGATGTCCACAGAAGCCGGAAATTCGATTTGGAAATCCGCAGACCTTCAAAAAGAAAACCCCGGCCAAGTGGCCGGGGTTTTTTTGGTTTTTTAGTTGCTGGAAATCAGGAGGCCGGAGCCTCCCGATCAGATTACAGGCTGCCCTTGAGGACGGATGAAGGCTTGAAACCGACCGACTTGGAGGCGGCGATCTTCATGGCTTCCCCGGTCTTCGGGTTGCGACCTTGACGAGCGGCCCGCTTTTTCACTTCGAAAGTTCCGAAACCAATGATTTGGACTTTCTTGTCCTTCTTCACGCCTTTGGCGATTGAAGAGAGAACGGCTTCGAGGGCTTCATCGGCTGCACGCTTGGTGGCGTCTTTTCCGAGGGCGGCTTGGATGGATTCAATCAGTTCAGCTTTGTTCATGGCAGCGACGTTTCTGAGAATGCACCCGGGGGTTGGCAAGAGAAAATCTGTTGAATTCAAAGGGATCTTTTTCCAGTGACTGCTTGACTTGGCGGGCACTTCAAGCGTCGAACCGCTTGAAATGGCGGGTTTGCGGCTTCTCTCGGAGAGCGTGCTGATTAGTTAGGGCGGGCAATGCGGCGGCGATGAGGGGCGATTGCAACGGTCTGATGGAGCGGGATTCAAGGGTCCGTTAGAAGGCGGTGAAAGACGTTTGAAGGGGTATTCCCGGCTGCCGCGGAAGCGGGTCGGCCAATGTGTCTAACCAACCAAAATCATGGCTCCCTTCCTGCCGTCCAAGGACGACTTGCCAACAGTTTCAACGACGTGGAATCCTTGATGGTTAAAGGATTTTCCCGAGCTTGTGAAATTTTTCACAAATAGATCTTGCGAAGGCTGGCGACGATCCATTAAAGACCCCGCGCCCACCGTCAGCGGGTTCCCTGCATGCGTTTCCTCCTCTCCACCGCCATTCTCTGGATCTCAAGCCCATTGGCCGCCCTTGCCGCGGAAGAGGGTGGACATCACGCCCTGCCACTCGACGCCCAACGTCTCAGCGATGTCCTGCCGATCACCAACTCGATGATCATGGTCTGGATCGCGGTGGGATTGATCGTTCTGTTTTGCAAGGCGGCGACCCGTCAGATGTCGCTTGTTCCCGCTGGCATCCAGAATTTCGCGGAATGGGCGATCGAATCCCTTTATGATTTCCTGGCCGGCCTGATGGGCGCGCATCTGACGAAGCGCACCTTCTGGTTTTTCGGTTCGGTGTTTTTCTTCATCCTAACCAGCAACTACCTCGGGCTGATTCCCGGAGTCGGAACGGTGGGTTGGAATACCGTCGACAGTCACGGGCACCACGGCTTCCTGCCATTTCTCCGCGGAGCGAACGCCGACATCAACATGACCGCGGCGATGGGCTTCAGCTTCGCCGCACTCTGGCTCTACTGGGCACTCACCGAAAACAACGTCAAAGGCTTCCTCGGCCACATCTTCGCGCCGAAAGGCAGCTTTAAGGGAATCATGCTGCTGATGATGATTCCGATCTTCCTGTTTGTCGGGGTGCTTGAAGTCATCTCGATCGCGATCCGCCCAGTCGCTCTAACTTTCCGTCTGTTTGGTAACATCTACGGTGGCGAGCAGACATTGGAAGCGCTGATGACCTTGGTACCCAAGTCGCTCGCGTTTTTGCCAGCCCTGCCTTTCTACTTCATGGAGCTGCTCGTCGGCTTTGTGCAAGCTCTCGTCTTCACACTGCTCTGCGCCATTTTCCTCAAACTGATCTGCGATCACGGCGACGAAGAGCATCATTAAACCTTTCTGCCGCCCGACCATGTCATGCACGTGGGGGCTGCCGGAAACCCCAACAACACATACAACAATCAAATATGTTTACCAAAGCATTTGCAGTCGCCCTCGCCGCCCTCGGTGGTGGAATCGGTATCGGTATCCTCGGCTCGAAAGCCGCTGAAGCAACGGGTCGCAACCCGGGTGCAGCCACTCCGATCCTCGTTATCTCGATCATTCTGGCAGCGCTTATCGAAGGTATCTTCATCCTCTCGGCATTCGCTGTTCCTTACGTCTAATTACTACCGCCGCACGCTCCGCATCGCGGAGCGTGCGGCACTCTTTTCCACGAAATTTTTCTCCACATGATCACCTTGCTTGCCGCTACCGCCGAGGCTGCCGCCGAACATTCGGGCGTCTTGGAAACCATCTCGAAAACCTTCGGGCTGAACGTGCCGTTCTTCATTGCACAGGTGGTCAATTTCATCCTGGTGATCTTCGTCCTCAAGAAGTTCGCCTTCGGCCCGGTCCAGGCCATCCTTGAACAACGCCGCAGCCGCATCGCGGAAGGTGAGGCAAAGCTCAAGCAAATCGAGAAGCAGCTCGCCGAGTCCGAAGCGACAACCGCCGCCGCCATTGCCAAGGCCAACGACGAAGCCGTCCGCATGATCAACGAGGCGAAGCAAGGTGCCGCCGCATTCTCCGAACAGAAAACGCAGGAAGCCATTTCCAGCGCCCAGCAGATTCTAGCAAAAGCGGAGGCTGCCGCCAAAGCGGACCGCGAACGCCTGAGCACCGAGCTGAAGCGCGAATTCGGCCGCCTCGTGGCAGCGACCACTTCGCAGGTCACCGGCAAAGTTCTCACCGCCGAAGATCAGAAGCGTATCAACGAAGACGCGCTCGCCCGGGTCGAAGCTTGATTTAACTTTCCCGCCTTTTTCGCCATGAAGATTTCAAAAACCGCCGCTGCCGCCGCCCGCCGCCTGTTTGGGCTCTGCCAGACTGGCACGCAGCTCGACGAGACGAAATTGCGCACGGTGATCACCAGCCTGACCGACACCAAGCCGCGTGACTACAAGGCCATCCTGGCAGCCCTCCAGCGCCTGACCCGCCTCGAATTCGAGCGCCGCGAGGTGACCGTCGAGAGCGCCGTGGAAATGGATGACGCTACCCGCGCCCGCGTGGCCGCCGGCCTCGCGAACCAATATGGCCCCGGTTTGGTCATGCGCTATCAGGTCACTCCCGCCCTTCTTGGCGGCCTCCGCATCCGCGTGGGCAACGATGTCTTCGATGGCTCCGTCCAGAATCGCCTCGAACGCCTTGCCGCCGCTTTCTAACTTTTTTCCGCCGAAACTTTTTAATCCGATTACTGAAACCTTGCCATGAGCAGCATCCTCCAAGAACTCGAACAACAGATCGCCGGCATCACGTCGTCCGTCGAAAAAACTAACGTCGGCACCGTCCGCAATGTCGGTGACGGCGTGGCCAAGGTCGAAGGACTCTCAGACGTCATGCTCAACGAGATGATCGAGTTCGGTGGCGGTGTCACCGGCATGGCGCTCAATTTGGAAGAGAGCGAAGTCGGTGTCGTGCTTCTTGGCGATTACGCCGCTGTTAAAGAAGGTGCCGAGTGCCGCACGACCGGCAAGCTGCTTTCCGTTCCTGTTGGAGAAGCCGTTCTCGGCCGCGTCGTCAACGCCCTCGGTGCACCCATCGACGGCAAGGGTGACATCGCCGCCGCCGCTTTCTATCCGATGGAAAAAATCGCTCCGGGCATCATCAAACGGAAGTCCGTTAGCGTTCCCGTCCAGACCGGCATCATGTCGATCGACGCCATGATCCCCGTCGGCCGCGGCCAGCGCGAGCTCATCATTGGAGACCGTGCAACCGGCAAGACCACCATCGCGGTGGACACCATCATTTCCCAGGCCCAACAGAACAAGGCCGCAGAGCAAGGCAAGCTGCAGAACCACAAGCCGCTCTATTGTATCTACGTCGCCATCGGCCAGAAGCTCTCCAACGTCGCCCGGATCAACAAGATCCTCGAAGACGCCGGTGCGATGGAATACACCACCATTGTTTCCGCCTCCGCCTCGGATGCCGCCGCCATGCAGTATCTCGCGCCGTATGCCGGTTGCGCCATCGCCGAGTATTTCATGGATCAGGGCAAGGACTGCTTGATCGTGTTCGACGACCTTTCCAAGCACGCCGTCGCCTATCGCCAGGTGTCGCTGATTCTCCGCCGCCCGTCCGGTCGTGAGGCCTATCCGGGTGACGTGTTCTACCTCCACAGCCGGTTGCTCGAGCGTTCCGCCCGTCTTTCCGAAGCCGCGGGTGGTGGTTCGCTCACCGCTCTGCCGATCATCGAGACGCAGGCTGGCGACGTGTCCGCCTACATCCCGACCAACGTGATTTCCATCACCGACGGCCAGATCTATCTGGAAACCGACCTTTTCTATCAAGGTGTCCGTCCCGCGATTTCCGTCGGTCTCTCGGTGTCCCGCGTGGGTTCCGCCTGCCAAACGAAGACGATCAAGTCCGTCGCCGGAACGACCAAACTCGACCTCGCGCAGTTCCGCGAGCTTCAGGCCTTCGCCCAGTTCGGTTCCGACCTCGACGCATCCACTAAGAAGAAACTCGATCGCGGCGCCCGCATCGTGGAGCTCTTCAAGCAGAACCAGTACAGCCCGCTCGCGATGGAGATGGAGTCCATCTATCTGTTCGCGATGCAGAACGGTTACTTCGACGATGTCGCCGTGGCCGACGTGAAGCGCTTCCAAGCCGCGCTCGGGGATTTCTTCAACACCCGCAAGGGCGACCTGCTCGACAAAATCCGCAACGAAAAGCCGGACCTCAAGAAGGACGCCACCGCGGTCGAAGCTGTCAAAGCCGGCATCGAGGACTTCAAGAAGTCCTGGAAATAAGCTTTCTCCTCGTCCTTGATTCTCGATTCCTGACTCCACCTATCTCCTAACATGGCAAACCTCCGCGACATCCGCCGGCGCATCAAGTCGGTCAAAAACACCGCGCAGATCACCCGCGCGATGCAGCTTGTCGCTGCGGCCAAGATGAAGAAGGCGCAGGACCAGGCGCTGGCGGGCCGTGACTACTCGAAGCAACTCAGCAGCGTCCTCCACGACATTAGCGAGAGCTTCAGTGAGGCAACCCATCCCCTGCTTGAAAAACGCTCGGGAAATTCCGAACTGGTGCTGGTGATCTCCACCGACAAGGGCCTTTGCGGTGCGATCAACACCAACCTCGCCAAGGTTCTCCGCAAGGAAACGTCGGAGAACGCGGACTTCGTGACTGTCGGCCGCAAGCTGCGCGTCATGATGGAAAAACTCGGCCGCAACGTGATCGCCGATTTCTCCGTGAAGGACCCGGTTCCGTTCAGCGACGCACGGGCCATCGCGGGATTGCTGTCGAGGCAGTTCCTGGATGGCAACTACGACAAGGTTTCGGTAGCCTACACCCGCTTCGTCAACACGATGAGCCAAGTGCCGGAAATCGTTCAGTTGCTCCCGGTTGAACCACCGGCGGCGAGCGGCGACACCGATACCATCGCGACCAACGACTTCCTCTTCGAACCGTCCCCCAAGGATGTTTTGGGCGCGATTCTGCCGCTCTACATCAACTTCCGGGTCTTCCAATCCCTCGTCGAGTCCCGCGCGTCC
Source organism: Verrucomicrobiota bacterium (assembly GCA_040385685.1). Taxonomy (GTDB): domain Bacteria; phylum Verrucomicrobiota; class Verrucomicrobiia; order Verrucomicrobiales; family Akkermansiaceae; genus Luteolibacter. The sequence continues at coordinate 162,497 of JAZKGW010000024.1, read as the reverse complement.
GAGCACTCGGCACGGATGGTCGCCATGAAGTCCGCGACCGACAACGCGAAGAAATTCATCAAGGAGCTCACGCTCGAATACAACAAGCTCCGTCAGGGAGCGATCACCGCCGAGCTTCTCGAAATCACGACGGCCATGAAGGCCATGGAGTGACCTCTAACTTTTAATATCCAACTTCCAACTCTCTTCCATACCTCCATGAGCAACACCGGAACCATCGTCCAGATCATCGGCGCCGTCATCGACGCCGACTTCTCCAAGGCAACCAAGCTGCCTGAAATTTTCAACGCGTTGGAGATTAACTATATTCTCAACGGCGTTGACACGAAACTCGTGCTCGAAGTCCAGCAGCACCTTGGCGACGGCTGGGTGCGCGCGGTTGCCATGTCCACCACGGACGGTCTCAAGCGCGGCATGGCTCTCACCGACCTTGGCCAACCGATCTCCATTCCTGTTGGCAAGCAAGTTCTCGGCCGGATCTTCAACGTCACCGGCGATCTCGTGGATGAAAACGTGCCGCTGGAGAACGTGAATTTCCGTTCGCCGATCCATCGCCCCGCACCCGCTTTCACCGAGCAATCCGCGAACACCGAAGTGCTCGCGACGGGAATCAAGGTCATTGACCTCATCTGCCCGCTGCTCAAGGGCGGCAAGGGCGGCATGTTCGGTGGTGCCGGCGTCGGCAAGACCGTCGTCATCATGGAACTCATCAACAACATCGCGAAAGCGCACGGTGGTTTCTCCGTCTTCGCCGGTGTCGGTGAGCGGACCCGTGAAGGAAACGACCTCTACTGGGAAATGATCGAGTCCGGAGTCATCGCCACCGAGCGCGATGAAAAAGGTCATCCGAAACTCAACGAGCAAGGCAACCCAATCCTCATCGAAGGCTCGAAAGTCGCCCTCTGCTATGGCCAGATGAACGAGCCTCCCGGTGCCCGTCTCCGCGTCGCCCTCTCCGCTCTAACGATGGCCGAGCACTTCCGGGACGAGGACAATCAGGACGTGCTCCTTTTCGTCGACAACATCTTCCGTTTCTCTCAAGCCGGTTCCGAAGTTTCCGCGCTGCTCGGCCGGACGCCGTCCGCCGTGGGTTACCAGCCTACCCTCTCCGAGGAAATGGCCGGTCTCCAGGAGCGGATCACTTCCACTAACAAAGGCTCCATCACTTCGATCCAGGCCGTTTACGTGCCTGCGGACGACTTGACCGACCCGGCTCCGGCCAACACCTTCGCTCACCTTGACGCGACCGTCGTGCTTGAGCGTTCGCTCGCCGAGCAAGCGCTCTTCCCCGCGGTTGACCCGCTCGCTTCCACTTCGAAAGCGCTCGCTCCGGAAATCATCGGTGAGGAACACTACCGCGTCGCCCGGGGCGTCCAGATGGTGCTCCAACGCTACAAGGACCTTCAGGACATCATCGCCATTCTCGGGATGGACGAGCTTTCCGACGAGGACAAGATGAGCGTCTTCCGCGCCCGGAAGATCCAGCGTTTCCTCACCCAACCGTTCCACGTTGCGGAAGTTTTCACCAACGTCCCCGGCGTCCTCGTCTCCATCGCCGACACCGTGAAAGGCTTCGCGCAAATTCTCGATGGCAAACTCGACGACGTGCCGGAAGGTAACTTCTACATGAAGGGCGGAATCGAAACCGTGCCGCGCGACTGATTCCGGTCTGCTGGATTTCAGCTTTCAGCTTTTCAGCTTTTCAGCATTTACCATCCCCATGCCTCTCCAACTCGATATCGTCACCCCCGAGAAAAAGATTTTCTCGGACCTCGTGGACAACGTCTATCTTCCCGGAGCGGACGGTGAAATGGGCATTCTGCCGCAGCACGCCGGCCTGGTGACCGCGCTCAAGCCCGGTGAGCTCCGCTATCTCCATAACGGAAAAGTCGAGACGATGGCCATTGGTTCCGGTTTTGCCGAAGTCACCCAGACCAAGGTCATCGTTCTAACCGACAGCGCCCTCGGCGAGTCGGAGATCGACGAGGTAAATGTCGAGGCCGCCATCAAGCGCGCCCAGGAAAAACTGGCCACAGTCGATCACAACATGGACTTGGAAGAAGTCGCCTATCTCCAGGGCGTCATCGCCAAGTCCGCGGCGGCCCTCCATTTCAAGCGCAAGCATCGCGGATAGAACGCTGTTCCCTGCAAGTTTCAATGCCCACCCCGGTTCGTCCGCGGTGGGCTTTTTGTTGGGATCCCGCCGATATCGTCCGTCTCCCAGCGGTGGGTGATTCGATATCACAGAACGTGAACATGAGACACCCCCATTTTGGGTTGGTTTGCTCTCCCATCTTGACAATCCACGCGATGTGCTTGTTGGTTTGCCACTCTCGTAAACCCAAAAATCCATGAAAGCAAAAACCGCCCTTTTGGGCTTTCTTGTCGCTTCCCAATCCATCCAGCTTCAAGCCGCCAACCTGACTTGGGACGCAAACGGCGCCACCCTGCCCAACCCATTCGATGGAGCCACCGTCTGGACCAACGCCAATCTGTTTTACAACGGAGCGGCCAACGTCACTTGGCCTGTCGGCACCGGCGTCACTGACGTCGCGGTCTTCGGTGCCAATCCGGGCACTCCCTACTCCGGGATCCCCGGGGCAGTCTCTTTCACGACGGCCATCAGCGCCGGCGGAGTGACTTTCAACCCCTACATTGGCAACGCCGTCAAATACAACCTCTCCGGTGGCACTGGCGGATCGCTGACCCTGAACGGCACACCGGTCATTGCCGTGGAAACCAACTGGCTCCGGCCCTTCGCCGCCATCAACGGAATCCTCGCTGGCACCGCCGGTTTTGACGTGACGACCACCACCGGTGGCATTCTGGAAATCGGAACCCAGGCAAATACCATCACCGGCACGATTCGGTTGAAATCAGGTTCGTCGCTAAGCATTGGTGGTGACACGTCGTTCGGCGGCGTCGGTAACGGAATCTCCTTCGATGGTACCTCGACCCTGATCACACGGACCACCAACACCCCGGCCACCACCCGCAGCTTCAACATCGCCGCGGGCAGCACCGCGAAGTTCGATTCCCTAACCGGTCAGACGCTGACCCTCGCGTCAACGATTTCGGAGAGCGGTGGAGCCGGCATATTGCGCAAGGAAGGACTTGGCGGACTCACCCTCACCACCGGCTGCAGCTACACTGGCAGAACCGAGATTCGTCAGGGCACCCTGACCTTGAACTTCGCCAATGTCACCGCTCCGGTCGCTCCCACCTCGGACATCATCAATAACGCCTCCAGTCTCCGGATGTTCGGCGGCACTCTGGCAGTCACTGGCAAAGCCAGCACTGCCAACACTCAAACTTTCGCCGGGCTGACCCTTGATCCCGGTATTTCCAACCTGAACTCCACCGCGGGCGCGACCGGCGGCACCACAGCGGTCACCCTCGGCACAATCACCCGCAACCCGGGTGCCACCCTCAACGTGGCAACGATTGCGGCGGGCACCAGCTATGCAACCAGCACGGGCAATTCCAACGGCATCCTGGGCGGGTTCGCCACGGTCAATTTCGCCGACTGGGCCACCGTCACCGGCGGCAATCTCGCCGCCAACGCCACCTATCAAACCGGCACCGACGCCACCCTCTGGGCAGCCGCCGACAACGTCAGCATGGCGGCCACTCCCCTCACCCCTCTCGCCGGCAGCGCCACCGTCAACTCGGTGAAATTCACCGCCGGTGCCAGCCTCGCGATACCCGCCAGCCAAACCCTGACACTCACCAGCGGCGGCGTCCTGGTCACCGGGACAGGCACCAATTCGATCACCGGCGGCAACCTCCAAGGCGCGGCCGGAGCAGACCTGGTGGTCCACCAACACGACACGACGGTCGCGACTACCATCAGCTCCGCCATCATCGACAACAGCTCCCCCACCGCCTTGACCAAGGTCGGTGCAGGCACGCTCATCCTCACCGGCACCAACCTCTATTCGGGAAATACTTACTTGAGCGGAGGCACCCTCGACGTTTCCTCCGATTCCAATCTGGGCACCGGCATCGGCGCGACCCTCACCGCACGGCAGGGAACCACCTTGCGCATCTCCGGGGGATCCGCCTTTTCCTCTGCGAAGAATTTCCAATTCGACCTCGGATCGGACTCCTTCGGCGGCGGCGGGCTGGGCGGCGGGCCAAATGCCGGGGGCAACTTCAACGTGGATGTGACCAACACCGCGGGTGCCACGATTTCGGGGGCGTTCAACGTTTCCGCCGGCACCATGGTGAAAGCTGGTGCGGGCACGCTTACTTTGACCAACCCGGGCGTCAATCATCTTGCCCGCCTCAACGGCGGTCTCGCCCTAACGGTCAACAACGGTTCGCTGGTCTTCAGCGGAGGTGCCTCATCCGAGTGGCAGGTTGGCCAAGGGGAATTCACCATCGGTGACAATACCCCCAACGTCTCGACCGTGGTCGTGAACAGCGGCACGGTTTCCGCCGGGTCGTGGATTTCGATCGGTCGTGGCAACGGCACCACCGGCCTTCAGTCGGGCCTCACCGTCAACGGAGGAACCGTGAACACCGGCAACCTTTACACCGGTTTCGGAAACGGCGTGGGAAGCTACAATGCCAAACCCTTTATCACCGCCGCCAACGATGCGGTGATCAACGTCACCGACTCCATCCGGATTTCGGAAACCCCGGGCGCGGATTCCACCATGTCCATCTCCGGCACTTCCTCGGTGAAGGTTAACAACTCCCTCCAGTTAGGCTTTGGCGGCAAAGGAACCCTTAACATTTCAGACAGTGCCAGCTTCGGCACCGGCCAACTCTGGTTGGGCGGCAACAACGCCGCGGCCAATACCGCTGCGGGTGTTGTCAATCAATCCGGCGGAAGCTTCGCGGTGGCAGGTTTTCTGGGCACCGGCACTTCGGGAGATTGGCGCATCGGCGGCTTCACCGGTGCCAATGACTCTCTTGCCTACGGTGCCTATACCACCAGTGGCGGCACGTTCGACAGTGGCAACCGCAACATCCAAATCGGTGCTTTCGGCATCGGCGTAGTCGACGTCCGCGGAGGCACCTTTACCACCAACACCGGCGCAGGATTCCCAGTGGTCGGAAGATTCGCCGGCGGCTTCGGCCTGCTCGACGTGAGCTCCGGCTTCTTCAATCAAAACGGCTCCGGCCAATTGTTGATCATCGGCGAAGCCGGAACCGGCCAGCTGAATGTCAGCGGCACGGGTACTGTCACCGCCGTTGGCGGGGCCGGCGGCGCAGGCAACGGTGGCGGCACCGGCGGCATCCGCACAGGCCATACCGCCGGTGCGGTCAGCAATGTCAACTTGAACGGCGGGACCATCCTGTCCTCCGGAGTCGCTAAGTCCAACAATGCCCTCACGACATTCAGCTACATCTATCTCAACGGAGGCAGCCTTAAGGCCAACGCCTCAAACACCACCTATCTGCAAGGTCACGACAATACCCTTGTGGGCCCATCGGGTGCTAAAATCGACACCAACGGTCAAAGTATCACCATTGGCCAAGACCTGCTGCGTGCTGATACCACCGTGGGCCTCAAGACGATCCCCGTGGCCACAGGAGGTGCCGGATACATGGGACCGCCGATCGTCCGGATCACCGGCGGAGCTGGAGTCGGGGCTTCGGCCATTGCCAACGTGAGCGGCGGCGCGGTGACCAGCATCACCATCACCAACCCCGGCACTGGATATCTGGGCGCACCCACGGTTTCACTCCTAGGCGGAGGCTTTGCGACCGCCGCAACCCTTGGCACCGCCACCTTCGGAGCCAACGACGCGGACGGCGGTTTGGTAAAATCCGGGCCGGGCACACTCACGCTCGCGGGAACCAGCACCTACACCGGAGCCACCAGCGTGACGGGAGACACCTTGAGCGTGACGGGCACCCTGACTAACAGCGCCGTGACTGTGGATCCTGGCTGCACGATCAAGGGCACCGGCACGATCGCCAACACCCTCACCGTGGCGGGCACCTTGGCGCCAGGGCTTTCCGCCGGAACCCTGAACGCTGGACCCACCGTTCTAACCGGAAGTTATTCCTGCGAAATCGTCAATGCCATCGCAGATCGGATCAACGTTAATGGCAATCTCACACTATCCGGCTCCACCTTGGATTTCGTCCTTCCAGGCCTGCCTGCGGCGACGAGCTATATCATCGCCAGCTACACCGGCACGCTTACCGGCACCTTTGCGGCGGTCAACGGCCTGCCCGGACTCTATCAAGTGGTTTATGATGGAACTAACAAGCAAATCCGTGTCGAAGGATCCCCCTACGCGTCGTGGGCCGACAGCTTCGGACTCGATCCTTTAACGACGGGTGCTCCCGGCAACGATTTCGATCAGGATGGCTTGAGCAACGAACTTGAGTTTGTCCTTGGCGTCGCGGATCCAACCCTATCGTCCCAAGCCGATTCGCCGACCTCCAGCATCGTGGGCACGGACCTTGTCTTCACCTTCCTGCGCCGCGACGGCTCCGAAGTGGCCGGGTCATCGGTCACCGTCGAAGTCGGAACCACACTCACCGCTTGGCCGACCGTTTACAGCGTCGCAGCAGATACCGCGTCGTCCACCGCAGGCGTGGTGGTTACCGAAAACGGCACCAATCCGGATTTGATCACGGTCACGATTCCGCAAGGTGCGGATCCCGCGAAGTTCGCCCGCCTGAAAGTGGTGCTCAGTCCATGAGAATTCCGTGGAGTGGATTTCACTCCCGGGCAGCAGTCCGCCGCCCCCACGGGCGGCGGGCTTTTGGTTTAGACCGGGGACACCCTTGTCACGGATTACCTTTCGAGCTAGCGTCCCGCCCCAAGACATGAGTGAAGCAGCCCCTGACCCTAACAAACTGATATTTTCCCAAGAACGCCTTGCCCGGCTTGCCGCAACCATGGCCGTCGCGACTGACGAGCTCGCCGCCATCATTGGCCAGGGAGCTTCGCACGCCTATCCGGCCGGGGCATGGCTTTTCCATGAATCCGCCCCGCGCCTGTGGATGGGCATTGTCGAAGAGGGCGAGTTGGAGATCGTCCGCGGAATCCATGGCAACAGCACCCGCCTCGCCACCCTCCGGCGGGGCAGCGCGTTCAGCGAAGGAGTTCTGCTGGACGATCTGCCGCACTCCGCGTCCGCCGTGGCGATGACGGATGTCCGCGTCTGGCTCATACCGCGGTCAGTGTTCGAAACGCTGCGGGTTGAGAAGCCGGAGGTGTTCTATCGGATGGTCGGCCACATCGCCCGGCGTCTCAGCGGCCGCCTCGCCGCAGCGAACGAACACCTCGTTTCCGGTCGTTCGCCGGTCGTCGCCACCTGGCGCAAGGAGCACGATTCGTTAGGCGAGCGCGAACTGCCGGATACTGCCTACTACGGCGTCCAAACGCTGCGCGGCATGGAGAATTTCCCCATCTCCGGCATTTCACTCCATCACTTCGGCCACTTCGTCCGCAGTCTCGCCTACGTGAAGAAAGCGGCGGCGCTGGCCAACCAGCAGCTCGGCGTTCTCGATCCGCTCAAGGCCGACGCGATCGCCGCCGCCTGCGACGAAATCATTGCCGGGAAATGGCACGAACATTTCACCATCGACATGATCCAGGGCGGTGCCGGCACTTCGACTAACATGAACGCCAACGAGGTCATCGCCAACCGCGCCCTCGAAATCCTCGGCCATCAAAAAGGCCAGTATGAATTTCTCCACCCCAACGACGACGTCAACCGCTCGCAATCCACCAACGACGCCTATCCCACCGCGATCAAGCTCGGCGTCATTCTAACCATGCGTGACGCCACTTCCGCCCTGCGCGAGTTGAAGACCGCGCTCAACGCCAAGGCCGCCGAGTTTGCCGATGTTCTTAAAATGGGCCGCACTGAGAACCAGGACGCCGTGCCCATGACACTTGGCCAGGAATTCAGCGCCTATGCCTCCACCATCAAGGACGGCATCCGCTACATCGAGCGTGCCGCAGAGGAATTTCTCGACATCAACATGGGTGCCACCGCCGTCGGCACCGGCATCAACAGCCCGCCGGGCTATGCCGAACTCTGCACCATGCACCTCAGCGACGTCAGCGGCCTTCCTGTTAGGATCGCGGACAACCTCGTCCAATCCACCCACGACAGCGGTCCGTTCTCCCTGATGAGCGGTGCGATGAAAACCGCCGCCGTCCAGCTTTCCAAGATCTGCAACGATCTCCGCTGGCTCTCGTCCGGTCCGCGTTGCGGTCTCTATGAAATCCGCCTGCCCGCCATGCAGCCCGGCTCCTCGATCATGCCCGGCAAGGTGAATCCCGTGATTCCAGAAATGGTCAGCCAGGTCTGCTATCAGATCATTGGTGCGGACGTTACCATTTCCATGGCCTGCGAGGCGAGCGAGCTGGAACTCAACATGGCCGAGCCCATCATCGCCTTCAATCTGTTCTTCGGGCTGACACTTCTGCGCAACGCCGCCATCGCCCTCCACACCCGCTGCATCTCCGGCATCGAGGCGAACCGCGAACGCTGCCTCGATTATGTGAGGAATTCCATCGGCCTGGTCACCGCGCTCAACCCCGTCCTCGGCTACGAGCGCAGCGCCGCCATCGCCAAGGAGGCGCTCGCCACCGGGGCCAGCGTTTACAGCCTGGTCCTGGAGAAGGGCTGGCTTGACCAAGCCCAGTTAGATGACCTCCTCACGCCGGAGAAAATGACCAGTCCGCGCTAGTCAAAGGCACGTCACTCCTCTCGCGGATTTCCCATTGCGCGAAGACAGTTTTGAATCAATCATCACTTCGTCATGAAAAATCTCAAAACAACCGTTCTGTTACTTACCGTCATCGGTGCCGCGTTCTCGTCATCCTGTGCCACCACCCGCGGCTTTGGCCAGGATCTGCAGAAAGTTGGGAATCGCCTCGAAAATGAAGCCGACTCCACCGGTGGAGCCGAGCCGGTTCGTTCCACTGGAATCACCGCACCCGCGACCAGTTCGCAAGTTCCCCCGGCCTACTGATTGCTAACAAAAAATACGTCCCAGCGCGGGCGGCTTCCTGCCCGCGGCGGCGTAGAGCAATGGCCGCAGCGTTTCCAACAGCTTGCGCGCCGAGAGGCTGTCACGGCAAAGGGCGCGGATGACGTGGACACCGCCCGTGAGCGGTCCGTGGCCAAGATACACGTCATCTCCGCTGAGTGCGTCCAAAGCTTCGGCTGGCCAGTTCTTCGTCATCGCCCCGGCGGCATGGACTGATAGATAATGGGCGGCAGGGAATTTTGCCCGCAGCGCTTCCAAGCTGTCATCGCCGGGCCGGAGGTCGTGGCGTTCGCGGGCGATGAGCTTTTCTCCCAAGATCAAATCCAATTCCCAGCGTAGATGTTGATAGGCAAAAACCTCTCCCATCGCCACCCGCCCGGGTGCGATCCAGTCGAAGAATAACAGGGTGGCCGCGGGGTGAAGGTCGATCTCAGTCCGCTGCACGAACCGCGCTCCGGCATGGGGAATGAACGGTTCCGGGATCCATTCAAACGACGCGTTTTCCTCAACCCGGAATTTCTGGCAGCTCACAGCCGCGCTCCCCGATCGGGCCCGATAGACCCGCGACGAGGACGGAGTGCTCAGCACCAGTTTCGCCCCGGCAGCGACGTGAATGTTAGAAACCAACTGGTCACCGTCAAAGAAGCCGGCGGTGGGATTGACGATGCTCAAAACCAGTTGCCCCTGATCGAGATGGGATTTGCCGAGATGCACCGGAGCCCGGAAACTCTGGCGGGCGATGAAAGGCACGCCATCGGCACGGATCTCGCAGCGGAGGTCCAGATGGCCGTGAAGAGAGGTGCCGGAAACGTTCACGGGAGGTTCATCAGACAAACAAATACTCATGCTTCAACCAATTCAGCAGATCATCCTTCCCCTTCCCCGACTTCAGATCCGCGAAAAGAAACGGACGGTTCCCCCGCTGCATCTTTGAATCCCGGGCCATGACTTCCAGATCCGCCCCGACGTAAGGCGCGAGGTCGGTTTTGTTAATCAGCAAAAGATCACTGGTGCGGATCGCCGGACCGCCCTTGCGCGGGATTTTGTCCCCTTCCGCGACATCAATCACGTAGATATACGCATCGACCAACTCCGGCGAAAACGTGGCGGATAGATTGTCGCCGCCGCTTTCGATGAGGATGAGTTTCAAATCAGGATGGCGGTTCTCCAGATCGATCACGGCAGCCATGTTCATACTGGTGTCATCGCGGATCGCGGTGTGGGGGCACCCGCCGGTTTCCACTCCCACAACCCGGTCGGCGGCTAACACACCCTCGCGCAACAGGAACTCGGCATCCTCACGGGTATAGATATCGTTGGTGATCACCGCCAGCGAGATTTCGTCCTTAAGCCACTGGCTCAGGCGCAGCACGCACATCGTTTTACCGGAACCGACTGGACCACCGACACCGAGGCGGAACGGCCGTTTGTTAGGAGATGAAGAGTCTGGCATGGGCGCGGGCATGGCGAAGTGAGGCGATTTCGAGAAGTGGATTGAACCAGCCATCGACGGGCCGGGAGAGCGAATCGTCGATCTTCCCGTCCAGATTGACAAGCGTGCGGCGGACGATCTGCTGGCAGGATGTCTGGCCGATGCGCATCAGCTTCATGGAAGCGGCCGCCAGCCCGGCGATGGTTTGGAAGGCAAACGCACGCGCCGCCTGGCTAACGGGAACGCCGGATAGTTCCAGCGCGGTGACCACGAGATGATGGCTGCGCGGAGAAAGCCCGCGATATTCGGTGACCAATGGCGTGGGATCCAGCTGTGCCAAAAGATCGAGCCGCTGCGATCCGATCCGGCGCGAGGCGTCGCGAAGTTCCGCGGGAATCCGCCAGGCGTCGAGCTCCGCATCCAGTTCCAGAAGCATCTCGCAATTGCCCTCAACCGCAGCAGCATGGGCGCGGGCAAAGTAGGGAATCTCGAACGTGAGCAGTGCCGGAAGGATCTGCCTTCCGAGAAAATCTTCGAGATCGCCCGAAGTGCTAACAACTCCGGCTTCCACCAATTCCTCCAAACCGAACGAGTGGGCGTAAGCACCTGATGGGTATGCGGTGTCGTTGGCCTGAAGCAGCCAGAGCCATGGGTCGGAGTTCATGGCGAGTGGGCGACGGCTTTCAGGGGCGTGAACAGGACTTCGGGCTCGGTGAATGCCCAGCCTTCGCGCTCCAGCAATTGGGTCATGGCCTCGTCATGGAGAATCCGGATCGAGTGATCAAGAATTTGAGCGGGCAAATGGAGGTTGCCGACTTTCCATCCAACCAACGCGGCTTGGGCGGGCGTCTCAAGGCGAATCTCATAAACCATTTCAGGCAACTGACGGACAACATAGTCGTTTCCCGCCTGTTGGAAGATCACACACCCGTCGGTCAGACGGGATTCCAAATCGAAGCCGAACTCCGTGCCATCCTCCGCGATCCCCCTCCAACGGCGCTTGAGGAACTGCCGCCGCTCGGCGGCTAGAGTGATCTGCTTTTCGACAGGCAGAGCGGATGACAGAGCGAGGGCGTGCTGGATGACGTGCATGGAATCGCGTCGAACCGTGGCTAGAAAAGGAAATAGCGCTGGGCCATCGGCAGGACGGACATGGGCTCGCAACTCAAGACTTCGCCATCCGCGGTGACCTTGTAGGTATCCGGATCCACGGTAATCGCAGGCAGGGCATCGTTGAAAGGCAGATCGCGCTTGGTGACGGAACGGCAGTTTTTCACGGCGACGAGTCGCTTGGTTAGACCGAGTGGTTGGAGATTCCCCGATTCGAGCGAGGCCGCGCTAACAAAGGTGACCGAGGTGGCGGCGATGGCCTTTCCGAAGGCCCCGAATTGCGGGCGATACATCGTCGGTTGCGGGGTGGGAATGGAGGCGTTGGGATCGCCCATGTTGGCCCAGGCGATGAGGCCACCTTTGAGGATGGTTTCCGGCTTCACGCCGAAAAACGCGGGCTTCCAGATCACCAGGTCTGCCAGCTTTCCAATCTCGATGCTGCCGACCTCGTGGGAGATTCCATGGGTGATCGCCGGGCAAATCGTGTATTTGGAAACGTAGCGAAGGGCGCGGAAATTGTCGGCGGCCGGGTGGGACGGCCCATCTAACTTACCGAACTGCACCTTCATCTTGTGCGCCGTCTGCCATGTGCGGGTGATGGTCTCGCCGATGCGGCCCATCGCCTGACTATCAGAAGACATCATCGATATCGCACCGAGGTCGTGAAGACGATCTTCCGCAGCAATGGTCTCCGGCCGGATCCGGCTTTCGGCGAAGGCAACATCTTCCGGGATTCGCGAGTCGAGGTGATGGCAAACCATCAGCATGTCGAGATGCTCGTCGATGGTGTTGGTCGTGAACGGCCGTGTCGGATTGGTGGACGATGGCAGGACATTCGCCTCGCCGCAGACGCGGATGATGTCGGGAGCATGGCCACCACCGGCACCTTCGGAGTGATAGGTGTGGATGGTCCGGCCCTTGAACGCGGCTAGAGTGCTTTCGACAAAGCCGGCTTCATTGAGGGTATCAGTGTGGATGGCAACTTGGATGTCGAACTCGTCAGCAACAGTTAGGCAGGTGTCGATGGCTGCGGGCGTTGTCCCCCAGTCCTCGTGGAGCTTGAGGCCGATGACACCTGCCAGAACCTGCTCGCGCAGCGGTTCGGGTGAGGAGCAATTTCCTTTTCCGAGAAATCCGAGGTTGATCGGAAATGCCTCAGCAGCCTCTAACATGCGATGAATGTTCCATTTCCCAGGCGTGCAGGTGGTCGCATAAGTGCCATGGGCCGGACCCGTGCCGCCGCCGATCAAAGTGGTGACGCCGCTGGCGATTGCGTGCTCGATTTGCTGCGGGCAGATGAAATGGATGTGGGTGTCGATGCCGCCGGCCGTAACGATGCAGCCCTCCCCAGCGATGACTTCGGTGGCCGCGCCGATGGTCATGGTGATGCCGTCCTGAAGCAGCGGGTTACCGGCGTGACCGATGCCGACGATGCGGCCGCGCTTGATGCCAATGTCTGCTTTGATCACGCCTTGGGCGGCATCAAGGATCACGGCGTTGGTGATGACGAGATCCAGCGAGTCCGCATCGAGAGCCACGGGGGACTGCGCCATGCCGTCGCGGATGACCTTGCCACCGCCGAATTTCACTTCATTGCCGTAACCGCCGGCCTCGGCAACGAGGTCGCGCTCGACTTCGATGAACAGCTCGGTATCGGCGAGACGGACCCGATCACCGATGGTGGGGCCGAACATGCCGGCATAGTTGTCGCGGGTTTGCTTCATGGATCTAACGCGCCGTTAACGAGATTGTTGAGACCGTAGACTTCGCGTGTTCCGGCGAAGGCAACTAACGGAACCTCCCGCGTGTCGCCGGGTTCGAACCGGATGGCGGTCCCGGCGGGGATGTTGAGCCGAAAGCCACGGGCGGCTGTTCGGTCGAAATGAAGTGAAGAGTTCACCTCGGCGAAATGGAAGTGGCTGCCCACTTGGATGGGACGATCGCCTGTGTTCGCGACCACGACGTTGAGAGTGGTTAGACCGGGATTGAGATCCAGGTCCGGCGCGCCGGGCGGGGTGATGATTTCTCCGGGGATCATCGGACGGGATGGTGAACGGTGACGAGTTTGGTGCCGTCCGGGAAGGTGGCTTCCACCTGCACGTCGTGGATCATTTCAGCCACGCCTTCCATGACTTCATCGCGTGAAATCAGGGTGGTGCCGTAGCTCATGAGTTCAGCCACCGACTTGCCGTCGCGAGCGGCTTCCAACAGCTCGGCGGTGATCAGGGCCACGGTTTCAGGGTAGTTCAACTTGAGACCACGGGCGCGGCGGCGGCTGGCCAGGTCGCCGGCCACCACGATGAGGAGCTTTTCTTGTTCGCGCGGGGAGAGATGCATCGGCGCGATTCGTTAGGAAAGCGAGAACATGGCCAGCGAGCCCAGGGCCAATCCAAGGGCACCGACGCGCACAGCGGGCTTCCCATTCCACCAAGCCACTGCGATGCTGGAAATGATAACGGCTGCCAGGACATAATCCATAATGCCATGCGAATGGAAGATTGCGGCTCGCAGGAAATCGAATTCATCGGTTTCATCCGGATGATAGTGCCCGGGATGTGCTAGCAACAGTGAGGGGAAAAAGCAAACGAAGGCACAAACCCAACGTGGGAACGATCGATGCCATTGCGACGGTATGGGAATATTCATGGACTGAGAATGCATTCGAGCATTGGCCATGCCAAGCGGTTAGCGAAAAAAACCATGCCCTCCGGAGAGGACATGGTTAAACCGAATAACAACCGAGAAAATCAACAAATCACTTGAAAGTCCCCTTGAGGAAAGGCTCGCCGACGACGTCCTTGAACTCCTTGAGGATCTTGAACTGACCATCCGCCTTGGACTCGCCGATGAAGACGTTCTTGGTGAGGTGGTGGTTCTTCTGGGTGGTGACCTTGCCACCAGGGCCGTCGAAGGAAACGCCTGATTCAAGAGCGGCGATGACTTTCTCGACATCGAAGCTCTTGGCTTTTTCCACGGCGGCTTTCCAGAGGTAAACCCCGTCGTAGGAAAGAACCATCGGCGAGCAGGTCACGCGGCCTTCCTTGACGATTCCAGGAACGGTCGATTTGCCAAGCCATGCTTGGAAATCCTTGATGAACTTGGCGTTGGCCGGGCTCTTGTAGGATTGGAAGTAGGTCCAGCAACCGAGCTGACCGACAAGTTGCTTCGCAGGCAGGCCGCGAAACTCATCCTCGGAAATCGAGAAGGAAACGACAGGGGCGGTTTCAGCAGTTAGGCCGGCGGCGGCGTATTCCTTGAAGAACGGCACGTTGGTGTCGCCGTTCAGGGTGCTGACGATGCAGGCGTCGCCGGAGGCGCAGAACTGTTTGATCTCCGAGACGATTTGTTGGTAGTCGGTGTGACCGAATGGAGTGTATTTGCCGGCCGAAATAATCTTGCCCGAGCTATCCTTGGTGAAGCCGCCGCCGATGTTCTCCAGAGGCACGCCTTTGCTCAGGAGATACTCCAGCAGCACGAGGTTGGTGGTCTGCGGATAGACATAGTCGGAACCGAGAAGGTAAAACTTCTTCTTTCCCTCCGCGAGGAGGTAATCGACCGCCGGAGTGGCTTGTTGGTTAACGGCCTCAGCGGTGTAGAAGATATTGTGGGACATTTCCTCACCCTCGTATTGCACGGGGTAGAAGAGCAGGCCCTTCTTCTCCTCGAAAACCGGTAGGACGGACTTGCGGGAGACGGAAGTCCAACAGCCGAAAGTCACGGCCACTTTGTCCTGGTCGAGCAGTTGCTTTGCCTTCTCCGCGAAGAGTGGCCAGTTCGAAGCGCCATCCACGACGACGGGTTCGATCTTTTTGCCCATCACGCCGCCAGCGGCGTTGATTTCGTCAAAGGTGAAGAGGAGGACATCGCGCAGGGATGTTTCACTGATGGCCATGGTCCCGCTGAGCGAATGGAGCACACCGACCTTGACGGTGTCCTGCGCATGGACGGAGGCACCGGTGAGGGAAATCGCCGCAAGCGCGGCTGGAATCAATTTGGAGATCATTTTAGTGGGGAAGATTTATGGGAATGAAACATTCAGAAGTAATGAAATCGAAGATGCTAGCGGGAGGGCCCATGAAACACGCGACCCATGAAACCCTCCCGCACAACCGATTCATTGAGAAACCATCAGATCGAAATCAGAAGGTCGCGGTCAGACCGAAGTTATAGGTCAGGAAGTTATTGGTAGGATTTCCAGGAATGACAGGTCCATTGGTCCAATACTGGGTGAGACCGCCGGTAAGGCTCCACTTGCCGTAGCTTTCGCCCATGAAGGCGAGCGGGTAGCTGGCCTGAGCCCCGACGGAGGTATAGGCGTAGCCACTGTCACTTCCCGCGGCACCACCATAGTAATTGTCAGAGACGATTGCGGCGAAGTTCGCGGGGAAGGAGATGGAAAACGGTCCCGCCTCAAGAGTATGGGAAACTCCGAGGACCGCGATCGTGCCGTCCGCACCGCCGGAGCCGCCTTCGTCCAGCCGGTTGTGGAAGGTGAGCGAGGGATTGAGGAAGCAGGCGTAGGCCAGCTTTACATCGAGAATCTGCTCAGTTCCCCGGTTGTAGTTCCACGCTTGATAGGTCGTGGTGATGGAGAATTTGTCGTAGGTGTATCCGATACCTGCCCACACGTCGATTTCCTGGATCTGGCCGCCGATGGATGGCGCGCCCTTGTCGTTGACATCCCACCAGGTTCCGAGAATCAAGGAGAAGCCATCGGCAGGAAGTTTGAAGGTGAACTCCAAGCTCGGATTGAAACCAAGTTCCGACATCGACGATCCGTCTTTCCATACATCGTTTCCGTATGAAACGAAGTGAGAGTTGGCGCTAAGCGAGAGAACGCCTGAGATGAGATCTTCACTCGGAGCGACTGGAGCCGGGGCCACGGTTTCAGTGGTGCCGGCTGTTGCAACACCCGTTGCCAAGGCGAATGCGAGTAGCGGCGTTTTGATCAGGTTCTGGCAGTACTTTTTTTTCATAGTCAGCTTTTTATTCGTTGGAGGTGGTATAACAGGCATGGCCTGCATGGCCTTCAGGAAGCTAATTTCATGCCATCGGAATGAATTAAACACCTCATCATTAGATTCCACATTCATTTTTGACTAACAAACCACCGATGAATGAATGGCACTTATTAAAGAATATCTATCAGATTCGTTTGACACATATGATCGAGACAAACCTGTTGGGGGAAAACAAAAAGGCGGAATCCAGAATGGACTCCGCCCTCGGCGATGAAGATCAGGACGATCGTTAGACAGTGAGGAACTCCTTGACGATATCTTCAGTAAGTCCGCTCATTTCGCCCGACGCCGCTACGGCACCGCGTTCAAGAATGGCAAAGTCGTCGCCAAGCTCCTTGCAGAAGTCGAGATACTGTTCCACGAGGAGGATGCTCATCTCGCCCTCGGCACGAAGCATCTTGATGGCGTCGCCGATTTGATCGATGATGTTAGGCTGGATGCCTTCCGTTGGCTCGTCGAGGATGAGCAGCTTCGGCTTCGTTAGAAGCGCCCGGCCGATGGCGAGCTGCTGTTGCTGGCCACCGGAAAGCATGCCGCCCTTGCGATGGAGGAATTCCTTGATGATGGGGAACAAGGTGTAAATCCGGTCGATCTGGGCGGCGTCCCTTTTCCAGCCCCGGGCATTGAGGCCGATGAACAGATTTTCCTCCACGGTGAGGAGCGGAAAGATATCGCGGCCCTGTGGAACGTAGCCGAGACCCTGACGGGCGCGATCGGCGGAACTGAGCCTGGTGATGTTCACCCCCTGCAGCTCGAACTTGCCGGAGTCGATCGGATAGAGTCCGGTGAGCGCCTTGAGGGTGGTGCTTTTGCCGACGCCGTTGCGGCCCATCAGACAGAAGACGGACTTCGGGCGGATCGTCAGATCGATGCCACGCAGGATGGCGCTGCCGCCGATGGAAACCCGGAGGTTGGAGATGCCGAGACTGTCCTGAGTGAGGGTGGCGGTCATGGGAGGGTCAGGCAGCTTTGGATTTCCGGCCAAGATAAACTTCGATGACGCGCTCGTCGGACTGGACCTGATCGACGGGACCCTCGCAAAGAACGTGACCTTGATGGAGGACAGTGACTTTGCGGCCTTGGGAAATCTGGCGGACGAAGGTCATGTCGTGCTCGATGACGACGATGGTGTGCTTCCCTGCTAGTGATAGAAGCAACTCACCGGTGCGATAGGTTTCCTCGTCAGTCATTCCGGCCGCGGGTTCATCGACGAGGAGGAGCCGGGCTTCCTGGGCGAGCAGCATGCCGATTTCGAGCCACTGCTTCTGGCCGTGGGCAAGGATGCCGGCCTTGCGGTGGGCGCTGTCGCTGAGCTTGATGATCTTGAGGATTTCCGCGATGCGATCCTTCTGGTCGGAAGTGATCTTGCCGAACAAGCTGTGCCAGATGCCACGGGAGCCGGCGAGCGAGAGGACGAGGTTCTCGGTGACGGTGTGGTCGTTGTAGACGGTGGGTGTCTGGAACTTGCGACCGATGCCGAGGCGGTAGATTTCGTATTCGTTCAGCTTGAGAAGGTCGTGTTTTGCATCGTCCCACTTGAGGCTTCCGGCGTCGGGTTTGGTGCGGCCTGTGATCAGGTCGAGGAAGGTGGTTTTGCCCGCACCGTTAGGGCCGATGACGGTGCGTAGTTCACCTTCATCGAGATAGAAGTTGAGATCATTGATGGCTTTGAAGCCATCGAAGGAACGGGTCAGCCCTTCCGCGGCAAGGAGGAACGGCTTCTGATGCAACGGACTTTCGATGATCATGGGTCGGTGGCTGGAGATTTACTAACATCGGTCTCTTGTTCGAGGCGCCGGGCTTTCCGGCGCTTGAGCCAGGCGATGAAGTCCTGGATCTGCGAGGGCAGACCGACGATGCCCTTCGGCATAAACAGGACGATGAGGACGAAGGCGGCACCGAGGATCAGCAGCCAGAGATCGGGGAACTCGCGGGAGGCCCAGCTCTTGAGCGCGTTGACACTGATGGCTCCGACCACGGGTCCGACAAGCGTGCCGCGTCCGCCGAGTGCGACCCAGACGACGGCTTCGAGAGATTTTTCCGTGGTCATCTCGCTCGGGTTGATGATGCCGACCTGGGGGACGAACAAGGCACCGGCGAAGGATGCGATGACGGCGCTGATGACGAAGACGAAGAGCTTGAAGTTCATCGTCGCGTAGCCGGAGAAGAGGACCCGGTTTTCGGAATCCCGGATCGCGCGCTGGATGAGGCCGAAGCGTGAGTTAGTCAGCCATTTGCAACCGGCGACGACGGCCACGAGGAGCAGGGCGGTGGCGATGTAGAGGCCGCGCTTGGTGGATTCCTCGGTGAGTGAAAAGCCGAGCAGCGTATTGAATTTCGTAAAACCGTTGTTGCCGCCCATGAGGAGTTCGTTGCGAAAAAACAACAGGGCTGCGCCGTAGGTGAGCGCTTGGGTAAGGATGGAGAAATAAACCCCTTTGATCCGGGAGCGGAAGGCGAGGAAGCCGAAGACATAAGCGAGCAGCCCGGGAACGAGGACAATCATCAGCAGCGCGAACGGGAAACTGATCATCGGCAGGAAGAACGAGGGCCATTGGGTGCGGCCGAGCATGGTGAGGAAATCGGGCATCGTGGTGCCGCCGATGTTGCGCATGAGGTGCATGCCCATCATGTAGCCGCCTAGCGTGAAGAAGAGCGCCTGGCCGAGACATAGCAGGCCGGTGTAGCCCCAGAGCAAATCGATCGAGATGGCGAGGATGCCATAGCAGAGGTACTTGCCCCAGTTTCCCAAGGTGAAATCCGAGATGACGCCGTAGGCATTGAGCATCGGCATGACGACGACCAAAAAGATCGCGGAGATGACGAGGATGGGCAGATGCACCCGACTGGTTAGAGGAGTCTTGTTCATCGGTCAATCAAGGCTGCGGGAACGGGTGACGAACAGGCCGGCCGGACGCCATTGGAGGAAGAGGATGATGGCGCCAAGGACCATGATTTTCCCGATGACCGGATTTCCTAGATACTGCTGGAGCGTTTGATCGGCCATGCCGATGCCCACTGCGCTGATCACGGTACCGAGGATGTTGCCGACGCCGCCGACCACCACGGTCATGAAGGAATCGACGATGTAGAGCTGGCCCATCGATGGTCCGACGTTGCCGATTTGGGAAAGGAAGGCACCTGCAAGTCCGGCGAGGCCGCAGCCGAAGGCGAAGGTCATCGTGTTGACGCGCTCGGTGCGCACTCCCATGCAGGCAGCCATGTTGCGGTTCTGCATGACGGCGCGGATGAGCAGGCCGAGCGAGGTTTTGTTAAGGACGAGCCAAGTGACGACGATCAGGAGAATCGCGAAGCCGATGACGAACACGCGGTTCCAGCCGAAGTCGACATCGTTGATGGTCCATGTTCCGGAAAGCCATGAAGGACTGGAAACCTGAACGTTGTTAGATCCGAAGATCAACTTGAGGACCTGCTGCATCACGAGCGAGACACCCCAGGTGGCGAGGAGCGACTCCAGCGGACGCTTGTAGAGAAACTGGATGACCGAGCGTTCCAACAGGATGCCGACAAGAGCCGCGACGATGAAGCTGGCCGGAATCGCCGCGACGAAATACAGACTCATTCCACCTTCGCCCAGCGACAGTCCGGGAATGGACAGCGGATAACCGAAGGGCGAAAGCTTGAGTCCTTTGTCGAAAAAGTTCTGGATGACATAGGTGGTGTAGGCGCCAACCGCGATGAATTCGCCGTGGGCCATGTTGATGACGCCCATCAGACCGAAGGTGATGGCGAGGCCAATGGCGACCACTAGCAGAACGGAACCCAGCGAAATCCCGCGGAAGGCGGTGCCGGCCGCATTGATTCTCGAAATGTGTCCTTCGATCGACTTCAACGCGCCGCCCGCCGCTTCAATCATGGGTTTGTCATTCGCCTTCTGGGACTCGGCGAGGATGGCCTTGACCGTGTCGTAAGCGGTGAGCGACTGGATCTCGCCGAGCTTCTTGCAAGCGGCGACCCGCTCCGCAGGAACTGTGGACCGGAGCTGGATGATCGAAATGGATTCATCCAGCGCCCGCAGCGCCTTTGGATTCTTTTCGGTGGTTCGAAGAAGTTGGAGAGCGGGAAGTTTCTCGAGTTTTTGACCGATGGCGAAATCCTGGATCGCTCGGATCCGCTTGGGGAGATCCGGATTGGCCAAGGCCACAAGATCGGAAACCTCCTTCATCGCCTTGCGCAGGCCGGAGTCCGTCTCGGCAGACTCAACGGCTTTGGGATTGATCCGGACGGCTTTGCCATCTGACGCTAACAACGGAGTGCCATCGGAAACCCTGACAGTGGCAAACGACTCGTCGCCATCCGGCTCGCCTGTTAGGGTGACCGGAGTGAGCACACCCGCGGAGTCCTCGTTGAGATAAATCTCTCCGGCCTTCCATCGTTCGAACCAAGTGACGGCTTCCGAGGACGGCTTGAGCTTGAGCGTCAGGACGATTTCGCGCTGTTCGGCGGGCGTCGCCGCAGCAACGGCCGTTGCGATGACTTCCCGGATGGGCTTCTCCGCAGGGGCTTGCGCCAGACACACCGGCGCGCTTGCCCAACTGAGCAGCAGAACGCAAAGGAACCGCCTTGAAAGTGAGTTGACGATCCAATTGCGCATTGTCCCCGGGTGGGGAAGCACCAGCCGTGCCATCCCCGCGCTGAAATCTTCCGAAGTCAGTGTGAGCCCGCCGGAGCCGGCGGCTCATCGGTCACTGGCAATTCGCCGCGCAGGAGCTTCGCGCCATCACCGCTCAGACGCAGATAGTAATCACTCGGCAGCCCTTCATAGGTGACGAATCTCTCCCTGCCGCCCGTTGGAACGTCATTGGTGCATTTGAAAATCGCGGTGCCTTCATCCACTTCATCGAACATCGCGACGTAGATCATGCCCGCGCCCGCCCGTTTTGCCGCGACGAATTGCGACCAGAGAAAATCCCCTTTCAGCCGCGGGATCTCATCAAAATTTCCGCCATTCATGTTAGACCAACTGAAGCCGGGGAAGACCACCGGCAAAAAATCGATCTTGCGTTCCGCGCTCCAGGCAATGTCCGGCTGCCAGGTCTTTTCGCCGTGACGCTTGGCACCCGCCGGATCTCGATAGCGACCCACGGTCCACGGGCTCACCACATCGGCCAAACGGATCACATCGTGCAGCGCCGCGTCCTTTACGGCATCCCGGTTCAATTCCCGCCAACCGCTTGGCACGCCTAACATCACGGAACAGCCGTTCTGTTTCAGGAACTCTATCAGCACCTTGCTTTCCTCCAGCGTGTAAGCCCGCCCATCGTTGAACCCGATTCCCCACACGGCCACCAGCGGACGCCCGCGATGGCGCAGATAGGCCGGGTCTTCCGTAATATGCATCCGCGTCCTCAAGTTCCGCCAGTCGGCGATGACCTCCTGAACCTCACCGGCCCTCAAGCCGCTGAGATCATACATCACGGCATAGGCACGTCCGCAGCGATTCGCACCGTCACGGCAATTCGCCAGCACGGTATTGCCGTGACGCAGTCCGTTGGCGTCCCTGAGGTCCGTGGGAAAACGTTGCATGAACGCGCCATCGATCCCGTAGTCACGCATCCATTGGAAGTGCCGCAGCACGGTTGCCTTCTTGAACGAACTGAAAACCTCCCCCACCCTCCCGTCGCCATGCTTGAAGCCGGTGGCGAAACGCTCGTCCGCGGTTAGTTCGGAGACATCCGGCCACAGATCGATCCTGGCATTCCCCGGCGCGAGCGGTCCGCGCCGCTTGGTCCAGTGCACGAACCCGCGATCCGCACCGTCGCCCTCCGCGTTGAACCAGCCTTGGTAGCCGGCCATCACCTTTCCAGTTAGAGTGGAGGTGTCCACGCCCTTCACGCTCGGACCGGTGTAGGGGCCGGGGAAATCCGCGGAGAGCGCGGTGCAGGACAGCAGCCCTCCGGCACAGCCTAGCAGAACGATCCGTCGGCCCAAGGTTGCGGAATTCCAGGAAGTCATGGAACCGTTACGAGATATCTCATGAACAACCGAGGGTTCACACCGGCCGGAATGTTAAAAGTATGGGTGATGCCGGTTCCGGTATCCGGGATGTTTGTCCAGCTTCCCGCAGCCAGGGAGTTGCTCCATTCCGCCTTGTAGATGATGCCGGATATGCCCGCAGGTTGGGCGAAGGTGACACCGTAGGTTCCGGCTGTTAACTGGGGCTGGGGCAATGCCAGCGAACTTCCCAGTTTAGGATCGAGGCCGAAGGCATACTCCACGAGATTCACGAGACCATCCTTCTCGAAGTCGAAAAGGTTCGCCGCATCGCCCGTGTTGGTGGAGATATTGAAATGCAGTTGCCGCCACGATTCAAGCGACACGGGCGGCGTTGACCGGAGATAGGAGAATGCGCCGCCACCCGCGGCACCGATCCCCCATGATGAGAATTTGAGGTCGATGTAAACATTGCTGTCAAGGAGACGGAGGACCGCATTCTGGCCAACGATATTGGGGATGTTGCCAGTGCTTCCTGCCCACGTTTCCCAATTCGCGTAAGTCAGCGAGGCATGGTTGGCGGTGGTGCCATAGGCCCATGCGGTGCCGACCGGGCTCAGGTTTTTGGTGAAAGAGGACTCCATCTTGATGTTGAAGAGCCCGTTGAAGGTGGCTCGCGTCAGCCAGACATTGGATGTGATGCGATCCTGATTTTGTGGCAATGTCCAGTCGGCGTTGGCCGCTCTGCTGAACGCAATCGATGGCCCCGTCCAGATCACCGGATTGAGGGAATAGATGATTCCTCCTGTCCCATTGGCTGGAGTGTTGGTGACCAGCGCGTAAAGCTCGCCGTTCGCATCCTCGCCGAAGCCATGGACCGTCAGGCCGTTGGGCAGGATGCCCGTGGGGAACTGGGGCAGGAGAAACTCGTGGATCAGTCCCGTGACGAGATCGGCATAAAAAAGACGGCCGTCCACCCGCGGCGGTGCGTTGCGCAGGGCGAGATCGCCGAAGATATACTTGCCATACAAGTCGGGCATCTTGCTGCCGCGATAAACGAAGCCGCCGGTAATTGAAATGCCATCGCCGTGATCATACTCCAAGGTTCCCAAGGTGCCGACAATCGGGTCGATCTGCCCTGGCGGAACTCCCGGGCTGCGGGTACCGACCGTCCCGCTTGCCCGGTTAAATGGAAAGTCTCCCTCCTTGTCGGCCCAACCGTAATTGCCGCCGAGGATGACGCGGTCGATCTCTTCAACGACATTCTGCCCGACATCGGCAAGGATCAGTTGTCCGTTCAATCGATCAAACGAGAACCGGTAAGGGTTGCGGAAGCCGTAGGCGTAAATTTCAGGCAGTGAGCCGACGACTTCCGGAAACGTGGGGTTGCTGGTGGGAATCCGGTATTGTCCGTTGCCGCTGACCGGGTTCGGGTTCGGAGTCGGGGGGGTGCCGGTGGTCACGGTCAGGCTTGGGTGGAGCGGGTCGATGCGCAACATCTTGCCCAGCGGCGTGGTCAGATTCTGGGCATTTCCGCCCGGTTCGATGTGACTGGGCCCGACGTCGTTGGCATTTCCGCCATCACCCAATGCAAGATACAGATAACCGTCGGGCCCAAACGCGATGGTGCCGCCATTGTGGTTGCCGGCGTTCTTGCCGAACGAGATGACCTCGCGGCGCGACAAAGGATCAATCTGGTCCGGGTTTACGGGACTGAGCTTCCACTCGTTGATGGCGTTCTGGTAGTTCTGAACGGCACCATTAGGAGCGACGTAGGTCGGCGTGCCGAGGGGCTGGCTGTTGTAGGTGAAGAGGGTCCGGTAGCCCGGGCTGGCGGGGGTGTTGAACCCGGGATGAAATGCCAGACCTAACAAACCACGCTCGTCGTTGGCGTTGGCGGGGATCAGAGGGGGAGAAACCAAGCCCGCGATGTCGAGGGCGGGAGTTGCCAGGAGTGCGCCATTCTTGACGATCAGCACCTTTCCGTTTTGTTCCAACACGAACAACCGGGTCGTATCGCCCGGCGGGCTGATCGCATAATCGGGGGCGGCCAAGCCGGTCGCAACCGCGGTCAACGCTAGCGAGATTGTGCCCTTCGGGATGTTTGGCAGGACATCCTGCTGGCTCCACAACGGCGAAGCGACGGCCAGCCCACCTAGAATCACAAGTGATTTCGAGATGATCGTTTTCATGGCTGAGGTTTTTCATGGTCAAGCGATGAAATGCTTTCAACCAGACACCAATGCCGGGAGATGCTTCCATCACCTCGCCAAAAATAGCCCCGTGCAAGGCCACTGCAACGACTATGCTCTGCGGCGGCGCATGGCAAAGGAACCGAGTCCGAGCAGACCCAGGAGCGAAGCGGTTGGTTCAGGAACGGCCACTAGGAATCCGCGTATCTCACCGCCTGGGTTGTTTACCGTGTGAAGGTTGATATACCACCTGCCGTTCAGCAGGTCTACCTCCTGCGCTTCCGTAATCGTCTGGAGCGGGTTTGTGAACGTCCCGCCGGTAACGGCATCGGTGGACCTCGTCAGGGTGACAAGGACCCCTGCGGTCTGGGTAAAACCGTTGCCGTTGATGTTGGCCACCGGACCGTGGATGTGGGAGTTGTTGGCCAAACTGCTCAAGTTGGTGAATCCTTGGGAACTACCCCAGCCGACATTGGTCAGGTCCAGAAGATTGGTGACGTCATTGTAAGTGATGCCGGCGCCGATTTCACCACCGCTGCCACCGGAGGCCACCGCGGGTTCGTTGCCAAACAATAGGCCGTTGCCAGCGGTTCCGGTGAGGTCGAACTGGATGACGGTTGCCTGGGCGATCGAAGCAAACAGGGAGAAGGCGAAAGTCAGAGCGATGGGTTTCATGGGAGCTGGACTGGTGATAGTCGTTGGGGAGTTTAGAAACACGGAGGGGATCGACCTTTCCAAACCGACGGCTTTACAGAGGATAGCAAAATCGATTGAGGGCGAAACTACACAACACCCCGGTAGTGGCAAGGATTTTGTATTTAATTGCAGACCTCTTGTGGCAGGAGCATTGCCATGAAGGGGCGTGGCTACAAATCAATGGTTCGCCCCGTTCTGAAACTTTCATCCGCGGCTTCGACGATACGCATCGAGGCGAGGGCGTCCCGCAAATGCTCGGTTAGATCAAGATCGTCGCGGATGGCGGACAGGAAATACTCCTGTTCGCGATGGCAGAGGTCGTCGTGGTCGGGCTCGTCGTCGAGGCGCAGCAGTTCATCACTTTTGGCGAAGCGGCCCTCGGCGGTTAGAGCCGAGTGATGGAGGCGGAGGGCTTGGGTCTGGGTGTGGGCATCGACGTTGGCGCTTTGGCCCGCGGCGGCGGCTTGTTCGGCGACGATGGAGACACAGCCCTTCGGACCGACGACGTCTTTCACGAAGAACGCGACCTCGCTCATCATCGGTCCCCAGCCCGCTTCATACCAGCCGACGGAGCCGTCTTCGAAAGTGACCTGGAGCTGGCCGTAGTTGATTTTTCCCGCGGGCAAATCATCGCTCAGGCGTGCGCCGATGCCGGACACGCGGATTGGTTTCGAACGGGTCATCTGGCACATCACGTCGACGTAATGCACGCCGCAATCGATGATCGGCGAGATCGACGACATCAGGGCTTTGTGGGTTTGCCAGTTCGCCCCGGACGATTGCTGGTTGAGGTTCATCCGCATGACCAGCGGCTTGCCGAGGGTGCGGGCGACTTCGATGAATTTGATCCAGCTCGGATGGTGGCGGAGGATGTAACCGACCACCAGCTTGCGGCCAGTTAGACGGGCTTTCGCGACGATGCTTTCGGCGACGGCGACGGTTTCCGCGATGGGTTTCTCGATGAAGACATGACAGCCGGCATCGAAGGCCGCTTCAGCAAATTCGGCGTGGGTGTCCGGATAAGTGGAAATGGAAACGGCATCCGCATGGGTTACGCGCAGGGCTTCGTGGAAATCGGCGAACTCGGGGTAGTTGCCGCCGAGTTCCGCGTTGAGCTCGGCACGGCTTTCTTTCGAGCGCGTGACAATGCCGCAGATCTCAAAGCCGGGGATGCGGTGATAGGCCAGCGCATGCGAGCGGCCCATGTGGCCTGCCCCGACGCAGAGAATTCGAATGGAGGAGGACATGTCAGGACGATTGTTTCGTGCGGAAAAGGAGAACGAAGATCAGGAAAATTCCGGCGGCCATGGAAGCGGGGATCCACCAGAACGCCGGCCAATGCGAAAGCGCCGCGCTGCCGGTTAGACTGCCGACTTTGGCTTCGAACAACGGTTGGTTCACCTTCGCTCCGATTAACATGCCGAGGCCTTGGGTGAGGACCACGAGAAATCCCTGGGCCTGGCCGCGGATGTCAGGCGGGGCTTTTTGGTCGGTGTAGATCTGCCCGGTGACGAAGAAGAAGTCGTAACAGATCCCGTGGAGAACAATGCCGGAGAAAATCATCCATTTCACGGAATCGGGCGCGGCGGTGGCGAACAGCGCGTATCGCAGGACCCAGCAGGCCATGCCGATGGCTAACATCCATTTCACGCCGAGCCGGGTGAAGAGCAGCGGAATGACGAGCATGAAGAAGATTTCCGAGATCTGGCCCCAGAACATCGTGCCGGCGGCACTGGCGAATCCCGCATCGGTGATAAAGGTGGCGGTGTAGGCATAGTAGGCTTGCAAGGGAATGCACAAAAGCAGCGAGGCGGCGGCGAAGATGAGGAAGTTGGAATCCTTGAGCATTCCCAACGATTCAAGTCCGAGGGCCTGACTGATAGAAGCTTTCTGCCCCTTGGCGGGCGGAGGTGTGTGGGGCAGGAAAAAACTGAACACCCCGAGCGCGAAGCTCGCGCCGGCGGCGATCTGCATCGGCAGCGCGGTGGCATCGGCCTTGAGCACGGTCCCGACTAACAGTCCGGCGCCGATCCAGCCGATGGTCCCGAAGACGCGGATGACGGGAAAATCTTTCTCCGTGTGGGCGATGTTGCGCATGGCCAGCGTGTTGGTCAGGCCGAGCGTGGGCATATAACAGAGCGAGTAGGCGAGAAGGAAATAGAAGAACATGCCATGCGCTCCGGCGAGTTCCTGTTGGATCGACCACGGGATGAAAAGCATCAGCACGCCGCCAATCAAATGCAGCACGCCGAGGACAACCTGGGTTGGGAAAAACCGGTCGGCGAAGAGACCTAGGAAAACCGGTGAGATGATGGCGGCGATGGGACCGACCGAGTAGGCCGTGCCAAGACCGGCCTCGAACTTCATCCCCTGCCGGAGGAAAACGCCGATGGTGACGAACCACGCGCCCCAGATGAAGAACTGCAGGAACATCATCGTCGATAGACGGCATTGGATCGAGGTGCGGTTGGCGGGCATGGCGGCAATTACGGACGCAGCCCATCCGAAGCTTCACACCGTGGCAAGAAAGCAATTTTCGGGCGGGCGGGCCGCAGGCTCGGCGCGCGACCTTTTCTTCGCGGATTGGTCGCGTCGTTCACCTTTAGTTAGAGGCGGCTGACGGAATCACGACTTGGCGCTGCGGGCCGATTTCTTAACCGCACCCGCCTTCTTGGCAGCGGCCTTTTTGGCGACCCGGGCTCCAATGGTGAACGGCAGTTCGTTCTCGAACTTTTTGTTAGCCGCACCCGTCACGAAGTAGTTCGGGATCTGATCGGCGGACATTTTCGCCGCGATGCGGTCGCGGAAATGTTTGTAATTGCCGATGAACCCGCCTTCGGCCCATATGGTTTTCAACATCCCGGTGAACGCGCCATTGAAGTCGCCGTCGCGCGAAAGCTGCCTGTCCTGGCAACCGGAAATCAGGAGGACAGTCGCCTTGATGTCCTGCTCTTCCGCGCCAGTCACTCCGCGTTGGATGTCATCGTAGAGGGTTTTGTTTTTCTCATAGACAGCCCTCGCCTTGGCCGGCGGCAGGAGACGCACACGGGCTTGGGGGAGCCGGTCGCCCGCCCGCGTGACCGATCCGCTGTGGCAACTGTCCGACAGCACCACAATCCGCACGCCCGCGTCAAACCGTGCGTAGAGCGCCGCCAGTTCGTCATCGACCAGTTCCCGGTCGAACAGGCACCACGTCTCGTCCATCCCGTCCGCGGTATCGCCGAAGCGGCCTTCGTCTCCATTCGTGTCGGGCACCTGCCCGCCGTGGCCGGAATACGTTAGAAAGAACGTGTCTCCGCGCTTGAGAGCCTTCGCGGCATCGAGGATGGCACTCTTCACGGCCTTGGCGGTGACTTGCTCCCGCAGCAGGGTTTTCGGCTTGAAGCCGCGCGACTTGGCAAGCGCCGTCATGTCGTTCGCATCGGCTTCGCAAGCGTACAATTCGCCGTTCCAACCGTCGTAGTGAGCGGGATCGACGTAGTTGAGACCGAGGTGGAGTGAGAGGCCTTTTTTCATGATGAGGATTGGTGAGTGTTGGTTCCGAACGAAACGCCTGAAATGTTAGAATGAAGCGGAGGGACTTCCGAGAGCGGCGTTATTTCCCTAATTAACACCTTGGAGGTGGCTCCGAATGCCGCGGGTTGTCAATGCTGAACTGATAGGTCCGGCAAAAATCCCAGGCTTGAACGTTGCACTCGCGCGAGGCTTTAAATGCGATCGCCGCCCGAAATTATTCATCGCCGACAGGCGGCATGCCACCTAAAACCGGAGCTTGAAGTCCGGACGGGCGTCGATGAGAGTCAACTCCGGGATGAAGCTGGCCGCCGGGAAAATTTCGCGCTGCTGCGGGCTCCAGGTCGCGGGGCTGGCGCTGGCGATGTCGCTCCTAGGAGTGAGATTGGCTGCGGGGCACGGATTTGCGGACGGCAGCTTTGAAGGGCGGCACACCCACTCCATCGGGTTGACGCCGGACGGCAAACGGCTGGTGGCGGTGGACACGGCGGAAGGCCGGCTATCGGTCTTCAACGTGTCGGACACCGCGAATCCGCAGCCGGTGTTAGAGATGGAGATCCCGGTGGGGATCGAGCCGGTGGCACTGCGGGCACGGACGAATGACGAGGTGTGGGTGGTGAACGAGGTGAGTGACAGCGTGTCGATCGTCTCGCTGGGGCGCCGGACGGTGGTCGCGACGCTGCAAGTGCCGGACGAGCCGGCGGATCTGGTGTTCGCGCAGGGGAAGGCGTTCGTGAGTTGCGCGAGAAATGGCCTGCTGCGGGTGTTCGATGCGGCATCGCTGCAGGCGTTGGCAACGATTCCGTTACAGGGAAACTATCCACGCGCTTTGGCCGTTGATGCGGCGGGAAACAAGGTGTTCGCTGCCTTTCTCCTTTCCGGAAACCGGACGACTGTCCTGCGCGACGCGCCTCTCGCGCCGGCACCGCCACTGCCGACTAATCCCGTGCTGCCCAACGCGCCGCGGACCGCTTTGATCGTGCCGACAAATCACGAGCGCGTGAATTTCACCGTCCTCGACCGGGATGTGGCCGAGGTGGATGTGGCGACAGCGGCGGTGACCCGCTACCTGAGTGACGCGGGGACGAATCTGTTCGACATCGCGGTGCATCCGGTGACGGGCGATACGTGGGTGGCGAACAGTGACTCACGGAATCTAACACGCTTTGAGCCCGCCCTGCGCGGCCACGTGGCGGACCACCGCTTGACCAAAATAGACGCGGTCTCGGGGCTGCCGTCGGTCTTCGATCTGAATCCCGGGATCGACTACGGAGTGCTGCCTAACACTGCGGCGCAAGCGACGGCACTGGCACAGCCGACGGCACTGGTTTTCACGGCGGATGGGACGGAGGCGTTGGTGGCGGCGTTCAACTCCGACCGGATCGCGCGGGTGACGACGGCGACGGGCGCCGTGGCGGCGCGGATCGATCTGCGAGGCGTGGGCGAGAGCTCGCGGAAAATGCGCGGGCCGCGGGCGCTGGCCTTCGATGAGGGGCGGCAACGCCTCTACGTGCTGAACAAGATTTCCAACAGCGTGACGGTCATCGGGACTGGCAGCGGGACAGTGTTGGCCGAAGTGCCAGTGGGTAGCAACCGTCACGAATCGGTGGACGTCCGCGAGGGGCGCGGATTTCTGTTCGATGCCCGGCTCTCGGGAAATGGCACGATTTCCTGCGCCACCTGCCATCTGGACGCGGACCTGGATGGCCTGGCGTGGGACCTGGGTGATCCGGGCGGAGAGATGGTTACGGTCATGGGAGCAAATCTATCCGCTCACGATCCCACGCCGCGGCCGCGGGTCATGCACCCGATGAAAGGGCCGATGACGACGCAAACGCTGCGGGCAATGATTGATGGCGCACCCTTTCATTGGCGCGGTGACAGGGCGACGTTGCAGACCTTCAATCCGACCCTTGACAAGCTGATGGCCGGGTCGCAACTGGCGCAGGGGGACATCGACTCGCTGTCGACTTATCTTCGAACCCTGATGCCGCATCCCAACCCTAACCGGCGGATCGACGACACCTTGCCAGTCTCGCTGAACGGCGGAAATCCGGTGCGCGGCGAGATGCTTTTCAACAGCCCGGGAAACCACTGCATCGAGTGCCACTCGGACCACGTCGGCGGAACTAACAACATCGACCTGCACACCGAGGTGGGTTCCACGCAGCCGGTGAAAAACCCGCCGCTGCGCACGGTCTATCAGCGCAATGCCTTCGTTCCGCAGGCCGGGGCGACGAGCTTGAGCGGCTTCGGACTGCTGCACGACGGAACCGGCTTCGCCTTGCCGACGGTGCACCCGTATTCACTCGACCAATTGGCGAGCACCGCGGATTTCGCGGATCTGGCAGCCTTCATCCTGTGCTTCGACACAGGCATCACGGCGGACACCGGGGTGAGCCGGACGTTCACGCTGGCAAACCTGACGGACGCGGCGATGCTGGCGGATGTCTCCATGTTGGAAGGGCTGAGCACCTCAGGCCTCAGCGAACTGGTGGTGAGCGGGCGCATCGGAGGGAGGCTGCGTTCCTTCTATCATTACCCTGGCTCGCAGAAATACGGTGCGGACGAGAGCGGCCAGCCGCTTCTAACACTGAGTGGGTTGCTATCGCTGCTGGGGCCGGATGATGCGGTCACCTTCATCTGCATGCCCTATGGGAGTGGCTACCGCCTGGGAGTGGATCGGGATTACGACGGAACCATCAATGGCGACGAGCCGGTTCCATTGCTGAAGCTGAGCCCTCTCGCCGGAGAAATGAGGCTGGAATGGCCCGCGGCGTTTTCCGGCTGGGTTTTGGAATCGACCGATGGTTTCCTCACCGGTTGGCAGACGGTCACCGGTTCCCGCTCCACCGCCGGCGCCCTGCTGCGGGTTGACGATCCGATGAACTCCCGCCCGTCGCAATTCTATCGCCTCCGCCGCACCTGGTGACTGTCGTTTTCTATCCGAATCCCCAACCCCCGAATCCCATGAAACTGCATCGCATCATTCTCCTTGCGTCTGTCTCGTCCGTCGCCGTCTCCGAAGCCGCGACCATTCTGGAGAACACCACGACCCCGCTCGCCGGCGTCCCCTACCGTTGGGAGGTCGGCATGGACGGCACCGACAGCGCGACGTTTTCGCGCCACGTCGGCGCGTGGAGTTGGGAGGACGAAAGTCTTTTCCCGAATCCCGGCGATCCCGTCGTTGGCTGGACCCACACGTCCGACTGGGCCGTAGTCACCATTTCCGATGCGAGCCGCTTCACCCTGCGGATCGAGCGCGATGCCAGTGTCCCCTGGCCGGGCGCGGGCGAGCCGGATCGCCTGGCATCGGTCGCCTCGATGTATCCGTCGTTCACCGTCTGGAGCGGGGCGGACATCGATGGCACCCAGGTCCACACCTATAACAACCGCGGCAACGTCGCGTGGGCGGAAGATTTGACCTTCCTGGACTTCACGGACAATTCCACGCTTGGCTTCGTGGAGAAATCCTGGGACCTGCCTGCCGGGCAATACAGCATCGTGCTCGGCAGCAACTCGCCCGCGACCGACAATGACCGGCAGGGCTACAAGGCGATCCTGACAACGGTGCCGGAGCCGGGTGCCGCCATGCTGCTGTTATGCGGGCTGGCCGGATCGTGCGTCCGGCGAAGAAAGGCGTGATCTTTCGAAATGATGTTGCATCCGGCTAGGCCTTGAAAAACCATGGCGACCAAGCCCAGTTTAACAATGACCTCCCCAAAAGTATTCATCGCCGTGGATTTAGGTGCAGGCAGCGGTCGCGTGATCGCCGCGAAAACGGATTTTTCCACGCTGGAGCTAGAAGAGGTCCATCGCTTCGACAATCCCGGCACGGACCTGCCGGGCGGATCGTTTTGGAACATCATCGGACTTTACCGCGAGATTCTGGAGGGCCTGCGCCGGGCCGTGGAGCGGCATGGCGAGGCGATCGTGTCGATCGGCATCGACACCTGGGGCTGCGATTACGGATTGATCGATGGCAACGGCGAGCTGCTAGGAATGCCGCACCAATACCGGGACCCGCGCTTCGAGGGAATGGCGGAGGCGATGCACGCGATTCTGCCGGAAGCTGAGGTTTACGCGAGGACCGGGATCAAGACGAATTTCTATAACAGCTCGCTGCACCTGCTGGCCGAGGTGCGCAAGCAAAGCCCGGCGCTGGCGAATGCGGAGAACCTGCTGTTCGTGCCGGACCTGTTAGCCTATTGGCTGACCGGCAGGCAGGCGGTGGAGCGGACGATCGCTTCGACCTCACAGTTGCTGGATGCCGCCACCGGAGAGTGGGCGTGGAGCGTGATCGATGCGCTGGGCTTGCCACGCAAGATCTTCGGGGAAGTGGTCGCACCGGGCACGGTGTTAGGACCGATCCGCGAAGAAGTGGCGAACTTCATCGGCCGGGCGGGAATCCCCGTGGTGGCGACGGCCTGTCATGACACGGCCGCGGCGGTGGCGGGCATTCCGATGAGTGGCCGCGGGAATCTGTGGTTGTCCTCTGGGACGTGGTCGATCATGGGCGTCGAGGCCGACGAGCCGATCACCACGCCGCAAGCGTTGGAACTCGGATTTTGCAATGAGCTCGGCGTGGAAGGTAGCGTCCGGTTTTTGAAAAACATCGGCGGACTGTGGTTGATCCAGGAGTGCAAGCGGCAATGGGATTTGGACGGCGAAAAACTCACATTTGCCGAAATGGCGTCGCTGGCTGGCGATGCCGCGCCGTTCACCGCTTTCATCGATCCCGACGACGCGAGCTTCGCCAGTCCGGGAGAAATGCCGGATAAGATCCGGGCCTTCTGCGAGAAAACCGGGCAGCCGGTCCCTAACGACAAGGGCCAGGTGCTGCGGGTGGCCAGCGATTCGCTGGCGCTCAAATACCGGGTGGTTTACGAGCGCATCCAACAGCTAACAGGGCGCGGGTTCGCGCGCTTGCACGCCGGTGGTGGCGGCATCCAGAACGAACTGCTCAGCCAGGCGACTGCGGACGCGCTGGGGATCGAGGTGGTGGCCGGCCCGGTGGAAGCCACGTCGTGCGGCAACGTGATCACCCAGATGATCGGCACCGGGCATTTGCCGGACATTCAAGCAGGCCGCGATCTGATCCGGCGGTCGTTCGAGTTCCGAAGCTTTGCCCCGGGCGACACCGCCGCGTGGGAAGCGGCGCTGGTCCGCTTCAAGAAGGTTCTCGGATTGGACTGACGGTCACGGGACCGGCGTGATCGGTATCTCGGAAAGCTTGCGCGTGAGATAGTCGTCGGGAGTCATCACTTCGATGTGGCCGTCCACGAACAAGACGGGGATTTTCCCATCACTCAATAGATCCTTGAGCGCGCCGCCTTTGAAACCGTTGATCTCGCCGGCATCGTAACGGTAAAAATAGTTGTCGCACGGTGCAATGAGAGGCGTGCGGCCCGGGTCGGCAAGGGCGGCGAGAGGAACGTTGATGGCCACGAGTTCCGGATGGGCAGGAACGGCACCCTTCGCGGCTGCGAGATTCTCCGCGATCATTTCGTTGAAGGCATAGCCGGGATTGAGGGGCGTCCATCCACGCGGCTTGGCGGTTTCGAGAAACATCGGGTTTCTCAAAAACACCTTCTTCTTGTTCCACCATTCCTTGGTTTTAAAATCTTCGAGCTTGGTATCCGGATAGAGCGTGGCGAGGCAGACTTCATTCCACTGGAGATCCTTGGTGGTGCCATCGGGCTGGGTGACAGGACCGAGGATGGCCGGCAGTTTCATTTCATGGTCGGTGGCGATGGTGGTGAGCAGCGGCCCTAACTGACGCAGGTTTTGCATCGCTTCGGTGGCTTTCGCCTTTTTCAGCATTTTCGGCCCCACGGTGAACGACAGGGCGGCCAAGGCGGCGATGATCACGATCACCACAAGCAGCTCGACAAGCGTGAATCCAACGTTTTTCGGTTTCCGTGTTAACTTCATGACGCGCTTGTAGCAGGATCGCCCCCCCGTTCGTCCAGTGTAAAAGTCATGATGCAACTGATTGATTCTCAATCGAGTTATTGGCATATGATAATTCGATGGAGGACTACCGGACAACCAGCGGGGGTCCCCTCCTCTCGTCAGAAATCGGGCAACCATCGGGCGCGGATCGACATATGAAATCGTGCGTTTGATAACCCTTTGCGTGTTTGGTTGGGTGGTGGCCGGGGCCGATGCCCGGCCGTGGAGTGATGATGTGATCTACTTCGCAATGACCGACCGCTTCTGCGACGGAGACCCGGCTAACAACACGCCGGCAGGATGCGATCCCGCGCTTTATGATTCCAAACAGGAAAATATCTCCCGCTATCAGGGCGGCGATTTGCGGGGCATGGAAAACGCGCTGCAAGCCGGATATTTCAACGATCTTGGCGTCACCGCGCTGTGGCTCACGCCGGTGGTGCTCAATGTCTGGCGATCCGGCTACGACCTTGGCGGGTGGAAAAGCGGTTATCACGGCTACTGGACGCAGGACTGGCTGGACATCGATCCACATCTAACCAGCAGGACCTCCCTAACCGGACAAACCTACTCCGACGATGCCGAAGGCCGGATGGAACATTACCGGGACTTCGTGAAGCTAGCGCACTCCAAGGGCATCAAGGTGATCCAGGACGTGGTCATGAACCATGCCGGGCCGGTGTTTTTCTATGATGCCAATGGCGACGGCAATTTCGACATTGAGAAAAAGGACGAATGGATCCAACCCTTCACGAAGGACGGATTCCATGCCAACGCCAGATGGGCGGACCTCCCGCAATGGAACGCGCGGCGCGCCCAACCGGATGGGCCTCGCGAGTTGTTAGGCGTGAAGATCGCCACCAAGGGAACGCTCTCCCAGCTCGACAGCTACGGTCGCAAGGGGTTTTCCAACAACAGCCTGGGCAAGTCGGACGGTGAGGAAGTCACCTGCGACTTCTTTTCGCTGCGGGATCTTTGGACCGCTCCGGAGAGCGGGCATTTCGACTCGCTTGTGGATGAGTTCGTGGAGATCTATCATTTCTATCTGACCACCGTGGGAGTCGATGGCTTGCGGATCGACACAGTGAAGCACGTTCATCCCGGGTTCTGGGACGCCTTCACCGAGCGTCTGAGGAAACGGCTGGGCCCTGCCGCCGCTGACAAGATCCTGTTCGGCGAGATTTACGATGGAAACCCGGTGCGCCTCGGCCAATACACTTGGCGATCCGACTGGCAACAACACCCCGAACCGGCGCTCGATTCCGTGCTCGATTTCAATTTCTGCTTCAACGCCCGCGAGTATCTGCGGCATCCGGGGCAGGAATTCGGATCGCCGGCGGGCTTGGAAAAATCATTGGGGACCCGCACTGCGACGGACTCGGACAAGCGCCCGCTTTACAATCCGAATCCGGGCGCGGATGGACTGAACTCCCAGCAGAAGATGATCACCTTCATCGAGAATCACGACGGCCTCAATCGCTTCCGCGTCGCCGGTATCACCGCTGAACGCAACCACCTGGCCCAAGGATTGTTGATGACCTTGCCGGGGATTCCGTGCCTCTACTATGGCACGGAATTCGATCTGCCTGACAACGGCGGGAAAGTCGGCCATGATGGCGAGACCGGGCGCATGATGTTCTATCGGACTGAGGGCGGTCCGACGATGAAGGAGGTGAAATCCTCGGCGGGTTTTTCCAACGTCGCAAAGCTTGCGGCCCTGCGCGCGAAGCTGCCCGTGCTGCGCACCGGCAAGCTGATCCCCCTGTGGGTGGACAGCGGATCCAGCAACGATGACGACGGGGTCTTCGCCTTCGCCCGCGCTGCGGAAGACGGGGAGTCCTTCGTGGTGGTGGTGATGAACGCGTCCGATGCGAAACGCGTGACTGCGGCCGGCTCCCATCAGATCCAGCTTCCCCCGGGATTGAGAACGGCAGGCAAGGTCTTGCGGCCCGTTCTAACCACTGGGAATGGTGAACCTCTGCCAGTTAGGGATTTTCCGGCGGATGGTCCGCTGCGCCTTCCCGTTCCGGCTTCGGGCATGGTGGTTTATCAGGCCGTTTCCGCGAGTTGAGGGGGAGTGGGCTGTTCCGTCTCGACGTCTTCGATCGTCCATGAGCCGGAGCGATCCAGCGTGAGCAAGCGGTCGTGATATTGAATCAAGGTTGTGCGGTGCCCTACGCTGATGTAGCCGATTTTTGATTCCTGGATCTGCCGGTACAGATGCTCTTGGTTGTCCTCATCAAGCGCGCTGGTGGCCTCATCGAGGAACGCGAACTTGGGCTTGCGCAGGAACAGGCGGGCGAAGGCGATCCGCTGTTGCTCACCGAGCGAGAGCATGTTGTTCCAGTCCACCACGCGATCCAGCTCACCCTCGACGCGCTCCAGCACATCGGATAGATGAACCGCCTCCACGACCGCGAGGATCTCCTCGTCGCTGGCTCCGCGGTCGGGATATGGATAGAGCAATTGATCCCGCAGGCAGCCTTCGACCATGTACGGCCGTTGGGGGAGAAACATCAACTGGTCGGCTGCGGGTCGTTCGAGGAATCCGCAAGCGCCGGGCCAAAGGCCGGCGATGGTGCGCAGGACGGAACTCTTGCCGGTGCCGCTGGCCCCCATGATGATGAGGCTCTGATCCACCCGCAGGTCGAACGTCAACTTCTCCACGAGAGTTTTCATGACCACCGGGGTGCAGATGGTGAGGGCGTCGAGCTTCACCATCCGGCTGTTTTCTTCCGACTGGTTCTCGTTCTCGTAGGCAATCCGCTCTTCCTCCGCGTCGTGTTCGTCGAGTTGGTCCCACAGGCTGCCTAACCGTTGGACACCCGCCAGATATGAACTCAGGCCGCCGAATTGGGTGATGATCAGCGACACCGCTGTCAGCACCGAGGCGAACGCGCCTGCCGCCTGCGTGACGACACCGAATTGCACCTGCCCACGCATGAACATCGGCGCGACGATCATGAGCGGCAGGATCAGTGCGAGGTAGTTGTAGCTGTTGGTGAAAAATGCGAGATGCCGGTTGCGGATGATGACCAGGCGCATGTTAGCCACAGCGGCCGTCAACCGGTTGAACAAATCGAGGTGCTCGCGTTTTTCCCCGCGATAGAACGCGATGGATTCAGCATTGTCCCGGACCCGCACAAGCCCGTAGCGGAAATCCGCTTCCTTTTCGTATTGATGGTAATGCAGGCGCACCAGCTTGCGGCCGATCAGGATGCTGATGACCGTGCCCGCGATGGCATACACCACCAGGACGACGACGAGCAGGCTGGAGATCGTCCACAACACCCCGATGAACGCCACCAGCGTGATCAGCGAATTGAGCGCGATCAACAGGAAGGCCAGCGAGCTGGTGGTGAAATTCCTAACATCCTCACTGATCCGCTGGTCCGGGTTGTCCACGCTCTCCGAGCCGCGCAGGCGGAAATAGGCGCGGTTGTTGAAATAGCGTTTTACCAGATGCTGGGCCAGCCATTCGCGCCATAGCAAGGCCAGCCGTTCCTCGACCCAGCGATAGTAAACGCCGATGGGAACAGCCAGGGCGAACGTGCCGAGATACCAGCCGAGGTATTTCCAATAGTCGGCCGGATTCTTGTCGTTGATGGCCGTC
Source organism: Verrucomicrobiota bacterium (assembly GCA_040385685.1). Lineage (GTDB taxonomy): Bacteria > Verrucomicrobiota > Verrucomicrobiia > Verrucomicrobiales > Akkermansiaceae > Luteolibacter. Next base: position 124,034 of record JAZKGW010000024.1, on the reverse strand, counting down.
ATGAAATACTGCCCGGCATAGCTCATCAACACCTGCACCCCGCCCACGGCCAACGCCAGCAGCAGCAAGGCGATGAGGAAGCCCCGCGCCTTGCGTCTGCGCTCCGAAGCGAAAAACGCTTTGGAAATCAGCCAGAACTGGCGGCGGGTGGTTTTCAGGGTCTGGCGATCCTCGATCGGCTCTTTGGCCGGGGTTTTCTTTGGGTCAGGGCTTTCCACGTGTGGACGACTCTAGCCGCAGCCGGAGTCATTGCGACCGAAAGTTTTGCCCACCTAACGACAGGGCAAAAAAAGTGCTGCCAGGGAATCCGCGGCAAGTCCGGACAAACTACCGTTGCTCCGATCAAGGCCTGGCGGGGTTCGCTTGCCGAACCTCCACGGCCCCTGACAGCCCGGAGAGACAAAACCAGAGTGCCGGGATGCGCAATTCATTTTCACGTGAAATCGCGGCAGTGATTAGACCGATGCCTTTTGAAACCCACCGTAGCTAGTCTCCGGAAATCTGTTTCTCGTTACAACCTCATCGCGGGCGCAGTGTGTCTTGAAAAGTGCGGTTCATTCGTCTTAGGTTGAACCCTGCTGCTTCGGCGGCAAGATCCAACCCAAACAACGATAACCAAAATGAAAATTCAAATGACGACCTTGGCCCGGAGCATTTTCTGGGCGCTGATTTGTGGAACCACCGCGCTTTTTGCGCAGGAGATGCCGGAGATGCCGGAGATGCCGAAGCCGACGCAGGAGCACGCCTGGTTGGAAAAATTCGCCGGCGAGTGGACCACCGAAATGGAATGCACGATGGAGCCCGGCAAGGAACCAATGAAGGGAAGCGCCACCGAGAAGGCCCGCATGCTCGGCGGCTTCTGGCTCATTTCCGATGGCGAAGGTGAAATGATGGGTTCTAAATTTTCCAACATCCTTACACTCGGTTACGACCCGGAGAAGAAAGTGTATGTCGGCACTTGGGTCGACTCGATGACCAGCCTGCTGTGGAAATACGAAGGCACGGTGAACGCACAAGGAACGTCACTCACACTAACCAGCGAAGGCCCTTGTCCGATGAAAGGCGGCAAGATCTGCAAATTCAGGGAAACCATGGAACTGAAGGATCCCAATCACAAGGTCTTCACGAGCCAGATCCTGGAAGACGACGGCACATGGAAGACCATGATGACCGCGCGCTCGACGAAGAAGGGGTGATTTTGTGACAGGTCTCCTTCGCACAGGACCTCACTCGTCCAGCAGCGAACTCCGCGTGAACAGCGAGATCACATGCACGCCGCGCGCTTCGATGGCTTGGCGGCCGCCTTCCTCGCGATCCACCAGGACCAGGCAGAACGCGACTTTGCCGCCCTCGCGCTCGATTGCGTCGATGGCCTTAAGGGTGGAGCCGCCGGTGGTGATGACGTCATCGACGACGATGATGTTGTCGCCGGATTTGAAATTGCCTTCGATTTGTTTGCCCGCGCCGTGGCCCTTGGGCTCCTTGCGGACGGTGAAAACCTGGAGCGCTTCCTTGGGATTTTTCATCGCGGAAGCCATGCCGACAGCGAGGGAAATCGGGTCGGCGCCGAGGGTCATGCCGCCGATGGCATCGATCTTGAGCTGCTCGGAATGAATCTTCGAGCGGACGGCATGCCAGCCGAGGTCGCCGATGAGCAGGGCTCCGAAAGGATCGAGCGCAGTGACGCGGCAGTCGATGTAGAGATCGCTCTGTTTGCCGGAGGCGAGGGTGAAGTTGCCGGTGCGGACGGATTTCTCAAGCAGAAGATTTTTCAGGGCGGAAGCGATCTGGAGCATGGGGGCGATGATGGGGGGAAAGCTGAAAATCTGAAAAGCTGAAAATCTGAAACGGCGATTTGAGTGCTAGCCACCGGGGCGGGGCGGGACTTAGGCTGTGCCAGATGATTTTGGGATTGATGGAACCTTCCGGGTTGATCGAGCAGGGTGGCCCGCTGGTGTGGGTGTTGCTTGGATTGGCGTTTATCGGCACGGTGTGCGTGGTGGAGCGTTTGTTTTTCTTCCACCGGGCGCGGATCAACGTGGGGAATTTGCTGGTGGGCCTGTCGCATCACATCCGGCGGCGGGCATTTGCGGAGGCGCTGCATGAGGCGGCGCGGGCCCCGGGGCCGGTAGCGCGGGTCGCTCATGCGGCGCTGCTGCGGTATTATTTGGGCCGTGCGGATCTGCGCGACGTGGTGCAGGAGGCGGGTCAACTTGAGGTGCCGCGGATCGAGAAAAATATCCGTGCGATCCTGGGTGTGGCGTTGCTGGCACCGCTGGTGGGAATGTTGGGGACCATGCTGGGGATGCTGGAAACCTTTCAAAAAGTCAGCGAGCGGGGCGGTATCACCGACCCGGCGGAACTCACGTCCGGCGTGTTCACGGCGCTGATCACCTCGGTGATCGGCCTTACGGTGGCGGTGCCGCTGTATTTGTTTTACCTGTATTTCTTGGGGCGGGCGAAGCGGTTGGTCCATCGCTTGGAGCGGGCCGGGATAGAAATGGTGCATCTCATCGCCGATGCGCGCGAGGAGGAGGAATTCGCGCCGTTCCGCAGCGAGGTGACGGCGGGAAAAAAGCCGGTGAAGACCAAGCCGGAGAACGTGAAATGAAGCTGGAAATGACCTTGCCGGAGCGCCCGGGATTCCTTCACGCGATCCCGGTCCTGAATATCTTCGCGCTCTTGCTGTTGTTTTTCCTGCTGGGTCCCTCGCTGGTTTTGCAATCCGGCGTGGCGGTCGATTTGCCGCCGTCCAAATTCCAAATGGAGCGCTACCAGAACGCGCTGGTGGTGACGTTAGGGCCGGGTGTCCTGGGGCCGCAGATCCACTTGGGGCGGGATTCGGTGACGCAGGAGATGCTGGCCGAACGCCTCGACAAGCTGCGGGCGGACGGCGCGCCGGCGAAGACGATCGTGCTGCTCCAGACCGACACGGGCACGCCCGTCGGCGTTGAGCGCGAAGTCACCGAACTGGTGCTGGCCAAGGGATTCCGCTTGGCGATGGTTGGCAAGAACCCATCGGCCGCAGTCGTTCCCGGGCCGAAAGCGAAAGGCAAATGATGGCAGGCAGTGTGGTCAGACCCAAGCTGGCGGGCTCCCCGGGGCTGGTGTTCCGCTGGCGTCCGGAAAAGCCGCAGTGGCTGCCAAAGCTAATAGCCCTGGCATTCGCGGGAGTCGCGCTTGCATGTTTGATGACTTTGCGAATCAGGGTGGTGGCTCCGGTAAGATCAGTGCCGCAGCGGGCGGCGGTGGTTTACCTTCGCGATGACGCGGAAGGCCGGGCCATGAGTCTGCGGGCACAAGAAGGCGGGCCCTTTCCCGCGAGATTCCGACTGTCCCAATGGGAAGGTCTGGCGGAATTGGAAGGTAGCGCGATGGAGGCAGCGCGTTTCCAACCGGAGCCCTACGTTTCCCCGATCCGGGAATTACCGGCGCCGAACCAGCTCCAATCGCTTGAAATCGCGGCCAAGGGGAAATCCTTTTTCCCACAACGCCCTCCTGCGCCGCCCGACGCCCCGGCTCCTGTCAATCTCAAGCCCGCACCCGCTCTCTATCCGCTGGCGGGCATTTCCAACGACACCGTGCCGCTCAACTTGCCCCCCTTCGACGGAGTGGTGGATGGCGAGATGTCCTCGTCGTCCTGGCGGTTCCTAGTTCGCCTGAATCCCGCTGGCGGAGTGGTGGAATGCGTTTCACTGGTGGAAAAAGTTGGCGAGGCGCCGACTCACGAGCTGGAAGCGTGGCTTCACCGGATCCAATTCAAGCCGGATCCCGGCAAGCCTTTCCGCTGGATCGCCTTGGGCGTCGGATTCACCAATCAACCCGCCGATGGAACTGACCCTCGCTGATTTCGTGCTCTACATCGTGCTCGGCTCTTTCGCCTTGGTGCCGATTTTCGCCGGGGTTTCGCGAACCCTGCATGGCCGGACAGAAAAGCGCTCGCTCGCGAACCGGGTGATTTGCCGGCTGTGTTTGCACGCGTTCGAGGACACCAGCCACGTGAGAACGGTCGCTTGCCCCGTATGCGGCGCGGCCAATGAAAAGGGGCGGAGCCGGAAGCTCGGGTGACATTCTTTATTTTTCGTGCCTTGTCTTGGGTTTCCTGCTTTCCCTCCCCGCGCCTACGTTTCTCTTTCCGCCCATGCCTACCAAGCTGACACGCAATTTCTCGATCATCGCCCACATCGACCACGGGAAGACCACGCTTTCCGACCGCCTCATGGGTGCCACCAACACCGTGGCCCTGCGCGATGAAAAGGAGCAGCTTCTCGACGCCATGGACCTCGAACGGGAAAAGGGCATCACCATCAAGTCCCACCCGGTCGCGATGGAGTACAAGGCTAAGGACGGCAAGACCTACAAACTCAACCTCCTCGACACGCCCGGCCACGTCGATTTCTCCTACGAAGTTGCCCGCTCCCTCGCAGCCTGCGAAGGCGCGATCCTGATGGTCGACGCCGCACAGGGCGTTGAAGCCCAGACCGTCGCGAACCTCCACCTCGCCCACGCGCAGAACCTCGTCATCATCCCGGTTCTCAACAAGATCGACCTCCCCGCCGCCGACGTCGAAAAGTGCCGCAAGCAGCTTGAGGACATTCTCGCCATCCCCGGTGAGGACGCCATCCCCGCCTCCGCCAAGGCCGGCATCGGCATTATCGACATCCTCGAAGCCGTCGTCGCCCGCGTCCCCGCTCCGGTGGAGAACCCGGACAAGCTGCTCCGCTGCTCGGTTTTCGACTCTATCTACGACACCTACCGCGGCGTCGTTTCCTACGTCCGGGTCTTCTCCGGCACTGTGAAAAAGGGCCAGCGCGTGAAACTGATGCACACGAACAAGACCTACGAGGTCAAGGAAGTGGGCGTCTTCACCCCCAAGATGAGTCCCCGCGAAAAGCTCGTCGCCGGCGATGTCGGCTACGTCATCGCCAACATGAAATCCGCCGACGAGGCGAAAATCGGCGACACCATCACCGACAACACCCACCCGTGCCCCGAGCCGCTTCCCGGTTACAAGGAAATCCAGCCGATGGTTTTCTCCGGCATCTATCCGGTCGAGTCCTCCGACTACGAGGCGCTCAAGACCGCGATGGGCAAGCTCCAGATCAACGACGCCGCCTTCACCTTCTCATCGGAAAGTTCCACCGCCCTCGGTTTCGGTTTCCGCTGCGGATTCCTCGGCCTGCTCCACATGGAAATCATCCAGGAGCGCCTCCGCCGCGAGTTCAACATGGACGTGATTTCCACCTATCCGTCCGTCATCTATCATGTGCAGCTCACGGACGGCAGCGAGGTCATCGTGGACAACCCGACCCTTTTCCCCGAGCCGCAGACCATCCAGGAAATTCGCGAGCCCATCGTGAACGTCTATATCATGGTTCCCGGCGAATACATCGGCGACATGATGCAGCTCGTGTTAGAAAAACGCGGCGAAGTCACCAACACCGAGACCATCGACGACATGCGCGTCATGCTTTCCTGCGTCCTTCCTCTCTCGGAAATCCTCGTCGATTTCAACGACAAGCTCAAATCCATGACTCGCGGCTACGGCTCGATGGACTACGAGCATGCCGGCTACCGCGCGGCGAAAATGGTGAAGATGGACATGCTCATCGCCGGCGATCCCGTCGAGGCATTCTCCACCATCGTCCACCGAGACAAGGCCGAATCCTATGGCCGCGTCTTGGCAGGAAAACTCAAGGAAGTCATTCCGTCGCACCTCTTCGTCGTCGCCATCCAAGCCGCCGTCGGCGGCAAGATCGTCGCCCGCGAATCCATCTCCGCCATGCGCAAGAACGTCACCGCCAAGTGCTACGGCGGCGACATCACGCGGAAACGCAAGCTGCTGGAGAAGCAGAAGGAAGGGAAAAAGAAGATGAAGATGTTCGGCAAGGTGAATATCCCGCAGGACGCGTTCATCAAGGTGCTGAAGAGCGGAGATTGAACCATAACTGATTCGTTCGACAGTCCATGTATCTGGGACGTGCCCATCGCCGCGATGTGAAGGTAACCACCCACGACAAAGCCGTCTTCAGCCCCCTGTTTTACCTCACTTTGTGGTTTGCGGAACGTCGGTGGGATCGTTCTTGGGAACGGATGCAGCGACAAATGGCTAAAGAATGGCCCACTTTTGACGAGGAGAAGGATGTCTCCGTGTTCTCCAAAGAGACACGTGTGGAATTGGATTTATCGGAAGCAAACACACTGCGTTGGACGGTTCGGTTGTTCTGGGATCCGGCAGGCAGTTGTATGCACATCCAAGGCCGATTCTTCGGCCCCCTGTTCCTCGGAATGGATTTTGTTTTCTGACAAGACTCCAAGACGCCTTCCGCAAGATGCTGAAAATCGAGGATTGATCGCCCCGTTAGAACTTCCAACTGCATCCCAACGTGAAGCCGAGCGCATCGATCCCCGGATTCGGATCGGTGAGGCCGAGGTTCGAGTGGTGGATGAAGTAGAGGCCGCCCAGGATGGAAATGTCTTTGGTGATCTTCTGGCGCAGGCCGAGCTGGCTGAACCAGTTGAAGGTGAAATCCTGACCCATTCCTTGGTCGCCGCCCGAGCTGTTGGTCCAGCCGAAGCCGCCGCCGATCGAGAAGAATGCCGAGGTCTTTTGCGACGGAAACCAATACTCAATGGACGGTGCCGCGGCGAGTCCCAGATAGACGTCTTCCGGACCACGGGTGATCGCCTCAAACAACGCGGAAAAGCGGTTTCTAACGACCAGCTTGGCCCCGGACTCATCTTCCCACAAGGTCCACGCAACCGGCGAACGAAGGGTCAGTTGGGTCGGGATGATTTCGTAATCAATATCCGTGTTGTTGCCAACATTCCAGAGGTAGCCGCTTTCCAAGGTCCATTCCCAAGTGTCCGATTCATGGGCAAGGGCGGGAACGGTTAGTAGGGTCAGCAGGACGAGTGTCTTCATGTCCATGAGCTATGGGAGTCGGGGCTGCCGGTCGAGGTTAATACTCTTCTTCCTCCTCGCCTGGCACCGGCGGGATGATGTCCTCGCGCATCAGCAATCGGGCGAGATCGAGGTCGTCCAGCAAATCCCCCGGAGTGTCCCGCACGATGGCGGCGTAAGGTGTGATCCGATCCAATTCGGCAATCGCGCAATGGACCATCGAGGAAATGATGTCGCTGTCGAATTTCTCGCGTTCGAAGAGATTGGTGATGCGGAACACCAAGAACTCGCGATCCAGATCATACTCGAATCCGCCGAGCGTGAGCTGCTTGTTCGCGCGAGCCAGCAATTCCAACACCGGCGGCAAATGCTCCTCATCCAAGCTCAGCGGCGATTCGGACACGACGACCAGCGCGTTCAACTGCGGATACGCCTGCGCGATCAGATCGACCCGCGTGTGGTGGGCATCGAAGCCGGCGCGCAGCACGTCACGGCCCTCGACGAGTTCGCAATGCCAGCCATTCTGGCCAAAGGTTTCTTCTACCGTTAGAATCTGTCGGGAATGGGGACGCATGGGATGATTTAGCCGTTCGTGTCCGGCGGAGATAGACGCCCGATGACCGCTTTGGCAAGCAAGGTCCGCCGGTCAGGGCGAATCGGGGTGAGCGAGAGATGGATTCCGGACGATTTTCCGGCGTCGTGATGCAGGGTCAGCCGCGTCATTTTTTCATCGACCTCCGCGAGGTTGACCTCCTGCCAAAGCACCAACCGCATCCCGGTGGATGGCCGGAAAAACGGGAAAATCTCGATTCCCAGTGGAGTCAGGATCAAATAAGCATGCCGCGTCAGCCCCACCGCCACGCGAATCATGACCAGCGACAAACCGATCGGAACCAATGCCCAAGCCGGATGCGGCAGTTGCGGGTTGATGTCCCGGTAAATGGCGGTCACCAGCATCGTGATGCCCACCGCGGCAAGCACCGCGCCGCTCAACCAAAACAAGGTTGCCTGCCCGGAGCGAGTGAATCGAAGCTCTTTTTCCGGGGCTTGAATCGTGACGGCCATCGTGCGGATCAATCCGTCATCGCCATCACCGACTTTTCGGCTGCGCTAAGTTCCTTTTCGAAACCCGCCAAGTCAAACCCGCGATCCTCGAGCACCGAGGGACTTTCCACCGAGCCAATCATGGCCACGATGCGCTCCAGTCCGAACAACGAGGCACCGCCCTTGCAGCGATGGAGATCAGCTCGCAGTTGCCCGAAATTTCCGGCTTCAAGTAATGCCAACCAGCCAGTCATCTGCCGGCGGGTGTCGTTGAAATAATCGAAAGCCAGCTCGCGCAACCCTGCTGGATCGCCATGAGCCATTTTCAAAAAATTCGCCGGGTTCAGTGGGGCAAAGTCGCTAGTCACAAGTTCGGGATTTATAGTCGATAGAGCGATCTCCCGAAGGTAAAAATCGCGTAGTGTTCAAAAGTTCAGGCTTTCGGTGATTTCGTATGGCTGATTTCATCCCGCAACTGCTTCACCAAATCGGTTCGTCCGGTCGCCTCGGCCAACCCCAATCGCAACTGGAGTGTCGCAGGCTGCTTGAGCTCATTCCGGCTCATCGCACCGATCCATTCCGCCGCCGCGCGATAATCGCCGATCGCAAACGCCCCTTCCGCCAAAGCCAGAAGCGTCGGCTGATCCCCATCCAGCGGTTTCTCCCGAAAAACCGCCCATTTCGCATGATCGGGCAAATCCTTCGGCACATCCGGCCCGGCGACCTGATCGAGATAAACGAACTCGTCGCCGTCCTTGTACTGCCGCCAGTGATTTAAGGAAATGACGGTCACCAAGCCGAGAATCGCGAACGAAGCTTCCATGAAAAACGGCGTCGTCATGACGCCGACCATCGTGCCCACCCATTCCCCCAGCAGTCCCGGGAGCAGCCGCCAACCGATCAATAGTCCGCTCACCACCGCCGCCAGCGTGATCAACATGCTTGCTCCGATGGCCACCTGCTTCACTCGCTCGTCGTGTAGTCGCACCATGTGTGCCGGTATTCTAAGTCGCATCGGCCGAAAACCCAACTCTCTAAATTCGGAAAATACTTCGTATTTCTTGATTATTTCAAAAACATGACTAAATTTCCCGTTGCGTGTCTGGATTTTTAAAAAAGAGATTGCTGTTGCTTGGGTTGCTGATGGCCTCCCCGGCGGTCGGCGTTTGGAAATTTCGCGGATCGGATTCTGCGGCATCCAAGCCGGAAGCTCGGCAGGTTTCCAACACCCCGCGTGCGGAATCCACAGTCCGCATCCCCGTGGAAGTGATTGCCGCAGGCAGCGCGCCCGAGTGGGTTTATATCGAAGTGGCGAGCCAGGCTCTGCCCCAGCCCGGTTCGGTTCGCGACTCGCGCTGAGTTCCGCTGTTTACCCTTGGCTCCCGGCCCGCCGCTCTCTAAACCCCGCCATGCGGCTTTTCGACACGCTGACCCGGACCGAGCACGACCTGCGACCCATCGATGGATCCACCTATCGATTCTACTGCTGCGGACCCACCGTTTATGGCCCGGCGCACATCGGAAACTTCCGCACCTTCGTCTTGCAGGATGTTTTCCGCCGCACCCTTGAAACCGGTGGAACGCGGACCTTGCACGTCCGCAACATCACCGATGTTGACGACAAGACTATCCGCGATTCGCAGGCTGCCGGCCAGTCGCTCAATCAGTTCACCACCGGCTGGACCAAAAAATTCCACACGGATTGCGAAAAACTCGGCCTGCTCCCCCCTCACATCGAGCCTGGAGCCGTTGATCACATCCCCCAGCAGATCGCCATGATCGCGAAGCTCATCGAGAAGGGCAACGCCTATGCCTCGGACGACGGCTCGGTCTATTTCAAGATTTCCTCTTTCCCCGGCTACGGCCGCCTTTCCCGCCTCGACGAGCGCGAACTCCATCTCGGTAAAACCCAGAACGCCCGCTCCAGCTCGGATGAGTATGAAAAAGGCAGCCTCTCCGACTTCGTCCTCTGGAAAAGCCGCAAGCCCGAGGACGGCGAAAACTTCTGGCCCTCGCCATGGGGCGAAGGCCGCCCCGGCTGGCACCTTGAATGCTCGGCCATGATCCAGGAATACCTCGGCGATTCCTTCGACCTCCACTCCGGTGGCGTCGATCTCGTTTTTCCGCACCACGAAAACGAAATCGCGCAAAGCCAGTGCGCCTGCGGCGGCCACTTCGCGGCGAACTGGTTCCACATCGCCCACCTCCTTGTGGACGGCGGGAAAATGTCCAAATCCCTCGGCAATCTCTACACGCTGGAAGATCTCGCCGCCCGTGGCCACACCGCCATGGAAGCCCGCTACGTCCTCATCGGCGCGCACTATCACAAGCCGCTCAATTTCACCCTCGACTCTCTATCAGGAGCCCGCGAGGCGCTCGCTAAACTGGCCAAAGGAGCCCGCCAGCTCGCTGCTAGAATCGATGCCGACACCCGCCTGACGAGTGCCGGTTTCGGCCCGTTCCAAGCGGCGTGGGACAGCCTCAACCACGATCTCAACACCCCCGGCGCGCTCGGAGGAATTTTCACCGGCCTCCGCGAGTCAGCCAATCTAACTGGCACGGAAGCCGCCGCCGCACTCGCCGGATTCAACCGCTTGCTCCGCGCGCTCGGCCTGACGTTACCGGAGGAAGTATTGCATCCATCCAGCGAAATCCCCCAGGCTGTCCAAGCCCTCGCTGATTCCCGCTGGCAAGCCCGCCTCGCCAAAAACTGGGCGGAGTCCGACACGCTCCGCGCCCAGCTCGCCGAGCAAGGCTGGCTCGTCAAGGATGGCAAGGACGGCTACACGCTTGAGCCCGCGGGCAGTTGATCACAAATTCTGATAGGCCATCGAGAATGTATCCCCACCCTCGATTTTCCCGCTTGCCAGCCCCTTGTTGAACCAGCGCATCCGCTGCGCCGAAGTGCCATGCGTGAACGAATGGGGCACCACACGGCCCTGCGTCTTCTTCTGGATCGCATCGTCGCCGATCGCGTTCGCCGCGCGCATCGCTTCCTCGATGTCGCTCTTATCCAGCTTCAAATTCTGCTGCGAGTGATTTGCCCACACCCCGGCGTAATAATCCGCCTGCAGCTCCAGCCGGACCGAGTATTCGTTGTAATCCGGCCTGCCCCTCATCGCAGCCACCTTGTCCGATGTCCCTAGCAACTTCTGCACATGGTGCCCGACCTCATGCGCGAGCACATACGCCTGCGCGAAATCCCCAGGCGAATTGAACGTCCTCGCCAGCTCGTCATAAAAGCTCAAGTCGATGTAAACCTTCCGATCCTCGGGACAATAAAACGGCCCCATCTCCGCACTGCCGCCCCCACAACCGGTTACCGTACGGCCTCGATACACCTCCAGTTTCGGAAGCTCATACCTCCGCCCGACCCGGGCAAATTCCTTGGTCCAGACATCTTCTGTTTCACCGAGCACCACCTTCACGAATTGATATCGTTCCTGCTCCTCGGGTCCAGCCTCCACCTGCCCCTGTTGCGCGCTCCCCGATGATGGCCCGCCACCCAGCAGCATTCCGGGATCTATCAGCCCCGTCATCCACAGCAAAGCGCCCACCACCATCGCAACCAGCACCCCCTTGAACCCGAAAATACGGCCAATCGTCATCAGCAATCCGAGTCCCCCGCCCCCACCCCCGCCGCCGGTTGGGCCTCGCCCGCGCGTGTCCTCCACATTGTCACTTTCCCGTCTTCCTTTCCATTCCATGATCGTATTTGGTTAGAGCTTTGAACCTATACCACGCCATCCGGCATCCGCAAGTCCGCAGAAATCGCATTTAGGCTTCGATTGATCTTCCCGAAGATCCGGTTGCAACCTTGGAATCTTCTGGTCCATTGAACGACGTGAACGACAGTGACGCCCACGAAGATCTCGCGCTGCCAGTGCGGCAGACTTGGCTCGACATGATCGAAAGTCTGGCCACCAGCATTCCAAGCTCCGCTGAACCTGCGAGTGCCGACCCGAAAGCGCGGGCAAGGGAGATCGTGCGTGTTGCCGGGCTGAAGGCTGGCGCCCTGTCAGCCACCCTCGCCCTTCCGTCCGGCCCCATTGGCATGCTAACAGTCATTCCGGATTTGATCAAAGTTTGGCAAATCCAGCAGCAAATGGTGGCCGACGTCGCCGCCTGCTTCGGCAAGTCCGCGCAGTTGAACCGCCAGATGATGGTCTATTGCCTGTTCCGTCATGGTGCTGCCATGCTGCTGCGCGATGTGGTCGCGCGCGTCGGCGAGCGGGTGATCGTCAAACAAGCCAGCCTGCGCGTCATCCAACAGTCACTGCGGAGGATCGGCATCCAAGTCAGCCAGCAGGCCGTCGGCAAATCCCTTTCCCGCTGGTTGCCCATCGTTGGCCCCGTCCTCATCGGCGGCTATTCGCTGATCGATACCCGCAACGTCGGAAAAACCGCCATCGACACGTTCAGCCGCCACATCGAGATCGAGCCGCCGGCGATCGACGTCCTAACCGAAGTGGTTGACTCGTCCGATCGGATTTCCGAAAGAGTTTTGCTTGGCGACGTGGATGACCGTGATAGGACAGAGCCATGAGCGACACTGCCAACCAGATTCCAGAAGACATCAAAACCGCCATGAGGGCCAAGGACACCGTTGCCTTGAACGCCTTGCGCGCCCTCAAAAGCGCCTTGATGAATGCCGCCATCGAGAAGGGCAACCTCAGCGTGGTGCTGGATGAGTCCGAAGTGCTTGCCGTAGTTAGAAAGCAAATCAAACAGCGGGTCGATGCGTGCGAACAGTTCGAAAAGGCCGGCCGCGGCGAACTGGCTGCAACCGAAAAAACCGAGATCGAAATCCTTTCCCGCTACCTGCCCGCCGCGCTGGGCGAGGACCAGCTCGCCGCCATTATCGAGCAGGCCGTGGCCGATACCGGCGCCACCGGCAAGGCCGACATGGGGAAAGTGATGAAGCGCGCGCAGGAACTCGCGGAAGGCCGGGCGGATGGCAAATTACTATCCGCGGCAGTGATGCGCCGGCTCGCCTGAGGCATTTGAAGCGGAACTATGACCGAGCGGGCAGGAACGCCCCGTGCCGCGGCACGCCGTTAAAGGCGCGGTCGAGACCTAACCGCTGCCACATGCCTGCCACGGCGCGACCGAGAATCTCCACGTCGCCTCGAGCGTCGTGGCGGCGGATGCCGTGAGAGTCGATCTTCAGGCGCGAAACCAGATGATCCAGCGAGTGGCCGGTGCCACGGGTTTTGCCGAACAGCATCTTCGACATGTGGATCGTGTCGATGCTGTGCACCTCGCGCGTCGCCAAGCCATGACGGCGGCAGGTCGCTGCCAGGAACTTGCTGTCGAAGCGCAGGCCGTTGTGGGCAATGAGGGTGGAATCGCCCGACCAAGTGGCGAACTCGCACAGCACTTCCTCCGGCCTGTTAGCGTGGCGGACGTGTTCGTTGCCCACGCCGGTGTAACTCTCGATGAACGGGGAAATCGGCCGCCGCGGCTTGGCGAAGGCCGTGAATGTTTCGTTAGGACACAATGAACCCGCCGAAAACCGCATCGCCGCGATCTGGATGAATTCGTCGTTCTCCGGATCGAGCCCGGTCGTTTCAAGGTCGTAAACCACGAACGATTCCCCTGCGTGCCAGCGGTCCGTCCAGATGAACGAATACCGGCACTCGGGGCAGTTGACGCGGGTTCCCATCGCGGACTTGGGTCCGGTCAGGCTGTTTCTACACTCTGGGCAGAAGGCTTTCATCAGCCCATTGCTTTCTCCATCAGCGTGTTCATCCGGGTCACCGTGTCGCGGGCGTCCTCCAGCAGACCGGCGGCGATGAGCGCGTTGTCCAACAATTGCCGAGCAACGAGTTTCGCCAGTTCGGGATTGGTGTCCTTGGCCTCGGCGAGCTTCTTGACCAGCGGATGGCGCGGGTTGATTTCCAGCTCCACGTTGACGTCGTCTTTGAAATTCTCGTCCATCGCCCGCATCATCTGCCGCATCTGCGGGCTCATGCCGTCGGCGGGAACCAAGGCGATCACCGGGCTATCGACCAACCGTTTGCCACTGGCTACGGACTTCACGCGGTCACCGAGTTCGGTCTTGAGGAATTCGCACAGCGCGGTTGTTAGCTCCTCGGACAGCGCGTCACCTTCCGGCGCATGATCTTCCAGGTCCACGCCGCCGTGGCGGATCGAGACGAGCTTCTTGCCATCGAATTCACCTAATGACTCGACGACATATTCGTCCACCGCGTCGGTGAAATAGATGACCTCGAGCCCTCGAGCCTTGAATGCCTCGATGTAGGGGCTGCCCTCCACCTGTTCGCGGCTGCCGCCGACGAGATAATAAATCGACTCCTGCCCGTCTTTCGCGCGGGAAACATAGTCCGCAAAGCCACAAACCGCGCCAGATTCGGTTAGGGAAGATTCGAAGCGAAGCAATTTCGCCAGCGCGTCGCGGTTCGGATAGTCGGTGGCGATGCCTTCCTTGAAGAAGCGGTCGAACTTCTTGTAGAAACCGCGGTATTTTTCCGGGTCGGCATCAGCTTCCTTTTCAAACATCTTGATCACCCGCTTGCTGATGACTGCGCCGAGTTTCCGGATCAACGCGCTGTCCTGCATCGATTCGCGAGAGATGTTGAGTGGGAGATCCGCGCTGTCCACGACGCCCTTCATGAAACGCATCCAGTCGGGCAGAAGTCCTTTCGGGTCGGTGTCTATCAGGACTTTCTTCGAGTAAAGCGAGACGCCGCCATCGACCTTGCCGAAGCCCATGCGCTCGGGGTTTTCACTTGGCGCGAAGATCAGCGCGTTGATCGCGATCGGAGCGTCCGCGCTGAAATGCAGGCGATAGGCCGGCTCGTCGAACGCCTTGCCGGCGAACTGATAGAATGCCTTGTACTCGTCCTCGGAGATTTCCGATTTGTTCTTCAACCACAACGCGGCCACCTCGTTGATCCGCTTGCCATTGAGGATGATCGGGAAGCCGACGAAGTTGCTGTAGCGCTCGATGAGATGCTTCAATCTAACTTCCTCGGCATACTCGCCGAGTTCTTCCTTCAGATGCATCACGATTTTCACCCCGCGCGACTGGCCGGGCGATGCCTCGATTTCATAACCGCTTTTGCCATCGCTGATCCAGACCAACTCCTGGCCATCCGCGCGCCAACTCCGGGTGTGGACCTTCACCTCGTCCGCGACCATGAAGGCCGAGTAAAAGCCGACCCCGAACTGGCCGATCATGTTGCCCGGCGTGCTGCCGCTGTCCTTCATGTTTTTCAGAAACGCCTTGGTCCCCGAGTGGGCGATGGTGCCCAGATTTTTCACCAGTTCGTCGTGCGTCATGCCGATGCCTGAGTCGGAAATCGTCAACGTCTTCGCCTCGGCGTCGGTGGTGATGTGGATTTCCAGCGGAGCGCCCGCATCGTGGATGTCTTTCTCGGTCGCCTCGATGTGGCGGAGTTTTTCCATCGAGTCGGAGGCGTTGGAAATGAGCTCGCGAAGGAAAATCTCCTTGTCGGTGTAAAGGGAGTGGACGACCAGATCGAGCAATTGCTGGATCTCGGCCTGGAATGTGTGCTTTTCGACGGTGGTTTCGCTCATGGTAAAGTGGGTGAGGCGTTCGTGGGAACGGCGCGACCATAGCCAACTTGGGGCGGCTGTCAAAATTTCCGCGACACCAACTCAACCCCGCTCTTTCACTGTCGAGACGACCGAAAAAACGGATCCAAAACCCGATGCCCGGCCCGCGCAATTTCCCCTACCGCCCTAGCGCATGGCGCAGCTTTTGTCGCGACGGAACCGCCACCCATCAGCGCATGCAACACTAGTCGGGGTGAAGTTTCGCGAGTTCCTTGAGACGGGCGGTGCCGGAGAAGAATCGCGGCTTGAGTTTTCATGCAACGCCAGACAGCTTTTCGCCGTCTCCATGAAATTCACCATTCCGTTCGTTGCCCTTTCGCTTGTTGCCAATCTCTCCGCCGCCGAGGTCCCCAAGATCTTTGCGGGCCTGTTCGAGCAGGACGTGCCGGTGAAGGCGCAGATCGGCGTGGTGCTGCCACCGCCGGAAATCGATAAATACGTGGCCAAGGTCGAGACCGCCGCGAAGAGCGACCCCAAATGGTTCCGCGAATTTTCCAGCGCCGCGAAACCCGGATTGCCGCTGCCTTACGACGCCCGCCTCGGCCTGACCCAAGCGGAATACGCCGAGTATCTGGAGCTGTGGAACAAGCGGCAGTTCAAGTCGATGCAGGATGTCATGCTGATGCTGCGCCAAACCTCGGGTGATACCTGGTCGCTCACTGCCACGGGTGAGGCGAGCCTGTTATCGACGCTGCGCTATTCCGCCAAGCCTGATTCGTTCCGCTCCCCGAACGGCGAGTTGAAACGCATCGAGGACATCAAGGCGGAATCCACCAGCATTCTCGGCGAGTGGACTGGCATGGAATGGAAATTCGAAGAAGAAACCGGTCTCGGCAAGACCAAGGAAAATTTCGCGCTCGGGCAATTCGCCGACAAAAAATACGGCCTGATCGTCTATCGGGCCCAAGAGCTTTCGTCCGAGGGAAAACGCGTGCTCGACAAGAGCCTGGTCATCCGGTTCCCGCTCGGCAAATCCGCGCAAACCAAAGACCCCGCGCCTGCCGCCAAGCCCGCCACCAAACCGGCTTCGAAACCCGCTCCAAAGACGGCTCCCAAGAAATAGGCCATGGATTCCGCGGCTCCCATCGGCGGGACGCGCCGGGGCTTGAGCCGCTGGCGACGGGCGATCCCAGCCCTGTTAGGGCTGCCGGTTTTGATGTTCTTGCTAGGCAATCTGGTACTGTCCAGTGCCTGGAGTTGTCGCTGGATCGCTACAAAAATCCAACTCCGGACCGGATTGGAAGCCCGCGTGGGCGGTGCCTCATGGTCGCCATGGAACGGAGCATCTATCAGCGGACTGGAATTGCTCCAACCCGCGCCATTGCGTGCCTTGATTAAGGAACCCCTCGTCGAGATCGACCGGGTGCGCGTCACTCCCGTCTGGCCAGCCTGGCTGCGCGGGCGGATCGAGATCCGGTCCATCGAACTTGAAACCCCGCGTTTCGTCCTGCCGGTGGAACTGATGTCCCACCTTGCCGCCCCCCCACAGCCGCCCTCGACACCCACCGCTCCGCCAGTCGTGCCAACCGCGCCACCGCCTGCGGTGATTCAGCCGGCAGCGCCGCCCCCGCCAGTTGCGTCGGTGGAACCGCAAAAGCTCCCGCCGCGACCCGCGCTGCCGCCGCAGCCGACAGGTTGGCTGCGGCTGAAGAATGCTTCATTCGCGATCGTCCACGCCGGGTCGATCCACCCGCTGCTGGAAATTTCCAAGACCAGCGGAGCGATCCCGATTTCGGGAGATTCCGCCCAGTCCATCCTGAAGATCGGCGGGGTTTCCGCATTCGGAAAGGAAGCAATCTCCAATCTAGCAACCACGCTTGACTGGACCTTTCCCCTGCTCTCTCTCAAACCGGTCGAAACCGAAATCGACGGCTACCAGTTTCTAATCGCCGCCAAGATCGGCGCCCTCAGCGGCTTGCCCGTTCAACTCGAAGCCCAGCTTCCCCGCCAAGCCCTCGCGGCGTTTGCGGTCCCGTTCGACGGCCAGGCTGCGGCCGAATCCATCGCCGCCAACCTGCGGTTCCGTGGGCTCCTGTTAGCGCCTGGAACCTGGCAAGGCGACCTGGTCGCTGACGCCTCGGCCCCTAACATCCGTGTCGCCGGGCATGAAACGAAATTCGACAAGGCAAGTGCCGTCATCGTCTTGCGTGGAGGACTCCTTTCCTGTGTCGATGCGCGGTTGATCAGCGACGACGTGTCCGTGTTGGGAAATGCCTCGCTGCTAGCGGATGGACGGGCCGCGGGAGCGGCCCGTCTGGTCGCAACTCCTGAAAGCGTGAGCACCATCGTCAGCCGGATTTTCACGAACCTCACGAGTCCGCCGTCACTCACGCCGCTTGCCACGCCGCAGCGCGCGGCCTTTGATCTGGAGGCCTTTGGGGCCATCGGCCGGCTTTTCCTGCGCTTGGGCAAAGATGGCCCGATCGTGAACCTCAACCCGTAATCCATCCCATGAGAATCATCGCCGGAACTGCCGGACGCACCGCCATCAAAGTCCCCCCGGCCGTCACCCGGCCCACTACCGACTTCGTACGGCAGGCGGTTTTTTCCATCCTCGGCGAGCGGGTGGCAGACGCGCGCGTGCTCGATCTTTACGCCGGTTCCGGCGCGCTGGGACTCGAATCGCTCAGCCGCGGCGCGAAGAGTTGTACGTTTGTCGAGGATCACCGCCAGGCCGTGAAGGTCATCGTTGAGAATCTAGCCAAGGCGCGTCTCGAGGGCGGCTACGCGGTGAAATCCGAGGTCACCCCTTTCATCAAGCGCGACGCTGGCACCTACGATCTGATATTCGCTGATCCGCCGTACTGGAAATATCACGGCGACAAGGACCATATCACGGAGCTTCTCAACAGCGGTCTGCTGCCTCCCCGCCTGGCGGCGGGCGGCTGGATCATCGTGGAGATTGGATCCCACCAGACGTCGCCAGTGGCGGACGGTTTTTTACTCGTCGCCCGCCGCGAGTATGGCAACAGCGCCATCCTGATTTACACGGCGAACGCGGTTGGTGTTAGCGGGGAGTGATCGCGAAAAAGCCCCGCGCAAGGCGGGGCTTTTTGGAATGAATAACCGGCAGGAAGGCCTATCTCACGCGGCGTTAGACGCCGGCTTCGCTGACTTCCTGTTCGGGCTCGGGGCGGGTCGAAACGAAGTCGAGCTCGTCGACTTCGGGCTTCTTGACGACGTTGACGGCATCGCCCGGTTTCACGTCGCCGCGGAGCAGGGCCTCGGCGAGCGGGTCTTCCAGGAAGCGCTCGACGGCGCGGCGCATCGGTCTTGCACCGTAGGCGGGATCGAAGCCTTTGACGGCTAGCAGATCGCGCGCCTCGTCGGTGAGAGTGAGATGAATCGACTTGTCCTTGAGACGCTTGACGAGCTTGGCGACCTCGAGATCGACGATCTGGTTGAGATCGACTTTCTCCAGCATGTGGAACACCACCAGACTGTCGAGGCGGTTGAGGAACTCCGGTTTGAAGTAGCGCTTCGACTCCTCGATGATCTTGTCCTTCATGCCTTCGTGGTCGGCGTCGTCCGCGGCCATCGCGCCGAAGCCAAGGGTGGTTTGGCGTTTGATGGTGGAGGCCCCGACGTTGGAGGTCATGATGATGATCGTGTTGCGGAAGTCGATCTTGCGGCCTAACGAATCGGTGATGGTGCCTTCCTCGAGGATCTGCAGGAGCAGGTTCATCACATCCGGGTGCGCCTTCTCGACCTCGTCGAACAGCACGACCGAATACGGACGGCGGCGGACGGCTTCTGATAGTTGGCCGCCTTCCTCATAACCGACATAGCCCGGAGGCGAACCAATCAGACGGCTGGCGGTGAACTTCTCCATGTATTCCGACATGTCGATTTGGATCAGCGAGTCCGCGTCGCCGAACATGAATTCCGCCAGATTGCGGGCGAGGTAGGTCTTGCCAACGCCGGTCGGGCCGAGGAACAGGAACGAACCGATCGGGCGGCGCGGGTCTTTAAGATCGGCACGCGAACGGCGCAGGGCCTTGGAAATGGCGACCACCGCTTCGTTCTGACCGATGACGCGCCCTTTGAGCTCGTCCTCCATCTTGAGAAGTTTTTCGGTTTCCTTTTCCTCCATCCGGCGGAGCGGAACTCCGGTCCACTTGGAAACAACGGCCATGATGTCGTCGTCGGTAACGGTGACGATGGTTTCTTCCGATGTGGAACGCCAGTTCTTGAGAGTTTCCTCAAGATTCTTTTTGGCGTGCTTCTCGTCGTCGCGCAGGGCGGCGGCTTTCTCGAAATTCTGCTCGGCGATGGCCGCGACCTTGTCGCGGTTGATCTGTTCGATCGCGGCTTCCAACTCTTTGATCGACGGCGGACGGGTCATCGTGCCGATGCGCGCACGGGCACCGGCCTCGTCTAACACGTCGATCGCCTTGTCCGGCAGAAAGCGTGCGGTTAGATAGCGCGAGGTGAGTTTCACCGCCGCCTCAATGGCTTCGGGAGTGAACTTCGCCTTGTGGTGGGATTCGTATTTCTCCTGGAGACCTTGGAGGATCTTGATGGCGTCATCGACCGAAGGTTCGTCGACCTTCACCTGTTGGAAACGGCGCTCGAGGGCCGAGTCCTTTTCGATGTACTTGCGGTACTCGTTGAGCGTGGTGGCACCGACGCATTGCAGTTCGGCACGGCTGAGCGCGGGCTTGATGATGTTAGAGGCATCCATCGCGCCCTCGGCGGAACCGGCACCGACGATGGTGTGCAGTTCGTCGATGAACAGAATCACGTTCTTCACCTTGCGAATTTCGTCCATGACCGCCTTGATGCGTTCTTCGAACTGGCCGCGGTATTTCGTGCCGGCGACCATCAGCGCGAGGTCGAGGGTGATCACTTTCTTGTCGCGGAGGATCTCGGGAACATTCCCAGTGGCGATTTCCTGGGCGAGTCCTTCGACGATGGCGGTCTTGCCAACTCCAGCTTCACCGATGAGGACCGGGTTGTTCTTGGTCCGGCGGCAGAGGATTTGAATGACGCGTTCGATTTCGCTTTCGCGGCCGATCACGGGGTCGAGTCCACCTTCGCGGGCAACTTTGGTTAGGTCGCGGCCGAATGCCTTGAGGGCCGGAGTTTTCGATTTCCCCTCGCCTTCGGCAGCGGCGGCTTGGGCCGGGCCTTCGTCTTCGAAAGGACCATCTGTATCCTCCGCTTCGTCGTCGTCATCATCGTCATCCTGATCGTCGGGCGAGAAGTTCGGATCGATCTCGGCGAGGATCTCGTTCCGGGTGCGCTGGATATCGACGTCGAGACGCTTGAGCACGCGGGCGGCGACGCCTTCGCCTTCGCGGAGGAGACCGAGCAAGAGATGCTCGGTGCCGACGTAGGAATGGTTGAGGGCCTTGGCTTCCTTGTTAGCAAGGGCAAGGACCTTTTTTACCCGCGGGGTATAGGGGATGTTTCCGGCGGCCTTCTGCGGCGGACCGGAGCCGACTTCCTTTTCAACTTCCATGCGAACGGCTTCGAGCTCGAGGCCCATCCGTTCGAGGACATTGACGGCCACGCCCTGGCCGAGCTTGATCAGACCGAGCAGCAAGTGCTCGGTGCCGACGTAGGAGTGGTTGAATCGGTCCGCTTCCTTACGGGCGAGAGCGAGGACTTGTTGGGCACGTGGGGTGAAGTTGTTCATGCGTCGCCTGGGTTAGAAGGGTCGGAGATTTTCTTTTCGTCTTTCGATGAGATACGATTATCAGGAGATTCGAGGGAAAGCAAACGCGAGCGCACGATTTCTGCGCGGATCGAATCGCGTTCTTCCGGCGAAAGTTTGCGTCCCGAATGTAGCTGAAGGTGCGCCGGTTGGATGTCCATCAGCAAGGTGTCGCACAGCATCACGGTCTCCGGTGTGAAAAACCCGAGCGTGCCGCCGAGGCGGAGCAACGAAAGGTGGTTGAGAGCTTCCTTCGAATCGATGATGTGGGCGTAGCGCAGCACGCCGTAGGCGCGGCCAATTTTGTCGGAGACCATTTCCGGATCGTCTTCCAACAGCTTTTCGCGGGCGTTCTGCTCGTGGTTGGAAACCTGGGAGATGACCCGTTCGAGGCGGCGGATAATCGTTTCCTCGCTTTCGCCGAGCGTCGATTGGTTGGATATCTGGTAGAGGTTGCCCAGCGATTCGGTGCCTTCCCCGTAGAGTCCGCGGACGGCGAGGCCGATTTTGTTCACGGCTTGGAGCACTTGGCCGATCTGGTCGCTGAGGACCAAGCCGGGCAAATGCAGCATCGCCGAGGCCCGTAGCCCGGTGCCCAAGTTGGTCGGGCAGGTGGTGAGGTAGCCGAGTGTGGGATCGAAAGCGAATTCGAGCGATTCCTCGAGTTCCGTGTCAAGTTCGGACAGTGCGTTGAAAGCGGCGGTAAGTTGCAGTCCGGGACGGATCGCCTGCATCCGCAGGTGGTCTTCTTCGTTCAGCATCAGGCTGAAGGTCTGACGGCGCTCGATGACTGCCGCCGAGCCATCGCCACGGGCGGCGTGTTCGCGGGAAATCAGGTGGCGCTCGACGAGCACTTGTTTTTGCACCGACGTGAGATCGCCCAGTTCATGGGAAAACGCGCCTTTCATCGCGGGCAGCGATTCCACCGCAGGGCGCATCAGGTCAAGGGCGGCGGCGCGTTGGTCGCGCTTGGCCCAACCCGGGAACGGATGACGCCGCAGGTTCCGCGCAAGGCGGATCCGCGAGGTGAGCACGGCACCATGCTCCCCTTGCCCGCCGGTCATCCAATCGGCGGGATGTTTGATCAGGGTGGTGAAGCGCATCATGGTTGTGGATTTCTCAATGTTTGACTTCGTCCAAGTTGCGGATCTCGTCGCGGATGCCGGCCGCTTCCTCGTAACTTTCCGAAGTGATCGCCTGCTCAAGGCGCGAACGGAGTTCCTCGATCCGCTGGTGGCGGAATTGGATCGCCATCAGGCCTTCCGGCACTTTGCCGATGTGCGAAGTTCCCTTGTGCATTCCGCGCACCATCTGTGACACTTCGTCACCAAATGTGGCATAACAGTCGCTGCAGCCGAACCGACGCACCCGCTTCAAATCATCCAGTGTAAATCCGCAGGTGAAGCACTTTTTGCCGTTCCCGGGAGTAACCGCGGAGACGGACGCCGTAACCGTGCCCGGACCGCCGGGAAGCCCGCCGAGAAGCAGATCTGCCAAGGAAAATCCGGTGGGATCGGTGACTCCGCGCTCTTTCGCGCAACTGTCGCAAAGGCACACTTTTTTCATCTGCCCCTCGACGAGTTGCGTGAGGAAGACGGTGGCCTTTTTGTCGCAGAAATCACACTTCATGGTCGTGGGCTTTTAATCCGTTGTAGCAAAAGGAGTGCCAGTGGTCATGGCGAGTTCGTGGAAGGCTTCGAGAAAACGGGCGGTGAACGGTCCGGGCTTGCCGCTGCCGATGACCCGGCGGTCCAGTGCGACGACCGGAATGACTTCCGCCGCAGTGCCGGTGAGGAAACATTCATCCGCTGTGAATATATCATAGCGTGTCAATGAACACTCCTTGAAAGGCACGCCGAGTTTATCCGCCAGTTCGATGATCACCGCGCGGGTGATTCCATCGAGCGCGCCATCGCAGATCAGCGGGGTCAGCAGCGTCCCGTTTTTCATGAGAAACAGATTGTCGCCCGTGCATTCGGCAACGTAGCCCTGCTCGTTGAGCATCACGGCCTCCAACGCGTTGGCTTGGATCGCCTCCACCTTGGCCATGATGTTGTTCAGGTAATTGAGCGACTTGACCTGCGGCATCAAGGCTGCCGGCGCCGGGCGGCGCGTCGCACAGGTAATGATTTTGAGCCCGTCGCGGTAGGTCTCGTCAGGGTAGAGCTTGATCGTCGAGGCGATGATGAACATCGACGGCACCGGGCAAAGATACGGATTCAGTCCGAGCTCGCCGGCCCCGCGAGTGATTACCAGGCGGATGTAACCGTCGGTCAGACCGTTCGCGGCGACCGTTTCGCAGGTGAATTTGCAAACTTCCTCCTGGGTCCACGGCAGATTCAGGATGATCGCCTTGGCCGAATCGAACAGCCGGCGGATGTGTTCCTCCAGCCGGAAAATGCGTCCGTTGTAAAAACGGATGCCTTCAAAAACGCCGTCCCCGTAGAGAAGGCCGTGGTCAAAGACCGACACCTTCGCTTCAGATTCGTCCACCAATTTACCATCGAGCCAGATTTTCATGTGAGATTCTTGGCCAAGGGTAAGGAGATCACCGACTCTGGCAAGCGGGAGATTAAAGATTATCCACGCCCTTCTGGCCAGCTACCACTTCGCGTAAGGCCGCGCGGCCAGGCACGAGTTGAAATAGCGTGCGTCCGACGAAACTTCCACCCCCACCCACGGCGGCAACTCGGGAGTAACAGACTCCTCAGCCAACTCCACCTCCGCAACCACGAGGCCCTCGTTCTCGCCGTGGAAGACATCGATTTCCCAAAGATGTCCGCCGAAGGAAATCTCGTGCCGCGTCTTGTCGATCACGGTGGGCAGGCACAGCCCCAGCAGCGCCAGCGCATCCGCCAACGGGATGGGGTATTCAAACTCCGCCCGCGTGATCCCTTCCGTCCGCCCCTTGATCGTAAGCCACGCATTCTCCCCCGCAGTCCGCACCCGCACTGTCCGTTCCGGGTCCTGCGAGAGGTAGCCTTGGGCGATTCTAACTCCCGGCGTTCCGTCCCGCCAAGAGTCATCCGCGACGAGGAATTTGCGTTCGATTTCGGAAGGCATGGATGAAAATAACGTCTTGAGTTCTGGCGGCGGGAATGACTCCAAATTCAATTTAAAGGCTTGGTGCCATCGCTAGCAGCACCTTGTCCGGTTTCTGGGGTGCGCTTCTGAAGCTGAGCTTCCTTCTGCCTCTTCAGTGCTTCAAAACTGTCGAACGGGGAAAGCGGGAGCTTCAACTCCGAAAATACTCGCGCCAATGCAACAAGGTCCGTTCGCTCCGAAATGCGATCTAAAAGCGTCAACACTCGAAACTCTGGCGCTACCTTGACGCGGTTACATGAGAAGCAAATCTCAATGCAACAAACGGGTTTCCCGCCGCCCGAGTAGAAAACTATCGCATGATGTGGGTCATAACAATCCATGACCGGAAAACGGGACTGCCCATCAATGACAGCCTTGTATGTTGCCGCCAGGTGATCCTTCGTTATACGCGCTTGCGCAGTGACGCGGGATGTTAGAGCTGCCACATCGATCGGCGAATCAGAACCTAAAACAGAACCTCCCGGGATCTTCTCGCCACTGGCATCAGGGAACGGGTCCTGAGGATCATTCGGTCGAGCATCTCGCGCATCAGCATCTCTAATGACGTAAGCGACGCAGAATGCTGAATGCGCGATGATATCAGGAAGTAGAGGCTTGGGAGCCACTTCAGCCTGAAGATTGACGGAGATCAGCGAAATACCGAGAGCTAGCAGGAGAATGATTTTCATTGTCACAATATTTCTGCCGAAAATCTCAATGCTTCGTCCCCCCCGGATCGGTCACGGCCGACCAATCCATCGCCCCGTGATCCAGCCTCTGCACTTCACTAGCATAAACGGCGTCCTCGTTCTTCGGATCCAGTTCGGCGGCAAGCTGGATGAAATAGCGGGCCAGCTTATGGTTTTCCTCACCACCTTGTTTGGCGAGGAGTTGGCCGCGAGTTAGAATCAGCCGGGCAAACACCGGCGGGCTGTAGTTGCTCTCCGAGATTTCTGGCAGAATCCCTTTCGCGAGCTGGAAATTCACCACCACCGCCCGCCTGTTCCGCGGCGAAAGTTGCAGCGCGAGCCCCAACATCCGGCGCGCATCCGCCAAGGAGGCGGGCGATGCCTTGGCCGCCGCGAGGTTATTGGAAGCAATCGTCGCCAAGTTTGTGGCATATTCGTCGCGCTCGGAATCCAGCATCCCCAGATCCTTGGTGAAAATGCTGGTCACCACTTTCGGCGAGTCCCATGGAAACGATTTCACCGGTTCCGCCGCCCCGAGAAATAAGGCCATGGCACAAAAAATTGCCGCTACTTGCCAAAAACGCATCATCGGCGCTAAGGATGGGAGAAGTCCGATTGTTGGCAAGTGGCAATTCCCGAATCACCTCCCGGAAAATCCCAGCTCCGCGCAGCCATGCGGCGGAAGCTGCGTGAGCTGGATCCCAGCTCCGCTCCAGCCTGCGCCGCGCTGGAACGATGGCTCCTTGCCCACCCCGGTCTCCGCGTCATCGCCGTCTATTCGCCGCTCGCTGGCGAGGTCAATCTATCCACCGTCATTCTCGCTCGTCCTGATTTAAGATGGGTCTATCCGAAAGTTAGCGGCCACCACCTGACCTTCCACTCCGGCGACGACCACCGCCCCGGCGCATTCGGAATCCTGGAACCTCATCACGAATCCCCCGAAGTCCCGCTTCAGGAAATAGACGCCCTCATCTGCCCCGGCCTCGCCTTCGATGCCAGCGGCGGCCGCCTCGGCCGCGGCCGCGGGTTCTACGATCGGCTCCTCGCCCAAGCCCGCCCGGACGCCCTCAAGGTCGGCATCTGTTTCCCGGAACAACTCATTCCGGATACCTTTTCCGAAGCGCATGACATCCGCATGGACGAGGTGATTCATTCATAGGACCTATAGGCCTTATCGGTCCTATCAGTTTCCTCTCACGCCCAGTTCGGCACCTCCAACCGGAACTCCGGGATCCGCGAGAACACCCAATCCCCGGTCGCAGTCTCGCCGAAAAACGCCCCGGACACCTTTGCCCCGCGCGACACCACGTGATAGCTGTTGTAGGAAAAATGTCCGCCCGGTTCGATCACCGGCGTCTGGCCCACGATCCCGTCGCCCTCCACCACTGAGATTTCCCCCTCGTCCTCCTGCACCACCCATTTCCGTCCGCGGATCGTTACCGGCACCGGCGAGTCGTTGTGGATCGAGATGAAATAAACAAAAGGATGCGGCTTCTCCTGCGGCGCGTCCAGGCTCGGCATGTAGATCACGTCGTCCACCTTCACCCGCAGCCCTTCAAATTCCCGGATCACTCCTGCCATGACGGTTATCTTTCCGTCCGTTGCGGAAACTGCCAAGCACGAAAGAGGATTGCCGACAAGAACCCACCCGCTATCAAACGGCATGACCCACTCACTTCCAGTCGCCCTGACCATCGCCGGCTCCGATTGCTCGGCAGGGGCCGGCATCCAGGCGGATTTGAAGACGTTTCAGCACTTCCGCGTCCACGGACCGACCGCCGTGACCTGCGTGGTTTCGGAAACGGCGAACATCGTCCGCGCCGTCCATCCGGTGCCGGTGGATATCGTGCGCGACCAGATTTCCCTGTTGCTGGAAAGCTTCCCGGTGGCTGCGGTGAAAACCGGCATGCTTTTTTCCGCCGCCCATGTCACCGCCGTCGCGGAAATTCTGCGGACCTACCCGCACGGCCAACTCGTCGTCGATCCGGTGATGATCGCGTCCACCGGCGCGCGCCTGCTAGAACCTGCTGCCATGGATGCCTATCGCGAGCTGCTGCTCCCGCTGGCTCGCGTGATCACGCCGAATCTGTCAGAAGCCGAGGCCCTGCTCGGCGAGCTAATCCCGGATGAGGAGTCCCTCGAATCCGCCGCCCGCCGGCTTGCGGAAATTTTCGGCACCGCCGTGCTGTTGAAAGGCGGTCATCTTGATGGACCTAACTGCGTGGACCTGCTCGTCGATCAAGGAAAAGTCCATCGCTTCACTGCCGCGAGAATTGCCGTTGCCGGCTCGCACGGGACGGGTTGCACGTTGTCCGCCGCCATCGCCGCGGGCCTCGCACTGGGCGATTCACTCCCCCGCGCGGTGGAAATCGCCAAAGCCTATCTCGGTGAAACCTTGCGCAGCTCCCATTCATTTGAATCGCCTGCTGGCGGGATCGTCCACGCGCTCAACCAAGGCACGACCTTCGCCAAAAACGAGGCGTGACATGAAATCCGGGAATCCGTAACTTCTCCGAAGCTTCCCAGCGCATTCGCTCCTTATGGAAAATCCCCTTCACGCCCTCGGTTACAAGTTCCTCAACGCTTCCATCCACGCCGACTCCGAGGACGAGTCCGCTGCGGCCAAGCTCACGCGCCGCGGCTTCCTGCTGGCGACCGCCTCGCTTTCGAGTTGCGCCGTCGCCGCCCCCGCTTCGCAGGGGAAACCTGCAAATCCGGCCGCAGCGCCCATCAAAACCCCCTCCAACACCGCCTACCGCACCCCGCCGGTGCAAGGCTCGGTCCCGCGCAATCCAGACATGGCGCTCGGTTCGAATTTTTCCAAAAACTCCGGCATTTCATTCTCCCGCGTCATGGTTTCCGGCAACTACGTCGCGATGACTTTCGATGACGGCCCGCACCCGCAGAACACCACGCGGCTGCTTGACATGCTGCGCGCCCGCAACATCAAGGCCACCTTCTACGTCATCGGCCGCAGCGTGGAACTCTACCCGCAAGTGGTCCGCCGCACCGTCGCGGAAGGCCATGAAATCGGCAATCACTCGCAAACCCATCGACTCCTCAGCAAACTCGGCGACTCCGAGCTTCGGCTGGAAATGAGCCGTTGCCGCGACGCCGTGGTCCGCGCCGCCGGGGTCCAGCCGCGCACGATGCGCCCGCCCTATGGTGGCCTGCTCCAGCGCCAGCGCGAAATCGTCCATTCCGAGTTCGGCTACCCGGTCATCATGTGGTCCGTCGATCCGCTCGACTGGAAAAACCGGAACTCCAGCGTCATCACCTCCCGCATCCTCGCCGACGCCTCCAGTGGCGGCATTGTCCTCGCTCACGACCTGCACGCCACAACCGTCGATGCCATGCCGGCGACTCTCGACGGCTTGCTTCGCCGCGGTTTCAAGTTCGTCACGGTCTCGCAATTGCTGGCGATGAAAACCGACGCGCCGGCCTCCGAGGCCGCGGTCGCTCCGTCGAACATTTGATCCTCTCTCCCCCGCCCTGTGAGCTACCCCATGTTCGGCGAGCGCTATTTCGCGACGCGTGAACGGCTCGCTGACGTGATGCGCGGCACGGTCGAACTGGCTGCGGAAACGACGACCGATCTCGGCGATTGCCTGCCCTTCGCCGCCCTTGCAAGAGGCCTCGGCACCCCGTTCCTGTTCGTCGTCTGCGGTGAGGTCAACGCCGGCAAATCCACCCTCCTCAACGGCCTCTTCGCCCACGACCTCTGCCGCGTCAACAACCTGCCGGAAACCGACCGCGTTCTTTGGTATCAATTCGGCAATCCGTCGCGGGATGTCGAGATCACCCCGGTGTTGGAGGAACGTTACCGGCCGCTTGGATTCCTCCGCGACTTCAATCTGATAGACACTCCCGGCACCAACTCGGTGGTCGAGGGCCATCAGCAAATCACCGCCCGCCTGCTGCCGTCCGCCGATCTCATCCTGTTCGTGTTCCCGGTCACCAACCCTTGGGCGGCGTCCACTTGGAATTTCATTTCCGAACTCTCGCCGGAGAGTCTCAAACAGGTCGCATTCATCATTCAGCAGGCCGATCAACGCGAGCCGATCGACATCAGCGTCATCCTCGGTCACATGGCGGATCTCTCGATGAAACGTATCGGCCACGTCCCGCCGATCTTCGCGGTTTCCGGAAAGATCGCCTGCGAGGCCAAACGCGCCACCCCTGTCATCCGCGAGCGTCTCAAGGCCAGCGGCTATCCGGAGTTGGAGAATTATATTTCCCACAAGGTTTGCGAATCTCCCGAGCGCAAAAGCGCCTTGGAAACCTGGCGCAGCCAGGCCGCCTCCGCACTGCGCATCGTGGAGGACAACGTAGAGGATCAAACTCACGCGCTCAATACCCAAGGCCGCTTCCTCGACACGATCGAACGGGAAATCGACGACATCCGCGAGCGCTTCGTAATTCGCCTGCCCCGCCATCTAACGGGCGTGGCCGAAATCTTCGAGACCGAAGCCGTCTGGGTTTCCAAGCGCCTTCGCCGGCGGCTCGGCGTGATTCCGTCATTCATCCGCCTGTTCACCGGCGACCGCACCGGCCCGGAAATGGAAGCCGTGTTCGTCGAGCGCCTGCAGTCCGCCGTCGAGGCGGTCGCCGAAAAGGACGGCGTCGAGGTGGTCGAGTTTTGCCGCAACCACTGGAACGAACTCGGCGAGCGGGTGAAGGAAGCCATGGCCGTCGATCTCGGCAGCTCCGGCCCGCTCGATGAAACGCTCTCCACCGCAAAAAAACGCTTCGTCCTGCGGTTGGGCCGAGCCGCGCGCCAGGGCATCGGCAATCTCAAAGTCCGCAACCAGTTAGACAAGGAACTCCGCCGCCGCAACGTCGCTCTCAAATCGTTCACCTTCATGATGCTTCTGCTCACGACGGCGGGCGCCACCTGCGGCGCGCTGGGCGTGCCCTGGGCACCCGCCATCCTCTGCGGCCTGGCCGCCGTCTTCCTCGTCGGGGGCGTGCTCACCGCGTGGATCACCCGCAGGTCCATTACCGCCGAGTTCCAGAAGCGCCTGCTAGACACCTGCGGCGGTTTCGCCAGCACCCTGCGCTCGGACTACGAGGAAGCGCTGCGCATCGTGTTCCAGGATTACGCCTCGTCGCTATCCGCCGTTAGGGCGCACCTCGCCCACGAAAAGATAGCCCTCGAACCCCGGCTCAAACGCTGGCAGGAGCTGTTTCTAACACTGAAAGCAATCGAGCAGGAGTTGTGAGCGGATGGTGGCGGCGACCGCTGTCCGCCGCTACGAACGTTTCCTTGACCGCTCCCGGTTCAGGATCTGGTTGAGCTGCTGTTCCAGCTCGGTCACCCGAAATTCCGCCCACAGCGGCAGATGATCGCTGACTTCCGCGCGCGCCGCGTTGGGAGGCTGGCCAGGCTCTTTGTAGAGCACCTTGCCGAACGGGATCACCCCGAAGTTGCCGCTGAATTTGAAATCCTGACTGGGGATCCAGGCGATCTTGTCGAAGGTCCGGGTCTGGTCGAAGTTGGTGCCCAGGGTGTTCATGCCCGGTGGCATCTGGAACCGCGGCTCCGGACCGCCTGTTAGCGCTTTGAAAAACAGATCACCGTCGGCCTGGATGTTAAAATCACCGACCAGAAAGAAATCCGGATCGAACACGGAACCTTGCGGGCGACTGGCTTCCCGCTTGATGAAAGCCACCAGTTCCTCGATCTCCCGCTTCCGCACGGCCAGCCCCACCTCCTGGAGACTGGAACCCTCCGCGATGTGAACGGAAACCACCGTGAAATCGAAGCGCCCCGCGCGGAACGACGCGCAGTACGGCGTCCGCTGGAATTGGAACACGTCCGGACTCGAGATCGTCCCATTGAAGGCGATCTCACACACCAGGCCGGTGCTGATGACGGTGCGCTTGTCGTAAAGGAACGCCAGCCGCTCATAGTTGCCGGTGGGGTCGGAGACCAGTATCTGATAGTTGCCCGGAAGCAGATCCTGGAGTTTCGCCAGCCCCAGCAGGTTGGTTTTCACCTCCTGGATCGCGATGATATCGAAGCGCTCGCAAATGTCGGCGATGTATTGCAGGGCCCGCGCCTTCTTCCTGTTGGAAAAGTGGGCGATGTTCCACGAGGCCATGACCAGGTTCTCGTCCACCGAACGCAACGGGATTTCCGCCAGCAGGCCCATCAGCGCCTTGCGTTCCGCTGCGATGATCTCTTGTTCGGTTGGCATGGCCGTGATGGGTGGGGATTGATCCGCCTGAAAATCGAGCGGCGTGAGACTAACAAATCCCTGCCACCGGGAAAGCCAAATCTTCCACGCGTGGTTGCAGACGGGCGGGTTTCCGGATATCCCTCGTGGGCAAGCCACCCTTGAAGACCGAGATGGAAAACCCCCGAGCCACATCCCCCCCCCGCCGCTGGTTCGTTAGAGTGGCGCGGTCGTTGCTGGCGCAACCCCTTTGGCGGTGCTCGCGGGCTGCCAATCCCATCTGATTTATTTCCCCCGCCCCTACGCGCCCGGCACCACGGCGGAGTGGGCGCAACGGACCGCTGGCAAGCGCATTGATTTCAAGACCTCGCAAGGGAACCAACGGGCATTCCTGCAAGGCAATCTAGCGAATCCACGGAACCTATGGATCGTCTGCGGTGGCAACGGGACCGTCGCGCTCGACTGGTCCGGATGGATTGAGGAGCACGCACCGAGGCAGGACGCATGGCTGCTGGTGGATTTCCCGGGATACGGCGATTGCGAAGGCGCGCCGACACCGGGGCGGATCCGCGAATCCCTCAAGACATGCGTGACGCTGGCGATTGATCAAATCGGTTGGTCCGGCAAGGGGGATCCCGGCAGGCTGCGGTTTTTCGGCCACAGCCTGGGAGGCGCTGCCTGCTTGATCGCGGCATCGGACTTCAAGATCCAGCGCGGGGTGCTGATCGCGCCATTCACGAGCACGATGGAAATGAGCCGCGCGATGACCGGTCTGCCGTTAGGGTTTCTCGTCTGGCACCGCTTCGACAACTCCGCGCGCCTCGCGGAACTAGCAGCCCGCGGCCCGGGCGAGGTGATCGTTTTCCACGGCACCGACGACGAAGCGATTCCGGTGTGGATGAGCCGGACGCTGGCCGCCCAACAGAAACAAATCGTCCGCCTCAGGGAAATCCCGGGCGGACGACATAATACGATTCAGGAAACGCACGCGGAAATGGTTTCCGAGGCGTTGCGGGAAGTCGGAGGAAACTAGAACTCAGCGCGAGGCCGGGCCGCGACGGTTGTTGCGACCGGAGGCGTTGCTGTAGTCACGTGTGCCACCATTGCTGCCGCGGCTGCGATTGCCACCTCCACCGCCGCCTTGGCGACCGCGGTTGCCGCCGCCTTGGACCATGCCGCCGCCGCTTCTCATGCGGAGGTGGCGATCGGCCAGCGACTCGTCGTGCCAGGCATGATCGTCCCAGCGGGGAACGGGCATCTTGATGACCTTCTCAATTTCCCGGAGGAACTCGCGCTCGTCTTCCGCGCAGAAGGAAACCGCGCGACCTTCGGCACCGGCGCGGCCCGTGCGGCCGATACGGTGGACGTAAGCTTCCGGTTCGTTAGGGAGGTCGAAGTTCACGACGAGGCCGACGTCTTTCACATCGACACCGCGGGCGGCGACGTCGGTGGCGACGAGCACGGGGGTCAGACCATTCTTGAATTTTTCGAGCGCCTTCTCGCGCTGGGCCTGGGACTTGTTGCCGTGAATGGCATCGGCGGGGAAGCCGGCGTCGCACAAACTTTTGGCGAGTTTGTTAGCCCCATGCTTGGTGCGGCTGAAAACGATGGTGAGCTTGCCGGAGGTGGCGGAAGCCTGGCCACGCAGGAGTTGTTCGAGCAGCGGGCGCTTGTTTTCGCGGTCCACGAAGCAGACCTGGTGCTCGATCCGCTCGGCGGTGGTCGTCCCGGGATCGATGGTGACGCGGGCCGGGTTGCGCAAAATGGTATGGGCAAGCTCGACGATGTTAGGCGCGAGGGTCGCGGAGAAGAACAACGACTGCCGGTTGACGGGCAGAAGGGAAACGATGCGCTTCACGTCGCGGGCGAAGCCCATGTCGAGCATGCGGTCCACTTCATCGAGCACGAAGAACTCGACACCGGAGAGATCCACGGCGCGTTGGTCGATCAGGTCTAGCAGACGACCGGGGGTCGCCACCAGCACATCCACGCCGCCGCGCATCGCGGAGACCTGCGGGTTCTGGCCGACGCCACCATAGATCAGCGTTTGCTTGAAGCGGATGTGGGCACCGTAGGTGCTGAAGCTTTTACCCACCTGGCCGGCGAGTTCACGGGTTGGAGCCAGCACCAAGGTGCGGCATTGGCGGGGCTTGATTTGTTTCGGCCGCTCGCTGATCGCGTGGAGGATCGGCAAGGCGAATCCAGCGGTTTTTCCGGTGCCGGTCTGGGCGCAACCGAGGAGGTCGCGGCCCTCTAGCAGCAGTGGGATGGCCTGGGCCTGGACGGGCGAAGGCGTGTGATAGTTGAGTTCGCGCAAAACGCGTTGAAGGGGCGCGGCCAGTGGCAACGCCTCGAATGCAATCGGGGTCATGTTAGTAGATTGCCTGCCTCATCCCGGATGGGCGGCAGACGGTGTCGATGAGCGGTTTGGTGGAACCTCAAACAATCTCTCATCGATGAAGACCGGAAAAGGGTGGAGCCATTCAATCGACTCCCCGCGCGCCGGAAACGGCGTGCGCGGCGAGGCAATAGCCGGTTCCGCATTGATGACAAGACTTTTCCGGTGATTTCCCGAAACCAAGCCCACCCGGGACAGAGTTTCAATTCAGCGATCTTACGTGTTTGCGGGGGCTAGAGCGGCAAATTGGAGGTTTACGCGGCGGGATCGCCTGCCAGCATCCCGCCCGTGCACGCATCTGCCAAGCGCCTCGCCGGCATTCTCATTCCCGCCTTTTCCCCTCGCCGCGATGGCGATCTGGGGATCGGCGACACCTTGGCCTTGCGCGAGTGGATCGACTGGGCAGCGGACCATCAGGTGGGATTCCTACAACTTCTGCCGATCAATGAGAACGGCTCGGACGAGAGTCCTTACAGCGCGATTTCCTCGGTGGCTCTGGATCCGATTTACCTGGCCTTCGAGGTCGCGGAAATCCCGGGACTAACTGAAGCGGATCTATCAAAAGCGCGCGAACAACTGAAGGCGGCCGCGCAATCGCCCCTGGTGAATTACCCGGCAGTGCGCGGCGTGAAACGCAACCTGCTGGAACTGGCATGGTCGCGGTTCGGGACTGCCACACCGGAGCTGACCAAAGAATTCCAAGAGTTCCGCAAGCTGGAGGCGGATTGGTTGGAGGAATACACGTTGTTTCGGTTTCTGATGGAAATCCACGGCGAAGCGCTGACTTGGGACCATTGGCCCGAGGCCAGTCGTACACCGCGCGGTGCTCGGTCGTTCCTGGAAAAACTCCGCAAGCGCGATGCCGCGGGCGTCGATGGCCGGCTCGGATTCTTCGCCTTCATCCAGTGGCTTTGTTTCCGCCAATGGCTGGCGCTGCGTGCCCACGCCGAACAGCGCGGAGTGAAACTGATGGGCGATGTGCCGATCGGTATCAGTTGGCACTCGAGCGATGTGTTTTTCGCCCGCGACGAATTCATGCTCGACTGGTGCGGCGGCTCGCCTTCCGAGGGGACGGGCCAGGACGATCCGTTTTTCCAGCAATGGGGCCAGAACTGGGGCATCCCGCTCTATCGCTGGGATTACATGCAGGCCAACGGATTCACCTGGTGGAAAAAGCGGATCACCCGTTTGACGCGGATTTTCCAAATCTTCCGGCTCGATCACATCCTTGGTTTCTATCGGATCTATGCCTTCCCGTGGCGGCCGGAGCGCAACCACGAATTCATCGGACTCAACCACCATCAAGCCGCTGAAATCACCGGCGGCCACCTGCCCCATTGGGTCCTGCGACCTGATGACTCGGTGGAAAACAAAGCCGCCAACCGCGACGATGGCGATGCCCGTTTGCGCGCCATTCTTGAGGCCGCGAAAGGAGCCGAAGTCATCGCCGAGGATCTTGGCTGGGTGCCCGAATATGTCCGCCCCCACCTGGCGGACCTAGGAATCGCCGGATTCCGGATTCCGCATTGGGATTGCAACGATCACGGCCACCCCACCCCCGGCAACGCGTTTCCCGAAAACACCTTCGCCACCTATTCCACCCACGACCACGATCCGGTCAACGGCATCTGGCGCGGCTGCCTGCGTGCGATCCAACAGCATCACGAAAGCCCCACTGAACAGACCGGTTGGAATGTCGGCGGCGCGTACAGCACCTTGCGAATTCTCTCCGAATTCGCCGGCATTCCGATTCCCAATCACGCCCCTTGGCCGCCCTACACCGAAGGCATCCGGCTGCGACTCATCAAGGCGCTGTTCTCCTCGAATTCGCACTACGCGGTCCTGATGATCACCGAGCTTTTCAGCCTCGACGACCGCATCAATCAGCCCGGCACGTCCGGCGGGGAAAACTGGCGTTTCCGCCTGCCGTGGACGCTCGACGAGATCCGCGACGATCCTAGTTTGAAGGCAAACTGCGACAAACTCACGACGATCATCAGCATCACCCGCCGGGCGTAATCATTTGCAAACAACCGTTTGCTCTCCCTACGGTCCAATCTGAATCCGGGCTCCCGCAAAACCGATTGCATTAAACGTTTTATTTGTGCTTGCATCGCGCCACCGAAACGCCGAATAGCAGGGACTCAAATGCGTCGTGAAATTTCATCACTCCAGTGGTTTCGCACTGCCTTGATCATGGCTTGCACGTCAGTTTCGAACGCCTCGGCCCGCAACTTGTTCCACGAGATGCTTGGAAAAACCGAGGAGGAAACCAGATCACGCATCGAGGCTACCTGGCACCAGTTCACCCACGGTGACAGGGCGTCGGAAAGGCTCTATTACGAAGCTTCTAACGACACCGCCTACATCGCCGACATTGGCAACGGCGACGTGCGCTCCGAAGGAATGTCCTACGGCATGATGATCGCCGTGCAGCTCGATCGGCAGGGCGAGTTCAATCGGCTGTGGAAATGGGCATCCACCCACATGCGTCACACCGATGGACCACGCCGCGGCTACTTCGCCTGGCAGTGCGCGGTCGATGGCAGGATAATCGACACCGGCTCAGCCAGCGACGGCGAGGAGTGGATCGCAACGGCCCTGTTATTCGCCGACCATCGCTGGGGTTCGGAAGGAGTTAGGTATATGGACTCCGCTCAGGAACTGCTGCGCGAAATGCGCCTAAAGGCCGCCACCCGGGAGGTAACGCCCATTTTTGATAAAGAACACCGCCAGGTGGTTTTCGTGCCGAATCCGGAAGCCAGCCAACTCACCGATCCATCCTATCACCTGCCAGCATTTTACGACCTCTGGGCCCGCTGGGACCGGGATCCCGAGGGGCGCGCGTTCTGGTCCGCATGTGCCGCCGAGAGCCGCGCGTTTTTTCGCCGGGCCGCCCATCCGGACACCGGACTGATGCCGGAATACGCGCTTTTCGATGGCAAGCCATACACCGGGAAGGCCTTTGGAGGAGACAAGGATGTGTTTGGTTTCGACGCTTGGCGCACGCTCGCCCATGTGGCGCTGGATCATGCCTGGGGCAGCGGTGACGAGTGGCAGGTCGGGCAAAGCAACCGGGTGTTGCGTTTCCTAACCGACCAACCGAAACCCGTGGTCAACCGCTACACCCTTGATGGCAAGCCGTTTGACAAGGACCCCTCGAGCGGCCTGTTGGCAATGGCGGCAGCGGCCGGCGTCGCCGCTGATCCGGAGCTGGCGAAGCCCTTCGTCGCGCGTCTGTGGGATGCTCCGATACCCACGGGAAAATGGCGTTACTACGACGGGCTGTTGCACATGCTGGCATTGCTCCAAGTGAGCGGCCGCTTTCAAATCCATGATGCCACCAGGCCGGAAGTCGCCTTCGATTCATTCACCTACACCGGCCGGGATCTGGCTGCGGCGCTTCCGCCTAACCACTACCGCAATCCCATTCTCGCCGGATTCTTCCCGGACCCCAGCATCTGCCGCGTGGGCGATGATTTCTACCTCGTCAATTCCACCTTCGCCTACTACCCGGGGCTGCCGGTTTTCCACAGCAAGGATCTCGTCAACTGGACTCTGATAGGCCATGCGATCAACCGGCCGGGGCAGCTCGACTATCAGGGTGTGGGCGTGACACGCGGGCTCTTCGCTCCCGCCATCTCGTGGCACAAGGGCGTGTTCTATCTCGTCTGCACGATGATCGACGGGAAAGGCAATTTCGTGATGACCGCCACCAATCCCGCCGGCCCGTGGTCGGACCCGGTGGCGGTGGATTTCCCCGGCATCGATCCGTCGCTGTTCTTTGACGACGACGGCCGCGCTTGGCTCGTTCACAACGGCGACGCTCCCGACAACAAACCACACTATCAAGGCCACCGCGCCGTCTGGCTGCGGGAGTTCGATCCGATCGCCAAACGCATCATCGGCGAGCCTCGCCTTCTCGTGAATGGCGGTGTGGATCTGGCGAAAAGGCCGGTCTGGATCGAAGGCCCCCATCTCTACAAGCGCGGCGGTTGGTATTACCTCTGCTGTGCCGAGGGGGGAACCAGCATCGACCACTCGCAGGTGATTTTCCGCAGTCGTTTCCTCACCGAACCTTTCGTGCCGTGGAGCGACAATCCGATCCTCACCCAGCGCGATCTCGATCCCAACGTGCCCGACGCGGTCACCTGCACCGGCCACGCCGATCTTATCGAAGGACCTAACGGCCAATGGTGGTCGGTCTTCCTCGGTTGTCGTCCCATGCCCGACGGAGGTCTTCTAACGGCCGGTCGCGAAACGTTCCTGCTGCCGGTTACGTGGACCGACGATGGTTGGCCGGTGATCTTGCCCGCTGGGAAACGCGTGCCGCTTGTTGCGCCCGGCCCGTCCCTCGCAACATCAGCTTCGATGCCGCTTACCGGCAATTTCACGTGGACCGATGATTTCAATCGTCCAACGCTCGACCCCTTCTGGCTGATGCTGCGCGCGCCTGGCAACCAGCCGGACTGGCGCGTCGCGGACGGCAAACTGTTGTTCGCCCCGGGTGCGGCAAGTCTATCAGGAACGGATCACCCCGTCCTTCTATCACGCCGCGTGCAGCACGCGTGTTTCACCGCCACCACCACGGTGGACGTACCGCTGGAGAGTGGCGTCGAGGCAGGCTTGGCCCTGTTCCAGAGCGAAAAGAACTATTACTTTCTCGCAGTGACCCGAGCCAAGGACGGCAGCTCCGAAATTCTCGTGGAACTCGCGAACGGCGCCGCCCCGGCCGTCATCCATCGCACCCTCGCTCCATCGGGCAGCCACCTTTCACTGCGAATCAAGGCCGACATCAACGCTGTTAGCCTGGAGTGGTCGTCCGATGGAAAGGATTGGAAAACCTTCACTCCACCCGCCGGTATCAAACCCGTCACCGTGCAAGCGGCGGGCGGCGGGCTCCATTTCACCGGCGCGGTTGTCGGCATGCACGCGCGGCGCATATCAAAACCCTGATGAGACAAAATGATCACACCTTCCGCGGTGGCCTCGCGCTGATCGCCTGCTGCCTCTTTCTAGCAGGACGTGCCTGGGCCGGCCTCGGCATCTCCGAGAACATGATCGCGGAAGCAGCTCCTGCCGAGGGCGGGTTCGCGTTGGTTGCCGGAGGCAAATCAGCCCCGCTTTGGTTCGATGCCAAGGACCACCCCGGCGTCCGCCGCGCCGCTGATGACCTGCTTACCGACATCGAGCGCGTGACCGGACGGCGACCGGAACTGTCCACCGCGGAGAAGTCTCCCGGCTCCCGTCCGGTGATTGTTGGCACACTTGGCAGTAGCGCGTTGATAGACGAGCTCGTCGCTTCAGGCAAACTCAACGCCGCCGACCTCAAGGGCAAGTGGGAGAGCTTCGTCATCACCACAATCTCGCAGCCG
Source organism: Verrucomicrobiota bacterium (assembly GCA_040385685.1). Taxonomy (GTDB): domain Bacteria; phylum Verrucomicrobiota; class Verrucomicrobiia; order Verrucomicrobiales; family Akkermansiaceae; genus Luteolibacter. The sequence continues at coordinate 85,100 of JAZKGW010000024.1, read as the reverse complement.
TTCCCCGGCGTGGAACAAGCGCTGGTCATCGCTGGCAGCGACAAGCGCGGGACGATCTACGGCATTTACGAACTCTCCGAACAGTTAGGAGTGTCGCCCTGGTACTGGTGGGCCGACGTGCCGGTTAGAAAGCGTTCCGCCGCTTACATCGTGCCCGGACGTTTCGCCTCGGGCGAGCCGGTCGTGAAATACCGCGGCATCTTCATCAACGACGAGGAGCCGGCATTGGGTCCGTGGGCCCGCGAAAAATTCGGCGGCGTTAACTCGAAGATGTATGTCCACATGTTCGAGCTGATCCTGCGCCTGCGCGGCAACTACCTGTGGCCCGCCATGTGGGGCAAGGCCTTCAGTGAGGACGACCCGGCAAGCCCGCGCCTGGCGGATGAATACGGCATCGTCATGGGCACCTCGCACCACGAACCGATGATGCGCGCCCAAGAGGAATGGACGAAACGCAAGGCCGGGATCGGCAATGGCAAATGGAACTACCACACCAACGAGCAAGGTCTCTGGAATTTCTGGAAGGATGGCATCGAGCGGAACAAAAATTACGAGAACCTCGTCACCATTGGCATGCGCGGCGATGGCGACGAACCTATGGCCGAGGGCGGTAATATGAAGGCGAACATCGAACTGCTGGAGCGCATCGTCGCCGACCAGAGGAAACTGATAGCCAGTGCGGTCAATCCGGACGCCGCCAAAGTGCCACAACTCTGGACCTTGTACAAGGAGGTTGCGGACTACTACGCGCACGGCATGAAGGTCCCGGACGACGTCACTCTCCTCTGGTGCGACGACAACTGGGGGAACATCCGCCGCCTCCCGACTCCGGCGGAACGAAAGCGCTCCGGCGGCGCTGGCATTTACTATCATTTCGATTACGTAGGCTCACCCCGCTCCTACAAATGGCTCAACACCAACTCGCTTCCAAAAGTGTGGGAGCAGATGAACATGGCTAACGATTACGAAGCCAACCGCGTCTGGATCGTCAACGTCGGTGACTTGAAGCCGATGGAGCTCCCAATCGAGTTCTTCCTGCGCATGGCGTGGAATCCCAAAGCCATGCCGAAGGAGAAAATCGCCGACTTCACCCGCAGTTGGGCCGAGCGTGAGTTCGGAAAAGAACACTCTGCTGAAATCGCCGACATCTTTTCAAAATACGCCAAATACAACGCCTGGCGGAAACCCGAGCTGCTGGAACCAACCACTTTCAGTCTGACCAACTATCATGAGGCGGAGCGCGTCCTCGCGGACTGGCAAGCCATCACCGCACAAGCCGAAAAGATCAACGCCCAACTTTCGCCCGAATCACGCGATGCATTCTATCAACTGGTCCTCTACCCGACCAAAGCATCGGCCACGGTTGCCGAACTGTATGTTGAAACAGGCAGGAATCGGCTCTATGCCGCCCAAGGTCGCGCCAGTGCGAATGACCATGCGAAGCGCGTCCGCGAGCTCTTCAAACAGGACAAGGATCTCTCCGACGCCTATCATCAAGTCGCGGACGGCAAATGGAACCACATGATGGCACAGACACGTATCGGATACACGAGCTGGAAAGATCCCCAGACTAACATTATGCCCGACTTGACCGAAGTCAGTCTCGTCGCGGGCGCATCCCTTGGCGTGGCGGTCGAAGGTTCGGAGTCCGCCTGGCCTGGCGGCGCAGGAACGCCTAAGTTGCCGGAGTTCGACTCGCTCAACCAGCAAACCCGCTGGATCGACGTCTTCAAGCGCGGCAGCCAAGGTTTTCCCTTTTCTGTTTCGGCAAACCAGCCGTGGATCAAATTGAGCGTTACTTCCGATACGCTAAAAGAAGACCAGCGGGTGCAGGTGAGCGTGGATTGGGACAAGATTCCGGTCGGCTCGCAGGACGCCGTGGTCACCGTGTCGCGCGCAAACGGCGAAAGCGTGCAAGTTCAGATCGCGGCCATTCGCTCTGACAAGTTCACGCGCCAGAACGTGAAGGCATTCGGCGGCCTAACCGGACCCACCACTATCCCTGCGGAGAGCGCTGCCAAGAATATCGCAGCCAAAGGAGTGGGCTGGGAGATTATCCCGGATTACGGTCGCAGCCGCTCGGGAGTTAGTATTTTCCCGACCACCGCCGCCAGCGTCCAACCGCCCACCGATTCGCCCCGCTTGGAATACCCCGTCTTCATCCCCAAGGCGGGCGAGATCCGTGTCGATTTGATCACCGGCTCGTCCCTCAACGTCCAACCGGATCGAGGCCTGCGTGTCGCAGTCTCGTTCGACGACCATCCACCGCGGATCATCGATGCGTTTGCCGATCAATCCTATGCGGATCCCTCCAAGCGCGGCGATCTGTCGTCGCCTCCGATCAAGGACTGGGCAAATTGGGTGAGAGACAATGCCCGAACACTGAAGTCGAAACACCAGATCGCCGAGCCCGGCGTCCATACCCTCAAGGTCTGGATGGTCGATCCGGGCGTGGTTCTCGAAACCCTGATCGTCCACGACGGCAACCTGCCCTCCAGCTATTTCGGTCCTCCATGAAATTCCATTTCATTGTGTTCACCGCCTGCCTGATCGGTGCCGCGCCCGCAGCCTCACCACGCGAACGGATTTCTATCAACAACGGCTGGCGTTTCCAAATGGGCGATCCCGGGGGGAATTCCGCTGGACTGATTTACGACGTGCGACCGGAAGTGAAGGATGAAAAGGACGATAAGGCGGCGGACACCATGCCCACCGAGGCGGCGAAAACCGCCGGAGGCGACAAGCCCGTGCTGAAGCCGTGGATCCTGCCCACGGGAAACGATTTCATCAAAGACCCGGCGAAACGTCACGTCCGCCCTGAAGGAAACCCCGGTGACGACTGTCCGTATGTTAGCAAGGACTTCGACGATAACTCTTGGGAAACCTTGAACCTGCCCCACGACTGGGCGATCAAGGGACCGTTCCATGTCGGCTGGGGCAAGGGCCCGGGCGGAGGCATGGGCCGACTGCCCAGCCACGGTGTGGGCTGGTATCGGAAGAAGCTGGATATTCCCGCGTCCGACGCGGGTAAATCCATCTTTCTGGAAATCGACGGAGCGATGTCCTACGCGGCGGTCTGGCTGAACGGCAAGCTCGTCGGCGGCTGGCCCTTCGGCTACTCTTCCTGGCGCGTCGATCTAACGCCGTATGTGAAGCCGGGCGAAGCGAATCAACTGGCGATCCGCCTCGACAACCCGCCCAACTCGTCGCGCTGGTATCCCGGCGGCGGTATCTATCGAAATGTCTGGCTCACGAAGACCCAACCTATCCATGTCGGCCAGTGGGGAGTATTTCTAACAACGCGTGAGGTTTCCAAGGCGTCCGCTGTGATCGATCTTGAAACCACCATCAAGAACGACTCCAGATCCGCCGCGACGGTCAGCGTCTCCACCGAGATTTTCACACTGGATACCGAGGGAGGGAGAGCCGGCGTTGCCAACGTCGATCCCCAGGAAACACCCGTCGCCGCGGGGGCGGATGCCAGGATCAAGAGTTCCTTCACGCTCGCCAATCCCCGGCTGTGGGGCCCACCGCCGACCCAAACTCCGAACCGTTACGTGGCGGTGACCACGGTTTCGCAACTGGGCAAGCCAGTCGATCAATACGAAACCCGCTTCGGCATCCGCGATCTGCGCTTCGATCCTAACAATGGCATCCTCGTCAACGGCGAACGCATTCCTATCAGAGGCGTCAACCAGCACCACGACCTCGGCGCATTGGGCACGGCCTTCAATGTCCGCGCAGCGCAACGACAGTTGGAGATACTCCGCGAAATGGGCTGCAACGCGATCCGCATGAGCCACAATCCGCCGGCACCCGAACTGTTGGACCTGACCGACGCAATGGGTTTCCTCGTCATCGACGAATCATTTGATTGTTGGGAGCGCAAGAAGACGCCGCTGGATTTCCACCTGATTTTCCCCGACTGGCACGAGCAGGACATGCGCGCGCTCATCCGCCGCGACCGCAACCATCCATCGGTGATCCTTTGGAGCATCGGCAACGAAGTCGGCGAGCAATACACCGGCGAGGCGGGCGCGGCGGTGGCGAAGCGGCTTCACGACATCACGCATGAGGAGGATCCCACCCGACTAACAACCACCGCGATGAACTGGGCGAAGCCGGAGATGCCGCTGCCTGCAGCCGTGGATGTCATCAGCCTGAACTATCAGGGCGAGGGCATCCGCCAGGACCCGATGTTCGAGGGGAGTGACCGCATCCGCACTCCCGCCCAGTATTCCGCATTCAAGAAGGCATTTCCCGGAAAAGTGATCGTCAGCAGTGAGTCCGCCTCGGCTTTCAGCAGCCGCGGGATCTATCTGTTTCCGGTGTCGGAGAAAGCGAGCGATGTCGTCCGTGATGGACGTGGCGGAGATGAAGCAAGCGGCCAGGTGAGTTCTTATGAGTTGCACGCGGTGGATTTCGGCTCTTCGGCGGACAAGGTGTTCGCGGCGCAGGACGGTCATTCCTTCGTGGCCGGCGAATTCGTCTGGACCGGTTGGGATCACCTTGGTGAGCCTACTCCCTACTATGCCTCACGCAGTTCATACTGCGGAATCATTGACCTCGCCGGTTTTAGGAAGGACCGCTTTTATCTTTATCAATCCCGTTGGCGTCGGGAGCTGCCGATGGCACATATCCTGCCGCATTGGAGTTGGCCGGACCGTGTGGGACAAATCACACCGGTGCATGTGTTTACTTCAGGTGACGAGGCGGAACTTTTCCTCAATGGCAGAACGTTAGGGCGAAAAAAGAAGGGCGAGTTCCAATACCGGCTGCGCTGGGATGACGTGAGCTATCAACCCGGCGAGCTGAAGGTCGTGGCTTACAAGGACGGCAAGGAATGGGCGGCCAACAGCGTGAAGTCCACGGATGTTCCGGCCAAGTTGGAAGCCGTTGCGGATCGTTCCGTGATTCGCGCGGATGGACTCGACCTATCCTTCGTGACGGTGCGTGTGACGGACAAGAACGGGCTCACGTGCCACCGCGCGAAGGATTCAATCAGGTTCTCCATCGAGGGCCCCGGTGAAATCGTGGCCACGGACAATGGCGATCCCACGAGTTTAGAGCCCTTCCAACAACCTGCGCGCAAGGCATTCAACGGTCTTTGTCTGGTGATCGTCCGAGCCATTCCGGGAAAACCCGGAACCATCCGGCTCAAGGCCGAGTCGGATTCGTTGCAAGGGGCTTCCATTTCGTTGCAGGGCAACCCATAAAAACATCCAGCCGCATCACATTTTTCTATCAGCTTGAGCAAAAACCCATGAATTCATCCAAACTCTCCTTTGTCGAAAAAGCCGGCTACAGCGCGGCGGACGCCGCCGCGAACTTCGTCTTCATGACGATGATCCTTTTCCAGCTCAATTTCTACACCGACGTCTTCGGGCTAACCGCCAGCGCTGCCGCCGCCGTGCTGCTCTGGCCGCGGTTGTGGGATGCGGTTTTCGACCCCATCATGGGCATCCTGGCCGACCGCACGAACACCCGCTGGGGGAAGTTCCGACCATGGATCCTGTGGACTTCCATCCCGTTCTCAACGGTGATGGTGCTCGCCTACACCACGCCGGACGGCTGGAGCAACGGCGCGTTGATTGCCTATGCGATCATCACCAACACGCTGTTGATGACCCTATATTCGATGAACAACATGCCGTACTCCGCCCTCGGCGGCGTCATGACGGCTGACCTCCACGAACGCGCCCGGCTCAATTCCTACCGCTTCATCGCCGTCAATATCGCGCAATTCATCGTGGGTGGATTCACGCTTCCGTTGGTGGCCAAATTTTCCGAGGGGCATGGTCGTCAGTATGGTTGGCAAATGACCATGACCATCTGGGCGGTGCTGTGCTTCGTCCTGTTCATGATCACCTTTTTCACCTCGCGCGAACGGGTCAAGCCATTGGCCCAGACCCACACGTCGCCGAAAACGGACTTCAGGGATCTGCTCAGGAATGGTCCGTGGAAAATCATGGCGATCATGACGCTGGTCCACTTCGCCATCCTGTCGTTCCGGGGCGGGGCGATGTACAATTACTATCACCAATTTGCCGACAAGGCCGCGATGTTCGACCTTCTCGAAAAACTCGGCCTAACGGCACCGGCGCTTGCAGCGGGCGCGGCAAAACCGGGCGGGCTGCTTGAGGTGTTAGGGTATATCGTTCACGGCACGCGTGACACCCTTGCCAATTCCAATGTCGCCGATGTGTTCAACAGCATCGCGAACATGATTGGCACCCTGACGACGATCATCGTCATCATGGCCTCCGCCTCGTTCGCCCGGAGGTTTGGCAAAAAGGCGGTGGCGGTGACCGGCTTCGGACTTTCGGCGGTGGTCGCATTCTGCTTCTATCTGCTCAAGCCGGCGGATGTAACAGGGATGATCGGCCTGACGATCGTGGGTTCCATGATTTATGCGCCGACGATTCCACTCGTTTGGGCGATGTTCGCGGACGTGGCGGACTACTCCGAACTAACGACCGGACGCCGCTTCACCGGCATGGTTTTCGCCACCATCGGCTTCTGCCTTAAAGCCGGTCTCGCGCTCGGTTCGGCGTCGTTTCTCTGGATCATGGACCTGGCGTTCCACTACGACACCAAACTCCCCGGTGCGCCCGATGCGGTGGCAGGCTATCGTTTCACCGCGAGCATCGTCGTGGGCCTGATGTTTGCCGTCTGCACCGCTTTGCTGGCAGCCTACAAACTCAACAAGCATGCGACCATTGATATGGCCGACGAACTCGCCCTTCGCCGCGCACAAGCGAATCCCGCCACCTGATGCGCCTCCCCTTCCCTAGCTGGCCGACCGTGTATTTCCTTGCAATAGCGGGGGAAATGGCGGAATCAGAACCGATCAACCCACCCCGTTCGACGCCCCGTAAATGAACCCATCCCGCCGAACAACCATCAAGGATATCGCCCGCACCGCAGGGCTGAGCACGGCGGCGGTTTCTCAGGCCCTGCGCCCGCAGCCGAAGTCCAATATCAAGCTCCAGGCGGAAACGATCGAGCGGGTGAAAAGGGTCGCCCTGGAATTGAACTATCAGCCCCACTCCGGGGCGCGGTCGATCCGCTCCAACAGCTTCAGCACGATCGGCTACTTCGCCGCGAAGAGCGGAGCGTTTGTCAACACGCCCTACGGCTACATGGCGGGAGTTCACGACATCGCGGAAGAACGGGAATTCCGCATGACCCTGATCCGCCTGCCGAGAACCCTCGACGACATCAGCAAGACCATGCCGAGTGTCTTCAGCGAGCGGAATCTCGACGCCCTCATCATCGAGAGTTACAGCGAGCTCGCCTATCAGATTTACGAACGCATCCAGACCAGCCACATGCCGGTCATCTTCGTGAACGATCGTCACGAGACCAACTCGGTGTATGTGGACGACGAATGGGGTGCCATCGAACTTACGCGTCATTTGATTGATAAAGGCTATCAGCGAATCTGTTTTCTCCAGCGGCGCACCGAGGGCGGTCCTCCCATCGAAAACATGCACCACAGCGCCCTCGACCGCGAAACCGGATATAGGAAGGCCATGCAGGACGCCGGACGGACAGCTTTCTGCCACACTGTCGAGACCCGGGATGTCGTCGGTCTCGATGTCGAACTTTCCGCCGAAGACTGGAATGTGATTGCCGCGCATGATGCGGTGATCGCCTATGACGACGACCTCGCGAATCTCGTCGCACGCAACGCTTACGATCGCAACGTCCGGATTCCCGACTCGCTCGCCATCGCGGGATTCAATGGCGACTATGCCTCCCTCTGCGCCTGGCAACGGTTGACCACCGTGCAGATCCCCTCCTACGAGATGGGCAGGAAAGCCGCGGAAATGGCCTTTGAGCTAGTGGACCTGAGAGACAATTCCGTGCTGCCCTCGTCCATGCACCGTCCCACTTTGATCCTCGGTCAAACCACCTGATTTTTTCGCCCCGTTAATAAAACGTTTCATCCCATGAGCAATCCAACCATTTCGACCTCCTTGATCCGAAATCCGATTCTGAAAGGATTCAATCCCGACCCTTCCATCCTTCGCGTCGGTGACGATTACTACATCGCCACCTCCACCTTCGAGTGGTTTCCCGGCGTGCAGATTCATCATTCGCGGGATCTGGTCAACTGGCGGCTGCTCACCCGCCCGCTGGACCGCCAGAGCCAGTTGGACATGGTGGGAAACCCAGACTCGGGCGGCATCTGGGCACCTTGCCTGTCCCATGCCGACGGGCTTTTCCATCTGATCTACACCGACGTGAAGTACTGGAAGCGCGAGCCCTACAAGGTCGCCTACAACTATCTGGTCACCGCGCCGAGCATCACCGGCCCGTGGTCGGAGCCGGTGTTTCTCAACAGCAGCGGATTCGATCCCTCGCTCTTCCACGATGACGACGGCCGCAAATGGTTGGTCAACATGGTCTGGGATCACCGCCAGCAGAACAATCGGTTCGCCGGCATCTTGTTGCAGGAGTTCTGCCCGAAATCCCAAACTCTGATAGGCCCGATCAAACAGATCTTCAAAGGCACCGACCGCGCCCTGGTGGAAGGCCCCCACCTCTACAAGCGCGACGGCTACTACCATCTTCTAACTGCCGAGGGCGGAACCGAATACTCCCACGCCGCCACCCTCGCCCGCTCGCGAAAGATCGACGGCCCTTACGAAGTCCATCCGCAGAAACATCTGGTGAGTTCATGGGGACACCCCGAGGCACCCTTGCAAAAAGCGGGTCACGGATCACTGGTGGAAACCCAACACGGCGAATGGTATCTCGCCCACCTCTGCGGTCGCCCGGTCGACGGCAAACACTGCACGCTCGGCCGCGAGACCGCGCTCCAGAAATGTGTTTGGAAAGATGACGGCTGGCTCTATCTGGAGCAAGGTGGCATGGTTCCCGTCGTCGAAACCGAAGGACCCACAGGTATCGAGCCCGCTCCTTTTCCCGACACGGAATGGACCGGCCGGTTTGACTCCGCGGAGCTCGACTTCAATTTCCAAAGCCTCCGCCAGCCGATCACGGAGGATTGGCTCAGCCTCACCGAGCGTCCCGGTTTCCTGCGGCTCAAGGGCCACGAACCCACCGTCAGCCTGTTCCGCCAGAGCCTCATCGCGCGCCGCGTGCAGGCCTTCGACGTGAGTGTGGAAACCTCCGTCGAATTCCAACCGACCACCTTCCAACAGATGGCCGGACTGATCGCTTACTATGACACGGAGAATCATTTCTACCTGCGGCTCAGTCACGATGAAACGCTGGGACGCACCTTGAACATCATCGCCACCGACGCGGCAACCAGTTGCGAGGTTCTGAAAGACGATGTTGCCGTCCCTGCCACGGGAACCATTCAAATGCGCCTCACCCTGAAAGGCGCTGCCCTGCAGTTCGAATACGCACTAACCGACGGAGCCTGGCAGAAGATCGGCCCGGTTCTCAACGGAGTCGTTCTATCAGACGACTATTCCCACCTCGGCTTCACCGGGGCCTTCGTCGGGATTTGCTGCCAAGACATCAGTGGCCAGCGCCTGCATGCGGACTTCCCAAGGTTTGTCTATCGCGAGAATGCACTCTGACGTCCCGCCGGGGGAGCCTCACGGCGTCTTCTGATCCGCCGATTGCCAACGTCTTGAAGGATTCTTCAATTATGTGAATTAATCGTTTTATTTTTCTCCTTGCCGCCACCCGCCAGATTGACTAACTAACCAAAAGGAGTTGGCAGGCCCTACAAAGGCCGTTTTCTCCCTCTGCACAGCACCCGCAACCAGACACAAACCCATGAGAATCAGAAAATCCCACGCCATTCTAGCGATGATCGCTGCCGCCAGCCCAGCGCAGGCGGGTCTCAGCATCATCCAATCCGCGATCAGCAACACTTGGGCCGGCACCCCAACCCAAATCAACACCACCACCCCCCAGACGAACTCAACGGTGAACCAAGGCGGTGCCGGAAACGCCGTGGCTTTCTCGTTCACACCCGCCAGCACATTCACCCTTGATTATTTCACCGCTGTTTACGCTGGCGGCCCTTCCACCGGTTATCTGACCATCTATGATCTGGGACCCGGTCAGGGCGGCGGCGAGGCCGACGGCTATATCAATTCGGCGTTCAACGAAGGCGTGCTCGTCGCTCCACAGGCGTTCACGGTCGGCGGCACCGGAACGACGGCATTCCTGACCTTCGACCTCACCGGATTGGACGAGATCACCCTGACTGCGGGCACTAGTTACATGTTTGATTTTACCGCCGCGTTCGCCGGCTCGCCGACGAACGGCTCATACGGCGGAGTCGATGCCAGCCCGGATTGGAATTTCTATCTGGCCCGCGGCGCGGCATTCGACACCTCCGGCAGCAACATCTACGCGGGAGCCGAGACCTCGACCCAGCGGAACGACGTGGGTGGCGGTCGTCGTGACCTGCCGCTCGCCTTCTACGCCGCTGTCCCGGAGCCTTCTGCGGTGCTGCTCGGTAGTGTCGGCCTCCTTGGGCTGATTCGCCGCCGCCGCGCGTGATTGTCATTTGGATCTCTCACACAAGCCGCTGCCAGATTGCTGGTAGCGGCTTTTTCGTTTTTGCCACGCACCGATCAGATTCCGCGTTCCAATTGAAGAGTGCCCTCCATTTCCCGACATGGGTGTTTGCACCTATTCCACCGGGTCAATAAAACGTATAATCTACATTCAGGTGTGGCCATCCGCGTTTCTCCAAATCCCTCGCCGAAAGTCTCAGAATACCCAAAAATACCCATGAAACCAAAAAACTCCGGAATCACCAAGTTCCTCACCGTTTGCATCGCTCCCGTCATCGCGGGCATGACATCGCCCTCTGCGGAAGCCGCGACCCGCACCTGGGACGGCGGAGCCGCCACCAATGTCCTGAATACCGCTACCAACTGGTCCGACGACCTGGTTCCCTCTGCCGCTGGAGATGTGGCGCAGTGGAATGGTACCGTGACTGGCCCCCTTTCACTGACTTCCACCGGCGCATGGACCGCTACCGGCGGCAATGGCGGAGGAACCAGCATTTACGTCACTTCAGCCCAAACGGACTCGCTGACGATCTCCCCCACCCAGAACTTCGGCGCTGGTGCCACCATCGACGTGGAACTCGGGGCTGGTCCCGTCACCATCAGCCCGACCGCGCTCATGGTTTTCCGAGGCGGTAATGCAACCATCACCAATGAGAGTTCCAACACCCTGACGTTTGGAGCGAGCATCGGCAACTGGAACAACGGTGGTGGCGCTGGCCGAACCGTGACTTTCGCCGGCGCGGGAAACACCCAGATCGATGGAAACTTCATCCTCGGTGGTGCCGGAAATTTCGATGTGGTTACTAAAAACGGGGCTGGCACATTGACATTCAATGGTGCGCAAAACGGACAAGGCACCCAAGGAAATGCTATCGCCTCACTGGTCATCAGCGACGGGACGGTCAAGTTTGGAAACGCCGCTCAATTGGGATCCGCCAATGTCTTCGGGAACTACACATCGGCCATCACCGTTAACGGAATCCTCGAGTGGTCGAGCTCAGCAAACCAGACATTGACCGGCATCGTTTCGGGCGGGGGCGAAATCAAGCAAACCGCAGGCAACCTGACACTCACTGCGCCCAACACTTTCTTCGGTGCCGCGACGATCACCGGAGGCACACTCATTGTAGGCGGCACCGGTTCTCTCGAATGCGCCATTACCGTCAACGGAGCCAGTGCCAAATATCTGAATAACAGCACCAGCGCCTCCTTTCAGGACATTCCACTCACCTTGGGTACAATCGGTGGGACCGGCACGATCAGCGGGGTGACCGTGGCCGACAACGCCGGTGCCACCGTCGCCAACGGCAACGGCAGTGGCAGCTCCGGTGCCCTCACTCTTGACACCTTGACCTTCAACGGCGACGGCGCCGTAAGTGTCGCCGAGGACGGCAACACCAGCACCTCTGGAATTGTCGTCAATGGAACGCTCTCCACGACTCCAGCCTCCGGCACGATCACGGTCAACGCCTCCAGTTCCTTCTGGAACAGCGGCGTCACTTACAATCTCCTCAGCGCCGGGACCTTCAGCGCTGCGTTGCCTCACTTCACTCTGGGCACGATCGGTGGCGTAACCGGCCGCCAGGCCCCCTCGCTGGTTTCCACCGCCTCGGGGATCGGACTGCTGATCTCGGGCGACAACCCAAAATGGTCCGGCTTGGACAACACCAACTGGGTGGTCGGCACCACCGGCCCGAACAGCAACTGGAGGCTCATCACCTTGAATACCCCGACCGATTACATCCAAGGGGACGTCGTTCTCTTCGATGACAGCGCTGCGGGCGCCACCGTGACGGTGGCCATTTCCGCCGCTGACGTGAATCCTGCCGTCGTCAATTTCAACAACTCGAAACCCTACATCATCAACGGTCCATTTGGAATCGCTTCCGGTGCCGTGAACAAGGACGGCACGGGCAACGTGACGATCTCCGCCCCCAACTCTTTCAATGGCGGCACCACCCTCAACGCCGGCACCATCACTCTCGCTGGCGCGGGCACACTCGGAGCCACCACCAGCGCCCTGACCATCACCAGCGGCACCTTGAATCTCGGCGGCACCACCCAGACAGTCGGTCCCGTGCTGATCAGCGGAGAAGCGCTCGTTCAGAACGGCACGCTCACCGCCCCCGGATTGGTCGCAACCAATCCTGATGGAAACACGGTGATCTCATCCGGCCTTGATCTTGGCGCGGGCACCCTCAGCAAGTCCGGTGCAGGAATCCTCACCCTCAGCGGAATCACGACGTATACCGGGGCCACCACGATCAGTGAGGGCACCCTCGCCCTCAGCGGATCCGGCACGCTCGACACCACCAGCGGCATCACCCTGAGCGGCGGTTCCTTGGATCTCGGCGGCACCACTCAGAGCACGAACGCGATCAACATCACCACCGCGGCCGCGATTGGAGATACGATTTCCAATGGCACGATCGAAGCCGGTTCCATCAGCATTAACTCAACGACAGGGATTGCCGTCGTTTCCGCAAACATAGCGGGAGCCACCGGGGTCACTCGGAACGGCGGTGGCGGAACACTCAGCCTGACCGGAACTAACACCTTCAGCGGTCCGCTCAACTTCGCCGGCAACGGAACCGTAACGATCGATGGAGGATCCAACACCGGCGGCGGCGCCGTCACCTATAACAGTTTCGGCAGCACCTTCACCGTCAACCTCGGTTCCTATCTCACAAGCGGTTTCACCACCAGCGGTTTGAGCGAATTCAGATTCCTGAACCTCAACGCTGGAACACTTGAGTCCACGGGTAACATTTTCGCAAACACCCTGGCCGTTTCCATCAACATCAATGGCGGCACCTTGAAATCCGGAAACGCCGAGGGCATCTCGGTTTTTGACTACAACAACCTCGTCGAGATCGCCGCCTCGGGAGCAACCTTCGACACCACCGCGGGAGGAATCACCGTAGGTAACAACCAGAACATGTTTGCCACCGGCAACGTCATTATCCCGACGTTGAACAGACCCAGACTCAACGGCACCGCAGGAGGAACCATCACCCTCATGGGTGGAAACACCCTCACTTCCGGCATCACGAACAACGGCCGCCTCGACATCCAGGACAACTCCACCTGGGACATCAATGGCATCGCGTCATCCTTGAACGGACTCACGGGAGGCGGGTTCGTCACCAGTTCCACCGGATCTGCCGTCCTGACCATCAATTCCGACTCTTCGCACGGCTACACCGGCACCATCGTCGGCGGAGGCACGGTTTCCATCACCAAGCTGGGAACGGGCACCCAGACGCTCTCGGCGAGCCTGACCAACCAAGGCAATACGACCGTTAGCGCGGGCACCCTGGAGTTCACCGCCAATTCCGCGGCCACCTTCTCG
>JAZKGW010000024.1:56164-71224 GCA_040385685.1 Verrucomicrobiota bacterium | reverse complement strand
GGTTTCCATCGTCACGGGCGCGGTCCTTCACCTGCCCAACAACTTCGAGGATCGTGTCGCCGGCGTGGTGATCAACGGCGTGCCACTCGCGGCCGGCTTCACCTACGATGCTAACAGTCCGGAGACAACCGGCTTCATCACCGGCAACGGCAAGCTCCAAGTCGTGGCCGGTTTCGCCAACTGGATGAGTCAGTTCACTGCGCTCAGTGCGGCAGATCGGCTTGCCAACGCGGATCCGGACAGCGACGGCATCCCCAATCTGTTGGAATACGCGATCGACGGACAAGACCCGACGGTTTCCAATCCCACCGTCGGCAGCCTCACTGGCAATTCCCTCAACTTCACCAAGCGTGCTGGCACCATCGGCCTCACTTATTTGATCGTGGGATCCACCGACCTCGGTATCACCGATCCTTGGACTGAAGTTGCCGGCGGTTCATACGTCAACAATGCGACCACCATCTCCTACACCCTCAACCCTTCCACGGACGGCGTGAAGGACTTTGTCCGACTCAAGGTCGTTCAAAACTGATCCTCGCCTCTGAATTCCATCACCGCGGGTTCCTCCTTCATGAACGGGGGAACCCGCTTGTGATTAAAAAACCTATCAACTCCGACCACCAGGTTTCAATGAATCCAAACAACCCAGCCTCATCAAATTCCCCACCGAATGCTTCGCACCCGTGATCGCCGCCATGCCCCCAGTCCGCGCAAGCGATCGATAGTTTCCGGGATGTATTCTCCTACCTAACATGCACTCATGAAAGCCCTTCCGATCCGTCTTATTTCCCTTATGCTCTTGCTCGTCGGCTCCGTCGTGAGTCATGCCGCTGAGGTCGCAGAAAAGCAGACCATCGTCATGGTCCACGGAGCCACCGCCGGCGGCTGGGAGTGGAAAAAGACCGGAAAGTTCCTGACAGACGACGGCCACGAGGTTTATCGCGCCACTCTAACCGGCCTTGGCGAGCGCATGCACCTCAGCAGCCCCGACATCGATCTCCAGACGCACATCAATGACGTGGTGAACCTGATCCTCTTCGAGGACTTGCATAACGTGGTGCTCACCGGCCACAGCTACGGCGGCATGGTGATCACCGGCGTCATGGACCGGATTCCCGAGCGCATCCGCCATGTCGTGTTCCTCGACGCCGCCGTGCCGGACGACGGCATGTCGATCTGGGATCTGTTTGGCAACAACGGTCCGCAGGATCCCAACCGGTTTAAAGACGGCTTCATGCAGGTGCCCTGGGTCACCCCCGACACCAAACCGCCGCACAATGTGAAGCAGTCCATCAAGTGCTTCAACCAACCCGTCTCCTACAAAAATCCGGCGGCCAAGGCGCTGAACGTCACTTACGTCGCCTTCGTACCGAAGGACAAGGCGGCCGACGAACGCGCCGCGACCGACAAGAGCTGGCAGCGCGCCGTGGCCCGCGGCTGGACGATCCGCACCTTCCCCGGCGGCCACGTCGCCCAGCAGGAAAATCCCCGCGGCGTCGCGACCCTCATTGCGGATTCGATTAGCGATAAAAACAAGCCGGTTGCCGTGAAAGCCCCCCGTCCAGCGCCGTTATCGTCACCCGATGTCCATCCCGACCATAAAGTGACCTTCCGCCTTCAAGCCAAGGATGCATCGAAAGTCGAACTGAGCGGCCAGTTCCTCAAGGGCAACCAGCCCATGCAAAAGGACGACGCCGGTGTATGGAGCATCACCGTCGGCCCGGTCGAGCCGAACCTCTATCCTTACAACTTCGTCGTCGATGGCGTCGGTGTTTCCGATCCTTCCAACCCCGACACATTTCCTAACGAACGCTTCAAGCCCAGCCTCGTGGACATCCCGGGTGACAGCCCGTCGCTCCACACCGTCCAGAACGTCCCACGCGGGGAAATGACCTATTGCTCGTACGAGTCCAAAATCCTGAATCGCACCCGGCCGTTGATCATCTACACCCCGCCCGGTTACCGGGCGGGCACCGACAAACTGCCCGTGCTCTATCTGGTAAGCGGCACCACCGACACCGAGGAGACCTGGTTCAAGGCCGGCCGCGCCAACGTCATCCTCGACAACCTCATCGCGCAGAAGAAAGCAGTCCCCATGATCGTCGTCATGCCCTACGGCAACATGATGTCGGGCACGCCCATGCCTTCCTCACCGCAAGCCGCGGATATGTATAAAATTTTCAACGACGAGTTGATAGACAATGTGATCCCCTTTGTCGAAACCAACTACCGTGTCCTCGCTGACCGCGAGAAGCGCGCCATCGCCGGCTTTTCGCGCGGTGGCGGCCAGTCGCTTTTCACCGCCTTCAACAACCCCGACAAGTTCGCCTGGATCGGCTCCTACTCCGCCTATCTCACGCCGGAAGTCTGCGACAAATATTTCGCGGGACTCGTTTCCCAACCGAAGTTGAAACTGCTCTGGCTCGGCGTTGGCAAGGATGACTTCCTCTATCAACCGGCGATCACCTTCGTGGACTATCTCACGGACAAGAAGCTGGAGCACAAGACGCTCGTCACCGAAGGCGGCCACACCTGGATGAACGCCCGTCACTACCTCGCCGAGACGCTCCAGCTTTTCTTCAAATGACGATCCAATTCCGGACCATGAAAACCACAACGATACTCTTGCCGCTCGCACTCCTCGCCATGCCCGTTTCACTCGCAGGTCCCGACGATCAATATGTGCCCGGCCCGGATTCGAAGGAACAGCCCGGAGTGCCCAAGGGAAAGATCACCAAATACGTGTGGGACAAGAGCAAGGTCTATCCGGACACCACCCGCGACTACTGGGTCTATGTTCCAGCGCAGTACAAGAAGGGCAAGCCGGCCGCGGTGTTTGTCTGCCAGGACGGGATTTCTTATCAGGCCCCGACGGTGTTCGACAACCTGATCCACAAGAAGGAAATGCCGGTCACCATTGGCATCTTCATCAATCCTGGCAGCCTTATCGAGAAAGCCGGTCGCGGCCGGAAGGATGAAGAACCTGCCAAGCCGCGTTCCAACCGGAGTGTGGAGTATGACACGCTGGGCACCGACTATTCGAAATTCCTGCTCAAAGAGATCCTCCCCGAGGTGGCGAAAACCTATACCCTAACCGACAACCCCGACGGCCGCTGCATCGCGGGCAACAGCTCCGGAGCGATCTGCGCCTTTACCGTCTGCTGGGAGAATCCGGACGTCTTCCGCAAATGCTTCTCCACCGTCGGCAGCTTTACCAACATCCGCGGCGGCAACCAGTATCCCGACATGATCCTGCGCGCGGCGAAGAAACCGCTCCGGATCTATCTGCAGGACGTGTCGAACGACCTGGTCAACCAGTTCGGAAGTTGGCCCGAGGCAAACAAAGCCATGGCAGCGGCGTTCGAGAAAAAAGGCTACGACTATCAGTTTGTCCTCGGCGAAGGCCCCCACAGCGCGCGGCACGGCACCGCCCTTTTTCCAGATGCCATGCGCTGGATGTGGCGGGACTACCCAGAGGAGATAGGACGCGACTGAAACTCAGCCGCGCCCCCTTTGCTTGCAATCAAGAAGAAACCCGCCGGTTTCAATTTGCGAGTGCACCTGCGGCGGATTCGGGGATGTCGAAACTCGTGGATCCGACTCCGGTGAACTCGACCTTGGTGACCCGGTTGACGTCCCGGTCCTCGCCATTGAAGTTCATGTTTCCGGTAAGCGTCATCTCGTAGCCCGTTAGAACACCGTTCGACACGGCAAAGCTCACTTTTCCAGCAGCTCCGGTGACTTGCGGAGGCGTGCCACCGCCACCGCCACCGCCGCCACCGCCACGGCGGCCAAATCCGCCCATGCTCATCAACTCAGTGGCCGCCTCGGCACCCAGGGTGCCGTGGATGCTGCCGTTCTCGGATTTCAGGTCAGTGGCCTTGGCGACGAGATTTTTGGCCTGAGTCGCGGGTTCCTGGAAGTTTTGCACCATTCGGGCGATGAAGCGGCCTGGTCCTTGACCTTGCCCCTCGGCGGCTGGATCCACCGCCGCCCAACCTTCGTCGGACTTCATCGCGGCTTTTCCCTTGCGGACGAGGACTTGGATCTCCTGATCGCGCCCGGGCATGTTGACTAGCAGGTAGCCGCCACTGCCCTTCTTGCCGGTGGCCGTGCGGGCTCCCATGTTGCCGAAGGTGGTCGTTTGGCTCCAAGCGTAGCTCGTCGCCGCAGCGAGTTTTTCAGCAGCCGCGGCAAGATCGGCGGCAGGGTTCGCCGCGGGAGCGGGCTCGGCTGCGGCCACCGGAGCTGCGGGTGGGGTGGCTGGGGGCGGCGAGTCCTGAGCGGATGCTCCCGCGCTCGTGAGAATGCAGAGTAGCAAGGATCTGAAGCAATGATGGGTTGGTTTCATGGTTTTATGTTTGGATTCTAAGTCCGAAGGCTAAGAACCCCCGGGGAGGATAGAGGTTGCACGAAAAATCCTCCATCGCCTCTGGAACGTCTCTGTTCACGGCGTCAGCGGCCTTGCCTCGACACGAAGAAACTCACGGGGGCGGGTGCCTAGCGGATTGATGGAGCGAACCGTGACCAGTTCGATGCCAGGCTCCCCCGGCGCTGGAACGACGGAGACGGGCACGGTCTGACCGTCGAGCCAGGTCACCAAACCCGTGCTGAGCCTCACACCCAGCGCAACCGTCTGGCTCGCGCTAACAGAGCGGCGGTGGGTGAGAGTCAGGTAGGTCTGGCCTCCGTGGTCGGTGGTGCCGGGCACCGGGCGACCGTTGCCGGCAGATAGACCGGGATTCAGGCCGAAGGCGTACTCTATCAGAGCGGGCAGGCCGTCGAGATCGTTGTCGGAAACGGGGCTGAGCGAGCTAGGTCCGCCGCCGTGGAGTTGCTCGAAGGCATCGGGCATGCCGTCGCCGTCCTGATCGGGCGGCCAGACCGTGATGCTCACGCTTACCGGTTCGCTGGTTCCGAACTCATCGGTCACTTGCAAGGTGAGCGCATAGCTGGTGCCGGCGGTGGCGAGTGCGGCGGCCACGCGGATGACTCCGGTCGAGGCCTCGATGGAAAAATTTCCCGCGCCGCTGCCGCCGGTGATTTGCCAGCTCAGGGGAATGTAGTCCGCGTTCGCTTCCGCGGAGCGGGCCAACCCGACGAATGTGCCGGGCGCACTACCGGAGTAAGAGATAAAGGATTGCCCCGGAGCGATGACCGTTGGAAGGTCCTTCACATAGCGGCGCAGCCACGCGAGTGCCGGGCGCTCGAAGTTGTTGCTGTAAACAAGCGGTGCACCTTGATCGGTGCGCCACATTCCGGGCCGATAACCCCAGAGCGTCACCCCGATGACCGCCGGGTGTTCCCAGAAGACCGGGAAAATCGTCCTGTAACTTGCGAGCTGTTGTTCGTCGGTCAGGCCGTCGATGTCCATCTCGGTGATCATGAGCGGCAGGCCGGCGGTGGCCAGGCGGTCGAGGTTGGTGCGGGTGGTCGTGGCGGACGCCGTGGTCTCGAATGCGTGGCCCTGGATGCCGACGATGTCGACGAGGTCCTCGGTGCGAAGCAGATTGACGATGCCGAGGTAGGCAATGGCGGATGAGTTCGTGTTCGTCACGCTGTAGTCGTTCAGGACGAGCGGCGTGTCGGGAAAGTATTCTTTAGCAAGTCGGAACGAGTTGAGGATCCAATCCCAGCCAGTGGTGCCGTTGCCACCGAGGGCCTCGATATAGTTTCCCCTGCCCTCACCAGTCGCACCGCTGGGCGGCTGGTGAAGAGGTTCGTTCACGACTTCCAGGTAGTCGATGTCCGGATACCTTGCGGCGACGGCGGCGAACCACTGCCTGATTTCGGCGAGCTGTTCGGCAGGTGTTAGCGATTCGATCCACGCCGGCTGCTGCGAACCCCAGATCAGCACATGCATGCGGAAGGGGAAGCCGTTGGATTTGGCGAAATTGTAGGCCGCGTCGAGTTGGGACCAGTTCATGACGTTGCGGACGCCTTCGACGCTGCCCCACTTGCCCGCGTTTTCCGGGGTGACTTGGTTCCAGTAGGCGGGAAAATTCACCACCTGCGACGAGCTGTGGACGCTGCCGATAAATTTCCCCGAACCAGCGGCTATGGCCGGCCCCTGCGGGACGAAAACGGTGGAGCCGGAAGTGCCGGAGTCGAGATTTCCCACGGTGTAGGTGACGCCCTGGCGTCCGAACGCCAGACGGTCCAGCCTCAGTCCGTCCTCGCGCGTACCGACCTGAAAGGTCCGGGTGAGCTGGCCGGCGGGCACGGTGAAGGTGAGTGGCGATTCGCCGCCGTCGAAGGCGGAGAGTTTCACCCATTTCCAAGTGTTAGTGCCCGCTGTGCCGCCGGTGGCGATCGCGGTGTTCTCGGTTTGACCGATGGCGGCGAGGTTGTTGGCGAGAGTCCAGTCCGTGTCGGTCGTGGGCGACATCACGCCGAAGCCGGCGGCATAGAAAAAACTGTCATCATTCGCCCCCGCGGAACCAACCCGCAGGCGGGCGTAAAGTTCGTAGGTCCCGGCAGCGGGGAACGTCACCGTGTAGCTGGCCACCCGCGAGGCCGAACCCGGCGCGGTGCCGGTTCCAGTGACGAGGGGCTCGATATAACCAATGCCGCCGCTGCTGCCGATGGTTAGATCTGAGCCCAACACTCCACTCTCGGCCTGAATGATGATCGGTTCGTTCGCACCGAGAACGCGCGCGGCGGCAATACAGAAGCCGATCAAGCAGCGGAGCCGGATCATGGAGAAAGGCAGATGTGTCATGAGTTACTAACTGGGTTTGCAAGCATCAACGCTCGCGGTTGATCGCTAGCCCGCCGGCAACAACTGCTTCACCATCGCCTGGACCATGCGCGGCAGGTCGTAGGGAAAGCGCGCGGTGATTAGATTGCCGTCCACCACGCAGGGTTCGTCGGATACGATGGCCCCGGCGTTTTCCAGGTCGATGTGGATGTTCCAAACGGCCGTCGCCTTTTTGCCCTTGAGAATCCCGGCGCTCACCATCACCCACTGGCCATGGCAGATGGCGCAGGTTGGCTTGCCGGACGCGTGCATTTCCCTGACGAAAGCGCGGGCGTGCTCATCCATGCGCAGGGCGTCGGGGTTCCAGCAGCCGCCCGGCAGGATCACCGCGTCGTAGTCTTCTAACCGGGCCTCATCCATGTAGCGGTCGATCTTGATCCAACCCGCGTTCTCCATCAGGCGGATCGCCAGGACGTGGGTCGCGGCGATCGGCGGAAAACGCAGCCCGAGCGTGGGATGGAATTCGCCAATTCGCGGCGACACCACATGGACGGTCGCACCATGCTCTATCAGCCACCGCTGCGCCCCGAGAATTTCCACTTCTTCCACGCCGTTGGTACAACAGATGGCGATGCGTTTGCCTTCCAACAGTTTCGGATCGGACGGCGGATCAAACAGAAATGCGTGCAACTCGCGGTTGAGATCGCCATCGGCCGTGGTCAGCAGTTCCGTCGAGATCGACGGAACTGGAGCAGGCGTCATGAGCTGTTGCATCCGGGAAAACGCCGCGCCAGGTGTGAGTTCGTTCATGGGTTGGAGTCAGAGTGAACCATGGGAACATCAATGCCAGTCCGAACTACCGTGAAATCGGGAAATCTTCTGGCAGTTCGAACTCGCAACCCATAGTTTTTAGTGATGGATCCTAAGTAATAACATTCCACCAAAATGCACTTAAAACCCCTCTTTGGATTTCACCACATCGCCATGATTCTCGGCATGTTCTCCACCGCCAGCGCGCAGGACACTCTCAAGGTCGCTTACAAGGACGCCTTCCTCATGGGAACCGCCGTCAACGAGGCGATCGTTTCCGGCAAGGATGAGAAAAGCCAGGCGATCGCTGTCAAACAATTCAACACCATTACGGCGGAGAACGTGATGAAGGCCGAGGTGCTGAACCCGCGACCGGGTGTTTACGATTTCGCGGCGGCGGACCGCTTTGTCGAGTTCGGCAAAAAGCATGACATGTTCATCATCGGCCACACCCTCGTCTGGCACAATCAGACTCCCGAATGGTTCTTCAAGGATCCGAACGGCCCCCCTAACACGAAGGAGGCCCAGATCGAACGGATGCGAAGTTATATTGAGACCGTCGCCGGGCGCTATGCCGGAAAGGTGGATGCGTGGGATGTGGTGAACGAAGTCATCGACAATGACGGCTCTTACCGACCCACCACTTGGGTGAAGGGCGTCGGCAGCGGCGAAGAGATGGTGAAACACGCGTTCAAGTTCGCCAGCCAGTATGCGCCCGGCACCGAACTCTATTACAACGACTTCAACGCCTGGCGACCGGCCAAACGCGACGGCATCGTCCGCATGGTGAAGATGCTCCAAAGCGCGGGAATCCGAATCGACGGCATCGGGATCCAAGGCCACTGGGGGCTGAATTTCCCGAAGAACGAATACATCGAAGCGGCCATCGACGCTTACGCCGCGCTGGGCGTGAAAGTCATGATCACCGAGCTGGACGTCGATGTCCTGCCATTGACGAAAGAGGGGCAGATCATAGGCCAAAGCATGAGCGAGCCGCAATTCCAGTTGGAAGAGTTCGAGCATTTCCTCGATCCCTACAAGGACGGCTTGCCGACTGAGGTGGAAAAACAACTGACCGACCGCTACGCCGAACTGTTCGGCATCTTCCATAAGAAACGCGACAAGATCCACCGGGTCACGGTGTGGGGCGTCACTGACACCATGTCCTGGAAAAACGGCTATCCCGTGCCTAACCGCACGAACTATCCACTCCTTTTCGACCGCAACCACAAGCCCAAGCCCGCCTTCGACGCGGTCCTCGGGCTGCCAAATAAAATCAGCGAATAAGATTCACCCGGCGGGTTTCATGGAATACTGACCGCCAGTTGGATAAACAGCGCTGTCGATGAGTTCCTTGGAACCACTGATTGCATGAGATAGTAGTTTCCCTGATCGCTGACAACAGTCGGCACCGCCGTATTATCGGTCCAGTCGTACAATTCCGAGGAATACTGCACCTTTGCGGTAACGCCGATGAGATTCTTCGACATACGGTAGGTGAATACGACGTTATCGGCGCTTTCGAAACTCGCGCTTGTCACCCCGTTTGAGTCATCCACCCCGGGTGAAGTGCCGAAGTAATATTCCAACAGATTCACCAACCCATCGGCATCCGGGTCGGCCAAATCGCCGATCACTGTTTCGGAAGTCTCGCCGGGGAAGGCTGCGGCGACCCATTGGGAGAACGTCTGCAGCGGAATGGCGCTGACTTGGGTCGAGATCGATCCCTGACCGGCTCCACTGGCGATGGTGACCACGTAAAAATAGGTGGTTCCGTTGGTGACGGAGGTATCCGTGTAGCCGGGGCCCGGGACGGTCGCGATGGAGGTGTAGGGACCGCCGCTGATAGTGGAGCGCCGCACGGTGTATGTGTTAGCTCCCGCGATGGGTGTCCAGCCCAAGGCCACTTGGGTATCTCCGCCAGTGGCCGTTGGATTGGGCGGGCCGGCAGGCAATGCTGCCAAGGCGGAGATTTCAGCCGGGCTGAGCGGGACTTCGTAGATCAGGAATTCGTCCACGGTTCCATTGAGATACGGATCGGCCGCGGAGGCGGACCTGCCGATGAAATTCAACGGAGTTACGCCCAAACCAGCAGGCCTGTTGCTCATCGAACCGCTCGCCACGGGAGAACCGTTGAGAAACATCGTGACGTTGCTGCCGGATAGGGTGATCGCCACGTGCGTCCAAACGTTCGTCGCTAACTGCACATTGGCTGGAGCTTCGAGGTTCTGTCCATTGAGGCCGAAGCGAACGAGATTGTTTGCCGTCCGCGGCACGAAATACATGCTGCTGGACGTGGTGCCGTTGTTGAAATCAAAGACACGAACCCAAGGGGGGATGCTCGTGCCGTTTAACCGCACCCAGAAGGCAACCGTAAAGTCGTTCAGACTGCTAACAATTCCCGCCGGCAGCGTCACATGTTGACTGTTATTTCCCGGCAGGTTCAAGGCACCGCCGATCCTCGCGTTAGCCCCCGTCACCCAGGTGGGAGTGTTGACAAGCGTGCCGTTCCAGCCGCGGCCTGTTGAATCCACGGCCATTGTACCGATGGCATCATCGAAGCGAAGGTGAGCGAGCACGGTGCTTGGCAAGGCCGACTTGGGTGTGGATGCGGAACTCTCCGTCATGCCGTTACCCGCGGTGATGGTATAGAAGTAGGTGGTGCCGTTGACGACCGACGTGTCCGAGAAAGATGTGCCAGCAGCCGTGCCGACGATGGTGTAAGGACCACCGCTCTCCGTCGCCCGCCGGATCGTGTAGTTATTCGAACCCGAAACCGCACTCCACCCTAAAACCACCTTGAGGCTGGTAGCCGTGGAGACGACATTCGCGGGAGTGGCAAGTGGAACGGCAAGCAGCGCCACGTCGGAGGAGGACATCACCCCCTTGTAAATCCGGAAGTCGTCCACGGTTCCGACAAGGGCGGGTTCCGCGGGTGTGACCGATTTGCCAATTAGATTGCTGGTCGTGACGCCCAGGTCAGAAGGCCGCTGGGTCATGGCCGCACTAACAACCGCTTCCACGCCGTTGATATGGAATTTCGCCGTGCTGCCCGACAAGGTTACCGTGACATGCGTCCAAGTCCCCGCTGTGAAGTGGCTGGCGGACGGAGTTTCCAATGTCTGCTCCGTTCCGTTCACGTTGATTGCGAACCGCGCCATTTCACCGGCCATGCGCGGCGCGAAATACATGCGGTTCGAGGTGGTTCCGGTGCTGAAATCGAAAACCCGGGCACCGTCGGTGATCGTACCGGGTTTGAGCCAGAACGAGAGGGTGAAATCGGTGACGCCACTCACGATGCCATCCGGCAGCGTGACATGGCTGCCGCCGTTGAAACTCAGCGCGCTGTTGATCCGCGCGTTGCCTCCACTCACCCAGATAGGATTGCTAACCAATTCGCCGTTCCATCCGTTGCCGGTCGAGTCCACCGCCGTCGTGCCGGAACCCTCGTCGAAGCGCAGGTAGGTCGCCTTTACCGCTCCGGGAGTCACCGTTGGCACGGAAATGGTGTATTCCAAAACCGGTCGGAAGGCGGCGGTGGCGCTCTCCCTGGCGTGAAAGCCGACAAAGTTGTTCCCGGTGTTAGGGTTGCTGATCCGCAGCGAAAGGATTCCATCACCCGCAGCTTCACTTTTCGCGGCGTTCGTCACATCCACTGCAATTTGCTGGCCGACCAAATATCCGCCCATACTCGCAGCGAGTGTCCCCGTTCCTGTCGGCCGGTTGTTCCAATTCATGGCGGTCTCGGACCAGGTGTCGTCGGCGAACCGCTCATAGGTTAGAATCGCTCCACCGTCATCCACTTGGAACGGAACGAGTTTCAATTTCACGCTCTGCGCGTTGGCCAGACCGCTCACGTCGAATCTCAGGTGGGAAATCCTGTTGAATCCCGAGGTGTCGGTCTTGGTCACCAGTTGATCGCTTGTTCCGAAATTGGTGCCAGCCGATCCGCCATCCCGCACATAAACGTCCGCCATCGGCCCGATGCTTCCGGTTGCCGTTTCCCCGCCGACGCCGAGGAAGTCAATGTTAGGCAATCCCGCGGCGGACACTGCCTCCAGCCTTACATTGGACAATCCCGCGCCTACAATCGCGTGGACCGTCACCAGATCCCATGATGTTAGGGATCCGGTCGCCGGAAATGCGATGTTCGAGACGAGCTTGACGCCGTTGACGAAGAGATCGGCGGTCCTGTTCTCCAGGCCCGCGTATCGGAAGGTGAAAGCGGCCGTTTTCGCGGCGGGAAAATCCAGCCACCAGTCGACGCCGGTGCTTGCGGCGTCCATGGTGTTAGCGAAGCCGGTTCCGGTGTATCCCGCCGGGCTGCTGTCGATCGTTCCCTCCACGCCGCCGAAGCCCGCCTCGTTTTCCTGGATGACCAGCCCGCCCGAATACGTCGTCGGAACCACCGCAATGCTGTCGAAATAGAGGGAACTCGACCGGGCGGCGGTGCCCCGGAACTCGATGGTGTTGGCACCCGCATTCAGCGTGATGTTCTGTTTGTGGATGGCCCAGTCGCTGAGCGTGGCTGTCGGATTGAAACCGGGAGCGCCCACCCGGATTCCGTTCACATACAGATCGACGGTATTCGTGATCGTGCCGGTAACAGCATAGCGGGTTTCAAGCCGGTAAGTCCCGGCGCTCAGCACGTTGACCGAGTCGCGCACGCTGGCAGCCGCTCCGGTCCCGAACTGCAGGTAACCCTGCCCCCGATAGTTACGGATGCTGCCGTTCTGACCGCCGTTGGTAATGCCGGAAATGCTTTTGTAATCGAAGCATTCCGCCTCGTACTGGCGGGGACCCGCGAACGCCGCGGGTTGCTCCGGGGTAACGATGGTGGCCGGCGTGTAGGATGTTAGGCGACCGGTCGCCGTACCGGCGCAGTTAACCGTGAGGTCAAGCGCTCCGTTGTGCTGGACCGTCAATGTTAGAACGCCACCCGTCCAGTCCTGGGTCACGACGCTGGCTTGATGGCTGGCCCGGTCCGCCCAGGTATAGGTCGGCTCGGCGGTGCTGCCATAGATCTTGATCGTGTCGGTCTTCAGGCCGGTGTCGATTTCATTCTGATAGTTGCTGAGATAGAAGGTCAGTCTGTCGGGGAACTCCTTCACGACGCCTGCGGTGTATTGCGAAAAGGTCAGCTCCATGCGATCCGCCGTGTTGTATTTGCAGGGAATCGAGCCGCTGGCGGTCTGGACGGTCTTGTAGGGATTGTAAACCACCCAACCGTTTTCGTGGCGTCCGGCAAACAGATCACCGGTATACTCCTGCGGGAAAAGGCTGTCGAATTCTGTGGTTTTGCTCGCGACGCTCGGCCAGCGGGTCGCGAAGGCCGACCGGTTGACCTTCACCTGAAACGAATTGGCATCAACGTCGTCCAGTTGATAGACCGTCGGGACGGTCGGATAGCGCCCGGTCTTCTTGAAGAAAGTCTTGTTGAACTCGTAATTGCCATCGCCATCCATGCGATACAGTCCCTCGAACATCGTCTGCAGCGAGCTGTAGATGGTATTCGCATTCCCCGAATTGACATCGTTGACGACGACCACTTTCGTGCGGTCGATCACTTCCCTGCGGGTCGGGATGCGGACCGTGCCATCGAGAATCTTGCGGAAATGATCGACGCTGACGTTGTCGAACTGCGGAAAGGTTCCCCAGCGTCGCATGGTGTAGCCGTCGGTCGTCCCGGTGGCGCCGAGTTCCCGGAAGCACTGGGTCCAGATCAACTCGGGGCCGTCGATCACGGTCTGGCCGGTAAGCATGCCGTGTTCGAGAACCGGCGCTCCGGCCGTGGCCATCGTGAAACTTTCATGGACCCCGGTGGAATCCGTCCATCCAGTGTCGTCGTAGCGGATGCCGTATTGGCCCGCATAGCCGGAGAGGTAGGCGCCGAGGCAGACGCTCTCCATATCCGACTGATAGGACTGCTGGGTGTATTTCTCACAGAGGATGTAATTTTCCGTATAGTTCCGGCAAGCCGCTGCGAACGCCGGAATGCGTTTCACCATGGCGATCGGATTGATATTGGGCGACCATTGGTTGCCGCACCAACTGACGACCAGATACCCGCCATAGCGGTTGCTCAGTTGCAGCAGGTTCGCGAAATGGGCGATGCGGTCCGTCCACTTCGCGGAAAGCGGATCCGTCGGACTGTCATATCCCCAGAACTGCTCGCAATAGTTGAAGCCGATGAAGTTCGGATAGTCCCGATAGAATTCCTCATAAACCGACATGTCGAAATCCGAGAACTGGCTGAATCCCCCGCTTGAAGGCTGGACCATGGCCCACATCCGGTTCTCGGCACAGGCCCGCAGCCACGACTTGGCGACTTCATAACCATACTCGGCGACCTGGAACTGGCTCGTTGTCTCGTTGTGGCTGATCGACAATGAAATGTTCATCACGACGAACGGCCGGATATCAGGCGGGATCAACGCGATGATCTTCTGGGGGTCGGCATAGTTCCACGTATCAATGTGAACGAGCCACATCGGCTCGTCCGGCGAGATCGGGCGTCTCAGCGGCACGCCGGATTGGGCATGCACGTTTGGGCTGAACATGATGGAGATCATGATCAGCAATTGCAGGAGGGCTTTTTGGATGGGTTTCATCAATCTTAACTGGGACCGTTATAGCCCACGCCTTTCTGGAATCAGCGACCCAGCTCCGCAGCTGTCCACGGTGTGGTGCGGTCCTTGTATTGGTTCCGGATATCCTTCACCTGTGTCGGAGTGACCGGTACGGCGTCGTTCGACCAGCTCTGGCGGACGTAGGTGAGCACGTCGGAAATCTTCTGGTCGTCGAGATCCACGTGGGGTGGCATGACGCTGTTATACTCGTGGCCTGAGACCTTGACCGGACCTTGGAGGCCGCCGATCACCACCCGGATTGGCACGGACGGATCGCCTGTCAGCCAGTCGGAACCATCGAGCGGAGGGAAGGCTGCTTCCAATCCCGCACCGGTCGGCTGATGGCAGGCAACGCAGGTCAGGCCGTAGATTTCCGCGCCGCGCTTGTGAACTTCCGCGTCGGGTTTGAATTTCTTCACCACGACATCGGCCGCGGCACCGCTGCCCGCCTTGGTGG
Organism: Verrucomicrobiota bacterium; assembly: GCA_040385685.1. Taxonomy (GTDB): domain Bacteria; phylum Verrucomicrobiota; class Verrucomicrobiia; order Verrucomicrobiales; family Akkermansiaceae; genus Luteolibacter. The sequence continues at coordinate 56,628 of JAZKGW010000024.1, read as the reverse complement.
CAAGCTCGGCCAGCAGGCCTTTGGCTCCGCTGGCTCCGGGAATTTCGGTTAATGAGATGTCGTCGTAGATCACCTTGCCCGTCGCGCCGCCGAAAGCGCCGATCTGGCAGTGGATGAGCATCCGACCACGGTCCCCGGATTCAACTTCAGTAGAGACCTGGGTCCAGTCGGAATCGCCGCTCACGTTTTTGGTGCGATCTCCGCCATCCAGGAAAAGCATCGCGCCGAGCCCGTCGCCGACCGGCTTGAGGTTGACGGTCTTGATCCACGCGGACAGCCGATAGCGCGTGCCGCGTTTGACCCGGGCATTGATGACGGCACCGCCATCGACAACCTTGTCGGAGGAAAGCGCGACCACCGCGCAGTCCGGTGCCTGCGGCAGCGATGCAAGATTTGCATACGCGCGCAGGCCGGCGACTTCCGGCGCGCTGGGATGGACCGGAAAAATGGGGCCGGCGAAGCCG
>JAZKGW010000024.1:297-56154 GCA_040385685.1 Verrucomicrobiota bacterium | reverse complement strand
CGGCACCGCCATCGACGACCTTGTCGGAGGAGAGTGCAAGTCCCGGAGTGCCGTTGCGTCCCTCCGGCGTGCTACTGACTTCAAAAGGTGTCCCATCGCCGTAAACACGAACTTCTGACCAACCCACAGGCTTGTTATCAACGACCTCATTGAATCCCGGGTTTGGAAGCAGGTTCGGCATTTCCGGCTGCTTGACCGCCTCACTGTTATAACCCGCTGCTTTGGCGGCGGCGGTCACGCTTGCGGCATTGCGGGTGGCGGCAATCTGCCAAGCGTCCTTGAGTGTGATTTCTCCGGTAATCCGGGATTCCTCCTTGGTGATTAGATTGAAGAGCGCCTTGCCCAATTCCGCATCCTCCGGGAGGTTTGCTAGAGAAACGAGCATTTCCGCCAGTTCGCGGTCATCGGCCACCTTCAGGGTGCCGTCTGCAAGGAATACTTGCTTGAGCTGCTGCGGAGTTGCGGCCTTGATGCCGGCGCGTTGCACTGCGCGAACCTTCGAGCTGAGGGCGGTGGTGATCGTGGATGGCTCGTTGACGCCGAGACCGGCGAGCGCATAGATGGAGTGGGCCGAGGCGCGGTTTCCGGCGGCAGCAAGCGAGGCGAGTTTGCCTGCTAGTTCTTTTTTGCCGCTTTCCACAATGAGCCGCTGGGCATGCAGACGCCATAAGAGATTCGGATGATCGAGCGCCGCGATGAGGGTCGCGGGGTCGGCGGGATCGAGGGCGGGAATGGCATCGTCCGGGCTGCCTTTCGGATAGATCCGATAAACACGGCCGTGCTGCTTGTCGCGCAGCGGGGTCTCGTAGGCGTTGCCCTTGCCGTTCGTCGCGTCGAGACCGGACGAGCGGACGTTCGGTGTCGGGTTGTGCTGGATGATCAGGTTATACCAATCGCAGATCCACACCGCTCCATCAGGACCGGTTTCCGCGCAGACCGGCCCGGACCAGGCGTCGGCGCTGTTGTAAATGTTGTTGAAGCGCTGGACCGCCTTGTAGCCGGAGCCCTGTCGGGTGATGTCGAAGGTGCCGATGAGCTTGCCGGTGCCCTCAGTGATGAATGCGGTCTTTTCCCGCCACTCTTCAGGAAATCGCTCGGCGGTGTAGAAGGCATGGCCGGCGGCGGCGGTGTATTTCTCATGCTGGTCCACCTGGCGGATGTCGGCGGAGCTGGGGTTGAAAATCGGATTGTCATCGGCCCGCGGCGTGCGCGGGGCGCGGCGGCCGATCGAGGCATAGGCGGTCTGCGGATGTGTCAGATAGAACGACGGATTGCCGTTCGCGGTGGAACCCATGATGTCGAAATCCGAGGTGGTGCCGAGGCCCCAGGTGTTGTTGGTGGTCGGCTGGAGGTACTCGACTTTCGAGCCGTCGGGCTTGAAGCGGAAAACGCCTTGGGTGAACGAAAGCGCTTCGCCACCGACTGTGCCCTTGAAACCGGAGTAGCCGACGGTTGCGTAGATCCAGCCGTCGTGGCCATAGCGCAGGTTCGACACGCCGGCGTGGGTGTCACCCATGCCGAAGCCGCTGAACAGGATTTTTCTAACGTCAGCCTTGTCGTCGCCATCAGTGTCCTGGAGGAACAGCATCTCGCTGCCGTTTGTGGAAATCACACCGCCGTTCGCGAAGACCAGCGAGGTCGGGATGGAAAGCTTGTCGGCGAAGGTGGTGAACTTGTCGGCGCGGCCGTCCTTGTCGGTGTCTTCGCAGATGATGATCTTGTCGTTTCCAAGATTCCCGGCATGCAGGTTGTTAGGATAGTCGGTGGTCTGGATGACAAAGGCGCGGCCCTTGTGGTCCCAGTTGATGAAGATCGGATTGACGATGTCCGGCTCGGAGGCGAACAACGACAGCTCGAAGCCAGCCGGCACTTGTGCGAGTTTCATCGAGTCCTCCGGCGAAAGCGGCTTCTGCGCCTTGGTGATGAGCTCGCGTTTCACGTAGCCGGGGAGTTCGACGTCCTGTTGTTCCAGCTTGGGAAGTTTCAAGGCAACGAGCTTCGCCTGCTTTTCCGGACCAACGCTCCACAAGATGGCGCGCTTGATCAAATCATGGAAAGCCGTCTGATCCCACACGCGGTGATCGTGGCCGCCGGCGGTGTAGAACACGCGGCCTTTGCCCTGCTCGCGAACCCATGTCCATGGTTCTTCCTCGCGCTTCTCGAGGATCACCCGGTCGTCGCCGTGCTGGTCGTGGACGTACGTTTCATCCCACGCTTCGAACCCGCCGTAATCCCGCATGACCGGATGCTGCGGATTGACGTTTGTCGCCTTGAAGACTCCCGCAGTGTGGTTCTTGAAGCGGCCGCCGACGAGCTTGATGAACTCGGGCGAACCGCCATAACAGGCGGACGCGCAATGGATCGGCAGGAAGGCACCGCCGCCGTCGACATAGCTGGTCAGAGCCTTGAGCTGATCGGCGGGCATCGACCGGTTCTGCTCCCAATTGCCATACATCAGGAGCGCGTCGTACTTCGCGAGTGTCTCCGGATTGAAGGCTTCGGCAGGATTCTGGGTGTAGGTGAAGTCGATGCCCTCGGTGCCGAGATTGCGTTTGATGATGCGGTAGCGGGTGATCGGGTCGTGACCCGGTCCGTTGGCGGTGGGTGCCCCGAAAAACAGGACTTCAAGCCGCCGCGCGTCCGGTGTCGGAGCGGTCAACGGCTTGGCCAACACCACCCCGAGGACGGCGAGAGGCAGGAACATGGATAGACGCAGGATTTGCATGAATGGATTTGGTTGTTGGGTCGGGTGGTATGGATTCAGTCGGTTTTCGATCGACCGTTCAAGGCATCTCCACGATCCGGTAGAACCTTTTGGGAGAGATCAGATTGGCTTCCGGAAATTGGAGAAACCCGCTGGCGTCGGCGGGCTGGGTGATCATGTTCTGCCAGGCGGTGGCGAGGTCGTTGGTCGCCTGGATGAGGTAGTTGGAGTTGGGCGCGCCCCGGCCGATGAAGGTGGCGTTGACGGTGCCGTTGGGATTTCCAATCGCTGCGATCTGCGAAGTGAGGGGAATTGGGATCCGGAAGACGGTGCCCGAGCCACCCGGGCCACCGGCGAAGGCCGTGCCGAATAAAGCATTCCCCACCCGCAGCAGCGCAGCAACCGGACGAGCGCCGTGAATGTTAGTCCCATCTCCCGCCACCGGTTCGAAGCTGTGGAGCACGCGGAAATCCGGCACGAACGGATCGAGCGCGAAGACCGTGCCCGCACCTCCCCCGCCGCCGGCGGAGGTCGTGCCGTAGAACACGTTTCCCGACAGGATTAGCCCGGCGGCGGGCGAGGCTCCGTCCGCGTTGGTTCCCGCCAGTGGATCGGTGGCGGAGAACGAGTAGAGTGTTATAAAACCGGTGCCGCCGGTATCGAGGGCGAACACGCTGCCCGTGGCGCCCGCGCCGCCGGCGAGGGTGGTGCCGTAGATCACGCCGTTGGAAATGACGAGCCCGCCGCAGGGCATCCCGCCGTCGGCGTTGGCGGCGGTCACCGCGTCGAGCGGGGCGAAGTGATGGAGGACGGTGTAGTTCGATCCGTTCACGTCCATCGAGAAGACGACGCCCGTGCCTCCGTTACCGCCGGCCGAGGTGGTGCCGTAGAGTTTTCCGCCTGCCAGGACGACTCCGCCGCGTGGCTGTGCGCCGTCGGCATTGGTGCCGTAGGTGGAGTCTAGCAGCGAAAATTCCTTCAGGACGGTGAAATTGACGCCGTTGCTGGCAACCCAGAACAGCGTCCCGTTTCCGTGAGTCCCGCCGACGGACGCCGCGCCGTAGAGCGTGCTTCCGGAAACGGCGAGCGAACCGGACGGACTCGCACCGCCGACATTGGTCCCGGTGTGCGCCGCGACCGCGTTGAAACTGCGGATCACGGCGACGCTGCCATCCGCCTTGCGCTCAAAGACCGTGCCGGTGCCGGACGTGCCGCCGGCCTGGGAGACGCCAAAGAAGCCGCTTCCGGAAACCAGCAGCCCGCCCTGCGGATGGGCCGTGTCCGATCCGCCGTAAAAGCTCTCAAGTGTTTCGAAGGTCGTGCCGTCGAGGCTCACGCGGAAGGCCGCGCCGTCACCCTGAAGGCCGCCGTTGAGCGTGGTTCCCTGCAACTCGCCGCCGATCAGAACCAGCCCGGACGCCGGGTTCGCCCCGTCGAGCGTGGCACCCAGACTGGGAACTCCGAAACGGTGGATCGCGATCCCGTCCGGGCCGTCGAACGTGATCCCGTCCGGCGGCGGGGCGACGATTCCGCTCTCCAGCTCCGCCACGGTTAGGTCGATGCCGGAGGGTCCGAAAACAAACCGGTCGATGTTGAATCCGTCCTCGCGCCCGCCGATTTGGAAGGTCTGCGTCAGGCTGCCGGCGGGGACGGTGAAGGGCGTTGCGAACTTCAGCCATTTCCATACCTGGGTGCCCGCCGTCCCGCCGCCGGCGGTCACCACATCGGTGGCGGCCGTGAAGCCAGCCGCGGCCAGTCCGTTGGCGAAGACCCAGTCGGATCCGGTCGTCGGCGACTTGGCTCCGAATCCGCTGGCGTGGAAAAAGCTGTCGTCATCGAATCCACCCGGCCCCACGCGGACGCGGGCGTAAAGCTGATAGACATCCTCCGCGGGAAACGCCACGGAGTAGGATGCCACGCGGGCGGCGCTGCCCGGAACGGTGGTGCTGGTGGAGGTGGGCGAAATGGTGATGTTGGTGGCGCCGTCCAGATCGTTCACGGTGAACTCGGTGCCGAGGACTCCGGATTCCGCTTCGATGACCGGCAGAGATTCGGTCTCCGCGGAAACGCGGATGCCGCTGACAAATACGTTAGGCAGGCCGGCGGCTCCGCCGGTGGTCCCGGCTGCGGTGAGCGTGAGCACGCCAGAGCCACTGGTCTTCGCCTGCAAGGTGATCACACTATCAGCTAACGAAACGGGAAGGGGAGTCGTCGAGCCATTGAAAGCCAACCTCGCCGTGTTTCCTGTAACGGTGTCCGTCCAGGCAGCAGCACGGTTTCCCGTGGAATTGATGTCAAAGGCCCAGATCTCGACGGAGTAAAACGTGTTCGCTGCGAGACCGGTGATGGTGGCGGTGGCCGTCTGCCCGCCGATGGTGCTATCAGCGACAAACCAGAAATCCCGCCACAAACTCCCGTCCGAGGAAAAGCTCCCGACGTTGCGGTCGCGGCCCTGTCCGTCGCCCGTGGTGGTGAGCGTGAGAGTGTGGGTGCCGTCCGTGCCCGTCAGCGTGTCCGCGTTGTCGGCGGATCCCGTCACCGCAGTCCAGCCGGATAGAGTCGGGGATGCGGCCGCGAAATCATTGATGTCGAACCGCGCCACCGCCGCAATGCAGGAGGAGGAGACAAGGACCGCGGCCAGCAACACTTTCCAAAGCTTCGTCATGGCGTGAAAAGATTCAAATTCACCGAATTGACCATCGCCTGATAGCCCGTGGTGTTGATGTGCAGGCCGTCGTTCTGATAGATGTAGGCGGGCAGCAGGTTGGACGGAGCGGAGGGATCGCGCACCACGGCGTCGAAGTCGATGTGGCCGTCGAAAACCGTGTTGTTGCGGATCCAGTCGTTGACCGTCTGCCGGATGCTCTCAAGCGTCGCGGTGTAGGTGCCGGATGTGCCGAAGGGCGTGATCGTCGCGGCATACGGCTTGATGTTGCGGGCGCGGGCCTGGTTGGCGAGGCTGGTGTATGCCGCGATCAGGTCGTTCGCCCTGGCGGTCGCCGCCGCGGGGGTGGTGATTCCGCTGTAGGCGATGTCGTTGATCCCCTCGAAGACGATGAAATAGCGCACGCCCGTTTGATTGAGAATGTCGCGGCTGAAGCGGGCCTGGCCGGACGGAAATCCGGCGCTCGCCTGGCCGAGGACGCCGTTAGCCCCGATTCCCAGATTCGCGACACCGACGTTCGCGGTGGGTGGATTGGCGGCGAGCCGGGTGGCGAGTTGGTCCGGCCAGCGGTCCTGGCCGTTGGTGGTTGATCCGCGGCCGTCGGTGATCGAGTCGCCGAGGATGGCGACGGTTCTACCCGTTTCCCCGGCCAGCGCCTCGATGGCATGAATGACATACCAGTGATCGGTCTTGGCCGCGTCCGGCAGGTTCGCCGTGGACACCACGTTTCCGTCCTCGATGAACGAGGTGGTGCGCGAGCCCGGATGACCGGTGATCGTGGAGGCGGAAATCTCGCCGAAATGCAGGCTGATGGCGACCGTCGCCGTAACGGGAAGATCGTAGGCCAGCGAATCCGACCAGATCGTTTCACCCGCCGGGATGACCACGCCGGGCGCGCCGCGGAATGCGAGCGCGCGGTCGGTCGCCGGGTTGATCTCGCCGGTGCCCGCGCTGCCGGTGCCCGCGGCCAGCGCGAGATGCGCGGACTGGATGGTCACGGGACTGGTCCCGTAGGCGTTGCAGAATCGCAGGCGCAGGTGTTTCGCACCGATCGACGTCCTGACAAACTGGCGTAAGGTCTTGTGGGCCAGCGGTTCGGGCGGCAGGTTGTTTTGTTCCGTGAGATACGGCGAGGTCGCCCAGGTTGTCACCCAGTGACCCGGTCCGGCGAACGCCTTGTCAGCACCGAGGAACAGCGCCATGGCGGCGCAGAGGATGACCCGACGGCGTATACGATCGAGTGGATTGCTCATGGGTTTGTTTCGGAGATTCAGGGGTTACCAAAGCGACTCTTAACGTTCAGCAGTTTCAACGGGAGGGTGATTTCCCCGTTCCTACTTTCACCACTTCGAAGAAGGCGGGCTTGGGCTTGAGTTCGCGGTCGAAAAGAAGCGGATGGTTGGTGCGGCCGCGAACCGGAAATCCATTCAGCCAGGTCTGGCCGTCGTCGAGTCCCCAGAAAGTCACGCGGTTGATCGACTTGCGGTGTTTCAGATAGATCTTGAAGATGTCCTCGTAGCGCTTCGCGAGTTTCTCCTGCATGTCCTCCGGGAAACCGGCGGTGTAGGGATTGGTGGACGAATCGCCCTGTTCGCGCCGGCTGATATCGGCATTGCCAGCCGGGCCTCGACTTGGAAGCACATCCACGTCCAGTTCGGTGATCATGACCTTGAGGCCGAGATCGCCGAAGTCCTTGATGGTCTTCTCGATTTCGTCGAGGGACGGGTTGTTCAGTTGGAAATGGGACTGGGTGCCGATTCCATCGATCGGAACTTTTCGCTCCAACATCCCCTTCACAAGCTTCACGCAATTGGCGCGCTTGCGTTCGTTCTCGAGACCATAATCATTGTAATAGAGCTCGGCCTTGGGATCGGCTTCCCTGGCGAAGCGGAACGCATGGTCGATGAAATCGTCGCCGATGATTTTCCTCCAGGGCGAGCTGCGGAGGATGTCGTCGCCGCCATCGGATAGGGCCTCATTGACCACGTCCCAGCCCTTGACCTTGCCCTTGTAGCGCCCGGCCACGGTGTGGATGTGGTCGCGCATCCGCTTGAGCAGTTCCTCCTTGGTCGCAGGTTTGCCCCCCTCACCCTCGAACACCCAGCGCGGCGTCTGGCTGTGCCAGACGAGCGTATGCCCGATGACCTCCATCTTGTGCTGCTTCGCAAACTCGAAGTAGGCGTCGACCCGGTCGAACTGATAGCGTTCGGGATCCGGATGAAGGGACTGCCACTTCATGTCGTTCTCCGCTGTTAGGCAGGAGAACTGCGTGCCGGCGAGTTCGCCGGCTTTCGCGTTGCGGCCGGTGACCTGCCCGGTGTTGAGCGCGACTCCGATGAGGAAGTCATTTTCATAAACACTGCGGAGCACGGGTTCCGCGGCAGGCGCGGCGTGGAGCAGACCGGCGAAGGTCAGCAGGCAGAGGGCGGGGCGTGAGGAGAGATGCATGGCGGGAGTCGGGTTACAAGCGAATTGTCTAACATTGCTGAGGTTCAGCGGAAAATCTGCTGGGTGAAGTTGTAGAGGGCGCTCGCCCAGTGGGTCGGGTCGTGGCCGTGATCGTCCACGTGCCAGATGAGCGGCACATCCTTTTCCTTGAGATAGGTCTGGACGCCCTTGCTGATCCGGAACAGGCCGTCCTTGTTGCCGCAAGTGACCATCAGAAGCTTCAGCTCTTTCTTCGTTTTGGCCGGATCGGGCACGAGTTCAGCCGGCGGTTTGGTGTTAGGGGCGGAGGAAAACGCGCCGATCCAGGCGAAGGTGTCGAGGTGGCCGAGGCCGAAATTCAACGTTTGTCCGCCGCCCATCGAGAGGCCGGCGAGCGCGCGCCCCTCACGGTCGGTGCGGGTGCCGTAGCGCGACTCGATCGCCGGAATCACGTCGTCCAACAGATCCCGCTCGAACACCGCGAATGCCGGTGCCGCCTGCATGCCGGCATTGGCGCGGTCGTCCTTCTGCGCGCGACCGTTAGGCATCACCACGATCATCGGCTCGGCCTTCTTGTCGGCCAGCAGGTTGTCCAACAGCGCGTCCACCTTCGCGAAGCGCTGCCATTCGGTCTCGTCGCCGCCGATGCCGTGCAGGATGTAGAGCACGGGCAATTTCTGGTCCTTCGTGTAACCCGGCGGCGTGTAAACCTGCATCTTGCGCGTGGTGCCGACGGTCTTCGACTCGTAGTCGATCATCTCCAACTTGCCGTGGGGAACGTCGGCCCGCGTGGCATTGAAACCCGCCGGTGGCGCGTCGTAGGCGGGCTTGTCATCCGGTCCGATCTCGGCGGCCTGGCCCGGACGCGGCGGGATCGACGGCTCGGCGGGACCTGCAGCCAAGGGACCGCGGGCGGCCTTGAAATCGGACGAGCCGAAATCGCCGACCTTGCGGGTGAAGGCTATGCCGTCTTCGCCGACCTTGCCGGAGTAGGTGATCCGCATCTCGTTGCCTTGGAAATTCAACACCTGGACGAAGCTGAGCGTGTCGCCCTCGACCTTTCCGTCCTGGATTGCCGCCTCGCGCGTGTTTTCACCAAACTTGGAAATCGTTTTCCCTGTCAGCTTTCCGTCCTCGGTTTTGAATTCAAACTGGATTTTTTGAGGGCCGCGCGGTCCTTCGAATTCCGCGTGCCAGGGGCCGGTGATGTCGGCGGCACCGGCGATCTGGGCCAGCAGGCCGAGCGCGCTAACAAGAAGTGTGATGGATTTTGGTTTCATGGAATGTTGATGGTGGGTTCTATTTTCCGTTCCAGCGGAACGATTCATCTTTGGAGAGTTTCACATCGCGGGTCGTATCGCCGAGGCGCAGGGTCGCGGAGCCGCCTTTCAACGAGCGGACGACGGCTACCGTGAGCTTGCCGTCCTTCCACGCGACATCGACTTCGAAGCCGCCGCGCGCGCGGAGGCCTTTCACGCTGCCGGCCGGCCACGCGGCGGGAAGCGAGGGCAGCAGTTCGAGCTCGGTCGTTAGAGCCGGTTTCTCCGCGGTCGCGACGGTGCCGAGACGGCTCTGCACGAGCATTTCCGCGATGCTGGCCGCGCCGCCGAAGTTGCCGTCGATCTGGAACGGCGGGTGCGCGTCGAACATGTTCGGGTAGGTGAGTCCGGGGCTGATGAGATGTTTCAGGATCTGATAGGCGTGCTCGCCGTCGCCCAGATGGGTCCACAGACCGATGCGCCAGGCGGTCGCCCAGCCGGTGGCCTTGTCGCCGCGAAGCTCCAACGATTTTTTCGCGGCGGCCGCCAGGTCGGGGGTGTCGCGCCTGTGGATGTCCCTGCCCGGATAGAGTCCGTAGAGGTGGGAAACGTGGCGATGCTGTTTGTCGCCTGCCTGCATGTCCCAATCCTCAAGCCACTCCTGCAACAGGCCCGTGCCGCCGACCTGGTTGGGCGCGATCCGGGTGCGGAAGTCGGCGAGCTGCTTTCGCAGATCGTTGTCCACACCGAGGATGGCGGCGGACTTGATCGTGTTCGCGAAAAGGTCGCGCAGGATCTGCTGGTCCATCGCCGGACCCGCGCAGACCGCCGAACCGTGCGGGTGGCCGTTCTCCGGCGAAATGGAAGGATTGGTCACGAGCCATTTGCCGTCGGGACTTTCCTGCAAGGTATCGATGAAGAACTCCGATGCGCCCTTGAGCACCGGATAGATGCGTTTCAACACGGCGGGATCGCCGCTGAACTCGTAGCGGTCCCAGAGGTGCAGGCAAAGCCAGGCGCCGCCGGTGGGCCACATGCCCCAGTTAGGTCCGTCGATCGGAGCGGTCGCCCGCCAGATGTCGGTGTTGTGATGCGCCATCCAGCCGCGCGCGCCATACATGCTCTTCGCCGTGCGCGCGCCGGTAATGGTGAGATCCTCCACCATTTTGATCAGAGGCTCGACGCACTCGGCGAGATTTCCGGACTCGGCCGGCCAGTAGTTCATCTCGGTGTTGATGTTGATCGTGTATTTGCTCTGCCACGGCGGGTTCATGCTTGCGTTCCAGATCCCCTGTAGGTTCGCCGGTTGGCCACCCGGCCGCGAGCAGCCGATGAGCAGATAGCGGGCGAACTGATAGTAAAGCGCCGCCAGGTGCGGGTCATTGCCCTCGGCGAATTTTCGGATGCGCTCGTCGGTCGGCAGGTTCACCGCCTCACTTGTGCCGAGGTCGATGCCGACGCGGCGGAACATCGGCTGATAGTCCGCCAGGTGCGCCGTGCGCAGGCTTGGAAAGGATTTCGCGGCCGCGGCGGCGATCCTCTTTTTCGCGACGGCTTCCGCATCGCCGCTGACGTCGTCGAATTTCTTGAAGCTCGTCGCCGCGGTGATGAGGAGCACCGCGGCATCGGCATTCTCGACGGAAACGCGGTCGGCTTCGGAGGTGATCTTGCCGCCCGAGGCCATGATCTTGACGCGCGACTGGTATTGAACCCGGCCCTTGATGCCACCCGCGTCGCCACCCGTTCCGGTCATGACCAGGGTGTCGCCACCGTCGGTCTCCACCTTCGCCTTCATCGGCGTCTTCATGCCCGCGAAAAAAGTCAGGCGGCCCGGCTTGTCGGCGGTTAGGCGCACGACGATCACGTTGTCAGGAGCGCTCGAGTACATCTCCCGGGTGAAGCGGACTCCGTCGCTCATATAACTGACCGTGGCAATAGCATCGTCCAAATTCAGCTCGCGGCGGTATTCCGTCGCATTGGCGGAGCCGGTGAACGTTAGATTCAAATCACCCACCGTCTGATAGGGCATCTGCCCGAGCGGCTTCGCCATGACCTTGGCGCTGATGAGACCCGCGGCATCACGGTATTTGCCTTCGTTGACGAGCTTCCGGACTTGGGGCAAGGCGTCCTTCGCCTCGGGGTTCACCGGATCGTAGGGACCGCCGGCCCACAGCGTGCCTTCGTTGAGTTGGAGCCGCTCGCTTTCAGGACCGCCGAAAATCATCGCGCCCAGCTGGCCGTTTCCAATCGGAATCGCTTCCTCCCACTTCGCGGCAGGTTTGTTCCACCAGAGCAGGTGCGGGTTAGCCGCAGGGGGAGGGGATTCCTGGGCAATACTTGGAAGAATGCCGATAGTGGCAATCAAGGCGAGGCGGGCGGGAAATTTCATCGGTTTGTTAGTTTGAGCGAATCGATGCATGGGTTACTCGAACTTCCAGCAATCGAGGTTGAAGAGCGAACCATCGCCACCGGTAAACACCAGGCAAAGATCCTTTTTCCCGGAGGCACCGGCGACATCACAAGAAAACGGCTTCCATTTCTGCGCTTCTGCGGTCTCGCCGATTTCACAGGTGCCGAGAAGTTTGCCCTCGGGACTATCGAGGCGCACTTCAATCTTGCCGCCTGCTTTCTCGCTTGCCGCCCGGGCGCTGAATTTCTTGGCCCCGCGGCTGCCGAAATCCACGCCTACCAGTTTGACCCAATCGCCCTTTTCCAGTTCGGTCAGACACAGGCCGCCTTCATCGCAGGGAATGGTTTCGACGCCCTTCTGGGATTGGAACGTCTCACCTTCCACTCTTGCAAATGGATCGAGACCGCCCTGTTGATTCACGCCGTTAGTGGTGAACTCGACTTTCTTGATATCGCCGTTCGGCGCGTATTCGAACTCTTCGAGCGCGAGGTTGCGGCGGAAGCCGGTGGGAATGCCCGCCTCCTTGGCGACGATCCGGTTGTGATAGACGTGATACCACTTGCCCTTGAACTCGAACTGGCCGGCGTGGTGGTTGTTGTTATTGATCGGCGGCTGGTTCGAGACGATGCCACGATAGGTGAAACCGCTAGTCGGCTTGTCGCTCGTCATGTAGTCGAAACGCATCTGCGCCTTGGGCGTGGTGGAGTAAGAGAAATAGTAAACGCCCTTGTATTTGTTAACCCAAGCGGCCTCGAAGAAGTTGGGCGCGTGCATCTTGATCACCTCGCCATCGAGAGTGATCATGTCTTTCTTGAGTTTCACCACACGGACGTTGTCATCGCCATTTCCGCCGAAGTAGAGATAGGCTTGGCCGTCATCGTCGATGAAGGCACCTGGATCGAACAGCCACATGTTCTTGGCCGGTTGGACGCCCGGCGTACTGTGCTCGATCAACGGCTTGCCCAAGGGATCCTTGAACGGCCCGGTCGGGCTTTCGGCCACCACGACTCCGATGTTCCCGCCGCCGTTTCCGAAATAGAGGTAGAACTTGCCATCGCGCTCGATCGCACCGGGTGCCCAGGTTTTCTTGGCCCATTTGGTGTGTTCGGTGGCGCGGAACACGGAACCGTGGTCGGTCCAGTTCTTCATGTCGCTGCTAGAGACGCAGACGACGTTCGGGATGTTATAACTTCCCTCAACAGGGCTTTCGTCGTCGTTGGAGCAATAAATGTAAACGCGGTCCTTATAAACAAGTGGCGTCGGATCTGCGAGATAACGGTGCGAGGCGATCGGATAGTCCGCCCTGAGCGGGGCGGCTGTTGACGCGAGAATAAGCGCGGCGAGCTGGAGTGTGGTGTGTTTCATTGGAACCGAGGTCGGATTGGTAAGGAAGATTGATTGCTATTCGCTGAAAAGAACGGCCCCGCCGTTAGGACCGATGGCAAGAGGCAGCTTTCCATCTGCCCCCACGGTGACTTTGCGCGTGCCCGCGGAGCCGTCGGGATTGTCGTGGATCAGTGTGAAGGTCTTGTTGCCTAGGACAGGATGGGAAAGCGTCAACTCCTTTTGGGTGCTTTCTCCATTGGTGGCCGCGAGATACCAAGTCTCTCCACTGCGGCGGGCCACGACGAAGAGCTTGCCGGGATAGCCGTCGATGAATCGGGTTTCATCCCAGACGGCAGGCACTTTTTTCAGGAAATCGATCACGAAACCGGGCTGTTCCTCAAGATTATTAGGAGCCAGCCCGAAGTGCTGGAGCGGTGACTGGAACGTCACCGAGGACGCGAGTTGGAACGCGTCGGTGGTGCGGCGTTGCGTGCCACGTTCCGGATTCTTGGAGAACCGCTTGTTCAGCACGAGCGGACCGTAGTCCATCGCGGCGACGGGATTGCGGATGATTGGAAAGACGGTGCTGTTGAAGGCTTCCTTGTCGGCGAGGCCCTGGCTGAAGACCAGATTTTCCGAAGCGGTGACAGCCTCGCTGGTCAGGTGGTTGGGATACATTCGCTCCCAGCCCCGCGGGAGGGTCGCGCCGTGGAAATTGAGCATCAGGCCGTATTGATTCGCGTCGGTGAGGATGTCCTCGTAGAGCTTCATGGTGACCTGTTTGTCGCCGCCGAAGAAATCGACCTTGATGCCCTTCACGCCGATGGACTCCATCCACGCCATTTCCCGCCGCCGGGCGGGCGCCGTGTCCATGCCATGCAGCGGCGTCTGCGGCGCGTCGTTCCACGAGCCGTTGGAGTTATACCAAAGCAGCACGCCAACCTTGAGCGCGGCGGCTTCCTTCACCAGTTCCGCCATTTTTTCCCGACCGATGTTCTTGTCCCACAGGGCGTCGATGAGGATGTATTCGTAACCGAGATCGGCGGCGAGTTGGACGAACTTCTTCTGGTCCGCGAGGTTCATGCTCTGGTCCTGCCACAGCAGCCAGCTCCACGTGACGCGACCGGGGCGGTACTCCTCTGACGGCTGATAGAGCGGCTTCACCACGTCCGTCGAAACGGTGGTCTCGACGATCGGGGCGAGCGTTTCGCCCAGGGTGATGGTCTTCCACGAGGTCATCAACGGCAGGGCTCCGGAGACGGTCGCATCGCCGACGCCGCCGTTTTCCGCGGCTTCGGGGAAAGCGATCGGATAGAGACCGTCCGGAGAGGGATCGCCGAGGCGGGTTCCCGCGTAGCCCGAAGAGACGCCGGTTTCAGAGAGCAACACCCAGCCGTCGCCGCCGATGCGGAACAGCGCGGGAAAGGTGTAGCCGAGTCCGGTGGACGACTTCTTTCCGATCGGCTGGTCGAGGAAATATGGTTCCTCGTAGCTTGGCTTCGAGCCGGCGAAACCATCCCCCGCCCGCGCTTGGGGCGTAACGAAGGCCGTGGCGCTGTCAGGCAGATTGAAGGCGGTCGTTTCCCGCAGGATTGTCACCCGGTGCTTCCCTTCCGCGGGAATTCGATAGGCCACGGCGACGTCGTGGTCGGCCACACGGACGATGATCTCAAGCGCGCCCTTTGTGCCATTGGTGAAGCGGGCGGTCAGCTCGTTCGCCCGGTGGCGAACGTCGCGGACCTTGCCGTGCGGGAGCGTGTAGGTTTCGTCGATCGACCGCGTGGATGAACCGGCTTCGGACAACCCCGAGGCGAGGTTGCCGATGCTCGTCTCCAGCCCCAGAGGCGATGGTTCGAGGAAAACCTTGCCCTTGTAGGTCACGCCGAGGAAGGGCACCCCGTCCTTGAGTTCGAGTTTGGCGGCGAGGTGGCTGTCGGGACTGTAGATTTGCTCAGCGGATAGCGCCATGCAGCCGCAGGCGAAAACCGCGGCAGCAACGGATGAGAATGGGGGCAGGAAAAACATGGAGTGAATCACTGTTTGAAAAGCAACGGCGCGAACTGATGGAGACTGCGCCGCCAGGTGTGCCACTCGTGCGCGGTGCCGGGAGATTCGTAATAGGTGGTCTTGATTCCCGCCGTTTCGAGCGCGTCGCGATAACCTTTCACGCTGGTGTAGAAGCGCTCGCCCTCGGCGGTGCCGATGCTGAGAAAAAGCAGGCGGACCTTGTCGTTGAATGCCTTCGCGTCCGCCATCACGCCGCCGTGGGCGGTCTTGGGATCGAAGGTTCCGCCGCCGAATCCCCCACCCCCTCCGCTGAAGCCGCCGAAGTACGCGAAATGGTCGAGGTTGTTCAAGCCGATGATGAAGGTCTGCATGCCGCCCATCGACAGCCCGGCCATCGCACGGTTAGAGCGATCGGCCTTGGTGCGGTAGGTTTTGTCGACCATCGGGATCAGATCCTTGATGAAAACCTCTTCCAACGTGCCGAATCTTTTCCGCAGGTCCGGCGGAGGTCCTCCAGCAGGCGGGCGAGCAGTAACCGGTTCTTCGCCCGGTTTCTGTGCATAGCCTTTTTCCATCACGACTAGCATCGGCACGGCCTTCTTCTCTGCGATGAGGTTGTCCATGATGTGGCTCATGTGACCTTGCACCGGCCAACCGCGCTCGTCCTCGCCGCCGCCGTGCTGGAGATAGAGCACGGGATAGCGGGCCTGCGTGTCCTGATCGTAACCCGGAGGAGTGTAAACGAAGATGCGCCGCCAGGCACCGGTGGTTTTTGAAAAATAGGAACGCTCGCGCACCTCACCCTGCGGCACGTCCTTGACCTGATAGAAATCCTCACCCGCGGTCGGGATCTCGATGCCGCTCGCCATGCGGCCCATGCCGTAGAACGTCTCGCCGGCCGGATCGCACACGGCCACGCCGTCGATGAAGATCGAGTAGTAGTGGAACCCCGGCACCAAGGGTTCGGTGGTGGCGGTCCAGAGGCCTTCGGCATCCTTGGTCATCGGATACTTCTTCATCAGGTCCAGCTCCATTTTCTGAGCCTCCGGAGCCTTGATGCGGACAGTGGCGCGGAGATCCGGATGAACGCGCGGATAGGCTTGGCCGAGGATGTTGGTGGTGGCGGGCTTCGAGCCGTCGGGGGCATCCTGGCCGTGACCGGGGAGGGCGAGCAGGAAGCTCGCGGACAGTAGGGCGATTCGGGTTTTCATAATTGGAGGATAAGTAGGCGATAGAAACGTCGATCGATCAAGGGATCGACAGGCATGGTGTATGTGAGGGGGCCACCGGTGCCGACTTGGGCCGGTCCGTGGTTCAGCCACTGGCCGGCGGCGAGATCGTCCTGGTACTGGAGCTGATAGGAATGACCGATGACCGAGATGGCCGCCGTGAGGCTGGCATTTCCTCCGGAGAGTTCGATTTGAGGAGCGCGCAGTTCCGCCTCGGTGATCGGCGGGGACGTGATCGTTAGACCCAGCGTGGCGGCACCGTTTCCGGCGAAGTTTCCGGCGCTGAGGCCGACCGTGAAATTTCCGCTGGCGGCGGGTGTGCCGGTGATGTGGCCGGTGGTCTCGTTCAAAACCAGGTTGGCGGGAAGCCCGGTAGCGGAGTAGCCGGTCGGGCTGTTACTGGCGGCGATTTGAAAGACAAACGAACTGCCGACACCACTGCTCGCCACTGTCGGGCTGGTGATGACCGGCGGGCCGGAGGCGAGTGCGGCCAGATCCGTGGCACTGAGCGCCGAGGCATAAATGCGGAAGTCGTCCAATTGCCCGTCGAGGTAGGAATCGCCGGCCCACTGGGAGCGACCGAGATAGTTCAGGGTGGTGCGGCCGAGATCGGCGGGCGTTAGATTGATCGTGCTGCTGCCGACTGCCGCCCCGTTCACATAGAGCGTCCCGAGAGTGCCGGAGCGAGTGACGGCTACGTGGGTCCATTCGCCGGTGGGAAGCGGCGCGGTGCCGTTGATGATCTGTTCGGCCTGTGCGGGAGTGCGGATGGCGAAGCGGACGTTGCCAGTGGTTCCCACTCGCGGAGTGAGGAACATGTAATTGTCCGTGCCGGTGCCGAAGTCGAAGACGCGCGACCAGCTTCCGAGCGCATCGAGCTTCACCCAGGTGGCAAAGGTGAAATTGCCAAGGCCGCTGGCCACGCCGTTAGGGAGCGTGACGTGGTCGTTGGTGCCATCGAGTTGCACAGAAGAGCCGGACTTTCCAGCGGCCCACGCCGGGCTGTTGACGAGCGCGCCGTGCCAGCCATGTCCGGAATTGTCGGCGGCGGCGGATCCGGCACCCTCGTCAAAAAGCAACCGAAGTTCGGAAGGAAACGTGGTGGCGGAAACCACGTTGGAATCCGGCCCGTCGCCGCCATATCCGGTGGCCGAGACGGTGTAGTAGTAAGTCGCCCCGGCCATGGCCTCCGTGTCATCGAAGCTGGTCCCAACCACGCCGCTGGAGAGGATGGAATATCCCGAGTTAGAAATGCTGGAGCGTTTCACCGTGTAGCTGATCGCAGTGGGAGGGGCGCTCCAGGCAAGGGCGACGGCGGCGCTTCCACCGGTCGCGGTGAGACCGCCGGGCGCGACCGGAGGACTTCCATACGCCCAGTTAGGCGCGCTCACGTTGTCGAAACCCGCCGTGCACAATGTCGAATTGTTATGGCTTGTTAGCGCCAGGCCGATGAACACATTGGTGGACATGGCGAGGGTTGTCGTTCCTCTTTGCGTCCAAGTGGTGCCATTGGTGGAGTAGTAGCCCGTGAAGGTATTGCCACTGCGCACCAGCCGGACCCAGCAGGGAGCGGTCACGCCAGCCGTGACGGCGTTGGTGGTGTTGCCACCTGCGGACGTTCGGGTCTGCCAGCCCACACCATTTCCCGGGCTCACGAACATGAAGGTGTTCCTGGAGTTGGGATCCAGGCTCTCCCTGATCATGGCGCCCGCCTTCGCCCATGGATCGGTGTTTTCCAAGCTGGCCACGCGAGCGGTGATGGTGCAGTCGCCGCTGGTGGTTAGGTAGGTGAAACGAAACGCATCCGCCGTGCCCCAGATGTCCGCTCCCGATCCATCCTGGACAAACACCCCGTCCCGGAATTCAGCGCGGCCGACGATCCCAACAGCGCCGATGTCCTGCGACAACCAGGGATAAGGCAGCAGCAATCCCGCCTCCGCACTGTTGAGGCTTTCCAATCCGCCGACCACGGCGCTGACCACATAGTAGTAACCCGTGGTCGCGGCGACCGTGTCCGTGAAGTTCGTGGCAACCACGCCGGTGGCGATGGTGACATACGGCCCTCCACTGATGGTCGAACGCTTGACGTTGTAGCTGGTGGCACCGGCGACGGCGTTCCATGTTAGGCCGACATGAGTCGGGGAGGTTGGCGTGGCGGTTAGACCTCCCGGGAACTGCGTGGTGGTCGGCGCGAGAATCCCCCACTTCTGGTTGGCTGCTGCCGTGTATTCCTGTTGTTCCATGGCGGCAGCCGCCGGAGCCAGGCTCAAGCCGCTGCCGACGCAAAGAAATCGCAGGTAACCGCCGCCGGCCGGCAGGATGACAAAGCACCGGTCATTGCTGTTGTTCCAGGTGGAAACCAGGCCGAGCGAACCGCCCGCAGCATTCCAACTCGATCCGTTGCCCACGGAAGTGATCTTGTATTGGCCGCCTCCCATGTGCTGGAGATTCCATTGCTGGAACGTCAAACCCGTGTAAGCGGACGACGTGACGGTGTTGGTGGCGGCGACACCCTCCATGGACAGGATGCTCGCGGCGTTCAGGAATTTGTAGTTTCCATTGGCGACGATGCCCGTGGAAGCTGGCGAGAGTTCGAACCAGTTCAGGTCAAAGCCGCCCTTGGGGATTTTCAAGCGAAGTTTCTGCCGACCGTACTCCAGATAGACCTGCACGTTTGCGGTCGCCCAGTTAGTATTGGCACCGGTGCTCGCCAGCGTCCGGGGACCGGTCGTGTTCTCGACGTTGCTGATCACCTCGATGGCGCAACCGCTGTTCGGGGCGGCGTAGCGGAGCGCGAGATTGTAATAGCCAGGCTCCTTGACCAGAATGGTGTATTCCAGCCACTCGCCATCCGTCGTCCAACCGACTTTATGGCCTCCCCCCGTATCGTTGCAGGTGGCGATGTCCACCACTTCCCCGGCGCGATATTGGCCGCCAGTGTTGGCGGTGTCGTTATCGTGACAGGCGACGCCTTCCCCACCGCTGTCAAAGTCCTCGGCCTGGATGCGCACGGTGCCGGTTAGGAAGTTGTTCACCCAGTTCGCGACGGTGGCGCGTGGCTGGCCGCCGTTGCCGAAAGGCGCGCGCGCCACCGGCCAAGTGCCGAAATCAGGCGTCCAGGACAATCCGGCAGCGTCCACTGGGTCTTTGAAAAGTCCCGGAATAGTCACATCCGCGGAAACGCCGGAAGGGGGGATAAACTGGAAGGTGAGCCAAGAGACCCCGAGGCGCTCCAGATCGGTGGTCAATTCGACTTCGAGGCTGGTGCCGCCGGTCGTTCCCCAGTCGTGCCAGCCAAATTCGGTCATGAAACAGGGATAGCCCGCGGCGATCAGGCCCGCGACGGCGGTGGCGGTTCCTTCCCAGCCGGCGTAGCCGTGGAAGCCCACGGCCTCATTGGTCCAGACGGCGTTCGGGTTGCCAAAGACCCGTTGGTTGAACTCCCGGATGTCGGTTAGGGCGGCGTTGGTCCCGCCGGTGCCGCCGAGCACGGCGTAGGACATGAGCAACACGGGAGTGTTAGGGGCATGGGTGCGGATGGCATTGTAGGCGGCCACCTCCATGTCGAGCGCCCCCGCCGGCGTGGTGCCGGTCAGGTAGGACGGCCCCCATGCCATCGGCTCGTTGTGGATCTCGAACACCACGTGCGTCTCGTTTTTGTAACGCAAAGCGTAGAAGTTCCAGAAATCGACAGCCCACTGATAGTTGTGATTCCCGTTGTTGGCCCCGTTGCCGATGGTCATGACGAGGTAAAGCCCGAGATCGCGCGTCATGGTCACCATTTTGTCCACCTCCGCGACCGCATAACCTGGGGTGTTGTTCGTGGTGGCGGGGTAGGTGGGATTGAAGACCTCGGCGTAAAGGTGGACCGCGTTAAAGCCGAGGTTCTTGATCTTGGTGACTTCGGCCAGCGGCGCGGCGGTCGTCCACTCGGTGGACTCGTAGGGTCCGCGCAGAAGCTGGCCGTTGTCGGCCACGAACGTCGTGCGGGCTGCATTGAGTGTCGGCCGACCGCGCGGAATTTGAATCGTCTGGGCGTCAAGCGACCCGGTGGAGATCCACACGAGGACGGAGATGGCGGCCAGTAGCAGGGTTTTCATTACGATTTCGGGCTTCAGGGGCTGGCGGGAAGCTTGTCGCTGAGTCTGAAGTAATCGAAATCCGCGGAGCCGCCGGTGGATTTGGTCGCGTAGTTGAAGAGTCCGAAGCGGTAGCCCATGAAGTGGGGCAAGGTGTATGACAACTTCCATGGTTTCCCGATGGCGGCCCACTTCTTGCCGTCGAGGCTGTATTGAAACTCCGCCTTGTCAGTTTTGTTCCTGAAGTCGCAGTTGATCCTGAGATGAACCGCTTTTCCCGAAAACGACACGCTCTCTTCGTCCGCTGCAGTTCCGTTGCCGGCCCCGACCATCACGAGGGTCTTTGCAGCTCCGGCGACCTTGACGCCCACAAATCCATAGTTCTTCTGCAACGCCACCAACCCGGCGCAGTCGCCGTCCTTCATCAGCGAGGTGTCGAGGATCGCGGTCGCCGAGCTTTCCGGGCCGAAGGTGCGCTGGGTCAGCGTGTTTCTTGCGGCGAGCAGATCGGGAACCACAGCGCCGGTGGTCAGGCGCAGGGCACCCGGGCGCTTCGTTAGAGACCAGAGATCATTGTCAGGGTTGTGATTCCACTGCCAAACGAGCGGGAGCTTGCCGCCGTTGAATTCATCCGACGCGACGATGCCGGACAGCCCGCCCTTGCCGGCGGGAATATCAAGCGTCTCCGGCACCTTGCCATTTTCGCCTAACACCGGCCAGCCGTCCTCCCATTTCACCGGCACCAGATAGGGAATGCGGCCCACCGCGCCGTGGTCCTGGAAAAGATAGGCGTACCACTTGCCGTCCGGAGTATCGATCAGACCGCCTTGCGCCACGCCCTTGTCTTGCAGGGCGATCCTGCCTTCGTAGGGACCGGTGATCTTGTCAGCGCGATGCACGAGCGCGGTGCGCATGCCGCCGCGGGGCCAGGTGATGTTGAAGACATAGTATTTCCCGTTGACCTTGAAAAGCTGCGAGCCCTCGGCAGGCAAGCCCTTGTTCGACCCGGCAACGGATGTGGCGTCACGGATCACCACCTCGTTGAAGCCGCCGGGTTTGATCGCCGAGACGTCGGCTGTTAGCTCGGTAAGTTTGAGATCACTCCCGCCGTGGAGCATGTAAACGCGGCCATCGTCGTCGAAGAACAACGAGTGGTCGTGCAGGGCGGGCGAAAATGACACTTCCTTCCATGGCCCTTTCTCGATGTCCCGGGTGGTGTAAACGTGCGTCTTGCCAGAGCTGGCGGAAAAAGTGGATGCGTAGTAGGTCCCCTTGTGAAAGCGCAAACTGCTGGCCCACGAGCCTTTGCCGTAGGCGTTCCTGCCGTTCTGGAGCGTCAGCGCGTCGTTGTCCGCCAAGGTTTCGTAGGCATAACTAACAATCGACCAGTTCACCAGATCCTTGGATTTCATGATGGGAAAACCCGGGCTCATGTGCATCGTGGTGCTGCTCATGTAATAGCTGTCGCCCACGCGGATCATCGCGAGGTCCGGGACATCCGCATGGATGATCGGGTTGCGTGCCGGTTCAGCCCGGACGAGCGCACTGATAGAGAGTACTGCGACAAACGCGACGATTGGTTTCATGGTTTCTCCAAGGGTGAATCGGTGCGGAATGGCACCGCGGGCAAGCCGGCGGTATTGAACAGCGTCGACTTTGGATTGGCCTGCCACGCGTAACGCGCGGCGGTTGGCTTCGGCACTTCCGGCGATGAGAGCACGACGGTATTTCCCGCGATCTTCGCCTCAGCCCAGTGCCACTTGCGATCTTCCCCGGCGATTGCGAATTCCTCCGGCTTGTCGCCATTCACCACCAGGTCCTGGTCAAAACGGAGTTTCAGCGCGCCTTCGACTTTCTCCGCCGCAACAAACCTCGGGCCGGAAGACGACACCTGTTTGCCGTAATGTTTCGCCAGCGCTAACAGCGCGAGCCGTTCGCCGACTTCCTTCTTGTCTTTGGGATGGATGTCATTCGCATCGCCGAGATCAATCGTTAGCGCCAACCCCGAGTTCTTCACGCTGTGCGCGGTAAAATCCTGGGCCTCGCGAAGTTCCGCCCACGCATCGTCGCCGGGAGTGTTCTTGCGTTGCTGGAAGGCTGCCAGACTCACGATGTAAAACGGAAAATCGCCCTGCCCGAATGCTTTTCTCCAATCGCCGATCATGGCCGGCAGCAGGGCGCGGTATTGCGCGTCGCGGCCTACATTGGCCTCGCCCTGATACCAGAGTGCGCCGGTGATCGCGAGCGGCGCGACCGGTGCGATCATCCCGTCATACAGCACGCCGGGCATCGTCGGCCAGTTTTCGAAGCCAAACGGCAACGGCTGAGGCGGGCGCGCGTCCACGCTGACCTTGGCCTTCCAGCCATCAGCTAACGGTATGCTTGTCTTGTCGCCCAACTCCAGGCGGAGTTCCTCCGGCTTCGAGCGGAAGCCGCCGTCCGGCTTGGTTTTGAAAACGCGCACCGTCAGCACGTTGGCACCCGCCTTGAGGATCTTGGCCCCGACCGGATACTTCCGCGGATTCTCCACCCACGCGCTCGCGCCGACCCATTGGCCGTTCAGCCAGACCGTGTCCATCCGCTCGATCACACCGAGGTGAATCGTCGCTGCACCCGGCGGCAGCGGGTCCGGCAGCGTGATCGTTTTGCGGAAATAACAGACGCCTGGCGTGTCGGTGACGCCCAGCTCGCGGAAGCCGTCTGCTAGAGTCACTGGCTTCCAATCGTGGTCGTCGTGTCCCGCGGCGCTCCAGTTTTCCCGCTGGCCGGCATCGAACTCCTCGTACCAATGCGTGATGTAGTTCCCGTGCTCCGCGCCCCCTTTGGCGCGGAGGCGCTTGACCTCATCCAGCGCGGGATCGAAATCCTTCAGGCTGCGCAACGACTCCGGACTCGTCCACGATTCCGCCGGCGTGCCGCCCCAACAATCCTTGATCAAACCGATAGGCACGCCCGTCTCGCTCCGCACCTTGAGCGCGAAATAATAACCGACGGCGGAGAACCCGCCATCCTCGGCGATGGTTGCGGGCGAGCAAACCTTCCAGCGTCCATCCGCCACCGACGCGGGCGAATACGCGGGCTGCTGTTTCACCGTAAACAAGCGGATTTCCGGCTGGTTCGCCGCCGCGATGGCAGCGTCGCCATTGCGGGTCCGGTTCAACGGCAGTTCCATGTTAGATTGCCCGCCGCACAACCAGACGTCGCCGACGAGCACATTGGTGAACTCCTCCGCTTGCGGGCCGGAGATTTTCAACGAATGCGGGCCCGGGGCCGCTGGCGGCTCGATTTTTGCCACCCACCGACCGTCGGTGCCCGCGGTTCCGGATGCGGTCTGCCCTGCGATTTCCACGCGCACCGTCTGGCCCGGCGTGGTCCAGCCCCAGATCGTGTTGGCCTTGCCGCGCTGGAGCACCATGTTGTCGCCGAACATCGGACTTACGAATGGCAAAGCATTTTCCGCCGCAGCCAGCGGGATCAGAACGCCCATCAATACAGAGATGGCGAGTGAACGAATGGAGCTAACAGGTCGATGGGTTGTCATGGGTTAGGTGGGTGATCAGGTACAGGTTTCGGTTTCCCGGAGCCCAACGCGAGACTGGCCGTTTGTTCAAGATGGCAGACTAATGGTCCCGGGAATCATCCGGCAATGGGCGGAAACACCCATGCGCGCCTGGCCTGCATCACAGATACGATTTGTGATCGAAGGCAAACTTCAGCAGACTGTGGGAGCCGTAAATATTGAGCTTCCGGCAGATGTTGTGGCGATGATTCTCGACGGTCTTGGTGCTGATCTTCAGCATGTCGGCGATCTCCTTGCTGGTCCGGTCCTCGGCGATGAGTTTGAGCAGCCGCTTCTCGGCGGTGGTCAGGGTGTCGAGGCTGGGTTTGCTGAGCAGCAGGGATTTCACGCGGTCCTCCCGGCTGCGGCTGATGGTGGCGAGATCCGGGCTGAAAAAGGTTTCACCGCCGGCCACTTTCAACAGGGCGGCGACGACCTCGCCGCCGGCGTTTTCCTTGAGCACATAGCCCTTCACGCCGATGTCGAGAGCGGCGTTGAACAAGTCCTCGTCGCGATACATGGTTAGAAAAACGATCTGCGCCGGACTCTGTTCTTTCCTGAGGGCGCGGGCCATTTGCAGCCCGTTGAGATGCGGCATGTCCACATCCAGGACGATGATGTCGGGCTGCAGCGCCGCGGCCATCTGCAAGCCAACCGCCCCGTCCGAGGCCTCGCCAACAATGGCAAACCTCTCGTTCTCGCCGATGATCTCGCGAAGCCCGCGACGAAACACGGGATGGTCGTCCACGATCAAAAGTTTCACGGGGTTTCTCATTTCGTTGGCGGTTGAAGCGGAAGTTGCACTTGCAAATTGGCACCCTGGCCGGGTGCCGAATCGATTTTGGCAGTGCCGCCCATGATTTCGGCGCGTTCGCGGATGCCGCTGAGGCCGAAGCCCGCATCGGACAAGGTCCCGACCGCATCCAACCCGTGGCCGTTGTCGCGAATCGAGATGGAGAGGTGGCCGGAGGCGTTTTTGATCACGACGGTCGCCTCGGTGGCGCCGGAGTGTTTGACGATGTTGTTGATGCCTTCCTGAATGATGCGGTAAACGTGGATCTCGGAGTCGTTGTCGAAAATCCCGTCGATCTCGTCCACATGGCAGGCGAAGCTAACAGAGTGGCTTTCCGACATCCTGCGGGTGATGGCGCGGATGGCCTGCGACAACCCGAGGCGGTCGAGCTGATAGGGCCGGAGGTCGTGGGTGATTTCCCGGACTTCGTTGAGGGCCTGGACGGTCGTGTTGGAAATCTCCTCCAGCCGCAGGCGGACGCCGGCTGACTCCGTGCCGGATTGAAGCGCCAGATGAGCTTGGCTGCGGATCGCCAGCAGATTCTGGCCGAGACTGTCATGGAGGCTGGCGGCGATGCGCCGTCGCTCGCTCTCCTGGCTTTCCAGAATCCCGCGGGCGAATGCCAGCCGCGAGGCCTGTTGGCGGGTGAAACGCCGCTTGAGGAACTCGATGCGCAGCACCGAGGCCGCCAGCACGACGAGGAGCAGGCCGATGGCGATCGCGGTTCGCTGCCAAGTCCACCACGGAGGGCCGTGGAGCAGGGTCGCGTCGAGCGGAGTCCTCAGCAAAAGCCGTGTCAGGGTGGCCGCGGCTGATCCCGAATCGAGAACACACACGCCGGTCAGGGAAAGCACGCTACCAGGCATGTTCGGTTTCATTTTCTCCTCCGCATTCTCCAGCACCGCTTCGAACACCTGCCGGTCCGCCTGCAGCTCCAGGATCTGGTCGGATCCGCGGATCTTGGTGGACAGCAGGCGGGCCTCCACGGTGACGAGCATGCCGTTGCGCGCGGGATCGGGATTATGGGTATCCAGCACCGCTGGCACCACCGGCAGGCTGGCATCTGTCGCTTGCCAGACCGCCTCGGTCAGTTCCGCCGGGGATTCACCCGTCGCGGGAAATCCGACGACCTGCACCGTGGTTCCGAGTTGCGGGGGCGGTTCCTCACGCGTCTCCACGCGCAGCCCGCCGACTCCGTCCTGCAGATAGAAACCGCGCTGATTTCGATAGATGACGGTGCCGGAGATCTTCACCTGGTGGGCCCAGCCGCCTGGCGCGGCGAAATCCGCCAGGCTGGCGATCGGGACCGGCGTCGCCGGGAGCTCCGGCGCGGGCTCCATCACGCCGACGAAGCTGCCGGAGGGAACCAGCAATGCCGGGCTTTCAAACAGGTCCAGCGCCATCACCCCGCGGACACGCAGCGTGGAATTGATGAGGCTTTCCAGACGGTTCCTGTCGGTCCGGCCGATCCAGATCAGAAGCGGCACCCGCTTTCCCATCAGAAGCACCGTGCCATCGTCATTCACTGCCCGGGCCACACCCTCGATTTCCGTCCATTGTCCATCCCGGTAGCTCGCCTCGGGGTTCTCGGGCGACGGCACGGCCGGCGCGGGAAGATTTTGCCAGCCGATGTTTCTGATGGAAACGGGAAGGATGCCCGGAGCGTGTCTGCCGGGCAGGAGCGGTCCCCCGATCTGGACCGCCTGCCCCACCTTCATCCGGTCACCGACCCGCCGCTCCGACTGAGAGACAAACATGCCATTCCGCGCGTCCTGGATGAAGATGCAATCCTGGTCGCGGACGCGGTCACTGAATGTGACCACCCCACGAGTGTAAAAATACCCGCCCGGACCGGCGGCCACCGGGTCCCGCAATGGCAAGACTCTTTCTTCCGGTGGCCCGTTGGGTCCATCGAAAAAAGTCACGTGGAGTTCGGAGGGACTCGTGACGAGTCCCGGTTTCAGGTGCTCGTTGGCATCGCGCACGCCCTCCACCACCCCGCGGAATTTCGCCCGCAGATGCGGCCGCATGGTTGGAAGATTTCCCTGCCAGCGAGCCACCCGCACCAGCACCCGGTTGCCGCTGATATCCAGCTCGATGGTCGCGCCCCCCTCATCGGCCGCCAGAAATCGAACCGCGCCCTCCCCGTCCACCCAGCGGTAGGCATTCTCGACCGGCAGATCGCCGCGCGGGTCGTAGGGCCGCGGATCCGGCCAGTCACCTTCTCCCAGCGGAGCGATCCGCACCCCCCCCAGCGTAAGACCCGTTTCTCCCGCACTGCTGGTGATGAGCGGTTTCAGGGAACTCACCGCATAGTCGATCCAGTATTCCCGCAAGATTCCCCGGGCGGCGGGATCCGACTCCACCGGGCCGTGCACACCAGCCTCCCGCCAGGGAACCAAAAACCGTCCGGGAATGATCGCCTGTTCCAAACCGGGCCCCTCCCACGCGACTTGCAGGTGGCTTTGCTGGGCCTGCTGTTCGTGAAGCGCCTCGATGTAATAGGATTCCCCCTCACGCAAATTTACGGTCTCCGATCGTTGGGATGGAAACCGGGACCAGGCGTAAGGGTCCGTCCAACCCGAGATCGGGACAGTCGCGATCCTGCGCGCCGACGCCGGGTCCACTCCCGGACTCAACCAAAGTTCCGACGAATCGTCGCTTGAGATCCAGAAGGTGTAATTGCCCGTCACCGGCGGCCGCAGCCAGCCGCGCATGCGGGTCAGGCGGGAAGGTCCCTCGTTCACCGGCGCTTCGAACAACTCGCGGACCTCCCTGCCCGTCGGTCGAAACGGATACCCGGGCAAACTGGAAACATGAGGCGAGAACGTGGACGCCGTGAATGATACCCGCTGCCCGGGAACTACGGGCTTCACTGGCACATCCGGATACAATGCCAAAGCGCCGGTCTCATCCTGCAGGACCAGCATGTTCCGGCTTTCATCCACCAAGGTCACGATTCCGGTCAGTGCGAGCGGTCGGCCGTTATTCGCGGAAAGATCCTGCAGCGCGCGGACCTCCGCGACGGTGGTCAGGGCCGGACTCTCCGCCCGGCTTGGTTCAATGAACATCGCCAGTGATAGAAATGTTAGCAGCAAGCGGCGCATCCGCATGTTCGTATCACCATTCCGTCCCCACCCAAGGCAAACTTTAGCGGACCTGGATCATGAAATCGTCCACGCGTGACTCGTGAAGCCAATCCAATAACCCATGACTGGCGACTGGTGACCGCAATACTAGCAGCTCCAGGGGCGGTCAGCCGGACCAAGGAAATACGTCCTACCGCGTTTTTCCCCTTGCACCACCACCCGCCCATGGTATCAATGCGCCGGCAAGAGCGACCGACACTCACTCTCAATGGGTTACACCAAATGACCCTCACGCCGACACAATAATGCGAGGATAGCTCAGTTGGTAGAGCAGTTGGCTTTTAATCAATTGGTCCTGGGTTCGAGTCCCAGTCCTCGTACTTCCTTCCTTCAGGCCGCCCGTCATGTTGACGATGGAATCCAAGGCCCGGCCCTTCAAATTTCCCCTAAAAAGTTGCGCCCATTCGCTCAACGGGGGCGTGATCAAGGATTTCTCTGTTGACCCGTGGGAACTCGGATTCGAGCAAGGGTCCGTGTCTGAACCTTCGTCGGTGGCCAAGTCACACAGCGCTCCCAGACTGAAATTGAACTCGGACCGCCGTATCCGGTGCAGCGCGATCTCTACGAAAAGGTGCTTCACGACAGCAAGGACGACCGGGGACTGGCAGCAAGAAGAGGTCGCGCTGCGGCACTCAATATGGTCCGCGGATATGGGCGCTGACCTCGCGCTGATAGAAATCCCGCAGCGTCTCGTGAAGCTTCTCCGAAAGTGGCGGAAGCGTGGAGACTCCGGCGTTGGCGGAGACTTGCGACGGAAGGCTGGCCCCGGTGATGACGGTGGTGACCGCCGGATGATCGAGAATCCAGCGCTGGGCCATTTGCGCCAATGTTAGATCGGCGGGAACCAGTGGCTTCAAGGCATCGGCCAGGCCGACGGCTTTCTGATAGGGAATTCCGGCGAAGGTTTCACCGACGTTGAACGCCTGCCCGTCGCGGTTGTAGTTGCGGTGGTCGCTCGCGGGAAAAACCGTGGCGGCGGAAAAATTTCCAGCAAGCACGCCGCTGGCTAACGGCAGCCGCACGATGAGCGCGACGTTGTTGGCAAGAGCTGCCGGGAACAACGTTTCGACGGGCTTCTGCCGGAACAGATTGAAGATGATTTGCAACGACGCGAGGCCGGGCTGATCGAGGCACAGCAACGCTTCATCCATCGACTCGACGCTGGCGCCAAATTGGCGGAATTTCCCTTCGTCGCGGAGTGTCCGCAACCACTCGAAGATCTCACCCTGCCGCAGGACTTCGGGGGGCACGCAATGGAGCTGGGTGAGATCGAGCGTGTCCACGCCGAGTCGCTTGAGCGACGCCTCGGTGGCGGCGCGCACGGTCGCCTCGCTGTATTTGTCCGGATAGAGGTCGCCGGTGCGGCCGAGCTTGGTGGCGACGAAAATTTCGTGGCCGGTCTGTTTGAGAAACTTGCCGATGAGTGTCTCACTGCGCCCGCTGCCATACACATCCGCGGTGTCGAAGAAATTCACGCCCGCCTCCACGGCTGCTGATAGAATGGCGAAGCAGGCTTGCTCGTCGATGGCACCCCAGTCGGAGCCGCCGAGCTGCCAGCAGCCGAGACCGATTTCCGATACCTGCCGGCCGGTGTTTGCGAATTCGCGTGTGTTCATGGGGCGCAAAAGTAGAGCGGGATTTCACGCGGTCGAGTATTTCCACACAAGGTCGGGCTTGTAACTTCCTCCGCGAGCGGTGAGAAGAGCCGCGCGATGAATTTCGATTTCGACACCCCCATTGTCCGCCGCGGCACCGGCTGCATCAAGTATGACCGCAAGCCCGAACTCGATCCATTCTGGGTCGCGGACATGGATTTCGCCTCGGCCCCGGCAATCTTGAAGGCGCTGCACGACCGCGTGGACCATGGGATTTTCGGCTACGCACAGCCTCATGCGGGCTTGAACGAGGTGGTCATCGACTATCTCCGCGAACGTCGGGGCGCGATCGTCCCGCTTGATGAAGTCGTCCACCTCGGCGGCTTGGTGCCGGCTCTCTCGCTGGCGGCACGGGCTTTTTGCAAGGCGGGTGACGCGGTGATGACCTGCACGCCGGTCTATCCGCCGTTCATCGGGGTGCATCATGACGCCCATGTTTCCCTGATCGCCGTCGATCACGTGATGGCCGACGGCCGGTGGACTTTCGATTGGGACGCCATGGAAAACGCGGTCACGCCCGAGACCAAGATTTTCCTGCTATGCAATCCGCAAAACCCGTTAGGCAGGGTGTTCTCCGCGGAGGAAGTCACCAAGCTCGCCGTTTTCTGCGAGACGCATGATCTCGTGCTCGTGTCGGATGAGATCCATTGCGACCTGATCTTCGACGAAACGGCGACGCCTCATTTCTCCGCGCTCAACCTAACCGCCGATCTCGCGAAGCGGACGATCACCCTGCTCTCGCCGAGCAAGACGTGGAACATCGCCGGCCTCGGATACGCCATCGCGGTGATTCCCGACGATTCTATCCGCCGGAAATTCTCCGCGGCCCGCGGCCACACTTTAAGCGAAATCAACGCGCTGTCGTATTACGCCGCAGAAGCAGCTTATCGCGACGGAGAATTCTGGCGGCTCGAGCTGATGAGCTATCTAAAGACCAACCGCGACGCGCTGGTGCATTTCATCAACACCCGCTGCCCCGGCCTAACCGTAGCCGCGGGCGAAGCGACGTATCTCGCTTGGATCGACGCGCGGGCGATGGGCGTCGAAAATCCCGCGCATCACTTCGAGCAAAAGGCCGGGCTGTTTCTATCCGACGGAGCCTATTTCGGCTGGCCGGGCTGGATCCGCTTCAACTTCGGCTGCCCGCGCGCACGGATGCTTGAAGGACTTGAGAAAATCGCGGGGGCACTGTGATTCCACCAGACGGCTCCGGCTTTTGGGATTGGCGCGAATTCCGATTGATGAAAGGCTGACAATACCCCGATGGCCGCGCCGATCCACCATCCCCGAAGCCGCACTTTCGTGATGGCCGTGTTCATTATGGTGGGATTGGTGACGACAGGAGGGATTCTCTACTGCTCCTTGCTGGACGATCTGAAGAGTTCCCCCACTGCGGTGCGACCTTGGGCGGAAGCGGAATTCCGCAAGTGGACGATGCCGGTTCCTTCTCCAGGCAATGCAACTGATCCACAATATCTCACCCGATGCGGCCGGCCCGTTTATCCCCACGGAAAATCCTCGCCAAGGGTTGAGTTTGAAATACAGCCCGCGGCTGAGAGTTATGTCCCGAAATGCGAGGTGATTGATTTCGACTCGGCCGATGGATTCACCAGTGCCAGTGGCCACGGCAAGGTGTTATGGCTGGGAGCCAAAACATTCCGCCAATCGAAACCCGACGACCGAGAATACCCGCAGTGGGCGATGTTCCAACCCAACGGCGAGCCCATGCCCCGCGGCAATGCCGATGCGATGCTACAGGCCGAACCCATTGAGATGTACTTGCGGGACAGCCCGAATCTATCAGCCATGATTGCCGTCGACGGCTATCAGAATGTCATTTGGAAATTCCGGCAACTCTTTGATTCGAACACCCACGTGCCGCTGCAGGATGGCTATACCGACATGACTTCGAAGGCAAAAGGCGCGGGCTTCAGTGCTTCGCTGCCCGCCTTGCATGACGCACCCCTGCTGGCCGTGATCGATCTTTTCCATGGAGCCATTCAGAACTTCTCCTTGCCAGCGGCCCGCGGCTCTGTGGTGGTGCAACCGGAATTCCGTTTTGAAGTCATCGAAACGCTCGACGGCGCGGTGGAAACGGGTGCCTACAATCTCTCAACGGTTCCGCACATGAAGAAACTGGCTTACGACGGACCGAAATCCAGCGTGGGCACCACCTGTTCCGTCCTGTATCAGGTGACTCCGCCGGTCCTGCGTGATGCGATCACATTGGAGGCGTTCGATTCCGAGGGGCACGAAATCAAAGGCGCTGAGAAAACCACTTGGGATCTTGCCCTCCATCATTTCGATGGTCCTGTTATCCGGATCGCATCCCTTAGGGTCAGATACCGCCCGAATTTCACCCGCCTTCTTCTCCGGATCAAATCCATGCCCGCAGTGGACGCGCCCAATCTCAAACCGACCAACCTGTTTGACCTAACCGTCCCGGAGATCGTCTTCCGCAATCCGGGTCAGATGCAGTGCTTCATCGCCGACACCGTCGAATTCAACAATCCACGGGAAACCAACACCTCGGGTGACGAAAGTTCGTTCCCGATGACGCTCCATGACGCGAGTCCACGCCAAGTAATAGATCGCTATCGCGCGCTAAATTCCGACCGCAGCGTGAATGTCGATCCGGTGGCGATGACGGTTCAGTTTGAAGACCGGAGACGAAGGACGTGGCTGAACCGAACGTTAGATTGGATGAAGAACCCGACGTGGGGTCGCTAAACCGATGTAGGCGAGGTCCGTGCGCGCGGATGCTTGAGGCAGCCCTTCACAGCCTCTCCTCTTCGCTTCTGCTCAAGACTCACCTGGCGCTTCCTTCACCTTGTTCCCGGCCCTCTTCTTGATGCGGACCGAGATGATCGTTTGATTGCCATTTGTTTCCTTCCTCACCTCGAACAGATTGATCGCCGCGAACAGATCGCTGAGTTTCTTGAAACCATAGGTCCGGTGATCGAAAGGTCCGGAGTTGGTGATGCGCGATCCCACGGGTCCCAGCCGTGCCCATCCATCCTCATCGGCCGATTCCTTCACCGCGCTGCGCAGGGTGTTCATCAGCTTGGTGTTGCCCTTGAGATCTTTCAAATCCTTCACCGGCTTCTCTTCCACCTTACCCGGCTCATCCTTTACTTTCCCGGATCCGCCACCGCTCTTGAGCGGTTCCCTGCCTTTTGATTTCTCGTCCAGATAGATAAAGCGGGTGCAACTGGCCATGAATGGCATGGGTGTCTTTTGATCGCCGAAACCATAGACTTCCTTCCCGTCCGCGCGCAGTCGCTGGATCAAAGGCGTGAAGTCGCAATCCGACGACACCAGGCAAAACGTGTTCACATTTTTCGTGTAAAGGATGTCCATGGCATCGATCAGCAACGCCATGTCCGTCGCGTTTTTCCCCTTCACCAGATCGAACGACTGCATCGGCTGAATCGAGTTTTCATGCAAGACCTTCTCCCAACCCGCGAGCGTCGGCTTTTTCCAATTGCCATACGCGCGGCGGATATTCACCACGCCGTGACCCGCGAGTTCCGAGATGATGAAGTCGATTTTCGCCGCCGGCGCGTTGTCCGCGTCGATCAGCAGGGCGATGCTGTTATGAGATGAGGCGCTCATGCCGGGAGGGTGATGGAAGTACCCGAAAAATGGAATTCCTAACCGTCAGGCAGCTGTCAACGGGTCTTCCGGACGCTATCGTTCGAAGGCGCTAGGCTTGCGGCCGTGGAGGTAGTCGGCGGCGGACATCCGGCGACTGCCATCGGGCAGGACAGATTCCAAGCGGAGGGCTCCGCTGCCGCAGCCGACGGTGAGATAGCCGTCGGCGGTGAAGATCTGGCCGGGTGATAGAGATAGATCGACGACTGTTGTCGGCGGGAAAATCTTCAGGCGCTTTTCCTTCCCGCCTTCGATGGCCACGGTGTAGGTGCCGGGCCAGGGATCGTAAGCGCGGATGCGGCGTTCGAGGGCGGTGGCGTCCTGGGTCCAGTCGAGCTTGCCATGGTCGCGCTCGAGCTTGGAAATGTAACTGGAGGCGGCCTCATCCTGCGGGATGCGGGAGGCAGTGCCGTCGGTTAGTTTTGCAAGGGCCTCCTCCAGAACCAACGGGGCGAGCTCTGCAAGCCGGTCATGGAGGCTGCCGCCGGTTTCGTTAGGTCCGATGGAGATTGTTTGTGAAACGATCATATCGCCGGCATCGAGTTCGCGCACGACGTGCATCGCGGTGATGCCAGTTTCCGCATCCCCGGCGTCGATGGCAGCCTGGATGCAGGCGGCACCGCGATATTTCGGCAGGAGGGAGGCGTGGAGATTGATGATGGCCTGGCTGGCGAGTGTGAGGATGTTTTTACGGAGGATCTGGCCGTAGGCCATCACGACGAGGATCTGCGGCTCCAAGGCGGCCAGCTCGGCGGTGATGTCGCCGATTTTTTCCGGCTGATAGACCGGGATGCCGGCGGCCAGGGCTTCCACCTTGATTCCGGGTGGGGTGAGCGTTTGGTGGCGGCCCGTGGGTTTGTCCGGTTGGGTGACCAAGGCCAGCGGCCGCGGTCCCGATGCTAACAAGTGCCGGAACGAGGGAAGGGCGATGTCGCCGGTCGCGATGAAGATAAGCCGCATTGCAAAAATCAATCGGGAGTCACGGTTTCGAGGCGGCCAGGAATACGATGAAGGGCACCAGCAGCGCGACATCGGCCAGCACCCGCAAGCCATCCATCGAGAACCGCGAACGGGTGCGGTTGAGGATGTGCAGCAGCGCGGCTCCGGTTAGAATGGCGTAGAAAAACGGCCGTGTCGTTAGCTCGCGGTCCTGTGATGCGAACACCAGCGCCGCCGCTCCAAGCAATGTGAGAGGCAGCGTGAGCGCCAATTCATCACTCGCCTTGATCTCGGGATCGGAGGAATGGTTGGCATGCTCCCACAAGTCGATCGCGGAAATATTGAGGACACACAGCACCGCGAAACAGATCAGCTCGCGCGAGCGGAGGAATTCCCAAGTCTCAAACGACGTCTGGGCGAAGGCAAGCATCGCGGTGCCATAGGCGAATGAAAGCCCCGCCAGCACGTTTTTGGCATAAGGGATTTCATGAGGCCCGGTCGAGGAGAAGACGGACAGGAAAAAGAACGCGGCGACCATGATGGCTCCGATGTAGGCGTGCCCGATGAATCCGTTCGGGCCGAGGGCGAAGCCGTAGATGGTCAACGGCAGGCGCAGGACTACCAGGATCAAGGCCACCACACCCGCGATCAACGCCGCCCAGCGAAATAGCCGATGATGCTTGCGATGGAATTCGTGGCGGGCCTCCAATTTTTCCGAAGTGCCGTCGCGCATCGAGACGTCGAGCAAACGATCGGTCACGTAGATCACCCAGACGATCAGCCCCAGCGAAATGTAGGCGGCCCACTCAAGGTAATCGACGCGCCAGGTTTTCGCGAAAATATACAGCCAAGCCACCGCCACCAGCGGAGCATCCAGGCTCAGCAAGTTGGGGATGAGCCACAAGGGCTTACGCTGCTCGGAAGGCACGACGCGCGGACCATCCCCGAGCAACGCAATGATGGCAAGCGCTCATTGCCCGCGGTGGGCGGTTTAGACCAAGCCGACCGCCCGGCGAATGCGATCCAGCACCCGGCTTGCCTCATCGCGCGCCCGCACTGCCCCGGCGGCGAGCACTTGATCGACATATCCCGGATCGGCCAGGATTTCCTCGCGGCGGGCGCGCATCGGGGCGAAAAACTCCCAATATCTATCCGCCAGGCGTTTCTTCAGATCACCGTATCCCACGCCACCTTGTTCATGGTCCGCCACCATCGTCGCGAATTCAGCGGGGCTGGCGAAGTGTTTGTAGAGCGCGAGAATGGCCGAGCCTTCAGTCGGCTTCGGAGCCTCGACCGGGGTCGAGTCGGTGATGATTTTCATGATGAGTTTCTTCACTGGTTTCTCATCGCCGAAGATGGGCAGCGTGTTGTTATAGCTTTTGCTCATCTTCCGGCCGTCGAGGCCCGGAACGAGGGCGGTGTCCTCGCGGATGATCGGTTCGGGCACCACGACGGTGCCGGCACCATAGGTGTCATTGAACTTCATCGCCAGGTCGCGGGTGACTTCGAGGTGCTGCTTCTGATCCTTGCCGACCGGAACTTTGTTAGAGTCGTAGAGCAGGATGTCCGCCGCCATCAGCACTGGATAGGCGAACAGCGCGTGGTTCGGCGCGATGCCTTGGGCGACCTTGTCCTTGTAAGAATGGCATTTCGACAGAAGGCCCATCGGGCAGACGGTCGATAGCAACCAAGCCAGTTCGTTCACCTCGGGCACGGCGCTTTGCCGGAAAAACACTGCCCGCGACGGGTCGAGGCCGCAGGCGAGGAAATCGATCGCCAGTTCCCGCACGTTCTCGCGCAGCGCCACGGGATTTTGGGAAGAGGTCATCGCATGATAGTCGGCGATGAAATAGAACGCCTCGCCTTCGTCCTGAAGGCGGACGGCAGGCTCCATCGCGCCGAAATAATTGCCGACGTGGAGTTTGCCGCTGGGCTGGAGACCGGTGAGGATGCGCATGGCGCGGAGTGTGGATTCCCGAGGTGGAAGCGGTCAAGAAATAGGACTTCAGGGACATTTCCGGAACGGAGAGCAAATTTCCTTCGCCTTTTGACGATTGCGGAAAGGAACCTTTTCTAGCAGCGTAGCGGAACACATAACAGCCATGAAAATCCTCCCTTTTGTTTCAATGGTCACGCTGCTGGGTTGGATGGTTCCAGCCTTCTGTTTCGCCACCGTGGTCGGCACCTCGACCCTGGAACAACCGGTAAACCTCGGGACGAAATCCGATCCGGCACGGATTCCCCTCGGTCGCGTGGGGGTGGTCAGCAATCACGGGTACGGCGTTCAACTGATGATCGGCGAAGCCCGTTCCTGCCCGGACGGCGCGATGCGCTGGGAGGGTGGTTCGGAACTCGATCAGAATCTGGCGAGCGTCTTCGGCTTCTCGGTGGAATCGGAGGACACGTCGCAGATTTCGGCATTTCCCGTGATCCTGCGGGTGAAGCCATGGAAACCGCCGGGATACTGTCCTTATACGAAGGAGCAGGTGCTTGCCGCCACTCTTTGGTGCCTGATTCGCAGCACCGGCGGCACGCCGGAAAATCCGCTCGATATCCGGGTGGTCGCGGAAGGACCGGACGACAAACCGCTTGAGGCAAAATACTCGGGAAAATACGTCACCCGGCCCGGCGAGGATAAAAAGGAAGTTCCCCCGGTTAAAGTGGCCGGGACCGTGCTTGAAGAGGATGCCCGGGGAATCACATGGGTGACTTTTCCCGACGTCGCTCAAAAGGCCACTTCCGCTCCACTGACTCCGGGGATGATCATTCTGGAATCCAGAGGCGACGGGGATGCGGGTTGGCATGTTCTACCCGTCTGGGGAATCGGGAATGCCGAAAGCGATTTCCTCCGGCTCAACAGTTGGTCGGCGGCCATGTGTTATTCGAGCTATCGCTCGCGAGGCGTCACCGAAGCCAACTCGTTTCTCGCCGAAGGTGGTGCGAATGACTTCACTGCCACCCGGGATGACAAATCCGACTCGGTGGAATTCAGTTTTCCTCGCGCGAAACCGGCCACCCTTGCGGCAAACCTTCTCGCCCTCGTGATTTCCGCACAGCCGACCGAAGCCAGACCGCTAACGGTTTCGTTCCGGTTCGAGGAATCCGGCCTTGCGAACTATTCCGCCTTCCGCGATGCGCCTGGCTGGAAGGAAATCCGCGGAAGCGGCGACACCATCGAGCTGGAATGCGAGTTCGTGTGGGATCCGGCGACGAACAAGCTGACGAGGGGTTCCGTTCCATTGGTCCAACTCGAAAGCCGGGGCTGGATTACCTTGTTGCCCGAGAAGCCCGAGAAGGAAACTCCGACCGACGAAGAAGAGGCGGAATCTCCGGAGCCGTGAACCCAACTCGACCGCGCTCACGAAGCCGGATGGAACATGGGCCTAAACCGTAGCCAAGCCATCGCAATCGAAGTCCGCATTGCCATCGAAGAGGCGAAGCTCAAGAAAAAGGAGAACTGATCCATCTGGCATCTGGTTTCCAATCTCTGCCGACCTCAACTCTCGGAAAACAACGCCTCTACCATGTCCAGGCACTTCAATCCGGGCATCACGCTCAGGTCCATCTGGTTCATGACATAGGCAAATGAAATCCCGGTTTGCGGGTCGCCCAAACCGTGACTGCCACCCGCCCCCGGATGACCGAAGGCGGATAGCGAAGGGCCGTAAAGCTGGCGGAGTTTCCTGCCCGCTGCATCGACAGGGTCCTGTTGGGCTCCGCAGGTGAAAACCGTAGGCCGCAACAGGACCCGGTCATCACCGGCCGAAACGGGCGTGGCCAGAGCGTGCCTAACGCCAGGAGACAGCGGACTGGTGATCGAGCCGATTGCCGCCTGATAGAACTTCGCCAGCGCCGACGCGGTCCCCACCCCGCCGAGTGCGGGCAGGCCGGCTGACCACGCGGCGGGTTCGTTCATTTCATGGATCGCGTGAAGACCGCGTGGTGACGAGAACGCCCGGCGGGTGAACGTGCCGGAGGTGGTGAGTTGTTTGTAAAACCCATCCGCCAGATCGTCCTTGCCGGCCTTTCCCGGATAGAGCCGGGCGACCCGAGACCACTCGCTTTCCGGCAGGCCGATCCAGAAATCCAAGCCAAGCGGAGCCGCGATTTTTTCCCGCCAGAATTGCCCCAGCGTTTGGCCGGTTAGACGGCGCACCGGCTCATCGACCAGCGCCCCGAAGGTCCGCGGATGGTAGCCATGGCCTTCTCCCAGTTTCCACGCCGGAACCTGCGCTTCAATGGCAGCCACCACCTCCGCATGCTCGAAGACGCCGGCCTTCTGATCGAGCGCGGCCAAACCACATTGGTGGGACAGCAGGTGGGAAAATCTAGCAGCTTCCACCGGGAATCCGGGCCAGACCTCGCGCACCGGCGTCTCCGCCGACAGCCCTTTGCCTTCCAACGCCAGCAGCAAGCTCGCGGCAGCCGGAACCTTGGTCGCGGAATAAACGGGGACGAGCGTGGTCTCCGTCCACCTGCGAAGTCTCTCCCGCTCGCACCATCCGTGGCCCTCTGAAATCAACTCGGTGCCATCCCACCACATGCTGATGGATGCCCCCAGTTCGCCACGATCGCGGAAATTCCGCTCGAAGACTTCCAACACTTTACCTAACACCGAGGGACTCGCCGCCATGCAGGGGTGTGGTTGATGCCGGTCCGCCACGCAATCCCGAACTGCCTTCAAAGATCATTGCCCACTCCGGTTCCTCCGGTTTCGAGGACCACTCTTCGATCAACCGGAACGCCACGGCCAGCAGCGTCGGCCCCAGGAAAACTCCTACCAGCCCGAAGGCCAGCGCCCCGCCGATCACTCCGCAGAAGATCAGCACGAACGGCATTTTGCTGCCCTGGCTAATTAGATAGGGACGCAGGAAATTATCGACGCTGCTGATTCCGAGCACTCCCCAGAGCACCATGAAGATCCCCCACCCCGCCTCGTGCTGGGCAAACAACCAAAACGCGGCAGGCAGCCAGATCATCGGCGGACCAAACGGAATCACCGCGAAAAAGAACGTCAGCACCGAAAGCAACACCGCCCCCGGCACCCCCGCGATCCAAAACCCCAGCCCCGCAACCAGCGCCTGGGCGATCGCCGTTCCGAGGATCCCGTAAATCACCCCGCGCACCGTGTCGCCGGCCACCTTGATTAGATGTTGGCCACGGACGCCTGCCAAGCGGTCCGCCGCCACCGCCAGCCTTTCCGATAGAACCGGCGCGTCCCGCAACAGGAAGAATGCGAGAAACGCACTCACCAGAACCTGCGTCACCCCTTTCGTGATCGCCAGGCCCACCGATAACAACCATGCCCGTGCCCATACCAGAAACTCCCCTAACACGACAACGAAGTGCGGGGACGCCGACTTCTTTTCCTCATCGCCGTTTTTCTCGTCGGTCTCGTCCGGTTGCCGCGGGGGGGCGTCTTGCACAATCAAGCCATCACCACTTTCGACCACGATCTTTTTTGGGGGAACCGTCTTTACCTCCTTGTCGAGTTGATCCATCCAACGGTTGCGATCCTCCGCGAAACTCGACCAGTAGTCCGACATCTGATCACCGACGATCGGCATTTGGGTGATCCACGTCGGTGCCTGCTCGGGAGCGGCCATGAACCATTTGCGGGTCGCGATGGCCAAATCCTTGCCGTCCTGGGCAATGCTGAAACCGACCAGAACGATCGGTCCGGCGAGGATGACCGTCATCGTCAAGGTCACGAAACAAGCGGCCAAAGTCCTCGAACCGCGGAACCACCGGGTGAAACTCCGCTGCAACGGATGCAGCGAATAAGCCAGGATCATCGCCCACATCAGCGCGGTCATGAATGGCCGCAGGACGAAAAAACAGCCGAACAATAGCAACAGCAAAGCCAGTCCACCGAGCAATGGCTCGAGTTTGAAGCGTTTGGTTGTAGGTTCAGATGTCATTTGCTGAAGGGAGGCTAATCATTTTTTCCCCGGTCCGCCAGCCAGTTTCACAAGGGATTTCAACAAACGGCCGGCCGTTGCCCCCAAATGGACCGCGGGATTCATCCCGCCCGCGAAGAACGACGCTCCAGAAAGTTCATGCATGCGCCACAGCGAACTCTCTTCCAAGGGACTTCCGAGATCAACCTGCCACCCCGCCACTTCCAGCGGAAACTCCGCCAACCACCGGACAGAGCCGATCCAAACCCTCATCCGCTGCACCTAACTCTTCTCATCATGACCAACACCCCGCCCAAGCCAGCAATCAGGTAGTGCGAGGGCTCGGGAATCAGCGTGATATCGTATGAAGCATATCCATCGCCCCCAATGCCACCAAGGCCACCTCCATAAGTGCTGTAGGTCCCGATAGTTTTGGCGTAAACGGTAAGATTGTATTGACCGGCCTCTAGTGAACTAAATGTTTCGCCAATCTGTTTATGCTGATTGACCTGAGAATTGGACCAGGAGTAGATATGCTGGGAAAAGATTTGCCCATTTTGTCCGGATAAAACCACCCCTACTTCGGGATGGTCATAATTGGTCCCACCTAGGTCAACATATAGATCAATTACTCCGGTTAAAAAAACTGTGCAGGCGGTATCAATGCTGAAATCGATCTCAAAATAGGAAGTGGAGCTTTGACTCAGGCCTTGATTGCCCCAAAACAAAAACGAGCCGGTTCCTTTTACGGATCCTTTCGCGCTGATTCCAGCAACGGAAATCGTGGATTCCTGACTCGCTGTCGAATAGTATTGTCCAGTTGTGTTGTGGGATGGCCAGGATTCTGACCAGTCAACCCTGACGGATTCATTGAAGGCGTTGTTTCCAAGCGCCTCCATGATTTGCGATGAACCTTTGTTATTGCCGGACGAGATTGTGCGTTCGGGGTTACTGAAGGTGATTGCCGCTTTTGACTCAACACCAAGCAAGCAGATACAAACCAATGTCATCCTTACCGCGATCTCCACGGTTCGCTTTGAATACTCCGGAAGCTGCGACAGGGCGGATGCGAGCCGCCAATCCGTTTGGACTGCTGGACTTCTCAACGTCGGGGCACTCATAATTCAGGGGGAAGGGATGTAAAGTTCCGGGTGAACTTCTCAAGGCATCCAAAGTGAAGCGAAATGATCCCCGGGACGTCGAGACAATTTTCAACCCGCTTCAACCCAGCTTTGAGCCGCAACCTCCGCCCGCAGAAAGCCGGACATCACACCCAACCGCACGCCTGTTTGGCGAAATAGGTTAAGATCATGTCGGCGCCCGCGCGCTTGATGGCGAGGAGCGATTCGAGGACGATGGCGCGCTCGTCGAGCCAACCGCCGGCGGCGGCGCTTTTTAGCATGAGGTACTCGCCGCTGACCTGATAGGCGGCGATTGGCAGCGTGCTGGTTTCGCGGACCTTGGCAATCACATCAAGGTACAGACCGGCAGGTTTCACCATCAGCATGTCGGCCCCCTCGGCTTCGTCTAACAGGGTTTCGCGGATGGCTTCGCGAGAGTTCCCGGGGTCCATCTGATAGGTCTTCTTGTCGCCCTCCTTGGGCGCGGAATCGAGCGCGCCGCGGAAGGGTCCGTAGAAGGCGGAGGCGTATTTGGCGGTGTAGCTGAGGATGGAAACATTGGTGAAACCCTCGTCGTCCAGCGCCGCGCGAAGGGCGGCGACGCGACCGTCCATCATATCGGAAGGTGCGACGATATCCGCTCCGGCGCGGGCGTGGCAAAGCGCCTGCTCGCAAAGAACGGCGACGGTTTCGTCGTTGAGGATTTCCAACTCCCCTCGCCCGTTGCGCTGGACGATGCCGTCATGGCCATCCGAGTTGTAGGGATCGAGCGCGACATCGGTGATGACGCAGAGCGTGGGATGCGCGGCCTTGAGAGCGCGGATGGCACGGGGGACGAGACCGTCGCCGTTAGAGGATTCCCCGGCGAGCGGGGATCTGAGGGAATCTTCAATCTTCGGGAAAAGCACGATCGCCGGAATGCCCAGCGCGTGGGCCTCCCCCGCCTCCCTAACAAGACTCGCCAGCGACCAGCGCGTGACGCCGGGCATCGAGGCGATCGGCGTGTCCTCCGCGTCGTCGTGGAAGAACATCGGCAGGATGAAATCCGCGGGCGTCAGCGTGGTTTCACGAATCATCGAGCGGATGGCAGGCGTGCGGCGGTTGCGGCGTGGACGGTGCATAGGGAAGAGGTTGAGAGTGGATGGTAGATGGTTGAAAGTTGAGAGTTGGAGGGAAGAATATGAATGAATGAAAGCCGGGATGAATCCCGCGGTCCGTTTTGGCGTTTCTTTATCTTTCTCTCAACACTCAACTTTCAACTCTCAACTCCCCCGCGATGGCAATCGCATTCGCGGCGGCGTATTCGCGGGCGTGAGTGAGGCTGATCTGGATTTCGGTGATGCCGTTCTGTTTGGCGAAATCCGCGGCAGCACCTTGCAGCGCAAGCTTGGGTGCCCCGGACGGATCGCGGGTGATTTCGAGTTCAAGCCATCCGGCCTGACCGCCGATGCCGGTGCCGAGCGCTTTGGAAACTGCCTCCTTCGCGGCGAAGCGGGCGGCATAGTGGAGCGCCGGCTTCTTTTGCACCTCACAGTAGGCGCGCTCCTCCGCGGTGAACAACCTCGCCAGGAATGGATCGCCATGGCGCTCGATGGCCGAGGCGATCCGATCCACCTCCACCACGTCGATGCCGATGCCGTAAATCCGCATGATCAGGCGGGATAGTGGGCCATGAGTTCCTTCATTTCGCGCACCGCGGTGGTTAGACCGACGCGGGTGGCGCGGGCGATGATGCTGTGGCCGATGTTGAGTTCCGCGAGATGAGGGATCGTTAGAATCTGTTGGATGTTCGAGTAGTTGATGCCGTGGCCGGCATTCACCTGAAGGCTCAGGTGGCCTTCCCGGGCGGCGGCGATCAAGCGTTCGAGTTCGGCTTGCGCGGCGTCGCCGGTGGCATTGGCGAAGGCACCGGTGTGGAGTTCGATCATGTCGGCACAGGCCTCGCCCGCGGCTTCGACCTGTTTGAGATCCGGGTCGATGAAAACGCTGACGCGGATGCCGGCGTCTTGGAGGCGGGCGATGACCATCCGGGTTTTGTCAAAACTGGCGAGCACGTTGAGGCCGCCCTCAGTGGTGACTTCCATGCGGTTCTCGGGCACCAGGCAGACGAACTCGGGCTTCAATTTGAGCGCGATCCCGACCATTTCCTCAGTCACGCCCATTTCGAGATTCAAGGGCACTCGCACCTCCGCGCGGATCCGATAGGCATCGGCGTCCTGCATGTGGCGGCGGTCGCCGCGGACGTGAATCGTGAGGGAATCCGCGCCGCCGGACAGGGAGTCGTGGCCGGCCTGGACAGGGCAAGGTTCGGCGTTCGGCGATGACAGATCTTTCGCGTAGCGGGCCTGACGCAGGGTGGCGATGTGGTCGATGTTGACTCCGAGAAGCAAAGGCATCGCTGGCAATAGTCCCGGGAAACGCATCCGGCAAGGCCCACTTGCCGTCCGATAATCCAAGGCGCCACCCGCAGGAAGAATGTCAGATTTTCAAACCGCGGATTACGCGGATGAAGAGGATTTTTTAATTGGGCTCGGATTTCATTCTTCCATCCCTGCAATCCGCGTAATCCGCGGTAAAAATTCTTCGTTACCAAACAGAAGCGAACCTTGATCGCCTAATCGGCGGTAAGGGTG
This sequence comes from Verrucomicrobiota bacterium, assembly GCA_040385685.1. Taxonomy (GTDB): domain Bacteria; phylum Verrucomicrobiota; class Verrucomicrobiia; order Verrucomicrobiales; family Akkermansiaceae; genus Luteolibacter. Next base: position 12,645 of record JAZKGW010000024.1, on the reverse strand, counting down.
CTTCTTCTGACGAGATAACCCCAGCACCAGTCCGCAAATCAAGGCGGCGACAGCAGGGTGAACGGCCACCACGGCAGGTTGCGCAAAATCCAGAAACCGATGACGATCCAAACGATCGCCCATGCGCCGGAGCTCCCCACATTGAGGCGGAAGGGCAGCGGTCTGCCACGGACCCAGCCGAGCAGTTCGATCCCGACCCCGACACACGCCAGCGGCAGCAAGATCATCCCGACCGGATTAAATCGGAAAGCCTCACCGGGCCGCCCATGCAGCGTCGCATGGGCGGCCCGGGTCATGCCGCAGCCGGGACAATTCAAACCGGTGAGCTGGTGAAACAAACAGCCGGGCAGCCAGAGTTGGCCAAAGGGTCCCCACTGATAGAGTAGAAATCCGGCAACGCCCAAGGCGATCAAGCCGAGTGCCAGCCAACATGCCCGCTGCCGGTGCATTTGAAAATCAGTTGGAAGCGAGGAGATTGATAAGCACTGTCAGGACCAGAAAAGCGGCCCAAACAAGGATCGAAACGTTACACCAGGTTCTCGAACTCGCAGCCGCACTCATTGCGCCGGCGAAATCGCCACGCGTCTTCAACCCATCCACCTTTGCGGCGTACACAATCGAGACAATGCCAAACGGCAAGCAGCAAAACAGCGTCACAACGATCGCTTGCCAGAGATTGCTAGGGATGTCCGGGCCCTGATAGGTCTTGGTTTGCGGGTAAACAGGAAATGGCTGCGACTGCGGCGGAGAGTAAGGCGATTGCGTCACATCTCCCGGAGATGGGGGCGCAAAGGACGGAGGAACAACCGCGTTAAGTTCCGCCACCTTGGCCGCCGGCTGCCAATCGGGCATTCCCTCCCTCCACAGCAAATCCGCTGTGGACACTTCGCCACTGGCAAGTTTCCCGCGAAGCTCACTCTCTTCGACCGGACCGAGCTGGGTGCCGTTTTTAGAATAGTACCATTGCATGTGCGGTTAGGGATAACAGTTTATCGGATGCTCGCGAACGAGAAAATCACCGTCACGATGAACGAGAGCATGATCAGCACCGAGAGATAGCCGCAGACCAAACCGGCAAGCGCCATCCCGCGACCGACCATCGGCGTGGGCGAGTTTGCGATTTGGTTCATCGCCAGATGGCCGCAAATCACCGCCGGGATTCCGATGAAAACCAGGCAGGTCACCAAGCTCACAATGCCACACACCAGACTGGCGATTGCCAGCCCCGAGGTGGCGGGATTCATCATTCCATGTCCGATGAACTGGGGTGCGGTGGTTAGATAGATCCCGCCCTCCGCGCGAAGTTGGTCGAGCGTGAGCCATCGCGGCATGCCCTCCCGCCACAGCAAGGTCGCCGGGCCAATCTGCCCGGTCGCGACAAGAGTATTCAACCCGGCGTCGTCGATGGGACCCATCTGCTGCCCGTTATCTCCGTAGAACCATTGTGCCATTGCCGCGCCAGCATCCGGGTCGGAATCGCTCCTTGCAATCCTCAAAATGGCATTGTCCTCCCCCAGCCCCGCTGGCGCAAAAACAGTTGCCACCCCGCCCGGCAGGGATACCCTCGCCCCCCTATGATCATTGCACCGAAGATCCGTGGATTCATCTGCACCACCGCGCACCCGGAAGGCTGCGCCAGGCATGTCGCGGAACAGATTGCCGTCGTTAGAAGCCGCGGCTTGATCGAAAACGGCCCGAAGCGGGTGCTGGTGATCGGCTCGTCCACCGGCTACGGGTTGTCCTCGCGGATCGCCGCGGCCTTCGGTTCAAACGCCTCGACCATCGGCGTCTTTTTCGAAAAACCCGGTGAGCCGGACCGCTGCGGCACCGCCGGTTGGTACAACACGGCCGCCTTTGAAAAGGAAGCCGCCGCCGCCGGTCTCTACGCCCGCTCGTTCAATGGCGACGCCTTTTCCGATCCGGTGAAGGCGGAGGTGATCGCCGCGATCAAGGCCGACCTCGGGCAAGTCGATCTGGTCGTTTACAGCCTCGCCTCGCCGCGCCGCACTGACCCGAAATCCGGCGAAGTTTACAAGTCCGTGCTCAAGCCCGTCGGTGAAAGTTATACCAACAAAAATCTCAACACCACCACCGGTGTGGTCAACGAGATCACCATCGAACCCGCCGAGGGTGATGACGTCCAACAAACCATCGCCGTCATGGGCGGCGAGGATTGGGAACTGTGGACCGACGCGCTGCTAGAAGCCGGCGTCCTGGCCGACGGAGTTCAAACGGTCGCCTACTCCTACATCGGACCGGCGGTCACCTGGCCGATTTACAAGAATGGCACCATCGGCAAGGCCAAGGAAGATCTCGAACGCGTCCAACGCGCGCTCGATGCCAAGCTAGCCCCGCTCAAGGGCAAGGCCTGGGTCTCCGTGAACAAAGCCCTCGTCACCCAAGCCAGCTCGGCCATCCCGGTCGTCCCGCTTTACATCTCGCTTCTCTACAAAGTGATGAAGGCCGATGGCACCCACGAGGACACCATCGAGCAAATGGACCGCCTGCTCCGTGAGAGGCTTTATAACGGAAATCCGCAACCCGACGACGCCGGCCGCATCCGCGTGGATGATTGGGAAATGGACGACAAGGTCCAACAGCTCGTCGGCGAGCGTTGGGAAGTGGTGAATACGGACAACTTCCCCGAACTCGGCGATTTCGAAGGCTATCAGTCGAGCTTCCTGCGGCTGTTCGGCTTCGGCCTAACCGGCGTCGACTACGCCGCGGATACCGACCCGGGCGTCTGCGTCCCGTCGTTGAATTTCTAACTGGAGTGCGGAATTTTATTCCGGCATCGTCAGAAATTGGTCTGCATTTCCTCATCCCTTCGAGATAAAGAACCCATTCCCGCGCTAAATCCTAAAGTCTTTCATCATCCGCGTCGCTTCATCCAACTGGCTGTCCTTATCCAATCAACCGTTCAGTTGCTGCCCAGTGCCCTCTCCCTGCTGGCAGCCAGTTTGTTTTGGACAGCCGCCAGGTTGTCACCGGCGAGCCCGAGCGACTGGAGCCGATGCTCCAGCACCCGGAAATCCACCTCGTTCAGCTTCGATCCGCGTTTCCCGAGGTTGTCAATCGCACCTTCCAGATAGGATGCCTGATCCTCCGGACTCTTCAGCAACTTCGCCATGTTGACCAGATCGGCCCGCCACATGCGGTCGCTCAGTTTTTTCACATCCTCCACGTTCAGTTCCGATCCCTGCGGCAGCGCCGCGACCACCTGGCCTATCAAATCCGGATTGTTAGACATGAGCATGCCCGGCGATTCGTTAATTAGGAATTCCTTCTCCTTGCCGGGCTGTTGGGCCATCGCGCTTCTCATCAGTTCCATGGCTTCGGCCGTCTTTCCCCCTTGTGCCAGCGCGCCGGCGAATCCGAGCTCGCGTTTCGCCCGCTCCGGTCCCGGCTCCATCTTCCCAATGATACTCCGCGCCAGCTCCGGATCGGTGGACGCCAGGCTTTGCAGGGTTCGGCTCACAGTCCCTTGATCCATCTTGCCATCCTTGACCCGTTTCTCCAGCTCCGCCATGAAGCCGGGCAAGTCCTCTTTCGGCAGATTTCTCACCGAGTTGCTGACATAGTTTTCGGCTCCGCCGGATGGGATCGAGTCGAGAAACTGGAGGAATGCCACCTTCCCCTGCTTGGCGAAACTGTTGGCCAAGCCGTAGCCGCCATCTCCCGAGCCCCCGTAGGAGGACGCCGACCCGTTGAGGAGGACATCCTGATACATTTCCATCGCGCGCGCCGGATCGTTGGCCGCAAGCGCGCCGACTGCGGAGCCTTTCCAACTGTCCGCATCCGGCTGGGTCGCGGCCCACGCCATCGCCTTGTTCAGATCCCGCGCGACGTAAGCCCCGAAAATCTGCCGGATGCGGTAGGTCTGCACGCCCGATTCCTGCGAGAGCCTCATCAACTCCTCCAACTCCCGTGATGGCAGCTTGCTCAACATGAGCTGATACTCGTAGTTCTTGCGTGCCATTTCCAGAGGATCGCCGCCGACCCAGGCTTCGCTGTTAGCCTTCACCATCACCAGCGCATCGGCGGCGGACATCTTCTTGTAATCGCTGCCTTTGTTAAATCCCGACGCCAGGCTATCCGCCTTACCGGCACTCCCCGCCGGGCCCTCCGCGCGCCGCGTGGACTTCGTCCGCGGAGAAACTTCCGCCGCGTCATTTCGTGCAGCGGCTCCCCGTTCCGCCCGCGTGTTTCCCGCGATGAATCCGATGGCGATGCCGAGCAACGCGGTCCCGGCGATCAAGGTGGGGGTTTTCATGAACTCGATCCTACGGTCCCCACCGCCGACAACGATCAAAAACGGTCGCCCGGTTTTGGCGGGGCGGTGCCCGATCACCACACCGCCCAGATGGAAATGATGATTACCAGCGGCAGGCCGATGCTTGATAGATAGCCGCTATTTTTTCGAGAAGTCGCGGATCTTGATGTTCCGATAGAATACCTGGTTGCCGTGGTCTTGCAGCAGAATGTGGCCTTCCTTCAGTTCGCCGAAGTTCGGCCAAATCTTGTATTTGCTATCGGCGACGAGGTCGCGCCATTCCTTAGAACCACGCTCGATGTCGAGGGTCTTCACGCCGTTGAGCCAGTAGGTGAGGCGCTTGCCCGCGGCAAGGATGCGGGCGGTGTTCCACTCGCCGACGGGCTTTGCCATCTTGTCGTCGGGGGCAGCCTGCATGTCGTAGAGCGAGCCAACGGTGCGCGTGCCGGGGCGGCCGAGTTTGGCGTCCGGGTGGCGCTGGTCATCGAGGATCTGGAATTCCGGGCCGATGGCGGAGCCAGGACCTTTGTTGAGTTCCGGATCGACGAAGGTTTTGATGCCGCTGTTAGCGCCCGGGGTAATTTTGAAATCCAACCGAAGATCAAAGTCCGAGTATTTAGCCTTGGTGATGATGTCTCCGGCAGCGGCGGATTCGGCACCACCGGTTTCATTGATGATGAGAAGGCCGTCCTTGATTTCCCAACCCGCGGTCGGGAACGCCGCGCCTTTGACACTGCGCCAGCCCTCAGGGGTTTTGCCATCCCACAGCAAACTCCAGCCTTCCGCTTTTTCGGAATCGGATAGGGTGTTGGACGCCGCGGCGGCGACTTCCTGAATGCGCAGGTTGCGCCAGCGAACCTGGGTGCCTTCCTTCTCCTTGTCCTTGCCGATGTCGTGGACCTGCAGGGCGATGAAGCCAGATGCCGTTAGCGAATCCTTGATCGACGCGCAGGGAGTGCCGTTGAGCGTGGTGGTGATGGAATCACCGATGGCCTCGACGCGGACCTTGTTCCAATCGCCCTGCTTGAAAATCTTGCGGCCCTGATCGCCGAAAACCTTGCCCTCACCGCCGAGGATACCGGGGAACAACCAGCCGCGGCGGGCCTCGTCATAAATGCCGGCGCTCCACCAGCGGTTCTGGACCGGATTGGGATCGATCTCGATCTGATAGCCGTGCACGCGGTTGGCGGCGATGGCGATTTTTTTCCCGTCCCAAGTGACTTCGGTGTTGGTCGGAAAACTGTTGCTGCGGATCTGCACGCCGGAGTTCAGCTTGGGATCCACCTTGAATTCATACTCGAGGATGAAATCGCCGTAATCGCGGCCGGTGCAGAGGAAGGAGTTGGAAGTGTTGAGCGTGGAGGTGCCGACGACACAGCCGTCCTCGATGGCATACTTCGCCTTGCCGCCGCGCTGGACCCAGCCGTCGAGGTCCTTGCCGTTGAAGAGATCGGTCCAACCGTCGGCGGCCATCGCGGCGCCGCAGGCGGAAATGAAAAGGAGTGAGGAGCGGAGATAGTTCATGGGGTTGGTGGATGAGGAATCGAGTGGATTGGCAGATACGCTGGCAACGGCCTGTTCTTACTTTTGTGAGCTAGCCACCGAGGTAGCTCATCTCCGCTTTGGGCCGCTCCACCCGGCCGCGCTCTTCCGAATAGCGGTCCGCGCGCGCCTGCCAGATCGAACGGACGGTTTCCTGCAAAACCTCCGCACCCGCCCCGCTTCGCAAAAGGCCGCGCAGGTCGTGGCCATCCGCGGCGAAGAGACAGGTGAAAATCTTGCCATCCGCCGAGAGCCGGAGCCGCTGGCAATCGCTGCAAAACGGCTTCGTCACCGAGCGGATCAAGCCGATTTCCCCCGCCCCGTCCGCGTGCTTCCAATGCGCCGCCACTTCTCCGCGATAGGCCGGATCGCGCGGGACGAAATCAAATTCGCCGCCGAGAATGGAGAGGATTTCATCGCCGGAAACCACTTCGTCGAGTTTCCAACCGTTGGTCTCGCCGACATCCATGTACTCGATGTAGCGCAGGTCCACCCCGCCGGACTTGGCCCAGCGGGCGAGCGGCAGGATTTCGCCCTCGTTCACGCCGCGCTGGATCACGGCATTCACCTTCACCGGGAGCCCGAACGCCTGCGCCGAGGAAATCCCGGCCAGCACCCGCTCCACCTTCGCGCCCACGCCGTTCATGGTGGCGAAAATCCCGGGATCCAAAGCGTCCAAACTAACGGTCACCCGGTTCAAGCCGGCGAGTGCCAGCGCTTCCGCATGATGGGCCAACAACACCCCGTTGGTCGTCAGCGCAATGTCCTTCACCCCCTCCACCGCGGCCAACATCGCCACCAGATCGTCCAGCCCGCGGCGCAAAAGCGGCTCGCCGCCGGTCAGCCGGATTTTCCCGATCCCCAGCGGGACCAACTCGCCGACGAGGGTCACGATTTCCTCGAACGTCAGCAGATCCTCCCGCGGCATGAACGCATAACCCGGCCCGAAAACCTCCACCGGCATGCAGTAGCGGCAGCGGAAATTGCAGCGATCCGTCACCGAAATACGCAGGTCGCGCAGGCCGCGTCCGAGAAGATCCATCGGTATATTCATTGCACTGATATCATGAATCATCTGATTCCCACTTCAATCGCAATGAAAAATCCACCCGATCTCGGGTTTCAGAAGTTCCGGAAAAATTCCCTCGCCACCGCTTTGGCACCTTGATTTGGAGTGCTTTACAGATTGCGACGTTTTACTTCGTTAGGATATAACACATTACCAATGAGTTGCATTTCGGCCGGGGCGCGAAAAAAAAATTGCCAAACGCCCTCGATTGGAAAGCATCCCGCCACTCTCCCCGCCGCAATTCACGGTTTCTTTCAAACTTTTAGGGCTCCCTTGGCCTCGGGTTTGAGAATTGCCGGCTGAATCATTGTCACCCGCCGCCTTGCTTTCCCTTCACGATGCGACTGTCAAACCGTACCCAAAAATCCACTCTTTTCTTTCTCCGATTGCTTCTGACCCTTTGGTCACTGGTCAACCTCTCGGCAGCCGACGACGCGTCAGGCACCGTTCAACTGGTCTGGGACACCAACCCCGAAGCCGACATCGCCGGCTACCGTGTGCAATACGGCACCGCCAGCGGCGACCTGACCAACAGCCTGACCGTCGGCACTTCGCCTGAGGCCACCCTCACCCAGCTCACACCCGGAACCTATTTTTGCGCCGTCCGGGCCTTCACCGCCTCCCAGCTCGAAGGGCCCTTGTCGTCCGAAATCTCGTTCGACATTCCACAAACCGATCAACCGGATCAACCCGTTGAGCCTGATCCACCCGTTGAGCCTGACCAACCTGAGGAAGCTTACTTCCCAGAAATCGCGGTCCACACTTCTGGAGGACTCCAGGTGGCCGCCATCGACTTCGGCGGCCTCGACCTCGGCGCCACCTCAGCGCAGACCTTCACCATCAGCAATTCCGGGAACATCGCCCTGACCGACATCGCGCTGCTCCTCGACGGCAGCCAGGTTTCCAACTTCATCGTCACCGCTCCGGCGGTCACCTCGCTCGCGCCGGGCGAAAGCACCACCTTCGTCGTCGCGTTCCATCCCACCACGGAGGGCACCCATTCCAGCGCGTTGCGCATCGCGAGCAACGATCCCGACGAGAATCCCTTCACCATCCAGCTGGCAGGCACCGGAGTCGCACCTCAGGAATTCGAAATTCCGGCAATCGCCATCACCGGACCTGACAACACCTCCCTAACTGCCGCGGCTGATGTCCAGGATTTTGGTGGCATCTACCTCGCCGCCACCGGCGAGCCACGGACGTTCACCATCCGGAATTCGGGCACCGCCGATCTAACCGGCCTTTCAATCTCCACCGACGGGCCCGCCGCGGCGGACTTCAGCGTGAGCTTCCCCAGCGTGACTTCCCTCGTTCCCGGTGCCAGCGCGACTTTCCAAGTTGCGTTTCAACCCTCCACCACCGGCACCCGCACCGCAGCCCTCCATATCGCCAGCAACGCTCCCGAAATGAGCTCCTTCGCCATCCCGCTTGTGGGCAGTGGGATCGCCATCCCGGTCCTCGCTTTGGAAAACGCCGATGGCACTCCGCTCGAACCTGCCACAGCCGTTGCCAAGTTTGGAAGCAGCATCCTCGGCTCCACCGGCGAGACCGTGACATATATTGTTAGGAACACAGGGACCGCCGAACTCACGGGCATCCAGATAACAACCACCGGACTCCGCGCGTCCAGCTACCTGCTCGACCTGCCATCCGGCAGCTCGCTCGAACCCGGTGCCACCCTGAGTTTCAACGTCACTTTCAAGCCGGCCGGCGTCGGATCCCAACCCGCGGCCATCCAGATCAGCAGCAACTCCACTTTTTCAGAAGTGTTTAAAATCGCCCTCGACGGCACGGGCATCGTCGTCCCGGAAATCAGGATCTATCAAGACGACGGTACCGCTCTAACCAGTGGCAGTGGCGTGAGTTTCGGCAGCGCCCACCTCCATTCCACCACCGCGGCACGGACATTCACCATCAAAAACTCAGGCACCGCGAAGCTCTCCGGATTGTCGGTCGCCTGCGATGAGGCGGACTTCAACATCGGCACCCTCAGCTCCACGAGTCTCGCCCCGGGGGCCAGCACCACCTTCAAGGTCGCCTTCCAGCCAAGAGCCGCCGGCACCCGCAGCGCCCACCTGGTGGTGACCAGCAACGACGCCGACGAAGGCACATTCCTCATCGCTCTAACTGGAAAAGGGATCGAAGTTCCTGAAATTGTCGTCGAACTCGGCAGCGGCAGGAGTCTTACCGATGATGACGCCTTCATCAACTTCGGCACGGAGGACGTCGGATCGACCAGCAGTTCCCGGGTTTTCACCATCCGCAATACCGGCACCGCGAAACTGGACGGTCTCAGCATCATCAAAAACGGCATCAGTCCCTCGGAATTCAGCGTCACCTCGCTGAAGACCCGGTCCTTGGCCCCGGGAGCTAGCACCACCTTCAAAGTCACCTTCAGTCCCTCCAGGGCCGCGATCCGCTGGGCCGCCATCCACATCGCCAGCAACGATGCGGATGAAAGTTATTTCGACATCGTCCTCACTGGCACCGGTAGCAAACCCTCTGCTTCCGCCCCTCCGCCTCCGAGTCTTGTGGAGAAGACCACCATTCCGGCAGCGCCTCCCGTCAGTTCCATCGAGGTGATCGGTGGTCGGAAATACCGCACTCTAACAATTGCCAGGACTCCCGGAACGACCGTCCTCCCGCGCGACGTCGAGGTCTCGTCCGATCTCGTCGGTTGGTCCAGCGGCAAGCGTCACACCACCGTCCTGCTGGACAATGCGAAAACCCTCAAGGTGCGCGACAACACACCGGTCAAGCCGGATTCCAAGCGCTACATCCGCCTCAAGCCGTGATCCTGGCATTCCCGCCAGTCCATATACCTATATTCCGGAGGTAGCGGACTTTGGACATGAGGTCCGAAAATAGCCCGCCACTTCAGTGGCGGGTTTCGAGTTCACCGTGAGCCGAGCCCCGCAGGGACGACAGAATAGCCCGGAGTCAACCGCGTTCTTTCGTCCCACGGGACTTGAGAGACTGGTTCGCCATCCACCCGCCACTGAAGTGGCGGGCTATTGCCGTCCATGCTGCCGGTGAGTCATCATCAGTCCAATTCCTTGGGAATTTCGGTGTTACTGCCTGTTCTCCGGATGCCAAGAGCCGTTGATGGTGTCCTCGTCCGCGGGTATTGCACGATGATCGCAACACCCGTCCAAGGTGACGTTGATGGAATAACGAAGAGGTCTCATTACATGCTCCACATGGGGCCTAACTTTCGTGGTCAGCCGGGCCGCGTGGCGGCGTTGACTGCACCACCTTGCTCGGCGTCTCTTTCCAAGACACTCACCAATTCGAATTTATAACCGACAAACTCGAAATCATGTCCCGGATTGTCGAAAAACTGAACATGGTCGGCCTGGAATTCTTCCGCGGCCCCGTTGGTTTCGCCCCTCCACAACCACTCGGGAATGCTATGCCATTGGCATAGGCGAATCGATGTCACGCGGATCATGCATCGTGGAATTCTTTGGGAATCGCAAACGGCATAAACTGAACCCACCTTCAACGCGGTGTCCCATTCGTCCAATCTTCCTTGTTTTTGCATCCACTCGGCACTCGCCGTCTTACGACCATCGATTATCTGATCGATAAGATGGTCGGAAGTGAACGACATTCTGTTGGGCTCTTTCATTGGGTTGATTAACGTTCTTAGGCCATGCGGCGGCAACTGGCGAGATTCGCAACCCGCCGTGGTGTGACAGCCGAACTGTCAACGCGATCCCAACGACGAACGTGGCAAGAAGAGTGATCGCGATCATTGCTTTCTGATTCTCTTTCCGCCTAACGCTCAAGATGAGCGAGCCGGTTGCTTGGCGCGAACAGTGCCCGTGCCAAGCACGGAAATAGCACGGATCGTAACAAGCAATCGGCTTCGCTCCATCGCTTTGTCGGGCTCATTTACAAATCCTGATAGACTATTTTAGGGCCGATGATGCTCCATGCCTTTATGATTCCTTCGTCTTGAATCTCGTAAATCATGGTTAGTTCCAATTCACCCGGGCCCTCGGGGAAAGTTCGAATCACCCGTTCCTGGTCGATTACCTTGTTACCGCAGACGATTCGATTGAGTAATATCGCCTTGAGGTTCGGTTCCGAAAATCTTTCTCGGAATAGTTTTTCCAGTTCATGCCGCCCTTCGCCAATGGCGTTGCCGGGTGAATGAAGAGTTCTGCGTCCGGAGCATAGATCGACAGCAGAACCTCGATGTCTCGGGCATTGAATGCATCAAGTTGCTTTTGCGCTACTATTTCAGGATTCATTTTGCTCTTTATGCTCAACGTCGTTAGCGATGAAAATCCCGACATGGAGCTGCCTTTGAAAGGAGATTGAGGAGCTTATGAGGGTCGTCATCCGCAAATTTCGCTTCCTGGAGATTATCGGCACTGCCAGATTCTGGCGATCTTCCACGAATCGCCTTCCTTGACGAAATCGATGTGACAGTGTGCCAACTCCTTATGATGCCCGCCAAGCTTGAAACTGACGGCGTCCTTGGGAAACTCCCGTCCCTCGAAAACCTTGGCTAGCTTCGCCTCACCCAAATCCGCGTCGAGTTGCTTGACGTATGCCAGTTGCGTCTGCGTTGGATCCTTGGCATCGGCCTGCGCCGTGATCAGGGCTTCGTAATCGTGGGCGGAAAGCTTCTTGTCCGCCCAGGTGAGGAAGTCAGCGACATGATGAAAACGTGGCGGCGATTCTCCCGCGGCGAAAGCAGCCGTGGATGTAATGAGCGTCAAAACTATGGAGATCCAGATTTTCATATTGTTGCCGGACGTTTGATGTGCGCCCAGCGGCGCGGTTGAAGGGATGTTGAAGTGAAATTGGAAAGCTTATGGCCGGTCGGTGCGTCACGACTTCTTCTTCACTCTTCGTCGTCCGGACATGGGTAAAGTGTTATCCCAATGCCTGCTCTCAGCTTCGACACTCGCTGGATAGTCGTCTCCAAAAGGTGATTCTCGAAGCAGCGGGGTGCTCCAGCGACATGGTAACCAACAGAAAACTCTCTGAACCGCGCTTGATCCCACTCCGCCTTAGCGTCTTCCGGGAGTTGTTCTAAATCATTGCAATACTGTTCGACACATTGATCGGCATTCTCAAAGTCCCGGGGACAACTGATGTTCAAATACCACTTGCTGTCATCATTCCATTGATGGCGTTGGGCGTAGTAGTTCTTCGCATCGAGAAATGAGCTTAACCTCTCGGTAGCGGCATCCCCCTTCACGATAAGGTCGACAGTCACGTATCGGGTCTGAGCAGGCATTTTTCTGCCGGAGAGTGGGTGAAATCTGCCGGGGTTAGCGAGGAGAATCCCGGCCGGACTTATGTGCCGATGGAAAGCTTATGGCCAACGGGATTTACAAATTGTTTGGCGCTCCGATTACTTTTTAGGCGCACGGAAGGAAATCGCCGACGGGAGATAGCAGTGAGAACGCAGCTTCTCCGCCGCGCTTGCCAGCCACTTCCATCC
>JAZKGW010000024.1:0-287 GCA_040385685.1 Verrucomicrobiota bacterium | reverse complement strand
ACACCGCGAAACTTCCACGCCTCCGAATTCCTCCTCGCTCTGGAACTCTGGATGCGCGACCTCGACTCCGTCCTCCAGAACGGCGGCACCGCCCCGCTCGACTTCACCTTGCACGACTCCGGCCACGCCCTGCGCGTCGCCCACCGCATGGCGGAACTCATCACCCCCGCCATCCGCCGGAATCTATCTGACTACGAGCTCGCCCTGCTCCTCCTCGCCGCCTACGGCCACGACATCGGCATGACCCCCGAGCGGGAAAAGGTCCAGAACCACCACCGTCACCTTTT
>JAZKGW010000023.1:0-124154 GCA_040385685.1 Verrucomicrobiota bacterium | reverse complement strand
CATCGAGCCCGGAAGTGCGGAGAAGAACGCCGCCCCGGATCAAGCGGGAATCCCCGTGAGCGTCCAGCTTGACCATCGGCTGGCGGAATCGGATCAGACGCTCAACGTGCGCCTCGTGGACATCCGGATCCGCGGCGAGATGCATGCTGCGGAATTTATAGAGCGTGAAGCGCTGGCCACCCCGGCCAACCCGAACTTGCCGGAAGAGGACGGGACCGGGAGAGACTATTTTAATCCAGCAGTAAACGAGCAAGGCAAGGAGCGCGACCAATGGCAATGTGAGCAATACCACTGCCATGTCGGTGAGGCGCTTCCAGGCAGGGAGGGGTAAAACCTGAGCCGGACCCGCAGGGGAAGGGCCTAAGAAACTTTCCGCCGGGCCGGAAGCTTGAGACGGCCGATACCCAATTGCCCGACTCCTTCTCCCGATGGGAAGCGGAGGTGGCAGATAGAGAGGCGGGAGATGATGGTGGCGGCGTCTGGGGGGATGATTCAATGTTGGTGGGGGGTGGGAAAGGAAGATGTGGGGCGCTGGAGATGGGCTGTGGCGCGGCCGGCGAACTTGTGTCGCGCGGCGTGGCGCTGCACCGCGCTTTCCGGGCCACCTACAGAGACCGTGTGAATAGCGGATAGAAAGAGGATGCCTTGCTTTGACGGTGCGGCACAAGTGCCTGCCTCCGGCCTAACAAGATCTCCTCAGCAGGAGGCGGCGCGCACCCCCGAGACCGACGACGCTCAATCCCAGGAGTGCCAAGCCGCCTCCGCTGTCAGAAACCGGAAGCGCCGCGCTGCTGATCGGGGAAGCCGGAACTTTGGACTGAGCCCGGTTGGGGTTATTGGCCAAAACCTCAAGATTTCGCTGAGCGCCACGCAGTGTTCCCTGCTTCCCGCCATTCTGCTTCAATGACGCACGGAGGCGCGCATCATAATGGCTGATAGTGATCCCCTCTAACCAGGACTGCGGCGCGCCCACGTCGGTTGCCCACGAAGGACGGCCTACCGCAAAGGGAGAAGCGGCGGGGCTATTGCGATGGACAGCCGCCAGCAATTGACCGGTGTGCGAACTGGCGCCGTGGTTCCCCCGTGCGTCTGATCCCGGACCGTTGTCCAAACCAGAGGAGGTGTCGTTAGACCTAATCTGGGCCGCACTGGCAGCGGCGGTAAGGATGAGACTGGCAAGCGCGATTCGAATTGTTTGCATCGGGATTGGGGGGAGAGATGTTGGGGAAGGTTAGCCAAGGAACACTGCATGAATGGCCCGGGAGAGGAGCCACTTTCAGCAATTCCTTTGCAGGACCCATGCCACCCGGAAAACATCGAAACTATAAGGAAAAACCCGCATGTCTTGTTAGGTCATCATTGCAGAAAATCCATTGCACATTGCAAAACGTCCGCACCGTGGCTTCGGGCGTAAAAAGCTGCATGGTGGTAACTAAGGACAAAAAAAGAGCGGCGTATGGCAGCGCCGCTCTTTCCCCTTCAGTTACGGCAAATTGCCGCAGCTCCCGATGAACTAATCCACGGTGAGTTTGATGGATGGGATCTGGACCGAGTCTACCACGCGGTAGCCTGAGTCCACGGCGACGACATTGCTGCCGGCAACATAGTAGCGGACACCGCTGGTAGCTGGCGGAAGCACGCTGACGAGATCCGATGGAGCCTCGACCAGATAGGCGCGTTCCTTTTCGGCGAAGACCATGCCCGGCGCGATGGTGGTGCGCCAGGTGGCCGGGACTTCCTTGACCTTTACCTTGGTGGCCCAAGCGGGCGGCAGGCCATACTGCTCGGTCTTATAGGTGTCGAAGTACTTCACCACTTTGGTCCGGGATTCCGGATTGAAGGTCGTGGTCTTGGTCTCCGTCTTGGTCACGCTGCCATCAGCATTCTTGGTGATATCGGTCTTTTTTTCAGTGGTGGTTTCCGCCAGGAGTGGAAGGATACTTCCCATGACGAGGGCACCGATTGTGGTCGTGATACGTTTCATTGGTTTTTTGTTGTTATGGTTTTTCCAAGGCGCCTTTGGGGCGACAAGACTGTCCTTTGCAAGGACCGTGCCATCCCCATTCGTGCGCCCCTGCGGTGGAGTTTGCAGGCTTTGCATAGTTCCAGTGGCGAATTCACGCGTGCAGAATTCATGTTCACTTCAGTGGATAATTGCACATCGCACCCATGTGCAGATCTACCCACGACGAAGCGTAGCTCACAACTGATCCGCCACCGCTTCCGCCAAGCCAGCGGCTGGCGGAGATGAATCCACAGTGCTGTGTCGCTTGGAAACGCGGAAGTCGGGAAGGAAGATTTGATTCACCAACTTGGTGATTTCGATGGGGGCCGAAACGGTGATGTTCAGCTCCCGGTTGATCCGCATGCTGAGGGTGTCCATATTCGCGGAGCCTACGCAGGCCCAGTCATCGCAGATCATCACCTTCAGGTGGGTCATCCTGGGATAAACGTACGCCTTGCCTCCCGCCTTCACGAGTTCATCGGCGAATGCTCGATTGCTTGTATCCATAATTTTGGAATCGTTTTGGCCGGGGTAAATCAAACGCACATCCACGCCGCGTCGCGCGGCGTCCTTAAGGGCCTCGGTAATGTCGTCGTGGGCCACGTATGGATCCTCGATCCAGATGCGTTTGCGTGCCGCCTGTATGACCAGCAACATGCTTTCACGGATTTCGAAGCGGCCGGCCGCGGGGTCCGTGCGCAAGATCCGGATCGCAACGGCTCCCGGGGCAGGCGAAGGAGGGGTGGCAGCGGGATTTTTCTGAAACAACCCGGCCAAGGCGAAAGGAGCGGCTCTGCGCCACGTGCGATTGTAATCGTCCTGCAGCAATGCCACGGCCGGGCCCTCGACGCGGAACATCAGGTCATGCCATTCGCTCAAATACTCGCGGCCAATGTTGGCGCAGCCCATCAGCGCGATGTTCTGATCGAAAACGAGAAGCTTCGTGTGGTCGCAGACAAGCCAGGGGTTGAGCATGCTGCGGACTTGGATGCGGCTTCCGTCTCGCAAATACTTCGACATCTTCCTGGGAGCCACAAAGCCGGGAGGCGGCGCGGTGTCGGGTGCCTTTCCCGCCGCCGTCATGCTCCCAAGATCGTCGAACAACACCCGGACATCCGCTGTCGTCGAGTGCTGCTTCAGCAAATCCGCCTGGCGGACCGCGACATCGTCGTTGTCGAAGATGTAAACCTGAACGTCGATGGATCGGCGGGCGTTGCGGATCTGGCGCTCAATCTCGGGGAAGAAGCTTTTGCCATCCACCAGCCATGTGAGTTTTGCCAGTGCCGGCGGGGGAATCCGCGCGCGGTCAAGCAAGGCCTCGAAGCCAGGAGTCCCCGGTGCTTGCGCTGGAGAATAGAGGAATTCGCTCGAATCTGGCAGATTGCCTGCGAGCAGCTCGTGCGGTCGTTGCAACAGGACCGCTCCGCCAAGAGTGGCAGTGGTCACCGGCTGCTGGACGATGCTCAGCAATGTGCCGCGGGTGGCGCTGGCGGCAAACGCGACCGCTCCCCCACCGCCCGCCTTCGCCTCTGGGCGGGGGGAGGAGGAATAGCGGTAGTTATGAATTAACTCACCGCACGAAGTTAAAAGTAACGCAACTGCGAGACCGAGATGTAGCGGCTGAATCATGCCAACTTAATCCTAGAGCGGATATCCCACTTCTCCAACAGTTCGTTAGGCGGAATGCCCGCGTACAAAGTTTTAATGTATTGAGGCGGGTTCTGAATTCTAGCTGATCAGTGGGCGCTGGATCTGCGTGTAAATAGACTCACCCAGCGTATCGGTAGGGCTCGAAGGCTCTACCGACAGAGGCTGGGTGAATCATTCGCGGGGTGATTAACTATTAGTTATTTCCTTGATCGTGCGGCACGGTGACCGTCACGGTCTTTGGATCGGACTTGTTGCCAGCCTCATCGGTGGCCACCACCTTGATGGTGTAAGTCCTGCCATCCTTGTCTTTACCGGAGCGTTGCGCACGCAGGCTGACGGTGTGGTCGCCCGTGATCTTGATGTCCGTGCTGTCGCCCGCCGGCTGATCGCTCTTTACGGAAACGATTTTCCATTGCGGGTTTTCATCACATGCATCCGTGACTCGGGCATCCACGATCACATTCACCATCTTCTTGTTAGGAGGCCAGATGACCTTCGGGCTCACGGAAAGCGACCTGATCTCCGGAGCAATGGTATCCTCCGCGGTCACCAGAATGTTGGTGGTGGTCACGTCGCCCTCGCTGTCGGTGGCAGTCACGGTCAGGATATTGGACCCTTCATGGAACTTGGTGGTGAGGCTGACATCCAGATCCGTTGGAGGAGTGGCGTCGGCCGGAATGTTCGTGGTTTTCACTTCTTCGCCATTCAGGCTCCACACCACTTCGACGGCGTCACCATCGAAGTCGGAAACACCTGCGGTGATGGTTACCGATTGACCGCACTCTACCGTCATCTCTTCCTCGGTGTCGATTTCAGGAGCGGAGTTCGCACGAACCAGTTGGGCCCGCAACTCACCGTTGGCGTTTGCGGCCGTGTGGATATCGAGATAGATCGAATCGTTCAGGAGGTTCAATTCCTGGGCATCGGTGAGGGTCACATTGCCGAAGATAATGCCGCCTTGGGTTGCGGTAGCGGCCGGAAAGTGACGTGAAGTCAAGTCAGTCACCAGGGCACCGGAAGCCCCGGGGGCCGCAGGACCGTGGAGATGGATGCCATTGACGGCGGTGGCTGCGCCTGTGAGGTTGGTGAAACCCGCCGCCGAACCGTAACCCACAGCGAGCGTCAGGGTGTTGGTGTCGGTGTTGTAGGTGATGCCGTCGGAGATCTCGTTGCCTGAACCCGCGCTAGCCACAGTGACAGCCGGAAAAACATTGCCGTCCGCCAGCCCCGCCTCAGCACTCACGCCAGTGGGTGACAGATCGAATTCGAGAATGACGGCTTGTGCCAGCCCGACTGTGGAAAACAGGGCGAGGATGGAGCTTCTGATGAACATTGAACGTTTGCTTTTCATGATGGTTGTTGGTTTTTGGTGAATCGGCGAACATGCCGTGTCGCATCCCTATCGCAGCAATCATGCCACGGGCATGTTTCCCGCAACTGCGGGGAATCCCGTCCCCAAACAGGATGATCGGTCGTTCATAATGCCACACTCCAGTGGATTTTTGCATGATGAGCTTACCTTCAATAGATTCGGCACTTCCTAACATCCATCATCAATGAGGGCGATCCCTTACGGATGAATTATTCTCTGCACCCCTCATAAGAAATATCCTGATGGACGATTTTCGTGTATTCCCTATGTACTATTCCCCATGAAGTCCCCCCGGCCGATTGAGCGCAATGAATTGGCTTGGATTTTCTGGCTGACGTTCGCTCTTGCTGATTTTTGTCCTTTGGAGGGGCATGACAGCCGGGTGACAAAGCAACCGTTTCCAAGCGAATGAGGTCAGCGCCGTTCAGAAATGGCTTCCAAATCACGCCATGAATTCACGAACTTTTTGCTGGGTAGTCAGCTCCATCGTCGCGGCAGGTTGTGCTGCTCCAGCAACTCAATCTTCGTTCGTGGGCACATGGAAGATGAGAGACCAGAACTACTATCTCCGGGTCTATCCCGACGGCAAAGCGGCCATGTGGCCCACACCTCCTGATGGAGAAACCTCTTGGACGACCGTTAGGGAAGGCACCCTGGCGTTCGGCTATCAGCCCCCGTTGCACGATCCGAGGCTATTCTTTCAGGGTTCCGTCCTGATGATGCACACCAGCACGGGAAACTCGGCCTTTGACGAGGTTCCCGGCGGGATTGAACCACCCAAATAGTTTATCCACGACAGCAACGTCCCCCAGCTCACGCCGGATCGGCGTTCCACTTCCAGCCGGGGTGCTTGACGTAGGCGAGAGCCTCCTCGGAACGGATGCCACGGCTGGCTTCCTGGATGAAGCCGTTCTTGCGCTGGTTCCAGATAGAAAGTTCCGCAGGCGTGGGCTTGTGGCGCTTGTCATACGGCACCTGGTTGCCGACCAACATGACGAGAAATCCCTCCAGCCCGAAGTCGGTCTCGGTGCGCGGCAGCCGGTAGCGACAGAAACCGGTGGGGCCGTTTTCCTCGTAGAACTTCAAGAGCTCCGCGATGCCCGAGACGTCGGTTTCCGCACGCGCCTGTTTCCAGAATGGCGTGTCGAGCATGCCGTTGAACTTGTAGTGGATCGCCAGGAAGTCGCGGATGTCCTTCCAACTGCCAAGCGTTAGATCGTTGTAGAGATCCCGCATGGTGGGGGTGGGCTGGAGGTTGCTGTGGATGAGAAAGTCCACCAGCGTCCTGGTGTGGGAGCAGAGGATCATGATCGCCGTGGATTCCAACGGCTCGACGAACCCGCCGGAGTTGCCAAGGGCGACAACGTTGTCCACCCACTGCCGCTCGTAGCAGCCGGATTTGAATTTCACGATCTGCGGCGCGTCCTTGATACGGGGATTTTTCCGATAGAACTCCTCGGCGGCATCGTCGTCGGAGATGGCCTGCGAGCAATAGACATAGCCGCGGTTGATGAGTTGCTCGTGATCGATTTGCCAGGCCCAGCCGGAGTTCATGGTCTCCGCGGTGGTGTATGGCTGGATCAGCTCGTCGGTGCGCTCCCAGCCGCCGATCACGGCGCGGTCACAGAACAGGGATTTCCCAAAACTGATGTACGGCTCGGCCAGGGCCTTGCCTAACAATTCACTGCGGAAGCCGCTGGCGTCGATGAAGAAATCCGCTTCCAGGCGCTGGCCGTCTTCGAGGTGGATGGCGGAAATCCCGTTAGGGCCGCGCTCGCTGCCGGTGACCTTGCCGTCGGTGAACTCCACGCCGTGCTCGCGCGCGACGATCTTGAGGATTTCCACGAACTTCTTGTTCTCGATGTGGAACGCGTGCCAGTCGTGGATATCCGGCGCGCCGTTAGGCTGGCGCGGGAAGGCCATTTCCTGGCGCATCAGCGCGCCGGGAAGGCTGGCGTTGTCGAAACTGTCGTCGCAGTAGAAGCCGGTGGGTTTCGGCAGATCGGACCAATGGGAGTCTAGCTGGAGATTGAAGGTGTAATCGAAGCGGCCGCGGCTGCCCCACAGGAACTTGATGCCAAGCTTCCAGGTGGGTTGGGCGAGTTCATAGAAGCGCTTGCGGGGGATCCCCAGATATTCGAACAAATGCCGGGGAAAATTCGGCGTGGTGCTCTCGCCGACTCCGATGACGCCGATCGACGGACTGCGGACGACCCGCACGTTGAGCTGGGGGATTTTCCGTTTGATAGAAATTGCGGCGATGAGGCCGGCGCTGCCCGCGCCGAGGACAAGAAGGTTTTGGATCATGGGTTGCGAAGGAAAATGGGGAGATCCCGGCGGCGGATCAATTGGAATCGTGCGGGAAAGCCGGAATCGTGCGGGTCAAACGGCTAGGGCCTCCGGTCGCCGACCGTTGCCGGCACGCTTATGGGCAGGGGCACGAAATTTTGCCGGTTGCCAGATTTATCACGCCCCCAAATCGAGCGATCCTTGATGATCCGCTTGGACAAGGAGCGGCTTGGCGAAGGGCTCCCTCAACGCGGCGGCGGGGTTTGAACACGCATGTTCCCTGTCTTCAAACTCCCAATTGCATTTCGCACGATTCTTCGTGCAATTACCCGAGAGAAGCGGCTGGGCTACCCGGAAGGATACCCGCAAACCCATAAACAAGGGTGATTGGACACGTTGGCGCAGTACTTGCAAAGGGTCGTGGGAAGCCTTGCTTGAGGCACCCTTGATCAACTCAACACCGACACCTCCATGAAAAAATTAATAACCCATCCCGTTCTTATAGGAAGCCTCGCACTCGCCTTCGGCAGCCTTCTATCGAGCTGTGTCGATCCCTACGCGCATGGCTCTGTCCCTCATCAAACGGTCACAACATACCATCCAGGATACGAGGTGCGCACCCTGCCTCCAGGCTATCGAACCGAGTACATCGGCGGCAGTAACTACTACGTCCATAACGGGACCTACTTTCGGCCACGTTCTGGCAAATATGTGGTGGTGGAGGCCCCACGCACCCGCTATAACCGACCTTCCGGACACAACGAGGCAATTGTTACCGAACTCCCCCGCGGTTACCGCGTGGTTGAGTACGATGGTACCCGCTACTATCGCGTCAACGACACCTACTACCAACAACGCGGCTCCGGATATGTTAGGGTCGGCCGCCCCGTCGGTCGCCCATAATCTCCAAACCATCAAATTCCAACCTATACTTCCATGACCATCGGAACCATACTTCTCATCATCCTCATCCTCGCATTGGTAGGCGCACTTCCTTCCTGGGGCCACAGCAAAAACTGGGGTTACGGTCCAAGCGGTGGACTAGGACTGATCGTCGTGATCATCATTATCCTGCTGCTCCTCGGCAAGATCTAGAATCCTTCGGAACTCCACCTCCAGGGGATCGTCCTTGGTAGGTGGAACATCGGCAATTGAAAGACCCGGCGGCGGAATCCCGTAGCCGGGTTTCTGCTTGTCCTGCCGTTCCCATGAACCCACCACCAACCACACGCCGTCATTTCATCGCTGCCGCCGGGGCCACCACGGCCATCGCGGGCTTCCCCAACATTCTACGGGCACAAGGCGGTTCAAATGCTGTTCTTAAAATCGGCCTCATTGGCGCGGGAGGCCGCGGCACCGGGGCCGCCAGCCAGGCGCTGACCGCGGATCCGAACGTGAAGTTGTGGGCAGTGGGCGATGCCTTCGCCAGCCAGATCACCGGCAGCCTCCGGAACCTATCCAGCTTTGGGGACAGAATCGATGTTCCCGAGGTCCGCCAGTTTGCGGGCCTCGACGCCTACCAGAAAGTCATCGATAGTGGCGTGGACGTCGTGCTGCTCACGGCCCCTCCCGGTTTCCGCCCGCTCCACCTCCGCGCCGCAGTGGATGCCGGGAAACATGTCTTCGCCGAGAAGCCAATGGCCGTGGATGTCGCCGGCGTGAAGTCGGTTGTTGAGTCCGCGCGTATCGCCAAGGAAAAAAACCTCACGCTGCAACACGGCTTCTGCTGGCGCTTCTCGCCTAACACTCGCGCGGGTTATGGCAAACTTCTGTCAGGTGAACTCGGTCGGACTGTTTCCGTTTACGGGACCTACATGGGAGCCATGCCGAAACCATCGACCTCCATCGACCAGCGCAACCCCGAATGGAGTGATGTCGAATGGCAACTCCGCAATTGGATGGCCCACGAGTGGTTGTCCGGCGGACCGATTGTCGAACAGTCGATTCACACCGTGGACAAGATCGCCTGGGCCATGAACGACGTTGCCCCAATCGCCGCGCGCGGTGGCGGCGGCCGCGCCCAGCGCAGTGACGATGGCAACGTGTGGGATCACTACGAGGTCACCTTCGAATACCCCGGCGGAGTGTTTTGCCATATCGGGCAACGCCAGTTCCAAAACGCCTTCAGTGAAGTGATGGACCGCGTCTTCTGTGACAAGGGCACCCTGGAAGCACCGGGGCGCGTTCTAACCAAAGACCCGGCCGGCAAAGTCACTTGGGCATACCGCGGCGACGGCGCGGACATGTACCAAGTCTGTCATAACGAATGGTTCGCCGCCATCCGCAAGGGAGAACCCCTCAATACCGGCTCCTACATGGCTAACAGCACCATGCTCGGCATACTCGCCCGCGAGGCCGCCCACACCGGGCAACGGATCACCTGGGATGAACTTTGGAAAGCCAATCAGGACCTCGCCCCGGACACTCTCACGATGAATGACAGTTTTCCGACCCAGGCAGTCCCGATCCCGGGAAAACATGTGTTGGTATAACAGCCGGATCATGAGCCCCAACCGTTTCCTCGCAGCTCCCGCTTTCATTTTGCTAGTCGCGCAAGCTTCAGCGCAGCTGCCGAATCCCCAGCTTCT
The DNA here is from genome assembly GCA_040385685.1 of Verrucomicrobiota bacterium. Classification (GTDB taxonomy): domain Bacteria; phylum Verrucomicrobiota; class Verrucomicrobiia; order Verrucomicrobiales; family Akkermansiaceae; genus Luteolibacter. Next base: position 114,250 of record JAZKGW010000023.1, on the reverse strand, counting down.
CCCGACCACCCGGGCGATCCACGAGATCATCGTGAAGACACCCGATTCGGATCCATCCGCCATGAAGCCTTACGCGGAGAAAGTAAAACTCGCGCAGGACGCCAGCCTCGATCTAATCGCCATCTCTGGCGGTGAATTTGTGCTCGGCTCGCCGGATGGCGAAGCGGGCAGGAAAACGGACGAAGGCCCGCAGCGCAAGGTCAGGATTGAGCCGTTCTGGATGGGCAAACTCGAAGTCACCTGGGCCTTCTACCGCCCGTTTATGGAAAACGGAAAGACCCGCAACAAGGACGGCACGCTCAACCGCGACTCCAATGGCAGCACCTCGGAGCCCCCGGAGATCAAGGGCGCGGACTCCCTCAATGACACCGTTACCCAACCCACACCGCCTTACGTTCCCATGCATTTCCAAATGGGCGACGGCTATTCCAAGGACTTCCCCGCCGTGGGCATGACCCAGCATGCGGCCAGCAAATTCTGTGAGTGGCTCAGCGAACAAACCGGGCATTTCTACCGACTCCCTACCGAAGCCGAGTGGGAGTATGCCTGCCGCGCCGGGACCACCACGGCCTACTCGTTCGGCGATGACTCCGCCAAACTAACCGACCATGCCTGGTTCGCGGGAAACTCGGAATTCCAGTATCAGAAAGTCGGCACCAAGAAGCCGAATCCGTGGGGGCTTCACGACCTGCATGGAAACGTCGCCGAACTCGTGCTCGATCAGTATTCCGCGGAGTCCTACTCCCAATTCAAGGATGGTGAGACCGCACCTTGGATTCCTGCGATCAACCGATACCCAACCGCCGTGCGTGGCGGTCACTGGGATGCCGATGCTCCGGCGCTTCGCAGCGCCGCGCGCCTCGCGAGCTCCAAAGCGTGGAAAGTTCAGGACCCGCAGATCCCCAAATCCATCTGGTATTTCACCGATGCCCCGTGGGTTGGCTTCCGCATCGTCCGCCCTTTAAAAACTCCCCCCGTAGAGGAAATGCACCGGTTCTGGAACATGGGACCGGGCTCAAGCGAGTAGAGGAAATCCATGACCCGCCGGCATGCGATCATCTTGTTAGGCGCGGCGGCGGTAACCCGGGTCCATGCCGGGACCGTCGCGAAGTCCATCACCTTCGAGCGCGGCCTGATGGGAACCCGCTTTGCCATCACCTGCCATCACCCGGATCAGAAACAAGCCGAAGCCGCGGCAAATGCCGCCTTCGACGCAGCGGAACGCATCAACCAAGTCGCTTCCGACTACATCGCGGACAGTGAACTGCTAGGCATCTCAAAACACCCGGCCGGCAATCCCGTCGCAGTTTCACCGCTCTTGTTCCAGTTAATCTCGGAGGCGCGTAACCTCGCCGAAAAGACCACCGGCCATTTCGATCCCACGCTCGGACCATTGACCAAACTCTGGCGTGAATCGCGCCGGCGGTCAGCCCTGCCCGATGCCCGGACACTCGCCGCCGCCCACGCCGCCTGCGGATGGAAACACCTGATTCTCGACCCGCCCAAGCAAACTGTCACCTTCATGAAGCCCGCCATGCGCCTCGATCTCGGCGGAATCGCAAAAGGCCAAGCCGCGGATGCGATGCTCGCGGTGATGAAAAGGCACGCGATTCCCCGAAGCTGCATCACGGCTGGCGGCGACGTCCGCATGGGCGATCCTCCACCCGATTCCAACGGCTGGAAGATTGGTGTGCGGACCGATGAAGATGCCAAAGCCCTTGTTCTATCAAATTGCGCCGTATCCACCTCCGGCGATCTCCATCAGTTCATCGAAATCGGCGGCACGCGTTACTCGCACATCATCGATCCAGCCACCGGACTCGGCATCACGCGCGGCAGATCCGCCACGGTCATCGCCGCCACGGCCACCGTTAGCGATGCCTTGGCGACCGCGTGCTGCGTCGCACCGGGTGAGATCGCCAATGCCATGGCGGCGGCGGCAGGCGCGACGGAAGTCTATCTATCTGACTCCGGCTTGCGGAAACAATAGTGCGAGACAATCCACTCGTCTCCGTTCTTGTAGCCCCACAATTCCGCACAGGCCATGAAGAAGACCCGCCAATAGACCCACCAGCGGGTTTGCTGGTCCTCACCATATGTCTGCGCGATGATCGGCATCAATTCCGCGCGGGCGGCATCCATCCGCGACAGCCACGCCTCGGACGTCTTCTGATAGTGGCTGCCCCTCACCTGCCAGTGACCTTCGATCCTGAGATTGCCTTGGAAGTAGAGCAACAAATCGTCCGATGGCATTTGTCCGCCGGTGAAGAAATACTTCGCCATCCAGTCATCCTCGCCGTCGGCCTCGTAGTGATAGGCATACTCGCGATGGGTGAAGATATGCACGAACAACGCGCCGCCAGGCTTCAACCAACGCGAAATCCGCTTCATCAGCAGTTCGTAATTTTTCATGTGCTCGAACATTTCCACCGACACCACCCGGTCGAATTCCGCCTCACCTTCGCCATCATAGTGAATCATGTTGGCGGTCCGCACTTCCACGTTCGACAGTCCCCGCGCGGCAAGCTGGGAATCGATGTGGAGCTTTTGCGTGCGTGAATTTGAAACCGCGGTGATTCGGGAATTTGGATAGTTTGCCGCCATCCACAGCGTGAGCGAACCCCAGCCGCAGCCGAGTTCGAGAATCCGCTGGCCGTCCTGCAAGCCAGCGCGCTCGCAGGTGATTCCGAGCATACTTGCTTCGGAGTCGTCGAGGTTCGTGACACCGTCGCACCAGTAGCCGGAACTGTATTTCATGTGCTTGCCCAATACCCGCTCGAAGAAGCGGGTGGGCAATTCATAGTGCTGCTCGTTTGCCTCGTCGGTGGCGATGGCGATCGGGCTGGCCCTGAGCTCGCTGACGTGTTGCATCACTTTTGCCTGCCGTTGTTCGCAATCGAGCTTTTCAAAGGGTGCCAGAGTTCCCGCCAGGCGATGGCGGATTCCGATGCGGATCAGTTTGTCCGGGATGATGCCCTTGGCGAGCAGGTCGTTGGTATGGATCATAATATCAAGTTATGGATTCTCTCTGGGCGGCCACGGAATGAACGAGCTGGTGGATTTCTGATAACGCCGGTAGGCATCCCCCTTGCGCGCCACTGCGGCGGCTTCCGTCGGCGGAATTCCAGTTACTTTCAGCAGCAGGAAAGTGATGGTCGCCGGGGCGTAAATCATCGTCCACCCCCATTCCGAGCCGCAGGCATAAACATAGAATCCAGTCCAGATGACTGTTTCGAAAAAATAGTTGGGATGCCGCGAATAGCGCCACAAGCCATCCTGGCAAACCGCCTTGGAATCGGTGTTCCGCGCCTTGAAGCGAGACATTTGCGCGTCAGCAACGGACTCTCCCAGAATCCCGGCAGCCGCCACGACAAGACCTGCGGATTCCCACGCACTCCAGGAACTGTCGGGATCGGCGGCAATGAGAAGAAATGGCAATGCCAACAAGACCACCGAGATTCCCTGCGCTTGGAAGAACCAGAAAAATGCCGAAGACACGCGTCCATTCCATACTTCCCGGAGTTTTACATATCTCGCATCTTCTTCCGGATGCGCCTTGCTGATTCTGCGCAGAAGATGACCACCAAGGCGGGCGCTCCACGTCGCGATCAGGGCTGCGGCGACCGTCTCTTTGTCGGAAAAATCGCCGACCACGGCAAGCCACAACGAGGCAGATAGACCAATACCCAATGCCCAGACCGCATCGACCAGCGAGTAATTACTCAACTTTTCCGCTGCGATCCATGCGAAGAAGAAAATCAACATCATCATGGCTGTCCCCAGGGCCAGTGCGTGCCAGGCGTTCATAATTTAACTTCCCTGCGTTTCAAGGAGACCGCCAACGTCCTGACAACAGGCGTTAGCAGCAACTTGATCAATAGCACGGCGAATGGAGCGATCAGCAGCCACGCGCTCACGCCATGCCACGCCGCCAGCCCGAAATCCCGCCCGAACTGAAGAGGATCGGCACGGAATGCCGCCATCATTTGGGTCAGCGAAAACGAAAGTGGTGGCACCCCATGCAGGCGCTCGCCCAACCGGATGAACAATAGAATTGACGCGAGATGCAGCGGATAGACCAGCCAGTTGAAGGCGTGCATGACCGGCTGATTGAGCTTTAGCGCCCATGCGACCAGCGCACACAGCATCGAGGTCGTTCCCACGACGGGAAACATTCCCAGCACGATCCCGAGCGCGATTGTCCATGAGATGCGCTCCATGGAAATCCCCTGCCGGAGTTGAGCCAACACCGGTGCCACCAGCCGGCGCCGCCAGCGGCTTTGCCCACCCGTCACCAGGACATCACCAGCGGTCATTGCCTGCCCTCCTCGAAACGGTGATGCAGGCATTCGTTGTTAGGCCGGGTATAGACCGCCTGCACGACCGAGATGTTGCGCGTGGCGAATGCCGCCTCGCAGTATTTCAAGTAGTAGTTCCACGACCGGACAAACGCGTCATCGAACCCCAGCGACCTGACTCCGCCGAGGGCGGCGTTGAAATTCACATGCCAGCCCGAAAGCGTGCGCGCGTAGTCGGCCCCGAGGTCTTCAAGGTCGTGCATGAAAAGATCGCCGGTTTCCAACAGGACTTCATTGATCCGCCCGACGCTGAGCAGCAGCGAGCCGGGAAAGATATGTTTTTGAATCCAGTCCACATTCTTTTTCAAGCTGCGGTAGCTGCAATCCGGCACCGTGATCATCTGGACACCGAGCAGTCCGTCAGGTGCTAGGACTTCGGCGCATTTCTCGAAAAACGAATGATGGTATTTGTGTCCCACTGCTTCGAGCATCTCGATGGAAGCGATCTTGTCAAAACTACCTGTGATGTGCCGATAGTCCTGAATCCGTATTTCTATCAAGCTTTCCAATCCCTCTCTGGCGATCCGCTCCCGGGCATACTCCGCCTGGGCGACCGAAATCGTCACGCCGGTGATCCGGCAACCGAAGTTCCTCGCGGCATGCACCGCGAAGCCGCCCCAGCCGCTGCCGATCTCGAGGACGTGGTCGGTGGGCTTCAGTTTGAGCTTCCGGCAAAGCGCGTCGTACTTCCCGCGTTGCGCGTCTTCCAGCGACTGGCTGGCTGTCTCAAATCTAGCGCTCGAATACGTCATGCTTGGGTCGAGCCATAGCTGATAAAATTCGTTCCCAAGATCATAGTGCTCGGCGATGTTACGCCGGCTAGTGGCCACCGTGTTCTCGCGGCGCAGGTGGCGGAACCAGTTCACGATTTTCAACAGGTTCACTCCGGGAAGACTTGCGGATGAGGTGTCCGGCCCCTGAAGCACGTTCACGTTGTGGATGAACCATGCAATCACGGCCGCGATGTCATCAGTTTCCCACAAGCCGTCGGTGTAGGCCTCGCCCATGCCGATGTTGCCATAGAAGGCACAGCGTTTGAAAAACTCCCGGTCATCGTTCAAAACGACGCGGGCGGTGATGGGCGCACCGGGCTTGCCAAAGTGGCGGACGCAGCCATCGGCGTGTTCCAGGCGCAGTCCGCCGCAGGGCATTTTCTCCAACAAGCGAATCACCATCTTCTCGGCAAACCCCTGCGGGGCATGGCTGGCGGCTTCGCGGGGGACCCGTTCCTCATTGAGTTCTATCGCTGCATTCATGGTAGATCTTTGTTCAGGCTGGAGTGAGGCCGCATGACATCGAGCTGGACCTCGCGGCGTGCGGACTTGCGGAAAAACGGCACGCGCTTGAGCCATAACAGGAACGCGTGCACATGGATGAGGCCGATGATTTTCAGCGAAAGCAGGGGGTATTTGAGACCATACCACCACAGCCGTGCCGTAGTTAGATCGCGCTTTTCGCCTCGCACCGAGCTGACCAACATCCGCTCACCATCCGAAAAATTGTCGATGTTCACGCGCCACTTTCCGCCCGGAAGGCCGAGTTCAAAATCGAACTCGTCGCCCGGATTGGAGAAGGGCGAGACATAGAAGTTCTTCGCAACCCGGCGATGCCACAAGCCATCGACTCCGACAGACTCCATGACGTAGAGCTTCATCTCACGGAACGTGTTCACCACCTCGGCCACGGCCATCAGCGGTTCTCCTGTTATCGAATCGATGTAATAGAACGACACCGGATTGAAACCGTAGCCGAATACGCGCGGGAAAGTGACCAGGCGGATCCTCGCATCATCGGGACAAGCGATCCCCTGCTCCGCCAGCCATGCGGCCAGGTTCGCCCGGATCCCGGCATGGCCGAGATCGACGTGATCCCGGTCATCGATTGAAAACAGATTGAAGCGGTTGTGGCTGAATCCAAAGATACGCCGGTTGAGAGCCGGGAGATCGTCGAGATCCACGCAGAACATGAAGACCTGATAGTTGAAGGCATGCCGTTTCGGCTTGAGCCGGCAATGAGCGACCGAGCATTCGTAAAGCGAGTTCATGACCACGGGTCCCTTCCCAGGATTTGAGTGCATACGTTCACCGCCGACCAAAGGCCGTCCTCGTGGAAGCCGTAGCGCTGCCAGGCCCCGCAGAAATAATGCTTGGTTTCGTCGCCCGCCGCGTGCAGTGCGGGCAAGCGTTCCTGCGCGGCCACAGCCTCCAAGTCGAAAAGTGGATGTTCATACGCCAGCCGCCGCTTGACGGATGCCTCTGCTGGAGGAGTGGATGGGTTGATGGAGACAAAGTATTGCTCCCGCTCCGAGACGCCTTGGAGTTCGTTCATCCAGTAGTGGGTCGAGTGGCGGTTGTTTTCGATCCGGTAGTTCCACGACGCCCAACAGCGCCGGGTCTTCGGCATGAAACAGGTGTCGGTGTGGAGCACGGCTTCATTTTCCTGATAGTGGAAGCGCCCTAGCAGTTCACTTTCAAGGGCGGTGGGATCGGCCAGCATCCGCAGCGCCTGGTCGCCGTGCGCAGCGATTACCACACGATCGAAATTGTGCGATGTTCCGTCCTCAAGTGCCACTGTGGAACCGGTGACCAACTTCACACCCGCTCCACGGTGGATGCTTTGCTCGAATGGCTGGACCAGTTTTTCCACATAACATCTCGATCCGCCTGCCACCGTCCGCCAAGGGTGCTGCGTGTCGAGGCCCAGGAAGCCGTGGTTGTGCCAGAAGCGCATGAGCGTCCGCGCGGGAAATTCCTCGATCCGCTCCGGCGGGCTCGACCACACCGCCGCCGCCATGGGTGATAGATACCAGGTCAGGAAGTCACTTCCATATCCGCGTATGTTCACATACTCGCGCAATGGCATGGCTCCGTAAGCCGGACTCGTCAGTTCTTCCACGGTTTCGCGGTTGAAGCGGTTGATCTGGGCAAGCATCCGCCAATAGCGCGGACTGAAGAGATTTTTCCGTTGGCCGAACAACAGATTCAAACTGCCGCCGTTGAATTCCAGCCCGTCGCCCACGTGCTGCACGCTGAAGGACATGGACGTCGGCTTGGTCATCACGCCGAGTTCGAGGAACAACCTTGTTAGCAGCGGATAGGTCACCTCGTTGTAAACCATGAAGCCGGTGTCCACCGGGATTTGCTCCGCCCCCTCGTCCACCATCACGGTGTGGGAATGCCCGCCGACGCGGTTGTCGTCTTCAAACAGCGTCACGTCGTGTTCGCGGCTCAGAAACCACGCGGATGCCATACCCGAGATTCCCGATCCGACGATGGCGATACGTTCACGGCTCATGCGCTGCGCGGTTGCGGATTCCCTTCCTCGATCACAGCCTTTGGCACCGGCCGGAGGTCCCAGATCAGTCCGCTCCACGACAGCAGCTTGAGACCGTAGTATGTTAGATCCATTTCCCACCAGCGAAAACCCTGCCTCACTGAGTGCGGGTAACGGTGGTGGTTGTTATGCCAACCCTCGCCCAACGTGATGAGTGTCAGCAGCCAACTGTTGCGGCTGTCGTCGTCCGTTTCATAGCGGCGGCGGCCCCAGACGTGGGCAAGCGAGTTAATGAAGAGAGTGCCGTGGAGCAGGGCCGTGGTGCTGATGAAGAAGGTCCAGATGAAGAATTGGCCGGTCGTCACTCCAGACGCCGGGAAGAATGATTCAAGCGCCCAACCGATCCCCAGCATGAGAAATCCATAGCCAAAAGGCACCGTCTGGTCGTAGCGGTTGAGGAATACCAATTCCGGAAACTTGGCGAGATCCGGGATGGATTTGTAAGCGGTTGGGAAATTCTTCATCGAAGTCAACCAGCCGATGTGCGACCAGACGAAGCCACTGATGACCGGCGAATGAATATCCTCCTCATGGTCAGAATGTTTGTGATGGTGCCGGTGCGTGGCCGCCCACCACAACGGTCCGCGCTGCATGGAGCTGTTGCCTAGCAGGGCGAAGATGAACTGCACGGCCCTCGATGTTTTGAATGTCTTGTGGGAAAAATAGCGGTGATAGAATCCCGTGATGGCGAACATCCGGATCACATAGAGAAACACCGCCGCCGCCAGCGAGGGCCAGCTCACACCCACCCAGATCACCGCCAGGCAACCGAGGTGAAGGAAGATGAAGGGCAGCGTGCGTTGCCAGTCGACCTTTTCCGGAAGCAGCGAGGGATCCGGCAAGTCCTCGCGCCGGTAATCCGAGTCGAGCCAGCGGCAAATCGTCAGCATCAGGACGTGCCACGGGTTCGACCGCTCGGTGCCAGGTATCGGTTGTTTGATTTCCATCAGATGCAATGCTCAGTTGGATTCCAAACGTTTGCGGACGAACCCTACCGCGCCTCCCACCACCGGCAGATGGCCGTAAAAGTTTTTCCCGGAGTCCCAAAAGTCCTGATGGAACTCGACCTTTCCTTCACGATTCAGGCGAATCTGGCTGATGCCGATGGAATGCACCGGCTTGCCGCCGCTCAATGCGGGCGCGGCGAAGACCATGGTCCAGCGGACGTAATAGTCGTCACCCGATCTGGCGACGTCGTCGATGGTGACCTGATAGCTTGTCATCGTCTCGTTGGTTTTCACGAAATACGCTTCGATCTCCGCCGCGCCGTGATGAACCGCCAGCGTGTCGTCGAGATAGGCGTCCGCGGCGTAAACTTTGAGCGTGTTGTCGCGGACGAATTTCACGTCGCCGATGCCTTGGAGAAACGCCTTGAAGCGCTCGATCGCGGCCTTTTCGCCGGGGCCGCCGGCCACCAGACTGCTAGAAGTCACTTTCGCCATCCGGCGGCGATATTCCGCCACGGACTCCGCGGAACGGTTGGGAGCGGCGCAGGAATTCAGCAACAGAAAGATCGCGAGGAGCGCCACCAGCAGGCCCGCCACGAAGGTGGAAAGCGGGTGAGTTAGAATTGAGGGAACCATGGCGGGTGCCCTCGCCCCGCATCCGGAACCGCGCAAGGGTAAATCCGTCCCGGCCCCGAACGGATTTCTTATGACGCTATGCGCCTCCGCCGTTGGAGCCCTTTGACTCTGCCGCGACTTCGAGCAACTCCCGAACCTCGTCGTCGCCCGTTTGCGAAAAATCCGCATACCAGTGGCCGACCGAGCCAAACTGCTCCGGCTCGGCGACGGCGATCACTTCGTCCGCTTCCTTACGCAGGCGCTCCACCGTATCGGGCGGGGCGACCGGCACGGCGACCACGATGCGACCCGCGTTTTGCTGCCGTAGCAGTTCGACCGCCGCGAACATCGTCGCGCCGGTCGCGATTCCGTCGTCCACCACCATCACCGTGCGCCCGGCGATGGCGGGAAATGGCCGGTCGCCGCGGTAGAGTTTCTCCCGGCGGGCGAGTTCTGCCGATTCCTGTTGGATCACTGCATCCACCTGTTCCCGGCTCACCCTAAGCCCGGAAATGATGTCATGGTTCAACACTTGGACACCGCCGCTGGCGAGGGCTCCCATGGCCAATTCTTCGTAGCCCGGAACTCCGAGTTTTCTAACAATCAGCACGTCCAGCGGCCGGCCCAGCCTCTCCGCAATTTCCGCGGCGACCGGTAATCCACCGCGCGGCAAAGCAAGGAGGACCAGTCTTTGGTCCGTGTAAAATCGGGCCAGCAAGTCGGCCAACTGCCGACCTGCGTCTCGCCGGTCTCGGAAAACTTTACCAGTTTGAGCCATGGTCGCCATGATTGGTTAGGGATTATACCAGCCGCTCGCCAAATCAGGCGGGTAGCGTACCACGACCCCACGTCACTTGTAAATTGCCAAGGCCGCGCGGATTCCGCAGCTTGGGTCCATGAACAAACGCCAGGCAGTCCGGTCCGCAGGACGCGTGGGCTGTTTTTTCGCGCGCCACTCGCTGGCGACGGCGGCCATCGTGCTGGCGTTTTGCGTACTATGGACGATCGCCTACCTTGCCTTGCTGCTGTGGGCCATGATCGCGGACGGTGGCATCGGCAGTCCGGTGGTCTATCCGATCGGGCTGCTGCTAGCGGTCGCCGGAGGAACAGCGCTCGCCATCATGCTCTTCCTTCCATGCACCGCGCTTGCCGAGTGGATTGCGAAACGGCGGGAATTGCCGGTTCTTTTCCAAATCCCTATCAGTACCGGCCTTCTTGCCATGGTCTGCGCCGGCATCATTGGCACCGGGGCGGTGGCGGATTCCCATGTAACACTTCAGAGTATCATCGTCGGCTACGGAGTGTTGTTCTTCGCGCTGCTGTTTCCGCTAGGTCTCTATTGGTGGACCTCAAAATGCGGACCGCTCTTGCTCGCGCTGTTCGAGCATTTCCGGAAAACATTCCCTGCGCACCTGCCTCCTGTCACAATCCTGCCGCCACAATGAGCTACATCATGGTGGATATCGAAGCGGACGGCCCGATCCCAGGAGATTACTCGATGATCTGTTTCGGGGCAGTGGTGGTGGAGCCGGAATTGAACCGCTCGTTTTACGGCGAGCTTCGGCCGATCTCAGAACGATTTATTCCCGAGGCACTGGCGGTTAGCGGATTCACCCGCGAGCACATTCTAACGTTTCCAGAGCCCGAGGGTGTCATGCGTTCGTTCGTTGAATGGCTCGCTGCGGTTTTCGATGGGCGGCCGGTGTTCATTTCGGACAACAATGGCTTCGACTGGCAGTTCATCAACTGGTACTTCCACCACTTCACGGGCCACAACCCGTTCGGGTTTTCATCTACGAATCTCGGCAGCCTTTACAAGGGCCTCGTCCATGACACGTCCAAGAATTTCAAGCATCTCAGGAAGACCAAGCACACCCATCATCCAGCCGATGACGCGAAGGGGAATGCCGAGGCGTTGCTGGCGATGAAGGATCAGATGGGGATGAAGATCCGGCTGCGAGTGTGAGTAACAGACTGGAATGGCCGCCCGTCGATTCAAAGGCTCGCAACCGCTTCACGCGTCTTCGCCTTCACCCGGCTCCAAGACAGCCCATCTAACGAAACCGGGTCCGGTTCCTGTTCCGCATCCTCGAACCAGGCGAGGCTCCGGATCGCCGTGAAGGGATCGGTGGAAGGATATTTCTCCGCAAAAAAGCCGATCATCTGCTGGAGGGTGAAATGCTCCAGCAACTCGGCGAGGTCGTAGAAATCCTTTTTCGCTCCGCGGTTGGCGATGGCGTTAAGCTTCATCGCCGCCAGGTCCGGGAGGGAAACTAACAAAACGCCATCGATCCTCTCCGCGGGCTCGAGTGTGGGGTAGGCATGCCGCAGCAGGTCGAGTTTCACCCCGTCGGCATCGACAGTGAGCGAGTTCGGTGCCCGGCCGGTCACCGTGGCACGATCAAGCGCGAGTTTTTCAAACAGTTCTTCCGGAGAGAACTCTGAAGTGGTGAAGAAATCCAGATCCACCGACCAACGGTGGCCGAACCGAAGTGCCAGCGAGGTGCCGCCACCGAGTGCGAAGTCTTGCAAGACGTCCAGCGGAGCCAGACGAGCCAGGAGATTTGTCACGAATTCGGGAACGGCGTCGAAGCGGAGCATCGGAAGGAGGAGGGCGGGAGTTTGAACCAGGCGCAGCAGAATGAGAATGGCCGAGGCTGGAGGCTGCGCAGGCCGGTGACCAGTTCGGCCAGCCGGGGCTTGCCGTAGTGGGCGACGAGCAGTTGCCAATCCGCCCAACGCCCGTATTCCAGCACCCGCTGGGCGAGCCACGCCGCGTGGCGCTCCGGATCGATGCCGGAGCGGTCCACATCCCAGAAGAGGTGATCTGACAGCGTGGTCATGAGGTAGGATAGGCTTGGGGAAATGGCATGGGAAGGAGGAAGCTGGGTGCTTTCTTGTAAAAGCCAGCCTCTGCCAACTCACAAATCTTCCGCTTGCGTGGAGATAAGGTGAAGAATTGATGAACGCGCTTTCGGAGGTTGTCCTCCGTCAGCCGCGGCACACCATAAGGGCATGCAACCGAAGCAATGGAGGTGGCGCGGGACAACGTGGCGGCATCCGCAGCAACGATTGCCCCCTAGTTTCAAAGGAACCTTGGCGCTATTCGCCTTCCTGCTGGGTGGGTCTTTCTTACTGGGTTCAACGGGCTACTTCCTTCTCTGGATGATCACGCCGGAGGGCTCGGTGTTTGGAGCACTGTATCGGATGTTTCTCTATCACTGGGCACATCCCCTCCAGTATATCGGGCTGATTTCACTCTGCTATTCGGTGGTGGCCACCGTGGTTATCCTGCCATCCAGCAATCCCGTTGGAAAGTGGCCGCGTTTGGTCTTCCCGCTGATCGCCTTGCTCAGCATCGCACTGGCCTCTCCGGCCGGCGGAGTTTTATGGGTGATTCACGACATGCAGGCGGGTTACTTCCCCGAGGGCAGCCGGTTTTGGGAGGCAATCCGATGGGGAGCGGTGGAAGGAATGACCACCGGATGGCTGGTGATCCTCCTATCCCTTCCGTATAACATTCTTGGTATTGTCGTGGGATACCAACTGACGCTGATGGGCCATCGGATGACGCTGCGAAGCCCTCCCATCTCTCCACAGTCCGGGCCGCTTCAGACTTTGACGCAGGCAGGAACAAAACTTCCCGACAAAAGACTGTCGGAGTAGAGGGAGAAAGCCGCGACCGAAGGGACAACCCGCCATGAAGCCTCACGAAATCCCCATCTTCATTACCGCGGCTTCAATGAGCTTGCTGGCGGGTCGGGCGGTGGTGGCGGATCGTTTCAAGAACCGCATCACTGACATGGGCGTGATCGTGGGAGGGGTTTTACCGTGGATCACCATTGGGATGTGGCAGGGCTGGTTGCCGGGATCCGACTATTTTTTCATCCTTGGTGTCTTGGGCAGCGGGCCTTTATTTTTCGGGGCTCTGTTGCGCTATTGGTTAGGGCCGCGGTTTGACAACTGGGAAAGAGCGACAATCGCGATGGTGGCGGCCGTTCTCGCGGTAGTGGGGTTTTGGATGTCGATCGAACATTGGTTTATTAGATATTAGACAAAAAAGCCGCGTCCGGGTGGACCGCGCGTGGCTTTTTGATAGATTAGAAGATAGACTTCCCTTCTCCCTATGGTGGAGGCGGCGGGCCGGTTCGCAAAACGGCCACGGTGGTTAGCCCATGCACAGCTAAAACGGAGCCTACACCGTTGACGGCCGGGAGCGACCGCCATAGAGGATTCGAGCGTGCGACGATTCCTATCCATCGCGGCGGCGGGCGGGAGCGTCGTGCTGTTGTTTGCTTCCTTCTTGGGCTTCGCCGCGAACGCGTTCTGGTTCTTCGACCTGTTCAATCACTTTCGTGTTCAGTATTTGGCAGCCGGCATCTTGGGTATCGTTGTTGCATTGGGGCTGCGGGCAAAGCGATTGGCTCTCGCCTTCGCCACCGCCGCGCTGGTCAACGCGGCTTTAGTGGTTCCCCTTTTCTTTCCGCAACCCCACGCGCCGGAATCCGTGCATGAGATATCGATTCTATCATCCAACACTTGGCGACGAAACACGGACTGGTCATCGGTTGTGACAGCGATTCAGGAGCACGATCCGAATATCGCCTATTTCACGGAGATGCATCCGTCCTTTGGTCCACGCTTTGGGGAATTCGAGGCCGATTACCACATTTTCCGCCGGGATGAGGGCGTGCTGCTGGTTCGGCGGCGGGCCGGACTGAGCCCGGAACCGGTCACAGTCCCGACGGGCGTCGATATCGCAGGGATTCCGGTTTCCCTGTCGGTGGAAGGTGTCACGGTGACTCTTCTGGCAGTGCATCCCGCCGCTCCCATCAGCGCCGAAGCTGCGAACACGCGCGATCAACAGTTCGTCGCGATCGCCTCATTTCTGGAAAAACAGAAGGGATTGGTGATCATCGTCGGGGACTTCAACGCGACGCCGTTGAGTCGCGCCTTTCAGGAGCTTCAACACCGGACAGGATTGCGCAACTCCCTAGCGGGTTTCGGGATCCAAACCACCTGGCCATCCTATCCCGGAAGCTACTTCAATGGTTTGATCCGGATTCCGATCGACCATTGCCTTCACAGCCCGGCCTTGCACACGATTGACAGGCGGGTGTTGCCGCACCGGGGATCAAACCATAACCCGATCCTGATTCGCCTCGGCATCGACGTCCGGAGAAATCGGGCCTCCCGGGATGACTCGGTGAGCCAGTCCGGCGGCCCCTGACAGAAACATATCTATTGGCATCCTCATCCCGGAGGGATCGCAGACATTAGCCCGGGGTAGAGGCCGCAGGCTGATGTCTGTGATCCCGCTGGGATTAAAGCGCCGGATGGAGCTCAGGTTTCGTTAGAGGCCTTGCTGCCATCGCCCGCAGCGCGATGTTCGGCAATACCTTCGCGTGCTAGAAAATCATTAAACTGCCAGGCTGCGTAGTAGTCGCCGGGCACATATTTTCCTTCCATCACTCTGTAGAGGAACACGTCAAAATTGGGAGCTGCGGGAGCAAAGAACTTGTGGGGGGATTCTGGTATGTCTGCCTGATGATCCCACTCTCCAAGCGCAATGAACCCGGGAACGCAAAGCTCGTTTGAAAAATCAATGACGAAGAAATCTCCGTTGATCCCACAACCGACATGCAGAAACTGATACTTCAACAACAGAGGAGTGTTCTCGTCTTCGTAAATTGATTGCGAAGAGAAGATTCTGATTTCGGCCAAGCTACAATCGACTTGAGGCCAAGCGTGTCTGGCTAACCTACGCAGATCATCTGGCAGATTAAGATCATCCAGCCAATTCTGAATGTGAATTGGAGGGTTTCCAATCTCCAATGCGCCACCTCTGTCTAGGTGGTACATAAATTCCGTGCAAAGGTCCTCGTGCATGGGGAGCGTTTTTCAACTGCCCGAGCGCATCCTTATTTTCCCTGTCTCGCCGTAGCTTTGAGGCGGAGGGCGTTGAGGGCGATGAAGCCGGTGGCGTCGTCTTGGTTGTAGGCTTCTTCCTGGCCGCCTTCCATGGTGGCGACGGCTTCGGAATACATGCTGAAGGGCGAACGGCGGCCGGCTTGCATGACGTTGCCTTTGTAGAGCTTCATGCGGACTTCGCCGGTCACCGTTTTCTGGGTCTCGGTGACGAGGGCTTGGATGGCGACGCGCTCGGGGGCGAACCAGAATCCGTTATAGACGAGCTGGGCGTATTTCGGGATGAGGCTGTCGCGGATGTGCATGGACTCGCGATCGACGACGAGGGTTTCGAGGTCGCGGTGGGCTGCTAGCAGAATGGTGCCGCCGGGGGTTTCGTAGATGCCGCGGGATTTCATACCGACGAAGCGGTTTTCCACGATATCGACGCGGCCGATGCCGTTGCGGCCGCCGAGGAGGTTGAGGACGCGCATGACGCCGTAGGGTGTCAGGAGGGCGTAGCCGTCTTGTTGGCCGGTGGATTTGACGTCGCCGAGTTCGGTGAGGATGGCGTCGAGGTTGTCGTGCTTGAGGCCGATGGCGTCGCCTTTTTCGAAGAGGATCTCGATGTATTCGGCTTTGTCGGGGGCATCTTCCGGGGAAACGGAGAGGACATACATGTCGGTATCGGCCGGGGTGGTGGCGTCATACCACGGGTCTTCCATGGCTCCGGCTTCGAAGGAGATGTGGAGGAGGTTGCGGTCCATGCTGTAAGGCTTTTTCATGGAGGCCTTGATCGGGATGTTGTTGGCCTCGGCGTAGGCGATCATTTCGGCACGGCCGGGGAATTCCTTGCGGAACTCGGCGTCGCGCCACGGGGCGATGCACTTGACGTTGGGCGCGAGGGCGGCGGCGGAGAGTTCGAAGCGGACCTGATCGTTGCCTTTTCCCGTGGCTCCGTGGGCGATGGCATCGGCCCCCTCGGCGAGGGCGATCTTGATCATGTCGTGGGTGATGCAGGGGCGGGCGATGGAGGTGCCGAGCAGATAGCGGCCTTCATAGATGGCGCCGGCCTGGATCATCGGGAAAATGTAGTTGGCAGCGAAGTCTTCCTTGAGGTCGCCGATGTAGCACTTGGAGGCGCCGGTGCTGAGGGCCTTGGCTTCGAGGCCGTCGAGTTCGTCACCTTGGCCGACGTCGGCGCAGTAGGCGATGATTTCGGCATTGTACTTTGCCTTGAGCCAGAGAAGAAGGACGGAGGTATCAAGACCACCGGAGTAGGCGACGACGATTTTCATGAGGGCGGGAGGCAATCATGAAGCGGCAAGGGAGCAAAGAGCAAAGCGCGGGGTGCCCGGAGAAAGAAGCACGGGCGGCCTCGGCTGGGTGAGGAGCCTTGCCAACCGTCCGGCCTGATAGTTACTTTTCGTGATTGCCGGGTCGGGCATTATTTCACACCATCCGGCACTTCGACATCATGGAAGAACGTTACGAAATCCGCGGAAAAATCGGCCAGGGCGGCCTTGGCGCGGTTTACCGGGGATATGACAACCGGATGAGTCGCGAAGTCGCGATCAAACGGATCACCATGTCCAACGACGATCCGACCCTCAAGGAGGAGTCCACCCGGCAATTGATCAAGGAGGCCGGCGCGCTGGCCTCGCTCCAGCACCCGCACATTGTCACGATTTACGATGTGGGCGCGGACGAAGACGGCCCTTACGTGGTGATGGAGCTGATCAGCGGCAAGACGCTCGACGAGCTGATCGAGCGGGCTCCGCTGACATGGCCGGACTTCCGGGAGCTTGCGCTTCAAACCCAGGAAGCACTGATCGCGGCCCAGGAACTCAACCTGATCCACAGCGACATCAAGCCGTCAAACCTGATGCTCACCTGGCTGCCGTCCGGGAAATTCCAGATGAAGATCGTGGATTTCGGCTTGGCGACCCTGACGCAATCGCAGTCGTTGGAAGAACTGGAGGAGATCGAAGCGGTTTTCGGTTCGATCTTTTTCATGGCCCCCGAGCAATTCGAGCGGGTCCCGCTGGACGCCCGGACGGACATGTATGCGATGGGCTGCGTTTACTATCAGGCGCTGACCGGCACCTATCCATTCAGAGGAGAAACCGGTCACGAGGTGATGGTTGCCCACCTCCACCACACGGTCATTCCGATCCAGGAAGTCCGCTCGGACATTCCGATCTGGGCCTGTGACTGGATCATGTGGCAAATCAACCGGATGCCAGCCGATCGGCCGGATTCGGCGCGCCACTCGCTTCAGGTTTTCCTGCAAAACGACAAGAATCCGGCTCCCACCCTGAGCCTTGGGCGGGCGGCACCGGCGGCACCGTTAGGCCCGCGGCCGCGAATCATGATTCCGGGCGGCCAAGCGCCATCGCCGAACCGGCCGATCACAGATCCGAGAATGGCACCACCGGGGTATGTCGCTCCCGAGCCGGTCGCAATTGCAATTCCCGACCCGCCGCAGACGACCACCGCTCCGCAACCCTTGCTGCCGCCCGAAGGCTCGAAACCCAGCATCCACACAAGTTCCCACGAGCTTCCGGCCGCCACTACCACCGCCTACGCGACCGCGACGGTTGCTCTCAACCCGACGGTGAGAATTCTGCCGACGAAGATTATCATACCGCAGAAGCGCAAATCCGGGATGGGTTTCAAACTCGCCATGGCGGCCTTGCTCGGCGTCCTCGCGGTGGCGGTGGCGGTGTTCCTGATGGACCGCATCAAGAAAAGCAAAGGCAGCCAACGGCACGAGGTGATGCTCGCCGAAGCGGCGAAACCGGAGGTAAAAGAAGTTCCGATGTCAGCCGCTGAGTTCGCCCGCTATCTTCAAGATGTGGCCAATGTCGCGACGGACGACCAGCGGAAAGCAGTCTTCCAAGTCCTCGACAAGGGAAGGCCCAACGACGGATCTGACTTCGATGCCGCGACGGCGGATTTTGTCACCAAAACCGTCGAAGTCCTGCCGGAGGTCCGGGAAGCTTTGATCCGCGAAGTCCTGACCCGCCGGGTCAACCGCGCGATGGTGCCCGACCTGTTGGACTATGCACGCAAGGCACCCCACGATCCTACCGTGATCGCGCTTTATCAGGCAATCCGTCCATGGGCGGGTGATGATCAGTTCGAGGCGTTTTTGTCGGTCGCCCAGTTCTCGAAGAAGGCCGATGTCCGCAAGGCCGCGGAAGAATCCGCGATCGCGGTCATCAAACGATCCAGCGCCAAAGCCAAGTTGTTAGCCATGGTGGACAAGGCGATGGCCGATGCCGACACGAAGGGCCGCGAAATGCTGCTCCGGGTCAAAGCGGCGGGTGGCGGCTGACGGCCACGATCACGGCGAATACACCACCACGGGGCCCAGCCCCGCTCCTTGGACCCGCCGCAGTTTTTCCACGGCTTTCTTCAAGATCCCGGCCGCTAACAGCGCTTCATCCATGGTGTTGAGACGGGAAAAACTGAAGCGCAAGCTGCTCTTCGCGCGCGCCTCGGGAATCCCCATCGCGAGTTGCACATGGGATGGCCGTTTTTTGCCGGTCATGCAGGCGGATCCAGCGGAACAAGCGACGCCGGCTTCATCCAGCAAAATCAACAAGCCCGCCGCGTCACATTGGTCGAACGAGAGATGACTGGTGTTAGGCAGCCGGTGTGCGGAATCTCCATTGACGGTGACTCCGGAAACTCCCGCCAGGACGGCGGCTTCGAAGGCGTCCCGCATCGGCGCCACCGATTCCTTGGACATCCTCAGCAAGGCGCTGGCCGCGGCTCCCATGCCGACGATGCCCGCGGTGTTTTCCGTGCCGCTGCGCCGACCTGCTTCCTGGCCGCCGCCTTCCAGCAGCGGCTTGAAGCGCAATCCCTCGCGCACGAAAAGCGCCCCAACGCCCTTGGGTCCGTGGAACTTGTGGGCGGAAATCGACAGCAGGTCCACGCCCAGATCCCCCACGTCGAGCGGGATTTTTCCGACCGCCTGGATCGCATCCGAGTGCACCGGCAAGCCCCGCTCACGGGCCGACGCCGCGACTTCCGGCAGCGGTTGGATCACTCCGGTTTCGTTGTTAGCCGCCATCAGCGAAACATAGGCAGCTTTGTCCATCGAGTCGGCGAACGCATCCAGATCGAGGCGACCGCCGGTGGTCACCGGAACCCGCGCCACTTCCCGCGTTAGATTTTCCGCGCAGCGCAACACCGCGCTGTGCTCGATCGCGGAAACCAGCGCGGTCCCCTGCCCTGCCAGCCGGTCAAGAGAATGGAGCGCGGTGTTCACGCTCTCGGTGCCGCCGCCGGTGAAAATGATTTCCCCGGCATCCGCGCCGATCAGCTCCGCCACTTGCCCCCGCGCGTGATCGATCGCCTTGCGCGCCAGTTTCGCCCCGGCATAGGAGCCCGAGGGATTGGCGAAACCTTCGCGCAACCACGGCAACATCGCCTCCAGCACTTCCGGCAGAAGCGGTGTGGTCGCGTTGGCATCCAGATAAATCATACCCAAGCATCCGTGCCCGCGTGCCGGAGATCAACCCGCAAAATCCGCGTCTCTCAGAGCTTGGCCGCCGCGCGAAAATCGATCACCAGGCTGTTGCCCCAGCGCAGGAGCATGTCCCCGGCAGTCGCGGCGTGGCGGAACCACTCCATCGCGAATTCCCGTGAGTTCTCCACCGGTGAGCCCCGCGCGATGCATAGCAAACCCGCCAGCACCAACAGATTCGCCAGATAGATCACGACCAGCGAGAGGTAGGTTCCATTCTCTTTCAAATCCGGTTGGTCGCGCGGGATCATCCACAAGGTCCACACCATGTGGAACGTCCAGGTGAGGCCGAGCAGGGCGTAGAGCGCGCGGTCCCATTCCGGCGCAAGCCCGGCGAAATGCCGTAGTGCGCCGTAGAAAACCGCTGCGACCACCGCCCAGAACGGCACGAAATAAGGCGACAGGGCGATGACCAGATTGGTCTTGTTGGTCGTGATGTAGCCCCCGTCCGCGCTGACGTGGAACTCCGTGACCTTTCCCCGATAGAGCAGCACAAAGATCGCGTGCGTCAGTTCATGACCGAGCACGTAGAGATAGAGGAAAAACGATTGGAACAAGCCGGACCAGAACCAACCGATCATCACCAGCGCCCCGGTCGCGAAGTACCAGAACTCCGGCGTTTTCCACGAAGCCGTCTCCACCGTGGCCTGCGAGAATCTTGATAGAAACGTCCACATCGTCACCCAGCACAGCGGCAGCAGCAGCGACGCCAGACTCCACCGCAGCAACCGCTTCGACCACTCGGGGGTTTCCCGATCTTCGTCGGACTCGATGGCGGCAGTGACCGCCCAGACGTATTTCCTGCCACGGTTGCCGCTACGGCGGTTCGCCTGCTCGTGTGCCCGCCGGTTTGCCAGGCTGAGCGCTTGGGCAAAGGAAATCCGTGGCCGACGCTGATTCTTCAACGCTCGGTCAGCAGACTGGGATCGGCTTTTTTTCACCATGTGGGAAGCGGGCCGGAGATTATTTCGTAAATCTTAACAAATCAAGAGAGATCCTTGGAGTGAGAGATCCTTGGACTGCGGGCAGCCTGCTGCCGCTTTGCGTAGGTCAGCCTGCTGACCACGGCGTGACGCAGCAGGCTGCCGTCACCAAGCGGCAGCAGGCTGCACGCACCCACATTTCATCCTCCTCATGGGCGCGGAAGCTGCTAAGTTGTTCACACATGAGCATTCTCACCCAGCCCAAGACCCTCCGCGGCAAGGCGCTCACCGCGGCAGTGGACATCAGGCAGCTTCCGAAAGTCCTGCTCCACGAGCATCTCGACGGCGGGCTGCGCCCCGCCACGGTGATCGAACTCGCTGCCGAGCTTGGCTACCGGGAGCTCCCGACCACCGATTCCGCGGACCTTGCGAAATGGTTCCACCGGGGCGCCCAGCGCGGGAATTTGCCGGAATACCTCGAAGGATTTCAGCACACCATTTCCGTGATGCAGACAGCGGAAGGGCTGGAGCGGGTGGCTTTCGAATTCATCGAGGACATGTATCACGACGGCGTGGTCTATGCGGAGGTTCGCTTCGCGCCGGTCTATCACACGGAGCGTGGCCTGACCCAGGATGAAGTGGTGACCGCTGTGATCGCAGGACTGGAACGTGGCGAGCACACCTACGGCGTCGAGTGGGGCCTGATCATTTGCGCGATGCGCCACATGACCAACTCGCTCGAAGCCGCCGAACTCGCGATCCGCCACCGCGACAATGGCGTGGTCGGGTTCGATCTGGCAGGAGGTGAAGACGGGTTTCCGCCGAAGAAACATGTCGAGGCCTTCCAAGCGATCGAGCGCGCGAATTTCTACATCACGATCCACGCCGGCGAAGCCTACGGACCGGAGTCCATCTGGCAGGCTCTCCAGTATTGCGGCACCCATCGTCTGGGCCACGCGACTCGCCTGCGCGACGACATTGAAATGCTCCCCGACGGCACCCTCAAACTCGGCCGCCTCGCCCAATACATCCTCGACCGGCGGGTGCCGCTGGAAATGTGCCTCGTGAGCAACCTTCACACCGGCGCTTGCGACACTCTCGAAGACCATCCGTTCGGCGTCTTTTTCCGCCGCGGATTCCGCGTCTGTCTGAACACCGACGACCGATTGATGAGTGACACCTCGATGACCCAGGAAACCACCCTCGCCACCGAACTTTTCAACCTGAGCCTCGGCGAACTCGAAAAACTCTCGCTCAACGCGATCAAGAGCGCCTTCGCCCCTTACGACAAACGGCTCAGGCTGATCTTCGATGTGATCAAACCTGGGTTCACCGCCGCGCGGGTCGGGTTGGGGTGAATCAAGGAACGGTGGCTTGCCTGTCCGGCCTCACAGACCGACACTCGCCGGGCCACCCCATGCCGCTCACCCGCCACTGCCGCTTCACCGCCATCGATTTCGAATCGGCAGGCGCATCGCGCGGAAAAACCGACAGTCCGGTCCAAATCGGCCTCGCCTCCTGGTCTGCGGAAACCGGTCACGCCGGCGAATTCGTCTCCTATCTGCGCACCGAGCAACCGATCCAGTGGGCTGCTAGAAAAGTCCACGGCATCGGCCCGGAACATTTGGCGGAGGCCCCAGTCCTGCTGATGCTGTGGCCGGAGGTTAAACAACGCCTCGCCGGGGCCATCGTTGTCGCCCATGGCAAGGGTACGGAAAAACGATTTCTCCGCGCCTTCCCGGGACATGGGTTCGGCCCGTGGATAGACACGTTGCTACTCGCCCGCGCCGCCTGGCCGGCCCTGCCGGATCACTCGCTCGGCGCCCTTTGCGAAGCGCACGGACTCACCGACAGTATCCGTGCGCTCGTCCCGGACAAGTCATGGCACGACGCGTTGTTCGATGCCGTGGCGTCACTGGTGTTGCTAGCCCACCTTATCGAAACCCACGCTCTAGCCGACGAGCCGTTGGATTCCTTACTTCACCCGGATACTTCACTCTGGCACAAGAGTCGTAGAAACTGAGTCAACGCCCTCCCCAATATGAATCTGAATCTTCGCATGATCGGGCTTCTGACCTGCGCCGGACTCATCTTGGCCGTCGCCTTTTTCAATCCAGATTTTTCGGGACGCGCGGCCGCGAAAAAAATCCAGCCGCATGCCGTTTCAACCGACGACGCCACTCTCGTGAAATCCCTGCTCGGCGAAAATCTATCCGCCCGCACCTTCGCCTTTGCCACCGTGGCCGAGGCATGTTCCGGCAAGCGCGTGATGCCCCTAACCGACGACCCCGCCCACCTGCGGGTCACCGCCGCCATCGCCCGGGCCCTCACCCTAACTCTCGCCGAACTCAACCAACCCGACTCGCCGGTCCGCCAACTCCGCCGGATCAACGAGGCGTCGAAATTTTTCGAAGACGGTATCTACAAGCACCTCAACGAGTCCCCGAACCTCAAGTGCGACATCCCGCCGACCCGCGCCGGCGAGCATCAGCGGTCAGGCTATCCGGACCTGCGGATCATCGACCAGGAATCGAAACTCGTTTTCTATCTGGACCCGAAACTCGTCGAGCACGGCTCTGCCGACAGCACCTTCCGCACGTTCTATTTTGAGCCGAAGAACGAAACCCTCAAGATCACCGACGACGCCGTCCACTTGCTCGTCGGCATCGAACACGACGGGAAGGAAGGGCTGTGGACATTCACCGGCTGGCGGTTGGTCGATCTTTTCAAGCTCCGCGTCCGGCTCAAGGCCGAGTTCCAGGCCGGCAACGCCGAGCTTTACCGGAACGCGGAGCTTTCCCCGACACGCCACGATAGGTGAGGCGCTCTTCGACAAATCGTGATCGCTCGCCTCACCAAGCAGCAACAGCAATTTATTTGCAGTCAGTCTGTTGACGTGGAGATATTCCGAACCTAGCTGTGGTGCGGGAACGGCGTGTCTGAAGGCGAAGCTCCCCGAGCCGCCTCATTCACCATTACCAATCATGATCTGTTCCACCCGTGTGACCCGTCCTTTCGCCCCGTTAGCCGCTTGCGCGGCTTTTTTGTTAGTTCTGATGTCAGGGGAGGCAGGAGCAGAAGCTACCGTCTCCAATGTTCGTGCCATCCAGCGGCCGGGGACGAAACTGATCGACATCGACTACAACCTTACGGATGCGTCCGATCCGGTGACGGTGCGCGTGCGCATCTCCAGCAGCGATGGTGACACTTTTGAAGTTCCGACCACCTCGTTGAGTGGAGCTTTCGGCGCGGGAATGACTACGGGCACGAACAAGCGGATCACCTGGAACGCCGGTGTGGACTGGAACGGCCACGTCTCTCCCGAGATGCGCTTCGAAGTGGATCCTAATCCGGGTGAGGGAGAATTGTCCAATCGGACCTACGTTGATAGCGAACGGCCCATTGATCGTCCGCCGGTGTTGAAAGATTCAACACAAAGCGGCCGCCGCTACATCAGCTTCGAAACCGAAGAACAAACCTTGGAGCGGCCGGATTCGGGATCGGTCCCGGTGTATCTGCAGGTGAAAGTGCCGGAATTCTCGGCGAAAAACGGCGGCTGGGGGAAACGCCAAGTAGGCTTGGGATGTTTTTATGGGATGGAGATCAATGCCAGCGGGACTTTTCCCGACGCCAAGATTTACTACAAGGTCGGTGGAAAAATTCCAGGTCCACGCACTCCCGGCAAAGAGTGGAAGCCCACATCTTTCAACTCCATCATCAACATTCCGCTAACTGACGAGACCTACTATTTCAAGATCGTATTGGGCTCGGGGGAGGTTTCGGGGCTTTTCGACAGACCGCTTAAAGTCTCCGCTTCCTTCAAGTCGGCCCGGCTGTGCGATTCCTCGGGAGATCCGATAACCATGCTGAACCCTGCAGGAGACCTATGGGTGCTCACCCACGGAAAAAATGACGGGGAGAAATCCTTCAGAAAAATGAACCGGGTTGTGAACGCGGGCGCGGGACCCACTCAAGTAGCCTCCATGGACTGGGCGAGCGGGGCCTCCGGAGAATACTTCGATCTTGGTGCCGGTCGTTATTTCGTCAACTTGGGCAAAAACATGGCCGGACTTGTAAAGGATCAGGGTTTCCCGGGCTGGAAAGTTCACTGGGTGGGTCATTCGTGGGGTGCCAATGTAGGCTACGAAACCGCGCGTTCAATCGGACGGGTCAATCGTTACGTTGCGCTCGATCCAGCGATTGAAGCACCAGGGTATGACGACGACCGCGTGGACTTCGGAGCGGTCAGTCGTCGTTCCACCGGCATCAAAGGCGGCGACTCGTTGCGCGGTCTTTATGGCAGCGAGAGCAAAACGAGTACAGCCCACTGCGCCATCCGCCTTTTTTCAACCTCTCATTCAGACGGTGACGCGGATGCCCGTTTCTTCCATTTTGTTCCGCGGGACTGGTTCATCCGCGCGATGAGTTTGGAATCCGACGCCTACTGGCCGTTTTACAAGAGCCAGATCCTACGGTCTGAGGAAAGCCCTGATACCCCGTGGAAGACTGGCAGGAGGATTTCCGGGTTCGATATGGAAGCCTACGGGAAAACCTCAAGTGAAGACAGCGGCCAGTTCCTGCAAACTCGATTCATAGCTTTCAAAGGTCCTGATGGCATCATGGAAGCGAGAGCGAAAGCGGTCGTGCTGGGCTCTCCGACCTGGAGTTATTCCCCACGCCGGGATTAGGAATGATCCGAAATCCGGCTGAAGATTTGCCCCATGATGTCCCGCAGAAAATGGACCGCGGCCACCGCCTGTGGGGTCGCGGCGGTTGCGCTCATTCTTTGGAAATCCCTGCCGGACAGGGTAACGCCGGAAGTCCGCATCCAGAACCGCTCTGACGGGACCCGACACAAACCGGCGGGTTCCGCAGCTCCTCTGGCGAGGAACCCCGCAAGCGAGCCAGCAGGCTTTAATACACCCTTCACGATGGAACGTCTTTCCACCGAGCATGATCGGACACCACGGGCAGAGGAGTGGGCTGAACTGACCCGGATTCTTTTGAACGCGGATGACGGTGATCTGGTGGATGCGGTCAAGGCACGGTTCTCCCTCCATGCGGGCACGCAGGAATTGGCCACGTTGGGAGATGCCTATGACAATCCCACCAACGACACCACCCGGCAGCGCATCATTGAAATCTTCTCCACCCTGCAATCGGCGGATTTCATGGAAGCCGCCCGTCAGATCGTGACCAACGAGAGCATCCCGATATCCGACCAACTGATAGCCGCGGCCGCCCTGTCGCTGGTCCGGAAAGGGGAGCAGCAAGACATTCTGGCGATTTTCAAGCGCTTGAACGCGTCGGGCGAGGACGCCGACCCGGAGGGATCATTGTATTCGGATGCGGACGGCCTGATGTATGCCCTCAGCGAAGCTGAAAATCCCGCGTTGGAGGATTTTTTCGTGAAGGCTGCAGCTGGCACCGGAGCCGCAACCACCGGCCGGTCCCGGATGGTCGCCGCAGCCGCGTTGAGGAATTATCACACCGTTCACGTAACCGAGGTGCTCTATGAAATCTCCCGAAACGAACCCAACGCGCGGGTCCGGAAGCAAGCGAAGCTATCGCTCGAAGCGATTCAGACGAGCGAATGAAATCCGAAGCAAGCCGCGTGATGGGAAAAGCCGCATCTGCGAACGGATTTCAGTGGGGATTGTGGGATCTACGGAAAAGTGTCGCTGGATTTGACAGGGCGGCCCCACCCTCCGCGTCCGGCTCACGGCCGGGTTCCAGGCAGCCAACGCCGAGCTTTACCCAAAAACCGAGCTTTCCCTCCCCACTTCCGGTCGTTAGGTTCACGCACTCATGACGCTTCCTCCCCGGCGCACCAGCGGTTCCATCGCGATGGACGACTACCTCGAGCAGATCCTCCATCTGATCAAGGACAAGGGTTACGCCCGCGCCGTGGACATCTCGAAAAACCTCGGGATCTCCCAGGCCAGCGTCACCAACATGCTCCAGCGCCTCGACGCGGAAGGCCTCGTCAACCACGAGAAATACCGCGGCACCGTCCTCACCGACGAAGGCCAGCGCATCGCCCTTGCCATCATCGAGCGCCACGAGACCCTCACCCGTTTCCTGCGCCTCTTCGGAATCGACGAGGAAACGATCTATCACGACGTGGAAGGCATGGAGCACCACGTTTCCAAGCCCACGCTCAAGGTGATCAGCGCGGTGGCGGATGCGTTGGAGGCCGATCCGGAGCTGCTGAAAAAGGTCCGCCGCGACTGCGGCAGCCCGCAAGCACCTCATTGAGTGGAACATAGTGACGTCCATCCCAAGCGAGTTTCCTGGTGGATTATCGCCGAGGGGACTTTCTACGGATTCCTCTCGATGCTCGTAGCCGAAGAGACCGTTCTCCTTTGGGCAATGCCGGAGTCATGGCTGTTCTTCCTCACCTATCTGATTTGCCGCTGCGTCACGCACTACCGGCCGGAATCGGCCGAAACTCTACGGCAAATCAGCAGACCTTGCAGAGTCGTCGCATGGATCCTGATTTCCGGTGCAACGATGATCGCCTCGATGGGGGGCTGACTTGCCTCATCCGTCCCAGCCATCTCTTCCCGCCCGGACAGGCAATCAGTGCCGGGCGGGAAGAGCGGTATTCTCGGGGGGGAGCTAACCGGGATTGCAGGCTACATCTCGGATTACCGGAATCTGCTCGCCGCGTTACAAGAAAAGTGAGGTTTTTTTGAGATTCTCAGTTTTGAAACAGGCACGCCGGCGCGGCGAAATTCAAATCTCTTCCACTCGGAGCCGCATGAACCTGGCCGACCGCAGATCCGCTGAACTCGGCCCGATCATCGCCTCGAACTCTCCCGCTTCGATCACCGGCTGGAAATCCGGCCCGAGAAAACTCAAGTCCGCGTCGACGATTTCAAACGACACCACCCGCGACTCCCCGGCGGCCAGCGTCACGCGTTGGTAGCCGCGCAGCTCCTTCACCGGCCGGCTCACCGAGGCCACCAGATCGCGCAAATAGAGTTGTAGCGTCTCCGTCGCCGGATGCGCACTCAGATTCGTGAGCTCCGCGGCAACCGTGACCGACCCGCCCGGTGGCATTTCCCGCGGCTCGACGCTCACATCGCCCAGCCGGAATTCGCCATAGGTCAAGCCGTAACCAAACGGATAGAGCGGCTCGTTGCGGGCATCGAGATATTTCGACGAATAGACGACTGCTTCGTCGAATGGCCGGCCCGTCGGCTTCTCACGGTAAGTCATCGGAAGCTGCCCGACGCTGCGGGGAAAGCCCATCGTCAGCTTGCCGACCGGTGCGGCATCGCCGAAGATCACGTCTGCCAGCGCCCGGCCGCCTTCCGACCCTAACGCCCAGGCGTGCAGGATCGCGGGAAACTTCGAGTCCTCCCAACTCAGATCTAACGGCCTTCCGCCCATCGTCACCAACACGCACGGTTTGCCGGTTTTTAGAATGGTCCTCGCCAATTTCCGCTGGCCCTTCGGCAGGCGGATGCTCGTCCGGCTCGCGGCCTCGCCATACATGTGCCAACCTTCGCCGAGCACAACGATGACGACATCCGCGTGCTCCGCGGCCCGCAGCGCCTCAGCTCCATCTACGGCGGAGATCACCGTCGCATCACCCGCCGCCTCGCGAATCCCATCGAGCGGCGATGCCGTCAGCGCCTCATCGCCCGCTGCCACCCAGCAGCCTAACATGTCACGCGGGTTGGCGGCCAGCGGACCGATCACCGCGATGGTCCCGCGCTTTGCCAGAGGCAATAACTGACCGTCATTCTTCAACAGCACCACCGACTCCCGCGCAGCTTCCCGCGCGAGTTCCCGGTGTTCGTGACTCAGTTGAATCGTCCTCGCCCGCTCCTCGTCGCAACGGGCGAAAGCGTCGCGGAAAAGTCCGAGATCCCACTTGGTTTCCAACACCCGCATCACCGCCGCGTCGATGTCCTCGTCCCGCACGGCCCCGGTTTCCAACAGATCCGGCAGCTCTGCTAGAAAAAGCCCCGACACCATGTCCATGTCCACCCCGGCGTCCAGCGACTGCCGCGCCGCGTCCGCATCCGTGGCGGCCGTGCCATGGCATTTCATCTCGCTGACGGCGGTGTAGTCGGTGACCACCCAACCTTGGAAGCCCCACTGCTCACGCAGCAATTCCGTGAGCAGCCAGCGGTTGCCGCTCGCCGGGACCCCGTCAATCTCGTTGAACGAAGTCATTACCGTCCGCGCCCCGGCGTCGATCGCGGCCCGGTACGGCGGGAAATACGTTTCCTCCATCGCCCGGCGGCTCATGTCCACCGTGTTGTAATCCCGTCCGCCCATCGGCGCGCCGTAGAGCGCAAAGTGCTTCATGCAGGCGGCCACCGATGTTAGACCGGCCAAATCATCTCCCTGATAGCCGCGCACCATCGCCACCGCGATCTTCGATCCCAACCACGGGTCTTCGCCCGATCCTTCCGCCACCCGGCCCCAGCGCGGGTCTTGGGAAATGTCGACCATCGGGGAGTAAACCCAGTGCAAGCCGTCCGCCGCCGACTCCGCCGCCGCCATCCGCGCACAGCGCTCGATCAGCTCCAGGTTCCACGAACACGAAAGCCCCAGCGGGATGGGGTAGATCGTCCGGTGGCCGTGGATCACATCGTAGCCGAACAACAGCGGAATCCCTAACCGGCTCGCCACCGCCAGCTCCTGCAAGGCGCGCGTCGCAGCGGGCGTGAACACATTCAGCACCGCCCCACACTGGCCGGCGCGGACCGCCGCCTCCAGGTCGCCCGAGTCTTTCATCCCCGTGGCGTCCATCGTGCCTGTTAGCAAGTTGAGTTGCCCGCACTTCTCCGCGATGGTCATCCGGTCCAACAGCTCGCGGAGGAATGTGTCCTTGCTCATTTGCCCCATCACGTCCCCGGAAGCGCTTCATTTCAAGGCCCAACTGT
Organism: Verrucomicrobiota bacterium; assembly: GCA_040385685.1. Classification (GTDB taxonomy): domain Bacteria; phylum Verrucomicrobiota; class Verrucomicrobiia; order Verrucomicrobiales; family Akkermansiaceae; genus Luteolibacter. The sequence continues at coordinate 84,721 of JAZKGW010000023.1, read as the reverse complement.
CCTTCGAATTGCAGTTTTTTGCGAAACTTCGGGCTTTTCCCAGATCTATCCGATAAATGCTTGGTAATCCGAGCCCGAAAACCCATGAGATCGACTTTTCTTCCCTGTGCCATCGCCACCCTCGTTTCCCTGTCCTCCTTGGCGGGGGCGGAAACTCCCGCTCCTCCGAGGGACCTGTCAAAGGCTCCCGAAGGGCTGGCCCACTCCGACTGGTCAAGCATCCGCGAGGCCTATGAGCACAACCGTCACGCCGTCGTTGCCAATCCCGACGGCACCCACCAGGCCCGCAATCCGGGACAAGCGTGGCTGACCCTCTTCGACGGCCACGGATTCACGGCGACGCCAGATGCGGGTGGTTGGTCGTGGGGGCTTGAACTGAAATCCTACGGCTACCCAGGGCGCGCTGTGAAGATTGCGGGAACTCCGACGGTGAAGGCGGATGGCGGGAAGTTGGAATACCAACATGACGGAAACCTGAGCGAGTGGTTCGTCAACGACTCGCGGGGACTGGAACAGGGATGGACTTTGCAGCATCGCCCCGATGGTTCCGAAACAGGGTCTTCCTTGAAACTGGAGATCAGCGTGCGCGGTGGACTTGACGCAAAGGTTTCTAGCGAGGGAGCCACGGTTTCGTTCGTCGACCCAACCGGTTCTAACGTCATCCAATACTCCAGTCTCAAAGCATGGGATGCCGATGGAAAATCCGTGCCCGTTAGTTTCGAAGCGGGAGGATCAGGATTCCGCGTGGTGGCTGACGATGCGGCGGCTAGATATCCCATCACCATCGATCCCATTGCCCAGCAGGCCTACCTCAAGGCCTCGAATACCGGTCAGGGGGATCGGTTCGGCGCGTCGGTCGCCGTCTCCGGCTATACGGTGGTGGTCGGAGCGCCCTATGAATTCAGCAATGCTTCCGGTGTGAATGGCGACCAGTCAAACAATGACCGGCGCTTTGCCGGCGCCGCTTACGTGTTCGTGAGAAACGGCGACACTTGGAGCCAGCAAGCCTACTTGAAAGCGTCAAATCCCGTCAGTCCGCTCAAGGGGCTTGGGGGCGATTTCTTCGGCATCTCGGTGGCGATTTCCGGCGATACAATCGTGGTCGGAGCAAGGGGTGAGGACAGCAATGCGACGGGAGTAAATGGTGACCAGGCCAGCGAATCGGCGATCAGCTCCGGTGCCGCCTATGTGTTTATACGCAGTGGGAACTCTTGGGCGCAGGAGGCGTATCTCAAGGCGTCCAACACCAACAGCTCCGACGGTTTCGGCGCGTCTGTTGCGATTTCCCAGGATACGTTGATCGTGGGAGCTCCGGAGGAGGACAGCAATTCAACGGGACCGAATGGCAATCAGGCCGACAATTCCTCAATCCGCTCGGGAGCGGCGTATGTGTTTTCCCGGAGTGGGGGCGCTTGGAGCCAGCAGGCCTATTTGAAGGCTTCCAATACTGACGCGAACGACCAATTCGGTACTTCCGTCGCAGCGTCCGGCGATACGGTGTTGGTCGGTGCCTACAGTGAAAGCAGCAACTCCACCGGAGTGAATGGCAATCAATCCAACAACTCGGCCACAGGTTCAGGTGCCGGCTACATTTTCGTGAGGACCGGTGGCGTGTGGAGCCAGCAAGCCTATCTGAAAGCATCGAACACCGGGGGCAGCGACATGTTCGGCTACTCGGTCGGGTTGTCCGGCGACTCGGCGGTGATCGGCGCACCAGCCGAAAGCAGCACTGCAAAAGGGGTGAACGGAATCCAAAACAACGAAGAGGCCGCCTATGCCGGAGCCGCCTACTGGTTCGTGCGTACTGGCACTGCTTGGAATCAACTGGCCTACCTCAAGCCTTCCATTCAAGGGCTCTACGACACCACGTTCGGCTATCCCTCCGTCCGGTTTGGTACCGCCGTGGCCGTCGCCGGAGATACGGTGGTGGTCGGGGCACCTGAGGACGACAGCAACGCCACCGGCGTCAACGGCAATCCCAACAATTTCGCATCCCAACAATCGGGCGCGGTCCACGTCTTCGTGCGCAACGGTGCCACCGTCACCCAGCAGGCCTATCTCAAGGCCTCTGACAACGGAGATAACAAGCTCTTCGGAAGCGCGGTGGCGGTATCGGGCGACACGGTCATTTCCGGGGCCTACGCCGAAAGCAGTGGCGCCACCGGTGTGAACGGAATCCCGACGCCCAATCCCACCCAGTTCTCGACATCCGGGGCCGCCTATCTTTTCAACGGGCTGGGCTCCTGGTTCTCCGTTTCCACCATTGCGGCCCATGGCTCCACCACCGGGGGAGGTGATTATAGATCCGGCAGCACGGCGTCCGTCAGCGTCACTCCGAAACCCGGTTACGTTTTCACTGGTTGGACCGGAGACGCTACCGGCAGCAGCAACCCGCTTTCCGTGCCGGTCAATTCCAACAAAATCCTAACCGCGAATTTCGGCCCCGACACGGATGATTCTGACGCCGACGGTCTGGATAACCACACTGAGATCGTGGTGCGGGGCACCAATCCGAATGTCGCGGACACTGACGGAGACGGCTATACTGACGGTTATGAAGTCCAGTTTTCGAGTGATCCGAAGAGCGGACTATCGGTTCCCACGTTCACCCTGGATCTGGCGGGCAACGGAACGACTAACGGAGGAACCTTTGTCAAATCCGGGAGTCTTGCCCACGGCACGAATGCGACGGTGACCGCCACGCCGACTCCCGGATATTTGTTTGGGACGTGGACGGGCACTGCCTCTGGAAACATCAATCCCCTCACGCTTCTCATGGATTCCAATAAAACCGTCGGCGCGACGTTTGTTCACGACCCCCGCGATCCCGATGGCGACGGACTCGATAACTACAACGAGATTGTGGTGCTGGGCACCGATCCCCACCTTGCCGACACTGACGGGGACAGCTATTCGGACGGCTACGAAATCCAGTTCAGCACGAATCCGAAGAACAGCAACTCGCTGCCGACTTTCACTCTAACACTTGCAAACGGTGGCTCGGTGCCCGGCGGCAGCTTCTCGAAATCCGGCAGCCTGGCCCATGGCACGATCGCAACGGTCACCGCCACCCCATCTCCAGGGTATGTGTTCGGCAGTTGGTCGGGCAACGGATCGGGAAACATCACCCCTTTGGCTCTTCTGATGGATTCCAACAAATCCGTCGGTGCGAGTTTTATCAACGATACCCGCGACCCCGACGGCGACGGCCTCGACAACTACAAGGAGATCGTGGTGCTCGGCACGAATCCAAAAAAGGCCGACACCGATGGCGACGGGGTGGCCGATGGGGTCGAGATTTCCGACAAAACCAATCCAAAGCTAGCCGATACCGACCGCGACGGTCTTGCTGACGGGCTTGAGAAAAAACTCGGAGCCAATCCGCTGCGCACCGACAGCGATGCCGACGGGATTGCCGACGCGGACGAGGACCCGGATCGCGACGGCATCAGCAACGGCCGCGAGGCCAACGACCTGGGAACCAATCCTCTGAAAGCAGACACCGATGGCGACGGACTAACGGATACCTTCGAGCTGGCCTTCGACGGCAAAACCGATCCGTTCACCCCGCGGATCGGCGACCGGATCCGCTTGGATTTTTCACGGCTGAATCTTGCGGGCACGCTGCGGTTGGCCGGGGCTCTCCCTGACGGTCTCCACTTCGATCCGGTGAAACAGGTGCTCAAGGGCACGCTTCAGGGCAAGCCCGGTTCGTATTCACTGAGCCTGCAAGTTTTCAGTGGAAGAACCTATTCCCGCAGCATCCCGCTGCCGTTCACGGTGGAGGAGTTTCCAACCCATCTAACCGGGAGTTACGAGGGCCTGCTCGAAGATCCCAATGGTCAACCTGCTGGCAAAGTGGCGGTGAACATCACCGCGCCGGGCCTTTGGACGGCCACCCTGGATGTGGCGGGAAGTTCCGTCGTCCGGACCGCCTCGGGTTCGGTTAGCCTGAATCCCGCGGAGGAATCCGCCCGGTTGGTTCTGCCGTTCAAGTCTGATAGAGAATTGGAATCGGCGAAAATCGACCTGAGCATTGACGCTTCGACCCCGCTGGTCGAAGGATACTTGTTCTTCAACGGCAGTGCCTGGGTGGACGGTTCCGTCCGTGGCTTCCGTCTGGCCCGCGGCTCCCGGGAACCGGCGAAAGACCGTCAATTCACGATGGTGATCGACCAAGGCGAGAGGGACGGTTTTTCAATCCCCGCTGGTATGGGGTGGGCCACTGGCTCCCTTTCCAACTCTGGAGGAATTTCCCTATCAGGACGACTTGGCGATTCCCAACTTTTCTACACGTCATCAAATCTATCCGCCACGGGCCAGGCAATCATCTGGGTAAAGCCTTACCGCAATTTGGACTCGTGGCTGGGCGGAATCATCTCGTTCCGCGAGAGCGGCCTGGCGGAATCCAACTCCCGGAAATTCCAACAACCGGGAGTGTCCTGGTTCCGGGAACGGGATGCCACGCAACTTTCGTACCCGCACGGATTCGGACCGATCCAAGCCCAGGCTGGAATCGCTTCCTATTCGCCTGCGACCTCCGCGGCCGCACTCGCGAAATCCCTTGGCTTGGCCCAGCGCGACTTCGGCGACGTCTTGATCGAAGGCGGCGGACTGCCTGATCCAAAAGGCGAAACCGTCCTTCCCGAGGCCTTTGCCTTGAGAGACAGTTTCGAACTTCTCGCACGACCGGTCGCGGGCGGCTCGCCAGTTCCATGGAGCGGGGCTATTTCAAAGGATGATGGAACGTTTGCAGGAACCATGAAATTGCCGGCATCGAGATTTGGAATTGTCGGAGGGACCGCACGCGCAAGCGGTGTGCTCATTCCTGGAGCCGGCTTCAAAGGCATCGTGGCGGCGGGCTTGGTGGAAATTCCAGTGAATGATCGGCAAGGCGCCTTCCGAACAGCGGCGATGGTGATCTCAAAATGAGGGAAGTTAGAGCCAGATTCCAAGACCATGCGACCCTCCGCGATCGTGCACACGCGATTACGCACTATCGATGTGGCCGGAAATGGGATATCTCTTATGGGTCGCCGCGAGCAACCTCTCCCCCCAAGGAAGCGCACAGCGAAACATAATCCCCCCGGTTAGAAAAGGCCGGCGAAAATCGAGAACTCCCCCCACTTCGATTTCCGCCGGTTTCTTTTTGTTTGCGAGTGAGTGCTTGAGTTCCGCCCGGCCGTGGTCTCTCCTGCCCGCCTATGAGCAACCCCGCCTGCCCGTTGTGCGAAATGACCGATGTCCTGACCCACGCCGACCATTACGAATGCGTCACCTGCGGTCACGAGTGGCCGTTAGAAGTCCAACCCGACGCACCCACCAGCGAGCGCATTGTGAAGGATGCCTATGGCAACATCCTCGCTAACGGAGACATCGTCGCAATGATCAAGGATTTAAAACTGAAAGGCTCGTCCGACGTCCTCAAGGTCGGAACCAAGTCCAAACCCATCCGCCTCGTCGACGGCGACCATGAGATCGACTGCAAGATGGACGGAATTTCCATCGCGCTGAAGGCGATGTTCGTGAAGAAGGTGGTCTAGCAAGAGGAGGAATCCTCGATGGTTTCCCGACGCCCCGGTTGCATTTTTTCGACACCCGGATGATGGCGGCTTGCCGCGTCCGATTCGCCTGCTAAATTTGCCCATCATGACCTTGAACATCGAACTCGCGAAATTACTCAACGCCCAGATCAACCACGAAATGTCGGCCAGCTACTCGTATCTCGCGATGGCCGCGTGGTTCGAACAAACGCCCTACTCCGGATTCGCAAGCTGGATGTTCGTCCAGAGCGCCGAAGAAACCGCGCACGCGCTCAAGTTCTATCAGTATCTGGTGGATCGCAATGCGCCGGTGAAGCTTGACCCTATCGCCAAGCCGAAGTCCGATTTCAAGACCCCGGCCGACGTGTTCGCCCACAGTTTGAAACAGGAACAAACGGTGACCCAGCAAATCAACGACCTTTACGACGTCGCCGAACGCGTCAGGGACCACTCGTCCAAGAATTTGCTTCTCTGGTTCCTCAACGAACAGATCGAGGAGGAGAAAAGCGTGCGCGATCTGCTCGACCGACTGACCCTGGCGGGTGAAGACCCGGCGAGCTTGCTCGTGCTCGATCGGGAAGCCGGTGCCCGCCAGGCACCGCAGGCAGACGTGAAGCGGTGATTATCCCCGTTGCCGGAACCAACCGGTGATGCTCATACGCTGCTTGGTGGCTGGCAGCACTTCGTGCCAAAAGTCTTCCGCCATGAAACACACGAGAGTCCCCATCCGAGGCTCTATCAGTTGGAAGTCGCCGTCGCGGCCTTGCGGGCTGGTCCAGAGTTTCAACTCGCCGCCGTCACCGGGTTTCCAATCGGCATTCAGATAGACGATGACGGTGACGATTCGGTCCCGGGTCCCGGCATGGCGATCGAGATGAGCTTTGTAAAACGCGCCTGCGGGATAGATCGCGAAGTGGCCTTCATAGTTGAACAGTCCGAGAAAAAACCGTCGGTTGAGCGCGAGCCGCAGGATTTCCAACTTCGCAATCCAAGCGATCTGGTGAATAGACGCCACGCCGTGGTCGAGCCACATGATCTCGTCCTGACGGATCGCGTCGCTGACTTGCAACGATTCGCCGCGTCCGACGCCCGCCCGCCGGAACCCTCCGTTGTCGTGCAAGGCGGCACACTCGTCTCTCAGGTCGGTGCCATCCTCGCGGCTGAGCGAGAGCGGCATCACCGCCCATCCAACCCTGTCCATTGCGCTTAAAAACTCTTCCACTGGATTGAAGAGCATCATTCCTCGGGGCGATGCGAGCAATTTTCGCGGAAGAATTCGGGCTTTCCCTTGGTTGCCGCGTTGGTGAGACTGCCGTCCACCGATGTCATCTGAAACATTTCACCCAGCCAGCGCCATGGACCACTGGCAAGAAGTACGGCGAAGCCTCGAAGCCGAACTTCGCGAGCGGATCACCCTCGACGCACTGACAGGGCCGGTCGGACTGATAGATTGCGAGCCTTTGCAAGACGACGCCGGCGGTCCGGCTGGCTGGTTGATCGCCCAGCGCAAGGGTGGCCACAGGCATTCGATCGACGACGTCCTCACGGCTTGGTACGCGCTCCACGTCTCACCGCCGGTTAGAGAACATCTCGACCTCGGCACGGGAATCGGCACGGTGGGCTTGCTGACCTTGTGGGGTATGGGGCCGGAGGCTCGGTTGACTTGCGTGGAGGCCCAGGAAATCAGTTACCGCTTGCTGCAAGTGAACCTCGATTTCAACGGCCTCCGCCAGCGGGTGGATGCGTCGTTAGGAGATCTGCGAGAGCTGGCCCTGGAACGCAAGTTCCCACTGATCACCGGCAGCCCGCCGTATTTCCCGGAGGGGTCGGGAGTGATCCCGCGGGATTCGCAAAAGGCTCACGCCCGCTTCGAACTGCGCGGTGATGTGAGCGACTATGCCCGGGCGGCGGTGTCCCATCTTGGCAATGGCGGCTGGTTTGTCCTGTGTTTTCCCTCCCCGCAGAAACAGCGGGCATTGGACGGAATTGCGGCGGCGGGACTCAAGGTGGTCCGGTTGCGGGACGTGGTTCCCCGCGAGACGCTGCCGCCGTTGTTCACGCTGTTGGCCTGCCGGCACGCACGGGATTTCGATGGCGAAACCACGGTGGAAGAATCTCTAACTGTTCGGCACGAGGACGGCCGCCTGACCGAGGAAATGGCCCGGGTGCGGCGGGTCTTCGGCTTCTCCGACGGCGAGGCGCATGGCGGCTACTGAGAGCAAACTGTTGTGTATTGCCGGGGATGAGCTTGAAGTCCTTCATCAGACCCTGAATGGAAAGCGCAAACCGTAACACAATAAGCGGGATCTAACACCGATACCGATTGCACCCAGTTGTCACCCCCGCGGTCCTGACCGTAGTTGAATTCGGTATAGTCCGTCGCTTGGCCATGGAGCAGCCCGACAATCAGGTGCAGCACAGCAAGGCTTCGGGCCGGGAGGCAGTAACGATACTTCAAGGGCTTGTGCGGGTTTCGATTGCGGGAAACGTCAGAGTCGCCCGCACCGGAAAGTGATCGGACGGATAGATTCCGCTGCGGTGGTCATGCAGGATTTCAGAATCCACGAGCCCGAAGGATTTGGATGCATAAATGTAGTCAATCCGTCCCGAGTCAGTCTTCCCGGTGAACCCGTGGGCCGTCCCGGATTCGCCCGGCGCGGCTGATGGGTGGAGGGTCGCCCACACATCGACGAGGTTGTTAGGTTCGGCTTGGATCAAGGCGTGAAGGGAATCGTCCGGGGTTGCATTCATGTCTCCGGTCAGGACGAATGGACCACCCGCGCCCATGGCAGCCATCCGTGCGAGGATCAGTTCCGTGCCTTTTTGCCGGGCCAGCGGCGTCCGGTGATCGAGATGCGTGTTGAAATAGTGGAATGCCTGCCTGCTCCGGCGATCGTAAAGTTTCGCCCAAGTGCAGATTCGCACCACCTCATTGCCCCAGGTGCTGGATCCGACGGTTTCCGGGTTGTCCGATAGCCAGAATGTCCCCGACGCCTGGACGGTGAAGCGATCCGCCTTCACCAGAATCGCCGAATACTCGCCCTTCGCCAAACCGTCCTCGCGCCCGCCGCCAATTTCCACATAGCCTGGCGCCCGTTGCGCCAGGTCATCTAACATCGGCCGGAACGCTTCCTGCACGCCGATGATGTCCGGATGATCGCTCACCACCATGGCTCCGACAAAATCCCGGCGGGCGGTCCAAGCACGGTCGCCGGTATCGCCGGGATTGATATAGCGCAAATTGTAAGTGAGCACGCGCAGCGCAACGGGTTCCGCCGCGCAAGCAACGCCAGTCAATAAACCTACAGCAACGATGATGGGCTTAAGCATGGGAAAGACTGTCGCGGGTTACCCCGGACCGTCAACCGTTCATCGCCTCAGTCAACCAGCGCGGAGATGGATGACGACTTCGAGGCAGTGAGCGGCTTGATCCCGGGGGCGGATCGTGCCACGCTCATCCCATGGAGGAAATTCTCAAACTCTGCCAAGGCATGGAAACCGTGACGTTCGCTCCCGGAGAGACGCTCATGCCGGAGGGCGGGAAGACGGGCGTTCTTTACATCCTCATCTCGGGTTGCGTGGAGGTGACCAAGGGGGAAACTCCCGTCACCCTCATCAACGAACCCGGTGCCATCTTCGGGGAAATCTCGCTGCTGTTGGACGGGCCACATCCCGCATCGGTCGAGGCCGTCGAGCCGACAACCTGCCACGTCGTCCGTGGCGGAATGGATTTCCTGGCGGAGAATCCGTTGATCACCCTGAAGGTCGCCGAGTTGTTAGCCGCGAGATTGAAGGGCATGATCGCCTATCTGGCCGACATGAAAGCGCAATACACCGACCGGAAGGACCATCTCGGCATGGTCGATGAGTTGTTGCTCGATCTCGCGCACCGCATGCCCAAGCGCTGAGTTCACCAGTCCAACACTTCCGCGCCCTCGATCGAGTGCCACTCGGCGTGCCGTGCCGCCAGATCGAGGATGACATGAGTCGGCTCCGGTCCCGGTTGTTTGCCGGCGTTAAACACCAACGTTTTCCCAATACGAGTATGCCACGAGCCCGCCGCGTAGAACGGCGCATTGTGGATGTGGCCGCTGAAGACGAAGTCCGGCTGATAGAGTTTGATCCATTCCGTCGCCACCTTGTCGCCGCCGAACTCGGTTCCGGTCCAAGCAATGGGAGTGCCTGACGGCGGGTTGTGGTGCAGCCAGATCCAGGTGTGTTTCGGCTTCGCCGCATCCGTCCGCAGCCGTTGTTCCGCCTTCTCCCGCGTGTCCGGGCCGTCCCACCACGGGCAAATGGTGAAGAGCACCCCATCCCGCTCGTAACTCTGATAGTCGGGCTTCAGGTTCGGGCCTTGCAGGTTTTCCATCCAGACTGCGGCGCGCTCGCCATCGGCCATCATCTCGTGGATGTCATGATTGCCCGAGGACGAGAGCAACATCCGTTGCGCGGCGAAGCGGCGCAGGTATTTTCTAACGATCACTGACTGCACATCCAGCTCCACCGGCGAGGCGAGGTCTAGCAGGTCACCTGCCAGCACCAGCAGGTCGTAGCGTTCCAATTGCTCACCCACCCAGTCGAACTGACGCAGCGCGTAGTGGAGATCGGCCGTTGCCAGGATGCGCATGTGCGGAGGATGCCCGAAGTCGGGGCGATGGACAATCCTCTTTGGCGGCCGGATCATGGCCTGGATGCTCCTCGCTGCGCGATATCAATGGGCAGCCGGTTTTCCCCGGAGTTTCTGAACGCCGGTGAAAAGCAGCAACGCAAGGATGCCGGCGACGAAACCGCAGAGACCGTCGAGCAGGGATGGGATGATCGGCGCGAGAACGCCGCCGCTGGCGGCCACGTGCGCGATCGCGTGATGGAGCCACGGAATGCCGTGGGTCAGGATCCCGCCACCGACGAGAAACATCGCGGCGGTGCCCAGAATCGAGAGCGATTTCATGAGAAAAGGCGCGGCCCACAGGATGCCCCGGCCCAGTGCTTGAACAAGAGCGCCAGGGCGTTTCGTTAGATAGAGACCGGCGTCGTCGAGTTTCACGATTCCCGCGACCAGGCCGTAGACGCCGACGGTCATGATGATGGCGATGGCTGATAGCACGGAGAGCTGTTGCGTGAAGTCCTGCTTCTCCACAACGCCCAGGGTGATGGCGATGATCTCGGCGGATAGAACGAAATCGGTTCGCACCGCGCCTTTGATCTTGTCCGCTTCCGATTCCACCTTCGCTTCCGGTGTGGTCGCCGCGAGGTCGGCGATTTCCTTCCCGGCTTCCTCGGCGGATTTTTTCCCGCGATGCAGGAACGCATGATGGAGTTTCTCCACGCCCTCGAAACACAGATAGAGACCGCCGATCATCAGCAGTGGAACGATCCCCCACGGCGCGAAGCTCGCTATCAGCAACGCCAGCGGGACGAGGATCAGCTTGTTGATGAATGAGCCTTTTGCGACCGCCCAGACGACCGGCAGCTCGCGCTTCGAAACGACGCCGCTCACCTGTTGGGCGTTCAGCGCGAGATCGTCCCCGAGCACGCCCGCGGTCTTGGCCGCCGCCTTCTTGGTGAGAATGGAAACGTCATCGAGGATCGTCGCGATGTCATCGAGCAGGGTGAGCAGGCTACCGGCAGGCATGGCGGGATCATGCGCCGGAGACAGGCAGTGGAGGCAAGCCGCAAGTTGGAATGGGAGACGCCGGGAGCAAAAATTCGCATTTCACGATTCTCCCTCGTTGTGAACCCGAGGGCACCCTTCATCTGCTACTCTGGCCCTCGAGGGACTTCCTTCAGGATGAGATGGTATCCGCTGATAGGCTTCGTTTTGGGATGTCTCGTTCCCGCTCGTTTTTCACCACGAGCTGGATGAAGTGCAGTTTGCGCAGCACCGGGCGCGACATCACAAATGGATAGAAATCCCGATGCCCCATGCTTCGAGCCAGTTCGTTCAAGGCTGTTACCAGCTCCATCCATCCGTTCACCAACGAAAGGATGCGTTTGGCATCGGGATCATCCGGCTCGTATAGATCAGCGAGCGAAAAGGGCTCCGTTTCCACCTCGATGTCGTAGCCTGCCATGCCGAACCCCATCGCCGTATCGAGGCTGTCCACGAGATGCAGGTAGTGTGCGAAACATTCCGCCCAGTCCTCCCACGGATGCACGGATGCGTAGGAGGTGATGTGCCGGTTGCGCCAGTCGGGAGGCGGGCCGCTGGCATAGTTGGCCCCGAGCGCGGCGGCGTAGTCCGCCCGTTCGTCCCCGAAAAGTTCGCGGAATTTCTCAAGCCACGGGGTGCCGGCGATCAGGCGGTCCCAGTAGTAGTGGCCGATTTCGTGGCGGAAGTGGCCTAGCAGCGTTCGATAGGGCTCGTGCATTTCGTGCCGGATTTTCTCGCGATAGGAATCCTCCGCTTCCTCGACGTTAAGCGTGATCAGGCCGTTGCCGTGGCTGGTCATCACCGGGGGCCCTCCCGGCGGTGAGCGTAGGAAATCGAACATCACGCCGCGCTCCGGATCTTCCTCGACCTTGGAGTGAACGGGCAGTCCCACGGAGAGCAGTTGCGAGACGAGCCGCCGCTTTGCGTTCTCGATGGAACGCCAGTAACGGCAGTTGTCCGGATCGGCGAGGTCCGGAATCGTGCGGTTGAGCCGGCAGGAAATGCAGAGCGAGGATGGGTTTTCCGCAGGCACGAGCCAGTTGCAACCGCCGGGAGTCAGGAGGTTATCACAGCGCCGGTAGGCGGGCGATTCCGCATCCTCACCGGACAACTGCCAGGTGCCATCGCCCGGCACCGGCAGCAGCGCGCGAACCTCCGACCGATCCGGTTCGTATCCAAGCGCGGCACCGCACCCGAGGCACAGGCTGTTGCGGAAGAAAACCGGTCGCCCGCAGTGGCAGCGGTACGTGTGCCCGTGCCGCGGGGAGTCTGGCCGATGCCAGACTTCCGTTAGTCGCAGGGCGACGTCTTCAAGCAGGGTTTTCATGCGTTTTTTGCACTGGGATCGCACGGTGGGACCGTATCGGATAGTGCGGATGGGCCAAATGAAAGTCAACCTGCCAGATGGCGGGAGACGGGCAGAGTCCCTCCATCAGGGAGTGTGTCAGATTTTCAAACCGCGGATGACGCGGATGATCACGGATGAAGATTCTGGAATCGGAATGGACTAAAGGGTTTTCAGAATTGCGACCGAGCCTGTTTCTTTATCCCCAATGGAGGCACCAATTCAATTTGATCTAACATTAAATTTTCTGCAAGTATCGCGAAGTCATGGAAACTCCCGGAACACCCCCGTCGCCGCAGCTCTTCTTCGAAACGATGACCGCCTATCAGAAGTCTGGTGCGCTGAAGGCGGCGATCGACCTCGATCTCTTCACCTCCATCGGCGACACGCCGGCCACGGCGGCGGAGATCGCTGCGAGGTGCCAGTGCCCCGAGCGCGGCATTCGCATTCTCAGCGATTCACTGGTGATCTTCGGCTTCCTCACCAAGGACGGCACACGCTATGCGGTCACTCCTGACTCCGCATTCTTTCTGGATCGCAACTCACCGGCTTACCTGGGTGCGGCAGCGGGTTTTCTAACCGCGCCAGCCATTGCCGACGCCTTCGACAATCTAGCCGAAACCGTGCGCAGCGGTCACGTGCACACCTCGGAACACGGGACCACGGCGCCGGATCATCCGGTGTGGATCGAATTCGCCCGTGCGATGGGGCCGATGATGGTCCCGGCCGCGCAAGGGGCGGCGGTGCTCGTGGCGTTAGACCCCGCGCGCGACACCCGCGTGCTCGATATTTCCGCCAGCCACGGCATCTACGGCATCGCCTTTGCGCAAGCGAATCCGCTGGCGCATCTCGTCGCCCTCGACTGGGAGGCGGTGCTCGCCGTCGCGGAGGAAAATGCCGCCGCCGCGGGCCTTGCAGACCGGTTCAGCAAGATCGTGGGCGACGCGTTTACCGTCGATCTCGGCCGCGATTACGACGTCGTGCTGGTGCCGAATTTCCTGCATCACTTCAACCTCGCCGACTGCACGCGTTTCCTGCGGCGCGTTCACGCCGCGCTGCGGCCGGGTGGGAAAGTGGTCATCGTCGAGTTCGTGCCCGATGAAAACCGTGTCACTCCGCCAGACGCCGCGAGCTTCAGCCTCGTCATGCTCGGCACCACTCCGGAAGGCGATGCCTACACCTTTGCCGAATTCCGCCAAATGCTCACCGACGCCGGCTTCCGAGATATGGCGCTGCACCCGCTGCCTCCCACGGCGGAGAGCGCGGTGATCGCCACCTGCTGATGTCCTGAATTCCCTGTTCCGTTCGTCGTAACCCTGAGAACAAAAACCAAACGACCATGACTTCTAACAATACCAACACCGTCCGGCTTCACCGGGTGCTCCGCGCGACTCCGGAGCGGATTTATCGCGCGTTCCTCGATGCCGGCGCCATGGCCAAGTGGCTTCCACCGAATGGATTCACGGGCAAGGTCCATCACATGGACGCCAAGGTGGGCGGCACCTATCAGATGTCGTTCACCAATTTCACCACCGGCTCGAGCCATTCCTTCGGCGGAACCTATGTCGAGCTGAAGCCTGGCGAGTTCATTCGGTATACCAGCAAGTTTGATGATCCCAACCTGCCCGGCGAGATGCAAACAACGGTCATGCTGAAACAGGTTTTCTGCGGCACGGATCTGAACATCACGCAGGAAGGAATTCCCGAGATGATTCCCGCCGAGGCGTGCTACATGGGTTGGCAGGAATCGCTAGTGCTTCTGGCCAAGCTCGTCGAAGCCGAGATTCCTGACGAGTGAGAGCTGCATCGGTGTGAGGATGCTCTTCCACATTTCTAACGCTTACTCCCGCGGCGGCCATTCCACTCCGTCGAGTTCCTTGGGCAGTTGCGTCGGATTCACCGGGTAGATAAGGGAAAGGTCCATCTGCGATTTGGAACCCTGGAGAAACTCCAACTCTTCCGGCGCGCCGATGATGAGCCAGAGCACGTCATCATCGGTGTCGTTGAACACCTGGCGCAACGGGTCCGGGCCAACGAGCACGCCACCGTACTTCGGGACAGTTAGGGTTTCCCGGCCGATCCGGATCCGGCCCGTTCCTTCGAGGACGAAGTAAAACTCTTCCGCCCGGATGTGCTTGTGGAGGGTGTTCGCGCTGTGGGGCGGCATCCGCCAGAGCCGTGCGCCCATATTCTCGCTGCCGGTCCGCTCCAGATAGTCGGCATTGGGGATTTTCATCAGGTTGGACGGCCGCCAGAAGAGATCTTCCGGCCTGATGAGATGGTATCCGGTTAGAGGCTTCATGTGATGACATTGAGTAAACTTTCACCCCAGTCCTGACAAATGCTTTCAGCCACTTCTCCTTGCGACATTTGATTTCGCGGCGGCTGGCTACGGGACAGGTCAGCTTCCATCCCGCGTTCTCCGCAGAGAGCTGGGAGGACGGACGGGACACGAAAAAGCCGGGAACCGCGCGTGGCGATTCCCGGCTAACCTATTCCCCCTCAAGAGGCGGACGCTCAGGGGTTGAGCGTCACTTTATAGAACGCCGAGCCCGGAGGCGCGGTGGCATCGTTGTAGGTGGTGGTGCCAGCGGTGCCGGGGTAGGTGGGTTGAAGCGTGATCCACGAGCCTGAAGCAAGGCTGGGGCTACGCTCGATCTTGAACGTGACACCCGTCTTGCTCGGCCAGGTGAGGGTGAAACTGCCCGGAGTGGCTTGCGTGGTCCCGACGGCGAACCGCGAGCTGCCGCTGTTCGGGATGAGGCCCAGACGGAACTCGGTCAGGTTGTTGGTGCCGTCATTGTCGAGATCGCCAGCCGAATCGTTCACCCCCACGGTCAAGCCGTAGGTCGTTTCCCATGTATCAGCCATGCCGTCGTTGTCGCTGTCTCCTGCGACCGTGGCCGGATTGGTGAGGTTCTCGGCGACGGGATCGACGTAGATGTTGTCTAGCAGGACCTGGACGTCACCGATGTTCTCGGCGAAGAGCAGGCTCACCAGGGCGTTGGTCGCGAGCCCGTTGCGGAAGTCGTAGGGACCCAGCGCGGCGGTAATTTCAATCACTCCGGTCTGTGCCAGCGGCGACTCGACGAACACCTTGACGGTGTCCGAGGAGTTGTTGGTCACGATCCACACGTTCATCCATTGCATGATCTGGGGGTCGTAGGTGGTGTCGACGGCGACTCCGGCGTCGCGAACAAACAGGCCGGCGATGGAGGCGAACTGGGCCTCGTAGTCCCCGAATGGCACCGGCGAGGCCACGTCGCTGAGCCCGATGCTGTGATTGGTGGCGTTGCTCGCTTGATAGAGCTGGAAGAACACGGTGCCGGTGTTCCCTTGGGCGATCGGCAGGATCAGTGGGATCAGCGGTTTCGTCATCGTGCCGTTCACCCACTGTCCGACCTTGTTGCCCACATTTCCCGGGTCAGCCACGACGGTGGTGTTTGCCGGATCCGTGGTCACCCAGCCGTTCACGCCGTTGAAGGTCTGGCCGAGGGTCATGCCCGCCCCCTCGAAGTCTTCGACCTTGGTGAAGCCTGCGGGTTGAATCGGAATGCTCGTCGCGTCGTTAGGCAGCGAGCCGTGGTCCACCTCATACTTGTCTTCGAAGCCGTCGCCGTCGGTGTCCTTAAGGAGCGGGTTGGAGGAGTGGGTGTTCACTTCGGCCCCATCCAGCAGCCCGTCGCCATCGGTGTCCTGTACCAGCGGGTTCGACCCGGCAGTGATCTCGGGACCATCGTTCAAACCGTCGCCATCGGTGTCCTTGAGGGTCGGGTTGGTGTTGGCGGCGAACTCATTCACGTTGGTCAGACCGTCGCCGGTGCCTTCGTCCAGATCGCTGGCGCTGGTTTCGGAGGAAATGCCGTAGAACGTTTTCCAAGAATCCGAAATTGTGTCGGCGGTGGCCGAGAAGAAACTCGCCTTCGAGTTGGGGAGGGTGCCGTTGTCTTCTTCAACGGAGTTGGTGTCGTAGTCGCCGTCCGGATCGCCGCCGGGAAGCTCGTCGAGGTCGGCGAAGTGGATGAGTTCCCACGCGTCGCTCAAGGTGTCGCCATCCACATCGCCGGGGACCGAGGCCGCGACGGCCGGATTGCTGCCGTTTGCCTGCTCATCGAGGTTGGTGGCCGCGTCCGCGTCGTTGTTCAGCGAACCGCCGCCATTGCCGTTGCCCGTCGCCGTGGCGAGGTTGGGGAAAAAGGCGAGTTCCCATGCGTCGTAGAGGCCGTCGGCGTCGGTGTCGGCCAGCGAGGCGTTGTTCGGTCCGGCGGCATGCAGGGTTTCGCGAGCACCGACTGGCAGTGCACCGTCCCAAATACGGACTTCATCGTAGGTCGCACTGGCGATGTTGTCGGCGTAGGGCGAGCGGCCCAGCGAGTTGATCGCGTCGTTGAGGGTGGCGAGTGTGTTGGCTGAGTTGAAAGTGCCCTTGGCAGGTCCGAAGAGCCCGTTCGCCGCACCCCTCGTGTACCACGAGACCGTGGAACCGCTGTTCAGGGCTCCGCCGCTGTTCACCGCCGGGGTGATCGTCATCATGATGTGATACTTTGTGCCAAGCACGTAAGGCGCGTTGGTGTTATCGACCGGAGGCGGGGTCGCAGCATCGAGCCACGAGACCCGGTCGGTCTCAAGTGTGGCCGCCTGGGTCCACGACATGAAGAAGTGCTCCGTGGTGGACGCATGGAAGTCGAAGATCCGGCTCCACGTCTGGACGGCATTCTGGGTCGCCCACAATTCAATCGTCACCGGGGTCATCTTGCCCCCTAGCAGGTTCGTGCCGAGCTGTGCCCAATCGGACGTCGCCTTGACGCCGCCGCCGAGTGTCAGATCCGTCCCGGAGAGCGTATTGGAAAGACCAAGGCTCGCGGGTGTGTCGTTCAAGATGGTCGCGTTCGATGCCCCGACCGAATCGCTCAGGCTGCCATTGAAACTCCAGCGGTGGGCCAGTTTCGGCACCGATGGCGACCACGTGATATCGTTAGGATGGGATCCCGCCTGCATTTCCTGCAAGTTGGAGAAGCCGTCGAGGTCGGGATCGCCGCCAGCGGTCTGCGCCAAGCTGCCGGCGAAGAAGAATTTCTCCCAGCCGTCATTCAAGGTGTCGGGCTCGCTGTCCGGCCAGTTGCCTGCATCGATCGGATCGGAGCTGGCGGTTTCCTCGGCTTCGTTGTTGTTGAAGTCACCGTCCGGATCGCCGGTGCCGTTCTGCGCCGTGATGTTGCCAAAGTAAGTGGACTCCCAAGTATCCGCCAAGCCGTCCGCATCGAGGTCGTCCGGCGTGGAAGCGGCGTTGACCGGGCTCGAGCCAGCGGCTTGCTCAGCGAGGTTGTCGAAAGCATCGCCGTCATTGTTGGCCGAGCCGCCGCCCGCGCCGTTGCCGGTCGCGACGATGAGTTCGGCCGCCTGCGGGTTGTCGTCGTTGTTGCCGAAATACTGATCTTCCCAGAAGTCGCTGAGGCCGTCGGCATCGGAGTCGGCATCAATCACGGTCAGGACGACGTTGTCCACGCCGGGATTGCCGGCGACGGTGTTCTTGAAGCCCACGCCGATCTTGCGGCCGACGGCGAAGTTACCGGCGGGCACTTTGAAGACGAGCTCCTTGCCCACTCCGTCAGGCGTGTTCTGCGCGGTGCTGGTCGGCACTTCGATGATCCCGAGCGCCAGGTCGCTGCCGTCGACAATGAAATTCGCGGTGAGCGTACCGCCGGCCATCCGATTGTAAGTCAGCCGGAGCACGTTGCCGGCCTTGGCCACGTAGTTGGTCATGTTGTAAGTGGCGCTGCCGTTCTGCACGTAGGCGCGCATCCCGGCAGTTCCACCGGCCTGGACACCGCTGGCGGCGAATGTGGTGGCGGGCGGTTGCCAGTTTGTCCAGTTGTCCACGTTGTTGGCCACGACATCCCAACCGGTGGTGATGTTCACTGCGTTCACCACGCCGTTGTTGATCAATTCGAAACCGCCGTTGCGCTTATTCAAACCGATCAGTTCGTGAACGTCGGGGGTCGCTCCACTGTCGTTGGGATTGGTGGCGTAAATGAATTCCACGCGGTCGTTCCAACCGTCGGAATCGGTGTCCGCCGCATTCGGGTTGGTGGGCGCGTTGGCAAATGCCACGTTGAGCGTGCCGTTGACTTCCTGGCCGTCGTTGGCCCCGTCGTCGTCGGAGTCGGCATCCAGCGGGTTGGTTCGTGTCCCCGGCGCGTAGAGGTTCCCGGTGCCGGAGTCTTCCGGAAGGTCGTTCAGGCCGTCGCCATCGGTATCGGCGAGCGTCGGGTTGGTGCCCAGAGTTTCCTCCTCTTCGTTGGTCAGCCCGTCGTTGTCGATATTGGTCGCCCCGGCGCTGCCGTCGTGGGCGGCGATGTTGCCAAAGTAGTAGATCTCCCACTTGTCCTCGAGGTTGTCGTCATCCACGTCCGGATCGGTCTCCAAGACGGGATTGGCTAAATTGGGAATGAACGTCGGATCGACGTATATATCGTCCAACAGGATGTTCGTATTGGCATTATTCGACAGGATCGCGAACGACCTCAGCGGGTTGGCATTGGCACCGGAGCGGAAGTTCCAGGTGCCGTCGGAAGAAGCCAACTCGGTCCGGGTGGAGTAGCTCGGGTCGCCGTCACGCTGCACGTAGATCCGGTAAGTGTCGGTCGTGGTATCGGTGACGCACCAGAAATTGTACCACACGCCGGAGGTCATCGTGAAGAGGGTTCGGGTAGTATCGAAGTCGCGCGCCCGGAACGAAGCTCCGGCCGGGACCGCGTTCTGAACCTTGAACGTGTTGAAATCCGTGAGCGAGGGCGGGCTCTGGTCGGAAAGACCGAAGGAGACGTCGTTGGCGCTTGCCCCGAGATACAGGCGGTAGAACAAAGTGCCACCGCTGGCATCGGGGATCGCCGTCGGCAGGAGCTTGTTGGCGTCGTTGATGCCCAGGTGCCTGAGGACCTTGTTTGCCGCAACGGAAGGATCGGCGATCACCGTTGACGTGGTGACGTCACCGGCGGTGACGACCCATCCGTTCTGTCCGCCTATCGCCCCGTTGGTCAGGTCATTGAAAGTTTCCACCGGCCCGAAGGCGGCATGGGTTTGTGCCCCGCCGCCTAACAGCATGGCGACGGTCAGAGACAGGTAATCACGGGTTCTCATGGGTTTTCTACTTTTGGGTTTAGGAATTTTTTCGAAATTGGAACGTCGTTCGACCTTACAACCGGACTCGGGGCAGAAATGGGCTTGCCGCGGGAACATACGTATGCAAATTCCTGCAACACCATTCAGAATGTATAGGTCGGCCCGGAGTGCAAGGATTTTTTCCGAATCGCCGGTTACTTCCGTCAAAATGAACGCTACGGTGGGATGACCCTCCGGCAAATGATGTTAGAACGATCCGAAAATGAAAAACCCAAATCGATTGTTGTGTCTGGCGGTCCTGCTGGCGCTGGCCCTTGGAGGCCTTGTAGAGGCCAATTTCGTCCTGGTTGAGGACTTTCAATCCCATGTGACTGGAGCCGACGTCGATACCGCGAACGGCTGGGTTTCGAGCGGCGACACGGTGGCGGTCATCGCCGCCGATCCGGTTGTCTCGAGCAATCAGGCACTTCACCGCGTGGGTGTTGGCGGCGCATCCAAATCGGGCGGATCGATCCACATCGCCCAGGGATCAACCGCGACATTCTTCCTGCGGGTCCTTCGCGATGGTGCGGGTAGCGACGAGGTTTTCGGAATCTCGGATGCCTCCAATCCGAATCTAGCAGGCGACTTCACGGTTTTCGAAGCGCAGTCGGGCGTCCTGGGCTCCAACCTCCGGGTTCGCGACGGGGGAGGTCTCCAAAGCCGGGCCACCCTTGCCGCGGGTTCTTGGTACAACCTCTGGATGGTGGTCAATAATTCCACCGATACCTGGCGGTTCTACATGCAAAGTGACGACGATCCCGCCTTCACCAACCAGACGGAAATCACCAGCACCGACGGCACGATCAATTTCCGCAATGCCCCGGATACCAAAGCGCTGGTGTCATTCCTCGCCAAGGCGACCAGTGGCACCAATTCGGTTTTCTACGATGACATCTACATCGACACCGCAGGCTCCAACCTCACCCTGCCGCCGTTCCCCGGAAGCGAACCGGTTGCGGTCGATGACGCGGTCGAAACCGGTGTCGGCGGCGCGATCGCCTTCAACCCGCTGGCCAACGATACCGGTTCCATCAATCCGTCTTCCCTGCAAATCATCTCGCCACCGTCCGCCGGCACCGCGACCTTCGACGCTGCGGCGGGCAGGTTGATCTACAAACATACCGGAAGCAATCCCGGCGTCGATCACTTCACGTATCGGATCACCAGCAAGAACGGAATCCTAACATCGGATGGCGATGTGAAAGTGACCATCAGCGGAAACCTCAGGCTTGCAAACGTCACGCTCAATGTGCCCGCGGATCCGCCCGCAGCCGCGGCCGGCGGACTCACCATCGTGGACGCACTCCCCGGACTGGGCTTTTCCGGCGCGGTGGGCATGACCTCCATTCCCGGCGCTCCGGCGGCCTTGCTGGTGGCGTCCATCGACGGCTCGGTCTGGTATGTGCCCGATTCCACGGCCACGACTCCCAGGAAATACAAGGTGCTCGATGTCGCGTCGCTTTCCAACTTCACCCGCGGACGCAGCATTTATTCGATCGAGTGCTTCCCGGACTTCGCCACCACGGGACACATCATTGTGAACTATCAGGGCGACTCATCCCGACTGCCCGTTCCCGGTCTAGGCCAGACAGTCCATGATGTGATGAAAAACCTCGATAAGAACGGCGCGCCCGATCCGGTCATCGAATGCGACCTGCGCGTTTCCCGCTTCACGCTCTCCCCCGCCCACATCGCCGATGCAGTGGCCAACGGCATGTCCGCCGCGGAAAATCTAACCGCCCTCGGTACCGAGCTGCCATACATCAACCTCGCCGAGCAGCACCTTTTCCACAGCATCAACGACTGCAAATTCGGCCCCGACGGCTATCTCTATGTCACCTTCGGCGACGAGGGCGACCAAGGCGATCCTCACCGCAATGGCCAGCGACTGACCAAGGATTTCTACAGCTCGATGATCCGGATCGACCTCAACCCCGCCTCCACCAACCCCAAGCCCAACCCGCACTATGCCATCGCGGTCGGCGGCCTGAATGGTCTCCATAGCCCTAACACTCCTTACACCGACTCTGCGCAAAACCCTAACTTCCGCGTCCCTGCGGACAATCCGTTCATCCACACCAGCCTGGGCGGCACGTGGAATGGAAACTTCGATGGCAGTGATTTCTCCAGCCAGCTCTCCAACGTCCGCACGGAAATGTGGGCGGTGGGATTGCGCAATCCGTTCAAGTTCCACCTCGATGTCGAGGACGGCACCGGCCTGACCGAGGCGTGGATCGGCGATGTCGGCAAGGATTCCCGCGAGGAGTTCTCCATCCTGAAAAAAGGTGAAAACGGCGGTTGGTCCTACTACGAGGGCGACATCGTCACTCCGGGACTTGCGTTCGTGCCGCCGATGCCCTCGGGAGCCACGCCGCCGAAGGCACCTCTCTTCACCTATCCGCACAGCAACGGCAACAACTCCGCGACCGGCGGCGTGTTCTACCGCGACACCGCGCTGCCCACTCTAACTGGCCGCTACATCTGCGGAGATTACGGCTCCGGCCGGATCTGGAGTATCAGCCGCGATGGCAGCTCCGTCATCGAGCTGACCGACCTGCGGCTGAGCACCAACCGCATCGTCGATTTCCATGTCGATCCGGTGACCCGGGAAATCCTCGTGCTCGAAAACGGCGGCAGCAGCCGGGTGATGCGGATCACCGTGCAGGCCGCGGGTCCCGAAAACTATCCGCCGAAACTTTCCGATCTCGGCATCTTCGCCGACCTCGCCGATCTCAGCCCCAATGCGGGAGTCCTCCCTTACACGCCGAATCTCACATTCTGGTCGGATGGTGCGGAGAAGAAGCGCTGGTTCGTCATCAAGAACACCAGCGACATGATCGGCTATTCGCAGGATGGTAACTGGTCTTTCCCTGACGGCATGATCTGGATCAAGCACTTCGATTTCGACCTCGACCACAGCCACCCCGGCACCGTGAGGAAGCGGCTGGAAACGCGCGTGCTCGTTCGCAACGCCACCGGAGCCTACGGCGTTTCCTACCGCTGGAACGAAGCCGGGACGGAGGCATTTCTATCACCTAACGGCGGCGAGGATTTCCCGGTCAGCTACACCGACGGAAACGGCGCGCCCGCCAACGTCGGTTGGCATATCCCCTCGCGCTCCGAGTGCATGTCCTGCCACACCGCGACCGGCGGCCATGCGCTGAGCATGAACACGCGGCAGTTCAATCTCGACAACTCCATCAGCGGCCAGTCCGGCAACCTCCTCAGCCTGCTTTCCAACGGCGGCTACCTCGCCGGATTCTCCGGCAGCCCCGCCGCCCTGCCGCGCCACCACCGCCCTAACGAAACTAGTGTGGATCTTGAGGAACGGGTCCGCTCTTACATCGCCGTCAACTGTGCTTATTGCCACCAGCCCGGCGGCGGCACGCCGGATTCTTGGGATGGCCGCGCCCATCTAACGATGGAGCAGACAGGAATTCTCTACGGGCATCCGGCCAGCGAGGCCACACCAGACCTGACCGACCACATCGTGCGTCCAGGCGACAAGGCGAACTCCGCGCTGTGGAACAAGATCAACGCGCGTTCCGTGATCAACGGCAGCTACAACGGCTACTCGCAGATGCCACCGCTCGCGACCAACGTCTTCGATACCGAAGGCATCGCATTGATCGGCGAGTGGATCGACCATCATGCCAACGTCGCCCCCGCCCCCGCCGCCGGCAGCATCACGCAAACGGACGTTTCGGAAAACGGTATCGTCGGCCACCTGCTAGGAACCACAGCGGCAGATGATCCCGACGTGCGGGAAAACATCGCCGATCAGTCGCTACTCACCTACACGATCACCTCCGGAAACAACCAAAGGTTGTTTTCCATCAACCCGACGACCGGTGAACTGCGCTTGAACGGCATCATCGATTACGAGCGACAGTCACAGCACCAGCTCGACATCGAAATTTCCGACCACTTCGCTCCAAACCCCGGCGTGCTCCACCGCTCGGTGGTCGTGGATCTCATCAATGAAACCAGCCCCGACGCCACTGCGGATCTTGACGGCAATGGGATTTCCGATCTGTGGGAATCATCCTTCGGTGTAACCCATCCTTCCGGCGACGACGACCACGACGGAGTCCCCGCGTTCTTCGAATTCCTCACCGGCAGCAATCCCAACGCCGCCGACACGCCCTCGCTGCTCAGCCTTTCCCATCAGATCGCCGGTTCGCCGGTGAAACAGGAAATCGGCTGGAACGTCCGCAACGGATTCGTCCTCGGCGAGCACTACCACGTGCAGCGGTCAACCGAACTGGGTGGCTGGATCAATCTCCAACCCGCCGACTACATTGTGGAATCCATCACCCCTGCAGCTCCCGGTGTTTCCCGGGTCGTGATCAAGGTTCCAGCTAACAACGCACGGCAGTTCCTCCGCCTGAGCGGGCCATGAAAGGTTTGCGAAAGCGGGTGAAAATCCTCAAGTTCGCCGGATGCGGGCGGTGATTCAGAGAGTGCTTGAGGCGTCGGTGACGGTGGATGGTCACGTCGTTTCAAGAATTGGGGCGGGGCTTCTCGTTCTGCTTGGCGTGGAGGGCGGCGATGCCGCGGAGGACGTGGCGTGGTTGAGCGGCAAGATCGCTCGGATGCGGATTTTTTCCGACGACGATGGAAAAATGAACCTCTCAGTGGCGAATGTTGCGGGCGAAATCATCGTCGTGAGCCAGTTCACGCTGCATGCCTCGACGAAGAAGGGCAACCGGCCGTCGTTCCTCGGAGCGGCTGCTCCGGAGGTTTCCGAACCGCTTTACGGAGAGTTCTGCGTGGCGTTGGAAGGCGAAATCGGCCGCCCGGTGGGCCGCGGAATCTTCGGGGCGGACATGAAAGTCGCGCTGGTAAATGACGGACCTGTCACCATTTTGGTCGATAGCCGCGCAAGAGAATGAGCATTCTCTTGCATCGCCCGGACACGGTGCCTAGCTTTCCGCCGCCGTGCCGATTACTGCCATTCTAGCCCTTGAAGATGGACGCTGTTTCGAAGGAACCGCCTTTGGAGCCACCGGAACCACCACCGGAGAAATTTGTTTCAACACCTCGATGACGGGCTACCAGGAGGTGATCACCGATCCGTCCTACCGCGGCCAGATCGTCTCGATGACTTACCCGCAAATCGGAAACTACGGAATCAACACCGAGGACGCGGAGTCGAAGGAACCGCACATCCGGGCGTTTGTGATCGGCGAACTCTGTGAAGTGCCGTCGAACTGGCGGTCCAGCCAGCCGCTGTCCGCGTATTTGGCGGAGCACCAGATTTTGGGAATCGAAGGCATCGACACCCGTGCGCTGACCAAGCACCTGCGATCACTCGGTGCCATGCGCGCTTGCGTGACGACCGAGCTGGATTGCGAGGCCGCGATCGCCGCGGCCAAGGCGTCGCCGTCGATGGAAGGAATGGACTACGTGAAGGAAGTTTCCACGCCCGAATCCTACATGTGGACCGAAGAGTCACGCGAGTGGACCCTGCCCAACGTTTTGACCCAGCAATCGGAGTCCTATCTGCCGCTGCCGCCGGTGAAGCACCGGATCGTGGCCTATGATTTCGGGCTGAAGTTCAATATCCTTCGCCGACTGCGCCAAGCAGGCTTCGAGGTGGAGGTCGTTAGCTCAACCACCACCGCGAGCGAGGTGCTGGCGAAGAATCCCGATGGCGTTTTCCTTTCCAACGGCCCGGGAGATCCTGCGGCACTCGGCTACATCCACGAGGAGCTTAAGCAACTCATCGGACAGAAGCCGATCTTCGGCATTTGTCTCGGCAACCAACTGTTAGCCCACGCGTTCGGCGGCACAACTTTCAAACTGAAGTTCGGCCACCGCGGCGGCAACCAGCCGGTCAAGGACCTGCGCACGGGAAAGATTTCCATCACCTCGCAGAACCACGGTTTCGCGGTCGATCCCGACTCGCTGCCTGACGACGTGGAAGTCACCCACATCAACCTGAACGACGGCACCGTCGAAGGCATGCGCCACAAGACCCATCCGGTCTTCAGCGTCCAATACCACCCGGAAGCCGCTCCGGGCCCGAACGATGCGAGCTACTTCTTCGAGGAGTTCGCAGCGTTGATCGATCAAACAAAACCATAAGACTCATAGGTTCCATGGGACCTATTTCCATTTCATGAATACCATTATTGTTGGCCTCCAGTGGGGCGATGAAGGCAAAGGCAAAATCGTCGACTACCTCACCGAAGGGTCCGACGTCGTCGTCCGGGGCCAAGGCGGAAACAACGCCGGCCACACCGTGATCGCCAAGGGCACGAAGTATGTGCTCCACCTCCTGCCTTCCGGAATTCTCTGGGACTCGAAGACCAACGTGATTGGAAACGGCGTCGTCATCGACCCTGTCGGACTCGTCCAGGAAATCCAACGGATCGAAGGCCAGGGCGTTTCAATCACTCCGGACAAACTGCTCATTTCTGACCGCGCTCACGTGGTGATGCCTTTCCACAAGGAACTCGA
The DNA here is from genome assembly GCA_040385685.1 of Verrucomicrobiota bacterium. Classification (GTDB taxonomy): domain Bacteria; phylum Verrucomicrobiota; class Verrucomicrobiia; order Verrucomicrobiales; family Akkermansiaceae; genus Luteolibacter. The sequence goes on along the minus strand of JAZKGW010000023.1, from coordinate 58,554 downwards.
TGCGGCTCGCGAAGCGGCGCTGGGCGACCAGAAGATCGGCACCACGAAACGCGGCATCGGTCCCGCCTATGCAGACAAGGTGAACCGCTGCGGCCTGCGCATCGCGGATTTCCTCGATCGTGAATTCACCGCCCAACAGATCACCCGCCGGGTCGCCGAGGCGAACGAGGTGCTGGCGAAGTATGATCTAACGATTTTCGACGCAGAGCAGGTGATCGAGGAAGTTTACACGGCTTTCGAGCGTCTGCGGCCGCACGTATCTAATACGATTCCGCTGCTTCACTCGGCATGGAAATCGGGCAAAACCATCCTGTTCGAGGGTGCCCAGGGAACCCTGCTAGACATCGACTTCGGCACCTATCCGTTTGTCACCTCGTCCAACACCACCTCCGGCGGCTCGTGCACTGGAACCGGTTTGCCCCCGACGGCGATCCAGCAAGTGATTGGTGTTTGCAAGGCCTATACCACTCGTGTCGGCTCCGGACCATTCCCAACCGGTGATGAGGGACTTTCCGAATATCTCCATGGCCTCGGCCGTGAATTCGGTGCCACCACCGGCCGCCCGCGCGGCTGCGGTTGGCTCGATACGGTGCTGCTCCGCTTCGCCTGCATGGTCAATGGAGTGACCGGTCTGGCCGTGACCAATGTCGATGGGCTCGACGAATACGAGACGTTGCAAATCTGCACCAGCTACGACATCGACGGCACGATTCACGAGCTTCCTCCCGCTGATCGCAAGGCGTGGGACCGCGCGGTGCCGGTTTATGAAACGCTTCCCGGCTGGAAATCCGATACCACCGCGTGCACCCGCTACGAGGAGCTTCCGCAGCAGGCGAAAGCCTATCTAACGCGTTTGGCCGAACTCTGCGGCGCGCCGATCGCGTTCGTGGGCGTCGGCCCGGACCGGGTGCAAACGCTGGTTGTCTGATTTCCCGGATTTTTCACACAACTCCCATCCGCTCGTCATCAGGCTTGGTGAATGATTCATTCGTGAAAACCATTTTTCCTCCGACACCTGCGAAACAGTCCGCTTCCATGGCCACCCATCCTGAAATCCCGCGCCACATCGCCATCATCATGGATGGCAACGGCCGCTGGGCCAAGGAGCGCGGGTTTCCACGGTTGGAAGGGCACCGCGCCGGCGCGGAGTCGGTGCGCGAAGTGATGGAAGCGTGCATCGAACTCGGGGTGGAGTATCTAACACTCTATGCGTTTTCCTCGGAAAACTGGAGCCGGCCGGAAGCCGAGGTTTCCGCCTTGATGACCCTGCTGAACCGCTTCCTCGATGAGAAAGCCAAGGACTTGGACCGGCAGGGAGTCCGGTTGTTAGTGATCGGCCAGTTGGACCGTCTGCCCGCAAAAACCCGCGCATTGATCGAGCGGATCAAAGCGCGCACCGCCGGTCACCAGAAGATGACTTTGGTGCTCGCGCTTTCCTACGGCGGCCGCGAGGAAATCGTCTCCGCGGCGCGATCGCTCGCGGAGGATGCCGTTGCCGGGAAAATCTCCCCAGCGGACATAGATGGCGAGTTGTTCGCCTCCCGACTCCAGACCGCAGGCATTCCCGATCCGGATCTGCTCGTCCGCACCTCCGGCGAGATGCGCGTTTCCAATTTCCTGCTCTGGCAAATCAGTTATGCCGAGATGGTCATCGTCAAAAAATTCTGGCCGGATTTCCGCCAGGGCGACCTGTTCGAGACGGTGGAGGAATACAAGCGCCGCAACCGGCGCTTCGGGGCTTTGTAAGAAAGCCCCCCTTCCTCACATGCTCGGGATCTGGACCAGCTTGGAGAATTCGTAGGAATTCTTGCCCAGGAATTCCGCTTGCTGGCTGCCGGTGAAAGTTCTGTTACGGAGTTGATCGATTCCGAAATCGGAGATGACCGTCACGGAGACCTCCATTGCGGTGACCCGGCCCGCTGCGATCTGATCCACGGTAAAGGTTCCCGGTGTCAGCTCCGTTTTGATTCCGGAGCCTTGAATCGTGAAGGTCTTGGTGCTTTGGGCGGAGTTCGTTTGGCCGATGGTCACCGGGACATCCACCTGCACCGCCGGAGTTTTGGCTGTGTCGGTCACCTGGACGTGAAAGGTGATCGAAAATTGATAGATGTTCTCGCAAACGAAGTTCTCCGGTTTGTCGAGTTCAGCCGCATAGAGCGAACCGTTAAACACTTTGTCCAAGCTTGACGCCGGTTTGGTCGAATCCGTTTTCCCCAGCAGATCCTTGAAGGTGTTGTCGGGATTCACAAGCACACGGTTCAACACGAATGTTTCGAAATTGGATGTACCCCCTTTTTCGATAGGATCCCGGTATGCCAGCCGATAGGCCACACAGGACACGTCACCGCCCTTGTCATCGGTCGCGCTCCCGATATTTCCGTTATACCGATCGGTTGCGGCGGTGAAGAAGATAAGCTCGGAAGCGTTCGAGCTTGCCAGTTTCTTGCCGATCGTCTGGGTGGTGGCGATCGCCGAAAGCCACTCGTTGGTGTTGCCCTTGCGGGTCACCAGCGACTCGAAGTCGCGCGCGATCGTGTCAATCATCGACTTGGCTTGGCGGGAAGCCCGGAGTTCCGCGCGGCTGCGGTTCCAAGTGTCCAGCGCGATCGAAGTGATGGACACCAGAACGGTGACGATGATCGTGGTGATGGCCATGGCAACCATCAGCTCCATGAGGGTGAAGCCGCGTTTGGTGGCGGAAGTCCGTGGGATTTTCATAAATGGGTTTGGAAAAAATTAACGGCGAACCGCCAGATTGCGGGTGAAGACCGGGTTCTTTGCCGTGCTGAACTTGTCAGTGAAGGCCTTGCTGTTGAAATAAGCATCGGTCTTGCCGGCCAACTGATAGAAATCCGCCGAGAAGGCGATGACCGCTTCCGGATAGTCGGTGCCCGAGGTGCTGGCAACGGTGCCTTTCGGGTCAACGATGGTACCGGGTGTGCCCAATTGCAGCTCGCCCGTCTTGAACACAAGCTGGGTGCATTTCACCAGATAAACCGGGCCTTCGACAGCCGGCAGATCATCCTTGAAATTGGTGTCGCTCTTGCGACGAACCATCGGCATGACGATGTAGTCTTTGCCCGGAAGTTTGTCCTTCATGGAGGTGACCGGCTTTGGCGTTCCATCCGGACGGGCAGTTCCTCCGAGCTCACCACGGTATTGATAGACCATCAGCGCGCTGGCAGCCTTGTCCGAATCCTTGATCCATTCGTAGGACTTGTTGAATCCGGTGGGGTAATCGTTGTTGTGCAAGGTCACCAACTCTTGCTCCAGCGCGGAAGCCAGGCGGTCGGCCTGTTGGACGTTGATGGACTTGCGGATGCCTTCGGCGGCGGGGGTGAATACCACCATAAAGCCGGTTAGAAGAACGGCTAGAACGCCGATGGCGATGACCGTTTCAAGCAGGGTGAAGCCGCGCGTGCGGGCGATGGAGTAGGGTTTCATGGCTTAGAATTCTTGTCCGGTTCCAAGGCTTTGGATGCCACTCGAAATTTGAGTCGGGCTGCGGAAAAGCGATGTCCGGCCATTCCGCCAAACGACAAATCCCCCAAAGTCCCGCTTGCCGGCGGACGTCACCTTGGGAGGCCCTTTCTGGGCTTGGGTGCTAACACCTCGGGCTCCGGTGCCGAGGACGAAACTGGCACCGGGAGTGGTGCAAATCCCTTCGGAATTGAATTCATAAAACATGTATTTGCCGGCATACGCCTTGTAGCTGGCGGCCAAGTCCATTTCGTTCGTGGCACCCATCGCGGTCTTGTTCTCGTGGTCGCGCATGCTGAATTTTTTGCTGAAATACACTTGATCCGGCAAGGTCGTGCCGCGGCTTGCCAAAACCCAGGTGGTCGGCGTCACTTCCGCCCCGGTCGAGGGGTTGACCTGCGCATACGCAATGACGACCTTGCGCAGGTTGTCGGCTGGGGTTCCGGTCAAATCCGTCGCCACCAGCACCCTTGCCCTAGTACGCTGGCCCACAGCAACCGCCCGCGCCTCGTCAAACAACGATTCGACCGTGGCCACGCCACTGGTCACACCTTTGCCGCTCATGCCGCCCAAGCCAATGGCTCCCGCGGTCATCAGGATGGACATGATGGCAATGACAACGAGCATCTCCACCAGCGTGAAGCCGGGGCTACGCAACCGGGATTCGGATTTCAATTTTGGATTCATGGGTTTCGAGATTGGATTCGGGTAAAATTGGATGGATTTCGCGAGCGTCGCAAGTGCAAATGTCAATACATCGCATTTACGTGGATTTTTTATTAGCGGGGTATCTGCCGCCATTTGGACCATTGGTCCAGAGCCAGGCAGGCCCGACCATATCACGGATATCCTTGCGGCTGGCCACCCAGCCTAGCAGTTCTTTCGCGAGCGCCGGATCGGCCACCAGCGAGGCCGGGTCGCCTTCGCGCCGTGGTCCGTATTTGACGGGTACTGTCTTGCCAGTGACCTCTTCGACGGCAGAAATGATATCCTTAACCGAGACTCCGACACCGGTGCCGAGGTTGCAGCGCACGGACTCACCGCCAGCCGCCAGGTGATCGAGCGCACGGGCGTGCGCGTCGGCCAGGTCCTCCACATGGATGTAATCGCGAATGCAGGTGCCGTCCGGCGTGTCGTAGTCGGTGCCAAACACTTCGAGATGGTCGATTTCTCCAGTCACCGCCATCATCACCCGCGGAATGAGGTGGGTCTCGGGATTGTGATCTTCGCCGATCCGCCCGTCGGGCGAGCAACCACTGGCATTGAAGTAACGCAAACACGCGAATCGAAGGCCCCATGCGGTGCCGCAATCGCCGAGGATCGTCTCCACCATCAGCTTGCTCATGCCGTAAGGATTGATGGGAGCTTGCCGGTTGGTCTCGGTGATCGGAAGCTTGTCCGGAACGCCGTAGGTGGCGCAAGTGGATGAAAAAACGAACACCTTGCACCCGCACTCCTGCATCACTTGCAGCAGCTTGATCGGCTCGGCAGTATTGTTTTGGTAGTATTTAAGCGGGTTGGTCACCGATTCGCCTACATAGGCGTAAGCGGCGAAATGGATGACCGCTCCAAACTTGTGCTTTTCAAACAACGAGCGGACGAGCGGCTGATCGCCCACCTCACCGACCACCAGCTCAACCTGTGGATCGATGATCGCTTGATCATGCCCAAATACGAGGTTGTCCAGGACCACGATTTTACGACCTTGACCGGCAAGCAAGCGGACAGTGTGGGAGCCGATATAGCCGGCTCCACCAGTGATCAGGATCGGGGCGTTTGATTCAATCATAGGTTTCGCGTGGGCAAGCAAACCGGAGAAACCACGCCCCTGTCAACCCAAGGCAAGTCCGTGCAGGAAAATTCAGGGAAAAACCGTTCGAATAGATCCCGAAGCTGTGTTGTCTTAGGCCCATGAAGAAAAATCTTCGCAATCTGGCCGGTGCCGCAGTGGGAGCTGTGGTCGCTTTGGGTTTCTCCTCCTGCGCATACGACCCGTATTATGCTTCGCCTGCGGTCGGGGCATCTTACAGCACCGGTTACGGTCATGGCTACGGCTATGGGGGCAGCGGCTTTTCCACCTCCGTCTTCATCGGCACCGGAGATCCGAACTGGGGCTATGATCCCTATGCTTACAGCTACTACGACTACCGCAGCCGCCGCTACTACGACCCTTATTCCTACGGCTACTATCCGGTCGGCTACCGTCCGCCCGTGGTCTATGGAGTGCCCCATCCTTACGGTTGGCGTCCCGGTGGTGGTTACATCCGCCCGCCGGTCCACGTCACCAATGTGACCCTTTCAAACTACCAGAATCGGGAATACCGCTATCGGAACTCCAACTATGGCTGGGCAAAACAAGTCAGGTCGCAGCAGGGAGCCGGCAGGCCGACGGACCAGCGCCCGGCGCAGAGCAAGTACGACAACAACAGGAATTCCCAAACCACCTACTCCCGTCCTAACACGGAATCCCGTACATCGACCACGAATTCCCGCAACGTCCAGTCTGGAAATCAAGCCGGAACCACTCGAACCGATTCACGCACGCAGAACAAGAACCGTCTGCCGTCCCGCTACAACACCCCGGTGACCTCGCCCCAGGAAAAAGTTCGGCAAGGACAGCGCACCGCCCAGGCGAACAAGAACTCCCGCCCTCAAGCGCCGGGAAATCCGCAAAAGGGAAACCGCACCGAAAAGGAAAAACAAGCCGAGGAGGAAATGAAGCGCAACCGCAACTACCGCTAACCCATTCCCGTCCGCCCGGACTCGCTCGCCTCTCGCCGCTCCCTGTCGCGGCGGAGGCGTTCTAGCGTAATGCGGGGACGCAACAGCCACTTGCCCAGCATCCACCCCGCCAGGCCCCCGCCGAAATGACAGGCGTGGCCCAGTTCGAACCAAGCCGCATGCCCGTGATCGACGAGCCACGCTCCAAGGGTTGAGAATCCGGGTATTCCCAAGCTGGGGTCGATCAGAGCAAGGATCAGCTCTGCAGTTAGGATTCCCAGACCCAGACTTTTTCCCGTTAGGGGAATCGGCATCATCCGCGATTGGGGGGACAAGGTGGTCAACAAAAGCAGCAGCGCCACGCACGCCCCTGATAGTCCGACCAGCAGGGGCGCGCTGGCCCCGCCGGGAGCCAGTATCAGATGGCCGATCCCGCCACCGAGCACTCCGAAGACCCCCGTCCTGACCATGACGGCATGTCCGGCCATGTGTTCGATCCTCGACCCAATCAGCAGCAGGAAGACCGAGTTCACACCGACATGGAGCCAGCCGCCGTGCAGGAAACCGTAAGTGAAAACCTGCCAGATTTTCCCGGCGAAAACCTCCTGCCGGTTGAGTCCAAACGTTTCAAACCACGACCACGCCGGTTCCCGGTCTTGCCCGCCCGCAAGTGTCACCAGCAGTTGAATTCCCAAAACCACCGCCACCCAAGTCCAGCACGCCGGCGAGCTACCGACCTGGCGCAGATTCCGCGCGACATTGGAAAAAGGACCGCCACTTGAAGTCACGACGGTGCGTAATGTTAGAAAGCCCCGGCCGATCCGGTCATTTCACCACCCGCGCGCGCGGCTCGCGGTGGACCACATCGCCGCCGTCGGCGCTCGTCACGAACGGCCCGCCTTCGAGCGGCGCCACACCGGTGAATGCCACATCCGGCATGTCCGTCGGCCGGCCCGCTAACGGAAAATCCTTCCGCAGCGGGAAATATGGATAGCCTTCCCACATCAGGATGCGCTTCATGTTAGGATGGCCGGTGAAGGGAATGCCCATCATGTCCCAGACCTCGCGCTCGTGCCAGTCCGCACCCACCCAGAGATCGGTCGCCGACGGCACCGATTCATCCTCGCTGACCTTCGCCTTGATCCGCAGATGCTTCGAATCGTCGAGCGAGGCGATTTCATAAACCATCTCGAAGCGCGGGTCGTCGCCGAAATGATCGAGACTGGAAATATCCAGGATCATCTCGTATCCGAGGTCGTTTTTGCATTTCGCTAGCACGTCGTGCAGGGAGCCGAGCTCGACGCGGACGGTTTGCTCGCCGCGAAATTCAAGAGTTTCCCAGATCTTTTCTCCGAACGATTCGCGGAGCGTGGTGACATCGGCTACGGCTGACATTTTTGAAATTCAGTTAGGATGTATTCAGGCGTTCTCTTCCATGAACGTCCGCTTCTGGTCCATCGTGGAATCCTCGCCTTCGATCTTCGTCTGAAGCTTCATCAAGCCTTCGATCAAAGCCTCGGGCCGCGGCGGGCAGCCGGAAATATAGACATCCACCGGGATCAGCTTGTCGATCCCCTGCAACACTGCATAACTGCGATACATGCCGCCGCTCGACGCGCAGGCACCCATCGCGATGCACCATTTCGGTTCCGGCATCTGGTCCCAGACCCGCTTCACTGCGAGCGCCATCTTGTAAGTTACCGTCCCGGAAACGATCAAAACATCAGCCTGGCGGGGCGAAAACCGCATCACTTCCATCCCGAAGCGGGAAATGTCGAAACGGCTCGATGCCGTCGCCATCAGCTCGATCGCGCAACAGGCCAAGCCCATCGGCATCGGCCACAGCGAGTTTTTGCGCATCCAGTTGATGGCGGCATCCACGCGGGTGATGATCACGTTGCCCTCGATCTTCGAATCGTAGGCCGTGTGGAGGGTGCTGGGAGAAGGACTGACCATGGTGGTTTGCTGCTTGGCGGGGACTTTGCCCTCGCGGTGCCAACCCCTCAAGCCGTTTGTGAAAATTTTCACAAAGCCCCGGGACAGTGACAATTCCGTCAAGAGACGAATCTGGTGGCGGCGCAACGCCCGGCGAGTATTCTGGCGCCGTCAACATGGAGATTTTTCTGATCGATGCGATTGGCCCGTTCTTTCGGGGCTACGACCAACAACGGGTCAACTGGTCGAAAATCCCCTTCTCCCATCTTGTCGGGGCCGACGAGTTGCAATGGGCCAGAATCGAGACCGATCTGCGGAAATTCGCCCGCGAAGTTTCAGCCCAAGGCTACAATGCTGTGACTTTGGACGATCTCGCCCATCTGGCCCCTCACCCGCTGCATGAACCGGAAGTGGCCGCACAAATCGCACTTTTCAGGGAAAAATTCCGGCGCTTTTTCGACCTCCTTCGCGACGAATTCGGCCTGAAAGTCTATCTCACCACCGACGTCCTGCCGATGACCCCCGCGGTGGCGGCGGGACTTGGTGACGATCCTGAGGCATTGGAAAACTACTACAAAGCCCTGGTTTGCGGTGTGCTGGACGATTTTCCACAGTTGGAAGGACTCATCCTGCGGATCGGCGAAAGCGATGGAACCGACGTGAGCGCCCCGATTCGCACGCAACTCCACCTCACCAGCGCGAAGGAAACCAACCGCCTGCTCCGCCTGCTGCTGCCTGATTTCGAAAAACGCGGGCGAAATCTGATTCTCCGCACCTGGACCGTGGGCGCCCACCGGATCGGCGACCTGATCTGGCATGAGGATACCCTGGCGGACACGCTGGAAGGCGTGGATTCTCCCAATTTCATCGTCTCGATGAAGCATGGCGAAAGCGATTTCTTCCGCTACCTCCCGCTCAACCGGGCGTTTTTCCGGATCCCGCAGAAGAAGATCATCGAGATGCAAGCGCGCCGCGAATATGAGGGAGCTGGCGAATACCCGTCATTCATTGGCCGCGACTGCGAGAGGTTCGCCCGTGAACTAACAGCGGCGAAGAACATGGTCGGCATCTCGGTGTGGTGTCAAACCGGCGGCTGGCATCGGTTCGGGCGTCTGGCATTTTTGGAGGAGGGAAACCGAGATGTGTGGATCCGCCTCAACACCGCGGCGGCCATCGGCGTGTTTCGATATGGCAAATCGGTGGAAGCGGTCATCGAGGACTTCACGCCAAATGCGCCGGCGGTTCTCGAACTGCTCCGCCATGCGGACACGGTGATCCTCGAGCTGTTATACATTGAGGAATTCGCCCGCCAGAAGTTGTTCTTCAGGCGTGTTAGAGTCCCGCCGATGCTGCACATGTATTGGGACTGCATTTTCATCAACCACGGCGTGCGCAAAATCGTTTCCCATTTCATCGCCGATCCGGAGCGCGCCCTCCGCGCTGGCGAGGCCGCCGCGGAATTGTTTCCACGGATGATCGACCTCGCCCGGGAAGCGGAGCTGCCGGTGGACGACATCGAGCACATGCGCGACGCGTTCGGGATGATCCTGTTGGCACGGCGCTACTATTTCCTGCCCTTCGATGAATCGATGGCTGAACAGATCAGGGTCGCAAAAAAGCAGTACAAGCAACGTTGGCCCAAGGAAATCCGCCAACGCTACCGGGTTAAAGTTTCCTTCGAGCCTTTCAAACTGAAACGCCGGACCATCGCCTGGGCCGTCAGCCTCATGGTGCGGAAAAAGCGCGGCTACCGGCTGTTCGACCGTTTTTTCACGCTTAGTTTGTTAGGATATGTCTATCGGATCTTCCGCGCCCGCGCGCCGCAAGCTTTGCCCGCGTTCATGCGGGAATCGGCGATGGGCGTGGATGTGCTTTTCAAATAGGTCACAAAGCCAGTCATGACCGTCCGCACGCGCTTCGCCCCCAGCCCGACGGGACGACTGCACCTCGGACACGCCCTCGCGGCGCGGGTCGCGCATTCGCTGGCGCGCGACGCAGGCGGAGTTTTCCTGCTGCGCCATGAAGACATCGACGGCCCCCGCGTGCGCGAGGAATTCTATCAAGGCATCGAGGAGGATCTCCAATGGTTAGGGCTCAAGTGGGACGGCGATGCGCTGCGGCAGACGTCCCGAATCTCCGCCTATGAAGCCGCGCTGGAGTCGCTTCGCGAACGAGGCTTGGTGTACCCTTGCTTCTGCACGCGCCGGGAAATCCAGGATGAATGGGCGCGGATGGGTGCGGCACCCCAAGGTCCGGAAGCACCGGTATATCCCGGAACCTGCCTCAAACTAACTGAGGGCGAACGGCAGGCCAGGTTCAGCGCGGGAATCCCCTGCGCGTGGCGACTGGACTCCCGCAAGGCCGCCGAAATCACTGGTCCCCTCACCTTCCGCGACCTGCGCTTCGGGGAAATCCCCGTAAGCCGTCGGCTGTTAGGCGATGTGGTGCTCGCCCGCAGGGACATCGGCACGGCTTATCATCTAGCCGTGGTCGTGGATGACGCGTTCCAGGAAATCACCCACGTCACCCGTGGCGAGGACTTGCTGTCCTCCACCCACGTCCATCGCATGCTGCAAGTCCTGCTAGGATATCCCGAGCCCCGCTATCTCCATCACGCTCTGGTGCTGGATAATGCGGGACAACGCCTCGCGAAACGGAATGACTCGCTTTCGATTAAGACGCTGCGGGACCGCGGCATGTCGCCCGCGGAGGTGCTGGCATTGGCTCCGTTATAAAAATCACTTCGCCTGAGCGGCGGACTCCAGCAAGTCCGCGGCGGGCAGGACGACGTTGGATGGCACCGGGCCCTGGCTGTCGCTGTCACCTTTCGGGCTGAAGCGGTTGATGCCGATGCCGAGAAATTTGCCGTCCTTGTTGAAAACCGGCATGCCCAGCGTTTGAGTGCCGACCTTCGCAAAAGTCCGCGGCTTGGTGACGACCGAGATGACCTCATTGGTCATCACAACGGCCTCGCGGTTGAGATCCTTGCCGAGACGACCGAGGATGATCACGTCTTCCAGCAATGTCATGGGTGCCGAGTTCGCGGTGTCCACCGGTGTGAGTTTCACGTCTGCGGGTTTCTCCGGACGGACGAAGGCGAGGTCGAGGTCAGTATCCTTGAAGGCAACCTTCGCCGCGGTTTCCGATCCGTCGGGCATCAGGATTTTGACTTCCTTGGTGGTGCCCTTGGCGGAGAGTTTCATCGGCCCTTGCGGTCCGTTGACCGTCCGGCCGTCGATAGTGGAAGCGACATCAAGCGTGGAAAGCGGGACGACAATCAGGCCGTCCTTGCCGATCACGGTGCCGATCATTTCAAGTTTCCGCTCTTCCTTTTTGGCGGGGTTTTCGCCTGCGATCACTTCGATCTCCACCACCGCGCTGAGGAACAGAACGGAGTCTTTGTTAGACGCGGAAAGCACGAGCGCTTTTTCTTTGAGGGAGCCCTCGGCGGCAAATGCGAGTGGAGCGGCGAGGAGAGTGGCGAAGACTAGAAGTCGGGATTTCATGGGGTGATGTCGGTTAGTGAGAATTACCAAGTCGGTTCGAGTTCGATGTAGCGGGTGGAGATTCCGCGGCGGACAAACAAGACGATGGGACTCCGCCTGTTTTTTTCGAGATCGGCAAGGATAGGTTTCAGGGTTTCGATGGAATCGACCGGTTTGCCGTCCAGCGAAATCAAGAGATCGTTGGCGGAGAGCCCGCCGAGGGCGGCCCACCCCGCGGGCGTGACGGCGGTGATGACCACGCCCTTGAAATCGTCCGGGAGTTTTTCGCTGACGCGGTCCGCTTGGCCGAGATCGCGCGAGTTGAACTCAAGGGTTTCGCAATCGTAGGAATCGAGCTCGGAAGTGCCTTCCGGGCTGGCTTCCAACGGGACCTTGATCACCAAATCCTCCTTGCCCCGACGGACGGAAAGCGCGGTCTCGGTGCCGATTTTGTATTGGCGGATCAGCGCCGGGAAAACATCGGATTCTTCGGGACGTGATGTTGGGATGACCGTGCCGTCGAGTTTCAATAACAGGTCGCCGGTTTTCAGCCCGGCCTTGTCCGCGCTGGTTCCGGGATGCACCTGGGTGACCCGCACGCCCTTCGAACCGGGGATGCCCAACGCACCTGCCAGGTCGCTGGAGATCACCTGGGTGTCGATGCCGATCCAGGCCTTTTTCACCAATCCCGGCTTGTCCACATCAGCGTCCGGGCCGATCCTGACGACCGTTAGATAGTTGCGGTTGTCGTGCTCGTAGGAAACGAGGATCGGGACCGGTTCGGTTTTTGCCTCGGTGATTTCGTTGCTCACGCGGATGAGTTCCGCAATGTTAGGGGTGGGCTTGCCGTCGACTTCGAGCAGAAGATCGCCGGGTGAAATCGCCGGTTTGGAAGCGGCGGCACCGCCACCGGCGCGGATGCTTTGAACGAGCACCGCCTTGTTGTCGGCGCGAAGCATTTCCTTGGCGTTGAGCTCGGTTAGATCGCGGGCGGTGATGCCCCACGACAGCAGTTCCTTTTCGCGGGGTTCCGCCGGTTCGCGCTGCGAGCTGGTGACTTTCCAGGTGAGGGGCGCGCCATCGCGGACGCCTTCCATCGAGATCTCGGAGCCGACCGGCGATTCCAAAAGGATCCGGTTGAACACCGGGATATCCTCGGGGGCACGGGACGCGGCGATATCTGTGCCGTTGCAGCGGAGGATCAGATCACCGGCTTTCAAGCCCGCCTTCTCCGCGGGAGAGCCACTGATCACACCGCCCACCAGGATGCCGGCTTTGGCATCCGAAGATTTGAGCAAGGGCTGGGCCGTCAAGCCGAGCCAACTTCTTTCCACGTGGCCGCTTGCGATCAATTCATCCGCAATCTTGCGGGCGAGGTTGGATGGAATCGCTCCGCCGAGACTGCCGATGCCGACCTCATTCACACCGACGATTTCACCCTTCAGATTGACTAACGGACCGCCGGAATTCCCTGGAAAAATGACCGCGTCGTGGCCGATCCAGCGGACCAGTTCGCCCACCGATTCGCCATCAAGCCGCATCGCGCCGCCGGGGGCGATCATCTCGGTGTTCGCGACGATGCCCTGCGTGACCGACTGCGAGAGCCCGGCCGGGCTGCCCATCGCGAGGACGGTATCGCCCACTTCGAGCGCCGAGCTATCGCCGAATTTCGCCACGGGCAACGGAGCTTCGGGGGTGCGAAGATCTTTCCTGTCGATCTTCAAAACCGCGAGATCCGCGAGCGCATCAGTGCCGACGAGCGTCGCCTTGAGCTCCTGCCGGTCCGCCAAGCGCACCGTGATCCGGGTGGCCCGGCCGGCAACGTGGTGGTTGGTTAGAATGTAGCCATCCGGGGAAATGATCGTTCCCGAACCGCTGGCCCGGCCTTTTTGCATCCGCCCGGCCCCGCCCTCCTCGGCGACGACGTGGATCCGGACGAGCGCCGGATAAACCGCCTGCACGGCGGCCTCGATCTGCGGGTCGGCCTTGGCGAATATTTGAGGAGAAAGAGGAATCGCCAGGGTGACGGCGAGAACGAACTTGGGAAATGACAGCATGGCGGGAGCTACCTAGCGGGAGACAGCCAAACAACGAAGCCCGGAAACCGAGTTGTCTGACTTTTTTCCGTGAAGTGCGAGAGCGCCGAGGTTGCACTCCATGGGGGCTTTACTCGGAAGGAGCCGGACGCGATGATCCGCGGGAGCCATGGAAGTCAGCAGCGATCAATTCATCCGCTATCTCGCGACGGAGCGCGGGCTGTCCGAAGCTTACCAGTTGTCGGTGCGCCAGACGCTCGACGCGCTGGGCAAATGGATGAAGTCGCCCCTCCGCGATCTCGGCACGGATGAACTCGCGGCGTTTCTCAGTGATCGGAAAAAAGCAGGGCTCAACGCGGCTTCGCTGCGGATCACGACGGTACATCTAAAGGTGTTTTTCCGCTGGCTGGTGATCAAGGGCAAGCTGGAGATGGATCCGGCGGAGCCGCTGTTAGCGCCGCGGCCGGACCTGACGCTGCCGGAAACGTTGCATGCGACGGAGCTGGTGAAACTGTTGGAGTCGATTGATCCGTCGCTGCCGTTAGGCCGGCGGGACCTGGCTATCCTTGAATTGTTCTACTCATCCGGGCTGCGTTTGTCCGAGTTGTGCAAGGCGCGGCTGGAGTGGATGGATTTCGAGGAAGGATTTTTGCGCATCACCGGTAAGGGCGGAAAAACGCGGATTGTCCGGGTGGGCCACAAGGCGCGCGAGGCGATTTCCTCGTATCTCTCCAACGAACGGCCGGGCCTGGTGACGAAGAAAACGTCGTCGCACATTTTCCTCAGCGTGCGGGGCGGGCCCTTGTCGCCGGACCGGGTGCGGCAGATCGTGAAGGAGCGGGCGAAGTTCGCGGGCATTGACCAGAACGTCTATCCGCATTTGCTGAGGCATTCGTTCGCCACCCATCTGTTGGAAGGCGGCGCGGACCTGCGGGTGATCCAGGAGCTGCTAGGCCATGCGGATATTTCAACGACGCAAATTTACACGCACGTGGACCGGCAGCGGTTGAAGGCGGTGCACAAACAGTTCCATCCGAGAGGGTGAAGATGAATGGACGAGGCGTCCATTCTCCTCAGGTAATCAGTTGTAGGGCTTGATCTCCAGCGGGACGGAACCGGGAGCGGGTGGTGGAACCGGAGCTGATGGGGGAACGGGAGCCGGATCAGGAGCAGTGGGTGGCGGCGGGGTTGGGGTTCCAACTGGCGGTATTACAACTGTCGAAGTCCCAACTGGCGGGGTTCCAACCGTCGGAATCACCGTTGCCGTGGTAGGGCTTGCTGGAGCGGGAGTGGCTGGCGGGACGGGCAAACCATCGACACGGATTGACTGGAACAGGCGGTTGTAGTTGTGGCGCAAGACCGAGGGCAACGACACGCGGCCTGCTTCGACGATGTTCTCCCGCAGCAATTTCGCGGTTAGATTGGCGACGAGGTCCGTGCCGATTTGCACGGCACTGTCAGTGGCGATGATCGTCTTGCCCGCTTCGTTGCCGCCAAGGATGACATCGCTTTTGATCGATTGGCCCTGGATGGCGATGGTCGATTGGGCGGAAGCGATCGCGCCCTTGGAGCTCACGGTGATTTCCAAAATCGCGTGGTCGTCAGAGGCGAGCCATCCGCGGACGTGGTCGATCCGCACGGAAATGAAGATCCCGCCGTCGGGCGTGGGGCTGACCTCGGGCTTGTAGGTGCGGTAGTCGGATCCTGATAGAGGATACTCGGCCGCCGAGTTGTTGCGCTTTTTCCAGCCGCCGAGGCTGGTGCCGAATGCGCCTTCATCGATCGACACCGCGGCGATGGAATGCAGGACCGAGGCAAGCAGGGCGGCGATCAGGAGAAATGTTGGTTTCATGGCGGAAGTGGCGCGTTGCCGCGCGGTGATACTGAAATCGCGGTGACTTTATTCGAAGAATTCCTGCGGCGGCGGCGGATTAATCGAGCCTAGCAGGCGCTCGACCTGGGCCGAGGCCTTCGTTTTGTGTTCGTCCTTGATGTACGCGGCGACGGTTCCAAGGGCGGCGACAAGCGCGCCCCAATCATCGCCATAGCCGGCACCCGGGATGATGTCGGGGATCAAATCGGTGGGCAAAACCAGATAGCCCAAGGCACCGATGATGACGCCCTTGGCCCAAGTGGGGGTGTCTCGGTC
This sequence comes from Verrucomicrobiota bacterium, assembly GCA_040385685.1. GTDB lineage: Bacteria > Verrucomicrobiota > Verrucomicrobiia > Verrucomicrobiales > Akkermansiaceae > Luteolibacter. Next base: position 42,748 of record JAZKGW010000023.1, on the reverse strand, counting down.
CTGCAGGCAGTAAAAAAGCGTAAGCGCGGTGAGCAGGGTCTTCCGCCCCGCGCTGAGAGTCGCCTTGCACAAGGTGCGCCACAAGCGCGGCGCGGAATACCAACGCGGTGCCGAGAGCCGGGCGGGCAGTTGCGATTTGTGTGACATGAGCGGGATGACGGAGTGGAAGGCGACAGGCTGGGTCGGCGGCAAGTTGCCCCAATTACCCCCTTCCGGCAAGGAGAAGCCTCCCGGTTATCCCTCCAAGGGCTCACAAGGATTTCAAGAACCGGATGATCGCCGCGCGATCCGCCGTGGGCATCGTGCGGAAGGCTTCCTTCGAGGCCTCCGCTTCCCCGCCGTGCCAGAGGATGGCTTCGTCCAAGCTGCGGGCGCGGCCATCGTGGAGATAGGCTTCGCCGCCGCTGACTCCGGCGGTCAGGCCGATGCTCCAGAGCGGCGGGGTGCGCCATTCGGAGCCGGTCGCGCCGTTTTCGCCCATGTTGTCCGCCAGACCGGAGCCCATGTCGTGCAATAACAAATCGGTGTAGGGATGGATGGTCTGGTTGCGGAGCTCGGTCATGGGATGATACGGGCCGGTCGTTAGATCGGGGGCGTGACACTTGACGCACTGAGCGGTGGCGAACAGCTGCTCGCCGCGGAGCGCCTGCGTGTCGGTGAGGTCGCGGCGGGCGCTGACCCCGAGCAGGGCGACGTAGCGGGTCAGTTTTTCAAGGTCGGCAGTGGCGAATTCGGGCGCTCCGCCGGTGGTGGCACCGTCGGGGATAGGGAAGATCGGGGTGGTCACCCCCATGTCGGTGTTGAGGGCGGCGGCGATCTGATGGCTGAGCCGGGCCTTGCCAGCCTTGCCCGTGAAGCGACCGAGCCGTTGCTCTCCGGTTTCCGGATCGGACACTTTCTGGACGCGACCCGAGATGCCGTCGGCGTTGGTGTCGTTAGGATCTGCCAGAGCGGTGATGGTGTTTTCAGCAACGGCTTCCAGCAGCCCCATACCGACCAACGGCGGCGCGATGCGGGTAGAGAAATACAATGGAGTCGTGCCTTGGAACGAGTAGTTCGGCTTGCGCAGTGAATAGGAAGTTCCGTCTCCGTATTGGCCGCTGGTGTTCGTGTAGCTGGCAATCGTCGCGCCGCCCTCGACTGGGCCGCCCGTGGACTGTGGTTGCAGCACGGAGCCCAGCGTCGGATGCGGCGACCCGTTCGCGTCGGCTCCGACCTTCACGACGGTCTTGAGCATCGGCGCGCCGATCGCGGGCGGCAGCGCGCGGCCATTGTTGACGTGGCACTCTACACAACTGCGGGCGATGAACTTCGGACCGAGTTTGCCGACGTGTTCCGTGAAGATCGGATTGTCCGGCTCCGAATGCGCGCCATTTCCGAAATCCGTGTGATGGAAGCGCCGTCCGAACATGAACGGTTGGGCGCTAGCCGGCGCGATGTTTCCAGCCGTTTGTTTGAAGCGGTGCTCCGGCTCATTGGAATACTGATAGGGCAGCGTGGTCTTGCCACCGAGCCAGGCGGTTTCCGGCAATGGATACGAGTCGAGGGTCGCGCCCCGGCCCTCCCACGGGACGATGCCCTGGCCGACGATGTAGAGCATCACGGTGCCGTAGTAATTGGTCCGGCCGTGCACCGGCGCCTGGAGGAACTGGCTGATCTCGATTTCGATGCGATCGCCCAACTGCAACGGCCGGTTCTCGGGAAGTTTCGAGGTAAGAGTCTGCGAATATTTGTTAGGACTGACCAGTGGCGCGGAGTAGTTGCCATGGTATTCGGCGACCGTGTTGATGCCGCGGAAAAAGGCACGGAACTCGGGGGCACTCAGCGGCGTCAGGGTGGTGTAGTTGAAGGTTATATCCGTGCCGCCCTTGGCCACGCGGTCGATGATCTCGATGGCGACCGTCCGCTCCTCCCAATACCAGCTCAAGTAGTGGTCATAAATGTGATACTCGCTTTCCCGCGCGTGCCGGTCGCGGGCGCGGTCGGCGATGTGGGTGATCCGCGCGGTGGGCGTATCCACCGTCGTCGCAGGCTCCAGCACGGTGCTGGAGTTGTAGAGCGCCACTATGCCGCTATCCACATTCGGTTGGGTGGAAAGGGTGGCGCCGCTTGCGAGGCTCTGGCCATCGGCGGTTAGAGCGACGACCGAAATGAAATAGATCTGCCCCGCCGTGAGGTTTTGAATCGTGGCGGTGGTCGCAAGCCCAACGTCCAACGACTGGTCCAGGTTCCCGCTGGAAGTGCCGTAGAGGATCCGATAGCCGGTCACTCCGGGGGTCGGGCTAACATTCCAGGCCAGGCCGATGGCGTTGGCTGGTCCTGAAGCAATCGTGTGAAGGTTCGCCGGCGGCGCGACAACGATGACCGGAACCTCCAGCCGGTAGAATTCCGCGCTTTTGGTCATCGGCACCATGATCGCCTTGGTGCTGCCATCGCCCGTGACGGCAGGCAGCAGACTGCTCCAAGTTGATAGATCGGTGGTCGATACGGGCTGATATTGGGTCCCCGCGGTCGTGGGCCAACTGATCTTGGCAACCGGCTGGGGCGTCACCGGCAGGAAGTGGGTTTCGCCGGGAATTCCGGGCCCGCCGCCCGAGCCGAGCACGACGTCATCGATCAATACCTCGCCATGGCCGCCGGCCACCGCACCGGTCACAAAACGAAAGGCGACCCGCGCCTCCACCGCACTGCCCGGCGCAATGAGAGCAGGCACCGAAATTTTCACCCAAGATCCGATGACACCATTGAAATCCACCAGTCCCGATCCGCCGACGACGACGTTGGACGAATTCAGCCATTGCACCTGATATTGCTGAATGTAGGACGGCCCGGAGCTCACCTGTTCGGCCCAGAAGGAAAAATCGTAGGTTGCGCCGGCCACCAAGGTGCCGCCATTCGCCACCAAGTTTTGGCTTAGAGCTCCCTCCCTGGGCGCTGATCCCGAGTTGGCCAAGGCACAACGCATGCTGAACGAGCCGCTGTAAGCATCGCCGCTAGTCCGAACCGGCGGTTGGCTGGCACCGGCGGTCCAGTGGTCGGCGGCAATTCCGCTGCCAGCCTCGAATCCTCCGTTCACCGGGAGGGACGGCGGCGGATCCATACCCGGAACGACTTCCACAACCTGATAGCAGCGCGACCCGCTTGAGGCTGGCTCGTAAAGGGAATGCGTCGCTCCATCACCGGGCACCAATTGTCCAAGATCGGTCCACGGGCCGCCGGCGGCAGGCGACCATTGCGGCTGGTAAGTGTTTCCAGTGGCGGTGGGCCAGCTCACCTCGACTCCGGTTTCGATGCTCAAGGCGGGTTGCGCGCCACTGGTCCCCTTCCCGAAGGTCATGAGCAACGCGGCGACTGCCGGATGAATGAAAAGGGTTCGTTTCACAATAGCTACAAGGGTTTCACGCACTTCCAGCGGTGCAACTTCATGCAACACTTGAGTCGGACGGTAAGGACGCCAAAACGACTTGCAAGGCATTTCACGGCCTCACTCGCCCGCGAATGATCGGTAAATCCTGCGGTTGCACCCGCGCGGCAAATCGCTAGCGTCGCGGGGTGATTCGTCCCGTCGATGTCCTACTTGAATTTCTCGCCGTCGAGCAAGCGCGCGGCGTCACCCACGTGCATCTCGACGAAGGCGCGCGCGAGGGCCTGCGCGGGCTTTTCAATCTGGCCAAGACCGGATCATCCCCAACACCCGTGGTGAGAACCGAACAACCGCAGGTTGAGCGACCGCGGGTCGAAATGCCGGTGGACGAACCGAAGCCGGTAACTGTCGCCACCACGCTTGCCATCCAAGGATCGACACCGATCGACCAACTCGACTCGCTGCGCCGCCAGGCGGAGAACTGGGCTCCGGCCAGGTCGCTTGGATCGCTGCGCGAGACGATGGTGTTCGCCACCGGCAACCCCGCGGCGCGGGTGATGTTGGTCGGCGAAGCGCCCGGCTATCAGGAGGAAAGGGAGCGCGAGCCGTTCGTCGGCCCGGCCGGCCAAAAGCTCAACGACATTCTCAAAGCGATGGGCCTTTCGCGCGAGGAAGTGTACATTTCCAACATCGTCAAGTTCCGCCCGGCGACTCCCAACCAAACGACCAACAACCGCAAGCCGACGCCGGAGGAAATGGCGGCCTGCATGCCGTTCGTTAGAGCGGAAATCGGCATTGTGAAACCCGAGTGCATCATCGCTCTCGGAGGCACCGCGGCGGAGGGACTGCTCGGGCTAACAGGCACTGTCACCTCCATGCGCGGGCCGTGGCATGACTTCGAAGGCACGCCGGTGCGCGTCACCTATCACCCGAGCTACCTGCTCCAAAGCGGCGGCGGTAATTCCGTGAAACGCCAGGTCTGGGAAGACATGCTCGTGGTGATGGAAAAACTCGCGTTGCCGGTTTCCGACAAGCAGCGGGGATACTTTTTGCCGAAGGCGTGATTGGACCTCGAAATTCATTTCGCCCGAATGCAGCCGCGTGGAATGAATTCCGCGCTCCAGTTAGCCCGCCAGCGGCTTTTCCCCGAGGATCTTGATTGCATGGGGCACGCGCTTGCGGCGCAGCCCGAACTGCCGGACCGCATGCCGTTGCAAGTGTGCGGCAGCTTCCTCGACATCGTCGGTGAAAAATATCAGCTCGGGATCGTCCGGGCTGATGGTCCCCTCCTCCGCCATCCGATAGACGAAATCCATCAGCGGCTGCCAATAGTCCCGGCCCATCAGGATGATCGGAAAAACCTTCAGCTTGCCGGTCTGGATGAGCGTCATCGTCTCGAACATTTCATCGAGCGTGCCCGCGCCGCCGGGCATGACGATGAATGCATAGGAGTATTTAACGAGCACCACCTTGCGGGTAAAAAAGTAGCGCATGGTGACGGAGCCGTGGACGTAGGGATTGAGCGATTGCTCGAAGGGCAGTTCGATGTTCACTCCTAACGAACGGCCGCCGGCCTGGAAGGCGCCTTGATTTCCCGCCTGCATGATGCCGGGGCCGCCGCCGGTGATGACGGTAAAGCCGAGCCTCGCGCATGCGGCTCCCATCTGTCTCGCCATTTCGTAATATTGGCTTCCGGGCCTGGTTCGAGCGGAGCCGAAAATCGTCACGCACGGCCCGGCGAAATGCAGCGCACGGAATCCCATTAAGAGGTCCTTCGCCACGCGGAAGATGGTTGATAGATTGTGCAGCCGGGAACTCGGACCTGATAGAAGCGACTGGTCCGGGGTTTCCAGTTCGAAGATTTCCTGCTCGATGATTTCCTTTTCGGTAATCTCCAGCTCTTCAACCTGCGGCAGTTTCGGGCATTCGGGTGAACTCACGGAGCAACCGTTACCACCAATTTCCAATCTTGGGAAAAACGTTCCGTTTCCCCGGTGATATTCATTCAAGGCGGAGCTGGCGGTCCTCGTTGCGGATCGGGACATCGTTGATGCTTGCGAAACGCTTCGCCATCAGTCCGTCGTCATCGAACTCCCAATTTTCATTGCCGTAGGAGCGGAACCATTGGCCGGAATCGTCATGCCACTCGTATTCGAAGCGGACGGCGTCCGTTTCCACGGATGCGCTTTTTGAAGAAACGGGCAGGAGGAAATCAGGCCGCGTAGTTCGCCGCGACCGCGTCCCAGTTCACCAGGTTCCAGAATGCATTGATGTAGTCGGGGCGGCGGTTCTGATAGTTGAGGTAATAGGCGTGCTCCCAGACGTCGAGGCCGAGGATCGGAGTGTCGCCGGAGCCGCCGAACTCGGCGCCCATCAGCGGATTGTCCTGGTTGGCGGTCGAGGAGACAGCGAGCGAGCCATCCTCCTTTTTGCAAAGCCACGCCCAGCCGGAGCCGAAGCGGGTGGTGCCGGCCTTGGCAAAGGCTTCCTTGAACGCGTCGAACGAGCCGAACGCCTTGTCGATCGCCGCCGCGAGGGCGCCGGAGGGCGCTTTCGCGCCGCCGGGGGCGATGACTTTCCAGAAAAACGTGTGGTTCACATCGCCACCGGCATTGTTGCGGACGGCGGTGCGGATGTCTTGGGGGACGGCGTCGAGATTGCCGATCAGCGCGTCAGAGCTCAGGGATTCCAAGTCGGACTTGCCGGCGATGGCGGCATTGAGGTTGGTGATGTACGCGTTGTGATGCTTGGAGTGGTGGATTTCCATCGTGCGGGCGTCGATCAAAGGTTCGAGCGCGTCGTAAGCGTAACCGAGGGCGGGAAGTGTGTGTGCCATTGGAGTTGGGGAGTTTGGTTTGCGTATCGCCGGGTCATCCGATACGACGAATGAACTCAGCGAGACCCCATACGAAACCAAGCTAGCCACCACCCGCAAGGACAATTCCACCATGCCTCCCGAACTCGCCCCCTACCTACCCCCGGCCATCGCCCTAGTCCTCGGACTTTTCTTCGGTTGGCTTTTCACCCGACTCGCCGCCTCCGGCAAGATCGCCGCCGGTGCCGAGCGCCTGAAATCCGAAGAACGCCGATCCGCGGAAATCGAAGCCCGCCTCGCTCAATCCGCTTCCGATGCCGAGCGCAACGAGCAGGACGCCCAGACCTTCCGCAACCAGCTCACCGAGCTGCGTTCCCGCCTCGATGGCGAAATCAAGGCGGCTAACGAGAAACAAGCCCTCCTCGAACGTGCGGAAATCAAGCTCTCCGACACTTTCAAAGCTCTCTCCGCCGACGCCCTCCGCTCGTCGTCCGAGCAATTCCTCCAGCTCGCAAAATCCTCGCTCGCCACCCAGACCGAGGAGGCCAAAGGCGAAATCGAAAAGCGCAAGATCGCCATCCAGACGATGATCACGCCGGTCACCGAATCGCTCGGCAAGTTCGAGCTGCGCATCGGTGAAATCGAGAAATCCCGTGAAGGCGCATACTCCGAACTCCGCGAGCAAGTGCGTGCGCTCGGGGAAGGCCAGCTCGGCCTCCAACGCGAAACCGCCTCGCTCGTCAAAGCGCTGCGCCAGCCGACCGGCCGCGGCCAATGGGGCGAGATGCAACTCCGCCGTGTCGTCGAACTCGCCGGCATGCAGGAGCACTGCGATTTCGAGGTCCAACACAACGCCACCACCGACGAGGGCAAAAAACTCCGCCCCGATCTCATCGTTAGATTGCCCGGCGGCAAGACCATCGTCGTCGATTCCAAGACTCCGATGGATGGTTACCTCGATGCGTTGGAGGCCAATGACGACACCATCCGCGAGGAAGCGCTCCACCGTCACGCCCGCCAAGTTAGAACCCACATCCAGCAGCTTTCCTCGAAGAACTACACCGCGCAGTTTGCCCAAACGCCGGAGTTCACCGTGCTCTTCCTGCCCAGCGAATCGTTCTTCTCCGCCGCCCTCCAAAGCGATCCCGGACTCATCGAACGCGGCGTTGATCAAGGCGTGATCCTCGCCACGCCGACCACGCTGATCGCCCTGCTACGCGCCGTTTCCTATGGCTGGCGTCAGGAATCCATCGCGGAAAACGCCCGTGAGATTTCCCTGCTAGGCCGCACCCTGCACGAGCGGTTAGGCAAGCTCGCCGACCATTTCTCGAAACTCGGCCGTTCGTTGGGCAATGCTGTCGAGCAATACAACAGCGCCATCGGGTCCTTCGAAACCCGCGTGCTGACAACCGCCCGCAAGTTCGAAGAACTCAAGGCCGCCCCGGAATCCGCCACCATCGCCAACCTCGAACCGGTCGATAAAATCCCGCGCAGTTCGCAAGCCACCGGCGCCCCGCCCGCCGCCCTCGCAGCCCTTGCCAAAGCGAGCGCCGTCGCCGCCAGCCATCAGGCACCCCCAGCCCTAACACTCAACACCGAGGACGCCGAAGCCCTCCTTGCCCCGCCTGAAATCGACGACTTCACCTTCGTCCCCGATCCCCCAGCCAGCGCCCGCAGCGCCGCCGCGGACCTGAGGTCGGCGCTGGGGTGAAATAAAAACTGGAGCGCGGAATTCATTCCGCCCGAATCATTCCTAACACCCATGCTGCCCGCTCTCACCGGCCAATCCCCCGAATCCCTCGCCACTTGGCTCAAGGATGCGGGGGAACCATCGTTTCGTGCCGCGCAGATCCTTGAGTGGGTTTGGAAGAAAAAGGTCACGTCCTATGACGCGATGACCAATCTTCCCGCCGCGCTGCGGGCGAAACTAACGAATTCGTTCCGCCTAACCGCGCTGGAACACACGACCACCCAAGGTTCCGCCGACACGACGCGCAAGTTCCTCTTCCGCCTGCACGATCACCGTTACGTCGAGAGCGTGCTGATCCCGGCGAACCCGGCGCTCTACGGCGAGAAATCCGATAGACGGACTCTCTGTGTATCCTCGCAGGTCGGCTGTGCTTACGGCTGCAAGTTCTGCGCCTCGGGCCTCGCCGGGTTCACCCGCAATCTGGATGCGGCGGAAATCGCCGGCCAAGTCCTCGCCGCGGAGCAGCTCTCGGGCGAGCGCGTTGATTCACTCGTCTTCATGGGCATGGGCGAGCCGATGGCGAACCTCGACAATTTGTTAGCCGCGATCTCGCTCATCACTGGCGAAAAAACACTCCATCTCGGCGCGCGCCATCTCACCATTTCCACCTCCGGCCTGGTCCCGCAGATCAAGCAACTCGCCGAACACCCGCAACAGATCCGCCTCGCGATTTCCCTGCACGGCGCGACCGACGAAGTCCGCGAGAAAATCATGCCGATCAACAAAAAGTGGCCGGTCGCCGAGTTGTTCGAAGCACTCGATTATTGGAACGCGAAAAAGAACCAGAAGCTCACCCTCGAATACATCCTCATCCAAGACGTCAACGACTCGCTCGAACAAGCTGCCATCCTCGCCCAAAAGGCGCGCAAGCTGGGCGCGAAGGTGAACCTCATTCCCTACAACACCGTCGAGGGACTGGAATGGAAACGTCCGCCTAACAACCACTGCAAGGCTTTCCAGCAGGTGCTGCAGAAAGCCGGCGTCACCGCGAACCTCCGCCTCGAAAAAGGCCACGACATCGACGCCGCGTGCGGCCAGCTCCGCCTCAAACAGGAAACCGCGGAAGGCATCATCGACGCTCCTTCGAAGCGCTGAAGCCATCTAACGTCCAGTTCCGGCTGCACCCGCTTCCCCATCGACAAGCAGCCAAGGCATTCGTAGATTCCGCGAAACCCACCTTGAAAGACCTCACCAGAATATTGCAATCGGCAAGCGGGAGCGGGAGCCTCGTTTCCGCAGAGTTGTTGCCATTGGTTTATGACGAACTCCGGAACCTGGCCAAGAAACGCATCTCGAAACAGGAACCCGGCGAGACCCTGCAGGCGACCGCATTGGTCCACGAGGCTTGGATCAAAATCTCGGGTGACGAGGAGCGTTCTTGGAGCGACCGCGCCCACTTCTTTCGGGCCGCGGCGCAGGCGATGCGCCACATCCTGGTGGACCGGGCGCGGGCCAAGGGGAGCGTGAAACGCGGCGAGAATGTGGAGGTGCTCGACATCCAGGTCCACGGCCTCGAGGTGGCGGACACCACGGTCGACGAACGGGTGCTGCTGGTCGATGAGATGATGAGCCGCCTGGAAAAGGAAGACCCCGACAGCGTGCGGGTCATTTCCCTGAAGTTTTTCGGCGGCCTCACCAACAAGGAGATCGCGGCGATGGACGGCGTGGCGGAGCGCACGGTGGAGCGGCACTGGGCCTACGCGAAGACCCGGCTCTATCAGATGATCCGCGCGGATACGGGACATGAAACGGGCGATGAATCCGTCAATTGACAAGCTGCTGTTCACCGCGGCGTCGGGCTTTGCCGAGGCGGCGGAGCGCCGGGCATTTCTCGAGTTTGCCTGCCGTGGCGACATGGCCCGGCTCAGGCAGCTTGAGGAGCTGTTGGAGATCCACCGGGATGCGGAGGATTTTTTCGAACTCCAGCCGGAAATGGGAAAGGCGGGGGAGACTGTTGGCGAGGAAGGTGGGCTCGACGCGTGCATCGGTCCCTACCGCCTGATCGACCGCCTCGGCTCGGGCGGCTGGGGCGTGGTCTATCTGGCGGAGCAGCAGGAGCCGGTGAAGCGGAAGGTGGCGCTGAAAATCATCCGCCTCGGGATGGACACCGAGAACGTGATCGCCCGCTTCAGCCTGGAGCGCGAGGCGCTGGCGCTGATGGATCATTCTAACATCGCGCGGGTGCTCGATGCCGGTGTCACCACATCGGGGCGGCCGTATTTCGTGATGGAGCTGGTGGATGGCGAAAAGATCACCGATTATTGCGACCGCAAGCATCTCGGGCTGCGCCAGCGTCTGGAGCTGTTCATCCTCGTTTGCGAGGCCATCCAGCACGCGCACCAGAAGGGCGTAATCCACCGCGACATCAAACCGTCTAACGTGCTGGTCCGGGAAGACGACGGACGGGCGGCTCCGAAGGTGATCGATTTCGGAATCGCCAAGGCGACCGCCGGCGGCTTGGACGCGGCGGCGACCGTGACCCAGTCCGGGCAACTGATAGGAACACCGGCCTACATGAGCCCGGAGCAGGCGGAGGGCGGCGTGGACATCGACACCCGCAGCGACATTTACAGTCTCGGCGCCCTGCTGTGCGAGCTCCTGACAGGGAGCCCGCCTCTAACGCTTGCGCATCTCAAGGATCGGGGTGTTGAGGAAATCCGCAACCTCGTGAGGGAAGGCGAGACGGGCGTGCCGTCGGAGCGGCTCAGGGAAACTCCCAAGGACGAAATATGGGAAATTGCGAAGCAGCGCGGGGTGGATCCACAGCGCCTGCCTTCCATGCTGGCCGGGGATCTCGATTGGATCGTGATGAAGGCGGTCGAAAAGGAGCGCAATCGCCGCTACGAGACGGCCAACGGGCTGGCGATGGACGTGCATCGCTACCTGCGCGAGGAACCGGTGCTGGCGCGCCCTCCAAGCCGCCGCTATCTTCTAACAAAGCTGATGCGGCGGAACCGCGCCACCTTTGCCGCGGGCAGCATCGCGTTGTTTGGATTGTTAGGCGGCTTCGGGGTGTCAACGTGGTTGTTCCTGCGGGAACGGGACGCACGCCAGGAGCAGGCCAGACTGCGGGTGGTGGCGGAGCAGGCGACAGCCAATGAAGTGCGCCTGCGGGAAGATGCCATGGCGGTGGATCAGGTGACGCAGGCGGCGGTTTGTTTGATAAGATACAATGATGTGGAGCAGGCGGACAAACTGTTGGACGGCCTGCCTGCCGAGCGGGTGCCGCGGTCCCTGGAAGCGGCCAAGACTTTCATGGATGTGGCGAACTGGCACCTCACGAAGCAGCGGTGGAAGGTCGCCGCGGAGCGCTTCCATTCGCTGGTCCACGCGCTCGTCGGCGTGGACATGTCCGATTCAGAAAGGATTTCCTTCGACTATCTAACGGCGGTCACCGCCGTCAGCGAGTGGGGCGAGCGGCAGCAATACGACCGGCTCCGCATTCTAACGATCGAGCGCTTCGCCAACTCCGCCAACCCGATCGTGGCGGAGCAGGTCATCAAGGCGACGCTGTTGGAACCCGCCGACAGGAAAACCCTGCGGGACCTGGAGCCTCTGGCAGAAGTGATCGAAGCGTCGCTCACCGGTCCCCGGATGGAGAAAAATGCGCACATGGTGGCCTGGCGGCAGTTCTCGCTCGCGATTATGGCATACCGCCAGGGCCGCCTGGATGCCGCCGCGGAGTGGGCGCGCCGCAGTCTTGCCATGGCTTCCAACAGCGAGCCGCGGACGGTTTCCAACCAACTGATTCTTGCCATGATCGACCTGCAGCAGGGACGCGCCGCGGCTGCCCGCCTCGCGCTGGCGGAATTGCGCAGCCAAGTTGACCAATGGTCGAAGGGGCCGTTTCTCGTCGTCAATCCGGACGGCACCCGCTGGTACAATCAGGGAGCCGTGCGAATTCTCCTCAGGGAGGCTGAAAAGATGTTGGCCGAAAAAGGTGACTGAGGTGGCTTCTGTTGGGACGCGCCGCGATGCGGTTGGTAAATAGTTTCCGCGAGGGTGTCGGCATCCGGGGGAAAAATCCGTTCGTCTGAATGAGGGGGCGCTTCCCCCAAAAAAAATCCAACCCGACAAAATAACCCCATGAAATTACGCCTCACTTCCCGCCTCCTGACTAAGAGCCTCTTCCCGTTCCTCGCCCTGGGTGCGGTTGCCGACATCTCATACGCCCAGACCACGCGCACGTGGGATGGCGGCGGTATCCCCGTCACGGACATGGATCTGCCCGCCAACTGGAGCGAGGACACCGTGCCGAACGGTGCCACCGGAGACACCGCGCGGTGGAATGGCACCGTGGCAGGCGACCTTTCGATCACCTACACCGCGGCTGGCACCGGCGCTCCCCTGGGAGCCGGCGCGGGCAGCGTTTCCTTCGACATCACCAGCGGCCAGGTCAGCCCGCTGACGATCAACTGCTTCTCCGGTACCGCGGCCATCCGCATGCGTGACCTGACGGTGGCTTCTGGTGCCGGAGCCCTGACCATCGGCGGCGCTGTGGGCACCGACAACCTCAACCTGGGTTCGACTTCGGTGACCAACCACGTGTGGACGAACGACTCCACGAATCCGGTCACCCTCCAATCGGACGTCAGTTTCTCGGCTGGCAACGCGGCCACGCACGCGCTGAACCTGACGGGCAGCGGCAACTGGAACGTCAACACCAGCCTGATCAGAGTGGGCATGGGAACCATCAACGTGATCAAGGCCGGCGCGGGCACGATGAATCTCGGCGGCGTGAATGCCGCGGGAAATGCCGCGTTCACCATCGTCTCCGGCACTATCGACAACACCACCGGCGCGGGACTGACGCTGACGGCCACGACCAAGACCTGGAACGGCGATTTCGCCTACAGCACCCCGGCAAGCACGAACTTGAAAGACCTGAGCCTCGGCACCGGGACGATCTCGCTCGGCACCGCGGCGGGCACCAGCCGGACCATCACCACCAACGGCGCCGCCCTGCTGACGGTCCCGGGGGTCATCTCCAATGGCACGACGGCCAACAGCCTCATCAAGTCGGGAACGGGCGGGTTGAAACTTGATAGCACCAACACCTTCTCCGGGGGATTTACGCTCAACGCGGGTGTGCTGCAGCTCGCTAACAATGGGACATTGGGAACCGGTCCGTTTACTGTCAATGGCGGCGCGATCCTGCCACGCCTGGCCGCGCGGACGATCACCAATGCGACGACAGTCGGCGGCGACTTCACCCTCGGCGGCGCGAGCCTCAACAGCCAGATGAACATTTCGGGGACCGTGGACCTTGGCGGGGCCGCGCGTGCCATCACCGTGATCAACAACACCGTCAACCCAGATTCGACCCTCAGCAACGTGATCTCCAACGGCGGGCTGACGAAGGCTGGCGCGGGCACGTTGGCGCTCACCGCTGCCAGCACCTTCGACGGCGCGACGACCATCAACGGCGGCGTCCTGCAAGTGAGCGGCACCGGCGCGATCAATGGCAGCAGCGGCATCACGATCGACGGCAGCGACGCGAAGCTTTTGCACACGAGCAGCGTCGCCCTGACTCCCGCGATCACCTTGACCCAAGGCACGCTGGATTCAACAGGCACGGTCGGCACGGTCAACGTGGGAGGAGGCGGATCGGCCATTTTGGCCAACGGCAATGGCACCACGGCGACGCTCACCACCGGCGACCTCGGTTTTGCCGGACCTGCCACGGTGAACCTGTCCACCACCCCCTCGACGGTCGGCATTGCGGCGGGGACACTGACCACCTCGGGCACTGACGGCGCGGTCATGCTCAATATCTCCCGGACGGGAACCTGGAGCAACGGGCCGAACAACCTCATCAGCTACACCTCCTTCCCTTCGGCCGACATCAATGACTTTGACTTCACGACCGTCAACGTTCCTGCCTTGGGCGCCCGTCAGTCAATGGGGGACTTGGTGCTCAACGGCAACAACATCGCCCTCGAAATCATCGGCACCTCGATCTACTGGACAGCCCTCCAGAGCAATCAGTGGACCGTGATCCCGGTGGGCGGTTCGCAAAACTGGAAACAGACGTCGGACAATACGGCAACGGACTTCATTGGTGCTGACGACGTGGTTTTCAACGACACGCCGGGGGTGGATCAGACGGTTCAAATCGATAATGCCGACGTCTTCCCCAACTCGACGACGTTTAACAACTCGACGATCGGCTATACCCTCGCAAGCAGCAGCACCCTTGGTATCGGCAGCGGCACACTCACCAAGAGCGGCACTGGCAGCGTGACGATCAACACCAATAACTTCTACAGCGGCGGCACTACGCTCAACGCCGGCACGCTCAACGTGAACACCGCGTCCGCGCTTGGCGGAGGCCTGCTGCTCATCAATGGCGGGACGCTCGACAACACAAGCGGCGCTCCGATCGTGTACTCGAGCAACCTCGTCCAGAATTGGAATGCCGATTTCACCTTCACCGGCTCCAACGCCCTCGACCTGGGTAGCGGCGCGGTGACGGGCGGTGGCAGCGGGGATCGCACGGTCACGGTCTCGGCGAACATCCTCGCGGTGGGCGAGCTGAAAACGGCTGCCAGCCAGGGCTTCACCAAGCAGGGTGCCGGCACGCTGGCGCTCACCAGCAACGGTGCCGGCAATGCGGCAAGCGTTGTCAACGGCACGCTGAACGTGGCCGCCGGCACGCTCCAGTTCAACCGCACGGGAGCGCCTGACGCCGCCACCACCGGCGACTTCACCGTCGCGAACCTGACCGGGACCGGAACCATCACCAACGGCTCGAACCACGAGCGCTGGCTCATCGTCACCGGCACCGGCTCGTTCAGCGGTACCCTCGCCAACGGCAGCACCGGCGGACTTGGCTTCAGCAAGCCGGGCACCAGCACATTCACCCTGAGCGGCAACAACAACTTCAGCGGCCCGATCAACATCGGCGGCGGAATGCTCACCATCACCGGGACCAATGCGGCCGGCGGCGCTGTGAACGTCAACGGTGGGACGGGCAACCCCACCTACCTCAACGTCCAAACCAGCGCCGCGCTCGGGACGACCGGCGTGGTGACCGCCGCCAACCGCCACTCCGGCATCCAGTTGCAGGGTGGCATTACCCTGCCGCCCGGCGTCACCTTCGTCACCAGCAACGACGGCACCAGCGGAGCCACGGTGCCCTACGCCATCGGCAGCCTCAGCGGCGACAATACGATCCAAGGCAACATCACCCTGAGGGATGGCGGCGGCAGTTCGATCTTCCAGTCGGACAGCGGCTCGCTGAAGCTGACCGGAAATGTCACCATCATTGCCGGCCAACCCTCGCGGGGCATGATCCTTCAAGGAGATTCTACCGGCGCGAACGAGTTCAGCGGCGTGCTTTCCAATCTCAGCGTCACCTCGATCGCCAGCATCGTCAAAAACGGTCCCGGCACTTGGACGGTCAGCGGCGAGAATATCTACACCGGCCCGACCACGGTGAATGCGGGAACACTCGTAATCAGCGGCAACAACTCCGCCGCCTCCGGAGCCGTAACGGTGGCCGCTGATGCGACCCTCGCCGGTAGCGGAACTCTTGGCGGGAACGTCACGATTTCGGCCGGCGGCATCCATTCGCTCTCCTTGGCTGTGCCACGCATAATCGCCGGAACGTTGACCCATATCGATGGAAGCATCCTGAACTTGACCACCGCCGCCCCGCCGGCAGTGGGAAGCTATACTTTGGTGACAGCCTCCGGAGGCATCTCCGGCCTTCCTTCGTCTGTCACCGGTTTCACCGGAGGATCGGTGTCCATTTCAGGCAATAGCCTGATTCTCAACGTTTATGATCCCGTATATGCCGCGTGGGCAGCCTCGAAGGGACTAACAAGTGTCAACAGCGGACTAACCCAGGATCCTGAATTTGATGGAGTTTCCAACCTCCTCGAATTCGTTCTCGATGGCAACCCACTCGCTTCCGACCCCGAAAGGCTGCCGAAGTCCACTGAGGATGCCACCAACTTCTACTTCGATTTCGACCGCCGGGATGATTCGGCGGCTATAGTGACCCTGGCATTCCAATACGGCACAACGCTGGCGGCCTGGCCGTCCGCCGTGGCGATTCCACCGAACAGCACCCCCATCGCCGGTCCACCGGTGACCATCACCGCCAACGGCGGCGGCACCCACCACGTGAGGGTCACTGTGGCCAAAGCCGGCGAGACCAAGCTCTTCGGCCGACTGAAGGCGGTGCAGTAAGCATCAGTTCAAAGCGGCCGGGACACCAGGTCCCGGCCGCTTTTTTCCTGCCCGGCTGAGGCAGAATCCCTTATCACCCGATCTCATGAAAACCTCGCTTTTGCCAATCATCGCGCTCCTTTGCAGCCTGTTCCCGGCCTTCGCAGCGGATCCATCCAACACTCTAACTACCGCGGAGAAATCCGCCGGCTGGCGGTTGCTGTGGGATGGACAGACCCCAGACGGTTGGCGCACTCCCAAGTCGGATTCCTTTCCGTCAAAAGGCTGGGAAATCAAAGACGGAGTCCTAACCGTGAAGCCCGGCGACGGCGGCGAATCGACCAACGGCGGCGACATCATCACGAAGGAGTGTTTTTCGAAATTCGAATTGCAGGTGGATTTCAAAATCACCAAGGGCGCTAACAGCGGCATCAAGTATTTCGTCCAACCGGACCTGAAGCCGATCGACAAGGTCACCGGCAAACCCGCGCCGACCGGTTCGGCCATTGGACTGGAATTCCAGATTCTCGACGACGCGCACCACCCGGATGCAAAATTGGGACGGGACGGCAACCGCACCATCGGCTCGCTCTACGACCTGATGACTGCCGCCTCGACGAAGAAGGTAAACCCCATCGGCGAATGGAATACCGCACGCATTCTTATCACGGGCAAGCATGTCGAACACTGGCTCAACGGTGAAAAAGTCCTCGAATACGAACGCGGCTCGCAGGAATACCGCAAGGCCGTTGCCGGGAGTAAATACAAGAACATCCCCAAATTCGGCGAGTGGGCGGATGGCCACATCCTGCTGCAAGATCACGGCAATCTCGTTTCCTACCGCAACATCAAGATCCGCATCCCCGCGAAATAATAGCCTTCATTCACCAGTAGTCCGTCTCATGAAAAACCGTGTTTCCCAATTTCCACCGTTGTCTATTATCGATCGCCGCTCGTTCCTCAAAGGCGCCCTCGCCACCGGTGCTCTAACCGCATTCGCGCCCAACATCCTGCGGGCCGCGCCCGGCGGCGACAAGGTGCGCCTCGCCTGCGTCGGAATCGGCAACCGCGGGGCCGATGTCGTCCGAGAACTCCACAAGACCGGCTTGGCCGAAATCGTGGCGCTGTGCGACACCGACATGGGCGCCAAGCACACCGAACCGGTCCTGAAGCTGTTTCCCAACGTCCCGCGCTTCCAGGATTTCCGGAAGATGTTCGACCAGTTGGGCAAGAACTTCGATGCTGTTAGCATAGCGACTCCGGATTTCTCGCACTTCCCGATCGCCATGCTCGCGATGTCACTCGGCAAGCACGTCTACGTCGAGAAGCCGATGGCGCACAGTTTCCAGCAGATCGAACTGATGATGGCGGCCGAAAAGAAATATAAGGTCGCCTGCCAGATGGGCAACCAGGGCCACTCCGACGCCAACTATTTCCAGTTCAAGTCATGGACTGAAGCCGGCATCATCAAGAACGTCACGAAGATCACCGCCTTCATGAACAATCAGCGCCGCTGGCACGGCATGAAAGTGGATGGCTATTTGCCCGAACAACCCGTGCCCGAATCGCTCGATTGGGATTGCTGGCTCGCGACGGCGCAACAGCATGCCTATAACAAAGGCTACACCAACGGCGACTGGCGTTCGTGGTTTGACTTCGGTAACGGCGCGCTCGGCGACTGGGGCGCGCATATCTTCGACACCGCGCACGAGTTCCTCAACCTCGGCCTGCCCACCGAAGTGGAGGCGAAGCTCGAAGGCTACAACCCGCTCATTTTCCCGCAGGCTTCCACGTTGGCCTTCCGGTTTCCCAAACGCGGATCACAACCGCCGGTCGAACTCACTTGGTACGACGGCCAGGAAAACCTGCCGCCGCTACCGGCCGACTTCGGCGATGCGGTCGTCGACCCTAACATCCCGCCGCCGTCCTCCGGCAGCATCGACACCAAGAAGCAGTCTCCCGGCAAAGTCATCTACGGCGAAGACCTGGTTTTCAAGGGAGGCACTCACGGCGCGACGCTGAAAATTCTTGGCGACAAGGCGAAGGACATGGAGTCGAAGTTGCCAAAAGTCCCGCGCAGCCCGTCGAATCACGCGGCCAACTTCCTCAAGGCCGCAAAAGGAGAGGAGCAATGCCGCTCGAACTTCGCCGTGGCCGGGCCGCTTTGCCAGGCCATGGCCATCGGCATCATCGCCCAACGGGTGAATGCCACCGTGCAATTCGACGCGGCGACCCAACAGATCACCAACCATAAGATCGCCAACGAACTTCTTAAAGGCGTGCCGCCGCGGAATGAGTGGATGCAATACTACAAACTTTGATAGCCGCTAAAATCTTTACTCCTGCGGTGTCGGCATTCGTGGGAAATTCACGTTCTTCATAACGAGGGGTGATTTAAAACAAGATCCCCGTGCCGTTTCGACAATCTCCCTGCTGGAGTGGCTGCATCCTTCTGATTTTGGATTTTCAGAAGGACCACAGCCGCAAGCGGGGCTGCGGCTGGAGCGAGGATCGCGCTCCAGCCGCAAATTGGAGGGTCGAATTCCAATCCCGGGACTGACCTCCTCTATCCATTGCTTCCAGATGAAAACCCTCGCCTTCTGTTTTTCCGTGCTTGGCATCGTCTCCCTGGCGTTTGCCGCGCCTCCCGTCACGTCCGGGTTGAAGCTCCAATTCGACAGCGCCAACATCGATGCGCTGGGCAACACCACCCTGCTCGACGGCCAGACGGTCACTACGTGGAAAGATCTCTCCGGCAGCGGCTCTCACCTCGATACTCTCAAGGGCACGCCGACTTACATCCACCCGGGTCCGGGCTTCGGTGGCCTGCCGGTCGTTGCCTTTCAGCCGACGGATTTCAACGGCGCGGACCACTTGAGCAAGGCCGCCGCCCCGATCACGGCCTATCCATTTACGGTGTTTGCCGTACTCCGCTCGAACACGGCGAGAAACGCGGTGATCTTCTCGCTCGTGGATGCCGCGAGCAACGAGAAAGCGGCTGGCATCCGTTTCGTTTCGGAATCTGGCAGTCCGGGCCGCATCAGCCTTTTCCGCCGCAATCCGACATGGACGGAAACTCCCTCGCCGACCGCATTCAATGACAACCAGCTCCACGTCGTCACCGCGCGATTTTTCAGCGCCACCCTGGCGCGGCTTTATGTGGATGGTGTCCTGGTGAACTCTTCCACCACCTCGGTTCCCCTGCCGGTTTTCAATCGCTTCGACATGGGAAACAACGGCCGCAACAATGCCACTACGGATCCCTACGAAGGCCAGATCGCCGAACTGCTGGTCTATGATCAGGACATCACTAACACCAGCCGCACACAAACGGAAGAATACCTTTCCCACAAATGGATCACTGGCAGTTCCGGCATCGCCGCATCGCTGGAGACGGTTGATTTCGGATCGGTCGCACTCGGTGATACCCAAAGCCGCACCGTCACGGTTACGGCCATCGGTGCCGCGGATACGAGCATCACCGTTTCCGGCATCAATCTAACCACATTGGGGGATTTCACGCTACGCGCGTTTCTCAATGATGTGGAATTCAATCCATCGGACGCCACCCGCTACCCGCTCACTCTATCAAAAACCGCGAACGACCAGCTCCGGCTCGTCGCCGAGATTCATCCGACAGTTGCCAAGCCCGCTTATCAAGGTTCCGTCCACGTTTTGAGCAATGCGGTGAACAAGCCGGACCTCCTTCTCAGCTTTGCCGCCCAGATGCAGAATCGGATCGGCGTGTCGGACTACGCCGCCCACACGGCAGAGGGAAACCTCGTTAATTTCGATCTGGCAGGCGGGGCGAAGGTCCGGCTTACGCTGAATACCGATCGCATGACGCGGGTCCAGTATTCGCCGGACGGCGTTTTCCGAGCGGACAATCTGCCTGACTATTTTATGGTCCAAAAATACGAATGGGCTTCCGTTTCCCGCACCATCCAGGACCACGGCGCTTACATCGGGATCCATACTGCCGCCATGACCATCCGGGCGCAGAAGAGTCCTTTCCGTTTGCAAATGTATGATGCCGCCAACACCACCTTGATTGCGAAGGATGGCGATCAGGAAGGCATGTATGCCGAGCAAAACAAACGCGGCGTGATGCGGGTGGAAAACGGCACTAACAACGCCCGCTTCGGCTTCGGTGCCGGCGATCACGGTCACTCGCGGCCGCTGAACAAAAGCGCGGGATACGATCAGTTCACCGTCACCCACGGCCGGACCTGCGTGCCGTTTTTCATGAGCACGGCGGGCTATGGCGTGTTCCTTAACACCGGGGAGAAAGCCACCGCCTTCGATCCGGCGGGCGGCTTCCAAACGGACAATTTTCTGGACTACTGGTTCATGGCCGGCGACTTCAAAAAGGTGCTCGGCCTCTACAGCGAGCTGACCGGGCGGATGAATCTATTTCCCAAATGGGCGTATGGCTTCATGCTCTCGAAGTATGGAAATGACAACGCCACGCAGGCCGAGTTTTCCCAATGGATCAACCGCCTGCGCGACGAGGATTATCCGACGGATTGCTATGTCTTCGACTTCGGCTGGCGCGGCGGGAAATTCAATCCGCACCAATGGGACGCCACCCGCTTTCCGGATCTATCAGCGATGTTCGCGGAATCCAAGCAACTCGGTTTTCACGTCGGTCTGCATAACAACAAGGGCACGCCCGAAGCTGGCGACGGAAATTTCACCAACCCGACCGTCGCCGAGAATTGGTGGCAGGCACATTGGCCGAATGTGATCCAGCCGGGCCGCGGCGATTGGTTCTGGCCTGACGAATTCGATGTCTCCGGCGACAACCTGATGGCGAACCGCGCGGCGAAAGTCGTCCACGAACGATGGCTCCAGGCAACCACCACCCAGCGGCCGATGTTCTTTACCCGCGGCGGATTCGCCAACCATCATTTCTCCTCCACCTGGTCCGGCGACATCCCTAACACCATCGCGGAAATGAGCGAGCAGATCTCCGGCACCCTCGCTCTCGGCCTATCCGGCTACCCGTGGTCATCGAACGACCTCGGCGGCTTTTTCGCCAAACCGGCGGACGATCTCTACATCCGCTGGGTCGCCCAATTCGGAGCCTTCAGCGGCATCATGCGCGCTCACGGTCACGACGGGCGCGAGCCGTGGCTGTATGGCACGCAGGCTCAGGAGAATCTCCGGCGCTATCTGAAAATCCGCTACCGCCTGTTTCCCTATATCTACACCACCGCCTGGCAGGGCACCGCTCAAGGTATCCCGATGATGCGCGCGATGGCCCTCGAGCACCCGAACGATCCGGAAGCATGGACGAAGGACAAACAATACTATTTCGGCGATTGGCTGCTCGTCGCGCCCGCCCTTTCCACCGGCACCACCAACGTCTCCGTCTGGCTGCCCGAAGGAAAATGGTATGACTTCTTCAACCCCACTATCAGCTACAACGGCGGCCAGACCATCACCGTCACCACCACGCTGGATCAGATCCCCGTTTTCGTGAAAGAGGGAGCGATCATTCCTAACGGTCCTGAGATTTCCCATGCCGACGAAAAGGCATTGGATCCGCTGACGCTCGAAGTCTATCCGGGTGCCGCGCCCACATCCTACAGCCTTTATGAGGACGATGGCATCACCCGCAACTACCAGCTTCAGGGTGCGCACAGCATCACCAAGTTCAACACGAGCTGGCCGCAGGAAAACTCGCTGCGTTTCACCAAGGAAGCCGTGCAATCGGAAAATCCAGCAGCCTATTCGCCAGCCCTGCCCCGCGCCACCGTGGTGCGTGCGAACCGCTGGACGCAGAAGCCGAACATGGTCCTGCTAGGCAGCACCCTCGTCCCGGAAGCAGCGTCCGAAGCAGACCTCGCGGCCATGAACACCGGCTGGTTCTGGTCCGACGCCGCCCAACAACTCATCATCCGCTTCACCGACGATGGCAGCGAACGAAAGCTCGTCGCCAGTGTGGCTTTGCTCGATAGCGATAACGACGGCATGGACGACCTGCGCGAATCCCAATTCGGCACCGATATTTACAAAGCGGATAGCGACGGCGATGGTCAGAGCGACTTCATGGAAGTCGCCTTTGGAATTTCACCCGTCGACCCTTCTTCCCGGGTCCACCTCACCTCCGAAATCTCCAGCAGCCAGCCAGGCATGTTTCGCATTACCTGGCCCAGTGTCGCCGGCAGTGTCTATCAGATCGAGAAATGGCAGGAAAACTCCACTCCACCCTGGACCATCATCGCGGAACAGACTGCCACGGGCAGCGTCTCCGAGTATCTCTATCCCATGAGCGAGCCTCGTGTGATGCTGAGGGTCCGGGCAGGGTAGTAAGGAGAAGGGACCTTACTGTCCCTTTCTTCAGCAGGAGAAGAGAAGAGGCGACAATAAGGTCGCCGCTCCTTCACGGCGCCGCCGGCACCAGGCCGAATGGCTGGTCGCTGACATAGACGCGGTAGTCCTTGATCCGCCCGGGCGTGCCGGAGCCGGAACGGGCGAGGTAGCGGATGCCTGTTAGTTCGGTGGCTTCCCCGAGATCCATCACCACGCGGTGTGGGTAACCGGGTTGGGAGTTTTTGTATTCACTGTGCCAGATCGATGACGGCTGGCCATCGAGCATGTTTTCCGCGTCGCCGGGCTCGGCGCTGGTTTCCTCGCTGCTGACCCAGAAGATACTCCACTTGTTTTTCGACATCACTTCGCCTTTCGCGTCGAGCGCGTCGAGTTCGGCGATGGCGGCGTATTTGTCTTTCTCGGCATTCAGCGCTTCGAGGCAGAAGTAGCGCCCCTTCTGCGGCCGGTCGAATTTCACTTCCTGCCACTCAGCGTCCGGCTTGAAGCTGCCCTTCGCCGCCGGTGCCAGGGTTTTCGAATCGAATGTCCCAGTCGCCCTTACTTTCCTGGCGAAATCGAGATCGAGACGGAGTTGGTCGAGGATCGGTTTGCTCAATCCTGCCAGGCCGGGTTTCTCCGGGCCGACCATGTCGAGCATGACGACTTCATTGCTGCCGGTTTTGAGCCACGGGCCCGGGACGTACATCGTTTGGGTCGGTCCGATGTTCCAGAAGCGGCCGAGGCAATGGCCGTTGATCCACGCCACGCCTTTGCCCCAATTCCTAACATCAAGGAAGGTGTCGCCGGTTTTTGTCAGATTGAAAGTGCCGCGCCAGAACGCCGGGCCGCTGTTCGCCGCCATCGGTTCGTATTTCAGCGAAGCCAAATGTTTCTCATCCAGTGGCAGCGAAAAAATCTCCCAGCCAGTGATCTCGCCGCCATTGAATTGCACCGGACCATGAAGTCCCTTCCGGTCGAAGATTTCCTTGCCGAAATTCACGCGGCCGATCGCCTCGATCAGAATATCCACCTGCGCGGGCTTGTCGCGCGCGGGAATTTTCACCTGATAGCGCTTGGCGCGGCGGTCCATGACGCCCACTTGTTTGCCATCGACGAAGACCCAGGCAAAATCGTGAATCTCCGTCACAGACAGCGCCCCTTCCGGCCCGGCGGGCAAGGTGGTTCGATAGAGGATGTCGCCGCGGCTTTGGCCGTAGAACTCCATCGTCTTCGGCTTTTCGTCCGCGACCGGGGAGGGCAGGTTCTTTCTAACGACAGCCATTTCCTTCACGTTGAATGGCGGGATTTCGATCACCGGATTGGGAGCCGGCACGTCGGGCAGGGTTTCGCCCGGCAGCAGGTGTTTGGCAAACAACTCGCGCACGCGCTCGAATTTGCCGGGTGCCGCCCAACCCGCCTCACTGATCGGCGCGTCGTAGTCGTAGCTGCTGGTGTCCGGCGAAAACGGCCGGTCCGCCCCCGCCCACAGGCCGAAGGAGGTGCCGCCGTGCGCCATGTAGATGCTGAACGAACGGTCTTTTTTCAGCATTGCTTCGAGGTCGCCGATGAAGCTGTTCACGTCGCTGACCCGGTGATTGCGGCCCCACATGTCGAACCACGCGGGATAAAACTCGCCGTTCATGAGAGGGCCGGTTTTCTGGAATTTCCGCAACGCTTCGAACGCCTTTTCGGATGCGCCCGGACTGAAATTCACCACCTGAAACAAATCCTCGCGGAAGCCGCTGCCGATCGCGCCCGTCGGATTGCAGGCGAACAACGGCACGTTCATTCCTCCATCTATCAGCGCTTGGCGGAGCAGGCCCATGTATTCGGCGTCCTTGCCGAACGAGCCGTATTCGTTCTCCACCTGCACCATCAGGATCGGCCCGCCGTTGGTCACTTGTAGCGGCGCGAGCACGCGTGCGACCTCCTTGAGGTAGCGGGTCGCCGGAACCAGGAACTTGGGATCCTGCGAGCGCAGGCCGATGCCGTCGTGTTTCACGAGCCACCACGGCAGGCCGCCCATCTCCCACTCGGCGCAGGCGTAGGGACCCGGCCTAACAATCACCCACAGCCCTTCCTCCTGGGCGATTTTGCAAAACTCCGCCGCATCGCGCCAGCCGGTCCAATCGAACTTCCCTTCCTCCCACTCGTGGAAGTTCCAGAAAAAGTAGGCGCAGACCGTGTTGAGGCCCATCGCCTTGGCCATTTTCAGCCGATGCCGCCAGTATTCGGGCGGGATGCGGGCGAAGTGCAGTTCCCCGCAACGGATCACCAGCTTCTTGCCGTCGATGGTGAAATTGTCCGCACCGATTGCGAACTCATGCTTTGCCGGAGCCGCCGGGGCAGGTAGTGCGATCGCAAGGAACAGGAGAACGACGAGGCGGTGGAATATCGAGGTCATGGGAAAAACGTGTTAGATTGGCGATGGGGATTGAGCGCCGGACCTCGCGGCGAGTCAACCCGGAAAGGGCGGTTCTGAGACTGGCTGGCAGTCGCAAGCCAGGCCAATCACTCCAGCTCAAGATTACCTTCGACCGTGTTTCCGGACACCGTCGGCTTTGGGGAGTTTTCCTTGCTCTGTAGATTTCCTTCCACGCGATTCCCAGTAATCGTGCCCGTGCCAAGGTTCTTGAAAAACTGCAGGTCACCGTCGATCCGGTTGTTCTTGATGAGATAAGGCCCGCGTTTGTTCTCCACAAACTGCAGGTTGCCGCCGATGACGTTGTTGGTGGCCTGAAGGCGACCGGCTCCCTTCTCCGCCTGCACGTCGCCCGTCACGATTGCATTTTTAACCACCAGCGCATTCTCGCCAGTGCGGGCCGCCGCCTCCTTAAGCTGGACGTTTCCGCCGACCCGCGTGCCGCCCCGCACCACGATGGTCCGCGTGCCTTCTCCCTGAACATCGCCATCGACGCGGGTGGATTCCTGAAGCTCGACCCTGTTTGCGTCGAAAGCCTGGACGTTCCCATCGATCTTAGCTCTGTTAGCAACGAGCTTGGCCCCTGAAAGCACCCGGATGTTGCCCTTGATGATGGTGCCGTTGAGCACACACGTGGTGTTGCGGGCGATGACGACATTGTCATCGATGGTTCTCCCGCCCACCACGCCTTTGAGCTTCACGTCGGCCACAGCCAGCGCGGAGGACCCGAGCAACAGCGCGCAGCCGAGGATGGAATGGAGAGGGGCGGAATTGAAACGAGGGAGGTTGATGGCAGTCATGATTGTCTTTTTGTTAGAGCTCTCGAACCTAAAGGCGGTGCCGGTGAGCGCAAACGATAAGATGTGACGATTCAATTCAACGCGTGCGTTCACGGCGTCAGGAATCCCTGCCTGTCGCCGTCACCAGGCCTTTTCGCCGCGGGCGTCACAAGGCAGCCAGAGCAGCGCCACCGTTTGCACCTTCACGTCGGACTTGGCGGGTTTGATGGATTCCGTTTCGAGTGGCAGCGACGCGGGATCGAAGGACTCGGTGAGTTTGGCGATGCCGGCTTCGAGCTCGGCCTTGATGGATTCGATCTCATCGCTGACCCCTTCGACTTTCGCTTCGGCGGTCGAGACGTCCTGATGCTGCTTGTAAGCGCCGGTGGCTTTGCCAATGGAGGAGGTGCCGCGACTGATCGATCCAAGTCCCGATTTCCGGCCGAAAACAGCCCCGAGGATCCCGCCGAGCACCGAGACCCCCGCTTGCACCACGGCGGAACTGGACTGGGCTTTTTCCCTTGCGAGCTGCCCCTCCGCCGTGCGCAGGCGAGTCTCGAGGGTGGTGACCTTTTTCGCGGCGGCGGCGCGGAGTTTGTCAATGGCGGCATCCCGCGCTTCGCGGGCCTGATGGACAATCCGGGCGCGGAAATCGGCCTCGCTTTCCGCCAGCTTTGAGAATGCCTTGAGCTGCGGGCAGGTGAAAATATCCGCGCGTTCGTTCCGATAGAGCCACTCGGCGAAATCCTTCTCCACCTGCTTGTAGTTGGACGCGTTCATCGCGAAGCCTGGAAGCTCGGCAAATCCCGCCCCGGATGCGGGTTCGGTGGCCTTCTCATCGAGCTTGATCGGCGGTGGGAGCTGCTTTTCCCAATCGATCCCGCTGCCGGTGATCGGATTCACGAGACGCACCGTGCGGCTGCCGTCGATGTCCGCCCTGGCCGAGGAGAAATGCACGACACCGACGCGCAGCAGGTGCGGCTGATAGGTGATGTCATCCCCGGATCCCGCGGCGGGCACAAAAATCTCGGTGATCCCCGCGCCGACGTTCGGGCGGGAGGCTGGGGTGGCGGGTTTGGAGGCCATCCCGGGCATCGCCATCGGGTTTGCTTCGGCGGCGTCTGCCGGTGCGGAGATTTTCACGAAGTCGCCGCGCTTCGGGTCCATTAGGAGCTTGATCTGGCCGCGGGTCAGCGGGCCGGTTAGATAGCTCATCACCCAGCGGACGTGGAAGATGACCGGGGCATCCTCATGGACGTTGTTCATGAGAAAAACGCGATTGCCGAGACCGGAGATGAGTCTCTCCATCGAGGCGCGGTCGAACTTGGCGTTCTGCGAGCCAGCGGCCCCTTCCAGGCCGTCGAGCACGCGCAACTTGTCGCGCTCGGTTTGCAGCCGGCCGAGAAACCAGGTGCCGATGTTAGACAACGCCTTGTAGTCGAGGTCCACCGGATTTTGCGTGGCTAACAAACAGCCGAGCCCGAACGCGCGGCCTTGTTTGAGGATCGTCATCATCGGCCGCTTGGACGGCGGATTCGCGCTTGGCGGCAGGTAGCCGTAGATTTCGTCCATGTAGAGAATGGCGCGCAGCGAGGTGGTGCCGTTCTGCGAGCGCATCCAGCCTAACATCTGGTTCAGCAGCAGGCTCACAAAGAACATCCGCTCGGTGTCGCCGAGGTGGGCGATCGAGAAAATGGAAATGCGTGGCTTGCCGGCGGGCGTGTGCAGCATTTTCGCGATGTCCAGCGGCGGGCCTTCAAGCCAGGTCGCGAAGCCGGGCGAGGCAAGCAAGTTGTTGAATTTCAGCGCCAGCGTCTGCCGCGATTTCTCGGGCATGAATGACTCCAGGTCGATCACGCCGACCTTGTCGAACGCCGGTTTCTGGATATGCCGGATCAGCGTTTCCAAGGTGACGTTCTGCCCGTCCGCCCAGGCCTTCTGGAAAATCGCGGCGACCAGCACCGCCTCGGGGCTTTGAATCGCGTCCACGTTTTCCCCGACTAGAGAAAGCAGCGAGGACACGGTGCTCTCCACCCGCTCCCCTAGCAGCTCGGAGTCGTCCATGATTTCGAACGGCGGCACCTCCAGCGAACTCAAGATACTAACCGGAATCCCCGCCTTGCTGCCGGGTGTGAAAATATTGATGTCCACCTTGTCGCGCAGTTGGGTGATGCGCTCGGGCGCCTGCCCCCAATCGGCGAGGCCGGTCTTCCACATTTCCGCCGTCTTGGCGGCGTGTTCGTCGGGCGTGACCCCTTTTTTGGCCGCGTCGTCCTCATTGATCCACGGGCGGAAACTCTTCGCGTCGAGATCGGGGAAGGTCAGTAACAAGTTCGAAATGTCGCCCTTGGGATCGATGATGATCGCCGGGATGTTGTCCATCGCTGCCTCTTCTAGCAGCGCGAGGCAGAGGCCGGTCTTCCCCGAACCCGTCATCCCCAGCACCACGCCATGGGTGACGAGATCCTTCGAATCGTAGAGGATCAGATCGTCCTGGACCTTCTTCGTCTCCGGATCGTAGCCACGGCCGAGGTAGAACTGCCCGAGTTTTTCATAATCCGTGGGGGAAATGCTCATGATGGGGCCATGCTGGAAGAGTGGAGGAAAAACTCCAGCAGGAAGAACAGGCAAGAATACCTAATTCACGCCACAAGCTTGCCAAAGGCGGATGCCGGAACGACAAGAGGTCCCCGATTCGCCTTTCTCCTTGAACCAACAAATGAACCCCATCGCCCTCAATCTCGTCGTCCTTCGCTCGACTGACATGGAACGCGCGGCGAAGTTCTACTCGCTGCTGGGATTGAATTTTACCCGGCATCGACACGGAAGCGGTCCGGAACATTTCGCCGCCGAGGTGGGTGGTGGCGTTTTCGAAATCTACCCGCAGGCGGCCGATGGACCTTCCACACTCGGAACCCGGATCGGCTTCAGCGTGCGCTCACTCGATTCTGCGATCAACGCACTCAGCGAGTATCCGGGTGCGGTCATCTCTGCCCCCAAAGATTCCCAGTGGGGACGCCGAGCTGTGATCGCCGATCCTGACGGGCACCGGATCGAGCTTGTTGAATCTGCGGGGATGCGTCCCGATTGACGACCCATCCGCGAGACGAGACGTCCCCGCCCCTAGCGCACTCCCATCTTCATCCAAATTTCACACCTTCGTCATTCCCAAGCGCGGTGGATTCGTTAGCCTCGCGGCGAAATCCATGGAACACGCCACCGAAACGGAAGTCGCCGATGCCGCCAAACACCTCCGCTCGCTGTCCAGCGGGCTGAACCAAGTCCTGTTCGGCCAGGAAGAACTCATCGACCTGGTGATCACCGGGGTGCTGGCGCGCGGGCACATTTTGCTGGAAGGCCTGCCTGGGCTGGGAAAGACGGAGCTGGTGAAAGGCTTGTCGAAGCTGCTCAAACTGGGGACGAAGCGGGTGCAGTTTACGCCCGACCTGCTTCCCGGCGATATCACGGGCAACCCGGTGCTGCAGGAAGTCGACGGCCGCCGCGAGTTTGTTTTCCAGCCGGGACCTTTGTTTACAAACATCGTACTGGCAGACGAGATCAACCGCGCCTCGCCGAAAACCCAGTCAGCCCTGCTAGAGGCCATGCAGGAACGGCGGGTGACGGTGTTAGGGAAAACCCATGATCTGCCGAAGCCGTTCTTCGTACTCGCCACGCAGAACCCGATCGAGCTCGAAGGCACTTATCCGCTGCCTGAGGCGCAGCTCGACCGCTTCCTGTTCAAACTGGAAGTCACCCGCAACGACGTGGCCACGCTCCAGCGGATCGTTTCCCATCGCGAACTCGGCACCGACCCGCAGGTAGAAGCGGTGATGAGTGCGGAAACGCTCGGCGGGCTGTTGGAACTGGTGCGCCGGATCCATCTGCCGGATGTCGTGGCGAACTACATCGCCCGCCTCGTCGATGCCAGCCATCCCGGCCAGTCCGCCGCCGCACGCGGGATCCGTTACGGCGCGAGCCCGCGGGCCGCGCTCGCCTTGGCGTCCGGAGCCAAGGCCCGGGCTTTGATCCAAGAACGAACGAACGCCAGCTTCGAGGACGTGAAGGCGATCGCGCCCGCCGTGCTGCGCCACCGGATCGTGCTCGACTACAACGCCCGCGTCGAAGGCCTGACGACCAATGACATCGTCCGCGCGCTGCTGGAGGAGGTCCCCTTCCAAGCGACCGCGACGCCGCGGGTGTTGAGCACCAAATCCTAACACCCATGCTTCGCTTTCTGCTTTTCCTCGCCCTCGTCCTCCCGGTTTCCGCCCAGGAAACGATGATCCGCGAGGTCTTCGATCCGGCGACGGACACCCACCTGGAGGTGCTCGCGCTGTTTAGCAAGCCCTCGCCCGGCGGCTATTTTCCGGTGCGGGTCAAGATCGCCAACAACCTCAGGACAGATCGCACGATCCACTTGGATTTCGAAAGCTCCAACGATTCCGGCGACGATCTCAAAGCCAAATCATCCTTCCCGATCACCGCCGCCGCGGGCAAGTCCGTCACCCGCGACATTCTGGTGCCTCTAACCCCACCCGGAACCGGATCGGGAAACACCAGCGTGACCGCGCTCCTGAGCGGCACCTTGGGAATGGCAACTAACACCATTCGCTCCAACTCCGACGGGACCCAGCCGGCCGTTCTGCTCAGCGAGGCGCTGTTCACGCCCAACGCCTCGGTTCTGGACGCGGCGATGGGCAGCACGTCCTCATCGGGCATGAGGCGCGGGTCGAGCCAATTCTCCGGCAAGTTCGATCCGAAGCAGCTACCCGACGACTGGCTGGCGTTCTCCGGCTATGACAGCGTCGTTCTAACCGATAGCGATTGGTCCGACATCCCGCCGGGAGCCCGCAATGCGGTGCTTTCCTGGGTGCGGATGGGAGGACAGTTGATCATCTATTCGTCGGGCTCCGCAACCGCGGCCGCCATGGGGTTGCCCGCCGAGCCGGGCTTTGGCCGCATCGAATTCCGCTCTATTCCATCAGATTTGAAACTGGACGCACCGGACGTGGTTAGACTCGTTACCAAAAACCCGACCAAGCCGCAGCAAGTGTCGGCCCGCAATGATTTCGACGGCGGTTGGCCGCTTCAGCGGCTATTCGGCGCGCAAACCTTCCGTTACGCGCTGTTCGTCATTGTCCTGATCCTCTTCGCCATCCTCGTCGGCCCGGTGAATCTGTTCGTCTTCGCGAAATCCGGCCAGCGTCACAAACTCTTCATTACCACCCCGATCATCTCATTGGGGGCCAGCCTGGTTCTCATCGTCCTGATCATCGTCCAGGACGGATTCGGCGGCAATGGCATGCGCCGGGTGCTGATGGAAGTCCGCCCGGACGAAGGCGTCAACGCGGCTTATCTTCATCAGGAGCAGTTCTGCCGCACCGGCGTTCTAACTGGTTCCGATTTCACCATCGCCCCCGCCGCCGACTTTCAGCCGGTGCCAATCGCCACCAGCCGTTGGGCACGCTACACCGATGGCGTTGGAGCAAAAGGCAACTTCAACCTTCAGCCCGCCGAGGGCAACCTCATGGCTTCAGGCGATTGGTTTCAAAGCCGATCCGAGCACGGCCACCTTCTATCCGCCGTCACCTCCACCCGCGGCCGCATCGAAAGGGACGAGTCGCGCTATCTCTCCACCTTCGAGTTCCCCATCGATACCCTCTACTATCTCGATGAAGCCTCCCAATGGCACCGCGCCGAAGGGATCACGGCCGGCAAACGATTCGCCCTCGTGCCGGTCGAGAATTCCAGCGCCCTCTCCAAACTCATCGTCGAAGCGGATGCCTTCGCGAACCGCAACAAGCAGTTTCTCAAAACCGCAATCCCCCGCCCCGGCCATTTCATCGCCATCACCACCCATGCCCCCGGCATCGCCACCAACCCCGGCATCCGCTGGAAGGAAACCCGCACCGTCATCACCGGCCCGGTGGTTTCTCCCTAATTTCTTTTCTGATCACTGCTCACTGATCACTAGCAACTTTCCCCATGTCCGCCCTCAAAGTCCACAACCTCTACCGCTACTTCGGCAATCTCCAGGCCGTCAATGGTGTGACCTTCGAGATTCCGCATGGCTCGGTCTGCGGCTTCGTCGGATCTAACGGCGCAGGCAAAACGACCACCATGCGGATCCTCGCCACGCTGGACTACCCCACTCTGGGCTCGGCGGAGGTCTGCGGGATCAACGTCGTCCACCACCCGGCGGAGGTTAGAAAACTGATCGGCTGGATGCCCGACCATTTCGGGAACTACGAGCACATGACCGTGCTGGAGTATCTGGATTTCTACGCCCGCGCGCTCGGCTACAAAGGCAAGGAACGCCGCCAACGCATCCAGGAAGTGATGGACTTCACCGACCTTGTGCCGCTGGCGGAACGGTTTTCCAACAAGCTTTCGAAGGGCATGACCCAGCGCCTCGGCCTCGGACGCGCGTTGCTGCACGACCCGCAGGTGCTGATCATGGACGAGCCCGCCGCCGGCCTCGATCCGAAAGCACGCGTCGAACTCAAGCACCTCATCCGGGTGCTGGCCAAGGAGGGCAAGACCATCTTCATCTCGTCGCACATTCTATCCGAACTCGGCGAGATGTGCGATTCGCTGCTGTTCATCAACAACGGCCGGATCGTTCACCACGGCGATTCCGAAACCCTGCGCCGCGGCTCCGACGTCCTCGGGGGCGTGCTCTACGATGTGCAGGTCGACGGCAAACCGGAATCCATTTCCGACTGGTGCGTGCTCCAGCCGAACGTCGAGTTCCTTGAAGCCCGCAAACTGGGCGGCCGCATCCGCATCGACACCGAGGATCCCACCAAAGCCGCCGACATTCTTGCCCGCATGGTCAAGGACGGCCTGCGCATCACCGAGTTCCACCGCGAGCAACGCAACCTCGAAGACGCGTTCATCGACATCATCGGCCGCCTCGAAGCCGGCAAACCCGCCGTCGCGCCACCTCCGCTGCCGGAGGAGGAGTTGATGGTTGAGAGTTGATGGAAAGAATTCTCTAAACCCGGACCGCGGGATTCATCCCGGCCTTCATTCACGTCTTCCTCTTCACCATCAACTCTCAACTCTCAACCATCAACTTCTTCCAATGTCCCTCGCCCACCTAACCGACTTCCCCGACAAGCTCTCGCCGATGCTGGTCAAGGAGCTGCGTCAAGGGATGCGGGCAAGAAGCTTCACGTTGCTATTCCTCGGTTTCCAAGGACTGCTCGCCCTCATCCTGCTCACCGCAGGTGCCGCGGCGAGTTCCGACGAAGCTGGTTCATTCGCCTCGGGCGTGATCTTCACCATGTTTGCCGGAGCTGCACTGTTTATCCAGCCGATGCGCGGAGTGAACGCGCTTTCGTCGGAGATCAGCAGCAATACGATTGAAATGATGGTCCTCACGCGGCTCAGCGCCTGGCGCATCGTGTTTGGCAAATGGATCGCCATCGTCAGCCAGACCGCGTTAATCTTGGTGACCATCATTCCCTATCTGATCCTGCGCTATTTCTTCGGCGGCATGATCCTGGCGGGTGAAATGGTGTTCCTCTGCCTGATCTTTCTAACGTCCATGACCCTCACCGCCATCATGGTGGGTCTATCGGGCAACTCGACCAAGCTGGTGAGAATGCTGCCAGTTGTCGGATTCGTCCTGATGGCCGGCACGGTGCCGGACTACCTGTCTCACGGCGGTTTCAAAAGTTTGATGAACTACTGCACCTTGTCGGACGGCGAGTCACGAATGGTCATCGCGGCCTATGTCGTTTTCATCATCTACATCGGCTGGTGCGCGCTTTCACACGGCACCTCGGTCATCGCCCCCGCAGCGGAAAACCACTCCACCTTGCGACGAGGGATCGCTCTCGGCTTGGTTGGCATCACGGCGGTTGCCGGGTTGCACGACGGTGTGAATCCCCAGGTGCTGGTGCTGATTTTTGGGATCATCCTGGTGCCTGCTGTCGTCACCGCCTTGACCGAGCCATCAGTCCTGCTGCCTCCCATCTGCAAACCCTTTCTGCGACGCGGCCTAACCGGCAGAATGGCGGGCATCATCCTGCTGCCGGGATGGCCGGCCGGCGTGTTTTTCGCCACGCTGGTCCTTTCTATCAGCATCGCCGGGATCAGGATCGCGGATGGCTCCAACCCGCATCCGGACCTCCTGCCCGAAACCGCCATCGGCGCTCTCGGCTGCCTTGGCGGCATCCTGTTCGCCGCCCTGCTGTCGGCGGTTTTCACCAAACAGGAGAGCAAACGGTTCACCCATTTCATGGTATTCCTGCTAGTGTCGATCCTGCTGGCGGTGATCCCCATGATTCTCACCAGCATCAACAACCACGAGAAGTATCTCTGGTTCTTCATCTGGAATCCTCCGGTGAGCCTGTTCATGGCTGTTAGCAATGGTTTCGTCAAAAGCGAGGTGCTTGCCGCCGTGATGATCGTCGATGCCATCATCCTCCTGATGCTGCTCGTCACCGCCGGTTCGGCGTTCCGCGGCTACCGGCAAATCATTGAGGAAGCCGAAGCCGGACTGGCAACCCCCGCCCTCCCCGCGCCATGAACCTCGCCACGCTCCAACAATGTCATTCCAACGCCTTGACCGCGGCTGGACGCGTGCGCCTGCCGCTGCGTTCGCGCGTCTGGCGGGGCCAGGCCGGCGAATTCACCGGCGGTGGCACCGGCTCGTCGATGGATTTCCAGGACCACCGCGCCTACTCGCCCGGTGACGATCCACGGCATATCAACTGGCAGGCCTACGCCCGCACCGGCAGCTACACGATGAAGTTGTTCCGGGAGGAAGTTAGACCGGTCGTGGATCTGATCCTGGATGCTTCGGAATCGATGTTCTTCGATGAAGCAAAGGCCGCCCGCACCGCCGAGCTTTTCTATCTGATCGCCGAAAGTTCGCAAGCCGCCGGGGCCTCGCTCGCGCTCCACGCCGTCCGTGGCGATGCCACGCTCGCGCTCGATCCCGCCACGCTGCGCTCCCACCAATGGGTGGCAACCGCCCGTGCACTGCCCGCCACCGATTCCGCGAAAGCCCCCGATCTCGCCCGGCTGCCGCTGCGCGCCAACGCCATCCGCGTTTTTCTATCCGATTTGTTGTTCGCCGGCGATCCCGAGCCGATCCTCCGCCACCTCGGCCAACGCCACGGCAGCGTTGTCGTTTTCTCGCCGTTTCTTGAGACCGAAGCCCGCCCCGCGTGGTCCGGGAATTACGAATTCATTGATCCGGAGAAAAATTCCAGCCATCCACACCGCATCGAGCCGGCCACGCTCCGCCGCTATCAGGAGGCCTACGTCAATCACTTCGCGCTCTGGAAGCAGCATGCCCGCCGCCACCAGGCCGCCTTCGCCCGCATCCCGGCGGAAGAGGATCTAACCACCGTCCTGTTCCGCGAAGCCGTGCCGTCCGGAGCGCTTGAACCTGCTCGATAAATTTCACCTCTGGAATCCGGTTTCTGATCACTGACATCTCAAACGCTTGCTCACCCTCGCAAATCCCTTCGGCCTTCTCGCGTTGCTTGGCATCCCCGCCGTGCTGGCGATTCATTTCCTCCAGCGGAAAGCAATCGAACTTCCGGTTTCCACGCTGTTCCTGCTAGAACGCACCCAGCGCGACGCCGCCAGCGGCCGGAGGTTGGAGCGGATAATCCCGTCGATCCCGTTGTGGATGCAACTGCTGGCCGTGTTGCTGCTCGCGTGGTTTCTAGCGGAACCGCGTTTCCAGAAGTCCGGCAGTGTCCAACGGATCGCCCTGGTGCTCGACTCATCCGCTTCAATGGGTGTTTTTAAGAACGAAGCCATCGCCCGGCTCGCCGCCGAGTTACCCCGTTTCCAAGGCCCTGCCTCTACGGTCGAACTCACCGTCATCGAATCAGCACCAAGCCGGCCGCGCCTCTACGCCGGATCTTCCGTGGACGACCTCAAGGCCGTTTTGGAAAAATGGCAACCGCTCGACGGACTCACCGATCCCACCCAAGCGCTGCGTCTTGCCCGTTCGCTTGTTTCCCGCGAGGGCACGGTCATCTACCTGACCGACACGCCGGCCGCGTCCTTGCCCTTCGAGGCCCGGTTGATCGCGGTCGGCGATCCCGTGGACAACGTCGGCTTCACCGGGGTGACCTTCGCCACCGAGGAAGGCACTCTCGTGTGGCGCGCGCTAGTTAGAAACTACGGCAAGACCGCGGTCGATCGCACCTGGTCGATGCAAACCGCCACCGGCGGCACCACGACGCGTCCGTTGCACCTCGAGGCCAACGCGCTCGTCACCCTGCAAGCGGCCTACCCCGCCGACGCGAAGAACGTCCGGCTCGTCCTCTCGCCCGACCGCTTCACGCTGGACGACACGCTGCCGTTGGTCGCGCCCAAGCCGAAAACTCTCGCCCTCTTCACCGCCACCTCACCCGCGTTCGCCGATCTAACCACGAAACTCCTCCGCGCCCTCGACGCCGCCGTCCCCACCAACGACGCCGCCACCGCCGATCTATCCATCACGTCCTATGACCCGCTCGATCCCGTGCTGCCGCCGGGAAACTCGATCATCTTCGTCGAGGACAGCACCCGTAGCGGAGCCTATCTCAAAGGGGGTATCCTCGCCGAACCCCACCCGCTGCTGGACGCCCTCAACTGGCAATCGTTGCTCGTGCGGGAAACCATCGAGCTCGACCGGCTTCCCAGCGACACCGTTCTCCTCTGGCAGGAAAAGCGCCCGCTCATTTTCCTCCGCGACAAGCCCGCCAGCGAAAATCACCCCGCTACCCGCCAGCTCTGTTTCAACTTCGACCTCCGGCTCTCCAACGCCGGCAACCAGCCCGCGTTCATCGTCCTGCTCCACCGCTTCGCCGAAACCATTCGCGAAGCCAAGGTCGCCCCCACCTCCGCCAATCTGGAATCAGGCCAACCGATCACCATCACCTCCACCCCTAACATTCCGCTGCAAATCAGCGCCGTCGGCCTAACCGGAGAGCCGCTTCCCTCGCCTGCCACCAGCCACGCCCCGGCCACTCCTTGTTTCCTAACCGTCCGGCAGAACGACACCCTGCTGCTCGACGCCGCCGTCCACTTCGCCGACACCCGCGAGGCCGATTTCTCCGCCTGCGGCAAATCCGATCCGGCGACGAACGCCAATCAATCCACCCTCGAACGCCACACGAAGCCTGATCCGCTCTGGCGCGTCTGGATTCTCCTGCTAGTCGCCGCGCTGCTCGTGTCGTGGAAATTCAACACGTCGAAACTCGCCACCGCATGAGCATTTCAAGGTTTGCTATAAATGATCGGCTTGTCCTTGGCGCGGTGGCGGCGGCGGGTGGACAGTTTTTCGTGATGGATCTCCTCCGGGAGACTCTCATAATAAACCCCGACCAACTCCCTCAAGCGGGACGCCGCCCGCGATTTGGGATTCCACTGATAGACCAGCGTGCGGCCCTGCCGCTTGCAAATCAACAAACCCGCTCGCTCGAACTTATCCAGTTGCTTCTGAACCGAATCCAACGAGACCCCGAAGTCCGCCGCCACCGCCCGCCCGTACGATTCCCCATAGTGATAAAGGTGCAACAACGCGGCCTCCGCCGAGGCACCGCCCAAAATCTCCGCAAGCGTGGTCAGTTTCACGACCCGAATAATCGGTCATATGACCTACAATTCAAGTCAATAAACCTCACCGCATGATACCGCCCGACTGGAAAACCTGCGATGAGGGTGAGCTTTGGCGCTTTGTCGCGTGGCATCTGGAGGGAGCGGGAATTCCGACGGTCCTTGTCGGAGGGGCTGTCGTGGCAATCTATTCGGAGGGACTCTATCACTCCGGCGACCTCGACAGGGTTCTCGATCGTCACCGGCGATCCCACGTCACCGAAGCCTTGAAAGAACTCGGATTCGTTCCTGACAAGTCCCGCTATTTCAAGCATCCGGAGTGCAAGCACCTGTATGTGGAATTCCCTCCCGGTCCCGTCGAACTTGGCGAGGAGTATCCGGTTTCTCCTGCGGAAATCTCCGTCGAGGGGCGTATTCTGCGTCTGCTCTCGCCCACAGATTGTGTGAAAGACCGCCTCGCCGCTTACATTCATTGGAAGTTGCGGGATAGCTTCCGTCAGGCGGTGCTCGTTGCCAAACGCCAGAAGGACCGTATTGATTTCAAAAATCTTGCGGCGTGGTGTGACCGGGAAGGCGGCGCGGACTCTTATGCGGAACTTCTCGGGGAGCTATCGAAAACCGAAACCCCATGACCTTCACCTCGCCAGAATACTTCCTCCTGATCCCCGCCCTTGCGCTTGTGGGCTGGTTCTGGCGCGGGTTGAAACTGCACTCGCCGCTGCGGGCGATTTTACTGCTTCTCGCGGTCGTCGCGCTGGCGGAACCGGTCATCCAGCACCAACAGAACTCGCTCGACCTTTATGTGCTGCTAGATCGCTCGGATTCGACCGAGGACCTGATCGACAAAGGACTGCCGGAGTGGCAGCGGTTGCTGGAGTCGTCGAAACCAAGCCGGCGCGACACGCTGCGTTTTATTAACTACGCGAGTGAAGTCGCAGAGGTCGGCGCGGATGGATCGTCATTCACGGGCTCCAGGAAATTGACGAAGACGGGGCTCGCCTTGCAATCGATCGCCGCCCAGTCCGATGAGAAGCGGCCGGCGCGGGTGCTGCTTTTCACTGACGGCTATTCGACCGAACCATTGCAGGAAGCGGCGGCCCAGATGCAGGCGCGGGGCATCCCGCTCGACTTCCGGTTGGTCCGCGAGGAAACCGAGAACGACGCCCGCATCGCGCGGATCGGTTTCCCGGAGCGGGTCCAGATCGGTGAGCCGTTCCTGATTTCGATCGCGGTTAGAGGCGCGACTGATGCGACCTTTCCTCTGATCCTGCGCCGCAACGGCCAGATTCTAACTGAGTCAACGGTCACCCTCGCCAACGGACAGGCCACCATCGAGTTCACCGACCGGATTTCCCGCTCCGGGGGCTTCGAATACCAGGCCGAGATCCGCCCGGAAAAGGACGCGCACCCGGGCAACAACCGCGCCACGCGCTGGATCCAAATCACCGGCGGTCCGCGCATCGTGCTGGCCACCCGCTATCAGGACGATCCGGTGGCGAAGGCGCTCGCCGCGCTCGATTTCACGGTCGAGACGGTTAGCGATCCGACGAAGCTGAAACCGGGACTTCTCGCCGGCGCGCGCGCCGTGATCCTGAACAACATCCCCGCCCACGAAGTGCCTAACGACTTCATCAAGTCCCTCGATTTTTTCGTCCGCGAACAAGGCGGCGGACTGTTGATGGCGGGCGGTGAGCATTCGTTCGGTTCGGGTGGTTATTTCCAATCGCCCATCGACGCGCTGCTGCCAGTGTCGATGGAATTGAAATCCGAACACCGCAAACTCGCGGTCGCGCTGGCGATCGCGATGGATCGCTCGGGATCCATGAGCGTCGGGGTCGGCGGCGGCAAAACCAAGATGGATCTGGCGGACTCCGGCGCTGCCAACGCCATTGATTTGTTAGGACCGATGGACCAGGTCACGGTGTTCGCGATCGATAGCGAGGCGACGAAGATCATCCCGCTGACCCGGGTCGAAGGCAAGAAGGCGGAACTGGGTGCCAAGGCCCGCAAGATCCGCTCGTCGGGGGGCGGCATCTTCGTCTATGTCGCTCTCAAGGCTGCCTGGGAGGAGCTTAAGAAATCCCCGGCCGGCACGCGGCATGTCATTTTGTTTTCCGATGCCAATGATTCCGAGGAGCCGGGCGACTACAAGAACCTGATCCAGGAAATGACCGACAACGGCGCGACGATTTCCGTCATCGGCCTGGGCACCGACAAGGACGCGGATTCTGCGTTGTTAGAGGACATCGCCAAGCTAGGCAACGGCCGGATGTTTTTCTCGGACCAGCCGATGGATATCCCGAAAATCTTCGCGCAGGAAACGGTGACCATCGCCCGCTCGGCTTTCATTAAGGAGCCGATCGGGGTGCAGGCGACCGGTCGCTGGGCGGAAATTTCGCCGAAACCGACCGATTGGTTCAAGCAGGTCGATGGCTACAATTTGTCCTACGCCCGCGAGGACGCCACGGTCTCCCTCGTTTCCACGGACGAATACCTCGCGCCGCTGGTGGCCCATGCCCGGCGCGGGCTGGGGCGCAGCGCGGCGGTGTCGTTCCCGTTAGGCGGAGGGTATTCGGAAACCACCCGCAATTGGCCGGGCTATGGAGATTTCCTGCAAACGCTCGGGCGCTTCCTGATGGGCGAAGACACGCCGCCGGGCATCGCCTTGCGTCACCGGCTGGATGGCACCCGGCTGACACTCGATCTGTTATACGATACCGCGACGTGGTCGCAGAAGCTCTCGGCGATACCGCCCAAGGTCCGGCTTCAGGACGATGCCGGCGGCGCGACGCTGGACCTGCCGTGGCGGCGGATCGCCCCGGGGCATTTTTCCCTAACACGAGATCTGGACGAAGGCAGCGTGGTGCGAGGCGCGGTGCAGGTCGGTGAAAACGCACTGCCATTCGGGCCGCTGAGCGTGGGGTCGTCGGTGGAATGGGCGTTCGAGCCTGAGCGCCTAACGGAGCTTCGCGCGGTTTCCAACCAAACCCGCGGGCGCGAGCTGTTGGATATTTCAAAAGCCTGGTTGCGGCCGCCGTTCGTAGCGGAGACCTCGCTGCGCCTGCCCCTTGGAATCGCCCTGGTGCTCCTCGTGCTGGCGGAAGCGCTGCTAACAAGGACTGGCTGGAAGTTGCCACAGCTCGCGCTGCCGAACCGGGTGCCGAGGGAGGCTCGGGTGAAAGTGACGAAACCCAAACGCGCGAAGAAGGAGATTCCGCTGCCGACGCTCCAGCCTGAGAAAGCAATCCAACCGCTGCCACCGGCGGATGAATCTGCTAGAAGCGCCCGCTTCCAGCGGGCGAAGGACAAGAAGTGAGATTATTGCTCGGTGGCACAACCAAGCGACGATCCAGTAACTCTCAGTGTGGATTGACCGGAGCGGCTTCCAGATGAGGCATCGCAGCGGAATCGTTGACTTTCAAGGCATCCAGCCACGCTTCTCCCGGTGTGGAAAAGCCGGTGCCCACATCGGCGGCGTGGACCCATTTTACGACGTGATTTCCCGCACTCACGGCAAACTCGCCGCGGCTCCAGGTTTCACCGCTTTCCGGCAAGGGCACGGGTGCCCCGTCCAAGTTGACGCGGACCTTGCCACTGCCGGTGTTTTTCCACCAGAAGCTAACTGTGGCGGGCCCGGTCACCGTGGACTTGGCGATATTTTTCTGCCCCGGACGGGAGATTAACGACCACGCCGCGTCGCCCGCGGTTTTTGCGGTGCTGTCTTTCCGGCCGGTCCAGCCGCCCGTTCTGGGCGACACGCGCCCGTCCATCGCGGCTCCCACGGACAGAGTCGGAATCCGTTCGATGTCGATCCGGTCGATCACCGGCGGGGAAAACTCGGGATTCCACCAAGTGTCGTACTGCTTGAACCACCAGTGCAAATATCCGTTGTGTCGCAGCAGGACGACCTGGCGGCTCCATCCTGGTTTCTCGCTCACAAAATCATTCCCGTTCCCTCGCTCGTCCGCCTGAATCCAGCCCCATCCGGCCTCCGCCGGATTTCCCATGCGCACAGTCAGCTTGGCCAGCGAGCTAGGATCGACGATTGTCAGCGTCGACTCCTTGTTAGTTTGCCAAGCGATGTTCCCGTCGATGCGGATGGGTTTGCCTCCCTTGTCGCCCGATTCCAGCGCGAAGAGGTCAGGCGCATCGACGGCATCCGCGAGCGGGGAAATGCCCCGACTGATTTTCATGTTGCTCAGTTTCCAAAACCTGCCGGCGGCGGCGCTGCGCTCCGTATCGATGCGTTGCATCGAACTGTCGATCCAGTAGTCCTCGTTTCGCCAACGCACCAAATGCAGCCCCTCCGGCAAGGTGAGCCGCATCCGTTGCCACAGATGGGTTCCAAGGGGAATGCTGCTGACGCCGTCGATTTGGAGTGTGCAGATGGAAAAGTTTCCAAAATCCGCCCGGAGGATTTCCGAGTCCCAACTGAGTTCGCACGGCCCGATGATCGCCATGCCCAGACTCGCCGCGGGCCGGGAGGGTGGCAGAACGATCACCCCACCTCCGTCCCGCCCCAGAGTGGCATACCCGGCCGGCTTCAGTTTTCCGCCCGTCAGGAAGCCGGCCCCCTCCAGTCCGACAGCGTCCTCGAGAGGGATCATTTTTGCGGGGACCCAACGGACATCATCCAAGACATACGCGTATTTTTCGCTTCCGCTGTGCGCGGGGTACCG
Source organism: Verrucomicrobiota bacterium (assembly GCA_040385685.1). GTDB lineage: Bacteria > Verrucomicrobiota > Verrucomicrobiia > Verrucomicrobiales > Akkermansiaceae > Luteolibacter. The sequence continues at coordinate 872 of JAZKGW010000023.1, read as the reverse complement.
GACCTTGATCCGGACCCGGTGAGGCCCTTTCCCGGAAAGGAACAGATAGTGTAGGAGAGACCCCCACTCCTCAATAACCAACGGTATGCCATCCACCTCGAACTCCCAATCGCCAGAATCAGCCTCGATATCGTCGGAACGGAGCACGAAATCGAAATTTCCCGGCCCGTCCACCGTCGCCTCCAGCCAGGATTTCTCACCCCGCTGGAGCACGACTCGGGCGGACGACCCGTGGACGGCCCCCTCATCCGGCATGCCCATGAAAGGATGCTCCTCGGATGTCTTCCATTTCACCCCGTCCCCCGTGTCCAGCGCACTCGGCAAACTCACCTCACGGGACACCACCTCCGCCATGCCCACCATGCAGGTGGCGGAAAAAAGCAGCGCCACCGCCAACCACCGGCGGACGGGAAACAATCGATTCGGATAGATCATTGTAGCCGTCTTGTGATTCGTAAGCCGGCGCATGGGAAGACTTTTCCCTTGCAAAACAGTCACGCCGCATGGATCGCCCCGTCCTTGATGATGAGCGTGCGGTCACCGACTTTGGCGAGGTTCTGATCGTGGGTGACGACGACGAGCGTGACCCCGTGCTCGGTGGCGAGATCGAGCAGGATGCGCATGATTTCCGCGCTGTTGTTGGAATCCAGGTTGCCGGTCGGCTCGTCGGCAAAGAGGACTTTCGGCTCGTTGACGATCGCGCGGGCAATGGCGACGCGTTGCTGCTCGCCGCCTGATAGCTCGGCGGGAAGGTGGTCCGTGCGATCGCCGAGTCCGACGCGCTCCAGCGCTTTGATCGCCAGCTCGGTGGAGTCCTTGCCGGCAATGGCCCCGGGCACGGCGACATTTTCCAAGGCCGTTAGTTCCGGCAG
>JAZKGW010000022.1:176505-194270 GCA_040385685.1 Verrucomicrobiota bacterium | reverse complement strand
AGAGGTTCTCTAGTGACGCGGCAGGCTGGCGAGAAAGTTTCTGCGCGACATTGATGACCTCTTGGGATTGATCACTTGCCAAAATCGCTTTGCGGATGCTTCCCGCGACCTCGCTGTTCCAGTTTGGCCTTCCCTCTTCAAAAAATGCATCATGTGCTTCGCCCCAAGGAAAGGACTTGATACAAATCCGGTTGCTTGTGATAGCCTTCAGCTGCTGCTCGTTCAGTTTCTGTTCCACCACCGGCGGTTTCTCGTGCCCGAGCATTTTTCGCAGAAGGTCGCTGCAGTTGTCCGCAAGGACTTGGCTGGAAATGAAGAGTGTGGGAAGGGTGAGGAGGGCCGCAGCCAAGGTTCGCGAAATGAAACCACGACGGGGGGATGGGATGATTTTCATTATGCAAGGGGTAGTGGACTCTAATGGAAGGTAATGCCAACTACGGCTAACAAGCATGACTTCCAGTCTGGCGGATTGATTCAAGAAAATGAACTTCTGGCAACGATGGCTCGTTCAAGGGTGGCACCGACTGCCGGCCGAGAGAGAGTTTCGCTTTGTGGGAGGACGGCGATTTTTTTCGAACCGTCGTATGCTGCGCTTTTGGTTACGACTGGCAAGCAAAGAATCAGCCAAGAATTAGTGATCGTCCGCGTCACCCTGAAGCAAATTCCGATACTACATTATGCAGAATAGCACAGAGGAGGAGGCTGGAGACGCAAGGACGCCATCTATTGAGTTCAAGCTAACCTTAATCCTAACGGCCGGTTTGACGGGCATCTCGTCGAGGACGTGGAGCCATTCCCAGAAGAGGCCGCTTCGGGAGGCGGTGAGGCCGCCCATCCTGCCGGCGAGCGAGAGGTCTTGGCAGGGGAAGCTGGCCCAGACGATGTCTCCCTGGGGAATGGAGCTGCCGGTGACGTGCTCGATGGAGCCGAGGTGGAAATGGCCGGGGCCGTGGTTGGTGAGCCAGCCGGAGGCTAACAGCGCCCAGTCGCAGAGGGTCTTGCGGTGGAGTTTGACTCCGAGGCGGGCGAACATTTCGGCCTGCCGATAGTAGGGCAGGGCAGACGAATCGGTTGTCCAACACTTCGGCGATGAGGGCGGGAGTGGCGATGCAGCGGTCCTGGAGGCTGGGCGGCAGCGGGGCGATGACAGGTTTTGTTAGCAGGTCGCCGATCCTGACATACTTGGGGCGGACGGTGCGGATGCGGCTGAAGCTGCCGCGCTGATAGTGGAGTTGTTCGCGGACTTCCTCGCCAATGCGACGCCAGGCGGCGGGGTTCGAGGATTTTCTCCTCGGTGACGGGCAAGTGTTCGGGGATGCGCGGGGCGCGGGCCTGCTTGCGGACGGGCTTTTGGTGGGAGGGAATCTCAGCCGCCGGTCCGGGGTCTGCGGGAACGGCGGCGGGGGCTTTTTTTGCGCCGTCGGCGTCGAGCAGCAGCCGGAGTTGGGCGGGATCGAGGGCCTCGCTTTTGGCGCCGAAGATGCGGCGGACGAGGTCGTCGATGGTTTGCTTGAGCTGCGCGATCTCGGCACGCAGGCTGGCATTTTCATCGATGCCTTTTTCCAGCCGCTTGGCTAACACCCAAAGTCCGCTGCCGTCCCAGTAGAGGATTTTGAGCAGGGTGCGGCGCTTGTTGGTGAAGGCGAAGATGGACCCATTGCGGGGATCTTCTTTGAGCTTGGTGGTCACGGCGTCATGCAGGCCGTTGAAGCTGCGGCGCATGTCGCAGGGCTCGACGGCGACGAAGACTTTCAAACTGCCGGAGAAGCTCAGCATGGGCGTGGGTTGGCGAGTTCGCGGATGAGCGCGGCGGCGAGCGGGATCTGGCCGGGCAGGGTGATGGCGAGTTTCGCGCCGCCGGGCAGGGTGAGCTCCATGGGTGGGCCGGACAGCGGGGGGGCTTCCAACTCGGCGGGAACAAGTGACAGGAAGGCGGGATGCTGCAGGCCCGGAAGTCCCGGGACGGCGGATTTTTTGCGCTTCAGGACCCACGCCGCGAGCGTCTGATAGGCAACACCATGGAGAGCGGCGAAGCGCGGCCCGCTCAAGCCGCTGGACTGAAATGCTTCGACCAGGGCGGATCGTTGTTCGGCGGAGTAGCAGAGCCGGACGCGGCGGTCGGCTTTCAAGATGGAGTCATGGGTAGCAGTCATAATCCGCCACGCTATGACTGCTATGCTACGCTCCGGCCAGAAGCATCAGAAGACGCTGGGGACTAAGCTTACTTATCAATGTTCACAGATGCGCTCAAATAGGCGATGTATCCTTTGATGAAATCTGATTTTTTGAATGTGTCGGGAGTTCTCGTTGCGGGACATTTAGGGGAGCCGGAAGAGGCCAGTTCACAGCCGGAACTGGTGCTGATTGATGGGGCTGATGGTTTCGATCCGGATTCGTTCGACGATGCGGCATGCTCGAAACTCCTTTGGGTTCGGTGCCGTTCGGCCCTGGAAATGGCAAAAGCCGCCGATCTGCTCATCCATGACGGCAACCTGCCGTTCATTCTTCGGGATGCCACTGGTTTGAACCGTCGTGAACTTGCGAACATCCCGGTCTCGGCCTGGTGGAGGATGAAGCAAGCCGCCGAGCGCAACGGCACCCGGGTGGTCATCATGTTCCCGTCCCCTTTGATCCCGTCTGCGAGCCTGCGCCTGACACTTTCCGCCGACTTGTCCCTTCACTACTTCGACGTCCCCGGGGCCGACCTGCTGGGACGTCTTCACACCGTTTCCCAATCGCTGCGGCGTGCCACCTGAACCCATGTTGGTTTACCTCCACATCCCGGATTTCACGGTCGTCGCGGCATTGCAGGCCAACCCCGCGGCGCGCAATCAGCCGTGTGCCGTGCTCGCCCGTCCAAGGTTCCGCTGAACCTCAGGAAAAGCTCCTGCCCATCGGGGGAATTTGAAAATCAATTTCGTTCAATATTAAATCCCCATTTAGTCGCTTCTGGCCGTTTTTGGGATCAGTTGGCCGTAAAGGGACCTCATAAAGCTTTCGGTCTCTTGATTTCCAGGTAATTTGATTTCGTTCTGAGGCGCTTCGGCAACTGAGAGCTCACAGCCAAGAAGCCAAGCCAATAAGCTTTGAATTGATCTCCGGGGGGAAGTCAACCGAACCAGGCAAAGCCAAGTGGCATTGAAAAAAGCGCGAGTTGCGAGATCCGGGGGGATATTCAACTCGCGCTTTTCTTTTGTCCATACGCAGCGGCATCCCGCCGCTGCCAATGGAGTTCGACCATGATGTTAGCGTTCTAGCGATTGGTATTTACGCTCGTCGCGAGTTGGGCCAGCGCCTGCTGCCGGTGCCAGCCTTCGGGCAGCGAGCGGGCCCACTCCGTGCCGCCGGCCAAATCCTCGCGGAAGCGCGCCGCCACCGCTCTTTTGAAGGTGTCCGCGGTTTCGTCGCGGGCCGGGAGTTGCAGTGCCCACCGGCTGAGCGCCTCCGTGTTTGGCTTGGAGGACTTGAGGAACTGATCGATCGCTTCGGGCCCTTTTCCCGCGATCAACTGCCACTGGTCGCTTTCCGCGAGCATGGTGATTGCGTTGGTCACTGCCAGCGGGAAGGCGAAACTGAATTTTTCCGCCTGTGCCAGAAGCGAGGGTCCCATCTCACCCTGATTCGCGGGGGTGAGTTTGCGGAACCGCTCCATGGCCTTCGCTGGAAGCTGCTCCCGGGCAAGGGCCTCCGCGAAGAATTCCAGGGCACCGCGATGGGCGTCCGCAGGGATGTCTTCGCGGGCGAGGAGTTCGTGAAAACGATCCTCACCATGATTTGCCATGTTTTTGAACACGGCCTCCCATGCCAGTGATCGCAACCGCGCGTCGGGAAGAGTCGCGATGCCTGCGATCCTGTCGTCCATCGATGCCCCGGCAGGTCCCGGATAGGTCTGGGATCCGAACAGATCCTGCAGGATCGCCGCTTGAAAATCTCCGGGCACTTTCGGCAGGAGTTTCAGCATCAAGGACGGATTCTTGTCGTTGATCCGGCTTGTTAGGGCAAAGAGCAGCGGCGTTCCGTCCAGGCCGAAGTCCCCCGCGTTGATCCAATCCAGCATTTCCTCCTCGTGGCCGTCGAAGGACTTTTGGATCGAGTTTGAGACTTCGCTCGATCTCAGCGTTTCAGCGTCTGACCAAAAGATCAGGGCGGAACGCAGATCCTTGGATGCCCATTCGCGCAGGATTTTCTGGCGCAACGTGGCCAGTTCCGCCACGGGAATCCCGGCGCCCTTCAGCGCCTTCCATGCCTGGCGGTACTGGTTGCTGGACCACGAGGGTTCGCCCGTCATTTGGGGAATTTCCACCATTTGTCGCGGAGGTGGACTGATAGATTGATCGGGGCTGGCAGGTGACGTCACCGCGGCGTGGTCAGTCCTCGCCGCTGCCTTGTGCAGTCCATATCCCGCGGCCAGCACCAGCGCGTGGGTGAGTATGAGCAACGATGCTTGTTTCATGGGCGGCGACTGCGGTTAGAGTTTCGGCCAGGATTTCACCGTTGGATCCTGCACCATGTCCTTCAGTTCCGTGCCGAGCGCTTCGTTGCCCTTTTGGAAGTAGTGACGGGCGGTGTAGTGGAGCATCAGGTCCTTGTTGATTCCAGCCGGCTGCTGGCGCACCCATTCGGTCCAGAATGAGGCACGTTCGGTCGCAAGCCCGTTCACCGTATTGGTGTAGAACCGATCGAAAGCCGCGAGATTTTGCCGGATGGTCTCGGGCGGGAGTTGGTTCACCAGTTTCAACGCCCTCTCGGTGTCGTTGTGAATCATGGAATCGGCTGCCCTCAGCACATACGTTGCCGCCTGATCGGCTTGGCCTTGCAGCTCCAGCAATTTCACGGCTCCTTCCGGGTCGCTGGCGGCGCTGGCGCTGAAAACCGCACCCAGCAGTGCCTTCTGCTCCGCGGTGGCATACTGCGGGAAATTTTTACCAACCTCCTGCCAGAGTTCGGCGGCTCCCATCCCGCCCGATTTCAGGACTTCTCCCAGTTGTTCACGTGCCATCCAGCTTGAAACGTCCTGCGAGACAATGCTCGACCGCGCGTTGCTCCGGCGTTCCTCGTCGGTTTTGCCCACCACTCCGCCCGCCAGCATCGCCTCCACGCGTTCCTCGATGGGAGATTCCGGGCCCACTCCACTGCGCATGATGTCTCCATAGTTTCCCCAGCCTTTCAGTTCCTGCATCCCCTCCGGATCCAACCTCGGCGCCGCCTGTTTCAGGAATGCCTTGGCCGCCACCTTGTCCTCCATTCCGAGTGCTGTCTTCATGACGGCCCGCCCCGCCTCCTTACCCTTCAGGCTTGTTAGAATCCATTCCAACGCCGCCGGGCGCTTCTCCTCCGGCAGATTTCGGAAGGCCTGCTCGATCAACTGCTCGCGGCTCAGGGTTCCTTCCAACTGTTCGAGGAGGCCATCCAGTTGCGCGGGGTTTTCCGCAGCCGCCACATTCACCAGCGCTCCCGCCAGTTTCGCCCGCCATCCCGGAGCTTGCTCCAGCAACCCGATCACTTTGTCGGCACCCGCTTCCGCAACCCAGATCTTCAAGGCGCGGGTCATGTTGGAATTCCGCATCAGAACCTCGCTGCCTTCGAGAAATTGCAGGGCCGCGGCCGGATCCGCGCACAGCCACGCGATGGCGAACGCCGCCGTGTTCTTGATTTCCGGCCCCGCAATCAGCCTTGTCAGCTCGGCAGCCGGATCCGCGGGGAGTACCACCGTCTGCATTTGCTGGCGGATCGCCCCAAGTTCTTCGTCCTCCTGCCGCCGGCTGTCCTCACGCATTTTCCGAATCATACTCTCAGCGCTGGGACGCTGCGTGCGGGACTGCACCGTGGCAGCAGCAGCAGCCCCGGTTCCCCAGGCCTGCCGCATCTCCGCCAACACCCGGCGACCTTGCTCCGCATCATCCGTGCGTTGGGTTTTCGTGACCCGGTGTGCAGCCTCCGTCTTCGCCACCCCGTCCGCCCTTTCGCCACCCCTGAACGCAACCCACCCCACGGCCAAGGCCAGCGCATGGGAAAGCAGGACACCCACGGTCTTCTTCACGATTCAAGGGTTTAAGAAATGCACTGGGACCACAAGGCAATTTGTTGGGGCTGTCCGACCAGGGGTAAATCCTGATAGGAAACGGTTGAAATTCGGTGCCCTAGTTAGAAGCGTTGACCGAAGGAAGCTGCTACCGCGCCATACTAATGCCCACGAGTGAATGAAACGGGCTCTCTCATTTCTTCCTCTGATCACCGATCACTCGGCACTTATTCCCCCCATTTTTCTACTTTCCGTCCTCCGGATCAGATTGTTAGCCTCTGGCGATTCTCGACCTGATCTTTCTCAAATATGTCTCGGACTCCTTCGCCCAGCGGTAGGCGGAGATCGAGGCAATGCTGGACCCGGACAGCGACTATTTCCTGAACCCGAAGGATTACGGCAACGCGTTCTCGGAGGAATATGCCGAGTCCATCCGCGAAGAACTGGAGGAGTAGGACTACCACATCGAGAAAAACGTCTTCTGGGTGCCGGCGCTGGCGCGGCGGAAGACCTAGCATTACTCCGCCGAGATCTCTGCCGGCACTGGGACCCTTAATGGGCGGGTGTCTCGCTCTTCCATACAAGATCACGAGTTGTAGGCTACTAAAGCCGCGTCCGCACGCCCACAGCTAGTCCATAATTCAGGAACTATTCGGCACAAATAGCGAATTCTAAAGTGAAGGGCCTTTCCATCATTGCCCTGCAAGTCACCAAAAGCCAGTTCTGTAAGCCATTCCCCGGTGAATTCAATCCATTCATTAAGGTCCGAGTGGCACGCCGCGGTTAAAAGGCAAATCGTAGTCGCTTCGTCTACGGAAACGGGGAATTGGGAATCCCGCATGTAGTGGCGGACAAGAATCCGCAATTCGTTGGCAAGAGCACGATTTCTGGTGCTGGCCGCAGCGGCGGCTAATCCATGAAGTATTCCTAGCAATTGGGGCTTGTCCTCTACTTTTGTGAGGCGGTAACTTCCAAGCTTTAGTGCATTGGCAGCCAGTTCAGCTTGGCTTGAAGAAATTCCGAAGATGTGCGCGCAATTTACAAGCGCGAAGAAAGAAGAAGCGCTTACTTCATCGCCACCCAGTTGCGAGATAATCTCTTCGGCAATATCAGAAGGTACATTGTTGACGAGATTCTCTCCGCCTTCCAGTGGTCCGGGAAAGAAGGAGTGAGGGAAGATGCATTGTGAATGCACGCTTACGTTATCAGTTCCAAAAATCAGATCATATAGAGATCCAGAGTTGAGGTTGTCCTTAAAAAAAGATGCGGCGATCAAAATACGCCCCAAAAAATCCTGTCTTAACTGCGCGGCTGTCGCCAGATCGGGGTTCCATCTAGGTTCAGATCTCATATCTGCGAGCGATTGTAGATAATATTGCTTTCCTCGACTTCCGTGTGCCCATTCGCAGAAGCGATCGATCTCGACACCGGTGTTCAAAAGGCCGCGAAATAGAAGTGATGCGTGTGCAAATGATGCCAACCGCCGGTAGAACGGGCGAGCTGCGGGCAGCGTATTCGTGTGAGATAATTCGCCGTCAACCAGAATAAACAATCCAGACAATAGGGTGAATCCACTGTTTGGCCCTTCAGCAACATCGTCGCAAATCTGCTGAATGAGGCGAGCAATATTGGTCTCAATTTCAGGTCTCTGAGGAAGGACGCGTAAGCCAACTTCAATAGCGCCCAACTGCGAGATTCTATCTCCAGCTCTCTCTAAAAAAACATACGCACGGACGAGGTCTTCGTTTGAGATCTGTTCAATATTGATTTCGCAAGTCAAGGAAGAATGCGAAGAGAGGAATAGGCTATACAAAAATCCGTCGTAAGCACGCCACGATGACAATTGAGAAAAGAATTTTCTTCCTGTTCCCATTGCAAACTCTTCAACGGTGGTGCTCTCGTCGGCGTCGCCGACCAACCTTGTAAAATATTTAAGAGAAGATGGAACTAAAGTAGATATGGTGCACCGCTCGCTTCGAAGTTGGACATCGAATGACGCAGCCTTACTAATAGGATTTTCATGTATGTCTTCAATAAATCCAACATATTCGTGATCATCAAATGGCCGGACTCTCAATAATTCCATCCATTCATTTCTTGTGGCTTCATTCAAGTTGACCTGAGAGGAAACCCGGTTCAGATAAGAAAGTCGATGATTTGTGTTTGGTGAGAGGCTTGTGAAATCCGCCAGCAAAATACGCCTTTCGCCCCGGGCAATTTGAAGGATGGGTATTTCAGGTTCGGCCGTGGTATTCAAAATGTTCCAATCCTCTCCATTGATGTCGGCTACAATTATCTCGCTGGATCCGGCCAACACGCTTCGTGCAGCTTCAACTAAAGAATTCATTTGAATCGTGCATTCTGAGTCACCAAATACAAGAGTGCAATTTGCTGAAATTCCATATTCTGTTCGGAATTCAGGATCGTCCAACAGTGATGAAGCTATCATCGAAGGCATGAATTCCAATGAAGCTTGAGCCATCGATGACTTGATGTACGAACTATTCATTTTTAGAGATTGCGGTGGTGAATGAAGTATTTGCTATTTCGTGAATTTGTCGTTTTTTCCATTCAACTATAAATAAATAAAGTTTGCGATCGTGCTTTTGAACGGGAATTAGGAACCGTTTTTCAGACCACGCTAAATAAGCATCTCTGTGATCTTTTGAGGCACCCTGAGGAGGAGTAATCATGACCAGAATCTGATCGATTATGGATTGTTTTAGCATGTCATTCTTATCTCCCTGAGGAAAGCGGTGTGACCAGCCCCGAGGATCAATCTGTTCAGCGATCCAGTCCGATCGGATTGTGATGTCATCAATGTCGCCCCCTGTGGCCCAAAGATTCTTAAGAACGGCAATGAAAACATTGATAATTGAATTGAGCCAAGGAGCTTCCTCTGGGATCTGAAGCCAACTGGTCATTCGAACGCGGAGAATGCTTTCGCGAATTGCTTTAAGCTCGGCGGTTTCGGCAAGTTTGTTCTCCCTCACCTGAGAAGCTTTCAGGTGGTAGGACAGTTCCGTTTCATCAACAGGTAAAAGGAAGAAACCGCCACGTCGCAACAGCGTTCTATATTCCAATCGCTCGGCGGCGGATATTGATTCGCTGGATTCCAATAAATCTAAAAGATTCAATGTAGAAAAAATGGGCACCTTGACGTTCTGATTATCAATATGAGTATGCTGATTGAGAAATCTGTCGTCTGAAATGACGGCATCGCAGACGGCAGCCAAGCTGATCATGTTCGCGCTAGGGTGATCGAGAATAGGGTGGTTTTCATTTCTATCAAGTTCTCGGTATCGATCAACCTTCATCCTTCCAGAGTCAATTCGAGCGCTGACTGATGAGCGGATCATTTCTATTAGTTCAATGATTTCTCCGGAAATACTTTCGTAAGAGATGAGTTCATTTGATTCCATGAACTCCTTTGCTGAGGCAAACGGCCTAAACCCGGCGGGCTTCAGTTTTTCTAAAATTCCTAGGTGTAGAAAATAGGAGGTCGACAAATCATCCAAATATAGTATTGCACCATCGGTGATCTCCAGACCGTCACCCCAAGGTTTCTCATGGATACTTAGGTAAGCACGCGCCCTCTTCTCTTCCTCGGCAGTAATCTGACCTTTCTGTCGCAACTTCTCGACAATATTCAAGCAGCTACTCATCACTCCGATATGCATTCCCAAATCAGCCTCTTCTTCCATCAAAGAACCGATTCGATGAACTGGGGAAGGCCGGACAACAATACGCTGAAGTGGATCGTGATGTTGATACTCCGCCTCCGCTATCATGGTGGCGAGCGTTTCTCCAACCTGTGTCGTTAATTCGCTTTCTCCAAAGGTGTGTGGCACAAATTTCTCCAGAGCCTCTGTTGCAAACAAATGGCGCAGCCGATGAGCTTCCTTGATCCTGGTAGGCTGGTGAAATGTAGATTTTTGCTTTTCTTCTAAGAGCCATACCATGGTTGAGTGAGGAATATATGCGAGATCAAAATAGTTAAGCGCTTTGTCAAGAATGTTGAGATAGGAAAGAGCAAGAAGCGTAGTAGCATCAATTCCCACTGTTTTTGCGGTTATTGCGGGCTTTTGCTCATGTTTGCCACTAAATGATGGAATAGCGCTTCTCCGTCTTGGATCGGCAGGTGTCAGGTTGGCGATAGCAGGAAATAGCATGAGAGAAACCAAAGATTTGTTAAGGTGCGTGGCCGCAAGAAACAAGGGGATGGCGCCTTTGGATAATAGTTCCCAAGTCTCCGATTCCCGCCGGTCCCAATCTGGTTTTCTGGCAATAATATCGCTCAGGGTCATTTTCTGGACCGGGCCATTATCTCCTGAAAGATCTGCGGCACTCTGTAACCATTGACCAACTCGGGGATCGCTTTCCCATCCTGCGCTGGTAGCGAGAAAGTAGGCGTTTGCGAGAATGTTAGGATCGTCGTCGCCCTTATGGACAGCGGCAAAAAGCAACTCTTTTGCATGTGGTGAACTCAAGTGAAGCGCGAGTTGGGCGGATCTCATAAGTTCTGTTGCGCTTCTATCCTCGGCTTCCTTGGCTTCCGTGGCCAGTAGAGTGGCCAGCGAATGCCAATCACCGGATGCAATAGCGAGATTAACCGTGAGAGCTCGATGGTTGGCGTTAGCTTCTGCGTGTCTCACTTTTGCCATTTCATTGCGTGCTTCCAAAAGTTTTCCTTCGTGGAAAAGTGCCCAGCAATAAGTCATGTGAAGTGTTTGCGATTGTGGTAGGAGGTCACTGTGAGATTCGAAAAATGTCACGAGTTCGGCAGTTTGTTTCTCTCGATTTAGTGCGTCAACGAGACGTTCTGCATCGCCCAAAGAGCCAGTTGCCTCAAATAATATTCTGCTATACTCGCATAGCTGACTCCATTTTTCTCTGATCCCGAGTTCGTTTACTAGGATTGCTAGATCGGTTATTGAACCTGTTTGGCGGAACTGCGACTTGCGCGCTTCAAGCGGATCAGTTCCTTCGGCTTCGGCAATCATCCTTTGAAGACGACCTTCTTCAACATTTGAGCAGTCTTCTTCCAGCAATAGATGTATCAGGAGTTCGCGAGCTTTTTGAATTAGTCCTGCGCGAGCTATCATCTCGATTTGAAGAATTCGTATTGCTTTCTTATCAAGATACTTAACGAGATCGTCGTAATGCCGAGAAATATAATCTGCGACCTTCTCGGGAGTCTTTTGCGTGAAAGCCAAAGCAAAGCGAGCCATTGCGCCATCAGGTGTAATGCCACCGTTCAGTGCAGCCTGACGGTCTATTTCTTGCGCGACCGCCGGCAAGTCGATCTTCGCTCCGAACTGAAGGCCAAGGGGGATTAGGCGAAGTGCGGTTTTGGAATCACGAAGTAGTGACTCTAGCTGACGCATGCCATTATTGGAGTTGGTTGGATCCCTGAGATCTAGCCAAAGAGCGTAATCATTCTCAACTGCTTCAGTATTGTGCAATCCGAGTTTGGCAGCAGCCTCCGCAGCCTTGATGAAATATTCCCTTGCGCTACGGCGGGACAGTAACGCAGGTGAGTTCGATGCCAGAGGGAATTGGCTGGATTCTAGCGGCAGCTGACTAATTATTACTGGACGATACTCCTCAGGGACCGTGCTCACGAGGTGCGTCATAGCTATTAAATGATTAAGCACCGGGGATTGGTTTACATCTTCAGGCGTCGTATCTTTGAGGAAAGTGGCAGTTGCATCCCAGTTAAAGAGTCCAAACTGATTTGTCCATAGACTAACCTTTCCGTCAGGGTCTAAATCCTTAAATCCCATTTTGACAGCGTCCAACCATGCGATTGCTTTGGCCGCGCCTTCATGATGTACAACAATCATGAAGGAGGCCGATCGAGAAATCGCGGAGTCTATTTTTGATAAAATTTTCAGTGCCGCTTCCATATTGTCTTCTTGTGAGGCGGTGAATGCATCAGCGATATCGATTTCCGGAGAATTTCCTAAGTGTTTTGCTGTTTTCAAGAAATTCGTAGAGGTCTCTAGCTCGCCGTTTCTTGTGAGAAAACGTGCGCACCAGGCCAGCGCTCTGGAGCGCTCATCATTGGTGCCACCACTCAGATCTCCTTCGGCGATTCTTTTCCCAAGAGCTGTCGAGAATCGAACTACGTCAAACTCGACGTGGAAACGAGATTTTTTAAGGAAATCCACTTTTTCAGCAATTTGCTGATCAATCAACCCGGTTGGGAAATAGGCAGGAGAAGAGGCGGCGGACGGCTTCGTCTCCATGTCGGCGGAGATTCTTCTATTTACGTTAGTTTCATGTCGCTGTTTCCACTGCTGAAGAAGGTTTGCTGGGAAGGATTCGTGCTGGCCATCAACAATTCCGTGATGGGTAGGGCAAAACAAAATTAGGTTTTCAGGTGCGTTTAGTTCCTTCTCAGTCAGACTGACTTTGCCTCTTGGGCCGTCCGAACTCAAGGCATAGATATGACAGATTTGATTGCTTACGTGATTATCAGATTGAATAGTCGAAGAAATAATGACTTGGTTTAAACAATCCGGATATGCACATTGGTTGCCACTTAAGGCGAACAGTACTTTTAAGGTTTTTCGAGTGTAGGTGCGTTTGTTTTTTTGCGCCTTTGGTGCTGAATTGTTGTTAGCTTCTGACATGGGCGGAAAGTGGGGAACTGGAAAGCCATCCTATTGAGGACCGTAAAAAATACCATTTTATTTGTAATGAGGATCCGGCGGAAAACGTGGCGCATCCGCTCTGCTCGACGCTGAACGGCGCTTCTTCTGGGACTGGCGTTCTTTTCCGCCATCGCCGGCGTCAGCACTGGTGCTGAAACAGCCGGAGGCGCTGGCGGGATGATTGGACGGCAGGTTCGGGCCAAGAAAACTCTAACGAAGTTTTTCCTTTGCAGGGCAGGGAGAGGGATTCAGGTTGGGGACTGGATGCTCACCGCTCGTTACGATTTCATGAACCCGTCACTTTTCCCGCGATCATGAGCATGGTCGGGCGGTTGCGGTTGATCTTCTGGGGGATGTTTTTCGCCTTCCTGGATTTCAAGCTGAATGACGTGAACCTCCTGCCGGACGTGATCGGCTATCTGTTATTGATCATCGGCTGTGGCGGGCTGGCGCGGGAGTCGTCGCGCTTCATCGGCGCGCAAGGGCTCTGCGCAGTACTGGCGGTGCTGTCGTTATGGCCGGACTGGTATCTGGAGAAGGTGGTGGTGTGGATCGGCCACGGTGCGACGCTGCTGAGTGTCTTGCTGATGTGGATGCTGCTGGGCGGAATTATGGATTTCACGGAGGCAAGGCAGGGGACGGAACTGGCGCGGCGGGCGTCCCGTCTGCGGCGGGCTTACGTGGCGCTTTCGTTGCTGTTCTGGGTCTTCATCCATCTGGCGGGCGCGCCTGCCAACGGATTCCTGTGGGTCTTGGTCGCAATGTTGGTAATTTGTGCGCTTGGGGCGATGTTGCTGATCCTGAAACTGATCGGCCGGGTGAGGTACGAGTTGGCGGCAAATCCCGATGAAAATGTCCGGACGCATGGCTCGGGGGCGACGGTCGGGCTAACAGGCATCGTCCTCGCGGCGTTGCTGGTGGCGGGGTGGGTGCGGATGAATTCCGGCTACCGGTCGCAAACCACTTCAGGTGCGAATTTCCATGCGCGGAGTGTGGAGGAAAATACTCGAACGGAGGAGAATCTGTTGACCATGCTGCGGGAGAAGGGATTCACCCAGGACTATCATCCGGATGGGATGGATCGATTCGCCGGGCTCCACACGGCGGAAGAACGGGAGCGGTGGCTGGCGAGCACGCGGGAGGAATTCAAGGGGATCTATCTGCATCTCCAGATGGAGAAGACAGCTATCCGGGTCAGCGTGAAATGGGAGCACACGGGGTTCATCCGGGATGTGGATCGCCGGCACCGCAAGGCGTTGGAATTGTTGTTGGAGCTGGCGCGATGGTTCGGCCAACGGGCGGAGAAGGATGACGCGGCGGATGTGATGCAGGATTCGGGAATCCGGTCTCTTGAGGAAGCTCTGGCGAGAGTGCCGGGTGACGAGTGAAGGGGGGAAAGAGGTCACCACGGACCAAGGCAGCTGCCCTTTCGTTCGCGGCGAATTTGCGTTTTCCCGATTCTGAGTTATATCGGATGCGCCAGTCCGTTTTGGCCCGCCGGGCTCCAGAAACCCATTTCACAGGGGCACCGCTGAGGCGGCTGGTTGGTCCGGGAAAGTCCGGCGGGACGCTCGTGGCCGTGTTGAGGCAAAAGCGGTCCAACTGATCATCCGCCGGGAGAAACCCATTAACCCGGAGGCGTCTCAGTCGGACCGCCCGTTGTCTTGTGACATTGTTATAACGCGCGGGGAGCGCTATTTTGTCGCCAAAATCCGCTGCGGGGAAGTGACGCTTAGGCGCCCCTCGCCGAATAAGTTAACGACAGCAATCCTCCGCACCGATGTCCTGTCAGTCACGGGGAGCCAAGCCGGTTTCAACCAAAGCGGAAGAACCCACCATCAGCGCCGCTGCCGAGCGGTGGATGAATGGTCCAAGCGGCATTGATTGGAACCGGGGTCCACGACTTCATGGTGCTGGAGAAGAATCCGGTGGCCGTTAGTCCACGTGCGATGGAGGCCTGAGGTTGGCCACACCATTTCCGGAAGTTTGCATCAGCAAAGAGTCCGGAACGTGAGGGTTCAAATCGTAAGCGAATTCCAACGCCAGTCCCAACCTATCCCCATCGTCATCCGATGCAGGGTCGCTCGCGCTTGGCAATTCCTGGGCCGCCAACCACAGCGCGAAATCGGACGGTGTTTGATCACCGCGGAGCAGCACGAATCCTTCCCGCGCTTCTCCATCGAACACTTTGAAATCTCCTCCACCCCGATCGACGAATCCGGCAAGATCGTTACAATCTTTGGTTACATGATGGTGCCGGAACTGGACTTCATAGATGTAGTCGCTAGAATTGCCATTAACTCCGGCAAATTTCCATCCAGTTTTCTGCGGCCATGCCAGCGCCCTGCGCGTCAACGAAAGACCCTTGCGCAAGGGTGGGGGAGTTGCTGGAATTGCGACCATGATCACCAACCAGAAGGCCCTCCGCAATCTCGGAGTTTTCTCCCTGCTGCTCATTGCCTTCCTGCTCTTCAAAAGCTGGACGGACGCCCCTTTCCACGTCCGGGACGGCACCCCCGCCGAGCGGATTGAAGCTTGGCGGCAGCAGAACGCCGAGGACGCCCGGGCCCAGAATTACGTGGAGAACATCAAGCCTCACGTCGCCCGATGACCGCCCGTGTCCGCCTCGCCCACACACCGCGACTGGATGCGTGGCGCGAATCATTGCGCACCGCCACGGACGGTCCAGGCGTCAAGGCCGAACTCGCCCGCTTCATGGCCGCCGAGCGCGATCAGCCGGTCCATGCTTGGCAAGTCCGGATCAACCGGATACTCAAGAGCGAGGTCACTCCAAATGCCGAGGACGTACTCGCCATCACCGGTTGGCTGGCCTCGCGGACGGCCTGAACCACCCCGTCATTTCACGGGCGGCACCGGTCGCCGGTGTCCTGGCACCTCACAAGCATAGTTATGTATAACTATATCTAACTGTTAACCATTTCGATAGATTCCCGCCCCCCTTGCGCAAGGAATAGCGGGTGAATCTGTGAAGTCTCCACCCCTTAGCTTGTGAGAATGAGACGAGCGCGAAACGCCAAGCAACCCACAAGGGAAACGGGTGAATCTGTGAAGTCTCAACCCCTAAGTTGGTGAGAATCGCCTTGCAAATAGTAACCTTGCAAGGTTACACTAACCCAGCAATGGAAACGCAATCGCTACCCGTTAACGCCTCGCGAATGGCTGAAATTCGCGCCCCTCAGCATTCATGCCATCTGCCACTTCACTTGTCGCGAGACAAGCCAAGCGCGGAAGTCATGCGTTTGTTGGATGATGCCGGAAGTCCATCGCTCGCCAAGGTGGCAAGCACGATCATTCGGCGGATCAACTATCCGAAAGCGCTTTGCGGGAAGCAGTCGCTTTACGCCAAGGAAACTCGCAAGTGGAAAGCGGGCGAGGCCACGCAAGGCGAGCGCAACAAATCGCTCAACGCCAAGTCCCGCCCCTTGCTCTCGAAGGATGACGAGCACGAGGTTTTCCAGACTTGTGCGCTTGTCCTAATCGGCCGCGGTGCGTTTTTCTCCGCTTCCCTCAACCTTGGCGATTGGAAAGCGCTATTTCGCGTTTCCCGCGCCTTGCTCAAAATCGATGCCAAGCGCGAATTTCAGGCAATCCCGGAAGCTTTCGACTTGGCGGACGCCCGCAATTCTATCAATTCCGAAATCGACTTGGAAAAGCAAGCCGCACGCCGCGAGGGCTTTTCCAAGCGTATCAAATACGCCCGCGCCTGCTTGGTCGCCGCAAGGTCGGTTGATCTTTCCCGCAAGGCAAAATCGAAATTCAGGACCAATCGCGCCATTCTCCACGGGGTCACCCTTGGCACTTTTCGCCCCCGTGATCTAACGTACAATGAGGCGAGCGCGCTTTCCATGGCGCTTTCCCGCTTTGAAGCCTATCTGGCAACAGGCGAGGCGGAATTGGACCGCCAAGCCAATGAGGAAATCGCGCGGCGTCAACCTGCATTCCGCGCTCCAAAGTGGATGCCGCTTGCCGCTTTCTAATTGTTAGTGCGCTCCAATCCCGCCCCGTCACGCGTCACGCGAGGCGGGGCTTTTTTTGAACCTGTGAAGTCTCAACCCCCTAGTTAGTGAAGATGAAAACAATCTATCAAATCGCGGTCGTCCGCCTTGAAAACAATCGGGCGGATACTTCATTTTCCCGCGCTGGCATTCCCCGCCAAGGCTTGAAACCGGGCTGGAATTTGGAGGAGGCTCCACGAGTTTCGCACGAGACGGCGCCGGAACTTTCCCCAGCATCCCGCGCCCGCATGGCACGGCTTTCCCGCCAGTCCGCCCCCGTTCTCGCACCCTGCAAGGAAATCCCTGTGACCCTTGCGCAAGGGAAGGACAAGGTGATTTTCCTTCCGACAGGGAAGTTCAAGACTCTGAAAAAGTCCTGCGAGTTGCGCGAGATCAAGCGCCGCGTGGAAATCTGGTCCCGGGCCGTCACGCTGGGCACTACGGTCTATCACTTTTCCTCCCGCGCCAAGGCCGTCACTCTCACCACCGGCACCACCGCCCGCCGTGACTATTCCAAAGTCAATGACGCCGAACTGCGCGCCCCCAAGCTCCGACGCACGCCGGAGCAAGTGAAGCAGGCCTTCGCCCGCATCCTCCCGGAGCGCGCCGACGAACTCGCTCGCCACCTGTTCCGCCTCTGATTCTCCCCGCCGCACTCCCGACGCCCGCGGACCCTTGCGCAAGGGTCCGCGGGTTTTTTTACGACTCTCCCTAACCGTCCAACAACTCCACCAATACCCATGAAAGCAAAACCAAACATCGTCACCCTCCTGTCGCTTGCCGCCATTGAGGGACTCACGGCCGTGCAGACCGCGAAGCAATTCGCCGAGCGCGTCAACGTCCGCCAGCGCGCCTTCGTAGAACAAGGCAAGCTGGTTTACCATCTGCGCACCCTCAAGCTGAAGGCCGGCCAGTCCGTCTATAACATCCTGCAAGGCCAGGGCGTCCCGGAAGGATCCGTCCAGCAGGCCGTCACCACCGCCGACCTCATCGAGAAGCTGGTCATCCCCGGCCACCTGACCGAACAGCGGTTTGACCAGATCATTACCTTCCGGATCTGCCGCCAGG
>JAZKGW010000022.1:175733-176495 GCA_040385685.1 Verrucomicrobiota bacterium | reverse complement strand
ACACCAAACTGGTGCTCGCACCCGAATTCATCGCCGCCCTGCTCGTCACCGGCGACTCCGCCGCCATCGGCGCGGAGCTCGACTGCCTGTGCGAGCATGGCATGACCATCGCCGAGCGCGAAACGCACCTCGCCGAAAAGGCCGCCGAAACCGAACGCCTCAAACTCGCCGCGGCCGAAGCGGAAAAGCTCAAGGCCGAGGATGAAAAGCGCAAGGCCGTCGATGCCGCTGCCGCCGAGGCCGAACGGGTCCTCGCCGCCCAAAAGGCCGAGGAAGACGCCGAGGAACAGCGCAAAGCTGCCGAGCTTCTAACCGGCCGAGCCGCTCAGCTCTCAGAGGCTTCCACCGGAGAGAATGAGACCAGCGGAACTGATACGTCCCAGGAGTCCCACGAGCCGGAACGCGAAGAAGGGACCAACAACCAACCCGCCGCCGACCCCGCTTCCTACGAGGCGCAGGATGATCCCTATACCTCCCATGAGTCCCATCCGTCCCATGAGCCGGAATCCGACGCCGCCGCCGAAGATGAGGAAGAAGATGAGGACGACACCCGCGCGCCGCTGGTCATCGACGGCCGCCGCAACGAGCCGCCGCCTGCGCCACCCGCACCAACACTAACCGACATTACCGGCCGCCTGAATGACGCTCTAACCGACGCCATGAACCTTGGCCCCGACGACATGTTGGCACTGCTCAACTATCTGCGCTGTGCCACCAACGACATCGCCGCCGTCCTCGACACCATGAAGCAGGCTGCCTGAT
>JAZKGW010000022.1:161023-175723 GCA_040385685.1 Verrucomicrobiota bacterium | reverse complement strand
CATGTCCGAAACACTGAAAAACTGAAACCAACAAACCTACCCACCGCCGTGAACATCAAAATCGAAAATAACGAACTCGTCATCCGCCTGCCGCTCCAAGCTCCCACCCCGTCCTCGACCGGCAAGTCGCTCACTGTCGCCACCACCCGCGGCAACGTCAGAACCACCGCCACGGTCAATGGCAAGCCCGTGACCGTCGGCGTCAACGCCTACATCCCCGCCGCCTAACGGTCCGCATTCTCCAAACCGGCCGATTCTACAAGTATGGGACCTGAACGCGTTCTGTCGGCCGTCGCCTCACCGTCCGGTTTACGCCCGGCCGCAGCGTCCACGAACCGTTGAAGCCAGCTCCTGATCAAGCGCGAACTCCCTTGCGCATGGGTTTGAAAACACCCTTGCGCAAGGGTTTTTCTAACTGCGCTGATCTTCCACCCCCATTTATGCCACCACCGCTATGTCCCTCCACGACAAATCCCTGCTCGTCTCCCTCACTCTCGCCGGCATTGCGTCCACCCGCGCCGACAAGGAGATCACCGCCGACGTGCTGTCCGCTCAAAACGCCGGGGCCGACGCCGGCCGCTGGTTGTCCCGGCGGTGGCCGCGCGAGGCGATGGACCCGATCCGCGCGCTCGACTCGCAGATCCGTGCCCACCACTACCTCAAGACCCTGCCGTGGGGCGAAAAGGGCGAGCGGATCATCGCTAGCCGCACGTTCACCGACTATATCGCGGACATGCGGAATTTCCGCTACAAGCGCGAGACCCTTGTGCAAGGGTTTCTCGATCACTATGACGACTGGATCGACCAGGCGCGTTTGATGCGCGGTCACCTGTTCAAGGTTTCCGAGTATCCCACCGTCCATCAGGCGCGCAACCGCTTCCGTTTTGAGCTGGGCGCGCAGCCGATCCCGCACCGCGACGACTTCCGCGTCTCGCTGGCCGCGCTGGACATGGAGGCCATCCAGATTTCCCTCGATCAGAAGATCCGTGACGCCGAGCTGATCGCCCGCCGCGACCTCTACCGGCGCATGGCCGAGCCCGTCTGCAAACTGCTCGAACGACTGTCCGACCCGGACGCCCGCTTCACCGACGCCACCCTCAACGCGCTGCGCGAAATCGTCGCCACCCTGCCGGACGTGAACGTGCTCGATGATCCCGAAGTGGAACTGCTGCGTCAGTCGATCGAGGAGCAGCTCTGCCGCCTGGATCCCGAAAGCATCACCACAAGCAGGTCCGACCGATCGCGGGCCGCCGCCAAGGCCAACACCATCCTCGCAAAAATGGCACCGTGGCTGGATGAGGTGAACCTCGACGAGGAAGAGGCCGCGGCCTGAACTCTCGACATTCACACTTCCGATCTTAGATTGAGTCTTTGAAATTCCTCATATCCAAAAATTCCGGATTCCGAAATCGGTCGTAACAGATTGCCACGGACTTCCGGAGTTTCGGTGATTCCAAGGTAAAGTGCCACCCGGCCACGCCCCCATTCGTCCGGCGGATTGCTTTGACAATCATGGGTTTCCGGGCTTGGCTCTCGCAGAAACCGCCCGTTAGCTATTGGACTAATCCGATATGCTCGTCAGGCTAATAAAGACTGTTCGCTGAAGAAATGACATCGCGAGACGCAATTTATGCGCGACCCATTAGTAAAACGGAAAAGACCATTTTACTCGTGCTGGCTTGCGCTGGCATAGTTCTTCACCCGGTCTATTACAGGCTTGTGTGGTGGACCAGTTCGATGAGGAACAGCGATGTTACTTTATCGGACCACCTGAAACTGTTTCTGTGGCTTGCGGTATTTTCATGGGTTTATGCGAGAGTGATCTTCAGCTTCCGTAGTCCTTGGAGGTTTCTTGCGGCACTTCCATTTCTCTACTATTTCATCCCAGTAGTCCTTCTGATTCTTGAGCCCATATCAAAGACATGAACAAGAAGCGAACAAAGCGTGGCGCTCCAACCGGCCATAAGCTCCTCCATCTCAATTCAACGTCCCTTCATTCGCGCCGGTGGGCGCACATTTAACGTTCGGTCAAACCCCTTGTATGAAAAACCATAATAAAACTATAGTCGCTGGTATAGCATTGTTAATTTTGGCATGGATCACCGCCGGGTCGATTCCAGAGCGAGCGAACTCAAAATACTTCAAACGCTGGGGGGCAGAGACTGGTACAACATTCACCGCATCGCGCGTTCAAATGATCGCAACCACTATGCAGCTTCGGAATTTCTATGTTGGAGCGGCGGGGCTGATTTGCCTGGGCTGCGGTATCCTCTCTGCCTCTAAGAAACAATCCACCGTGGGAGATCAATAGCAGAAAGGCAACAAACCGAACAAGACGCTCCATCCGATGGCGACAAGCCGTGAGTTTGAATCGACATTTTATCCCGCCACGGATGAGCTTGGACGTTCGCCAGAAATAAAAGAAGACTATGACCAAGGCTGAGCGTATCACCGAACTCCAAGGAATTCGCGCATTTATGGCTACCCGCGAGTTCCGTGAGATTCAGCCGCGCCGGGATGCTGTGGCCAAGGTCGCGGCACTTCTCGCGTATAACATTCATCACAAGAGTCTCGCCGAGCATCATGGTTCGATTCTCTCCCGTCCCCAAATGTCTTCGATGAGCTACGATGTCGCCCATGGAGAGCTTGATAGGTTGGTAGGGCAGGCCATCGCCGAATTGGAGTTGGGCGATGACCCGATTTCCGAGATCATTACTACAAACACTTCGGTAGGCACGAAGCCGATTATGGCCGAGTCGAAGCATCCATTGCCTGCCGAGAAAGATATTCCCAAGATGCTCGCGAAGGAGCACGGCCTGCTTTGGCTTGTAGTTCATGGTCATTGGTTAGTGAGGTTCAAAGTTTTCGCATTCTTGCTCGTGATTTTCGGCTTTGGAGTGCAAGCGGCACAGAGCCAAGAGTTCATGAAGGCGTGGACATGGATCATTGCGCCTATCACCGCTGCCAGCAAGCTACTCACCAGGTAAGCGCCGATGACCGGCCAACAGAAATACAACAACACGACCGACAACGCCCATAGATTGCGCTTCAGTTCCCTGGAGATGGTGGAGCATGATCTCCCCAGACGCCTCGCGATGAAGCTCATGTTCCTGCCCTCCGACCGCAGCGCCCCGATCCGGTAGCGTTCCTCCTCACGGCGAGTTCAAGGGCGAAGTGCACCGCCAGCATATCTCATTGAAAACTTCGGCTGGAGTGGGGTAGCCGTGCCATTTGCGCGGCTTTCGCTCAGCTTCCTGGCGCTAGGGCACGACTGCTGTTTCCCGCGAGGGCGGTTGGTTTGCGGAGTCCACAGGGACTATGCAGCTGGCTACCATGCGACGTAGCCCCTCATTACTCGATCCCACCCGCCAATTGCGCAAGGGTCTCCCTTTTTCGGATCACTTCTAACTGCTTCAATCGGCACTTCCATCTTTGTTCCACATGGAACATATGCCAAGAATGGGAAAAAATGCCCACCCAGGATCTTGCCAAGTTTGCCAAGCCGAAGCAATGCGGCCGCGCGTTTTCACCGCCGCCACCCCTGGCACCTCCCGCACTAACCGCCCTTCGATCTTCTCTAACAATCTTCTCTGCTCACTTATCACTTATTTTGCCCCAAACCCCCATGAAACCATCCGAACTCAAAAAGAACCTGTCCGTCGCCTTCTCCAGCCAGCTCAAATTCCTCATTAAGGGCCAGCCGGGCATTGGCAAGACCGACATCGTCCATGAAGCCGCCCGGGATTCCGGATCCGATGTGGTGCTGATGCACCCGGCCGTCTCCGACCCCGTCGATTTCAAAGGGCTGCCGGCGATCGTTAATAACCTCGCGGAGTTCCTCCCCTACGGCCAGCTCCGCAAATTGGTGGAAGCCTCCAAGCCGACCGTTTGCTTCATCGACGACATCGGCCAGGCTCCGCACGCGGTCCAAGCCGCGCTCATGCAGCTCATTCAGGCCCGCGAGATCGACGGTCAGAAAATCAGCGACCTCGTCACGTTCTGTGGCGCGACCAACGACTCTTCCCACATGGCGGGCGTCACCTCCATCCTGGAGCCGGTCAAGAGCCGCTGGCACTCCATCGTCACGCTGGAGGCCGACCAGATCGAGTGGGTCCGCTGGGCGAAGAAAGCCAACCTTCGCGAGGAGATTCTCGCCTTCGTGATGTTCCGCGGGATGGACGTCCTGTGCAACTTCAAGCCCACCCGTGATCTCACCAACTCACCATCGCCCCGGACGGTGACCAACGCCGCCCGTCTCTTCGGCGCGGGGCTATACAGCCGCGAGGCGCTCGCCGGGGCTGCGGGCGAAGGCTGGGCGTCCGAGTTCCTCGGCTTCCTCCAGGTTTACCGCACCATGCCGGATCCGGACGATTGCCTTAAGAATCCCAAAACCGCGCCGGTGCCGTCCCGGGAGGATGCCTCCACTCTCTACGCTCTGGCCGTGGCGATCTCGCTGCGGACCACCAAGGCCAACTTCGCCAACGCCGCGGAATATCTCAAGCGGCTGCCCAAGGAGCACGAGGTCTTCGCCATCCGCGACGCCCTCAATCGGGAATCCGATCTCCAGAACACAGGGACCTTCACCCAATGGGCCGTCGCCAACGTCGAGGTGCTGTCGTGAAGAGATCGTGGATAGGAGATGCGCTTCGCACGCCTCTTCATACTCCGATCCACCATCCCCAATCTCTTCCCATCGTCTCCCATGCACATCCTCGAAGAAACCGACGAATACCTCTTCGTTCGCCATGCCGTGGAAATCCTCGGCGTGGAGAACCAGCGGCCGGAACTGGAACCCGGCGGACTGTGGGCCGCCGGGACGGTGCGGTTATCGTGGCGACTGCGGATGGCCACCGAGCCGCCGACGCTCCAAATAGGCCGTGCCCCGGGCGCTCTCAACGGTTCCGCGCCGCTGCCCCGCGACCTCGCCGGACGGCTCGCCATCTGGCGGACCGTCTGGGGCAACCGCGCGACCGCTAACCACACGGACCTCACCAACGTGAACTTCCGCGAGGTGGTGCTGATCTCCGCCCTGCTCGCATGGGAAACATCAGACGAAGAGGGATGACCGTCGGGACTTGGAGAACCTCCCCCGCCTTATCACCGCCCCAGCGATGGCAAATCGGCTTCTGAATATAGTATTCGGTCAGGAAATCCTCATCGCCGGGCTTCTGTTTGCCACCTTGCAAGGCTCTTCCCGGATCAGACCGCGATCAAACGCCAGTACCGAGGATGTCCACAATCACCTCGGCGACGTCGCCGCCACGATCATCAAGGCAGAACTTTTACCTTCACCATCCAAACCTGGAACTAACACTAACAGTTTGAAAGCAAACCACTCAATCCCGGCAAACTTTTCCATGATCCTCACCGACCGCATAAAGAAAACCCGCCTCAACCTGGTGCTCGACGCACCGTTTTTCGGCTCCTTGGCCTTCAAGCTGGACATCACGCCGGACGCCACCGCCGGGTCCGCGCTCACCGATGGTAAGACCATCCGCTTGAACCCGGAATTTGCCGCCTCGCTCTCGGATTCGCAGCTCTCCGGACTTGTGATCGAGTGCATTCTTCACTGCGCGCAAGGCCATCTGTGGCGGCGTGGCATCCGCGAGCTCGGTTGCTGGAACAAGGCCTGCGACCAAGTGGCGTGGGAAATCATTTCCGGCCTCCAGCAGGCCACCGATGGCCGCGTGATAATACCGCCTAACGTGTCTGTCGATCCGGCCTACGTGGGCCTCTCCGCCGAGGAGGTCTATCATCAGTTGAAGTCTAACAAGGAGAGCCTGGGTGGTGGGGAAAACTATCAGTCACCAGGTGCCTTCGGCGATCCCGCGCCCGACTCAAAGGGCCAACCCGGCGAAGGGGAAGGGGACAGCAAGGGTGATGGTCAGGGCGACGGGGAAGGGGAGGGCGATGCTGACGGCCAACCCACACCACAACCCCAGCCGTCGCTGGAGGACGAATGGAAGAGCGCCGTCTCGCAGGCCGCCACCGTCGAGCGTCAGTCCAACCGCGGCAACCTGCCTTCTTGGATGAAGCAACTGGTGCACGACTTGATAGAGCCGAAGGTTCCGTGGTCCGAGCATGTCCGCGAGTTCTGCCACCGCCTGTCCCGCGACGACTACTCCCACCGCCGCCCGAACCGCCGCTTCCTGTCCCGCGGATTCGTGCTGCCCACCCTGATGAGCGAGAAGCTGGGTCCGATCGTCGGCGCGTTCGACACCTCCGGCTCGATCTTCGGTTACCCGCAGCTCGTGCAGGCCATCCTCTCCGAGTTCCAAGGCGTGCTCGACCTATGCCGCCCGGAAATGATGCGGCTCGTCGATTGCGACACCCAAATCCACCAGCAGCGGGAATTCACGCCCGGCGACAACCTGCTCAGCTTCGTCCCGCAGGGCGGGGGAGGCACCGATTTCCGACCGGTGTTCGAGGCCATCGAGGCAATGCCCGAGCCGCCCGCCTGTTTGATCTTCCTAACCGACATGGAAGGCTCGTTCCCCGACACCGCTCCAGAATATCCGGTGCTCTGGGCGAACTTCGGCAACCCCAAGACCAAGGCCCCATTCGGCCACACCATCCACGTGCCGATCGACGTCTGACTCTCGCAGGCCTTCTCGTCCTGAACGCACCCGGATCCTGCAATACCACCCCGGTCTAACAACCAAAGCTCTATGAACGGCCTCAGCACCGACTATCAGAACCATCCCGGCAATCCCGACCATCCCGCCAAGGACCTCCAATAACGTCGAATAACGTCGAATAACGTCGAATAACGTCGAATAACGTCGAATAACGTCCTGCTATTCAGCAAGGACCAGGCGATGGCCAATCGCGAACGCGCGCTGCGCCTTATCAACGAAGCCCAATCCCTTCTATCGAAGGCCGCCCAACTAATCTGCCCGCTCAAGGGTTTTGCCAATCCCTGGAAATGGATCGGCGACCACATGGACAAGACCCAGGCGCTCTGGCACCGCGTCCACAACGCCCCCTATCCTACAGGCCACGACGGCTTCTAAGCACCTCTTCCCAGAAAACTGAAAACTAACAACTTCTTTGAAAAAACAGCGAATCACCCACGCCAGCATCGCCTCATCCGCCACCAACTTCCACCTCAAGGGCCTCCAGCAGTTCTTCACCCCGGAGGCCTGGGCCCGGGCTCTTGGCGGCGCGCTGCCAGAGCACCGCCGCACCGTGGCGGACCTCCATTGCGGCGACGGCTCGCTGGTCCGCGGGCTCGCTAACAACACCACCCGCGAGGCCCTGGGCTGCGACCTCGATCCCGCCGCCGGTCTCGGTCGTGCCACCGCGTGGACCAACAGCCTACCCGGCCTCCAGGCCCCGTTGCGGACCTTCGCCCATGGCGACGTGCTCGACCTCTATCCCCTGCTAGCAGAAACGAACACCCGCTTCGATCTGCTGGCGCTCAACCCGCCGTTTTCACTTACCTGGCCCCTGGCCCTGATTCCCGAGCCCTTGCGTAACGGTCTAACGGGCAAGATCATCGACAGCACCCACGCCACACTGCGGATGCTTCCGGAGCTGCTCACCCCACTGGGCGAGGCCCTGGTCATCGCCAACGGCTCCACCCTCGACCGGCTCAAGGAGCAATACCCGGAGGACTTCGAGCAGGTCTGGCTGCACCTCGATATCCCGTCGTTCTTTCCCGGCGTGAGTCCGACGCTGCGCGTTGGCGCGCTGTATTTCACCGGCGAGCCACTCAAGCCGCTGGAACGGTTCGTGGAGAGCTGGGACGCCCGCCTCACCCCGGACGAAACCGCCGCCATTCTCGACCGCGCCCGCCGCAAGCATTTCACCGCGCCTTGCGTGGAGCAACCGTGGGACGCCTGCGCCGACACCGGCAAGCGCTTCCTCGCCTGTTGCGACGAATTGGAGCGCCGCCGCAACCCGTCGTCGTCCGGGGCCAATGTCACCCTCGATGCCGACGGCCGGATCCGCACCTGGGTTTCCGCCTATCAGGAAAAGTCCGTTGCCATCCCGCCTAACATGATCGATTTCCTGCGTTCGCTCAACCGCAAGCTGCCGCTCGAACTCACACTCCAGCGCGGGGCTCGCCTCGCCCTCCAGCAAGCCATGGCCTGCGGGTTCTGGACCGTCGATTCCGCCGCCGCCGCCGCGATCGCCGCCGCCCTCGAAGACTTCGACCGCGACCGCGCCCCACTCACCCCGATCTCCGATACCCAGCGCATCGGCTGGATCGACGATGCCGAGGAATTGTTATGCACCCGGGACTTCGACCATTTTCGCGCCGGTGAGCGTTACCCGCTCTCGACCGAGACAATCGAGTGGAAAAAGGAAGAGCTGCGCCCGCGCTACCACGCCGGCAAGCGCGACACCGAGACCGTCCTCGTCCGCGGCCGCGACCTGCGGCTCACGCTCCACCATCCGTCGCTGCCACCCGTCCACTTCATCTTCAATCCAGACCGGCTAACGGATAACTCCTACTCCCTCGAAGAGCTCGCCGCCCACTTCGAGCTGCCGGAAGTGAAGGACATCACCACCCTGCACCCGGAGCGACTCGCGGAAAACCTCGTGCTGTTAGCCGAACTCGAAGCCATGACACTCTAATAGACCGCGAGATGCATCTCGGCTTGGTTTCTCCGGTGTTGGACTTCGTCGGATTGCTCTTGGCACGGCCCCAATGGCTGAAAAGAAGGGGTCCTTCATTCGCTCCCAAAAGCCAAGCGGCGGTTTGAGAGCGAGCGAACCGGGCCGCGAAGTCCACATCGTGGCAGATATTCCTTAAATACCCGGACGAAACGCTTTCAACGTTGAAATTTTCCCTCGCGGTTAACAACATCTCACTGGAATTCCTCCGCGGCGGCTGCGTTGCTCAGTGCACCAAGAACGTTACCTCAGGATCTTGAAGCGCTCCAGAAATGGAACGAGCCATAATTTTGAAGCGCGGCCATCGAAACTCAGTGCCTCAATTGAGTCCGATTGTTTCGTCGGAGCGTTTAGCTCAGCTTGAGGAGGATCGTTCGAATCGGGAGATGAATGTCTGTTATTCGGGACTGGCGGGACCCCTTCGAATCAATCTAGAGTGGCGGAAGATTGACCTAAGATTGTCAACGGGAGTGTAAAATTGGTGCTTCACCCCGAGTCAGATTGATGGGGATCACCTTTGAGGCATTTTCAACCGGATGTAGCGCTTCGTGCCCAGTGTGATCGGTGTATTGTCACGCACCATGAGGAATCTATCGTCATCGCGAACAATGGTGGTGTGCTTTCGTCCGCTGCTCCAATCGACCAAGTTAGATGACACTTCCACAATTTGGTGCTGCTCCGCCGATTGTGGCGCTTTGCTGACCACGATTGCGCGATACTTTTTGCCGCCGGCTGGATCTATCATCGTGAGTTTTCTTATCTTGTCATTTGAAATCAGATCATTCCGGCTTGGGTGCGCGACCTTATTCCACGAAACCAACGGCTGCCCTTCGTCGAAAATTGACAGCGCACCGTCAGCTCTGTATCGCTTGAGGTGGCTGCTGAAGTTGGCGTTGGTTGCAGTTTGCGCCAAAAGCAGATTCTGCGATTTGGAAGTGGTCTGAGGTATTTCAAGATGAAATGCGATATCCTTCGGGTCAGTGAGAGGCGAGAAGTGACGGGCAATCCTGGGATCGGTTGACGTCATTATGGCTTCTTCGAATAGAGTATGGTTGCTGATTCGTCTCGCAGAGATGTCAATCACTTGGAGTTTGGATGACTCTGACGTATGAGGAAACGCTCCGGGATAGTCTTTCTTTGCCTGACGAATGGCTTCGGTCATCTTGGTGACAATTTCTTTCCTTCGATTTTCCTTTTGTTTTTTTGTTAGCTTTTTGGGATAATCTTTTTTCGCTTCGACGTAAGCATCGATGACTGGTCCACCTTTGTCGCCATAAAGACGACGTGAATACTGCACTGTTGATTTCACCTTTCCCATGTTTTCCTCTACCTCACCATCCAAAACTTTAAACATCACTGCAGCTTGCCTTTCTTCCGATCTGTAAGTGCTTGTAATCCATCCTTTGTGTTGACCCGCAAATCGAAGGGCTTCCTTGATCACGGATACGGTCAAATCGCTCAGCCTGTGAACGGGCTGTCCATCAGCGTAATTGATTTTTACGTCCGCGACTGTAGTCGAATTATTGTCCTCGTCCTCCTCGGAAACCCCACCTTCGGCGTCGAGGACCACCACGACTCTGGTCGTATCCTTTGGAGCGTTTCTTAGTATGTTGCCTGGAATGTGGATGACAACAGCGCCCGAGCTTCCCGAGGAAATATCATAGGTATAGATCGGCCGATCGGGAGATAAAAACTCTGGACTAGCTGCTGTCCCTTTCGCCCAGTACGCCTTCGCACTTGTTTGGGGTGCGGTTCCTACGACAGTTGCTTTAAAAAGAAGGCCGCCCGTTTCGGGGTCCCATGCAAGTGAATTGGCCACAAGATCAGGTTTGAGAACTGTGACCATGAAGCTCTTTGATTCTGCGTATTGGCCATCACTGACTGTTAAGGTGATAATCGAGGAACCGCTCTTTCCGGGCAAGGGGGTGACGGTAACGGTCCTATCGGCTCCAGATCCACCGATGGAGATGGAACTCAATGGAACCAGTGCGGTGTCGGAAGACTGTATTTTCGAGGGAAAGAGAAGGTCGGCCGGGGGTGTTTCCTGGTCGGTGATCGTCACGGGCAGGCTACCTGTAGAGCTGTTCATCTTGATATACTGATTGGAGATCCTGCTAATTGCCGGCCGGGTGTTTTCAATAGAAATGACGAAATTCACTGTGGAGGAAAGCACTCCGTCGCTGACCGTCAGGGCGACGAGAGAGGTTCCCGTCTGACCAATCTTGGGTGTCATTTCCAAGGTGCGTATTGCACCGGTTCCGCTGAGAGCGAGCGAGCAGAGTTTGGGATTGGAGGTGGTGAAACTCACCTGCAGATTCTCCGGAGGGGTCTGGGTGTCATAGATCGCGAACAGGACGCTCACCGGCTCCGAGTTCGCAGCCAGCAACTGGATGCCGGGATTCCCGATCGAGGGAGGAAGATTGTGGATAGTATACCGGAAGTTATCTATATAACAGTGAGTGGCGGATGTGTAATTTGGGTAGGCCTGTGTTCCGCCCTGCGCAGAAATAGTCAATTTGGTGATACCCTCGAAATTGAGCGTGATGGAACTCGCTCCGGATGTGTTGGCAGCCACGGTTTTTGAAATCGTAGTCTGGTCTGGATAGGTTCCGAGAAAGGTGACTTGGAGCCCATTGTTCCAAGCGGCCCCGGCCAGAGTGTCGTGTACGTCAAAAACATTGCCATCCCCTAGGGAAATAATCATAGGCCGTGCGAAAGCGGTGACAGCCACTATGCCGGAGCCGCCATAGTAACCATTGGGCTGGACTGACGCCTTAGTGGCATCCTGACAAGCGGCGTTGTCCCAGATCAGTCCGCCATAGTTGTAAGGCACGAAGGTGTCTCCCAACGGTTTTTGGGGGATATCCTCGAAGCCCACCGTTTCGGAACCAAGCAGGAGGCCAGGGCATGCACAGGCAACAACTAATAGCAGAGCTGTCTGCAAGGTGGCGAGCCAACCTGACGACGAAGAACGCGAGACGGGGGATTTCATGAGGGGAGGGAAGAGCTTGAAATTCACCTGAAACACTCCCTTCTCTGAACGTTCGGGGCAAGATAAAATCGGGAGTATGTCGGCGACGGTACAAATCCGGATTTCTTGCAGGTTCAAAACGGGACTGTTCGTTAGAGGCCGAAGCTGCCTAAAATTGGGAGCCAAACGGCTTTTGGCGGGTGGTCCACGACCCAGAAGTCCAGGTTCGGATGATGTACGATGATGGCCCACTTGCGTGAGGTCGTGGCGATCTCGTAATTCCGGCCCTCGAAATAGATGGTTTGGTCGTTGTTGACCCGCCGCGTGGCGCGCAGGGAGAAGTGTAGATCTAGCAGGCTTGAAGAGGGCGTCGGGCGTAGGCGACCGTTTCTTGCTTCCATGGCCTGGTCCCAAGTTTCCACCGGGATCCGGCCCGTGCTTCGTTGTTTCGTGCGGTTTTGACGGAAGATTTCCATTTGCAGGATCTCGTCTGCTTGCTGGTAGGTTTCGACTTTGGCGTGGGCGAGGAGGGTGACGATCCGGTTTTGAAAGGTGCCGAACCGACGTTCGATCTTGCCTTTGGCCTGGGGCGTGGGCGCGCCGAGCTGGGCGACTCCAGGGAGACGACAAAAGAATCCGCAAAAGCCACGGCAGGCACAAACAGAATGAACGCGAATAGCAACTTTCGTCTCATTGCCTTCGAATACCTAAAAACACTCCACCGGGAAAGGCAGGTCTGAAAATGTCCCTGACGCTGGCGAGATCCGATTCAGGCCTTCTTTTTCTAATCACTGATCATTTCCTCCTCATGAAATTCAAACAATTCCAACGCCGTGACTACGCCGCCGCCGCCCTCGTCAAGGGACTCGTCCTGTCCCACGAACAGGGGCTCGGTAAATCCTTCGCCGCCTTTGCAATTCCCTATGTCTGGCGCGCCCGGCGCGTGCTGCTGGCCGCCCCGGGTGACCTGCATGACCAGCTCCGCGAAACGGCCGCGAAGCATTTCGGCCTGGCCTTGCCGACGCTCAAGGACATGGACGACGTGCGGCGTCACAAAATCGACCAACCCGCGAAACCCTTGCGCAAGGGACAAATGCCCAAGTTCTATCTGGTAGGCTACGAGGCGCTCACCCGCAACGGCGCGGACGAATGGCCCCCGGAAATCGATCGCCTTGGCAAGGCGGCGGTCCGCCCCCGCGAGCGGGCCCGGCTGATAGAAGCGAAGGCGCTCGCCAGGGAATGGGCGCTCTCACGGTTGCTGGGCGGCAAGCCGGACTTCGCCCAATACTTTTCCGGCATCGGGATGAAGCGCGAGGGGATCACCTGCATCTGGCGGCCAAGCCTGGCCCGCGAGCTGAAACAACTGGAGGGCAAGGGAGCGGGCTTCGATTGCGTGGTCCTCGATGAAGCCACCGCAATCCAAGGCGAGTCGATGATCTCCAAAGGTGTGACGTTGCTAGATCCGGAGTTCCGCATGCTAATGACCGGAACGCCAGTGAAGAACCGGCTGGAAAGCATTTTCAAGCTGGCGTGGTGGGCGGCCGGTGGCAGCGACGTGCCTACCGCGCGCTGGCCTTATGCCGCCGACGGCGCCGACAGCTTCGCCAAACAACACTTGGAGGTGGACCGCTTCCTCACCCGCGAGGAAGACAAGGCGGCAAAGGAAGGCAAGCGCCGCAGCGCGGTGCGCATCACCCGCACGACCGCCCGTGTTTGTAACGTGCAGCGGGTATGGCGCTTGCTGGCACCCGTGGTTCTGCGCTGCCGCAAGGCGGACTGCGGCGAGGATATCGTATCCAAGACCGTCCGCCCCATCGAAGTTTCCATGGGGGCCGCCCAAGCCGCCGTTTACCAGGAGCACCTCACTAACCGTCCGTTAGCCCCGGCCGCTGGCGGCGCGAAGTGCCTCAGCGGCTTCACCGCTGCGGGCATGCAAATCACCAACCTGCGGATCGCCGCGCTATGCCCTGATGCGCCCGCGCTGGCCGACGTCGTGTCCAACGCTCACCCGTCCCGCAAACGCTCGTGGACGCGGTGGACCCCCAAGCTCGCCGCCGTCCTTTCTCTGATCTCAGAGCTGCTCGACCAAGGCGAGCAAGTGATGATCGGCTCGCCCTTCACCCGCTTCAACCAGACCTTACATGAACTGCTGCTCGAAGCCAAGGTGACCTCCCTCCTGCTCGATGGCGAAGCCTCACCCACCGAGCGCGGGCGGCAGGCGCGCACCTTCAAAACCGCCGACGCCGCCGTGCTGGTCGCCTCCTACGTGGCGATGGGCAAGGGCCACTCGTTTGCCAACTGCGCGCACTTGATCGCCGCCGGTTACCCGTGGGCCTACGACGTGCTCGCGCAGTTCGTCGATCGCATCTGGCGGCTCGACTCGCCGCGGCCTGTTACGGTCTACCCGGTCATCACGGCCGGCTCGATCGAAGAGCGGATGCGGGACTATTTTTACGACAAGAGCGACACCGCCCAACTGACGTTAGATGGCAAACTGTTCCCGGAAACTGTGGACGAGGTGGATCCGGAGCGACTGCTGGCGGAAGCCTTCGACACGTTCAAAGCGGACGGCCCGCTAGTCGACGAGACGCTCCTCGAAGCCGCGTGGCCGAAACTCGCGAAACGTCTTGCGTGGAGCCAGGCCCGCTACCGGGAGTGGCACCCGCCGGTGATCGCTCCCGTCTTCACCGCGGGCGGCCTCGCCCGTGCGTCCGAGGGAATCGCTGTCGATCCGCTTTTTGACTTCGCGGTGGCCAAGGAACGTCTTAAACAGCAGTTCCTGAAGCGCCGGAACCCCAACTCATGAACGAGCCCAAACCAGCCCCCAATCGCGATTCCGAAGACTTCCTGACCGCGCTCCAATCGCGCGAGCCCGATGCCCTCTCCCGCTACTTCGCCTCGATTAGTCCCGGCTTCAAGGACGAACCGCTGCCAGTCCTCGGCGTGCCGCAATCCGAATGGATCTCCGGTCAGAAAGTTCCGATCCCCGACGCGATCGCACGCTACCTCGCGAGCGGCGACACCCTCTCTGACCACACCATCAACATGATGGAATGCGCGATGGAAACCGCCTATCAGGTAGCAGAACCATGGTTTATCACGTCCTT
>JAZKGW010000022.1:151704-161013 GCA_040385685.1 Verrucomicrobiota bacterium | reverse complement strand
ACCAGTCCGCGCTCCTCCAGCAGGACGAGCATCGCCCGCACGGTGCTGGGGTCGGACGACATGCGGCGGGCCAGTTCCCGCTGGGTGAGGGCGTTTCCCCGGGCGAGGGTCGCGAGGAGGACGGAAACCTGAGTGTGGATTATTTCTATCTGCTCAATGAGAAGAAACCGTTATGAACCACATCATCGAGTTCAACCACCACCAAATCCGCATGGCTGGCACGCCGGAAACGCCCGAATGGGTTGGTAAGGACGTGTGTGATTTGATGGGTTATCGCGAATACGGCAAGACCCTCGGAAGACTTCCCGAGGACGAAAGGGGTAGCACGATTTGTCAGACCCTTGGAGGCCCCCAGGAAATGATAACCGTGACTGAACCCGGGCTCTACCGCCTCATTTTCGGCAGTAAGCTCCCCGCGGCGGAGACATTTAAATCCTTTGTTTTAAAAGAAGTCCTTCCGTCGATCCGTAAAAACGGATTTTATCCGGCCGAAAAATCCGTTGAGGCGCGGTTCCTCGGACTCGTTCGAGAGCTTCAGGAGCTGAAACTCCTACCCCACACCGCCGTCAAAATCGCCCGCACCATCCTCAAACTCACTGATGATGACGTGGAAATCGGCGACATGACCCGCCTCGCCGAAGCCCTCATAAGGGAGGGAGCTGGCCACGATATGGCGGCGAGAACCTGTCGAGAAATCCGGAAACGCTTTGAAATTCAACAGGCTGAGAAACGCGAGCGACTCAACGGCTAGTTCTGCCCCGCGTTTAGAGCCGGGTGATAACGCCGTATTTCGCCCACACGTAGAGCTCGATGTCGCGGATCCGCGAGTCCTTCCTGCGGCCAAGCATGGGATCGCCCCACGATTTCTCGAACAGCCAGGTCTTGCCGCGGATCTTGTAGCCATCCTTGTCGTCGACGTAGAGCGCGTTCCAGCGATAGCCCCGAGCTGATCACTTCCTGAGAAGACCTCCGGTGCCCACTGGCCCGAGTCCACCACCACGTTGTCAGACACCACGCCCCTTTCGTCGACCTTGCTGCGCAACTCTTCCCACGAATGCGCCTTGCCGTAGACCGGCAGCCGACCCTTCGCCCCCGGACCCGATCCCCGAATGTCATACCAGAAGTGCCGCCCACCCGCGCCCTGCACGTCCACCCAAATGAAGCGCAGTACCCCCAACTCGCCGGCACGAGCGAGAGCGGATCGTAATCCCCTACCCGGCCTTTGAGATACTTGTCGTCGTCGCAGAAGCGGCTCCGAGCCTCGTCCGACATTACGCAGGGGAAAGGCCTGGATTGGAGCGAGGCAGGGCTTTCGGAGCTTGTTAGGAACAGCGGCGGGTTGGGGAAATAGATTTCCACCGTCGTCTTGAACATCCGGCTGGTCGGCATGATTTCCGCCACCGGACCGCACCTTTCAAGAAGAGGTAACAAACGGCCCTTCAAGAGCTTTTTCACCGCGCCCAATTGCATCTCGATTTTGTATTTCGATGAGCACCCTGAAGACTTTATAGACGTGCATCGGCTCGTCTTGCTTGCGCATGTTCTCGATAGTCAGCTTATCGTTCTGGAGCCGCGTGCTGTCGAGTTCGAGGTTGCCCTTCTCCCCGCGCCGTGGAGCGGACCTTTTTGCCAATCTTACTGATCCATAGCGTCCGGAGGGTCACACAATAACGGCCATCGGAGCTGTGGTGGGACACTCCGGGTCACCGGCCTTGAGCCAGTGCCCTAGGTGCTCGGCCAGTTTGGTCTTCGTTTTCGCCTAGATGGACAGACGCTCCTCAGTTTCCTGTACAAGCTCACCAGAATCAGCCACTTCCGGTGGCGGACCCAGCGGCAGCTCCTCGTCTTGCGAACCCATTGCCCTCGCGATCTGCCAACGCGACTTTCCCCCTCGCATGTCGCAAGGGCGGGGGTAGGGCGGGGGTAAGGGCAGGGGTATGAGACATTGGAAAAAAAATCTGGCATAGCGATAGCACGGTTCGCTTCGCTACCTGCAACAAGCTGATAATTAATAGATTCCTTTTACGGTGGTGGACCTTTTTCGGCTGTTTTTTAGGCGAGCCTGAGACAGAAGGGCGGGGGAGGCATGGGTAGGCGGGGGTATCCCGACGACGCCCAAATATTTAGACAATGTCCCACTTCCGAACCTTTCGGAAATTTCCCATTAGAGTCGGGAAACCCCTTCCCACCCCTTCCACCCCTGCCCTAAAGCCATAACCCATTGCAAATAAAAACCCCCGCAGGGCGGGGGTAGGGCGGGGGTGGGCGGGGGTCTATCTCAAGAGGGGTGCGGGGGAGATACCCCTGCTATGGAACGCCCGTGAAGGCGGCAGCTAGGTTCCGGAGCACTACACGCACGGCATCATTAGCCTCAGCTTGCGCAGCAAGCACTTCGATCGAGCCCTCAATCGTACCGATATCCGGAGGCTCGTTTTGTTTCGCGTCACCATCGGCCCGCATTATATGAACCAAGCTCTTATACTCTTGCGGCAATTGATCATCCAACCAAGCCATCAGCGCTTGCGAGCGATGCTCCTCATTCAAGCCACCGAGGATCTGCGCCATGGCTTTCGCTCCACAAGAGCGCTTACCCCTTACGAGTTTCGACAAATCGGGGGAATTGATGCCGGACTGATGCGAAAGGTCAACTAGTCGATATTTGTCGGAATCAACGAGGTGTTGGAGATATTTGGGAAATTTCATGTCTCTTTCGAGGGGGATTCGAGTTGTTGGCATAAATGCCCATTATTGAAGATTTTGCAAACTTTTTATTGAACGTGGGAAAGTTTTCCAATAATTGGATCCCATGCCCACGCTGCGCGCCGAACACCCACCCTATACCTGCAGACCCAAACCCACCCGGCCCGCCAAGCGATCCGTCTTTCGCAAGATCCTCGACTATTTCCACGCCATGCGCACCGCCTGTGCAGTCACCCCCGCCGAAGCTGTCGAATGGTTCACCCTCGAGGATTCACCCACCCGCACCTATGAACTCGAACAAGCAGCCTAACCCATGCGCTAGGGACGAGCGGGCCTACGACGAGCACGCCCGCTCCCTCCATTCCAAAGCCCGCGATGCTTATCCAGCATGGCTCGCCGGCCCCACCCCCGATGAGCGCCGCCGGGCCGAGTCCCTCGGAGTCACACTCCCGCCCGACGATGACGCAGAAGTCGGCGGCCACTCCCCATACTCGATCACCGACATTGGCGAAATTCCGCTCGCCCGTGTCGATGTCGATTACGCCGCCGCGATTGACCAACCCCACGACATCCTCGCCGACGACTTCAACATCACTGCGGAAAAAGCCACCGCCATCCTCGCCTGGCACCAACGCGAGACCCAAGCCGCCGTCGAGATAGAAAAGGCCAACTACCTCCAGCTCATAGTCGGCGGCCTGCTCTCCTCCAAGAACCCGAAGCTCAACGCCGCCGGCCTCGCCTTTGCTAACAACCTCGCCATCCTTAATGGCCTGCCCTGCCAGCGCGAATACGCCCGCCAGAACCACGTTTCGCCCTCCGCTGTTAGCGAGATCGTCAAGCAATGGCAGGTCACCCTCGGCCTTCGCCCCTCTGCTCACCAGAAGAGCGAAAAAGCCTGCGACACCTATTCCGCCGTCGGCAAGACCCGCCACTGGCGCACCCGCCCGTTCACCGCCGGGCTCGCCACCAGCCTTCTCAGCCGCCTCCGCCAACCCGCCAAGCCTGACATTGACTAACATGGACTCAACCCTTTCCCTAACCACCGGCCAGAACATCAAGTTCACCTCACAAGGCATCGCCATCGACGGCGAAATGACCCTCCCCCAATGGACCGACTTCCTTAATACCATCCACTCGGTCAAGGATGCATATCACTGTGCCCTTGCCGACACCATCACCTACGGTCGCGACAAGTTTGGCGACGCCGAGGTCTCCCTCGCCCTCGAACAAGCCGCCTTCGATCTCAACGACGTCATCAAGGCCGGCAACATCGCCCAGCTCTCGCTCACCTTCCGCCAGACATACCACCTCAGCTCCGAGCACTACTTCGTCCTCTCCAAGATGACCGACACCGCCGAGCAGGTCAAATGGGCCAACCTTGCCGTCAATAACAAACTAACTGCCTTTGAACTCAAGCGATCGATCGAAGCGGGCAAGCTCATCCGCACCACCCAGATTCAAAGCACCAGCGGCCAAGGGTCCGGGTTCAACACCATTCAGGGCATCGCCTTCAAGGCCAGCCAGTGGGAAAAGACCATGGGCGGACTAGACAACATCATTAAGCTGCCACCCGAGCAGCGCCGCTCCATCATCGAACTGCTAACACCTACTATAACAATGGTAGCAGCCATCGAGAAATCACTCTCAAACCGCCGCTAACACCATGCCCGCCAAATCCATACTTCTGCCGGGCGAGAAGGTTGAACTAACTGATCCTCGCGTCTTCAACATGAACGACCTCGCCACCATCCTTGGCCTGAGCCGCACCACTGTTCGCCGCATGAAGCAGTTGGGTTTCAAGATGCCGCTCGGCTATGCCAGCGTCACCATGGCCCATGACTTCCTAAAGAAGTTAGAGGTGGCTGCCGAGTGACGCCACATCCCCCGGTTTCAACTTTCGATAGATCGAATGAGCCAGTTCCGTGCAGTGCCCCACGTACTGCATCGCTTTTTCAGCCGTCACATCTGCCAGCGCAAACCGCGTGATCACCGTCACCCGCAGACAGTGGAAACTCAGATCCTTGAACCCTCGCGCTTCCAGCCACCTTACCCAATCCCTTGACGCGTTATTCGGCATGTCCACCAAATACTTCTCCTCCGCAGCCCGCCGCCGCTCCACCAGGGGCATCAAATCCGGATGCAGCGGTGCCGCGTGGATCTTGCCACCCTTGATCTTGAAGGCGATCACCCTTCGGTTCGGATCCTCCGTGTTGATCATCGTCATCGGCACCTTGACCTCGGTTATGCGGCAGCCGTGCTTCATCCCCACCAGCCACGAGTCCCGCATCCACTGCGGCGCGTTGTCGTCCACCAGTGCCTTCTCGATTGCCGCCTGTTCCTCGCGCTCGATCGCCCGTTTCTCCTTCACAGCCTTGCGGCCCAGCCTCAACCTCGCGCACGGGTTGGCGATGATCCATCCTTGAGCAAGGGACTCCTGCATCACGCTGCCCAAGATCCGGAGTTCGGTCAGCGCAGTGTTCCAGTTGCCCAGCCGCCGCCCTTCATCCGCGCAGGCCTTCTCGTTGGTCCGCCACTTCATGTAATCTTGGCACAACCCATAGGTCACCTCTTCCGGATGCAAAATACTTTTCACCTTGAAAAAAACCGCCAAATGAGCCCACGCATTCATTGCTCGATCCGCCGACCGCTGGTTCTTGTAGTAGTGCCCGATCCACTTCGGCACCCAGTTTCGCATCAGCGCCTTGCCCGTATCATCGGACATCCGCTCCTCTCGGGAACTCTCCCCGGCCACCCGCTGCTGGACTTTCCGCAGCGCCCCCGGAGTGTCGATCCGGATTCCCGACGACACATCAGTCCACGTCCCGTCAGCCCTCCGCAGCCGGAGCCAGAAGTAAGGCGAGCGCTCGCGCTTGTAGTAAGAGGCCATGCAGCACAGTGCAGCAAACCTATCGTGCATCACAATGCAAATATGACGTTTTTAGCGCATTTGAACCCACTGTTTTCGATCTCTCTGTGTCGGCGGTTCAAATCCGTCTCGGGCCACATTTACAAACTATTGATTTGTAAGGGCAATGTAGGCGCGAATCGCTGTTTTCGATCTAACGGTGAATAAGGCGCTCGCCACATTTACGCCCCAATCACCCGGACGCCTTTTGATTCCTTATAGCTCGGAGGGATTTGCACGATGTAGTCGAAGCGGAACGTGCAATTTGCTGTATAATCTTCAAATGCACTAGCTTACGCGCGTTCGCACCACGCCCTAGATCACCGTAGCACAAGGATTGAACGAGCCTTAGGCCCCTCTTTGGGCAGGTGGTATGGGGTATGCAAAGGCTGGTGCGATGAGCCCTTCCGCTGGCGGGGCCGTCCATAAGCTTGCCATCCGGCAAGTTCGTTCGAACCCCTAATTCACACACCATGAAAACAACACTGCTTCTATCCTTCCTGGTCGCTCTTCCGGCTTTTGCTGGAACTTCCGAGGTCACCACCCAATCGACTCCACCGCCTCCCATGCAGGACACGTGGAGCTGGTTTGTCGGCGGCACGGGCGGCTATCTCCTCGATTTTGAGGAGGACATGTACACGTTCCAAATGGGTGCCAAGTCTCCTTGGTCCGTGGCGGGCTGGAGCGTGGCGCTCTTCGCCGAAGCTGGCTGGACGGAGAACCACGATTCCATCACCACTCTTGCAGGAGATGAGGATGGCGATCTGGACATCGTTCCACTCACCTTCAACGTGAAACTTGAGAAGATGCTCTCCGGCG
This sequence comes from Verrucomicrobiota bacterium, assembly GCA_040385685.1. Lineage (GTDB taxonomy): Bacteria > Verrucomicrobiota > Verrucomicrobiia > Verrucomicrobiales > Akkermansiaceae > Luteolibacter. Next base: position 154,589 of record JAZKGW010000022.1, on the reverse strand, counting down.
GACTCGCTCTCTACGCTGGCGGCGGCCTGGGGGCCAGCTATGTCGATGCGGAGATCGACGATCTCTCCGGCGACAATAAGTCCGTGGACGACTGGGTCTTCACGGCCCAGGTGTTCGCAGGCGTGGCCTATCACGTCAGCGAATCGTTCGAAGTCTTCGGCGGTGCCCGCTGGATTTACTTCGATGATCCTGACTTCGCCGGTGCCGACCTCGGCGACGATTGGCTGCTGGAAGGGGGCCTTCGTTTCCACTTCTAATCATCCGGCCCCGTCGCAGGGATTACTCCAAGGCTGCCCGACTGCATCGGGCGGCCTTTTTTCCTGCCTCGGAGACGGTGTCGAGGCCGCTTTGAAAATGCACTGTGGTTAGACCGTTAGTTAAAGGTAGAGGCCGGTTGAATGCGGCTCGCTGCAAAAAGCATGTTCACCTCGAACATTGCACGACCATTACGCCGCCAATCTGCCGCCAGCCTTGCAACTGCGTGCGGCACGCCGCCAGCTAGGACTTGAGCCACAACCTAACTTACCCACCATGAACACCACCGAATCCTGCATTGCCGCCTGTAACAAACTCCTCCGCGGAGAGCTATCCGCCGTTGAAACCTATGAGCAGGCGCTCGAAAAATTCTCGAGCTCGCCCGAAAGCCGCATTCTCGAACAGATTATGGATGACCATGAGGACAGTGCCCTCATTCTGCGCGATCATCTATCTGATATGGGTGGCACCCCTGATTCCGATTCCGGTGCCTGGGGCAGCTTTGCCAAGGCGGTTGAGGGGACCGCAAAGTTGTTTGGTGAATCCGCCGCTCTCCAGGCACTTCGCGAGGGTGAGGAGCATGGGATCAGCGAATACGAGGAAGCACTCAACGACAACGAAGTCATGGAGGAGATCAAGGGGGCAATCCGCGGCACGCTCCTGCCGCGACTTCTGGCTCATCTGGAGGCACTGGACGGGTTGCGCCCCGCGTGAATCAACGCTCGGTTGAAATCAGCGCGGTGCTTCCATCGCATCACGACTCAACAGCTTAGCCAAGGCGGCCTCTTCGATCTCGCCATTGATTCGTAGATCCGTTGCGGAGGGTGATACGAAAATCATGTTACCGTCGAGCGAGCACGCAACGCTTTCCTGATCCAGCAATCCACCTAGAATGGTGACCAAGCGGCGCACCGATGAGGCGTGTTGGTTCCATGTCTCCACCTGACAGAAACACTCCAGAACCACCAGCGCTTCATTCTGGATGATGCCCGTCTCCCGCCGGAACATCCCGTTCGCCGGGTAGCTGGTCACGCCGCCGAAAAGGGCGCACAACGCTCGCGCGGTGGCTTCAGATACCCTGTCGAACGATCGGATAGTCACGCCTTCCTTGCTCCGACTCGGCAAAAACAGGGCGAAACGTCGGTTTTGGGGACATGGTAAATCGAACCATTCCGGAGAAACTGTATCCATGGGGCGAGCTGTAGAAAAGTGAGTCTGTTAGTCCTAACTGTAATAATTGGCATTGCCGTCCCTCTTGGGGGCGTTTTGAAAAACATGAACACGCAGGGTCGAGTCCTCTACATATGAGGCATTGCCGAGGTGGGAAATACGCGTGTTAGACCGATTGCCACAAGGAGCGGATTCCTGGGTTGGGCGACCCGCATTTTACTTTTGGCAATCGGTCTGGGTTAGCTGTGTGTGAAATGGCGACCACTAACGACCATCGCCATCGGCATCGCCGGGGAGTGCCCGTTCGACACGATGCCAACCCGCGCGAACCGCGTGCCGGGCCTGCTCCCAACCCAAGCGGGACGTGCCGCGGGAGTCTTCCCAGTTTCGGGAGAGTTCCGGCTCTGCTTCGTCGTAGGAACGTCCCTTGTTAGTGTCATAGCGTTCGTAGCCCATTCGATAGGCCGGAGCGTAGTCATTGTAATCGTAGTCGCCGATATAGTATGGCTCCAGTTGGTAGTTCTCCTTCCAGTGCGCATCCTCTGCCGTTGGGTCGACCGCTTCGGCGGCGGCGTGTCCGGCCGCCGCACCGGCGATGGCCCCCACCAATCCTCCGACGGCCATTCCGACGGGACCACCCGCGGCTCCGATGGCGGCCCCGGCAGCAGCTCCGCCGGCAGTTCCCAGTCCAGTTCCCACTGGATGGGATCCCGGCTCACCGGTGATAGGATCGCGGTTTTCGTCTCTTTCCAAATTATCTTTATCCAGGTTTTGTTGTGATTTCATAGCATCGCGGTTTTAGCAAACCGCGCACCACCCGCCTTTTGCGGTGGACTGCCACTGGAGAAACCTTGGAATTACCGTGTAAAACGTCGCTGCCAGAGGATTGTTAGTCGGGAGAGGCAGCTGCAAGTCGAATGCACAACGCAATGAATCCTTGCAAAAACAACCGCCGATCTCATTCTGCGTTTCGAGTGCTGGCGGGGCGGCGGCCCGGCGAGTTCCCGTTTTCCCGAGAGACCTCGGTTCCCTGCCTCAGGGAATCAATCTGGGCGATGAGCAGTTCCGGCGACGTGGTTTGTTTCAACACCTCGAATCCCTTCTCGCCATTCTCTCCCACGCCCACTTTCCGGGAAATCAGGTGCAGCAGTTTCATGATCTCAGTATTTTCCTGTTCAGCGAGCAGATTGATTTGCAGGTCCAAATGGCTGCGTCGCTGATCCACGCGGGCCCCCCGGTTCGAGGCAATCAGCAGGAAGATGGACAGGAAGATCGCCTCCAGCGAGACCACCAACGTCAGGAACGAGAAGGGAAACGGGTCCCATGGTTTTTCCAGAATCACCGTGTTGAGCGAAATCCAGACGGCGAAGCCTACGGCGTTGACGGCCAGGAAGGTCATTGAGCCGCAGACACGGTTAATCATCTCAGCGCTGCGATCGCCGAAGGATTCCTCAAGCTGC
>JAZKGW010000022.1:102483-151694 GCA_040385685.1 Verrucomicrobiota bacterium | reverse complement strand
AACTGATCGATGGTCCGGACGTTTTCAGCGGTGACTTCCTCAACCGTCTTTGGCTGGGACTTGGAGGGAGCGGGGGGCGCGGCGATCATATTTGTATCTGCTGGAACAAACTGTTCGAGGCGTTCCGTTTTGCTCATGCCGTGCCACGTTGAAGGGTAGAAATTGTGGAAGAGAATGGCGACCAATCGCTTGGATTGAGATAAATGGACGCCGGCTAAGGATTCTGTTTCCACGTTTGGAGGGTGCGGAATGCAATCCGTATCTTGTGGGGAGTGCGAATTGCAAAATGCAAAGGTTCTGTGCGAACGGATTTGCTAGGGCGGCTGGGTGGCATGCTAGTTGCGAAAGCATCGGTTAGTCGGCCTCTTTGCGATTTAGAAGATCCTATCATGTTCCAATTCTTGCCGTGGCGATATTTTGTGAAGCACGCCGCACGTCACTACGGGGTGCTTGATCCGGCGACATTGCTGGCGAAGTTGCGCGGCTTCGCGCAACCATCTGAAGTGGGGGAGCCGCTCGAACTGCTGAGAGCTGGCATCGTCTTTCACGCGCGCGGGTTGGTGAACTCGAAGGCCATCCAGCACAACCTCGACTGGGTCTGGCCCTATTGGGTGGAGCGGCAGTTTAATCCAGCGGATCCCTCGTTTATCCCCCGGGCATTTTCCTTCAGCCACATCAATTTGACTCATCGCAATTGGACGGCAGTCGGACTTCCCGATACCGCGGTCTATCCGATCGTCGATCCCCGCGGGCTGGTGACTCCGCTGCATGACGGCTGGTCGCTTGATTTCTGGATCATCACCGACGGGGGGAAGCGCCTGCTGCCAAGCAAACTGGCCGACGCGGCCGTGCTCCAAGTGCTGTCATTTGAACCGGCGCTGGCGGTAACCACCCGTTGCAATCACGATGGGCTTGCGCTGGAGACGACCGCAATGATGGCGGAGCCGCAGGAACTCTCCATCAAAGTGAACGCGCTCTCCAACGAACCCGCGTGGCTCGCGGTCGCGGTGAGGCCGTACAATCCGGAGGGTGTGCAATTCATTCACCGGATCGATCAGCAGGTATCGGACACGGAGTTTCGGGTCAATGGAGAAGCCAGCGTGAGATTTGACCGGGTGCCCGGTTCCACCCGGATGGCTCACTACTCCGAGGGCGATGTCTATCTGGATCTATCAAACTCCGCGCCGCGGCGTGAAATCTCATGTGACGTCGGAATGGCAACGGCGGCCGCGCTGTTCCGACTGGAAGCCGGCGTCCCGTCGCAGCTTGATGTTAGCGTCACGTTGGAGCGGGATCTCAAGGAAGCGTCGCGTCGCACGGTTCCCCGCGAAAGCTGGAGTGACGGCATTGGCAAAATGGCCAAGCTGAGGATCGGGGATGAGAAAATGCAGTTCCTCTACGATGCGGCTCTGCGCACCTTGCTCTTACTTTCCGCAGACGAACTGGTGCCAGGCCCGTACACTTACCGGCGCTTCTGGTTCCGGGATGCCTGCCTGATGCTTCATCCGTTGTTGGTGATCGGCCGGGCGGACCGGGCGAAGCGGATCATCGGGGATTTTCCTGTCAGGCAAACGATGGCCGGCTATTTCCTCTCGCAGGAGGGCGAGTGGGATTCTAACGGTCAGGTGCTGTGGATCCTCGCCCGTTATGCCGAAGTCACGGGCGAGGGTCTCGGGAAGGAGATCGAGAGTGCGGCGCGCAAGGGCGTTCGGTGGCTGGAGAAGAAACGGCTGGGTGACGGCGGCCCGCCGGGAACGAACGGACTGCTGCCCGCCGGCTTCAGCGCGGAGCATTTGGGACCTAACGATTTCTATTATTGGGATGACTTCTGGGCGTGGGCCGGCTTGGAGGCGATATCGGTCTATTGGAAACGAACCGGGGCCGTCGAGGATTCCGCCAAGGCGGCGGCTCTTGCCGCGGATTTTGCCACCAGTGTTGAAGCGAGCCTTGCGGCGATCCCCGCCAGCCGCGCCAAAGGGGGAATCCCAGCCGCGCCCGGCCGGCGGATGGATGCGGGAGCCGTCGGATCGATGGTCGCCGACTATCCGCTCCAAATCTATCCGCCGGGAGAACGGAGACTCCTTCGAACCTGCGATTTTCTGATGGAAAACTGCTTTTCCAACGGAGGGTTTTTCCAGGAAATGATCCACTCGGGGGTGAACGCCTATCTGACCTTGGACCTCGCCCAAACGCTGCTTCGCGCGGGCGACGGCCGTTTCATGGAACTCATCCGAAACGTCGCTGCACTGGCATCGCCCACCGGGCAATGGCCGGAGGCGATCCATCCACGGACTCTTGGAGGCTGCATGGGCGACGGTCAGCACGGCTGGGCTGCGGCCGAATGGCTCATGATGATCCGGAATTGCTTCGTGCGGGAGGAAGATGGCATGGTGATTATTGGCTCCGGCATCCTTCCCGAATGGAGTGAAGGCGAAATTTCGTTCGGTCCGACTCTAACCGCGTGGGGACCGGTCACGGTGTGCCTCACTGACGCGTTGCTCACCCTGGACGCGCAGTGGCGCGGGACGGGGCCGCGTGTTAGAGTCGATGTGCCGGGTTTTGTCACGGTCGACGCGGAGCCGGGCATCCGCGAATTTCACCTTCGCAAATTATGAAAATCGCAATGTTCACCAACACCTATCTTCCCCATGTCGGAGGCGTGGCGAGATCGATCAAATCCCTCGAAGACGGCTGTCGGGAACAGGGGCATGACGTGCGGGTGATTGCGCCGCAGTTCGAGGGGGCCGAGCCTTCATCCCATGTCCTCAGGGTGCCGGCGATTCAGAATTTCAATGGCAGTGATTTCAGTGTCAGGCTGCCGGTTCCAACGGTCATTCGCTCGTTCATGGAGGAGTTCCAACCGGATATCATCCACAGTCATCATCCATTTCTGCTAGGCGACGCCGCGCTGAGGGAGGCGTGGAAATCCCGGATCCCCATCGTTTTTACCCACCACACGCTTTATGAGAGATACACCCACTATATACTGTCGGACTCCGCGGGATTGAAGCGGGCCGCAATCCAGATCGCGACGGCCTACTGCAATCTGTGCGACCTGATCATCGCTCCCAGCGAGAGCATCGCCAATCTGCTGAAAGATCGCGAGGTGACACGGCCGATCGAAGTGATTCCAACCGGCATCGATACGGAGGCATTTGGCAACGGTCGAAACCTGCGCTTCCGGAAAAAGCTCGGCATCCCGCGCGATGCGAAAGTGGTCGGGCACGTGGGACGCCTGGCGGAGGAAAAGAACCTCCGCTTTCTGGCGGAAGCGGTGGCCGGCTGCCTGAAGGACGCGCCGGACGCGGTGTTTTTGTTAGTCGGCGAGGGAGACTTGCTGCAAGAGATGGTTTCCGTCCTGAAACCTTTTGTGGAGGAAGGCCGGGTCTATCAGCCAGGAAAACAATCGGGAACCGACCTCACGGACGCCTATGCGGCGATCGATTGCTTCGCCTTCAGCTCCCAGTCGGAAACGCAGGGAATGGTTCTGGCGGAAGCGATGGCCGCGGGCACACCGGTCGTTGCTCTCGATGGCCCTGGCGTCAGGGAGATTCTCAAGGATGGCGAAAACGGAATCCTGCTGGATGGCGACGCCACCGCGCGCCAGTTCTCGCAGGCCCTGCTGTGGATCATTGGCGATGAGGATTTTTCCAGATCGTGTGCCGCAAAGGCGAAGGAAACCGCGCAGGAGTACGACACGGAACCGTGCGTGAACAAGATGCTGGCGAAATACCACGAACTGGTGACTCGCTATGCGCAACAGGGCGAGGAGGAGTGGACCCAATGGGACCGGATGATCACCGGCATTGAAATCGAGTGGGATCTCCTCGCCGGCAAGGTGGCCGCCGCGGCCGCCGCCGTCATTGAAACCCCAGCCACGGAGGCCACCCTTGATTAGCCGCATTGCACTTCGTTGGAGATGGCTGCGACGTTCGGTGAGCCGCAACCTGTGGTCCGCGCGCTTGTTAGGCGTGAAGTCGCCAGCCGGCGAGGCAACCGAACCGGGGTTGGTTTTCATCCAGATCGACGGGCTGTCGCGGACCCAGTTCGAGCGTGCCATCAAGGACGGACGGCTTCCCTTCCTGCGCAAGCTGATGGAACGGAAGCATTTCACGCTGGAGACATTCTATTCCGGAGTTCCCTCGACGACGCCGGCGGTGCAAGGCGAGCTGTTCTTCGGCGTCAGGGCTGCGGTTCCAAGTTTCCAGTTCCTGCGGCGGCAGGCGGGCAGGGATTTCCGGATGTTTGACGCGGCCTGCGCGACCGAGGTGGAGGATGAACTCCTGGCCCAATGCCCCGCGCCCTTGCTTCAGGGCGGGCATGCATACTCTAACATTTATCGGGCAGGGGCGGAAACGACACGTTATTGCTCGGCGGATTTCGCGGCAGAGGCGCTCCTCCGAAGGTTGAATCCGTTCAAGTTACTAATCCTTGGGGTAGTGTATGCGCCGAAGATCCTAAGAATGATTGCGCTCGCGGTGCTGGAGTTCGTCGTGGCCATCTTGGATGCGGCCCGGGGACTCTACGACCGGGAGGACGTCTTTACGGAAATCGCCTTCGTGCCGGCGCGTGTCGCCATTTGCGTGGTTCTGCGGGAGGCGATCCGGTTCCGCGTGCTGTTGGACATCGAGGGCGGCGTAAGGGTCATTCATGCGAACTTCCTCGGATACGACGAGCAGGCCCACCGCCGGGGACCGGACTCGGCCTTCGCCCATTGGACGTTGAAAGGGATCGACCGGGCTATCCGCGATATCTATCAGACCGCCCGCGATTCGCGTTATCGGGATTACGAGCTGATGGTGTATTCCGACCACGGCCAGGAGAAAGCGACCCCGTATTCTCGTCTGCACGGAAGGGAGCTCGATCTCGCCCTCAAGGAGGTTTTTTCAAAAGGTCCGCTCGCGGAGCGGGACATCTGGATCCGGAAAATGCCGGATCTGCTAGGCAACACGGTGGACAGTTGCAGGGCCCTGTTTGGCATCGGACGCAAGCCTGCCGTGTCGGAAGCGGTTCCGGATCCTCCCAACCAAATCGTGGTCACGGCCATGGGACCAATCGGCTACCTGTATCTTCCCGAAATGCCGGACCCGGAGGAAATGGAATCCTACTCGCGTGACCTTGTCCACAAGGCGCGGATTCCGCTGGTGATGATCCGCGACGCCGACGGTTCGGTTAGAGCGTTCAATCGCCGCGGCTCGTGGAGATTGCCCGAGGACCGCGCGGAAGTCCTGGGAGAAACGCATCCCTTCCTGGACGAGGCGACGGCTGACCTGATCGCCTTATGCGGCCATCCCGATGCGGGGGAATTCGTCATCAGCGGTTGGAATCCGGAAGATCCGCCGTTGACCTTTCCGATGGAAAATGGAGCGCACGGTGGACCGGGATCCGAGGAAACCCGCGGATTTCTGCTGCTGCCGGATCGCATCCGCCGCTGGCATCTATCGCATTTGCCGGCCACTCGAAGTCGCGTGAGAGGGGAAGATCTGCGGAAAATCGTCATGCACTATCTCGGACGGGACGGAGTGCGTGAAGAACGTGTTCCCGAAATGCTCGCCACCGCCCAATCCGCCGAGATCCGGATCATGACTTATAATATCCACAGTTGCGTCGGCATCGACAGCAAGATCCGCCCGGAGCGAATTGCCCGCGTAATCAATCATTTCGATCCCGACATCGTTGCCGTTCAGGAAGTCGATTGCCACCGGCCGCGCAGCGGAGGACACGATCAGGCGCAGTTGATCGCGGACCACCTGCGGATGACGCACGTGTTCAAAGCGATGTTTGAGGAGCAGAACGAGCGCTATGGCATCGCGGTTTTTTCAAAGTATCCGATGGAGGTGGTGAAGACCGGCTTTCTCACCGAGGCCGCCAAAATGGGTTGGCCGGAAGCGCGCGGAGCCATTTGGGTGAAGCTGAAAATGGAGGGCGATCGGTTCTTCCACTTTGTGAACACCCACTTCGGATTGGGAAAAGGGGAGAGGTTCCTGCAACTCCAGAAGCTGGCGGGCGATGAATGGTTAGGCTCCATTCCCGCCAATGAACCGGTGGTTCTCTGCGGCGATTTCAACACCGGACCTAAGTCGAAGATTTTCCGGATGCTGGCAGGACTGCGCGATGCCCAGCAACTCGTGGAAGGGGTGAAACCGCGCGCTACCTTTTCCTCCGTCAATCCCTTGCTGAGAGTCGACCACGTGTTTGTTAGCAGCCATTTCACCGTCAAGGCGGTGGAGGTGCCGCGAACCTCCACCTCGGTCGTCGCATCGGACCACCTGCCGGTGTGTGTGGAACTTTCGATTCAGGAGAGCGATGAACCTGCTGGCTGACATCAAGCGCCATTGGCTGAAGCTGCTCGTCGTTTTGATCGCAGTTGCGGTCGCCTGGTGGCTGCTCGCCCGGCAGGGTGGCGTTTCCAAGGAGGAAATCATGGCCTATGGCCGCGGGCTGCCGGCGTTCTGGTTCGCGGCCGCCTTTCTCGCGCTTCCGCTTGCGGGTTTTCCCATCACTCCGTTTCTCCTTCTATCAGGCGTGCGGTTCGGGTTCGTGGGAGGGATGGCTCTGGTTTCGGCGGAAATCTTCCTTCACAACTTGATTGCCTATCACCTCGTTCACGGGCGGCTGCGGAAGCGCGTCCGCCAGCGTCTAACCAAAAAGGGATATTCCATCCCCACTCCGGCGAGGAGCAACCAGGTTTGGTTCACCACTCTTTTTGTCGGAGTCCAAGGCCCTCCCTACGCGGTGAAACTCTATCTGCTGGCACTGACTGACATCCGATTGCGGGTCCATCTCTGGATAGCTGTCCCGATCTATGTTCTGTTCAGCGCGATCCCGGTCGGAGCGGGTAGCTCCGCGATCGCCGTGAATCCGCTGTGGCTTTACGGAGCGATCTTCGCGATGACGGGAGTGGCATTTCTCGGCAGGTGGCTTCGCAAGCGTTACGCCGGGCAGGTCGGGGCAAACTCGAAACCACGCGAGGCGCTCAAGTAATTTGCAGATGCAAGATGCATAGCCCGGCGGCTGGTGCGTGCAAATCGCCATCAGTTGTCGCGGCGCGACACGTCCTTGCGGGCTTTTCGCGCCAGGTTGCGGTTGGAACGGGAAATGCAAAAGGTATTCGGCGAGTCGGTTGGCATCGCATCAACAAAACCTCATCTGATTATGGCCCGGGCAATCTGGAAAGGCGCGATCGCATTCGGACTGGTGAATATTCCAGTCTCGCTCAGCAGCGCGGAGGCGCGGCCGGATGTGCAGTTCCACATGGTGGACAGCAAGAACCACGCGCGCATTCGCTATGAGCGGGTGAATGCGGAAACCGGCGAGGAGGTGCCGTGGGACCGCCTGGTGAAAGGCTACGAGCACGACGACGGACAGTTCATCCTGCTTTCGGATGAGGATCTCGATGCCGTCCAGCCGAAGCTAACAAAGACCATCGAGATCAGCGAGTTTGTGAAGCTCGACGACATCGATCCGATGCTTTTTGACAAGCCCTACTACCTGGAACCCGACAAGCGTGGAAGGAAAGCCTACGCGTTGCTCCGTGAGGCGCTGCGCAAGAGCGGCAAGGCGGGGATCTCGCGCGTCGTCATCCGAACCCGGGAGTATCTGTCGGCGATGTTTGTTAGAGACGATGTGCTGATCCTGATGCTGCTGAGATTTCCTCAGGAAATCAAATCCGCCGCCAAGCTGGATCTTCCCGAATCTTCCGACAGCCAGTGGCAGCCCGCGAAGAAGGAAATGGATCTTGCGACGCGACTGATCGACGAGATGACCACCAAGTGGAAGCCCGAGGATTTCCATGATGAGTATCGCGACGCACTGATGGACTTCATCGAGAAGAAGATCGCCGGCGGCGAAACGGTGGACGACGTGAAGCAGCCGGAGGACGGCGATGAATCCTCCGGCAAGGTGCTCGACCTCGCCGCCTACCTCGAGCGGAGTTTCAAGACCCCGCCGAAGACCGCTGCGAAGAAATCCAAACCGGCGGCGAAGAAGGCCGCAGCGAAACATGCCGCTAAGAAAGCCCCCGCGAAAAAAGGCCGCCGCTCCGCTTGATAAGTACAACGCGAAGCGCGACTTCAAGCAGACGCCCGAGCCTGGCGGCAAGCTCGCCGCCAAGGCCGGTCGTTCGTTCGTCGTGCAGGAGCATCACGCGCGTTCGCACCATTTCGACTTCCGGTTGGAAATGGACGGCGTGCTTGTTAGCTGGGCGGTGCCCAAGGGCATTCCTGAAGATCATGCCGCGAAGAGACTGGCGGTCCATGTAGAGGATCACCCGTTTGAGTATGGCGGTTTTGAAGGAACCATCCCGGCGGGGAACTACGGTGCTGGCAAGGTGGCGATCTGGGACAAGGGCACTTGGGAACCCCTCGACAAGGACTGGCGCAAGACCTTCGACAAAGGGAAATTGAAGTTCGCTCTCAAGGGCGCGCGACTGCAAGGCGTGTTCCTGCTAGCGCGGATGGGCGGGGAGCCTAACTGGCTGATGAGAAAGCTGGAGGACGAGGTTCCCGGAGCTGCCGAGGCGAAGCCGTCCGCGGAGTTGGCGAAGTTCATTTCCCCACAACTCGCGCGGGTCGTTCCTTCCGTGCCCACGGGCAGCCAGTGGTTGCATGAAATCAAATACGACGGCTATCGGCTCATCGCCGTGCAGCGCCAGCGCAAGCTCCGGCTCTTCACCCGCAACGAACTTGATTGGACGGAGCGTTTCTCTCAACTCGCCAAGCAGCTATCCGCGCTCACGACCAAGGATTTCGTCATCGATGGCGAGGCCGTCGTCTTCGATGAAAAAGGCCGCTCGCGCTTCGGCGACTTTCAGGCGGCGTTGCAGAGGGGCAAGGGCGAGAGGATCGCCTTTGTCGCTTTCGATGTGCTGCATTTCGACGGGCTGAATCTGCGCGGTTTGCCATTGAGTCAGCGGTTAGAATGGTTGGAGAGAACCATCCCAGACGAAACCGGTCCGATCCGCCGCTCCAAGGTGTGGCCCGCGGAAATGGGCAAGGATCTTTTCAAACAAGCCTGCGAAAACAGCCTCGAAGGGATCATCAGCAAGTCCGCTAAAGGCAAATACCTCGAAGCCTCGCGCAAGGACTGGACGAAATCGAAATGCCGCGCGCGGCAGGAGTTCGTCATCTGCGGCTATACCGCGCCGAAAGGTTCCCTGCCGGCGTTCGGCGCACTGGTGCTGGCGTCCTATGAAAACGGGAAGCTCGTCCCGCGCGGCAAGGTTGGCACCGGCTTCTCCGATAGCGCGCGGCACGGAATGTTGGAGCGCTTCAAGCCGCTGCGGACTAACAAGCCGCCATTTTCCTCAAAGGAGCCGGCGGTGACCTGGCTGGAGCCGAAGCTCGTGGCTGAGATCGAGTTCGCCGAGATCACCCGCGACGGATCTATCCGCCAGGGCAGCTTCATCGGGATCCGCGAGGACAAGGGCGCGAAGGAGGTTCACCTCGACGCGCTGCAAGTCGCCGCGCCCGACGCGAAGGACACCAAGGTCGCGGGCATCACCATCAGCAATCCCGGACGGATGGTCTATCCGGCCGATCAGATCACCAAGATGGAGGTCGCCCGATATTACGAGCGGGTGGGGGAGTTCATGCTGCCGTATGTCGCTAACAGACCGCTCGCCGTCCTCCGCGCGCCCGATGGCATCACCGGCTCAACGTTTTTCCAAAAGTCCTTCCCCAACCATATTCCACCGCACGTTTTCCAACAGGACCTTGACGACGGCACCACGGTATTTTCGATCAAGGACGTGAAGGGATTGGTCGCGCTCGCGCAGTTTGGCGTCATCGAGATCCACCCATGGGGCGCCAGGCTGACCGATGCGGAAAAGCCGGATTTCCTCATCTGGGACCTCGATCCCGACCCCGCGGTTCCCTGGCCGGAAATCCAAGGCGCGGCACTTCTCCTCCGTGACTTGCTAGCAGAACACGGTTTGCAGACCGTTCTCAAAACTTCGGGCGGCAAGGGCCTGCACATCATCCTCAACCTGAAGCGCGGGCCCGGCTGGGACGTGATGAAGGAGTTCAGCAAATCCGTCGCGCAGGCCGTCGCCGCCCACAATCCCAAGCGATTCATCACCACCGCCACCAAGGCCAAGCGGGCGGGAAAGATCTACATCGACTGGTTGCGCAACGGCCGTGGCGCCACCTGCATCGCCCCGTGGTGCCTGCGCGCCCGTCCCGGCGCGACGGTCTCCATGCCCATCAACTGGAGCGATCTGCGGGACCTCGCGCCGACCGGCTTCAACATCCACGACCCATCCGCCGTGCCGTCCGATTGGCAGGCAATGAAGCCGCAGACGGTGTCGAAGAAGGTAATGAGCGCTTTTGGACTCTGATCTAACGGGTGTGGGCGTCGTGGTGCCGGAGAGTTAGCTTTTACCGGATTGTCGTTCGGCGCTAGGCTTGTCGATGGGAAGTTAACTCGGAAACCTGAGTCGATGAAGAATCGGAGGCAGTGTTTCCCGTAGCCTCCTCAACCTCTGAAACCCAAGATGACTGACCAGGTCAAAAAGCTCAATCCACGCTTTGAAACTCTCTTAGCCTTGGGGCAAATGGTTCAAAGTCCTGCTAGCCGCGGTGCCTGCGCGGCGGCACTTCGCTATCGCGTGCGTGCTTACAACACAGGAGGCTATTCCGACTATTCGACCGTCGCAGGCCTTGCCGATCAACGTTAGGCGACGCGCGGCGGTAGTTTACTTTGGTCCCGAGAATCTTGTCTGGATCGTGCAAAAAATGTGGTGCCTATCTGCATGATTTTCAGGACTTCTGTAGTATTGTCCCAAAGGGAAGACGGGCTGAGATCTGTATCATTTTGATGGTCAGTGCTTTGGAGTTCGGTTGCCAAGGTTGGCACACGGTTTGCGAGTTGAATGGGGTTCACCCTTTTGAAATGCAGTCACCCGGTGAAGTCGCTCCCTTACCTTCACCGGTGGGCTGCATTTCAGCTTCCAGTCATCCGACCCATGAAAATCTGCATCAATTCCAGAGATTTGAGTCCAGGTCAAAGGGCTTTGGTCGAAGAGTATCTGCACGACAATTTCTCCTTTGAAGGCAAGACGCCCACGTTGATTTGGAAACAGGACGACTCGGATTTCATGCTATTGGGCTACCCTCGCAGCAACCGGGTCGAGTTTGAGGTGAACATCATGGGACGCGACCCGCGGTCGATGATGTTCCGGGTCCACGAGAACGAGCTGATGGAAATCGCGGGAAGAGAGAAGCTGGTGGATTTCAGGCACGCGTTGGAAACGTGGAGCGTCGGAGGATGATGAGATGATTGTTGAAAGGCGTGCTTCCCCACAGCGGTGAGATTTCCACGGTTCCGAAAGGGGAGAGGATGCTTTGGAAATCGTCCGAGGTGGGATAGTGAGTGGGTGCGGCTTTCATCCAAAAAGTCGCTTTGGCCAGCCAGTCGCCGAGCACAGTGACTTTGAATCGCCAGGATGAATCCCGCAATCCGGAGCGGATGATGAGCTTGCCGCCCGGCGCAACGCGCGAGGCCGCAAGTTTGAGCAGAGTTTCCTGTTCGTCCGGGGTGAAAAACTGGAGAATGTCGAGAATGCTCACGTTGCCTTGGTGCGCGGGAAGGCCGGTGCGCGCGTCATGGAGGGAAAAATCAAGTCCACGAATGTTAGATTCGAAGGTCGCCCGGCGCGCGGATTCGATCTTCCGGGGGTCGTAGTCGAGCCCTTGGATCGGCACGTCGATGCCCTCGGCGCGCAAGTAGAATGCCAACAGCCCAAGCCCGCAGCCGATGTCTAACAGTGGGAGTGCATGCCCGCGGAGATTCTCGGTGAGAGAGGCATAAAGCGGATCGGTCCGCAGCTTGGTGGCGACGTAGTTCCGATCCCAGCGTCCGGGAAACATCGTCGCGATTTTCCGAATGGATGCGTCGTTCAAGGTGCGGGAGGGCTGAGGTGGTCGAGCGGGTTCGCGCCGCGGGCGACGAGATGTGGCAAGCGGGCGAGAAACCCGAGGAACAAGCGGATGTGCATCCATGAAAGCAGCGTGTTGTCCCTCAGATAACGGAATTGGGAAATGCCGCCTTCTTCCTTGCTGGGGTAACGGACGGGTGTCGGCAGATTGATGATTGGCACTCCGCGCCAGGCGAGGCGGACGGCGACCTCGGGATCGAAGTCGAAGCGGCGGGCGTAGCGGGTGGATTCCAAGACTTCGAGCAATGGCTGCGCCGGATACAGACGCATTCCGAAAAGCGAATCGTCGATTCCCCAACCGAGGGTTTCCAAGTTGGCCCAGAAGTTGGAGATTTTGCGGCCGTTGACCCGCAATGCTGGTGCTGAGGCGTCGAAAACGGGCCTGCCGAATACCGCGGCTTCCGGGTGGGCGGCGGATAGTTTGAAAAACTGCGGTGCATTTCCGGCCGGGTGCTGGCCATCCGCGTCCATGGCCAGAATGTGGGTGAAACCGGCTTGGATCGCTTCCCGCAAGCCGTGGAGAACCGCCGCGCCCTTGCCCGAATTCACATCGAGAAACAGGATCCTGAGTGTCTGGCCTGCCGCAGGTTGCAGGTGGCGAATGGTTTCCGGCGAGCCGTCGGTGGAGCCGTCGATGACCACCCAGATGGGAGTTTGAAGGGCCATGACGGCGGTTACCGTTTCCAGCAGGATCGGCCCGGTGTTGTAGCTGGGAATCAGGATAAGCGGTCGCACATCGGCCATGTCCCCAATGCTTTAGAGTCCAAAATCGATTGGGGCAAGCGTCGGCGGAAGGTTAATCCGCGACCGTGTCGATCTGCCGACGGAGAGGATCCGGTTTGGAAAGTTCCTGTTCGAAGACTTTGGTGAGCCGGGTGGTGAAGGATTGCGAGGACTCGCCAGTTTGCGGAATCAACGGCTCGCCGAGATCAAAGCGGATGGTAATCGGGAACACCGGACGCCGCCAGAGCGGCCAGCCTTTTTGCAGGAAGCGAGTGTTGCTGCGGATGAAAATCGGATAGACGGGGACCTGCGCGCGGGTGGCGATGATCGCGCACCCGCCTTTGAGCGGATTGATCCAGCGGGCGTCGGGCCGGGTCCGCGTGCCCTCGGGAAACAGCAGGAGTTGCCCGCCCTCCGCCAGCGACGGGGAAGCGTCCCGGATCATGCGGGTCATCCCGTCATTGGCGATGTAGCCGGCCAGTCGGGCGCCACCACCGAGGAGGGGATTCATGAGGATCTGCTTTTTCATCACGCAAACCGCGGAGGGCAGGCGGGCGATGATGAACACCACGTCCCACAGCGAAGTGTGATTGGGTGCGGCGATGAATGGGTGGTCGAGCTTTCCAAGCGCGTCGAGAGCCGTCAAATCCGCCCGGACCAAGTCTGATAGCCGCAGGTAGACGACAAATTTCCGGAACAACTGGTGCAGGAAAAATCGCCCGAGCCGTTCGCCCGTCCGCCTCGGCAACATCAAGTGCAACGGTCCGCCGATCAACGTCAGCAAACCGCCGAAAACGCCCCAGTAAAGGAGGCCCAAAGCCATCATCACGTAATCCCAAGGCGCACGCAGCCACCAGCGGAGCTTCATCGCTTCCGGGGGGTGGATCGTGAGGGTTCGGGGATCGCTGGATGGCACTGGGCCTGAGGGTAATGAAGATCTCCCGGAGGGTCGAATTGATTTTTCCGCGGCTATCGGCTTGTCACGCAAGGCCACCTCCGTGCCATGCTGTTTCGCAGATGAGTCCTGATCTTCAAACGGCGCTGCTGGCGCTTCCTCACGGTCCTTCGTTCCGGTTTGTGGATGAGCTGAAATCGCTCGTGCCCGGCCGCGAGGCGACCGCCGTCTATCAGGTTCGGGGCGACGAGGCGTTTCTCGAAGGGCATTTCCCCGGCCAGCCGATGATGCCGGGCGTCATCCTCATTGAAGCCATCGCCCAGCTCGGCGGGGTCGTGGCCCAGAGCGACCCGGAACATCCCGCGATGGCCGACTTGCGACTAACAGGAGTGCGCGTTGCGAAAATCCTCGGTGCCGCGGTGCCAGGAAATGTCCTTGAGATCCGGGCCAAAGTAGAAGGCCGGTTGGGTGGATTGGTACAGATCGAAGGCGAGGTCATTGCCGGGGGCGCGGTGCTCGCGTCGGCAAGAGTCACCTTGAGTGGGACACTCTAAAAATAATACACCCGCGCCCGGACTCGCCGAACGCGGGTGTATACCCATCTCCATGAGATCCTGTTAGCAGTTATGGTTCGTCGGCGTCCAGTGGCGCGGCGTTGCCCATTCGCAAACGCGGGGCGGCACCTTTGAAACTGTGATCAATGTTAAGTCCGTCCACGCGCTGGCGAATATCGGCAGGGGCAGCGGCCTTGTCTTGGGCGGTATCCCAGGGGCCACTCCAAGTGACCTTCCCTTGTTGATCACGGACCGTGATTTCCTTGGCTCCATCCTTGGCCTTCACTTCCACGCTGCCTTGCTGGTCCATTTGTCTGAAGATACCATTGTGGACTTGGACTTTTCCCGCGACGTTGTCATCGGGCAGAGCTAGTCCCGCTCCGCCGATGGCTCCCTGCATGCGCTTTTGAAGGTCGCGCATCGCTTCCTCCATCCGCGGTGGGATCTGTGCCTCGTCGCCGCCAAGATCGAATCCGCCGATGTTGCCCGCGATGGCATCCCGCACGCGTTCCGCCAGTTCCCTGGGCAAACCTTCAAGATCAAGTTGGTCGAGAGTGTGGGGAGCCAAGCCCGCCATCTCGGCGGGCTTGACGCCGAGCGTGACGTCGAGGGTGGCCGGCTTGCCCCTGTGAATGAGATCGAGGCGGATGGATTCACCCGGCTTGTGGCTGGCGATTTGCTTGGTGATGTCAGTCGGTGAACCGACCGGTTGCCCGCCGACCTTGGTGATCACGTCATTGACCGCGATTCCGGATTTGGCGGCCGGACCGTCCGGCACCAGCGAACGGACGATGATTCCCTCGCCGTCTTTCAGGGCGAGATGTTCGGCTAACATATCCGGCACTTCGCTGGAGACGACGCCGAGGAACGGGGTCTCCACCTGCGCCTTGGGTTGGGCTGCGGGAAGTTTGATTTCCGGCAGGCGGACTTCCTTTTCCGCGGCAATCGGTGGCGGCGGTGCGTCGTCTGCAGGAGCTTCCAAGGCGAATGCCGGAGAGATGAGAACGGCGGCCAGGCCGGCCGTGATGAATGAGGATGATTTCGTTTTCATTGCTTACTTGCTGGGAGCGTAGTAGCCGGATTTTTTTGTTTGCTGAAATTCCATCAATTGGATTTCGCGGGAACTAACATATACTCGACCCGCGGTTGTTCGATCTGGAAGGTGCGGCCTTCCTTGTCCTTGAGGGTGATATTGTCCTTATACACCACGCGGACCAAACTGTGGGGCTGGGTGTTGGACTTCCACACCACGCCTTCATCATGCACTTCACTCACGCCGCGGTTGAACGAGGCTGGTGCGAAATTGCTGTTAGTGGTGCGGGTGGCCGGCGGTGAAACGGGCGCGCCTTGACGGACGATTTTTTCAGGTGCCTTTCCGGCAGGTATCATCAATGCGGAGGCTGCCCCGATCAATGCCACGGCTGCGGCAGCGCCCCACACAGGACGCTTCCGATGGGTGTGGGTCGCGGTGTTAGCCTTCGGAAACATCACGATCTTTTCGTTCACCGCGAACGGGACTTCGTGGACAACGACTTCCAGTTGCGCCAGGAAATCAGGCGACAATCTGGCAGGCGAAGTTCTCCGGAGAAGAGCCTCGAAGCGGATTTCCTCCTGGCTGGGCTGTGTCAACGTTCCGTCGGCGGCGGCTTCGAGTCGCAAGAGCAACGCGTCATCGAGCGCGGCGGCTTGGAGTTCGCGAAGTTGGGCTTCGAGGGATGTTGGATCGAGAGTCATGGGTAAAAGTTAGATGGAAAGGTCTCCGCGCCGGCGGGCGCTGCCGAGGTTCTTCTTGAGGGCCTCCAAACCATAGCGATACCGGGAGGCCGCTGTGTTTTGCGAAATGCCAAGAGTTTCACCAATCTCGGCGAAAGTGCGTTCGCCCCAGATTTTCATGACGATGACTTCGGCAAATTTTTCGGGAAGTTCCTTGAGGCCGCGTTCGAGTTGGACGCGGGTTTCATCTTCGGAGGATTCCGTTTCGAACCAAGGTAGCAGGGCATCATATTGGCCGGTCTCGGCATCGGCTGTCACGCTGTCCTCGCGGCGCTTGCGACGGTCATCGCGACGGCTCAGGTCGATCGCGAGACGGCGGATCGCGGTGTAGAGATAGGGTTGCCAAGCCTCCTGCCCGCCGACGAATTCGCCCGAGCGGACTTTTTCGACGAGCTTCACGAGAGCATCCTGAAAGATGTCCTTCGCGTCTTCGTGCGAGCGTGTCTGCTGGCGCGCGAACAGCAACAGCTTGGGGCCATGCTCCTCCAGCCACTCACGCCAAGCGGAAGCGGCGGGGGATATTTCTGAAACCGCGGTTAGAGATGCCATGGGTGTGTCTTCTTCATCCATAGAGCGGTGCGGGTTGCGGGATTTGTCTCCCGGCTGAATTTAAGCGGATCAGGGTTTCCAACCGGCGAGCTTGCAGACCCGCTTGAAGTGCGGGGCTTCGACCGGGGTGATCGAAAGGCGGGTGCCGCGCTGGCAGACCACCATTTCGGCGAGCACGCTGTCGGCTTTCATGGCTTCGAGCGTGAGCATTTCGTCGAATTTTCCGACGTATTCAAAATCGGTTAGCCACCAGCGAGGATTGTCGCGCTTGGACTTGGGATCGTAGTATTCGCTTTTTTCGTCGAACTGCGTGGGATCGGGATAAGGCTCACCGACGACGCGGGCAATGCCAGTCACGCCGGGTGGCTTGGCATTCGAGTGGTAAAACAAGGCGAGGTCGCCGGGTTTCATTTCCTTCCACATGTAATTCCGTGCCTGATAATTTCTAACACCGCTCCATGGCTCGCGCTTGACCTTGGCGAGGTGGTCGATGCCGAAGACGTCCGGCTCGGACTTGATCAGCCAATGGTGCATGGCGGTCAGGCGATGGCTTTGATGAGCGCCGGCTTGGCAGCGGGCAGGGCGAGATGCTCGGGCCCGAGTTCGAGTCCTTGAGCAGCGCGGACATCGGCTTCGATGGCTTCGAGGACATCCAACTCGGGGCGGAAATTCGCCGCATGATAGGAACTCCGGACCAGCGGGCCGCTGGCGACGTGGCGGAAGCCTTTCGCCAGCGCGATGCTCTTGTATTCGTCGAAGGCATCGGGCGTGATGTATTCGACGACGGGAAGATGCTTTTGAGTCGGGCGCAAATATTGGCCCATCGTGAGCACGGTCACGTCGTGTTCCAGCAGGTCGTCCATCGCGCGGAGGATTTCCTCATGACGCTCGCCGAGGCCTAACATAATTCCGCTTTTGGTGGCGACCTTGCCATTGACCATGGCCTTGGCCTTTTTCAAAACGATGAGGCTGCGCTGGTACTGCGCGCGCGAACGGACGAGCGGCGTGAGGCGTTCTACAGTTTCCAGGTTGTGGTTGAAAATGTGCGGGCGGGCATCCATCACCATGGAAAGCGCCCAGTCGCGGTCGTTGAAATCGGGCACGAGCACCTCGATGATGATCTCCGGGTTCGCCTGCCTGACAGCCTCGATGGTGTGCTTGAAATGTTCCGCGCCACCGTCGCGCAGGTCGTCGCGGGCGACGGCGGTGATCACGACGTGGCGCAAATTCATCCGGCGGGTGGCTTCGGCGACACGGGCGGGTTCGTCGGATTCCAGCGCGTCGGGTTTGGCGGTTTTCACGGCGCAAAATCCGCAGGCGCGCGTGCATTTGTCGCCGGCGATCATGAACGTCGCGGTGCCTTGGCCCCAGCATTCCCAACGGTTCGGGCACTGGGCTTCCTCGCAAACGGTCACCAGTTTTAAATCGGTGATCAACGATTTTGTGGACCAGAACGCCGGGTTGTTCGGGAGCCGCACCTTGATCCAGTCCGGCTTCTTGTCCCGGTGCAACGTCGGATCCATCTTCATTTTCGGCCCACAGCTACTCATGTCGGCGGGAAACTAGTCCTGCTTGCCGCAGCGGGGAAGCTGAAAGTGGCATCCGTGATTTCAGCATTTCAGCATTTCAGATTTTCAGCATCTCAGCTTTTCAGGATGCCGGCAGGCAATCACACTCGCGCCAGTGAATTCAGCGCCTCTTGGAATTTTCGACTCGGGTGTCGGCGGTTTGACGGTCGTCCGCGCCGTCCAGGAACTTTTGTCTGCCGAAAACATTTTGTATCTCGGCGATACCGCCCGCCTGCCTTACGGCTCGAAAAGCCCGGAAACCATCCGTCAGTTTGCCGATGAAGATGTGCGTTTCCTCATCGCCCGAGGAGTGAAGGCCATCGTCGTCGCTTGCAATACAGCCACCGCCCATGCCTTGCCGAGTTTGCACGAGAAATACCGAATCCCGATTCTCGGCGTGATCGAGCCCGGGGTCGAGGCGGCGCTAGCCTGCCCCAATGCTGTCCGCATCGGCATCATCGCCACTCGCGGGACGATCGGCTCGCACGCCTACCAGCACGCGCTTGCCCTGCGCAAAACCGGCTTGCTGATCCACGGCCAAGCCACCCCGCTGCTGGTGCCGCTGATTGAGGAAAACTGGATTGACCATCCGGCGACACGGCAGGTTTTGAAAACTTACCTCGATCCACTGGTCGAAAAGGGGATCGACACCCTGATGCTCGCCTGCACGCATTATCCGCTGCTGATCCCCGTTTTAAAGGAACTGCTCCCGCCAGACGTGCGCCTGGTGGACTCGGCGACGACCTGTGCCGAGCATTTGAAAAAGGATCTTGCTCGCCTCGGCCTTCTTGAACCTTCCGACCGCGCGGGGAATTTGGAAATCCACCTCACCGACCTCTCCGAGGAGTTCGAGGTTCTGGCCCGCCAATTCCTCACGAAATCGCCCGGCCGCATCCACCGCGCAGTCCTTGGTGGCTAGGGACATACCGGGAATAGTCTTGATCTTGCCGCTATTCTTATGAAGAACCGCCCGTCCGAACCCTCCCGACTCCCATGAAATTATTTGGCACCGACGGCATCCGCGGCAGAGCGAACGAGTTCCCGATCACTCCCGAAGTGGCCCTCCGCGCCGGCAAAGCGGTGGCCCAAGTCCTGCGCTCCTCCGGCCACAACCGCAACCGCGTCGTCATCGGGAAGGACACCCGCATTTCCGGCTACATGCTTGAAACCGCCCTCACCTCCGGCCTCGTCTCCATGGGCATGGACGTCCTTCTCCCCGGTCCGCTGCCAACTCCCGCGATCGCCCACCTCACGAAATCGATGGGTGCCGCCGCCGGGATCATGCTCACCGCCTCCCACAATCCTTACGAGGACAACGGCCTGAAAATCTTCGGTCCCGACGGCTACAAGCTGTCCGACGCACTGGAGGAAATCATCGAGCGCCACATCCTCGGCGACGAACCCGAGCCGCGTCCGATGTCACCCGAGAAAATCGGCAAGGCCTACCGCATCGACGACGCCCGCGGCCGCTACATCGAGTTCGCCAAGCACACCGCCGACAACGTTTCCCTGCACGGCCTGAAAATCGTCGTCGATTGCGGCCACGGCGCGGCCTACTTCATCGCCCCGCTCATTTTCAAGGAACTCGGCGCGGAGGTCATCAAGCACGGCTGCGAGCCCGACGGCATCAACATCAACGACCGCTGCGGCGCGCTCTACCCGGAAACCGCCGGCGAACTGGTCCGCCAGCACGGCGCCGACCTCGGCATTTCCTTCGACGGCGATGCCGACCGCGTGATCTTCACCGACGCCACCGGCACCCCGGTTTCCGGCGACCGCGTCCTCGCTCTTTCCGCCCTTTCCCTCCAAGAGCAGGGAAAACTCCGCGGCAACCGGATGGCCTGCACCGTCATGAGCAACCTCGGCCTGCACGAAGCCATGCGAAAAGCCGGCATCGAAGTCCTCACCACCGCCGTCGGCGACCGCAACGTCATCGAAGCGCTCCGCGAAAAGGGAGGCTCCTTTGGGGGCGAAAACTCCGGCCACCTCATTTTCGCCGACCACGCCACCACCGGCGACGGCATTCTCAGCGCGCTCCAAGTGTTGCGCGTCATGAAGGAAAAGAAAGCCACCCTCGCTGAACTCGCCGCCTGCATGCGCGAGTTCCCGCAGGAGTTGGTCAACCTCAAGGTCGCCTCCAAGCCACCGCTCGCCGACCTCACCGGCCTGCAAAAGCTCATGAAGGAAGCCGACGCGGCCTTCGGCGACGCCGGCCGCCAGCTCATCCGCTACTCCGGCACCGAGAACAAGATCCGCATCCTCGTCGAACACCGCGACGCCGAGACGGTGGTCGAGTGGATCGGCAAGTTCACCCAAGCGGTGAAGGAGGACATCGGGGTGCCGGCGTGAGTAGATTTGAATTTTCGGCGGCTATGAAAACCTCGTATCGCCTTCCTGTAGAAGACTTATCCAAGCTTCTGACGACCGTCGGCAAATTCGGTCTACTTTCTTTGCCGGTGTTCTTGATGTCTTCCTGCTCCCAGCCAATTGCGGAATTCCCTGGCTCTGAACGGATCACCAAGGAACAACGGTCGGAATCCGGTGAATCTTTTGATGGCGTGTGGCGGAAATTTCAGAATGCTGCCCGGAGCAAGGATGTCTCCGGGATGAGTGAGCTAATCCGATTTCCGATACAGAACCCGATGGCCGACTTGGATGAATCTCGGGAAGTCGTGTGTCGTCAGGATTTGGAAAAATGCTTCAACGTTCTGTTTCCGGCGGAAGCAGTGTCCACGCTTGGGCAGACTCCCAGCAGCAAGGTGAGTATGGATAATGAATCTGGCAGAAGCTCGTGGCATTTCTCCTACATCCACGACGATGAGGTTTCGGAGCAGGAATGGGCCATTTTTTATACCTTTGAGAGGCTGCCGGACGGGGCAGTGAAACTCACCAAAGTCGATATGGCAGGATAGCTCGAATTCGCTCAAACTCACATCTGCCTACTCATTATGCCCCTCTTCACCACCCGCGCCATCGAGGACTTTCCCATCGGGAACATCCTGCTCCGCGACCATCACGCGGCCACCGCGATTGTCGGTCTTCGGACGCATCCGCACGCTTGGCTGACGCCGGAGGACTTGGCTCTCCTTTCAACGGCCACGCCGACGTTGCTCGACGAACAGCGCACGACGCTCGCTTGGCTCGGCGATTCGGCGGAAATGGCCAACGCCATCGTCGCCAACAGCTCGTTCATCATCGTCCATCCGTGGGATTTGCTGAGAGCTAACGAACTTTACGTCTCCTCGCTGACCGGCGACTCCATCCACGGCGACATCCACCCGAACGCGGTGATCGACGGCACACTGCATCTGGGGCTCGGGACTCGGATCCTGCCCGGCGTGTTCATCGAGGGCAATGTCGTCATCGGCGAGAATTGCAAGATCGGTCCTAACTGTTACCTCCGCGGCAACACCAGCATCGGCGACAACTGTCACATCGGCCAATCCGTCGAAATCAAGAACTGCCTGATCCTTTCCAACAGCAACGTTGGCCATCTTTCCTACATCGGCGACTCCGTGTTAGGCGAAAAGGTCAACCTCGGCGCTGGCACCACCACTTCCAATCTGCGCCACGACGGCAAGAACCACCGATCGATGGTTGATGGCGTGCTCATGGACACCGGCCGCCGCAAGTTCGGCGCCATCATCGGCGACGGCGTCCACACCGGCATCAATACTTCCATTTACCCCGGCCGCAAACTGTGGCCCAATACCACCACTCGCCCGGGCGACATCGTGCAACACGACCTTCTTCCACTGATCACTGATCACTGATCACTTCTTCAACTACCAAATACCATGTGCGGAATCGTCGGATACATCGGAAAAGCGGATGCAGCCACCGTGCTCATCAACGGCCTTCGCCGTCTCGAATACCGCGGCTATGACTCAGCCGGGGTCGCCATTCTTGACGACGACCGCGTGCTCGTCTCCAAGTCACCGGGAAAAGTCGCCAAGCTCAGTGACAAGGCTCACGCCGATTGGGATGCAGCCCTCTTTCACCGCGCTTCCACTGGCATCGCCCACACCCGCTGGGCCACCCACGGTCCGCCCACCGAGGTCAACGCCCACCCGCATCTCGATCAGACCGGCGACATCGCGCTCGTCCACAATGGCATCATCGAAAATTACCGCGCGATCCGCGCCCGGTTGGAGGGGAAAGGCCACCACTTTTACTCTGAGACCGACACCGAAGTCCTCGTCCACCTTATCGGCGATTGCGATAAGGGCGATCTCTTCCAAGCCATCTGCGACGCCCTTCATCAGGTCAACGGCACCTTCGGCATCGCCGTCCTCTCGTCGCGTGAGCCCGATAAAATCATCACCGCACGCCGCGGCAGCCCCATCGTCATCGGCGTCGGCGACGGTGAGACCATTATCGCATCCGACGCTTCCGCGATCGTCGCCCACACCCAGCGGGTCATCTATCTGGACGACAACGACATCGCCATTGTCACCTCCGATTCTGTCGATATCCGCGACCTCAACAACGTTCCCGTTACCCGCGAAATTGCCGAACTCGGCCTCGATGCCGCCGCTGCCGAGAAGGGTGGCTACGAACATTTCATGCTCAAGGAAATCCATGAGCAGCCCGATTCGTTAGGCAATGCCATCCGTGGTCGGCTCGATTTCGACCTCGGTTCGTCCGTCCTTGCGGGCATGGGCACCTCGCCGCGCGAACTCGCGGAACTCTCCCGCGTCGTCCTCATCGGCTGCGGCACCTCGCTCCACGCCGGCCTCGTCGGTGAGTATGCCTTCGAAGATCTGGCCGACATCCATGCGGAAGTCCAACAGGCCGCCGAATTCCGCTATCGGAATCCCATCCTCGGCAGCCGCGATCTTGTCGTTGCCATTTCCCAGTCCGGCGAAACCGCCGACACCCTTGCAGCCGTTAGAGAGGCCAATCAAAAGGGAGCTTTCGTCATGAGCCTGTGCAACGTCGTCGGCTCCACCATCGCCCGCGAGACGGGCAGGGGAGTCTATCTGCACGCCGGCCCCGAGATTTCCGTAGCCTCGACCAAGGCCTTCACCTGCCAGGTCGCGGTCCTCCTCATGATGGCCCTCAAGCTCGGCCGCGGTCGCCGGTTCTCGCGTGAGGACGGCATCAAGCTCGCCCGCGAAATCGAGTCCATTCCCACGCTGGTCGCCAAGGTCATTCTTCAGAACGAGCGTATCGCCAAGATCGCCGCAGAATACGCCCAGAACGAACACGCGTTCTTCATCGGGCGCGGGCCGATGTATCCCGTCGCCCTCGAAGGCGCGCTCAAGCTCAAGGAGATTTCCTACATCCACGCCGAGGGCTACCATGCCGCCGAACTCAAGCATGGCCCGATCGCCCTGTTAGTGAAAGGTACTCCGATCATCGCCCTCGCCCTCGACATCCCCGGTATGGATAAGACCCTCGGCAATATCGAGGAATGCCGCGCCCGCGGAGCCCGCATCCTCGGCATCGTCACCGAAGGCGACCACGAGACCGCCGAGTGCATGGACGACTTTATCACCGTCCCGCGCTGCCATCCGCTTGTCGCAACCATTCCCGCCGTCGTCGCCCTCCAGCTCTTCGCCTATCACGTCGCCCGCATCCGCAAATGCGAGATCGACCAACCGCGAAACCTGGCGAAAAGCGTGACGGTGGAGTGACGAAAGTTTCTGCCGCGGGTAAGTAAGGACGGACTACTCTCGCTTCCGGTCAGGACACCACCGCAAATTCTTTGGATCCGGCCATGTCTGGTAGGGATTCACCCCATAGCCACAAGAACCGCATACGTGTATTGTCCGTGCCGCTGAGTCATGGCAAACAGCGAAGCAAATACCACTAGGGTTGTGAAATCCGACCACGCGGTGGCGGTTGTGTTGTGAGGGCAATGCAGCCTCCACCGCTTTTGGAATGGCCGCTGTCATGGACGAGAAAGGGGCACCTTGAAATTAGGGTTTCACCCCATAGGCAAGGCGGATGTGTGGTGTAACTGAGGTCACAGGTGATCCAAGGGACTTTCATGGCCCTTTTGGTTCAGCGAAATCTTCGAGTTGTGGCGAACTGAGGCGGCACGATGTGCGAACGCCCCCAACCGTAAGGATGGCAGGACCACCAAGGTGGATTCATAGCGGACGAACCATGCAGGTGGCCCTAAGAGTTATTCCTACCCTTTCGGTGAGGCATCCCCGGGGGGCTAACGTAGGGTAAAACCCATTTGAAAATAGCCCTACCTGAGCAAATCTTTTGGCCGCGAGTCCGAGATGCTTCGGTATCGGACGGCGTGATCCAAACTCTTTAATCCCAAACCCTTACTAGTATGAAAAGCTACGAAAACAGTCCGGTGAACGAATGGAACTCAACGGCCGACAAGGTGGCACCCACGACGCTCTGGCCTTGGGATATTTGGGTGACTCGATCTCGCGACGGCGCAGAAGCCGGAGCCGCCAAGGAACTGACTGCAAAAGCAGAACCGGCGGAGGCCATTGCCCCGAGATCCCGTCGGCGAGTGAGTTCCACATCCACCCTTTGAACCGATGAATCCACAATCACAAGGCGTAGGATCTCGCCGAGGAATCCACGAGCGCTTGGTGTCCCGGGAAATGCTGTATGCGCGGACCCTCGAGTTGGCCCAGATGGCGGGCCGTGGCGGGCAACAGATCAAACAGATTGATTACGAGCGGGCGAAGCTGGAGCTGACGGGTGAATCGGATTTTGACCGGCAGCAAGCGATGCTGGAATTAAAGGCCTGATCGAAACCCGGACGTCTTTCAGAGAATTAGTACCTGCACACTGCTCTCGATGATGCCGTTTGCGATGGCGTAACGGGTGAGACTGGCGGTGTCATGGATGTTGAGTTTTCCATCACTTTCTGGCGGTGTTTCTCGACAGTCTTGATACTGATGTGGAGCCAGTCCGCAGTTTCCTTGGTGGCCTTGCCTTCGGCGACGGCCTGGAGCACCTCTATTTCACGGGAAGTTAGATTGGCCGGGTTTTTGAGCAAGAGAGGTAATGCCGCCCACAGATTTGAAGCCGACGTGTCGCGGCTAGGCAAACTGCCTAAACGCACCCGGTTTGGTCCTGTCATTATTAGTGGGGATCTACCCCATGGAGAATACGAGGCAAAGGTGTATGATAAACCTAGCTAAGGAAGCACAGCGGACGTATTCCCCCCAAAAAGGAACCCCGCCGAACATCCCCGCTAGGCCGTGACAGCTGAGAAATAATCCCCCGCAGGGACCATCTGTCACGGTCTCTCTTTTTTCAAGGGGGACAACCCGAGGCGACACGTATCAGTGGGTTCGCCGCAGTTCTGGCACCTTGGACGCAATCATTTCTTCGGCGGTTTGACCGGTGCCTGCTCACGCTGCACGGTGACCTTCAAAGGGCGGCGGTGGCCAACTCCATCGGCGAAATAGATCAAGACGAGGCTGCGCTCGCCGGGGTTTTGCAGAACGACGCCGGAGTGTAGCCGCTTCTTGGCACCGGAGGTATCAGGCAAAAAGATTTCAAACGGATGCTCCACACCGACGGGAAGGGTGCGCTTGTATATTCCCCCGGGTATCAACGCGATTGGATCACCCCCAAATCCGATGTCCACGGTAGCTGGGGAAATGTTGACATAGCGCACGCTGCCGGATGGAGCGGCGACGGCGTCGTCGGGCACCACGAGCGATTTCACTTTTTGCCAGGATCCTTGTTTGGAATCGCGCCAGAGCAGCACGAGGAAATCCCCGGTTTCCGGGCGGGTGAGGCGGAGCCAGGGTTCCGCATCCTTGGCATCGCCGCGCATGGCCAACAAAAGCGGGCCGGCTCCGGAAGGAGCTTTCAAAGGCGCGGTGATTTGCCCCAGGCGCAGCGGCGTGGGTTGGGACTGATCGTCGCCGAAGCCCAACATGACCTCGCGCGGCGGGATGCTTCCGGCTGGCGGCTCAAGCTCGTAACGGACGTTGTCGCGGATCTCCTGTTGGAAAGGAGGAAGCTCGCCCAAGGCAAGGAAACGAACCTTGCGGGCGGTTTCATCCTTGGCCGCGGCGGATAGACAAATGCCAGCTAACAAGGTCGTGAGGTGAAAAATGAATGAGGACTTCATGAGGGTCAGATTTCACCCGGCGACAGCCAGCGGAACGAGGTGATGGTGAACCGCCGGCCGAAATCCCCGGCTTGACCGGGAAGGCGCGGGTTGAGGCCGCTTTCATCGGGGTCGAGCGGCTGCGGAGTACGCTGGACGACAGCCTCGCACCAGGCGCGGGCCTGGACTTTTCCGGCGCTGTCCACCGCATCGCCGTAAGCGCGGATGACGAAGGTGTCGGAGCGGGCGGCCAGCGCCGGGCCTAGGACTTGCAGGACGTCGGCTTGAGTTAGATAAGAGGGCGCACCCCAGGCTTTCGAGGCGGGCTTGAGAGTCTGCTCCATGCGCGTGGCATCCGGGAGGTGATCCGGGTGGGTGTAGTCGGGCAGCGCGACCTTGTTGTTCAGGGAATACTCAGTCGTTAGAGTAGAATTGAGTCCCGCATTTTCGATGGCGGCCTGGAGCGCGCCCATGCGGCCGGTTTCATCCTCGGCAAGGCGGCGGTTGACGAAATCCGCCAGGGAGATGAACGGGCCGCGCAGCTTGACCTCGGCCACGATGGCTGCCGCGAGTTGGGCGATCTCCTGTTCGGTTAGCTCGCGGTAGCCGGCCCAGGCTGCGTCGCTGTCCGCCATGTCGCCGTTTTTCCAAGCGCCCTCCTTTGGGTTGAGCACGCGGGGAAATGGGACGTTGCCGCCGGTTCCGAAACCCGAGCGGCGGGTCGATCCGAGCAGGGCCTTCCATGCCTCCACGCGGGTGGAGTTCACATTGAAGGCGCCATCCAGCATGAGCTGATAGGCTGCTTGGTGGAAGTCGGTGAGGCTGGCTCCCGTCGCCGACGCGCGCGTCGCGGGAGCCAGCATCATCCGTCCGTTAGGCAGCGGGTTGAGCGCGGCATCGGCGAGGAATTTTTGTTTCTCCGCCGGAGATCCGCTGGACAGATAGAAGCGATCCCAGAGTTTCAGGTTCGCCTCGAAGGACAGGTCGTAAACCAGGTTGTCTCGATCCGGCACGTCGCCGAGAATCGCGCGAGCGGTGGCCGCCCAGTCATCTTTGCCTGCCGATTGTTGCTTGTCGCCCGACCACCCGATTTCACTTTCACCAAAGCCGCCGAGACTGGCGGATTGGGGTTTGGAGGAGGACGCCGCGGTGCGGTTCAGGCCGAGCAGTCCTCCAGACCCCAGCCGCGGGTCGGCCAGGGAATTTCCGATCGCATACGACGGATGCCAAATCAGTTCGGTGAGTTTCGCGTGCTGGAACTGACCTAGTGAAACGAGCCCCGTTTCGCTGCGCGGCACATCGAAGAGGACATAGCTGCCGTTCCCTTCCTGCGGCGGGCCGAAAGGGTTGCCATGATAGCGACCCTCTTTCGGGACCGGTGCCTGATCGTTCCAACTAACCGCCTGATCGAACAGGTCCCGGGTGTAGGCGCCGAAAAACCACGGGGCGTTTCCGCCGATGTTCTCCCAAGGTGAGCGCAGGATGAATGAGGCCCGCGGATTCCAATTCGCCAGCAAGGCATCCTCTAAATAGGGCGTGCCGGCCAAGGCCCCCGACCCGCGGTTGGAATCATGCTCGTCGAACCAGCGCAAGCGGATGCCTTCGCGGGTCCGCACGTTGGGGATCACCGTGGGTTGCGGCTTGAATTTGTCCAGCAACTGCATCGGCATGCGCTCGTAGTCGCTCCACGCGAGTTTCGGCTCGCGTCCCGCGCCATATTGCAAGGAACCCGAAAGCACCGAGATTTGTGGCAGTTTGTCAAAGATCTCGAAGGTGACCTTGGCTCCAGAAGTCACCTGCTTGAGGATGGCCCGGGAGTCGTCTCCCTGGAATTTGATGCCGTCTTTTCCGGTCCCGAAGATATAGGGAGTCGGTTCATACCAGAACTCGAATGGCTGATAGGGTATCCCGGATTCGTCGTTGGGCCTGGACGGATCATCGTACTCCGATCCGGATACATAATAGCATCTGCCTGGATCCGGCGAAACCACACAACTGAGTATATTTTCATTGAGGTTGTAATCCTTCGGGCGGTAAACGCTGTACCCGTCGTATTCCGCTGCCTTGGCCGGGGAAAACACCAGGCACTCGCCCGGATGGAATGTCGTCTCAGGAATGGAAAAGTAATAGGATCCCATGTAGGGGTCATTGTAACCCTCCGAGTTCATAATGTTGCTGACGGGTCCGAAGGCGATGCTCCGGCCGCCCTCGAAACTCAGCCAACTGGTTTTGAACTTGGTGCCGGCGGAAGAGTAGTTGTTGGTCCACATTTCCTGGCGGCCGTTGCCTTGAATCATGATAATTGAATGATCAAACCTGAGGTCGCAGTTATAGGGATTCCACAAAACTACGCGGGGATACATCAGCTGTCGGAGTTGAAACCATTTGGTGGATCCGTTATTGTTGAGGTAAGTGCTCCATTGGGTGAAATTCGTGGCTTCCACCAGGATCGGTTGCATGCCCGCCTGGCGGTTTCCCGCCAGCTTCACCGGTTGTTCGTTGGCCAAGGCCCGCGAGCTGCTGGACTTGCCCGCCGAGGTGTCGAACTCCGGCAATCTCGCCGCCACGTTTTTCCCGGAAAAGGGCACCGCCAGCCGCGCCCAATCCCTCAGCAAACCGAAACGCGGACCCGCCAGTCCGTAACGCGAAGCCGCTGCTCCCACGCCCGGCTGCACCGAGGGACCGACGAGCGAATCGTCGTCGGTTAGGCCGGCCAGGTTTTTGAACGGAGCCACACCGCCGGTTTGGAAATAAGCGGTTAGATCGTGCTTGAGGCCGCCGTCGGCCACATCGGCGAGGACCCCGCTCGAATCCGTGGTGAAATCCAAGCTGTGTTTTTGACGCCAGGTTCTATTAACGCCGGTGAACGAGATCGTCCCCGGGCTCACCAGTTTTTCCCGGTCGTCGTTGTGAAGATCCACGCCGCCGGCCATCAGCTTCATGTCCGCGGCCTGGGAGGTCATCACCCGGAACAATCCGCCGTTGCCGGGGTCGGAACGGCTGGCAGTCAGATGGGCGCGGGAATCACTGGTGCGGAGGTTGGCACGCACGCCGAGATCGCCGGTCCACCAGGCGAGATGACCGGCAATGCCACCGGATTTTCCCGCCACGTTCACTTTGGGCACCTCCACGACCGGCAGCTTTTCCTCGTGGTACAAGGCAACCATGCCAGCGTTGGAGGCGGCGGTCGGATCGCCTTGGCCGCTGACCAGCCACTCCATCACCTGATCGGCCGGATTGAGTTTTTGTTCCCACCGTTCATCCCGCAGACTGCCTGCCAAATCATTGCGGGCCATGAAGGAAGCGCCGTTCTGCATGGTGCTCCGCCAGACCCCGGTCCAATGCGGCTGCTTCACGTCCTTGGGCAGGATATCCGCGGTCGCCGAGACCCGTTGGTCCGGGCCCATCGTCCGTTGCAACTGGCCGATGGCTTGCATCAGGGCCAGCCGGGCATTGGCTTTCGCCACCGCCGCTTGGTCGTTCCGGGACGATTTCCGCAACTCGAAGGACGCCAGGTTGAACAATCCGAGCGCCAGGGTAACCAGCAGCAACAGCAGCATCACACTGAGAACCAAAGCGAAACCTTGGTTGCGCGCAGGCAGGGGGAAACAACGATGGAGGGTCCGCCGCATTAGTTGGCTATTACACGCACCATCATCGCTTCGCCAGTCATTTTCTCCGGACCCACCCACCCGCCCGGCACCTGTTCTGATGGCGTGGACTTTCCTGAAATTGGCACGGCGGCGGCTTCCCATGGGTTGCCCATGCTCAGGTATATCGCCCAACTTTCCACAGGCCGCATCGTTCTTTGGTGCTACCTGATCTGGTATTTGTGCGTGGTTTACCTCTACTTCGATTTCGCTCCCGTGCTGTGGGCGTCATCGTTGGGAATGAGCGCTATTATCGGCTTGGCGTTGCTGTTGAGCACCTCCGGAATGCGGTCTATGAACGACGGATGGACGACGTTCCGGCTGTTTCTCATGCCGTTCTGCGTGTCCAGCTACTCGGCATTGATCAAGGGCAAAGGCTTCATCCTGATCTTTCCGCCGACGCTATGGGAAAATGTCATCGGGCTGTTGAGCCTGTTGACCTTTCTCGTCCTCCAACGGGTCATCAAGTCCAAGCTGGCCGGAGAAACGGGTGACCCGTTAGAGTCGCTGAATACGGCGTGCTCTTCCAAATGAAGATGCACGCGGCGATGCCGACTTCATTCACTTCCCGCTCCAGCCGCCGCCCAATGCTTTAGCGAGCGCGGCGAGGGTGATCCGTTGCTGGGCGTCCTGCTGGCTGAGCGCGAGGCGGGTCCGCAGGACGGTGCGGTCGGCATCGACGACGTCGAGGTAGCTGGTCAGGCCTTTGTCGAAACGTTCTTGGGAGAGTTGCCGGGTGTCGCGAGAGCTGGCGAGCGCGGCTTCGAGCGCGGCTCGGGACCGGGCGATGCCTTTCAGATCGACGAGCGCGTCCTCCACTTCGCGGAGGGCGATCAGCAGGGTTTGCCGATAGGTCGCCAGGGCTTCATCGTAGCGGCTGCGGGCGGCCTGATAGGTGGACTTGTTAGCCCCGCCGTCGATGAGCGGGGCGACGACTCCGGCACCGATCGAGAGTACTCGGTTTTCCCAATCGAGGAACCGCTTCACGTCGAGCGACTCAAAGCCGGCACTCCCGATCAAGTTGAAGTTTGGATAGAACGCGGCTTCCGCCACGCCGATTTGGGCGTTGGCGGCGCGCAGTTCCTGTTCGGCGGCACGGACGTCCGGCCGGCGGTTGAGGACCTCCGCAGGGAGACCGGGGCGGATGACTGGCAGCGAACTATCAGAAACGCGGTGGGCGACGGAGAACCCGGAAGGGCGCGTGCCGCAGAGCACTGCGAGGGCGTGTTCGGCCGAGCCGCGCTGGCGTTGGACGATGGCGAGATCGTTGTTGGCCAGTTCCACCTCGGTGCGGGCGCGGCTGGTGGAGAGGCCGTCGATCAAACCGGCGTCGGCCTTGGACTTCTGGATGCCAAGCTCGTCGTTGCGGCTTTTCAGGGTGTCATGAAGCACGGCTTCCTGGGCGTCGAGGCCACGCAGCAGGAAATACTGGCGGGCGACCTCGGTGGCGACGCCGAGACGCAGGGAATCCAGCAACGCTTCGCTGGCAGCAGCCTGGGCTGACGAGGCTTCGATCTGGCGCTTGTTGCGGCCCCAGAGATCGGGATCGTAGGCGAGATCGAAGGTGCTGCGGTAGCGCTGGTTTTCCAGATCGACGGAAACGCCCGGGGGCAGATCGCCGCCGCTGGAGTCCGCCGAACTGCGGGCGATCCCGGCCGATCCCGATAGATCGAGGGTGGGAAAAAGTCTCGCCTGGTCCACGCCGACGAGCGCGCGGGCGGTCTCGACGCGGGCCTTGGCGGCCGCCAGATCGTTGTTGGCGGCTAGAGCGCGGTCCACCAGGCGGGTAAGCTCGCGGTCGTTGAACAACCGCCACCAGTTGTCGGGCAGGCGGGTGCCGGGCGTGGCTTGGCCTTCCTTCCATTTTGTTCCTCCGGACGCGCCGGGTGTTTGGAAGTCCGGTCCGACCATGCAAGAGGCGAGCGCGAACGCGGCGGGCAATAACAGATAGCAATATTTCATGACTCAGTCGAACGCGGTGGGAAGTGATGGATTCGCGGCGTGCTGCCACGCGAGGTCGAGATAATGCCGGCCCGCGCGGTAGGGGCAGAGCGGTGGCAGATGGTCCGCGGAGAAGAATTCCGCGCCCGAGGTCTCATGGCTGGTGGCCAATTTTCCGCCGGTGATGCGGCACAGGAAGACGAGCTTGTAAGCGTGTTCCGGTTGGCGCGGGTGGCCTTGCAGGTCCTTGTCCCAGCAGGCGATGAGTTTCACCACTTCCACTTCCATGCCGGATTCCTCGCGCACTTCCTTCACGGCATTTTGCGAGGGGCTGAAATTGAGATCCGCCCAACCGCCGGGCAGCGTCCACTCGCCGGAGGACGCTTCCTGGACGAGCAGGATGCGGTTGCTTTCGTCGATCACGGCCGCGCGCACGTCCACCTTGGGCGTGGCGTAGCCGAACTCCTGCGGCCATTTGAATTCCGGGGCCGCGGCGTGCATCGGCAGCGAGGAAAGCTCATGCAGGCGCAAATAACGTTCGCGGTCGTAGGGGCCTTCCGAGTAGCGCAGGCCGGCTTCGGCGATGGACTTGAGCTCGCGGCTCAAGGCGATCCAATCCATCGGTGTTAGTTCGGCGGGAGGGTTCATTTGCGTTCCGGTGCCTCGATGAATACATCAACCTGCTGGCCGACGTAAAGCGGCGGATCGGTCGGGCGGGTGAGGGAGTAAATGACTTGCAGCACCCGGGTGTCCACCCGCTCGGTGCCAGAGCCTGTTAGCGAGACCTTGGGAATCACATAGGGCTCGATCCGGATGAATTCGAGCGGGAAGATGACCGTAGGGTCGCCTTTCAAATAACCATAGGCTTTCTGGCCAGTGCGGATGCGGGTGGCGTTCTGTTCGTCGATGTCGGCGCGGATCTGAAGCTTGCCGGTTTCGCCGAGAATCATGGCAGGAGTCTTGGGCGAGGTGGCCGCGTATTCGCCGGCGCGGACGTTGAGCTGGATGATGGTGCCATCGCGAGGCGCGCGGACGGTTAGGCGCTCGATGAGCAAGGCGATGCGCTTCAACGAGGTTTCCGAAGCGGCGAGCTGGGCCTTGGCGGCACCGAGCTGTGCTTGGGAAACGGCCACGTCCTGTTTGCGGTTGTCGAGGTCGTCGCGGCTAACAGCGCGGCTGTCGTTCACTGCGCTCAAGCGGGCGAGCTGGCCTTCGAGCTTGGCAAGCTGGGCCTCGCTGACGGCGATCTGGGCGCGCGAAATCTCCTGCTGGGCCTGGGTGGAAAGCTCCTCGGCGAGGAGATCCCGGTCGTCGAGTTTCAAGAGCGGCTGATCCTTTTTCACCGAGTCGTTCACCTTGACGAAAACTTCGGTGACGAGGCCGGGCAGCGGCACTCCGATCGCGACGTTCTCACTCAGCGCTTCAAGGATGCCAGTCGCCGCGACCGCATGAACGAAGGGTTTTTGCGGCGGCATGACCGGCGGGTCGCCTGGTGGCGCCATCTGCCGCTCTGCCTGCGTCCGGGAGACGAGGACGATGGCGACCACGCCGCCCACGGCGAAGAGGAGCGAACTGTAACGGAGGAGTTTGGATAGAAAGTTCATGGAGGAGAGTTGAGGGTTGAAAGTTGAGGGTTGAGAGTTGGAGGAAGAGAAGAGGGGGATTTGAAATCTTTCTCTCAACTCTCAACCATCAACTCTCAACCTCTTCATCAGTGTGCGTGTTCGTGAATGAAATGCGGTGTTTCGCTTTGATCCTGTTCCTTGACGTCGACGATCTCGCCGTCGTCCATGCGGGCGATTCGGTCGGCATAGGAGAAGATCCGGTTGTCATGGGTGACGATGATGACGGCTCTTTCGGCCGAGCGGGCGACCTGGCGGAACAGATTGAGCACGATCTCGCCATTCTGCGCGTCGAGCGCGGCGGTCGGCTCGTCGCAGATCACCAGCGGCGGTTCGTGGACGAGCGCGCGGGCGATGGCGACGCGCTGCTGCTGGCCGCCGGATAGTTTGTTAGGCCGCTCGTTCCAACGCGCGCCGAGGCCGACGCGTTCCAGGATTTCGCGCGAGCGTTTGAGGGCCTTGCCGCTGGAGATGCCCTGGATGAGCAAGGGGACGCCGACATTCTCCGCGACCGTTAGGGTGGGGATGAGATTGAACTGTTGGAAAATGAAGCCGATGTTTTTCGCCCGGAAGTTGGTCAGCGCGCCACCCGACATTTTCTCCAGCGGGTTGCCGAAAACGTTGATCTCGCCGCTCTCGACCTTGAGGGTGCCGGCGATGGCGCTGAGCAAGGTCGTTTTGCCGCAGCCGGACGGACCGACAAGCATCGTGATCTCACCGGTGCGGGCCTGGAAATCCACCTTTCTAAGAACGTGGATACGGTTCGACCCGTCGCCGAAACTTTTTTCGACGCCACGGACATCGACGACCAGAGATGATGTTAGGGGGTCAGGCACGGAAGACCATGGCGGGTTCGTAAAGACTGAGGCGGACGATTCCCATGAGCGCGGCGAGCATGCAGATGACCTGGATGACGCAGAAGGCGACGACCGGAATCTGCCACGGCATGTAAAATGGCGGCTGGCCGTTTTTCAAGGCACCCATGGCAAAGGCGGAGGTGGCTAGCAGTCCGAGTCCGAAGCCGATGAGACCTACCGTCAATGCTTGGAAAAGCAACATCATGCTCAGCCGGAAATTCGACATGCCCATCGCCTTCAGTGCTCCGAGGTGCTTCAGGTTATCCAGCACGAAGGCGTAGAATGTCTGGCAGGCGATGGCGACGCCAACGATGAAACCAATGATCACAGTGGTGCCGAACGAGATCGGGATGCCGGTGTTTTTCACATACCACCAGACAGTCGCGGTGTTGAAATCCTTGTCGTTCTCTCCGAAGTCCTGATTCACATAAGCGCGGAGGCCGGTGGCCTTTTGGATCGCCGCGGCCGCATCTTCGTTGGTCATGCCTTCGACCGGAGCGGCGATCACTGCGGTCAGCATTTTCCGCTGCGGCGGGGTGTACTGCAGGGCACGCTCATAGGTTGTCCAGATGTAGGGGCCGCCGGTGAAAGAGCGCATCGCCTTGCAAATCCCCACCACGCGGGCTTCGACGTCGTTGATCTCGAAGCGGTCGCCGATCTTGATTCGTTTCGTGGGATCCTTGGGATTGGAGGAAAGCCGCTCGGTCGCGAGCTCATCGATGACGACGGTGTTAGGCAGGCGCAGGTCTTCGAGATTTCCTTCGACCATTTTGCCCGGGGCACCGGCAAGCGAGGCCGCGTCGATGCCGAGGAGCTGGATGGTTTTGAAACTGCCGTTGTCTAACCGGACTCGCTGGATGCCGGAATAGAGGGGCATCGCCCAGCGCACCGCTGACACGGACCGGATGCGGGCGACGTCGGTGTCGCGCATCGGGTTGGTTTCGTTAACCTGCTCGACCCGCTCCTCAACGACAAAGATCGGGGCGGCGACGTTTTTCAAGGTCGCCGTGGTCCAGAGCATCAGCCCGCAGAAGACGGACGCCTGTTGGACAATGAGGAAGGTGGCGAAAAACAAGCCCGCGACCAGCATGAGGTACTTGGCGGTGTCGCCGAAGAGCATTTTGAGAGCGAGGCCGATCATGCTGGGACAGCGGATGCCTGGCTGATAGAGGCTTCCCGTGGCCGGATCTTATCCGCCCAGCGCGACCACGCAACCCGCGACAAGGGATCGGGTGATTTTGTGCTGCGAGTGTTTGAAACGGGCCGGAGCATCACGGCATCGACCTCCCGCCATGCCCCCCTTCCCACTGGCGCGGCGGCCTCCAACGACATGAACTGCAGACGAGGGCTAACTAAATCGGAGCGGGTCAGACCTGGGGAGACAGGCCCGGGCGGCCCCCGGGATTCGAGGGCCGCCCTGCCAGGGTTGGAATTTCCGCAGGGATTTACTGACCGATGACCCGGAGCCGGACGAAGGCGCTCGGCTGTCCATCAGGCAGCTGGTAGGAGATCGTGCTGTTGTCGTTCAAGAGCGGCGTGACGGTTTCCCAGGGGTCCGTGACACCGAGGTCGTCGGACTCTTCAATGCTCCAGGCCACGTCACCGTTGGCGAAGGCCTGGCTTCCCTTGGTGAAGGAAACAATTCCATTGGCGTAGGTTCCGGCCGGAGTGCTGGAGACTTTCGGATTCTTGCCGAGCGCATACTCCATCAGGTTGGTCAGGCCGTCCTTGTCGAAATCCCCGGAAGCCGGTTCGCCGGCGATACCGTTGGCGGTGGCCCAGGTGCTGTAGTTCGATGCGACTCCCGCGGCGATCGAGAGGACGCCTGTGGCTTCGCTGAAGGTCCAGGTGTTGCCTTCGCTCGCCATGGTCCAGACATCGGCGGACTGAGTGAAGTTCGCGCCGCTGCCGCCGCCGACAGGCAGGATTTCCACGCCGCTGACCTTGGCGTTGTCCACTCCGGTGACAAACTGGATCGAGATGTTTCCGCCGAGGGTGGCCGGGACCGTGAGTTCCTCGATGATGACTTGGCCCTTCAGTCCAGTCTTGGCGTAGATGTCGTAGTTATCGAGCACCAGCGCACCGTTGACGAACACGTCGAAGACCCGCAAGCCCGCCGCGCCGTGGAAGATCTCGGCGAAGTGGAGACGGACCTTGTAGCTCGCGCCAGCCCCGAGGCCGGCGAAGTTGTAGGTGAAATTTCCGTTCCGTTCCGACTGATAAACCCCGACCGGAGCCGGGTCGATCACCCCGGTGGTGGAGATTGCCTGGCCATTCGCGAAGTTGCCTCCGCCCGTGGCGAAGCTGTCGTCCTCGGCGAAGAAACCGAAGACTCCCGTGCCGGAATTCACCGTGTAGGAAGTGGGGGGAATGTAGGCCGAGTTGACGATCTTGAAACTCGCGCCGAAGGCCTCGTTGAGGTTGTCCTTGTCCACGAGGGTCCATGAATTCCCGCTGGTGGTGCTCGCCCCGCTGAGGTCGACAAGGAAGGTGCCATCGAGCGCGACGGTGCCTGTGACCTGTGGACTGGCCGCCGTGATCCGGTTGTTGACTGTGTCGGCTCCGATTTTGAATTTCATCGTGCCGGTGTTGGCGAGGGCAAACGACGCTTCCGTCTGCCCCATGACCGTGTTTCCGCTGTAGGAGTTGTTGCCGGAGAGGGTGAAAGTTCCGGTCTCGGTGCCGCCGGTGAGACCGACCTGCAATGCGGTGGTGCCCCCAGAAGCTCCATCCGCGAGACTTCCAGGGAAGATATGACTGGCCGAACTGCGGATCGCGACCGTGCTGGTGGTGCCGCCCGTCCCGCGATTGGTCACCGTGCCGCTGCCGAGGAGCCTGCTGATGTCCTCGGAGACACTCTGGGCGAGCTCAAGGGTTCCATTCACGGTGAGGGTGCCGCCGTTGTGAAAGACGCCGGTGGGCGAGGTGCCGCCGGTGCGCAGGGTCGTCCCGGCCGCGATGGTGCCGTTGAAGAACAGGTCGCCGCTGGAACTGGCTTCCAAGGCGCCTTGATTCACCACTGCGTCGAAGGTGTCGGTCGTGCCGAGCGGGCCGTTGACGAAAAGGGTTTGCGCCCCCGTCTTGACCAAATCGGCTCCGAACCCGTTGCGCAGGCTCAGGCTGTTGAGGATCACGCCGCCGGACGCGGTGTTCACCGCGAGTCCGCCGACACCGTTATCCACTTGGAGTTGGAGATCCATGGTCTGCGTACTGGGCGAGTTGTTGGTGATCGTCCTGCCCGCGTAGTCGATGGCGTTGCCGCCGACCACGAATGCGCCGGCGCTGCTATGGAAAGTGATGCTATCGATCGTGACGGCACCGGGGACTGAATTGACCGTGTCCCAAGCGGTGTCCAGATCATTGGCGGGAGCGAGGCGGGTGTTGCCGGCGAAAACCAGTTCGTCGCCGGTGAGGACTTCGACATCCCAGTTCGCGGCGGTGGCCCAGTTGTTTTCCGTTCCACCACCGTCCCAGGTGGTGACGGGAGGCCGGCCGGCCGGTTCCTGGAATAACAGCTTTCCGTCGGCCTCGGTGAATGTCCAGATGTTCAGTGAGGCGTCCTCATACTTCCAGACGCCGGCGGCGGTTTTAGCGAAGGGCGCGGCGACATTGAAGGTCGCGCCGTAAGATTCATTCAGTTTGGTCGCGTCCACCAGGAGCCATTGGTTGTTGTGCACCATTTCGGCCTCGCTCACGTCGATGTGGAAAGTGCCATTGAGCGCCACGGTTCCAGTGTCCTGAGTGTAGCTGCCGATGATCTTGGTGCCCACGCCAGCCGCGCCGATCTTGAACACCAGGGATCCGGTCGAGGCCAATTCCAAGGAAACCTTGCCCGAGCTCTGACCGATGATCGTGTCGCCGGTGTAAGTGTTAGCTCCCGAAAGGATGAGTTTGTTGGCCGAGGTATTGATGCTGTTAGTCGCGCTGGAGTGGAACAGGCCGACCTGCAGGCTCGTCCTGCCGCCGGACGCGCCGTCCTGGATCGAACCCGAGAAGGTGGTGGGGATAGTGTTTCCGTTGCGGAGCATGATCTTGCTGATCGCTCCATCTCCTCCCTGATTGGTCACGATTCCGCTGCCAAGCAGGTTGCCGATGTCCTCGTTCACTCCCGGCGCGAGGTCGAGTGTGCCGTTAACGGTCACCGAGCCACCGTTGTGAATGACGCCGTTTGCGGAGCCGACTCCCGTGCGGAGGGTCGCTCCGGCGGAGATGTTGACATTGAAAAATAAATTGTTTGAGGAAGTCGCCACCAGCGTGCCCGCCTGCACCCGTGGCGCGAAGGTGTCGGCAGAGAGAAGAGGCCCGTTGAGGAACAAGGTTCCCGGGCCGGTCTTGTCCAGGTTCTCGTTGAAGCCGTTGCGGAGGGACAGCTTGTTGATCTGCACGTCTCCGACCGCGGTGTTCACGATGAGGCCGCCGACGAGGCCCGCGTCGATCTGGATCTCCGCGCCGATGAATTGGAGGTTGGGGGAGTTGTTGGTGATCGTCTTTGCTCCGAGATCGATCGCGTTGCCCACCAGGGAGAACTCTCCGGCCGTCGCGGCGAAGGTGATGCTGTTCAGCAGGATGCTTGCGGGGATGGCGGGTATTATTGGGGGACCTGCGACCGCCGCGACGAAATTGGTATGGAGATCGTTGGTGTTGATGAGCTGGACCTCGCCGTCGAAGATCAAGTCGGCACCGGTGACGGGAGTCGTGTTGTCAGCCCAGTTGGTGCCCGTGCTCCAGAGGTCGTTGTCGAGGCTGTCGCCGTCCCAGGTGGCGGCAGTGGCGACCGCGGAAATGGCCATGGCCCCTCCGGAACACACGCGTATTAACGTCGTGAATATGGAGGACAAGTTATGGATGTTAGAGCGGTGCGGCTGAAATAATGTGGAGCTTTTCATGGATTTTTGATTTTGGATTGGGTTTGTCAGTGGCATAATTTCAATCACTTTTTCCCCTATCCGAGTCATGTATGCTATGGTCCGCGCTTCGGTTTGGTAAATCGACATTTTGTGCAAACCGGGTTGAATATAATGCTTTATCACGCCGGTTTTGCGGTGCCGGACGGAATTGCGGAATTGTGGAGTTTGCCTCGGATGGTGAGGCGTGCCCGGCGGTAAGGATCTGAGCGCGCCAAGGATTTGCCGGATTTTGAATAGGAAATGCCGAATGTGTGATATGCAATGGGTTTCATTGGATGGAAAGCGCTACGCAGCGCCGAAGTCTCCAAACTCACTCAGATCACATCAGCTTCTAGCTG
Organism: Verrucomicrobiota bacterium; assembly: GCA_040385685.1. Taxonomy (GTDB): domain Bacteria; phylum Verrucomicrobiota; class Verrucomicrobiia; order Verrucomicrobiales; family Akkermansiaceae; genus Luteolibacter. The sequence goes on along the minus strand of JAZKGW010000022.1, from coordinate 112,338 downwards.
GACGGAGATATGTAAACAATTGCTTCACTCCGGAGTATTAAATTTCAGAGCCTATGATGACCCGCAAATTCAGCCGAGCCCAGTATTGATGCAGATGACTAGCAAATACAGCGCGCTCTAACTGCGTGTGGGAAAAGGATGTCCTGTGTCATTGTTTGTCGATTGCTATCCGCAGTCCTGGCCACAGTTGGGGATGAGCACGCGTAACAGTTGCTGGCCGCGCTGCGGAAACGACTCCAACTGGCCCGGGAAGTCGTTGAGCCACCCTTCCGGCCTCCCAGGTTTCGCCAGTTTCCCGTGAACCGAATTCACTGGGAGCATCTTTCCACGCAAACGGTCCCTGTGCGGTGATTTGCCGCCGCGTGGCAGTGAGCGGAATCAACCGCGGAATCCGCGCGTCAACTCGAATCCTAACAGGCAAACGTCGTCATCGAAGCGCTGGCCTTCGGAAAACGCGAGGACGCTGGAAAGGACGCCGTCTAGCAGAGCCTCCAGCGGGTCGGCGGATTTCATGCCGATGATTTCCATCAGGCGGTTCTCGAAAAACGGCTCGCCGCTTTGGTTCTCGGCCTCGAGCACGCCGTCGGTGAAGAGGACCATCCGGTCGATTTCCGCGAGGTCGATTTCACGAGTCGGGTAGGCGGCGCCTTTGATCAAACCCAGCCCGGGGCCTTTTTCGGCGCGTTCGCTGGCGATCTGGCGGACGCCGTTCCTGCCCGCGATGATCGGACCGGGATGGCCGCCGCAGGCGTATTTGAAAGTGCCTGCGGCGAGGTCGATCACTCCGAAGAAGGCGGTGGCGAACATGGTGGTGCCGGCGCGTTCGAGGATGGCGGCGAGGCCATCGTTAAGACCCTGGAGAAACAACCCGGGTTCCGCAGTCTGCGCGCGCTGCTTTTCCAACAGTCCGCGAAGCATCGCGACGATCAGCGCGGAGCGGACGCCGTGGCCCATCACGTCGCAGATCAACACGCCATAGGAATCGTCGGACACTTTCATCACCTCGAAAAAGTCTCCGGCCAGGCCAGAGATCGGGATGTAGCGCGCGCCGAAAGTGAGACGGCGGTGGTTGCCCGCCGTCGCCGCGGGAAAGCCCTGACCCGCGAGCGCCTGTTGGATTTCCCGGGCTAACAGGAGTTCCTCCTCGTAGGCCTCGTTCTTCACTTGGAGCTGGTGGGCGAGATTGCTGGCCTCGTGCTGGGCTTTGACGAGCTTGGTCACGTCGCTGGAAACCCCGAAGGTGCCCTTGGTGTGGCCCTGGCGGTCGCGCCATGGGAATTTGGAGGTGATGACCCAGGTTTCATCGCCCTGCCGCCAGGTTTCATGCTCGAGTTGGTCGATGATCGCTTCGCCTGATAGAATGATGCGCTTCTCGTCGTCTTCCGCGGGTTTCCAGTGATCGAGGTCGAAGAAGTCGCGGTCGTGCTTGCCCGTTAGATCGCTGCCCGTGGCCAGGCCAAGCCACTCGGCCATCCGTTGGTTGGCCATGGTGAATTTCGATTCCAAATCCTTGAAATAAATCTGTAACGGCACGTGGTCGATCAACTGCCGGAGCAGGAACCGTTCTTCCTCGACCTGGGCCTCGGCAGCCTTGCGGCGGCTGATGTCGATCATCGAGCCGGCGATCCGGATGGCTTGGCCGTCGCGGTTGCGAACAACGGTTCCGCGGATTCTCAGCCAGCGCCAATTATTGCCGCCGGTGCGGACCCGGGCATCCACCGCGAGAGTTTCCGGGCCGCCGTCGAGCAGCGCGTGGGTCACCCCGCGCTCGAACGCCTCACGGTCTTCCGGCCAGATTTGATCGTGCGGAGCCAGAAATAAATTGGGCGCGTGGTCCTTCCCGCACTCCAGGAATTCGAGGATCCGGCGGGAGTAGAAGATTTCCCGCTCGCCGGTCCGCCAGTCCCAGATCCCTTCGTTAGATGCCCGCAACGCGAGTTCGAGTCGCTCGAGCTTCACCCGGTTCCGGTCTTGCATGGTCTCTGGATCCTCGCTCATTCCGCTAGCAGGTTGCCCGTTCCCGGCCCGAATCGCAATCGGATTTCACGGGGACCCGGTTCTAACGAAAATTCCGCGGGCTTGCTGTGGCGGGTTGACATTTCCCGCGGTCCGACCTTGCTTGGACCCGGTGACCGATGATCCGGGAAATCAAGTGCTCAAGGGGGTTTCGCGCTCGTTCTATCTGACCTTGCGGCTGCTGCCGCGACCGATGCGCAGGGCGGCCAGCCTGGGCTATTTGCTGGCCCGGACCAGCGACACGCTCGCTGATACCAATGCGGCGCCGCTCGATGCGCGTTTGCAATGCCTCGATCAATTCCGTCGCGCCGTTGCCGAAAAATCGACCGCGCCGCGGTGGCCGGTGTCTATTCTCAACGCGATCCCTGACCCGCGTGAACGGCACTTGCTCGAATGTTCGGGCGAAATTTTCACTGGGTTGAATCGTCTTCCGCAAGCCGAGGCGGATCTCGTGCGGGAAGTTCTGAAAATCATCGTGAGCGGCCAGACGCTCGACCTGGAGCGCTTCGAGCACGCCGGTCGGGAGAATCCCGTCGCCCTGCAAGACGATGCGGCGCTAGATGACTACGCGTGGCGGGTGGCTGGTTGTGTGGGCGCTTTCTGGACGAAGCTCGGGTTCCTGACGCTGGGCGGGCGCTTTTCCGAATCGCCCGAGCCGCAGTTGTTGGAGCGGGGCATCGCCTACGGCAAAGGCCTGCAGCTCGTGAACATCCTGCGGGACCTTGCCGCGGATCTGGCGACCGGGCGCTGTTATTTGCCGGTCGCCGATCCCCGCGATTCGCGGGAGTTGCGCGATTGCCACGCCAAGTGGCTGACGCGGGCCGACCAATGGTTAGCCGACGGGGAAGCCTACACGCGCACGCTGCGGTCACGCCGTCTTCGGGCGGCCACCGTGTTGCCCGCCTTGATCGCCCGCAAGACCTTGGAGCCGATGCGGGGCGCGACTTGGGAAGTCCTCCAGACGCGGATCAAGGTTTCAAGGTCAGTGGTTTACCAATCCCTGATCCGGGCATTTTTTCAGACTCCGCGGGTTTGCGGATGAATGGGCATGGTACCTACATTTCAAGTGGGATCGGGCGAGAATTTCTAGCGGACGTTAAAATCACCAATTCTTGCAATGTGGCTGGTTGACAAGGATGGGGTGGGTTGACCAATCTGCGGAAGACGCAGCACGGGCGATGACCCGGATTGCACATTTAAAAATCCACCTCCAAGGACTCCTAGCCCAGTGTTTTCCAACGAAGATTATCTCGCAGAATTGCTCGCCGAAGCAGGATCGGTTAGCCCCGATGAAGTCGATGCCGCGCGAAACGCCCTCTCTGGCGGTGAAACCATCGTCGAGCATCTTTTAGCGCATACCGCCCTGAAGCAGGACGATGTTGCCAAGGTCCTGGCTGCCAACGCTGGCATTCCCTTCATCCGCTTGTCCGATGTCACTTTCGATCCTGCGATCACCTCAGCCGTCTCCGATGATATCGCCAAGCGCTACCGGGTAATTCCAGTGATGGATGATGGGAGCACCCTCACCATCGCGCTCGCGGATCCGCTCGATTTCGAATCGCTCGATACCTTGCCGCACGTGATCGGACGCGAGCTGCATCTCGTTTGCGTCACCCAACAGGATATTCAGGACCACCTCCGCCAGTTCTATCATTCCAATGAAACCTCCACGTCAGGGGAAACCGGTTACTCGGTATCCAGTGGCGATGCGGAAGCCGGGCCTGGCGACGACGCGCCGATCATCAAGCTGGTGATGCAGACGCTCACCGAAGCATTCCGCTTGCGGGCATCGGACATTCACATCGAGCCGCTCGAAACGTCGGTGCGGATCCGTTATCGCCTGGATGGCAAGCTCGTCCACGTCGATACCCATCCGAAGAAACTTCTGCCAGCGATCATCGCGCGTTTGAAGGTGATGAGCGGCACGATGTCGATCGCCGAGAAACGCCTCCCGCAGGACGGCCGGATCCAGCTTAAGATGGGCGAAAAGGAAGTCGATCTCCGGGTTTCCTCGGTCCCGTCCAATCACGGCGAATCCATCGTCATGCGGATTTTGGACAAAACCGCGCTGCTGCTAGGTCTGCCCGAGCTAGGGTTTTTCTCGGACGACCAGCAGCTTTTCGAGCAGATGCTCGGCCTGCCGGACGGAATTCTCCTCGTTACCGGGCCGACCGGATCGGGAAAAACCACGACGCTCTACGCCTGTCTTAACGTCATCAACAAGCCGGACAAAAAGATCATCACCGTGGAAGACCCGGTCGAGTACGAGCTTCCCGGCATCAACCAGGTCATGGTGAAAACGGACATCGGCATGACCTTCGCCGCCGCTCTCCGCGCCATGCTCCGGCAAGCTCCCAACATCATCATGATCGGGGAAATTCGGGACGCGGAAACGGCGAACATCGCCATCAACGCGTCCCTAACCGGTCACTTGGTTTTCTCCACGCTTCACACGAATGATGCGCCGTCCGCCGTCGCCCGTCTCGCGGACATCGGGGTCAAGCCGTTCCTGATCGCCTCGGCGGTCCGCGCGGTGCTCGCCCAGCGTCTGGTGCGGAAACTTTGCCCGATTTGCAAAGGTCCCGCGGAACTCACCGACAAGGAAATGCGGGCGCTCTCGCTGGACTCGTCCCGGATGACGGAAGCCACGATTTTCGGTCCCGTCGGCTGCGAGAAATGCCGCGGCAACGGTTTCAAAGGCCGGATGGGGATTTTCGAGATTTTCGTCATCGACGACGAGGTCCGCGGGATGATCAACACCGGCCTCACCACCACCGCGCTTCGCCGCCGCGCCCGGGAGCTCGGGATGCGAACGCTTCGCGAGGACGGTATCCGCAAGGTGCTTTCCGGCCTCACTTCCGGCAACGAAGTGGTCCATGCCACCATGTCCGATCTCGACTGATCGCCACCACTTACTTTCAAAAACCCTTCCGCTTCCCCGTCCCATGGACAATCAACAGATTCTCGAACTTTTCCAATCGCGTGGCCTCATTGACGCGGCTCTCGGCCAAGACATCCTCGCGGAAATCGACCACAGTGGTAAAGAGATCGCGGAAATCCTCGCGGATTACCAGGTCATTCAAAGCCGTGACGATATTTGGCCGGTCGTTGCTTCCGAACTCGGCGCCAGCATGGTGGACCTGAAGGATTGGACTCCGCCCGAGGCCTTGCTCGCGCTCGTTCCTGCCGGCACCGCACGGCTCCACGGTGCGCTACCTGTCAGCTTCGATGAAACCGGTCTTTACGTCGCGCTGGTCGATCCACTCAACCCGCAAACGCCCGAAGACCTGCGCTTCGCCCTCGGTCGCGAAATCCACGTCGTCGTCGCCCCCGACTACCTGGTCGAGTCGAAGATCAACGAGTGTTACGGCGGTGAGGGCAAGGCGATGGAAGATATCCTCAGCCAGCTCGAAATCGGCGGCCAGAGCATGAACGCCGCGGATCTCGAAGCCGAGGCGAACTCCGCGCCGATCGTCCGCTACGTCGATCTCGTGCTCTATCAGGCGATCAAGGAGAAGGCGTCCGACATCCATTTCGAGCCCTTCGAAAAAGACTTCAAGATCCGCTACCGGGTGGACGGCGCGCTTTACGAAATGGCACCGCCGCCGATTCACCTGTCCGGGCCGATCATCTCGCGCGTCAAGGTCATGTCCAACATGAACATCGCCGAGCGCCGTGTCCCGCAGGACGGCCGGATCGTCAAACAGGTCGGCGACAAGCAGGTGGACATGCGGGTTTCCTCGCTCCCCACCCACCACGGCGAATCGATCGTGTTGCGGGTGCTCGACCGCTCGTCGGTCAACCTCTCGCTGGAGAATCTCGGTCTAACCGACCACATCTATAACTATATCACCGACACCATCGAGAAGCCCAACGGCATCTTCATCGTCACCGGTCCCACCGGCGCGGGGAAAACCACCACCCTCTACGCCGCGCTGCGACGCATCAACACCATCGATGCCAAGCTTCTAACCGCCGAGGACCCGGTCGAGTATGACATCGACGGCATCATCCAAATCCCGATCAACGAAGCCATCGGCCTGGACTTCCCGCGTGTCCTGCGGGCCTTCCTGCGGCAAGACCCGGACCGGATCATGATCGGGGAAATGCGCGACAAGGAAACCGCGACGATCGGCATTCAGGCTGCTTTGACCGGTCACTTAGTGCTCTCCACGCTTCACACCAATGATGCGCCCGGCGCGGTCACTCGTCTTGTGGACATGGGTTGCGAGCCGTTCCTCGTTTCCGCGTCTCTGGAAGGAATTCTCGCCCAGCGTCTCGTCCGGACCATTTGCAAGGACTGCAAAACCCCGTATGAGCCTAACGAGTCAATCCTCAACCAACTCGGAGTTTCGGCCCACGAACTCGGCGACAAACAATTCTTCACCGGTTCCGGTTGCGCCGTCTGCGGCCAGTCCGGTTACAAGGGGCGCCGCGGATTGTATGAGCTGCTCAATGTGACCGACCCGATCCGGGAACTGATCACCTCGCGGGCTCCGTCCGTGGTCCTTAAACAGAAAGCCGTCGAGCTCGGGATGAACACTCTCCGTGAAGACGGTTTGCGCAGCATCTACCTCGGCCAGACCACCATTGAGGAAGTCCTCAAATACACCTGACGTTTTTCCTCCTGATTCACTTCCATCCTTTACAGAACTTCCCAGAAAATCCAAAAACCCCCACTCCCATGGCTAACTTCCAATTTACCGCCCTTGATGCAAAAGGTGAACAGACCACTGGCGCCGTGTCGGCCCCCAACCAGGACGAAGCGATCAAACAGCTTCGTGCCAAGGGGCTCTATCCGACCGATATCCATGAGGAAGGAAAAGGCAAAAAGGGCAAAGGCGCTCCGGCCAAAGCCAAGGGCAAAGTCGCGGCCAAGCCAGCCGCCAAGGGCCACGTCGGCGGCCGCATCAAGCCGAAGAGCCTGATGATTTTCACCCGCCAGCTCGCGACTCTCATCGACTCCGGCCTGCCGCTGCTCCGCAGCCTGACCGTTCTTGAGAAACAGGAACCCAACCCGGTGCTCAAGGCCACTGTTAGCGCGCTTGCCGAGAACGTCCAGGGAGGTTCCACGTTCTCCGAATCGCTCGCCCAGCACCCGAAGATTTTCAACAAGCTCTATGTGAACATGGTCAAGGCCGGTGAGCTCGGCGGTGTTCTTGAAATCGTTCTCAACCGGCTTGCCGAGTATCAGGAAAAGGCCCAGAAGCTCAAAAACAAGATCGTCTCCGCCATGGTCTATCCGGTGATCGTCATGTTCATCGCCGTGGCCATCCTCGTCTTCCTGATGATTTTCATCGTGCCGAAGTTCAAGGAAATGTTCACCAACACCGACTCGGAGCTGCCGCTTATTTCGAAGATCGTCTTCGGCATGTCCGAGTTTTTCCTCGCCCGGCCGCTGTTCGTGCCCAACGTGGTGTTCGCCTTCATCGCCTTCGGCATCGGCGTATTCCTCTTCAACCTCTGGGGCCGCACCGCCGGTGGCCGCACGATCATCGACAACATGAAGTTGAGAATGCCGGTCCTCGGCGACATCCAACGCAAGAGCGCCGTCTCCCGCTTCTCACGGACGCTCGGCACCCTCGTCACTTCCGGTGTCCCGATTCTCCAAGCCCTCAACATCACCCGCGACACCGCCGGCAATGTCGTCATTTCCCACGCCATCGAAAAAGTCCACGAAGCCGTCAAGGAAGGGGAAACGATCGTCACTCCGCTGCAAGCCTCCGGAGTCTTCCCGAACATGGTGATTTCCATGGTGGACGTTGGCGAGGAAACCGGACAGCTACCCGAGATGTTGCTCAAGGTTGCGGACGTTTATGACGACGAAGTCGATAACGCCGTCACCGCCCTCACCTCGATTCTGGAGCCGATCATGATCGTGATTTTGGCCCTCATCGTCGGTGCGGTTGTATTTGCATTGTTCCTACCGCTGATTAAGATGATCTCGACGATGGGCAACCAGTAATGGTCTTGCGATCGTCGCATTCAGCTCAAAATCCAAGGACATGAAAATCACCAAACGCCCCGGCAGGGCTGCCTTCACTCTCATCGAGTTGATGGCGGTCATCACGATCATCGTCATTCTCGCCGGCCTCGTCGTCGGTGGTCTCGGCTACGTCACCGAAAAGCAAGCGTCCTCCAAGGCCAAGCTGCAGATCGCGCTCATTTCCAAGGCGCTTGAGGAATACAAGAACGAGATGGGCCAATACCCCCCGACCGCCAATAACCCGGCGGCTGGGTCGACGGCAACGTCCCTCTATTCGGCTCTCTTCTACGAAGGCTACGATTACAGTCAGAATCCAGCTCAGGCGCCAGCCACTCCGCCCAAAGCGACCAAGATTTATCTGGCTGACTTGGATCCGACCACCAGCAAGCAAGGATGGATGGATCCCGTAACCACAGGAACCAACCCAAAGCCACCCGCTCCGTCCCCCACAAAAACCATGGTCAAGGATCCTTGGGGGACCGAATACAAATACCGGTCCGCGTTCACCTCAACCGGTACTGCCAACACCGCCACCCAGAACCCGGATTTCGACCTTTGGTCGTGTGGCAAGGATGGCCTTACCGGAACCGCTGCAACCAGCAAGGACGACATCAAGAATTACTAACAAAACGCAGCGGGCAAGCCCCGCCGCGTCAGTTCACGAAAAGCCCGCCACCCGGCGGGCTTTTTTGTTAGCGGGATGGGAATTGTGAGAGCGAACTCATCCGCCGAAAAATGCGGATGCATTTTCCAGCGCGATTTCGACGACAGCAGCGCTTGAATGTTCTCGACGCGAGCTGCTCCGGCGGGCTTCCTTCTCTTCAGCAACATGAGCGAAGAAACCGTATCCTCCCCCGAAATTTCCCCGAATCCAGAAGCTGAGAGCGCACCGCGTGTCCGCCGGGTTTCCACTCCACGGCCCAAGAAAGTCGCCAAGTCGGCAGCTCCCGAGGAACCCGCCGCTGAGATTCCCAGTATTCCCTTTCCTTCATCCGCCCCGGACCGCGAGGAGGATTCGGACGCTCCTTCCCAGGCCGGTGGCGAATGGCCAGAGCCCGAATCTGAATCCTCCGGTGGCAGCCAATCCCAGTCGGAAGGCGGCCCCAAACGGAAGCGCCGCCGCCGCAAGGGCAAAGGCCAGTCCGCCGGACCCCAGAATGGTGGCGGTCCTGCAACCGAGGAAGTCTATACGATTGCGGCTCAAGAGCCGGCGAAGCCCTCCGAAGCTCCCCAGCCCCGTCCCGCGCCGCAGCCTCACCAGCCGCAACGCCCGAAGGTGGATCCCGAATTGCTGACCAAGATGGCGTGGAAAATCTATCTGGCGGAAGTCAGCGAGGAAGGCGTCGCACTCATCGGCGACAACGATGCGAAAGACTTGTCGCGCCGCTGCTTCCGGCTCGCTGAAATCTTCATCGAGGAGCAGGCTCGCAGGCGCTAGACGTTAGTAAACGTCGCGCAGGTAGCGTTTTTCTTTCTTCAACTGCGAGATGAACGCTGCCGCCTCGTCGGGTGTTAGCTTGCCGTGGGTTTCCGCGACCTTGAGCAGTGTCTGGTCCACATCCTTGGCCATCCGCGAGGCGTCGCCGCAGACATAGAATGCGGCACCGCCGCTGAGCCAAGCCCAGAGTTCCGCGCCGTTCTGCACCATGAGGTGCTGGACGTAGAGTTTTTCCTTCTGGTCGCGCGACCACGCGACGTCGAATTTGGCGAGCGTGCCGTCGGCGATGTAGCCCTCGATTTCTTCCTGATAGAGGTAGTCGGTGGCGCTGTGAGGATTGCCGAAGAACAGCCAGTTCTTGCCTTTCGCCGCAGTCGCCTTGCGGTCCTCCAGGAACGCGCGGAAGGGCGCGATG
>JAZKGW010000022.1:70619-102473 GCA_040385685.1 Verrucomicrobiota bacterium | reverse complement strand
CGCGATGCCGGTGCCGGGGCCGCACATGATGACGTCGGTATCGCCGTTAGGCGGCAGCCTGAACGCGGTGTTGCCATGGACGTAAACCCGCGGCTTCATCTCGCCGGTCACCCGGTCCGCGAGGAAGGTGGAACAGATGCCGCCGCGTTTGCGACCGTTTGTCTGATAGCGCACGATGCCGACACAAAGGTGGACCTCGCCGGGATGCGCACGGGGGCTGGAGGCGATCGAGTAGAGGCGCGGCTGGAGTTTCTTCAGGATGCCCACGAACTCCTCCGCATCGGTGAAATCGGCGGGATGGTCGATGACCAGATCGATCAAATCGCGGCCCCAGCAGAAATCGTCATAGGCCTTCTTGTCATCGGCCGCGACGAGCGATCGGAGAAACGGTGAACCGCTTTTCGCCTGCCACTTTTGGATCATCGACTTGTTGAGTGATCCGATGTCGTAGTATTGGATGAGCGCGTCGCGTAGTGTCACCTCGCCGCCGTCCGGAGCAGGCACGTCACTCGCCTTGAAGGGCAGGTTCGCGATGATTTCATCGACAACGTCCGGCGGATTCAACGGATAGACACCAAGCGCGTCGCCGACCTCGTAAGTTAGATCCGAGCCTTCCAACGAGAGGGCAACTTGGTGGGTTTGCTTTTCGCCCGGGCCGTTTAGATTGTAGTTCTGCACCACCGGGGCAGGGAAGGGATTGTTCTTGGAGTATCCTTCCTCGACGGCATCCGTGGAGGCCTCGTCGCTGGGGGGGATGGCCGCACCCGTTGGGGCGAGAGTTGCCAGGACTCCGGCGGACCACTGCGCGTAAGGCGCGTCGGGATCGACATCGACATCGACCCGGGAGTAAATGCGGTTCGCTCCAAGGGCGGACAGACGGGTGTCGAACTCGATGCCGCACTTGCAATAGTCCGGGTAGCTGCTGTCGCCCAGCGCGAGAACGGAGTACGAAACCCCCTCGAGCCGCGGCGCGGATTCGCTCATGAGCCAGCCATGAAGATCCGTCGCGGTGTCCGGCGGTTCCCCATCGCCGTAGGTGGAAGTGATGATGAGAAGATTCTTTTCCGTGGCCAACCGCGAGCGGTCGTAGGTGGCCATGTCGTGGATCTCCGTTTCGAAATTGCCCTTTTTCAGCGTCTTGACGAGCTTCTTGGCGAGGCCTTCCGCAGTTCCGGTCTGCGAGCCATACATGACGGTGACAGGCACCGACGGGCCGTTAGGCGCGGCGGCTTGATTGCCTTGGGCAAGTGCCTTGGAAAGGAAATCGTTCAGCCAGGCACGTTGCTCGGCGGTGAAAGGAGCGTCATTCGGAAGTTGAATCGGGAAGACCATTGTTCTGGAAATATTCGGCCGGGGCCGGGGCCGCGGAAGTTGCGTGGCGGAGTAGCACGATTCAAGCCTGATTCATGTCAATTCCCCTCATGCCAATCATGAATTGCTCATGCCCACCCGGAGATCCAACTCGCTGGAAAAGCTCGACTGCCAGATGGAACCGGGATTGACGTCGCGCCCGGAACCAACACCCCGGAGTTCCGCGGATTCGCCCTAAAACGCCGAGCCGGTTCTCACGCCTTCCAGTTCAGCGCACCCTTTTTCAGCGCATAGACGTAGGCGAAAACCAAGACACCCGCGAAGCCTGCCATGCTGACCAGCGCGGTGGGGCCTTGGGCCACCAAATCGCGGAACTGGACGGCCCATGGATACATGAAGACGACTTCGATATCGAAAATCACGAACAACATCGCCACCAGATAGAATTTCACCGAAAATCTCGGTGCTCCTTCGCCGATCGGCAGCATACCGCACTCATAGGCGCTGTCCTTGGTCGCATTGCGTTTTCCCGAGCGCCCGAAAACCACGCTCAGCGAGAGTGTGGACACGGCGAATCCGAGTGCGATCAGGACTTGGAACAGAACGGGAAGGTAGTCGTGCGGCATAATTCAACGGGCTGGCGCAGTGGTCTTAATGACCCGCGCTGGAAATGGGTAGAAAAAAAACCCGCGTCCTCATCGGGCGCGGGTTTTGTAAGATTGAAAGCGGATCAAGCTTCGTCTTGAGCAGCAGCTTCCTGGGCTGCGGCATAGGCGCTCGATGCTTCGTGAACGCGGGCGGTGCCCTTGTACTCTTTGCCGAGTTTCTCAACAAGACCGCGGGTCACGAGGTTTTGAAGTTTCTCATAGGCGCGCAGGCGGAGCATTTCTTCTCCACCGCTGACGGCGTTGCGAACCTTGAGATTGGCGAAGACGCGTTCGAAAAGATCGTTGAAGCCGAACACCTTTTTTTCTGCAAGGACATTGCAAAGCTCGTCGGTGACATGGTCCGGAAGGCGACGTGAGAATCTGGTACGTTTCGTGGTAATTGCCATAACGGGGAGACCCTACACCTTCCCGTGACAAAAGCGACTCAAAAAATCGGCATGGCATACCAGCTTGAATAATTTATTTTGCAAGTATTAAATTCCAATTTTTACGACACGTTAGAAATTGCCACGCGATGCCAGCTTGACAGGCGGTCGAATTTGGCGATTCTCCCCGTCCCGCCGCGTCGGTAACGTGGCTGGAACTTTTATTCCCATGAAAAAGGACCTTCATCCGAAATACAATCCGGTCGTCTTCGTTGACATGACCACCGGCAAACGCTTCATCAGCCGCTCGACCAAGACCTCCGAGAAAAAGGAAGTCATTGACGGCGTGGAACATAGCCTCATCTCGATCGGCATCACGTCCGATTCCCATCCGTTCTTCACCGGACTCGCGCAGTTCGTCGATACCGAAGGCCGCATCGACAAATTCCAAAAGCGTTTCGGTGCCGTTCGCCGCGTCGGGAAGCCGAAACTCGACTGATCCAAGTCATTTCCCGAATTTCACCAGAACGCCTGGCCGCCTCGTGCAGCCGGGCGTTTTGTTTTTCAACGGAGTTCGCTGAAATTGGTGATGATATAATCGGCACCCGCTTCGATCAGCGCTGCCTCCGGGAAAGTGCCTGTGATGGCGATGACGCGGCAACCCGCCGCCTTGCCCGAGAGCACGCCGTTGATAGAGTCCTCGATGACCAGGCAGTCGCTCGTTGGCAGACCGAGCTTTTCCGCCGTGAGCTGATAGGGTTCGGGGTGGGGTTTCCCTTGGGTGATGTCTTCTCCGGTGACGATGGCATCGAAAAATTTCCCGAAGCCGAAGGTTTCGAACGCGAGCTGCTGGGTTGAGCGGGATGCCGAGGTGGTGAGTCCGTGCCTGCGACCGGCGGCGTGGCTTCGTTCTACGAATTCTTTCGCTCCCTCGATCAGGCGAACCTGATGGAAAAGTCCGGCGAAGAGATTGATCTTTCGCCGGATGATTTCCTCCGCGGTGAGGGTCTGGTCGGGATACATTTCGAACAGCCGGGCAGCCATGGTCTTTTCCGGCGCTCCCTTGAACGAGTAAAGCACTGCTTCGTCATCCAGCGCTTCGCCCAGCTCGGCGGTGAGCCCGATGATGGCTTTTTCGTGAACGGGTTCGGAGTTGATGAGGACACCGTCCATGTCGAAAAGAATGCCCCGGGCGTTGGCGAGAGAATCGGAAAGGGATGGAACGATCATGAGTCGGAAAAAGAATGCCCTGCGTTCAGCTTTCGGGCAACCATGATGAAACGACAAACCCGGCGTTTTACTTGCCTCGCCGGGCTGGCTTGCCATGGTTCCCGCGTGCTCGCAAAACGAATCATTCCCTGCCTCGATGTGACCGATGGCCGCGTCGTCAAAGGCGTCAACTTCGTCGATCTCATCGACGCCGGCGATCCGGTCGAATGCGCGATCGCCTACAACCTGCAGCAGGCCGACGAACTCGTGTTTCTCGACATCACCGCTTCTTCAGACAACCGCAATACGATGGTCGATGTGGTCCGCCGCACGGCGGAGAAATGTTTCATTCCTCTAACCGTCGGCGGTGGCATCCGCAGCGTGGACAACATGCGTGAGATGCTGTTAGCCGGCGCGGACAAGGTGGGCATCAACACCTCCGCGGTGACGAATCCCGGTCTTGTCGATGCCGGGGCCAAGGCGTTTGGCAGCCAGTGCATTGTCGTCGCCATCGACGCCAAGCGCGAGGGGCCCGGGAAATGGGGAGTCTACACCCACGGTGGCCGCACGCCGGTCGGGCTCGATGCCGTCGAGTGGGCCAAGGAAGTCTGGCGTCGCGGTGCCGGGGAGATCCTTCTAACCAGCATGGACTCGGATGGGACGCAGGCCGGTTACGACCTCGAGCTAACCGCCGCAGTTTCGTCCGCCATCGGCATTCCGGTCATCGCCAGCGGCGGTGCGGGAAATCTTGACCACATGGTCGATGTCCTCAACGCCGGCAAGGCCGATGCCGTCCTGGCAGCCAGCATTTTCCACTTCGGAATGCACACCGTCGGCGAGGCCAAGCGCCATTTCGCGGAACGCGGCGTGCCGGTTAGGCCGCTGGTGTCGTGAGGGATTCCAGGGCCTCGTGGATCGGCACGTCCTGTCGCTTCCGGTCTAGAAAGAAGCTCACGTCGCTGTAGCCGGCATCTAGCAGAAGCTTGAGCGCGAACGGATACCCCTCGCCCACGCGTTCCGGAACATGCGCATCGGCGCCGATCACCACCGGGATGCCGCGTTCGCGCATCAGCGTGAGCTGGGCGGGGGAGGGGTTCATTTCAGGCAACGCCTTCTGGACGCCGCTGGTGTTGAGTTCCATGGCCACTCCGGTGGCGGCGATGCGATCCAGCGCGCTTTCGATGCATGGGCGCATCCGCTCGAAATCCCAAGCGGCGGGAGATTCGTTCTTGATGAGATCCGGGTGGGCAAGGGTGTCGAACAGCCCGCTCTCCGCGGAGAGGGCGAGGTGTTCGTAGTAGAGCTGCTGATAGAGCTCCACATCGCCGGTGTAGAAGAGCTTCCGGTAGTCGGTGACCTGATAGTGGATGGAACCGAGCACGTGGCTGAGCGGCACGCGGGCGTGGAGTTCTTCCAGCCACGGTTCGATGCCCGGATAGAAGTCGCTTTCCAACCCCAGCCGCACGTCGAGTTGCCCGGCAAATGCGGTGCGGGTGGCGGCGATCATTCCGACGTAGTCGTCGAATTGTTCGGGAGCCATCCGGACGCTGGCGGAAAACCCGTCCGGCAGCGGGCAATGACAGGTGAAGGTGATGCCTTTGAAGCCGCGGGACAGCGCGACTGCGGCATATTCATCGGGCTCGCCGAACGCGTGTTTGCACAGTGGCGTGTGGCAGTGGGATTCGTAGAGCAGCGGCTCCCGCATCATTTCGTGGACTCGAGCATCGCCCGGAAGCGCGGCAGGATTTTTTGATAGAGCGAGTTTTTGCCGCCGCGGGAGAGTTGGACGGCGACGAGTTCCGCGGGGGTGGTCGGATCGATCGGCGAAAGTGAGGTCGCCTTGTAGCCGGCGGTTTCCACCTGCCGTTCGATGTGGGATGCTCCGGCTTTCTGGGTGATTTGGACCGTGGTGTTAGCCGCCCGGATGACAAGCGACGCGATCGGCGGTGCCGCGGGATCGGCGGTTAGGCTGACGGTAATGGGAACCCCGGTGCCGGAAACGAACGCAATCGGATCGGGGGATTCCCGGTCTTTCCAGCCTGCCTGCACGGCGAGCCAGGCGAGGATTTGAAGCGCGGAGTTCCTGTGGTCGGGATGATGGATGATCTCGACCCGATTGATTTCCGGCAAGTCCTGTTGGGCTGCCGGATCATCGAACAAGCTCGCGAGCCCCACGCGGAACTGCCAGGAACGGGTCCAAGCGTGATCCTGGATCACGAGATCCGGATTTGCCTGCGAAGTTTCCTCGATCATCTCGAAAGACGCAGCCGGATCGGCCCAGGACGAACTGTCGATGACCAGCCGGTCCATCACGCTCACCAGCCGTTCGGTTAGGATGTCCGATAACTCGCCCTGCCACCAGAAAATGAGCGGCAGATCGGAATTGAGGTGGGCGAAAACCGTGTTGCGGAAACGCCCGGTCACCCGCCCGGTTAGATGGAAGGCGATTTGCTCGCAGCAAACGGATTTCCGGCCGTCGGCCAGATGACAATGAGCCGTGATCCAAGCGCGGAGGCCGGGTTTCGGCTCGTTGCGATCGATGCCGACCAGGATCGCCCGGCAAGCGTGTTCGCGAGTGAGTTCCCGGATGATTTCAGAGTTCGCGATCAAGGCCCCGGGTTTTTCCGAGTAGACGACCAGATTCATCAGCGACGCGTTGGTCCGCGCCTCATCCTGTTCCCAGAGTTTCCTCAACTCTTTGTCGATCGCGGAAACCGGAACCTCGATTCCGAGCTCGGGGCAAACGGTGGGGATGGTGTCTAGCAGAGAACTCATGTCAGTGGCGGTTAGGCCGGCAGGCAGCGGCGGTCATGGACCGCCGCCACAGGGTGATCAACCGATGACGTCCGGCCAGTCGGTGTGGGACATTTCGCCGCGAGGTTTGTCGGTGCGCTCGTAAGTGTGCGCACCGAAGAAGTCGCGCTGGGCTTGCAGCAGGTTCGCGGGGAGGACGGCGCTACGGTAACTGTCGTAGTAACCGAGCGAGGCGCTGAACGCTGGAACCGGAATGCCGGCGAGAGTGGCGAGCGAGATGACTTCGCGCCAGTTTTCCTGGAACTCGTTGAGCAGGTCCGTGAAGAACGGGGCGAGCATCAGGTTTTCCAACTTCGGATCGGTGCGGTAGGCCTCGGTGATGTCGTTGAGGAAGCGCGCGCGGATGATGCAACCGCCGCGCCAGATGGCGGCGATCTTGCCGAGGTCGAGGTTCCAACCTTTTTCCGCGCCCATCGCGGTGATGAGGTCGAGGCCTTGGGCGTAGGAAATGATCTTGGAGGCGAAGAGCGCGTCGTGGACTTTTTTCACGAGCTTCTTCTTCTTCACATCGATCTCGGGCTTCGGTCCTTCCAGTATCTTGCTGGCGGCGACGCGCTTGTCCTTCATCGAGGAAAGGATGCGGGCTTCGACGGCGGCGTTGATGGTGGAAATGACGACGGTGTTTTCGACGGCGTTCATGATGGTCCACTTGCCGGTGCCTTTTTGGCCGGCGGTGTCCAGGATGAGATCGACGAGCGGCTTCTTGGTTTCCGGATCGATCTGTTCGAAAATTTTCGAAGTGATCTGGATGAGGTAGCTTTCGAGGTCGCCTTCGTTCCATTCGGTGAAGACTTCGGCGAGTTCCTTCGGGGTGAAGCCGGCGGCCTTGAAGATGTTATAGGCTTCGCAGATGAGTTGCATGTCGCCGTACTCGATGCCGTTGTGGATCATCTTTACATAGTGGCCTGCGCCGCCGGGTCCGATGTGGAAAACGCAGGGTTCGCCCTCGGCCTTGGCGGCGATGGATTCGAAAATTGGTTTCATCACTTCCCAAGTGGAAGCAGGGCCGCCAGGCATGATGGAAGGGCCTTTGCGGGCACCTTCCTCACCGCCGGAAACGCCAGCACCAATGAAGCGAAAACCGAGATCGCCTAACCACTTGTCGCGGCGTTCGGTGTCGGTGTAGAGGGAGTTTCCGCCATCGATGATGATGTCGCCCTTGTCGAGCAGCGGGATCAGCGACTCGATCACGGCATCCACCGGACCGCCGGCCTTGACCATGATCATGACCTTGCGCGGGGAGGCGAGGGACTTGACGAAACCTTCGAGAGTGTGTTCGCCGACGAGTTTCTTGTCGGGGTGCTTGCCGACGAATTCGTCGGTGACGCTGGCGGTGCGGTTGTAAACCGAGACCTGGAAACCGCGGGATTCCACGTTGAGAACGAGATTCTGGCCCATGACGGCCAGACCAATGAGTCCGAAATCGCTATTGCTCATAATTAGAGTGCCGTTGGATAGGCGGGGAGGGTGTAGTCAGATCGGTGGATTGGTGCAACCCCTTGTTGCCATCCGGGTATGCATTTCGCACATTTCGCGAGTGAACTTACCGAATACGATTACGTTTTCGCGCCTTATCATGACAGCGGCCTTCGTGGTGGCGGTGTCGCAGAGCTCGCTGACTGGCTACGGCACCGGACTGGTGTTGTTTGTGGTGGCGGCGGTCAGCGATTTTGTGGACGGCTACCTGGCGCGGAAAATGGGGCTGGTCACACCGCTGGGAAAACTGATGGACCCGCTGGCGGACAAGATTCTGGTGAGCGCGGCTTTTGTTTTTTTTACCGAAAAGCAACTTTGCCCGGTGTGGGTCACCGCCCTGATCATCGGGCGCGAGTTCCTCGTCACCGGCCTGCGGCAAATCGCGATCGAGGCCGGACAAGTGCTGGCGGCGGACAATCTCGGGAAATGGAAGACCACCTTCCAGCTCGCCTATCTGATAACCGGCCTGCTCTGGCTGACGGCGGAACACGCGAAAAAGGAACTCGCCGTTTTGGAGTGGCTGGGAAATCTGTGCCGCCCGGATGGTTGGATGCAGCCGACCTTCTTGTGGATGGCCGTCGCTCTAACTGTTATCTCCGGTGCGAACTACGTCTGGAGCGGACGTGGATTGCTGATGAGGAAATCTAGCTGATCTGCGCCTCGTAAGCCGCGGCATCCATCAGTTTGGCGACGTGCGCCGCGTCTTTCACCTTGAGCTTGAAGATCCAGCCCTTGCCATACGGGTCGGTGTTGACCAGCGAGGGATCGGCCTCCACGTCGGGATTCACCTCCACGACTTCGCCGCCGACTGGGGCGTAGATATCGCTGGCGGCTTTCACGGATTCCACGACCGCGGTCGGATCGCCGGCATCCACCGCGCGGCCCACCGCGGGGAGTTCGACGAAAACCACGTCGGTGAGTTCTTCCTGGGCGTGATCGGAAATGCCCACAGTGGCGATCTCGCCATCAAGGCGGACCCATTCGTGGGAGGTGGCGTAGCGGAGGTCGTTAGGAGTGTTCATGAGGTAAATGCTGAAAAGAGTTAGGCAGATGGGACGGGTTTGTAGAATGGCTTTTTAACGACCTCGGCGGGGAAGAGTTTTCCCCGGACCTCGATCTGGACCGGCGTGCCGATCTTCGAGAATTCCGCAGGCAGGTAGGCCATGCCGATGCCGGTCATCAGCGACGGTGACAGCACTCCGCTCGCCAGCTCGCCGATAGCTTCGCCACTAGCAGAAATGACCGGATAGTGCGCGCGAGGTGGGGCACCTTTTTCCAGATAACGGATCGCTGTTAGTTTCACCGCCGGTCCTTCGGTCTTCTGGCGGGCGAGCGTCTCGCGGCCGATGAAATCACCTTTTCCCAAATCGCAGAAAAACCCGAGTCCGGCCTCGATCGGCGTGCGCTCGGGGGAAAGGTCGTTGCCGTTGAGCGGATAGCCCATTTCCAGTCGCAGTGAATCGCGGGCACCGAGGCCGCAGGGTTTCGCTCCGGCTGCTAGAAGCCGGTCCCAGTAACCGATCGCTTCGTCGGCCGGGCAGAAAAATTCAAATCCGTCCTCACCGGTGTAGCCGGTCCGGCACACCACCGAACCCGCCGCGGTCGTCATGATCCCGTTGCGCGGAGGCAGCGTTTCTCCGTGGCAAACCGCCGCGAAAACCTTCGCCGCATCCGGCCCTTGGATTGCCAACCCGGCCCACTGCTCGCTCTCGTTGCGCAGCTCCACGGCTTCGTCACGCCGTGCGTCCATCCAACAGAAATCCTCGTCGATCATCGACGCGTTCACCACCAGGAAAAACTCTGTTTCACCTGTCCGGTAAGCGATCAGATCGTCGATCACCCCGCCGCTTTCGTTCAGCATCAGAGTGTATTGTCCTTGGCCAATGCCGAGCCTGGCGATGTTGTTAGTGAGCAGTCCATTGAGCCATGCCGCCGCGGCCGGACCGTTGACGATGAACTGCCCCATGTGGGAAATATCGAAAATCCCGCATCCGGTGCGGACCGCGGTGTGCTCGTCGATGATCGACGTGTATTGCACCGGCATGTTCCAACCGGCGAAGGAGACGAGTCGGGCACCCAGGGTCACGTGGGCAGCTTCCAGCGGGGAACGTTTCAATTCGGAAATCACGCCGCGAAGACTGAAAGCCCGGCCCGCGCTTGTCAATCGGATGGACAAATTCCCCGAAAGGGTGGTCCGGTTCGCCTAGGGTTGGCGGATTGAATTCGCCCCCACACCCTCCACCTCGATGAAATCCAACACCCTCCACCTCTGGCACCAGTTGTGCCTCCTTCTAACCGCCGTCGTCTTTATCGGCACCACCGGCCCGCTGGCGGCAGCGTCCGGTGGTAGGAAAATCCTGGCCCTGGAGCTATCCGCGGACCGATTGACCGCCAATGTGACGGTGCCCGCCGGGGTGGAAAGCGTGACGGTGCAACGGTTCCAACGCGATGGCGGCTGGCAGAAAGTCCGCACAAAAACCGCGGTGGCCGGGGTGATGAAATTCAAACTGCCGGCGGCGGGGCCGGAAATCCGCTGGCGGGCGATTGGGCAAGTTGTCCGCGGAACTGTCTCGCATGACAAATTTCCAGCGACCTTTTACAAGGGCAAATCTCGCTTCGATGCGGTCAAATCGGGAAGCCGGATCGGCGCGCCGGGTATTTTGCTCAAGGATATGACCGGCGGAGAAGGGGGCAATCTCAGTGCTCCGGAGGAAGCGGACATCTGGAAGGTCGACGGCGACACCGTCTATTTCTTCAACCAACTGCGCGGCCTGCAGGTGCTCGATCTGGCCGACCCCGCGGATCCGCGGATCACCGCTTCATTGCGGCTGCCGGCGGTCGGGCAGGATCTTTACCTGCTGCCGGGGTCCTCGAAGGCGCGGACCGTCGTCCTGCTAACCGAAGGTTGGTCGAATCACGGCGGCTCGTGGACGCGCATCAATCTGGTCAAGGTGAACGCTGGCAAAGCTGAAATCACCAGCACCCAGGACGTTCCGGGGAGCTTGGCCGACAGCCGCCTGGCGGGCAACCGCCTGATCCTAGCCACCACCGAGTGGAACGACTATTACAATGCGACGGACTGGAGTTCTAGAAGCCGTCTATCTGAATGGTTGTTGGCAGCAGACTCCGTTCCCCAGGCTGCCGGGGAAACTCTCGTCGAGGGCGACGGTCCACTGATTGCATCGGGACCGGACTGGCTGGCGCTGGCGGTGAATCCTAACGGACGATGGGACGTGTCCGACGTCACTGTTTTCGCGATCCGTCCGAACGGTCTCATCCGCATGGCCAGGCCATTCCGCACCGCAGGCGCGGTGACAGGCAAGTTCGCCATGCAGTGGAGTGGCAACGTTCTAACCACCATCTCGGAAAAGAACATGGACGAGTCCGGTTGGTCCCCGACGACCATCCTCGAAAACTTCCGCGTCTGGGCACCCGAAGTTGTTCGCCCAGCGGTCATCGATCCCGCAGGAGACCGCCTCGGGCGGCTCAAACTGGCCAAGGGCGAAAGTTTGTTTGCGACCCGTTTCGCCGGCGACAAGGCCTATGTGGTGACCTTCCTGCAAACCGATCCGCTGTTTGTCATCGATCTATCAGACCCGAAGGATCCCGTTGTGGCCGGGCACCTCGAAGTTCCCGGCTGGTCCTCGCATCTTGAGCCGCTCGGCGATCTGCTGTTCGCCGTCGGTTGGGAGTCCGAAACCGTGGCCGCCTCGATCTTCGACGTGTCCAACCCGGCGTCCCCCAAATTGCTGCGGCGGGTGAGTTTGGGCACTCCGGGAACTTACAGCGAAGCCTTGTGGGATGAACAGGCGCTCA
Organism: Verrucomicrobiota bacterium; assembly: GCA_040385685.1. Taxonomy (GTDB): domain Bacteria; phylum Verrucomicrobiota; class Verrucomicrobiia; order Verrucomicrobiales; family Akkermansiaceae; genus Luteolibacter. The sequence goes on along the minus strand of JAZKGW010000022.1, from coordinate 90,814 downwards.
AAGTGCTGCCCCATGCCGGGCTGGCGATGATTCCGCTCTCAACTTATGACGGGAAAACCGGCCAATCGACCTCGGTGGTTCAACTGCTGGACATCGACCTAACCGCCCGCGACCTGCGGCTGCGCGGGAAGATTTCCCATGCCTTCGACGCCCGTCGCGCGGATCTGATAGGCGAAACGGTGGTGTCGATCTCCCAGCGGGTGTTGGTGGCTGCCGGCGTTGCCGATCGCGACGCTCCCGCCGTGTTGTCCGAGGTGACGCTCGCCTGGCCGGTGGACCGGGTGCTCGAAGCAAATGGCCATTTGTTGCAAATCGAAGACGGTGGCTGGTATGGCGGCGGCGGCGCGACCGTCCGGGTTTCACCTGCAGACGCACCCGAGCAAATTCTAGCGGAAACTGATCTCGGTGAAGGCACCGTGAGGGCGGCGGATTTGCGCGATGGCAAGCTTTTTATCCTTCGTGAAATCGCCTCCACCCAGTCCGTCTTGTATTGGAGCCCGGTCACTGGGAAATCCGGCGCTAACAAACTTGCGCTCGACATTTACGATTGCCAATCGGCCCTCGCGCCGGTGTTGCTGGGGTCCTGTTCCTTGAAATCCGGTTCCGGCGCGCAGCTTGCGGTGGATCATTTGCTCTGGCCCCAGCCGAACCGCCCCGCGGTGGTGTTGGATTACCGGATGTCCTACTGGTATGGATGGGACAAGCGGCAGATGACCGATCCAGTGGTGACTCTATCCGCGGCCGCTCGCCCGTTGAAGGTGGGGATCGATTTCCAGCCCTATGGGGTTCCGGAAAAGGCACCCCGCCTGATTCTGTTCGATACCACTCTGCCGAATGCCCCGGAGGTGGGCGAACCGGTGGACCTCGGGGCGGCCGGGTTGTCGCTCAACGGCGTCGGCGAGGCCGCGGACGGGCGGATCGTGATTGGAACCTACCGCTTGAATGACGCGGACTTTGGCAAGGCATTCCAATCGGCCCGAGTGGTCGAAGTGGAATCCTCGGGCCTGCCTGTCATTCGCCCGTTGATCGATTTGCCCGGCGAGTTAATTGCTGTTAGCGAGCTCGATCGCAAGGGCTTCCTGGCTTTCACCCAAGTCTCCGGCGATCGATCCACCACCTTGCAGGCGAGCGCTTGCGATGGCTTCGAGGCATTTCTAATCGACAGCTTTCACGCGCCCGCCTACGCGGCTGCCACTGCCGGCGGCCGGCGCGTGTTCGTCGCCACCAAGGCCGGCGTGGAACGCAAAATTCTCGGCGAGGATGGAAGTTTCCACTCCGAACCGATGCTGGATGTTGGTTACACCCCGGACTCACTGCGTTGCGTCGGCGGCATCCTGATCGGGGCGAAATGGAACGCCCTGTTCGCCGCCGATGTGGATGGCGACTCCGTGAAAAAATGGAGATTCCCCGCTTGGAACCTCGGGCTCGAACGGGTGATCCCGGCATCAAACGGTGATCTGCTGGTTCCCTTCGGCGACTATGGAGCCGAGCGCCTGAAACGCTGATTTCGGGAAACTCACTGCTTCCACCAATCGCCGTCCTTTTCCCATGGCTCGCGGGCGGGAGTGTCCGCCACGGCGCGCGCGCGATTCTCACGTGCTTCTTCCGCGGCCACTTCCTCCAGCAACTCATCCACTTGGCGGTTACGGCGGGCGACGTTGCGGCGCATGCAGATGGCGAGGACGATCAGCACGCACAGGCTCAAGGCCATCATCGCGAGCATCGCGATCACGAAGCCGTCACTGGCTGATAGGGATGCAGTGGCCATGGCATTCCGGGGACACTGCGAATATGCGCCCGATTTGCGCCGGGGCACAGTTTTTTCCGCCGCGTCCGGGAAGAAATGCCAGCATGCGAAAGCCGCCGCGGTTGGCGCGGCGACTTCGTGGGTTCGGGGTTTCCTTTCGTTCAGTTCGCGAATCCGGTCACCAGCGGAGCCGCCAGCCGTTCATAGTCCGCCCAACTCATTTTGATGACCTCGGTGTGGGAGCCCGCATTGAAAGCGATCTCCTTTTGCGCCGCGAGGCTGGGGGCTACGTAGGTAGGCATGCCATAAAGGTTGCCGAATGGCGGCATCGCGCCTTCTTCGCAATCGGGGAATCTTCGTTTGAAATCATCCTCGTGCGCCAAGTGCACGTCGTCGGTGCCGGTCAGATCGCGGAGGTCGTCCAACAGCACCCTGTGATTCGCCGGGAGCACGGCCATCGCCATGGCCCGGTCGATGTAAACCATCACCGTTTTCGCCAGCATGGCACCGGGAATATGGGCCGCTTGGGCGACTCCACTGGCGGTGAATGCGGGTGAGTGGCTGATGGTTTCGTAGTTCACGTTCCTCTCGTCGAGGTAGGTTTTGAGTGTTTTTGCAAGCATGGGAGCATCCTCACTTTCCATGATTCCGGAGCGGGAGTTGCCGGTCGGTCGTGCCGCCCGCGCCTCCATCACGGAGATGATCTTACAGGTAAGCGGGAAGCGGAGCTGAGTCAAACGGGCGGACTTCCGACCCCGGGCTTGTCAATCGGAGCGATATCGGGAAGCTTCCCGCGACATGACCCTCTTTGATCGATTGGAGCGACGCTGTGGCTGGCTGGCCTTTCCTGGCTTCCTCCGCTACTACGCCTTGTTTCACGTGCTGGTGTTTGTCCTACAGCTCATTCGTCCGGACATCGGCCAAGTTTTGGAGTTCGACAGGGAGAAGATCTTCTCCGGGGAAATCTGGCGCGTGGCCACGATGTTTTTCGCCAATTCCGAGTTCGGCGATCCGCGCAGTCCCGTCGCAATCATTTTCCTGATCTTCGCCGTGAACTTCGTGTTCATGGTTGGTGATGGTCTGGAAAACGCGTGGGGCGCCTTCAAGGCATCGCTCTTCTTCTACACTGGCATCCTGCTCGTTCTGGCCGCGAATTTCGCTTACTCCGTCGCCGTTCCGTTGAGCGGCACGGTCCTGTATGCCTCAGCGTTTCTCGCGTTCTGCACGCTTTTCCCCAAAGTGGAGATCCTGTTGATGTTCATCATCCCGATCCAAGTGCGTTTCCTAGGCATGCTGATGGCGGGAGGGTTTCTGCTCACCGCCCTTTCACTGCCCATCCTGCTGCCGTTTTTCATCGTCGCCTTTGCCAACTATTTCCTTTGGGCCGGAATTCCCGCGCTGCGCGGCACCGTGCGGGTCATCGAGTCGGGAAAGCGGAAGAAGCGCTTCAACGCCGCAAAAACCCCGGAATCCGAGGCGTTCCATACTTGTGTGGTCTGCCGGAAAACCGATGTCACCGATCCTCACATGGAGTTCCGAATCGGCAGCGACGGCGAGGAATATTGCACCGGGCATCTGCCGCAGTGAGCAAGGCACACGCGGCCTTCATCGCAGATCCACGCCGACACGTTTCGCCCATTTCGTCCACTCCTCGGTGAGTTCCTTGACGAGTTCGGACTTTTCGGCGGCGAGGTTGTGCTCTTCCGCGCGGTCGGTTTTCAGGTTGTAGAGTTCCCACGTCGGCGGGGTGGTCATGCGTTTGCCCCAGGCAAGTTTCCAATCGCCCTTCCGCAGCCCGCGGGCTTCCTGGTGTTCGAAGCCGAGGACTCGTTCCGGCAAATGGCCGCCGGTGAACGTGGGGGTCAGGGACACGCCTTCGATCGGGATGACGGCTTGGCCACCGCGCTCCTTGAGCGGGGAAATCCCGGCTGCAGTTAGAATGGTGGGCATGATGTCCATGGTGTGGGTTGGATCCTGCACCCACTGGTTCTTGCCGGTCTTTCCTGCGGGCCAATGGATGATCAGCGGGCTGGAGATCCCGCCTTCGTGGCAGAAGTGTTTGTAGAGCTTGAGCGGTGTGTTGCCGAGGTTCGCCCAGCCCGAGCCGTAGGACGAGTGAGTGCCGGGCTGGCCGATATTCGCCAACTCCTTGCCTTGGTGAAGCGTGGTAGTGCCCGCGCGCGACTCGCCGTCGAAGCCGAACGGACCCCACTCATAACAGGCGCCGTTGTCGGATAGAAAGATGACAAGCGTGTTGTCGAGTTCGTCGTGTTTTTCCAAATCGGCCATCACCTTGCCCACGCCGTCATCGACGTGTTCAACCATCGCGGCGAAGGTGGCCATCCGGCGGGCAAGATCCTCGCGACGATCTTCCGGCAGCGAATCCCATGCCGGGTTCTCCTTCCCCGAGTAACCGTTGGCGATCTTCTCGCCATCCACCGGCACCATCGCGCGCGGCGGCAATTTCATGTCAGCGGGAAACAGCCCGAGCTTCTTCATCCGCTCCAACCGCTCGGCGCGGACGACGTCCCAGCCTTTCCGATAGGTGGCCATGTGTTTGTCAATGTCCGCCTTGGGCGCGTGCAGCGGGAAATGCGGCGACGAGTGCGCGAGGTAGAGAAACCACGGTTTGCCTTCCTGTTGGCGGGCTTGCTTGAGGAACTCCAGCGAGTAGTCGGTGAAAACGTCGGTGACGTAGAATTTTCCGTTAGGGTAAGTGAGTTCCGGTTTTCGCTCCTCCGGCAGGCGGGCGTATTTCTGTGGGTTCCATTGGCCTTCCGAGTGCGAGAGCATGTCCTTGATGCCGTAAAAATTGTCGAACCCGCGATCGATCGGGCCGGGGTAGCCCATGTGCCACTTGCCGACCATCCAGGTCGAGTAGCCGTTGTCGCGGAGAACCTCCGCGAGCGTGGCGGTGTTAGGAAGGAGGTGGCCGGTGTAGGCCAGACCTTTTCCGGCTTCCGGTTCCTTCGTGGCGAAGGAACCGATGCCTGCCTGATGGGGATTGAGTCCGGTGATGAGAGAGGCCCGCGAGGGACAGCAACGTGCCGAGTTGTAGTTGGTGGTGTAGCGAAGGCCGCTGTGGGCGAGCTTGTCGAGGTTTGGCGTCGGGATTTCCCCACCGTAGCAGCCGAGATCCGAGAAACCGAGGTCGTCGGCGAGGATGAGCAGGACGTTCGGCTTCTTTTCGGCGGCGAGGGCGGATGCCGTTAGAAAAAGGGCAAGCAGCAGAAAGGGACGGAAGGAAAGAGACATGATGGAGGGGCGAGATGCGGGAAGGGAATTGCTAACTTGATTGGAGGCTGCCGGGAAGCGCCCCATCCGAGGGGGATTCACGGCTTGCCTCGAAGTTGGGTTTTCGATCCTTTCATTACCAAACGGAAATATCGTAGTAAATAAATCCATCTTTGAATGCTAATAGGGTGCGTTCATCACGTGCCCTCTTCAAATAGGTGCTGGTGTCATTTTGCGGTGGATTCCACCAGCCCTCGCGAGAACTCGACCAATCCGGACCTTGCGACGGTTGGTTCGGGATCCGTTTGATGGTGAAGCCGTATTTTGTTCGAAATGCTTCGAAGAACTCCTCCGAGCATCTTGCCCGAGAGACTCGGTTGAAGTCAGCCGTCCAACCCGGCGCTTGATCCACGAACGTGTGAAAGTCTGTGCATTTGAATTCCAGGTCATGCAACTCGCCCGTGCGCGACTGAAATATTGCCGTGGCACCCATGACGGCAGTGGCGACAAGCAATAGCATCCATTGGAATCGTCTTTTTTTCATGAAGAACAGGGAGCCAGGTCAGGCGCGAGAGTGCTGGAATGCAGTGGGGCGGACGAGTGAATTCTGCCGACTCGTTTTACAGGGGCCGCGCCCATTGCCGGGGGGGCGGGTACGAAATGGAAATCACGGCTTCACAGTATCGTTCCAGTAGATGACGAGATTTTTGGTCGCGCGGCCGGCGGCGATGAGGTCGGGCTTGCCGTCGTTGTTGAGGTCGGCTGCTTTCAGGTCCTCGCAGGCCATGGTGTTGTCGTCGATGGTCGCGTGGAGTTGCCAATTCCCGCCATCGGCGGTGGTGGGGAAGTAGAGGCGGATGCCGACCTTTTTGCCGTCCTTGGTCGGCTCGCGCCAACCGGCGACAACTTGGTCAGAGCCGGTGCCGAGGAAATCTCCAGTGGCGAGGGCGTGGCCTTGGTTGAGCGTGTCGTCGGCGACAAAGCGGGTGGCGAAGGCGTTTTCCCGTTCCGGATAGATGGCGACCTGGTTGCCGTGCATCGGCTCGACGGTGGCGATGAAGCGCTTGCCGTCGGGCGATTTTCCCAACTTGACCTCACCGCTGCCATGAGTGGTCATCCGGGTGGCATTCCATTTTTCTCCAGCTTGGGAAAGGAGGTGTACTCCTTCCTTTTCCGCCACCAGCAGGCTTTCGCCCTTGTCGCCGGGGTTCCAGAGAACGGGTTGGAAATTGTGCGCCATGTGGAAGCCTTGGTGGAGCGGGAACGTCTGCCAATCGGCCCCCTTGGACGGCCGATACCCGAGGAAGCGGATGCCATCGCCTTCGCCGTTTTTGTTATTCAATCCGTGGAGCGGAAGCACGGCGAGGAATTGGTGGCCGCCGGCCTCGCGCACCCAGTTCATGCGGTGGACGGTCGGCTCGTGGTGGAGCTTGGCGGATGTCCAAAGCTGGGTCAGGTCCGCTGGCGGATTGAGAGAGAAAACCGCGCCGCTGTTTACGGTGTCGCCGGGGTTCCATTCGCCACCGACGGCGATTTCTGCCTTGCCGTCGGCATCGGTGTCGCTGGCGGCGATGCAGACATGGTCCTTCCCGCTGAGGCTGCCGGTGAGGCGGTATTTTTCCCAGCCGGGATTGCGATACCAGACGGTCGCCTTCGAATCGGCGAGCACGATGTCGGGTTTGCCGTCGCCATCGACATCTGAAATCGCCACGCCGTAGCCTATGCCGAGCTCCGCATCCACGGTCACCGCACGGAACTTCGCAGGCGCTGCCTCGGGCATCGCGGCGTGAGCTGTGGTTGCGATGGCGATCAGCGGGAAGAGTCGAGCCGGGAATTTCACGTCCAGACTACGCGGATCGGCGGCGGGGTCCATCAGGTGAAATTTTTTGCAGGAAATTCTCCGGCGGGCGGGTATTCAGGGCATGAGTAACTCAAATCGATGGTTGGGGATCGCCGCGGCACTGGTGCTGCCGGTCTTGGGGCAGGAGGTGCCAAAAGTGCTGGAGATCGGCGCGCAGGCTCCGGAATTCTCGCTGCCGGGCACGGACGGCAAGACGTACACTCTTTCAAGTTTCAGCGATTCCAAGGCGCTGTGCGTGATTTTCACCTGCAACCATTGTCCGGATTCGGTCGCCGCCGCCGCCCGCACGGAGCAGATCCACCAGGACTACAAAGGCAAAGGCGTTGCGATTGTGGCGGTCAACGGCAACAACCCCGGCAGCCTCACTCCGGACGAACTCGGCTACTCGCCCTACAATGACTCCTTCGCCGAGATGACCCCCTTCGCCAAGGACTTCGGCTGGACTTTTCCCTATCTCTATGACGGCGAGAAGCAGGCCTTCGCCACCGCCTGCGGAGCCCAGTCCACTCCGCACGTGTTTCTCTTCGATGCCGAACGCAAGCTGCGTTACACCGGCCGGATGGACGACGGTGGCCGCAATCCCGGCGCGGTGGACAAGAGCTACCTGCGCGACGCGCTCGATGCCATCCTTGCTGGCACCGAGGTGAAGGAAAAAATCACCCGCTCGTTCGGCTGCTCGACGAAGTGGCTCTTCAAGCAAAGCAACGTGGCCGCCGATCAGGCGAAATGGGAAAAACGCCCCGTCACCGTGGCCGACCTTGACGAAGAACTCTCCAAGAAAGTCCGCGCCAACGGCTCGAAGAATGTGCGCCTGATCAATTTCTGGTCCACCACCTGCGGTCCCTGCGTGAAGGAATTCCCGGACTTGGTGGATACCGGCCGGCGTTTCCAAAACCGTCCGTTCGAGTTTATTTCCGTGAGCTTGGATCCCGTCGCACTGCGGCCCGCGGTCACGAAGTTCCTGGAATCCCGCCACGCCGCGCTGCCTGATCCCACGGCGAAGTCATTGAAAGAGGAAGGCCGCAGCTCGAACAACTACCATTGGACCGGCGGCAACCCGGACGCCATGGCCCAAGCGATCGATCCCGAGTGGTCCGGTGCTCTGCCGCACTCCGTGCTCGTCGCCCCCGGCGGCAAGATCCTCTGGCGCCACACCGGCGAGATCGACATCGTCGAAGTGCGCCGGCAGATCCTCAAGGGGCTGGAGTGAATATGTGTCGACCGCCGGATCGCCTGCTTGGGATAAGACATTCCGAAGATCCTGCCAGACTGCCTCACTGCCCATATTCTCCCGTTTCATTGGGACGTGCGTGAAGTGTGGAAACTTGAAGCGCTGACCACCTCTCAGCCTCGCTCCGAATACGACTACCTGCTTGATCTCCCTTTGTGGTCGTCAGTGCCTAACATGGGCATGCTCTTCGACATTTCTCCTCGGGAGGTCATCCTCAATCCGGAGAAGTCACCGCATCAAACCGAGCGCATCCAAAAAACGGACATCGGGTATCCGCTGGATTTTCTGGTGATGGATGGCAGGCATTGGATCCTTGATGGCGTCCACCGGCTCGCGAAGATCTATCAGCTTGGTGTGGAGTTCATTAAAATCCGCGTCCATGCCGAGTCGGTCATTCCCCAGATAAAAAGGATAGCCAAGGATGATGCGCACGGGATGCGAATCGTCGGCTGCAATCCCTCTCTTTCAAAAGGCTAACTGAATTTCGGTTATTGGCCGGGCGCTTCGGCAAACGGCCGGGCTTGCTCGCGGCGATTGATTTCAGCAGGCATCCATGTCCACGGATTCACGCCTTTCTGAGTGAAGACGGCGATCCCGAGGACGCCGACGTTGCGCGTGTCGCCGTGGCGGAGATTGGCGTAGGAATTCGAAACGCTGGAGAATTTGAAGGCGGCCACTGTGTTTTCACTCGTTCGGAAACCATCGATCTCGAGCGTCGTTCCAGGATTCACCAGATAGCCGCGTTTGGAAAATGAAGCGGCTTTTCCGTCCATCACGTCCAAGCCATCGACGCTCGCCACGATCTCCAAGGTGCTCTTCGACCGATTGCGGACCACGATCGTGTAGGTGCCATCCGCTTCCCCCGCGACCAGCCGACGGCCATGATAACCTTCCTTGAATGTCGGCAGGAATCCGCCCCGACCTTTCACGCCCCATTCCACAAGATCGCCCGCGGCCGTCTGCATGCCCTCGACCCGGCTCACGCTTCCGGCCATCGCGTCGATACCCTGTTTGTTGTTATAGTAAATCACATCCGTGCCCTTGGGGCTGGATGAAGCACGAACGAAAGACTGGCCCGTGAGGGTCGAAACTTTTTCATTTCCCCAGCCGGTGGCGAGGCCCGGGCGTTCCGCCGGTGCGCTGCGGTTAGTCGCGGACTCTCCTTGGCGGGCATCGGCGCTAGTCGCGTTGTAGGAACCTTGAGGACCGCAGGAAAATAGCCCGGTGATGACAACGATGCCCGCCAGCAGGCGGAGGGGTTTGTGTTTCATAGTGCTGGAAAAACAGCATTTGAAGGCTGGGGTGTCAATCGATTAAATGCATAAAAAGCAGCATTTAGGTTGCGGTTTTCCCCGCATTTGCGAAAGTCGCGGCATGAAGCGGTTGGAAGACGGACAAATTTCGAGACGCGAGCGACAGGTGATGGACATCCTGTTCCGGCTGGGCAAGGCGACGGCTGAGGAGGTGCTCAACGAGCTGCCCGATCCACCGGGCTATTCCGCGGTGCGGGCCTTGCTCGTAACTTTGGAAGGGAAGGGGCTGGCCAAACATGGCAAGGACTCGCGGCGCTATGTCTATCAGCCGGCGGTGCCCGAGAAACGGGCCAAGCGCTCCGCCTTGAATCAACTCATCGCGACCTTCTTCGAAGGCAGTCCGGAAAAACTCGTCGCGTCATTGCTCGATCCCCAGGATCAGAAACTCAGTGGCGAGGAAATCGAAAGGATCCGCAAACTCATCGACGGCAAATGATCGCGATGCTGACATTCTCCGGAGTCGCCGCCCTCCTGGTATTTCTAGCAGGGCGGAACGACAAGGCACGCGATCCGCGGTTGACCGTGCTCGCGCTGGCCTTGCTGGCGGTGTTCCCGGTGTTGCTGGCATGCCTGCCGAAATTCGCGGTCCTGCCGGTCCGGGCCGCAAGTGGAAATCCATCCGGCTTTCCGTGGATGGACGTGCTGCTGTTGGTGTGGGCCGCGGGATTTCTAGCAATGACCTTGCGACTGATAGTTTCGGCTCTCGGGATTTCGAAATGGCGGAGACGCTCGTTGTTGTTGGATCGAGTGGATGGAGTTGAAATCCGCCAACTGTCCGGCCTGAAAGGTCCGGTCGCGGCGGGAGTCATCTGGCCGGTCGTTTTCGTGCCCGGGGAATGGAACGACTGGTCGGACGAAACCCGCCGGATCGTGCTCGATCACGAACACGCACATCATCGCCGGCGCGATCCGTTGTGGCGTTGGATTGCCGGGATTGCCTGTGCGGTCAACGGCGGCAATCCGCTCGTCATCTGGATGGTTCGCAGGCTCACCATGCAGTGCGAGTTCGCGTGTGATGCCATGGTTCTTGAAAAAGGTGTGGCCGTGCGCGCTTATGCAACTCTCCTCTGTGATCTCGCCGAAGCCCGCCCTCCCGCCGGTCCGGTGCTGGCGATGGCAGCAAGGTCCACTCTGGAGTCGCGGGTGCGACGCTTGCTCAATCCTCACCCGTCGCAAGCAACGGCCGGGCTCGCGGGGCTGTTCATTCTAACTCTAACTGTGGCCGCGGCGCTGCCGATGATTGGCTCCGGGAAAATTTCCCCGGAGCCGGTTTCCCGCGACGAAGTCCGGACGAGATGGGCCGCGGATCCATTCCCCGGCGAGTCAGTCATTTCAAAAACGCCAGGGCGGTGACTTCTGAAGGCCTTGCCGTGGACACATCGGCTAGGCAGCGATCTGTGGCGCGTGTCATTCCGAAACCGGGCGAGATTTTCCCTGCTTCATCATCTTGCCGTCATCTTCGCCTGCCAGCTTGCGCCACTTCCAACAATCATCACCATGAAATACCTGATACCACTTGTCATCGCTTCTTCCACCCTCGCCGCCACCGCCGTGGAAATCCGCTTCAAGGATTGCCCGCCCGCAGTGCGCTCCACCATCAGTGCCAATCTCAACGGCGGCGTCATTGACGAAATCGACCGCGTCCAAAGGAACGGCTTGACCCGCTACATCGTGGACATCGACGGACCCGCCGGTCGCGACATCACCTTCCGTCTGACCCCGGCCGGGCGGGTGCTTTTCACCACTGAAGACGTCAAATTGAGCGAGTGCCCGCTTGCGGTCCGCCAAGCGATCCAGAACCTTCTCCAGATCGGCTGGAGGATCGATGACATCGACCGCGAGGTGAACGGCCAGGGCATCCGCTTCCGCGTCGATTTCGACCGCAGCAATGCCAGGGACGTCGAGTATCTGCTGACCCGCGATGGCAAGGTGCTTGAGCGCCAGGTGGAAAAGTCCGACTAACACCCGCCGCATTCCGGAGGTGGACACCCGCCATCTCCGGAATCACACTTTCACGGTCATGCGATTGCTTCTCATCGAGGATGCCCAACGCCTGAGCGCCACGATGTGCGAGGCGCTCAGCCGCATGGGCCACGCCGTGGATGCGGAAGCCGATGGCGGGAGCGGCGAGCTGATGGCCCGCAGGAATGACTATGACGCCATCATCCTCGACCGCATGCTGCCCGGAAAGGACGGGCTCGAAGTCCTCCGCGCTCTTCGCCGGGATGGCATCGACACACCGGTGTTGCTTCTAACCGCCCTTGATGGAGTGGAGGAGAAAGTTCGCGGCCTAACCGACGGCGCGGACGATTATCTGACGAAGCCTTTCGCCCTCGCCGAGCTTGCCGCCCGTCTCGAAGCGCTGGCCCGTCGCCGCTACGGGCAGGCGGACTCGCGCCGCACCGTCGGCCCGCTGGAAATCGATACCAGCCGCAAGTCGGTGAGCAGGGATGGCGGTGAAATCATTCTAACGGCCCGCGAGTTCTCCCTGTTGGAAATCCTCGCCCGCCGCCCCGGGCAGGTGCTTTCGCGCGTGCAGATCGAGGAACGCCTCTATTCCGAAACCGACGGCCCGCTGAGCAACGCCGTGGACGCCGCCATTTACTCGCTGCGCCGGAAGCTCTGCCCTCCCGGCACGCCGCCGCTCATCCACACCCGCCGCGGGCTCGGCTACGTCTTGGAAGCGTCATGAAATCCCTCCGCAGCCAGCTCACTGTCGCCCTCGGCCTGTCGATTTGCGCGTTGCTCGTCGCAGGTGGACTCGGGATTTTCTTCGTGACGCGCGGTGTGTTGCTGGACCAGTTCGACGACACGCTTGTCGCCAAGGCCACCGCGCTGATCACCGCGGCCGAGATCGATGACGAGGAATTCGAAATCGACCTAACGGTCCAGGATTTTGCGGGCTTCGGTTCCGGCGGCGAGGACTATTTCGAGATCCGCCGGGGAGATGGGTCGGTGTTGGTGGCTTCGCCGTCGATGGCTTCCGCTGGAATCGACCTGCTAGGTGATCCGGATTTACCGCCCGGAGAACAGGCGGATTTGCGTTCCGGAAAACTGGGAGACAGCCGGCCCGCGCGATTCTACCTCCAGCGATTTGTGCCGAAGGATGACGACGCTGCGGAATACCGGGACCTGCATCTCATCGTCGCCAGCCCCACCCGCGAGCTCAATAACAGCTTGTTGGTCCTTGCCAGCGTGATCGCCGGCGTTGGCACGCTGGTGCTCGCTTTGTCCGTTCCGGTGCTACGCGCCGTGCTGACCCGCAGCCTGCGGCCTTTGGAAAGTCTGGGCAGGCAAGTCCGGGAGATCCCGGTTTCGCGGCTCGACCAGCGTCTCGACCTCGCCGGGCAGCCGGAGGAACTCGTGCCGTTAGGTAGCAGCCTCAATGCCTGGCTCGGCCGGATGGAAGCCTCGTTCGAACGCGAACGCCGTTTCAGCAGTCACGCCGCGCACGAACTCCGCACGCCGCTCGCCGAGCTCCGGATCATGGCGGACCTTGGCGCCACTTGGCCGGACCAGGCCACCCCCGAGCGTTGCGGGGAAATGATCAAGGTCATCAACGAACTCGAATCTTTGTTAGAAAAGCTCTCGCTGCTCGCCCGCGCCGATGCAGGCAGCCAACAGGTGGAGCTCGCGCCGCTGGATCTCGCCGCCAGCACCGGCGCGGCGATTGAACGGTTCACCGCCTCCGCCACTGCTAAAAATCTAACGCTCCATCACGCGGTGGAGTCCGGCCCGTTCCAGACTGACCCGGTGCTGTGGTCCGCCATTCTCCACAACCTTCTGGGCAACGCCGTTTCCCACGCTCCGGCCGGCAGCACCATCCGCCTCGCCGCTTCTCCCATGCGGCTCCATATTTCAAACCCCGCGCCCGACCTTGACGGCCGCGATTTGGAAAAGCTTTTCGAGCGTTTCTGGCGCAAGGACCCGAGCCACCGCGGCGAAGCTCATTCCGGCCTCGGCCTCTCCATCGTCCGCGCCTGCGTCGGCCTGCTGGGCGGCACGATCCGGCCCGCACTCGCCGATGACGGGCTGTTTCAGGTGGAGATCATTTGGCCCGGGGCGAAAACCATATGACGCAATACGGCGCCAATGATCACCCCTTCGCCCCACAGGAGTCGCGGATGACGAGCGGGCATTCCAACAGAACGTCGCGCACCGGCATGTCGGGGCGGGAAATGCGTTCGAGCATGGCGGCCATCGCGGCCATGCCGATTTCGCGGCAGGGCTGGTGCATGGTCGTTAGAGGGACGGGCAGCAGGCTCGCATAGCCGATGTCGTCGATGCCGACGACCCGGATGTCCTGCGGAATCCGGCGGCCGAGGGCGATCAGGCTTTGCATCAGGCGGCCGGCCGTCGAGTCGTTGGCGCAGACAAATGCGTCGGGCCTAACGGTTTCGACGAGCTGGCGGATCGCTTCGTTGTCGTCGGATTCTAACTGTCGAATGAGTGCGGGCTCGATCGGCAGGCCGTGCATGAACAGCGCCTCCCGGTAGCCGGCGATGCGTTCCTCGACGGTCGAGGGTGAGCGGGGAAAGCTGAGGAATGCGACGCGCCGTGCGCCGAGCTTGAGAAGGTGATCGGTGACGATGAAGCCGGTGCGGCGGTTGTCGATGCCGACGAGATCGCGGCGGCTGCGCTGCGGATAAGGCAGGAAATCACGGTCTAGCAGGACGACGGGGATGCGCGCTTTCTCCAAGGCGGCGATGATCCGTTGGTTGGTGCGGTCGTCGGCAGGCAGGCGCTCTAACGGCGCGAAGAAGACCCCCGAGACGCTGCGCGAAATGTATTGCTGGCAAAGCTGCCAAGCTTGCTCCTGGCGGGTGGTTGCTGGATTTCCCGAGTCACCGCCGCCCCACAACAGAACATGGTCGGCCGCTTGGGGGGCAGCGGCCATGCCTTGGCAAATCGGCTCGAAGATCTCGGTGCGGCCGAGATCGGGGATCAGCAGGCCGAACGACAATCCTTGGGAGCGATCCGCGCGCACGTAGGTTCCCGAGCCCGCGCGGCGTTCGACCAGATTGCTGCGACGCAGTTCCCGCACGGCGCGGCCAACCGTAATGCGCGATGCACCGAAGCGCTTCACCAGATCCGCCTCACTGGGAAACTTTTGACCCGGCTTGTATTTGCCGGCGGCGATCTCTTGCCGGAGCTCGTCGAAAACGAGCTGATACATCGGGGCGGAAGGTGGATCGGGCAGTGGCATCGCGGTGAACTGATATGTCAGCTTTTATCTGGTGATGCAACTTTCTTCTTCCGTAAGCTGCTGAAAGATCAGTTTTATTGGATTTTGTGGGCGAAAATCTTTTGACGGTTATATCAGCTTAGAATAAAGTTGTCTCATGAAGACGACGAACGCAGCCCCCGAATACTTGGTGGCAAGTGACTTTGACCAGACGCTGAGTTTTAACGATTCGGGATTCGTCCTGAGCGAAATGTTGGGCATCCCGCGGTTTGAGGAAAAGGTGGCGGGGCTCTCCGCGATCCACTTGGTTCAACAGGGGGCCGAGCTGGCCTATCGGCTCCGGCACGATCCGGAATTCCGCGCCGTCCGGCGCGAGGATTTGATCGCCGTCGGCAAGCGGATCCGCCTGAAGAAGAACGTGGAGATGTTGGTGAATGCCTTCGGCCACGGGTTGGGGGGCACCCGATTCCGCTTCTACGTGATTTCGGCTTCGCCGGTCGATGTCGTTCGCTCTGCGCTCGAGGGGATCGTGCTGCCTGACCACATTTTCGGCACGGAGTTGGAGTTTGCAGAGAGCGGGGAAATTTCCGCGATCAGCCGGGTGCCGGCTGGCTACGGCAAGGTGACCGTGTTGCAGGAACTGGAGGCGAAGCTACAGATCAGCCCGGACCATACGATCTACATCGGCGACGGCAGTTCGGACCAACACGTGATGCAGCATGTGAACAGCCGCGACGGCCATACCATCGCGGTGTCCGAAGCGAAATCGATCGGTCGGATCGCGCAGCGGACGGTCCTTAGCGACAGCGCGTTCAGCGTGGTCGTGCCGATCCTGGAGGACGTGATGAACTGGGACGCGACGCAGATCCGGGAGCTTTTCGCGACTCACGGGCTGGCGATGCAGGAATGGGACAAGATCCGCACCGACTGGCTGACGTTTCATGAGACGCCGCGCGTGAAGGAGACCGCCAGTCTTGAACTTGTTAGCTGAGATGCATCTTATGGGAAATTCCGACTTCAATCTTCCACCGAGAGCCGCCCGCCTCGCGGTGGCCGCGACATTCTTTTTCAACGGAGCGCTGTTCGCCACCTGGGTCTCGCGGATTCCGGCCCTCAAGGAGGAGCGTGGCTTGAGCCACGGCATGTTAGGATTGGCGCTGCTGATGATCGCGCTCGGGGCGGTGGTCGCCATGCCTTTGGCCGGCAGGTTCACGGCGCGGTTAGGCAGTCGCCGGGTGACGCAGGTGACCGCGGCATTGATGAGTCTTGCGCTGCCGCTGCTCGTGCTGGCGCCGAACGGTCCGTGGTTCGTGCTCGCGCTGTTCTGCTTCGGCGCGGTACACGGCGCGCTGGACGTGTCGATGAACACGCAGGCCGTCGCGGTGGAGAAACGCTACGGTCGACCTATCAATTCGGGATTCCACGCGCTCTTCAGCTTCGGTGGCCTGATTGGCTCCGCGGTGGGCGGCCTGGTGGCGTCGGCTGGAATCGCGCCGTTAGGGCATTTCATCGTCGCCGTGGTGGTGCTCGGCGGGACAACCGCGCTGTTTGCCTTGCCGAGACTGCTGGATGCCGGCGAGGCGGAGGCACACGGAAAACTTGATGAGGCCCGGCCGGAGTTTGCCTGGCCGAAACCCGCTTTGCTCGCGCTCGGAGCTTTGGCCTTTTTCGTGATGATGGGCGAGGGCGCGATGGCCGACTGGAGCGCGGTATTCCTGCGGCAAGCCACGGGTGCTAGCGAAGGCCTGGCGGCTGCCGGCTATGCGGCCTTTTCGATCACCATGGCCATCGGCCGCTTCTCAGGTGACTGGCTTTCCACGCGCTTCGGCCCGGTGACACTGGTGCGCCTGAGCGGAAGCATCGCGACGCTCGGCATGGCGCTCGCGCTCTTCAGTCCATCGCCGATGACCGGGCTGATCGGCTTTGCCTGCGTCGGGGCCGGCTTCGCGACGGTCGTGCCGATGGCTTTCACCGCCGCCGGCCGCACGCCGGGTGTTAGCGCCGGGGTGGCTCTGGCCACGGCGAGCACGATCGGCTATTTCGGCTTCCTGCTAGGTCCGCCACTCATAGGCTTCGCCGCGGAGCTGATAGGTCTGCGCGGCGCGCTGGCTTTGATCCTCGTTACCAGCGCCTTGATCGTCGCCCTCGCTCCGGTGGTGCGGCAAGCTGCTTCCATCCGACCTTCCGCCAAGCAACTCCGCGAAACGGATGGCCCCGAAGAATGCCTGTCAACTCCATGAAACGACTCCTCAAACTCGCCACCCTTCTCATCATGAGCGGCACCCTCGCCGTCGCGTCGCCGCGGATCATCGTCTTCGACGTGAACGAAACGCTGCTGGATATCAATGCGCTCATCCCACAGTTCGTCCGGATTTTCGGCGACGCGAACGTGGCGCAGGAGTGGTTTTCCAACGTAGTGCTCTACTCGCAGGTCACGACTCTAACCGGGCCTTACATTGATTTCGGTTCCGTCGCGCGGGCATCGCTCAAAATGACGGCGGCCGCCCACGGTCGTCCGCTGACGCAGGAGGACGAGGATGAAGTCATCAAAGGGCTAGTTTCCTTGCCGGTCCATCCGGACGTGCGCGAAGGATTGGAGAAATTGCGGGCTGCCGGGTTCCGCATGGTCACGTTGACGAACTCAGCACCCGCCGCGGTCGAGAAGCAGCTAAAAAGCGCGGGGATCAGCGGGTATTTCGAACGCAACTTCTCGGTCGATGCCGTCCGCAAGTTCAAACCTGCACCCGAGGTCTATCAACAAATCGCGACCGAACTTGGAGTCGATGGCTCGCAACTCCGCCTCGTCGCTGCTCACGCGTGGGACATCGTTGGCGCGCAGCGGGCCGGATGGGCGGCGGCGTTCATAGCGCGTCCCGGCAAAGCGCTCTATCCGCTCGGCGGGCGGTCGGATGTCGTCGGACCGGATTTGCGGGATGTCGCTGACCAGATCATCAAGTTGGACACGCCCGTTAGCTCGCCGGTAAGTCGTTGAAAATTTCGATCTTCGTGGCGTCCGGGTTGCGGAGGCTCTTGCGAAGTTCTCCCGTGGCCTCGCGGCGTTTAATCGCTTCGAGGGCCGCGAGAATTTCCGGCTTCGCTTGTTCGAAAGTGCGCGGTTCACCGGATTTCCGGGAGGTGACTTCCACCAGGTGCCAACCGAGCTTGGTGCGGACCAGCGTGGGCTTGTTAGGTTCCAACGAGAACACCGGCGCCGCGAAATCGGCGGGGAGACGGTCGCGGGTCATCCAGCCAAGCGAACCGCCGTTGTCCTTGGTGGCGGGGTCTTCGCTGAGTTCTTTGGCGAGAGTGGGGAAGTCCTTTTTCTTTTCTGTTAGCTCGATGAGGGCGGCGTCGAGTTTTTGTTTAGCCTCCTCCGGAGGGTGGTCGAGGGTGGGAATGAAGAGGTGCCGCGCTTCCACCCGCTCGGGCAGGGAAATCGCCGACTGATTTTCATCGAACCATTTGCGGGCTTCGTCGTCGGTGACCTTGATGGACGGGTCGATGCGCAGGGCGATGAATTTCTCCTGCTGGATCCGCGCGGCGAGACGGCCGCGGAGATCCTTTTCCCTGGCGATGCCTTCGGATTTCATGGCCGTTTCAAGCCCGTCCTTGCTCTCGAAGCGGCCGACTAGGCGGCGCAGGCGTTGGTTGGTTTCTTCGGTGCTAACAGCGATTTGTGGTGTAACGGCTTTTACCTGGAGACAGAGCAATTCGTGATCGATGAGTTCATCAAGCGCTGCGTCGCGTGCAGCCTTGAGATCGGCGGGACTGAGCTGAGCGGCGGATTTTCCCTCTAACCAGAGTTTCTCGTTGAGGGCGCGTTCGAGTTGGCTCCTGCTGATAGGGTGGCCGGAGACTCGGGCTGCAAGGTCCCTTTCTGAGAAGTCATCGGCCTTTATTGTGCGATAGAGCGGACCTTTAAAAATGTAAAAATCCCCAACCAGATAGGTGACAACCGCGCCAAAGATAGCGAGACGGAAGGTGAATTTTCGAAGTGGGGACATGGACGGAGTGAGGGAGATAGGAAGTGATTCCGGGTAGTCGATATAAGCCAACAGAAAAAGCCAATAAATTCCACGAACTGCTCCGGGGCCGTGGGTCTCCATACTCGCAGAACTCCTCTGCCGCTCGAACCCGACTTTGCCAACAGACCCGCCGCCGACCGAGATTCTTGTTCTCCCCCCTCTCCCCAAAATCTAGCGCTTTGAAATCCGGATAGAAAATCCAGAGTAACTCGCTTCCGCACTTTAATGGAATTGTCTGAAAAGTTTACATTGGATTTGCAGCCGGTGAAGGTGTCTGAAATCTTTACACTTTTTCAGGTTTGTCGATTAGTTCAAAGTGAGCTGGGAAAAACATCCAATAAGTTGCATTCGTAATGAACCTACTATAAGTCATTTACGATTTCTATGGCGTCGAGCCTCTGACGACTTCGGAGTCTGGCGCTTGTCGTGCTTACTGCACTGTGCCGCCGATCGAAATTGGGCGATCTGACAAGACTTACACATCGCATCATCAAGAAAATGAAACTCAACATGTCTCTAGCGACAACAGCATCCGCGATGGCGATGGCCACCTTCGCGAATGCAGGCTTCATCAACGGAGGGTTCGAAGACGGCAGTTTCAACGGCTGGACGTTGGAGCACGGAAACAGCAGCAGTACTACCAATCCGAGCGGAATCGCGTTTTCAGCCGGATCTGCTGGCCACGCAAACGTTATCGGATCCACATCCGACCCGTATTCGCCGTTCGACTCAGCGTTTGAAGGCAGTTACATGGCCCGGCTGAACGAGTTCGCCCCGAATTACGATGCGACCCGGATTTCGCAGCAAGTCACCATGTTGGCGGGCGAGACCAGCATCTTTATCAACTGGGGTTCTGTGATGCAAGACTCGCAGCATGTTCTCGATGATCAGCCGCTTTTCCTTATCGAGATCTACAAGAATGGCTCTTTGTTTGCCTCGGAGAGTCATGACGTCAGTCAAGGCGCTGCGGGCGGTTGGATCGCAAGTGCGATTGATCTCAATTCTGTTCCGACCTACTATTCAAGTGGTACGTATAACATTAGCGGATGGGCGGCGGGGGACATCGCGAAGATTGTGATGACGGTGGTGGATTGCGGCCAGGGTGCTCATTCCGGATGGGCATACCTTGACGACATCGGCACGACATTCCAACCGCCGGTAATCACTCCTGACAGTGGCACGACGATCGCCATGCTCGGACTGGCTTTCAGCGGGCTAGCTGGCTTGCAGAGGAAGTTAGGCATCAGAGCCTGATTTTCAATCGATCCAAGTCCCCCAATAAAAACAGGACAGAAACCGCATGGGTTCCGTCTTGATTTTTGTAACCTTCATCCCACCCATGATGCCAAGAACGTCTGGAAAGGGATGGGCCAGTTGGCACCGGGGATCGCCGCTGCTAACGGATTTCCACCGTGGTGCCGGGGCGGATCAGTGTGGGCAGGCGCACGGCGTCCCAGTTGGCCAGGCGGATGCAACCGGCGCTGCGGGCGCGGCCGATGGTCTCGGGATCCGATGTACCATGGAGGCCGATGCCGGGCTTGCTGAGGCCGCACCAGAAGACTCCGACGGGACTGTTAGGGCCAGGTGGGATGTGGAGGG
>JAZKGW010000022.1:39343-70609 GCA_040385685.1 Verrucomicrobiota bacterium | reverse complement strand
CCGCTTTCGAGGAGCTGCTGGTCGTAGCGCCAGGTGGGGAGTTCGACGGAGTTTCTAACTTCCCACGTGCCGAATTTGATGAATTTGGGCTTGCCCGGAGTGATCGGAAACGAGGCGATGAGTCCACGGTTGGCGCGGACGGCCGTGGAAATGGTGGTGGTGCCGGGTTCGGCGACGACGAGGGCGGCGGGGGCTGCTTCGAAGATGCGGACCTGGTTGAGCTTGGTGTCTACCACCGCATGGCGCTGGCTCATGGCTTCGTCCGTCTTGTAGCCGGCTCCGGTGAGCCGCTCGATGGTGAAGGGTTGGACGTTCGGCACGATGATGCTGTCGTGCGGCTTGAGATTGTTGATTTTGGAACTGCCGTTGAGGGTGGTTAGATATTCGAGATTGCAGTGGTAACGCTCGGACATGAATTCCGCATAACTGCGGTAAGTCATCCGCTTGCGTTTCGCCTGAAGGGATTTCTTCGTTGGCAAACTGCCATCGACCCACGCTTTTGCGATATCGGGAACGATGGCGATCGCGAGAGGATTTTTCACGGCCTTGCGGGCGGCGGTGTTGACGCCGATCCAGTCGGTCACCGGGAAGCCATTTACTTCGTTCCAGGATTGCACGGCGAGTTCGGTGAATTGGCCGGGTTTGCCGTCGATGACGCCGGGGCCGAATTTGGTTTCATCGAGGAACACCTGCAGGCGCAGGGCATCGTCGCCGACCGGTTTTACATCCAAAGGTGAAGGCGCGGAGACCGTCTCGATCGGAGTGGCCTGCACAATCGGTGGCGGTGCCGGAGCGACCGGAGCCACGGGCTTCTCCGGGACGACCGCTTCACCGCCTTCGAGCGGCTTGGAATTGATGTCGTCATCGCCGCCGAGTGGCAGGGCGCGGAGAATGGGACGGGTAGGTGGGGGTGTCGGAGTTGCTGCCTGTTGCCCGGGGGCAATTAGAGTTAGAGCGAGGAGGACGGAAGGAACGTGGCGGAGCATGGGATGGGATCGTGTGAAATTAGGCGTGAACGGCGGCATAGGATTCAAGTCTTCCGGCGATGGCTGCGGGAACGACGGCGCTGACAAGAATGTCATCGCCGTCATAATCGGTCGAGAGCACCTTGGCTTCGCGGTGGAGCAAACTGACGAGATCGGCGCGATTTTGGGGAATGCGGTATTCCTGACGGCGGACCCGGTCGGCGAGGACCTGGGTGCAGAATTGCAGCAATTCTTCAAGCCCGAGTCCGGAGACGGCGGACGCGTGGAGGGCTCCGGGAAATTTCTTTTCCAGCGAAATGAGTTCGAACGGATCGGTGACGCGGTCGATCTTGTTGAGGACGGTGATCGTAGGTTTGTCGCCGGCTCCAAGTTCGGCGAGTACCTCAAGAGTCGTGTCGTGCAACCGTTCGACTTCGGGAGAGGTCGCATCCACGACGTGGATCAGGAAATCCGCAAGTGCAGCCTCTTCAAGAGTCGCCTTGAACGCTTCCACCAAGCGGTGGGGCAGGTTTCTAACGAATCCGACAGTGTCGGTGATCAGCAGCGGCTGGCCATCGGGTAGCTCGATGCGGCGGGTGGTGGTGTCGAGGGTGGCGAAGAGCATGTCCTTCGCCATGACGTCGGCCCCGCTGAGTTTATTGAGCAGGGTGGACTTGCCAGCGTTGGTGTAGCCGACGATCGCTGCGTGAGGTGTCTCGAACTTTTCGCGCTCCTTGCGCTGGGTCTTCCGCTGCTTGCGGACGATTTCAATTTCGCGCTTCGCGCGGTCGATGATCTGATAGGCGAGCCGACGGTCCACTTCGATCTGCTTCTCGCCCATGCCGCGGGACGCGCCGCCACCCGCGCCGCCACCCGAGCCGGCGGATTCGCGGTCAAGGTGGCCCCACATCCGCGCCAGGCGGGGAAGGGCGTATTGCATGCGGGCGAGTTCGACTTGGAGACGGGCTTCGCGGGTTTGGGCACGCTTGGCGAAAATATCGAGAATGACTTCCTCGCGGTCGATCACGCAGAGGTCGGCGAGACGTTCCCACTCGCGCTGTTGCGAGGGGGCGAGGCCGTTGTCGATTACGATGACATCGCACTCGTGGGCGCGGGCCAGCTCGACCATTTCCGCGGCTTTGCCGGTGCCGCAGAGGAATTTCTTGTGCTTCTCGCGGCTGCGGCACAGCACCGACTCGACGACTTCGACGCCGAGGGTTTTCACCAATTCGCCGAGCTCCTCGAGCAGGGATTCCGATTCCTCTGCCTCGCGGGCATCAAAGTAAAAGCGCACCAGCAAGGCGCGCTCGATCATGTCGGGCTTTTCTCTGACTTCAAACATCCGCGGCAGAGGTAGCACCGATGCCCCCTCCCGGCCATGGGAAATTTTCCGCGCGGCGTGCGGTCAGCGGGTTTCCTCGTTCAGCCAGCGCTCGTGGCCCCACAGGCCCCACACGATTCCGGCAAGGCCCATGGTGAGTAAAAGCGGTGGCAACGCGATGGTCAGGCTGATCCCGACCGGGCCGATGGCGCTCAAAAAGTCGTCGTTGATGAAATGGGGCGAGAGCGTCAAATACAAGCGCGCGGCGAGCAATGAGATCGCCCCGACGGCCATCATCGTGCCGCCCCAGGATTGATACCGGCGGGCGAGCTTGACCGCGGCAAGACCCAACAGACCAAGCCCGATGACCCCGCAGGCGTCAAACAGCAGGCCGTTTTTCAAAACGATTTCAAGCAACAGATTCATGGGACGTGATGGGGGAGGCGATGGGTTGCCGACGTGGAGTTGTGGGGGTGAAAACCTTGGCGTGCATCGCCAATCCGAGTCCGAAGAGCAGCCATCCGCTGTTCATCGTGACCAATTTGACCGAATGCCAGGCGATGGCAGTGGCGGCGCTGCCGTGGTAGTGGCCCTGCGGTGAAATGCGTTCTATGCTGCCCGCTTCGTAAAGCGGCAGCATCACTGCATAGCCGAACCCGAGAAGCAGCGCCCCGGAAATAATCAATCGCGCGGTCCAACCGTGCGTGCACTGGGAAAGTCGCCAAGCGATCACCATCAGGAAGATCCCCATGACGATCATGAAAACCGGGCGGATCGCTTCGACTGAAGCCAGTGGGGAGAAAATTCCGTCGTTCATTCGTGATTAGAAGAGCTCTTCGTAAGTCGTTGATCAAGAGGAATGAAGGACGGATTGATTGGATATGAACTGATCTGGAAATTTTTTAATGTTTGATAGACTGGGAGAGGTTGAAACTTCAGTCATCTGAAGATTAGGACGCCTATTCCACAAGAACATTCGGTTCCTTCCTGTCATCCCAATCGGAAATCCATTCGGAGGAAGCCGTCCGTCTGCTTTTGTGGGTCGAAATCGCGGAGTTGCGCGTGGGAAAATAGTTCCGCCCGAAATGAGAATTCTCACTCCGATACCGTTTCGACTCTTGCGGGTCGCGCGGCGGCCACCTACTCCGGTCCCCGACATGAGTGAAGCCGTCACCCCGCAGCAGCCGCAAAACACCGAAGCCGAACTGATCGCCGTCCGCCGCGACAAGCTGGCGAAACTTCGTGAACTCGGGATCGATCCGTATGGCGCGCGCTTCCAAGTGTCGGTCACGCCGGCCGATTTGCGCGCGAATTTCGCCGAAGGTTTGCAGGTGAAAGTCGCCGGCCGGATCACCGCCCTGCGCGACATGGGGAAATCCTGCTTTTTCCAACTCTCCGACGTCTTGGGCAACATCCAGGGCTACATGAACATTAAGGCGCTTGATGAAACCGGGTTGGCGGCATGGAAGTGCCTCGACCGCGGCGACTGGATCGGCATCGAGGGCGAGACGTTCCTCACCAAGACCGGCGAGCCGACCGTGAAAATGGAGAAATTCACCGTCCTCTCCAAGTCTCTCCGCCCGATGCCTGACAAGTGGCACGGCGTGGCCGACCGCGAAATCAAATATCGCAAACGCCATCTCGACCTGATGGGCAATGCCGACAGCGCCGCGATTTTCGTGAAGCGCTCGCTGATGATTGCCGAGATCCGCCGCTTCCTCCAGGACCGCGGCTTCCTCGAAGTGGAAACCCCGATGCTCCAGGACATCGCCGGCGGCGCCGCCGCGCGGCCGTTCGAGACCTATCACAACGCGCTCGGCATGCCGCTGACTTTGCGGATCGCGCCCGAACTGTTCCTCAAGCGCTTGTTAGTCGGCGGTTTCACCAAAATCTTCGAACTCAACCGCAGCTTCCGCAACGAAGGCATTTCTCGCCGCCACAATCCGGAGTTCACGATGTTGGAGGCCTACTGGGCGTTCTCCGATTTCGAGGAAATGGCCGATCTCGTCGAGGAACTCACCTGCCACCTCGCGGAGAAATTTTGCGGTGGTCTCCAGATCGACCACAAGGACGAGGACGGCAATGTCACCCGCACCATCAACCTTGCCCGCCCGTGGAAACGCGCCGGTTACCACGATCTCATCAGCCAGGCAGCCGGTGCCGACTTCTTCGATCTAACCGCCGAGGGCCGCCGCGCCCGCTGCGAGGAAAAGGGCGTCCAGATTTCGGAAAACATGGAGGACCACGAAGTCATCCAGCAGGTTTTCGAAAAGCTGGTGGAGGAAAAGACCTTCGATCCGTGCTTCGTCACCCGCGTTTCCAGCGAACTCGTTCCGCTCGCCAAGGTCAGTCCGGGCGGCAAGACGGTGGAAGTTTACGAACTCATCATCAACGGCCAGGAAATTTCCCCCGGTTACTCCGAGCTCAACGACCCCGACGTTCAGCGCGAGCGCCTCGAACACCAGTCCGGCGACGAAACGCAGAAGGTGGACTACGATTTCATCGAAACCCTCGAATGCGGCATGCCTCCCGCCGGCGGCATCGGCATCGGCCTGGACCGACTCTGCATGATGCTCACCGGCGCGCCAACGATCCGGGACGTGGTGTTGTTCCCGCTGCTGAAGCGGAAGGACTGATTTTTATTACGATGCATAATCAAGCTTTTAATAAGTAGTGATAGGGAGAAATTTATAGGTATTATTGGGAATAATTGGGGATTGATTGTAATTTAATTTGATGCATAATTCGTGCATCAAATGGCCCGGCCCTCACAAATCACCCGCGAAAACCTCGCTCCGTTGATCCGGGCGCGTGGGCCTGTTTCCGCGACTGAACTGGCGGCTTTGCTGCGGGTGAACCGCACGACCATTGCCCGCACGCTGCCGGATTTAGGCGATGAATTGGTGACTCTCGGAGCGACCCGGAGCACGCGCTACTTGCTGCGCCGGGAAATTCGAAACATCGGTAACCGCTGGCCGCTTTATCGTGTGGACACGGACGGCAGGGCTGGCGAGTGGGCGGAGTTGGGGGCGCTGCACCACCGTTTGTGGCGGGTTAACTGGGCGGGAATTCCGCCGGAGTGGGCCGGGCTTTTCATGGCGGAGAACGGACTGTGGAACGGTTTTCCCTTTTTTCTGAGCGATGCCCGACCACAAGGATTTCTCGGCCGGGCCATCGCCAGCCGGATTTCAAGAACCTTGCAGCTTCCTGAGGATCCGAGGTCCTGGAGTGACGAGGACGTGCTCGTTTATCATCAGGCGGTGGGCGAGGATTTGCCGGGGAACTTGGTGGTCGGCGATGACTGCCTGCGCCGGGCATTGGCGAGATCCGCCGATTTGCCGGGAGGGAATGGGATTTCCGACGCGGATCGGGAGTCGTTCTACCCGGAGCAGGCGCTGGAGATCGCGCGAAGTCTGCCCGGCTCGTCAGCGGGTGGCGAGCAACCGAAGTTTCTCACCACATTGCGAGACGAGGCCGGTGGATTTCAACCGGTGTTGGTCAAGTTCTCCGCGCCGATGGATCAGGCGACCGGTCGGCGTTGGGCGGATCTGTTGCTGTGCGAATTTCATGCCCATCAGATTCTGGCGGAGGCGGGCTTGGCGAATCACGGAGCGCGTCTGCTCGATGCGGGTGGCCGACGTTTTCTTGAAATTCCGCGGTTCGACCGGATCGGGCCGGGCGGGCGGCGCGGGGTGGTTTCGCTGGAAGCGATGGCGTCGTCATTGATCGGCGCCCTGTCGCGGAATTGGCTCGAAGCGACGGCGGAATTCCATCGGCGCGGGTTGATCGACAGCGGATCGTTGGCCTCCATCCAGCGTTTGCAAGCATTCGGGGAGTTGATCGGAAACACAGACATGCACTTTGGCAATCTTGCATTTTTCCTCGATGACACGCTGCCATTCCGGGTCACGCCCGCCTACGACATGCTGCCGATGCTGTGGGCGCCAGGCAGTCAGGGGGAATTGATCGAACGCCAATTCGCGCCGGCGCCGCCGCTGCCCGCGATGACGGAGCCGTGGAGGGAAGCCGCGGGATGGGCGGAAGATTTCTGGAATCGCGTGGCAGGGGATCCGCGGCTTTCGCCCGAGTTCGGCGTGATGGCGCGGGAAGGAGGGGCGGTGCTCCGGCAACTGCGCCGCCACGTCGGGTGAGGGGGGCAATCAAAAATCAGGTAAAAGCCCTGATTTGGCATCGGGGGCTGGAATTCTCTGTCAAAGTCACCTCCCGCTTCTCAGCACCACCAATCTTTGCCCGGCCCGGGTGAAACCCATATAGAGCATCCGCGTATGGTCGCGGCGGAGGTCCGAGCGATCTCCTTCCGACAGCCGCAAGTCCTGCTCGCTTTCCAAGAGGTGGTCCATGCCTAACAAGATCACCACCGGAGCTTCCAATCCGGTCGCGGCGTTGAGCGTGGTCAGCGTGCAGAAGGCCTCGGTCGGGACGGGGCCGGATTTGGCGTCGTGGACTTGGCCGACGCCGAGTTTCCGTTCCAAGGCGGCGCGCAGCGGGGATTCCAGCGAGCTGTTAGCGTGGAGAATGAGAAGCTTGCCGGGCTGCAATCCACCTTCGCGAAGGGCGAGTGCTTCATTGGCCGCGCGGGCGATTTCTTCCTGCGGACCGGGAACGTGGATTTCGAGCGGCGTTTCACCCTCCTCGGCAATGGAGGCTAACAGGAATTCATCCGGCACGTTCAGGTTGGTTTCGTTTTCTCCGGGATCCCGGCGGCTTTCGTAAAACTCCCGGGCGAACTGGAGAATGGCGCGGGTGTTCCGATAGGCGTGGGAGAGTCTCGTCGTGCGGCCCCGGACATCGATGCCTGCGGCGATCCAGGATTGCCTGCGGCGGAGAAATCCCTGGGTCGGGTCGGCTGCTAGAAACAGGTGGCCGCCGGGTTTGAGCGCGGCACCGACGATCTCGAACCACGACTTGGCGAAGAACTGCGCCTCATCGACGAAAATCGCGTCGAACCCGGGAGACGGCAGGCTCTTTTCGATCACCGCGGCCTCGTGGAATCGCAGGGCGATGTTGTGCCAGTCGGTGGCGCGCTGGTTCTTCTGGTCGTGCTGATAGGCGAGAAACAGATTCCACATTTCCTCCCGTTGTTTTCCCCGGAGCGAGGTTCCGCGGCCCGCGCGGTCGGCGTTCTGATAGAGTTCCCGCGCCAGCAGCCGGTGATCCTTGATCCAGCCGATCTCGTCGGTTAGGAAAACGGTCGAGAGGTTTTCGAGCGAGGGAAAGGACTCCTTGAGACGCGAGACCGCCCGCTCAATGTCCGAGGGCCACCACATCCGCTCTTCCCATTTGCC
The DNA here is from genome assembly GCA_040385685.1 of Verrucomicrobiota bacterium. GTDB lineage: Bacteria > Verrucomicrobiota > Verrucomicrobiia > Verrucomicrobiales > Akkermansiaceae > Luteolibacter. Next base: position 63,017 of record JAZKGW010000022.1, on the reverse strand, counting down.
GAGGCACTTCGCTGCCCATTGGAAGAAGGTGGTGCACGAGAGGTTCTTCGGCAGTTTCGCGAGGCGCTTCGTGCGGCGTTCCAGTTCAAACCGGAGTGGCTTGTTATGGGTGAGTACGAGCACCCGCGCATCGGGATGAAGCTTGGCTGATAGAAGGGCGCGATAGAGCAGCACCAGGGATTTTCCGCTGCCCGCGACGCCCGTGACCAGGCGTACCGATGCGGGTGTTTCCGCCACGATTTCCTCATGGGCCGACAGCAGGTCGAGATCGTTCTTCACGCACCACTCCTGATCGAAATCCAGAAAACACTGAGGAAGGCCGGGCGCGGTGTTGCGGTCCAGCGGGGTCCTCGCCACGAAGGATCCGGGCACTTCGGATTCAGGCGTGAAGGCGCGCCGCAGATGGTGAAGCCCGGGCTCGGGCAACGCGGCTGCGGCCAGTGCTTCCAGCCGCCGCGCGAAGTGCGCGCCCGGCATCTGGTGCAGGCCGAGATAGGCCACGGTTGTTTCGCTGCTGCGCAGCATCACCACCTCGTCCACCGTGCCTTCGCGCACGTTTGGGAAAATCACCAGCCGCTTGAGTGGAAGCTCGCCGGTCAGCGGGCCTAGCAGACTCATCGAGCGATTTACGAAATCGTCCAGCAATTCGCTTTCCATCCGTCCGAGATCCTCCGGTCCCAGCGACTCGTCCTGCTTGAAGAAATCCCCCTGCAGCGCGGATTCGGCGAGTTGCTGGCTGGTTTCCGCGACCTGGATCATGAACGCGTGCCGCTCCCGCCAGACGAGGAAGACGTGGGGGCGGTTCCCGGATTTGTTCTCCAACGAAAGCCACGCGGTGTAGTCGTCGGGCAAGGACTTGAGGGTCTTGAAAAACGCGGCGAAGGCCTTGCTAGGCCGGCCGCGTGGTCTGGCTGGAATGATTTTCGCCATGTCAGTTGGCGGCTTCGAGCAATGAAAGCGCCACCGCAGCCTGTTCGTCATGCGCGGCGTTTGCTTCCAACCATTTCCGGAGTCGCTCCGAGTGGACCAGCACCACTTTGGTCCGCGCCCGGGTGACGGCGACGTTCAATCGCTGCGGATAGGTTAGAAACGTGCCCAGCCGGTTCATGAAATCATCATCGGATACCACGAAAGAGACGATCATCGCCTCGCGCTCCTGGCCTTGGAAACGCTCGACGGTGTCCACCGTGAGTTTGCGGATGTCCGGCCATTTCTCGAAACGCTTGAAGCGCAGCAGGCTTCGAATCCGCGCCGCCTGCGCCCGGAATGGCACGACCACGCCGATTTCCCTGGGGGAAAGGCCGCCATCCAACATCTCCTCGATCAACACTGCGACCTCATCCGCTTCTTCGTCTGAATACGCGCGGTTTCCCACATGTGGGATTTCCAGTCTAACCATCGAAGGCTCGGGACCCAGTAGCTCCGGCCGCGCCGGCGGGGATTTCAAAACGAAACGATGGCCCGCATTCGGATGCGCGGCGACCAAGTTGCCCTGATAGAAATTCTCCGACGGCCAGCAGGTCAGTGGAGCGTTCAGCCGGTAAGTGGTTTTGAGCATCGTGTGGCTGCCATTTTTCGAAAGCCGCGCGAAGACTGAATCCCGGGCAGCATCCAGAACGGGTCGCTGCACGACGGGCGGGAGCTGCTGCTGGTCGCCGAAGAAAAACCATCGCTGCGACCGCAACATCGGCATGATCGCCGCTTCCACCCGCATCTGGCTGGTTTCGTCGATGACCGCCACATCGAATCTCGCTTCGCTGGCCCGCCCCGAGAACAACGCAAAAGGTGTCGCCCCGATCACATAGGGCCCGGGATGGTCCAGCAAACCGGTATCGGCAAAACTGCCCTTGAACTCGATCCCCTCGGTATCGTTGGGAAACGGATCGGACACCTTGAAGACCGGACAGTCGACCAGCGCCATTGATCTCCGCAGCGCGTGATGGATGGCGCGGTGGGTGAATGCGGTGATGAGGACCCGTTGTCCCTGATCCACCAAAGCTTTGACCAAGCCGGCGAGCACGTGGGTTTTCCCGGTTCCCGGTGGTCCCTGCACCAGATGGTAACGCTCCGCCGCAAGGCACATCGCCAACGCGTCGGTCTGTGAATCGTCCATGCCGGAGGGCGAATCGGCAAATCCGTCGTAAGTCTCCAGATCGATCTCATCGCCCCCATCGCCCAGCAATGCCGGCAGCACCACTTCCCGGCCGTGGGCAGTGGTTGCGAGTTCGTCCAGCGCCCGGAGATAGAAATCCGATAGATCGAAATGATCCTCGTCGAGGGACCAGCCTTCACGAGTCGGCATTTCGGCATCGTGCGGTACCGCCACGCTCAAGCCCTTTTCCGTCAGCCCGAGAAAAGTGGCTGCGATGAAATCCGGTCCGTCCGGATCGTTCAGACTCATTCTAACCCGGTCTTCCTCGTGGAAAAGCGCAGTGTCCTCCTGTGAAGGGTGGAAATGCACCAGCGTCCGGTGTCGCACGGTTTCCGTTTCGGAGATCCGCAACCCGCCGAGCGCCCGACCCGCAGCAATCCGCTCCGTCAGCGGTTTTTCCCAGCGGCTGCGGGCATTCTCCCAGCCATATCGCGCCTCGGCCCGGACGGTTCGTTCAAGGTCGCGGCGGAATTCCTCAAGCTGATTCATCGCGGAGATGGTTCACATTTCCAAAGAATCAACTGTGGGGGAAGCTTGATTTTTTCCTTGAGGCTGACTGCTCCACGGGGAATTCGCCCCGAAACCGCGGGAATTCGGTGATTTTTCCGAAATCCCGGATTCCCACGAAAAAAACCTTGCGCGGTAGGGGGCTCCGTGGTGTTCTCCCCGCCCGCCCACAGGGGTGGATTAACTTTTATTCCCATACGGCCATGGCCTACGCAGTGATCAAAACCGGCGGTAAACAATACCGCATTCAAGAAGGCGACAAATTCGATGTCGAGAAGCTCGACGCTGAAGTCGATTCAGAAATCAAGTTTGACGTTTTGCTCGTCGGCGAAGGTGATTCCGTGAAAATCGGTGCTCCGCTCGTTGAGGGTGCTTCGGTGACTGCCAAGGTCATCAACCAGTATCGCGGACCCAAGGGCGTCGCGTTCAAGTTCAAGCGCCGCAAGGGCTTTCACAAGAAAATCGGCTTCCGCCGCAGCCTCACGACGCTCGAGATCACCTCGATCGCCGGCTAATTCCCAACCACTCACTCATCCACTTCCATGGCCCATAAAAAAGGACAAGGCTCCGTCAAAAACGGTCGCGATTCCCGCAGCAAGCGCCTCGGCGTGAAAAAATTCGGCAGCCAGGCTGTCGTTGCCGGAAACATCATCATCCGCCAGCGCGGCACCAAGGTCCATCCGGGCTTGGGCGTCGGTTGCGGCAAGGACCACACGCTCTTCGCACTCGTCGATGGCCGCGTGTTCTTCGACAAGGAAGGCCGCCGCGTGAATGTCATCACGCCGGCCGCGGTCGCCGCCAACTGAGCCGATCGACCATCTCTCTGAAAGGCCGCTTCCATCATGGACGCGGCCTTTTTTGTTGGGATGGAAAGAGCGATTTATGGAATTCAGATTTCGATGGCTGTGTTTGTTAGCATGTCTTGTCGGCGTGTCCGGCTGCCAGCGTAACCGCGATTTGGGAACGCCCAAGGCGGTGGCGGTTAGGGAAGATGGAGCGTTGGCGTTGAACCTGATGAGTTTCAACATCCGCTATGAAAATCCGGGAGATCGGGAATCGCGCTCGTGGCCGCAGCGATTGAGCGGTGCGGTGCGGATGATCCGCAGGGAGCAGCCGGACATCATCGGCGTGCAGGAAGCGCTGCACGGGCAAGCCGCCGATCTATGGGCTTCGTTGCCGGACTACGAGTTTTACGGGGTGGGCCGGGACGATGGCCTGCGCGCCGGCGAGTATTCCGGGATTTTCTATCAGCGGCACCGGTTCCGGCCCGATCCGGGGGACTGCGGGACCTTCTGGCTGTCCGACACGCCGGAGCAAATCGGCTCGCGGACCTGGGGCAATGAAATCCCGCGGGTGGCGGCGTGGCTGCGGCTGATAGACCGTGCGACCGGGAGGGGGTTCTATGTTTTCAACACGCATTGGGATCACAAGAACCAGCCATCGCGGGAGCGAGCTGCGTTGTTGATGGCACAGCGGATAGACGGCCGAAAGCGCGCGGACGAACCGGTGGCGTTGATTGGGGATTTCAACTCGATCGAGACCAACCCCGGGTTGATCTATCTGCGAGGCACTCTCGTCTCCGTTGGCGGCGCGGAACAGGCTTGGGCCAATGGCTTGCTGGATACCTATCAGGGCTTGCACGCTGCCGAGAAGAACCGCCGGACGTTGCACTTCTGGAAGGATAGCCGCGAGGGCCAGCTCAAGGTCGATCACATCTTCGTCAGTCGCGGCGCGCGGATCGAGCAGGCTGACATCGTTTCAATGGATCAGCCGATGGTCTCCGACCATTTTCCGGTCACGGCGCGGGTGTTGTTCCCTCTAACGAAATGAGCCGCGCCAGCGCACGTGCTCTATCAGCGCCTCACGCCACGGCCGCGGCGGGTGGCCGAGGATTTCGGTTAGGCGGCGGGTGTCCATCGCGGTGAATCGGGGCCGCGTGGCGCGAAACGCTGTCATTTCGTCGAGCCGTTGCGGTCGGATCGCGGGAATCGAGGACATGGTGCCACAGGCGACCATTTCCTCGACGACGGCGGTCGCCATGTCATGCCAGCTAACGGGATCACCGGAGTTGCAGGCGTGGATGATTCCAGTGGTCTTCAGCTCGACCAACCGTTCCGTCCACTGCGACAAATCCGGTGTGTATGCAGGCAGCGAGAATTTATCGGCCACGGCGGCGAGCGGGCGGCTAACAAGAGCGGCGTCGTAGATGGCATCGACGAACGATGGTTTGTCGGGTCCGAACACCCAGGAGACGCGGACCACGCAATTTCCCGGCCAGGAGAGCACCGCGTTTTCACCGGCGAGCTTGCTGCGTCCATAGGCATTGAGCGGGCCGGAGACATCGTTCTCGTGGCAGAGACCCGCCGTCTTCCCGCTGAATACGTAGTCCGTGCTGAAGTGGAAAACTGGCACACCGCGTGAGGCGGCCCACGCCGCGATTTCGCCGGGTGCCTCGGCATTGACCCGCATTGCCAATGTCGGGTCGTCTTCGCAGTCTTCAAGCGAGGTGATCCCCGCCGGATTGAGCAGGAGATCGCATTGGAGCCGATCAAGGGCGGCTGCAAGGGATGCGGGATCCGCCAGATCGCAAACCTGGCGGGGCAGGGGTATGACCTCGTGTCTCAAGGCGAAATGCCGGGCCAAGGCCGCTCCCACGCGCCCGCGGGTCCCTGTCACCGCCACCCGCATGGGCTCAGAGCAAGCCTTGCTCGCGCAGTTCCTCTTCCACGTCGTCGTAGGCCGGAGCCACGATTCCCGCATCGCGGATCCGCTGGATATTCCGGCGGACGCCGAATTTGCTCCGCGGGCCGGTCACCAGGCCGGTGACGCCGCCGACGACGAATGGCAGCAATGCCGCGACGCCCAGAACCCCGAGGCCGATACCCACCCCGCGACGTGCGCCCCGATGCATCAAATCGCCGAGCAGCAGGCCCGCGGCCGCGCCTAACAGCGCCGGTGCGGTGAGCGCGCTGTTTTCAATCCATGCCGGATTTGTCGTCTCGTAATATTCATCTGCCATGAGCGAGATCTATGCGTTTGCCGTCCTAACGACAACTCCGGAAAACGAAAATGTGAAGTTTCCCGCTTTTCCATCCGGATGAATTGATCAAGTCTCGCCCGCGATGCCAGCCCTTGAAAATACCTATGCCCTGATTCTTGCCGGAGGCTCCGGCACCCGGTTCTGGCCGCTGAGCCGCAATTCCAAACCCAAGCAATTGCTCGACCTTTTTGGCAACGGAACCCTGTTGGAACAAACCATCCAGCGCCTCGACGGGCTGGTCCCGATGGAGAATATCCTCATCCTTACCAACGACCTGCAGGTGGACGCCGTGCGCGCCCTCGCGACCATGCTCCCCGCGGAAAATATCTTCGCTGAGCCAGCGAAACGCGACACCGCGCCTGCCGTTGCCCTCGGCATCGGTCTCATCGCCGCCCGCAATCCGGACGCGGTGATGATGGTCCTGCCATCCGATCAACTCATCCAGGACACCGCCGCCTATCAGTCGGTCATGCGCGATGCCCTCGCCACCGCGGACCATTCCGACGGTCTCGTCACCATCGGCATCCGCCCGACCTGGGCCTGCCCGTCCTATGGCTACATCGAGCGCGGCGAACCCGCATTCATCGACGGTCTCCATTGCGAGCATCCACCGGTCGAAGTGAAGCGATTCAGGGAAAAACCCGACCCGGAACTCGCCGCCCAATTCCTCGCCCAAGGCAATTTCTCCTGGAACGCGGGAATGTTCGTCTGGTCGCTGCCGATCGTGATCAAGCAGCTTGTTACTCACGCCCCCGAGCTTGCCGAGTTTGTCACCGAACTTCGCAATTGCGCCGACCTTCCTGCCACCGTTGCCACCCAATTTCCCAAACTCAAGCCGATCTCCATCGACTATGCCCTGATGGAGAATGCCGACCGCGTTCTCAACATCGAAGCCACCTTCGACTGGGACGACGTCGGATCCTGGCTATCCATCGCCAAGTATCTCGAAAGCTATGGCGATGATAACCGCGCCAACGAGCCGATCACCGAACTCGATTCGGGAAGCAACATCATCTTCAACGCCCGCCCCGGGAGCCGCATCGCTTTGTTAGGCGTGGACGATCTAATCATTGTCCAAACTCCCGACGCGTTGCTCATCGCCAACCGCCAGCAAGCCGACTCCATCAAGAAGCTCTCAGACATACTTCCCGTCGAGCTCCTCTGACCAACCGGACCGCGGGATTCATCCCGGCTTTCATTCATTCATTTCTTCCTCCTGCCATTCACTCCCACCCCTCCGCTGTCCATCCCGCTCTCGGCATCGACCATGGCGACGCCCGCATCGGCATCGCCGCGACCGATGACTTCGGGATCCTCGCCCATCCGGTCGAAACCATTGACCAAAGCAAGGGTGACGCCATCGAGCGCATCGCCCGGCTAACGGATATCCGCAAGATCAACACTCTCGTCGTCGGTCTCCCGATCCGTATGGATGGCAGCGAAGGAAGCTCCGCCGCCAAGGTCCGCGCGTTTGCCGCCAAACTCCGCGAGCGCCTCCCCAACATCCCGCTGGTCTTCGTCGATGAGACTCTAACAACCTCCACCGCCGCCGCCAAGCTTCGCGAAGCCGGCCGCAATGCGAAAAAGCAAAAGTTCATCATCGACCAAGCCGCCGCTGTGGAGATTTTGAATCTGTGGATGGGAGAAAGTGCCGAGTGATCACTACTTAACTTCAATCCATGCGCCTCAAACTCACCATCGCTTACGACGGTCGTCCTTACAACGGTTGGCAATCCCAAGCTTGCGGCAACACGGTGCAGGACCACATCGTGCGCGCTTTGGAAGAGGTGGCGAAGCAACCGGTGAAACTTCACGGTGCCGGCCGCACGGATACCGGCGTGCATGCGCTGGCTCAGGTCGCTCATTTCGATCAGCCGCCTGAATTGACGATGAACGCCTACAACTGGGTTCCGGCGCTCAATTGCAAGCTGCCGGCCACCATCCGGATCATGGCCTGCGAGGAAGTCGCACCGGATTTTCACAGCCGATTTTCGGCGATCGGAAAAATCTATCACTTCAACCTCTGCACCGATCCCATCCTGCCGCCGCTCAAGGCGGGCCTCGCCTGGCACCTTCCGCGCCAGCTCGACGCTGATGTCCTGTGGGACGCGCTCGCGCTTTTTATCGGCCGCCATGACTTCCACGCCTTCGCCGCTTATCGCGGGAACGAGACGCCGGACATCGACTGGTGCCGGACGATCGAGTCGGTGGAGCTAACAACCCTGCAGGACGGCTACCAGATCACCTATAACGGTGATGGCTTCCTCTACAAAATGGTCCGCCTGCTCACTGGCGGCGCGGTCCATGCCGCGCAAGGACGAATCCGGTTGGATGACTTTGCGGCGCTACTGGACCAGCCGCCGGGACTGCCCCGTGGTAAGTCCCCGTTGTGTGCGCCGTCCGACGGTTTGTATCTGCAAGAGGTGATCTATCCGTGACGAAACCGTCACTGGATCCGGACCGTCGGCATCGTTCGGATATGTTGAGTTTCTCTGCGGTTTCAAACACCACGGCAATTCATGAGAATCGACATCGTAACGGATACCTTCGCCCCAGATGTGAACGGGGTGGCCATGACTCTGGGTCGTCTAACCGAGGGATTGAAGCGGCGGGGCCACCGGGTGCATGTCATCCACACCGGGGAAGTTGCCGGGCCGGGTGAGACGTGTTCCTCCTCGGTGCCGCTTCCCGGCTACAGGGAAGTGCGGGTCGGATTGCCGGAGCCATTCATGCTGCGCGCCCGGTGGCTCAAGAAACGACCGGATGCAATTTACGTGGCGACCGAGAGTCCGTTAGGGATGTCGGCGCTCAAGGCGGCCAACGCGTTGGGGATTGCGGTGGCCAGCGGGTTTCACACGAATTTCCATCAATACATGGAGCAATACCGGATGGGCGGGCTGAAGCCGGTGGCGATGGCCTATCTGAAGCGCTTCCACCAGCGCGCGGACTGCACGCTGACGCCCTCGCAGGATGTGGCGGGCAAATTGTTGGCGGAGGGCATCACCAACGTCCATGTTCTTGGCCGGGGGGTGGACACGGAGTTATATGCTCCGGGAAAACGTTGTGAGGAACTCCGGGCACAATGGGGCGCGCGACCTGGCACTCCGGTTGCGGTAATCGTCGGCCGGGTGGCGGCTGAGAAGAACTTTGAGCTGGCGATGTTGGCCTTCGAGCACATGCGTCAGGCGGTGCCTGACGTGCAATGCGTGGTGGTCGGCGACGGCCCGTTGCGTCAGAAGCTGGCGGCGAAATCCAAGTGGGTACATTTCGCCGGCGTCCAGCTCGGTGAGGATCTTGCAAAACACTATGCTTCCGCGGACGTGCTGTTGTTTCCCAGCGAGACGGAGACCTTTGGCAATGTCCTGCTAGAGTCGATGGCCAGCGGACTGGCCACGGTGAGTTATGATTACGCCGCCGCGGCTCTCCACGTGCGGCCCGGCGAAAACGGATTGAAGGCGGGGAAGGGGGATGCCGATGAATTCTTGAAGCACGCGATCGATGCACTTGCCATCCGGCCCCATCATCGCTTGCGCATAGCGGCCCGCGAGGTCGCGGAAACGCTCGGTTGGGACAAGGTGATCGAGGAGTTTGAGTTCCGGCTGCAATCCATCGCTGGGCTTAAACCTTCCTCTGCTCCGGTGAAACTCGAGAAGCGTCCGAAGTTTGCCTGCCGGACCGTATTTCTATCGGACATTCATCTGGGCACGCCCGACAGCAAGGCGGACGAAGTGGTGGATTTTCTCAAGCACATCCGCTGCCAGAAGCTCGTCCTCAACGGCGACATCATCGACGGCTGGGCGCTCAAACGCGGTGGAAAATGGAGCGGTCGCCACAGCCGGGTGATCCGCAAGGTGCTTAAAATGACGGAAAAGGACGACACCGAGGTGATCTATCTCAGGGGAAATCATGATGAGATCCTCGAACGGTTTCTCCCGCTGACCTTCGGGAAAATCAAATTCACCAAGGAGCACATCCACACGACGCAGGCGGGCAAGCGTTACCTCATCGTCCATGGCGATGGTTTCGACAGCGTCTCTACGAATCACCGGTGGATCGCGTCCCTCGGCGCGGTGGGCTACGATTTCCTGCTCAAGGTGAACCGTTTCTACAACCTCTGGCGGTCATGGCGCGGCAAGGAGTATTTCTCTCTCAGCAAGCGGGTGAAGGCCAAGGTGAAGTCTGCTGTTAGCTTTGTGGACAAGTATGAGGAGTTGCTCCAGGAACTCGCCCGCCACAAGAAGTGTGACGGCATCATCTGCGGCCACATCCACACGCCGGAGGACAAGCAGGTCGGGGAGATTCATTACCTCAACTCCGGTGACTGGGTGGAGAGCCTGACCGCCATCATCGAGCACAATGACGGGCGGATGGAACTGGTGCAATATGAGAAGTTTCTGAACTCGCTGAAACGAATGACGACCGAGTCGATAACGAAACCCGCCCAACTGGTGCCTGAGCGCTTCTGATTCCTTGATAGGAACGTTCCGTTCCAGGTCTAACTGAAAAGGTAGCACCCCTATCAAATCCCGCGCTTATCGTCGTCCAGACTTCCGCAAAGATGCGCAACGCGCGGGCGATGGATGTCCGCGGCGGCGGTGCCTGGAAGCACGCCAGCCACGGAGGATGTTCCATTGTTCTTCCCTTCGTGGAGGATCGGGTCTTCTTTGGTCGCCGTCCTCATGAGTTTGAGCCTTTTCCGTAATCCGTGGCCTCACGACGCGCACCGCATTGGGGATATAATGCGTTGGAAATTGAGGTGGGGCCGTCAGGAGCAGGCGGAGTTTCCTGACGCACCGGATGAACCTGCCGGGTGGCGGGCGGTGAGGCCGGATAGCATCATGTCGCCGCCCCCGGCCGGATGGCGGGTGACTTGGCTCGGGCACGCTTCGTTCCTGCTGCAGGGTGGGGGGATTTCCCTGCTGATAGATCCGGTGTTTTCAAAGTTTTGCGCCCCGTTCCCGCTGCCTTCGCTTCGCCGAAAGGTGGCGACACCTTGTGGTATTGCGGACCTGCCACGGATCGACGTGATCCTGTTGACACATGGGCACTACGATCATCTCGATTTGCCGACGTTGCGCCAGCTCGGCCGGGGAGCCCGCATCATTACCGCAGAAGGTCATGCCGCTTGGTTGCGAAAAAAGGGGTTTGCCAATACCGGTGAACTTGCCTGGCACGACAGTGTGGAAATCGCTCCGGGCGTGCGGGTCACCGCCACACCGGCGCAGCATTTCACGGCGAGGTCGCCATTTGACCGGAATGCCGGACACTGGTGCGGATTCCTGATCGTAGGAGCCGGCTGCAAACTCTGGCATACCGGTGACAGCGGCTACTGTCCGGCATTTGCCGAAATTGGCGGCCGCCATGGTCCCATCGACTTCGGAATGATCCCCATCGGCGCCTATCTTCCGCGGCGGATCATGCGGGCGATGCACATGAATCCCGAAGAAGCGGTGAAGGCGTTTGTAGACACCCGGTGCCTCCGCGCGGTGGCGATGCACTGGGGGACATTCAGGCTAACGGACGAGCCGCTGGGCGAGCCTCCGCTGCTGTTGGAAAAGGCGCTGCTGGAGCAGGGGATTCCCTCGGGAGAGTTCGAGGTTTCCGTGATCGGAAATCAATGGGAGATTGTTAGATAGCGGTGCTTGTAGATCGACCAGCCGGTTCCTCCGACCAGATAGAAAGAAGCGATGATCGGAAGGGCGGGCCAATCAAGGACGACGACCAGGAAAGAACCGAAGAGCGCTCCGCTGAAGAAACTCAAAACCAGCAACGTCGGAACCAGCAACTTCCAACCCGCAACCTGGTGACCCCGGAGCTTCATTCCCAGGTTGGTCCCCAGATCGGTGAGTAGTCCGGTGACGTGGGTGGTCCTGAGGACCATTCCGCGGTAGTGGGTGGCCAAGGCGTTCTGAAATCCGCAGGCAATGCCGGCGAGGCAGATTGATAGCACGGGAACTGTCAGAAACGTGAAATGGGCGGCGACCAACAGGCTGCCGATCGCAACAATCGCACGCCCGTAAGGTCGGGAAAACTCGATGCCGGGATGATGGATGAAAAATCCGGCGACCGCCGCTCCAAACACGAAGCCGGCCGCCGCCGTGATGAGGTTGAGCGCAGCCGCTGACAGGCGGTGATGTCCGTCGGCCGCGTCCACGGCGACTTTGGAAATATCTCCGGTCAGGTGGCTGACGGACGTTCCAAGATGGATAAGATAGGAGGCGTTCACCGCCGCGCCGAGGAAGGCCAGGCAGCAGCCGCCGAAGATGATCCATCCTCGATACGGCTGGAGCGACATTGGAGGGTGCTGTCCGCTCATTTTAGACGGGCCTCCACTCCCTCCGCGCCCGGCGTCCAGTAGGTCACGGATTGGACCTTGCCGCCTGATAGCTCAAGCACGGTGACCTTTCCCGCCTGTGCGGGGAACCGGGCGATGAGCGCCGCGTCATCCGCCAGAATGATGCGGTGGTTGTATTTTTTCATCTTCGGTATCGCGAACATCCGGCCGACGCCGGGCATGCCGAAGATGTTGGCCATGTAAATCGCCTTCTTCGAACCGAGGTAATCCTTGCCCAGCGCGGTGAGCGCGGCATTCGCCTTCTTGCCGGTCTCCATGTCATGGCTGACTAACAAATAGTGCGTCTCTGCGGGCTTGAAGGTGAACGCCTGTTCATACTGGTCCTTGGTGGTGAATGGCTCTACCTGCTGGCCTTTTTCGTAAGGAGCGGATAGGGAGAAGCTGATGGCAAGAAAGCTGGCTGCCAAGGTGGTGACCACGGATTTGGTGAATCGGGATTTCATGGTGTTGTGGGATCGTTAGGACGGTTGTTGAAGCGAATGGTGGCGGTGAAATGGTTTACGGTCTGGCTGATTTCCAGCGGGAACAGGGACGCCTTGCAGATACCCCCGACGAGGCGCAGTCCCAATCCGAGACCGGAAGGCGGCATGGTCGCTGGATCGAAATCGTTGTGAATGCTTGCAATCGGGACGCCTGCCTCCGTAAAGCACAGGACCAGGATTTCCGATTTTCCATAGCGGACGGCATTCTCCAGAAGCCCGTGGAGCGCCTGGCGAAGAAGATCGGAGTCGGCTCGGACCCAAATATTCTCTTCCAGTCGTAAGGTCATGGAAATCGCCTGTTCCCGGGCCAGGAGCTGATAGTCGTCTGCGACGTCGTGCAGGAGATCGGATAGGGAAACCGGCGTGACCACCGGTTTCAGCGCCCCCTGTTCGGCCTTGGCCGCGAGGAGCGAGCGCTCGACGAACCGGGAGAGTCGGCCGAGCTCGTCCTGCAGTTCCTCCTGAAAATCGGGAGGAATGCCTTGAGGGGCGTTTTCAACCCGCATGCGCAGCAGCATCAGCGGTGTTCTCAGCTCGTGGGCCACCCGCGCGGAAAATTCCGCCATTTCCTGATAGGCGGTTCCGGCACGGTCCAGCAGTCCATTGAGATGGTTGGCGAGATTGGCAATGACGGGGTCGGCCTCCGGAATCCTGATTCCACCGTGCAGGGAATCCGCCCGCATTTCGCCCAGTTGCCGGTTGATGTCGTGGACCGGGCGCAACGAGCGGCGGGCGAGCAGCAGCCCGGCCCCGAGCGAGAGACAAATGATGGGAATGGAGGTCCAGGCCCAGGTGCGCATCACCTCTCCGAGGATGTCCTCGATCTCCGCTTCGGCGTAGCTGTTATGAAGCACCCATCCCGGGATTTTGGGATGATTGCTGTCCATTCGGCCCATGCGAAGCTCTTCTTCCAACTGATAGTAGGCGGTGGTCATCATGACTCCTATGAGAAGCATGCAGGAAAGGACCACCCAGGCAGCAATGCGGAAACGATAACTCATGTCGCATCCTCTCCTTGTTCGCTGAGGGCGAATCCGACGCCCCGCCGGGTGTGAATCAATGGCTTGAGACCCGGCAGGTCGATCTTCTTGCGGAGGTAATTCACATAGACATTCACCACGTTGGAACCGGGGTCGAAGTAATGATCCCACACGCGCTCTACGAGCGTGGCCTTCGAGACCGGTCTGGGCGAGGCGGTGGCGAGAGTTTCTAGCAGGGCGAATTCACGGTTGGTGAGGGTGATCTGTGTCCCTCCACGGTGGGCGGTGCGGGCCAGCAGGTCGATGACCAGGTCCGCAACGTGTAGAAAGTTGGAACTCTCTGGCCTTGCACGGCGCTCGGCGGCGCGCAGTCGGGCCAGCAGTTCCTCTGTGGAGTAAGGTTTCACCAGATAGTCATCCGCGCCGGCATCCAGTCCAGCCACCTTGTCGGAAAGCTCGCCGCGGGCGGTGGAAAGCAACAGCGTCGCACGGCAGCCGCCTTCCCGGGATTTCCGGATGACCGTCACCCCGTCCATGCCCGGCATGGTGATGTCGATCACCGCTGCGTCGTGAGCGTTGCCGCCCAGGAGGTCGAACGCGCTGGTGCCATCCGCCGCGGCATCCACCTGATGCCCGGCAGCACGAAGCGCCGCCACCAGGTGCTTGCGCAGTCCGGCATCATCTTCGGCCACAAGGATTCGCATGGACGGCATGGTGACACCCCGGAAGGTGCTCTGGGAAGTGTCGAGTTGGCCATGGGTTGATAAGAAATTTCTTATCAAGTGCATAGTTGCGTGCGGCCATGACCCGATGACAATGGAACCCATGATCGCGAGACACCACCTGCTCTTCACCTTGTGTGGAATGTTGTTAGCACATTCCATGAGCTCTGCCGCCACATTCGATGTGGACAAGGATCGGAGCCGGATCCAGGTCGATGCCAAGGCCACCGGCCACGAGTTCACCGGCGATCTGAAAAAATACACCATCGCGGCGGCCGGTGCCGAGGTCGCCAACAAGCCAACCAAGTTGGATCTCACCTGGGAATTCGGCGATCTCAAGACCGGTGACGACAAGCGTGACAAGGAAATGATCAAATGGCTCGGGGGAGGCAAACCCAAGGGTTCCTTCACTTTCGTGAAATCCTGGGAAGAAACCGCCATCGGTGGAAAAGCCGAGGGCACGCTCGCCATCAACGGCGTGGCGAAGAGCGTTTCCTTTCCCTACACCGTGAAGCGCGAGGGCGAGTGGGTGACCATCGATGGCAAGGTCTCGCTGGACTATCAGAATTTCAATCTGCCGATCATCCGCGCGATGGCCGTAATGACCGTGGATCCGAAGCTGGTCGTGCGCTTCCACGTCGTCGGCAAGGTGAAGTAAGTTTCCAATCGATCGAATCATGACTCCGCAACTATGGTGGCGCCGACGCGCCGGCTGCGCGCGCTCCGTGATGGAAGGCAGTTTCAAGAATGGAATGGGTCGCATGGACCGTGTCGAGCCGCGGATGGCGGCTGCGCTGTGCGACATCCTCGCCCGGCCGGGCTCGATGGTGCGAGCCCTGCTGGCCTACCTGATAGGCATTGAGATGGGCGTGCCCGAGCAGGCCGCGAGGGCGATGGCTTGCGGCATCGAATATCTTCATACGGCGTCGCTGGTCTTCGATGATCTTCCGGCGATGGACGACGCCCGTGTCCGGCGCGGAGCGGCTTGTGTGCACGTGGTCCACGGCGAGGCGATCGCCATGCTGGCGGCGCTGGCGATGATCAACCGTGGTTACGCGATGATCTGGCAGGGTCTCCGCCAGGCGAACCCCCAGCGGCGCGCCGAGGCGGGCGAATGGATAGACGGCAGGCTGGGCCTCGGCGGGGTGATCGGCGGCCAGGCGTACGATCTGAGCGGCTGGCGCGGCGAGCAGAGCGCCGCCGAGGTCTCCGAGGTGGCTGCTAGAAAAACCGGCGACCTGCTGCGGCTGACCGTGGTGCTTCCCGCCATCGTTGGCCGCGGAACCCAGCGCGAAATTCAAGTGCTTGACCGGCTGGCGCTGCTACGCGGCCTCGCCTATCAGGCGGCGGACGATTTGAAGGACGTGCTTTCCCAAGACGGTGATTTCGGAAAAACCGCCGGGCGCGATGAAACGCTCGGGCGGCCGAATTTCGTCATCGCCGAGGGACTGCCCGCCGCCTTGCGACGGTTCCGGCGGCTGAGCGATACCGGCGACCGTGTGCAGGCGGCGCTGCCGGGACCGCCGGAGCGGTGGATGGTGTTGGAAATGTTGAAAGTGCCGATGCCGGTGTCGGCCACCGACTCCTCGCTGATCTCAGCGGCGATCTGATTTTACAGAAAACCCGAATGAGTCTTTGGAGAATGATTTTCACCAACCTGCGGCGTCATCGCGTGCGCACGGCCATCGGCGCGACCGGCATCGCGCTGGGTGTGGCGACGATGCTTAGCGTGGTCGGTTTGCTAGGTGGCGCGGTGAAGATGTTCGAACGCATCCTGCGCAGCGATGCGGAGATGGTGGTGTTTGAGAAAAACGTTTCCGACCTTTTCTTCAGCAACGTGCCCGTCGAAGTCGTTGAAGAACTCAAGGCACAGCCTTTCGTGAAGGACGCGCAACCGGTGCTGTTCTCAATCATCGCCGCGCCTAACCGGCCGGTGGTCACTTGCTTCGGCATCCGCGCGACGGACGGCCGGCTCCGCAAAGGCGAGTGGCTGCAAGGAAACGCCGATGCATTTCACGATGATGGCGAGGGCGTCGTGCTCGGCGAACGCGCGGCGGATTTCCTGAACGGCAAGGTCGGCGGCACCATCGAGCTTGGCCAGGGAGTCTATCAGGTCGCCGGAGTGGTGCGGCTGGAGAACGGATTTGAGAACGGCGGCGTCTTCATGCCGTTGGCGGCCTGTCAGAAGGCGTTTCACAAGGAAGGCGTTTGTTCCGTCGTGACGGTCGCACTGGCGGCGGGCCACGAGTCATCCGAAGTGAAGGCGTGGATGGAGAAGAATCATGCAAAGCTCACCGCGTTGGAAAACGAGGAATTCAGCCGCAGCTACTCGCAGTTCAAGATCATGAAAACCACGGCCTGGGTGGTCGGTGGTTGCGCGTTCCTGCTAGGCGGACTCAGCGTGACGAACACGATGATTCTATCAGTCTTCGGGCGCATCAAGGAGATAGCCATCGCCCGGGTCTGCGGATTCTCACGGTTGCAGGTGGCGCTGATGATTTTCGGCGAGTCGCTGCTGGTGTCCGCCATCGGAACGGTCGCCGGTTGGGGACTGAGCGCGGCCGGGCTGCGCGTGCTGCAGGCGATCCCCGATCTGCAGGGCTACATCGAGCCGAACATCGGCTGGAAGGAAGTTGCCGGTGCGATGGCGCTGGCGGCTCTAACCGCAATCGCCGGGGCGATGTATCCGGCATGGTACGCCGCGCGCCTGAAACCGGCGCAGGCACTCAGATTTGAATAACGAAAGGAGAAACAATGAACACTCAAGTATTGGTAGAGGATGTCTGGAAGAGTTTTGATCGCGGACGCATCGAGGTGCTCAAAGGCGTGGCGCTGACCGTGCCGAAGGGCGAGATCGTCGCGCTGTGCGGCACTTCCGGCTGCGGGAAATCGACGTTGCTGAACGTCATTTCCGGTCTGGAAGAGGTGGATCGCGGCAACGTCCGGGTTTCCGGATACGATGTGGTAAAGGAATCCACCCGTGTCGATCTGCTGCGTCATCACATCGGTTACGTGTTTCAGTTTCATCATCTCATGCCCGATCTGACGCTGGCGGAGAATTGCATGGTGCCGGTCATCGCCATCGGCGGAAACCGCGCTAACAGCATGGCCCGTCTGCACGAACTCGCGGTGGCCACTGGCGTCGATCACCGGCTGAACCAACGCGTCCGCGAGCTTTCCGGCGGCGAACGCCAGCGCGGGGCCTTGGTTCGCTCATTGATGAACGATCCCGAGCTGCTGCTCTGCGACGAACCGACCGGCGCGCTGGATGAGAAGAACCGGGAAAAGGTATTCGAACTCCTGATCGAGCTGGTCCGCGCCCGCGGGCGGACGTTGGTTTTCGCCACTCACGATCCCGAGCTCGCCAGCCGCTGCGACCGCACGGTGAAGATGCGCGATGGCAGGATCGACAGCATTTCCAACTGATGTCCGCGAGCACGTCCGGTCCGGAAGACGAGGGTGTTTCCACCGCGGTGAAGCACGCGCTGGGCTGGCTGGTGTTAGGGAATGCGGTAGGACTGTATCTCGCGCTGTTATTGCTGAAGCCGGAGTTGCAACTCGGGCAGTGGACTTACGGCCGATGGGTGCCGGTGCATTTGAACGTGCAACTCTACGGCTGGACCGCGCTGCCGCTGGTGGCGTGGCTTTTTTCAATGTATGAGGTCGGCCGGAGCAAGGCCGCCGCATGGGCTCCGGCGGCGGTGTGGGCGTGGACGGCGGCGCTGGCGATGGGCGTGCTGCATTGGTTGAATGGCGTGACCGGCGGGAAGATTTTCCTCGATTGGAAGGATGGCGCGTTGTGGGCGTTCATCATCGCGCTGGTGATCCTGTGGCTGGTCCTGACGGTTTCGTGGAAGGAACGCGCCGCCGGGTGGAGTCGGTTGAAACAAAAGGTTTCTCTCTGCGGCTTGGTGGGACTGGCATTGGTGCCGGGTGCCATCATCCTGACAGCATCGCCCAAGACTTATCCGCCGGTGGATCGGTTGACGGGCGGGCCGACGGGATCGAGTTTGTTAGGATCGTCGCTGATCGTGGTCGGGCTGATGCTGTTGCTGCCGCGCGTGGCGGCGGACCATGGAAGCGGAAAGGCGGGGTGGGGGACGTGGGGGTATTTCATTTTCTGTTGGATCTTTTTCGGCGTGGCGGAGGCGATAGGCGGGACGCATCTAGACTGGTGGCAGAACGTATCGCTGCTGCTCATGCCGCCATGGGCGTGGCTGCTGGCGCGGGATTGGGCGGGCTTTTCATGGGCCGCCGGCTCGCGTGCCTGGCGGACGGCAATGTTCGGCTGGTGGGCGGCGCTCGTCCTAACGGGCTATCTGATGTATTTCCCCTGGATCCTGGACCGGATCAAGTTCACCCAGGGATTGGTCGCGCACTCCCATCTGGCGATGGCGGGATTCACCACCTCATTCTGCGCCCTGCTCGCGGTTCTTATAACCGGAAAGAGAATGGGAGGAACCGTCTCCGTTTCCATCTGGCATGGAGCGGTGCTGGTGATGCTCGTGACCTTGGCAACTATGGGGTGGCACGAAGGCGGTGAGCCTTCGTGGATGCTGATGAACCCCGCCTGGCGCGAGTGGGGACTGGCGGTGCGCGGCGTTTGCGGCGCGGCGATGCTATCGGTGTCGGCTGTATGGCTATACCAATGGAAAACCCCATGAACCGTATCAAATTTCTCAAATTCTGGAGTGTCGCCGTGGGATCGATGGATGCCGTGATCGGCCTGCTGCTGATCTTTGTCCCGGAGCTTGTATTGAAACTGTTGGGCATCGAAGCACCTTCCCCGGATGCATTGGTGTTTCTGAGCTGGATGGGAGTGTTCATCGCGGGCGTGGGGCTGAGTTATGGGATGGCATTGGGCAAACGTTCGCGTGGCGAGACCGTGTGGGCGTTCACGGCGATGATTCGGATCCTGGTGGCGGTATTTCTAACTGCCCGAATTCTTGACGGCACGCTCGCGGCGAATTGGGGCATCGTCGGCGGTTGCGATGCCATCGTGGGAGTGTTGCAGATCCTGGTTCTCCGGCGTGGCTGGTGGAAGGAGGTTTCCAAATGAATGCCAGGGCAATGCGGGCGGCGGTGGTGGTCGCGGCGGTGTATGGGTATTTCCTGATCTTCGCGCAGTTTTCATTTGTCGAACTGCTGCGAGCGGGTGGGGCGAGTTTGATAGAGGAGAAGGTCGCTTTGGGTTTGATGGCGGTGGCTGGGATCGCGGGTGGCTTTTTCGCCGCATGGCGTGGAGTGAGTCCGGCGATGGTGAGGATCGCATTAGGAGTCGCGGCGCTGGCTTCATTGCTCGCTCCGTTTGCGAAAGCGATGCCGGGCGCCGTCGGCGTCGCGGTGGCGACCGGTTGCGCGTTGGGCGTGGCGACGGTGAGTCTTTCTGCGCTCGCTCCTGCGTGGTGCGGTGTCGCCTGGATCGGGCTGGGGACGGGACTGGGCTACGCCTGCTGCAATCTGCCCGCGGTCTTCATGCAGTCGCCTTCGGGGCAGGCGTGGATCGGGTCGGGATTCGCTTTCGTGGGTTTGTTAGTTGTCCCATCGGTGACGGAATGGCGTCCAGTGGAGGTGAGGAAAATTTTCCCGATGTGGGGAACGCTGGCGTTGTTCACCGCCCTCGTGTGGCTGGATTCGGCGGCGTTTTTTATCATCCAGCATGCGGAGGATTTGAAATCCGGCACGTGGGGCAACGAATTGTTATGGCGGAATGCGGCGGTGCATCTATCAGTCGCTATTGCCGCAGGTGCTTGGCTGGCGCGTGGCGGCGCGAGACTACTCCCGGCATCCGCCTGGGCCATCCTTGCGGTGGCAGCTCTGGCAGTGAATGTGGAATCGACGCGTCATTTCGCGGGATGGCTCTATCCGGCGGGAGTGTCGCTGTATTCGGCGGCGCTCGTCGCGTGGCCAGGCTGGTTTTCCGGAGAGAATGACAAGCGTCGCGCGGCGTGGAGGGCGGCGTGGTTGTTTGCAATCGCGGGATGGTTCGGCTCGGCGAACGGTATCGGCATGGCGCAGACCTTGCAGCGGGTTCCGGCGGAGTTTGTGGCTGGATCGGGTGCGGTCGTCATCGCAGTGATGATTCTATCCGATCTCAAACGCTGGGGTTCCGCCGTCGCAGTCGCGGTGGTGATCGGAGTGGCGATGGCATTCCCCAAAACGGGACGCATCGCGATCGGAGATGCCGTGAAACGCGGGCGCCAGGTCTATCTGGCGGAAGGCTGCATCCATTGTCATTCGCAATACGTCCGCCCCGGCTCGCTCGATGAAGCAAACTGGGGGCCGGTTCAAAACGTGGAAGAGGTGCTCAAGGGCAAACCGGTCCTCATTGGCAATCGCCGTCAGGGACCGGATCTGTCGAATGTCGGCGCACGGCGTTCGGAGACATGGCTGAAGCTGCATTTCATCGATCCCCAAGCCTTCGCGCCTGGCAGTGCGATGCCGTCGTATGCTCATCTTTTCGAAAGCGGAAAAGGCGACGATCTCGTGCGCTATCTTTCGCAATCCGGAATCGGCGGCATGGCGAAGGTCGTGGAAACCGCTTTGAAGTGGCAGCCCGAAGGTTCGTCTAACGGACAAGACGGTAAGGCACTCTATGCCGAGAACTGTGCCGCTTGTCATGGACCGAACGGACTGGGAAATGGTCCGGTCTCGCTGGATCTGGCGAGAAAGCCCGCGGATCTGGTGGCAGGACCGTTTTCCTGGACTCCTGCGGGAGATGAATTGGAACTGCGCGTGGCCAGGGTGATCAAGTTCGGTTTGCCAGGCACGGATATGCCGGGGCATGAGGTCCTCACGGATGCGCAGGTGCTGGCGTTGGTGGATTACGTTTTGAGGTTGAGAACTGCTAGGTGAACTTGCCGGATGGCATCGTCTGCGGACATATCCACACTCCGGAAGACAAGCAGATCGGGGAAATCCATAGCCTCAAATCCGGCGACTGGGTGGAAAGCCTGACCGCCATCTTCGAGCACATTGACGGGAGGATGGAGCTCGTCCGTTACGAGGAATTCCTGAACTCGCTGAATCGAACGGCGACGGAATCGAATGCACGGTCTGTCCAACCCGTGGCTAGGCTGCTTCTGATTGCATCGGTCAAGAGCGGGGCTGCGGTTGCGGCTGCGGTTTTTGCCGCTGTCCTTGCTCGGAGAAGTCCCTCTCCGGGTCTCTCTTGAATCGTCACTTTCCCCGCCAGTTCCCTTGTGGTTAGAGGAATTCTCTGGAGAGGCGGCAGTCGTTTCAATTGGTCCGGTGATTTTTCTGATTTTTTGACTCCCTTTCCGGGTCCCGCCCATGACTTACTCTTCGTTCCTTACCAAGAGCACGCGCCGGTAATTGGCGCTGACGATTGGCTGATTCAAACGTAGATACCTATTTATGAAATTTTCAGAACTCGCCCTTGGCCAGACGGCCAGCCAGACAATTCACATCACCGAGGAAATGGTTGCCGGTTTCGCTGCCGTCACCGGTGACCACAATCCGTTGCACACCGACCCTGCCTATGCAGAGCCTCGTTTTGGTGGCGTCATCGCCCACGGGGTGTTGTTAGTAGGTTTTTTCTCGGCCCTGCTGGCGACCGAGTTGCCCGGGCCTGGCGCATTGGCACGTTCACTGAACGTGCGCTTCAAGGCCCCGGCGCGTCCAGGGGATGATGTTCGCATCGAGGTCAAGATCGTCGAATTGGTGCCGCGAATCCGCAAAGTGGTGCTGGAGGGCCGGGCTTATATTGGCGACAGGGTCCTGCTGCAGATTACGTCGGAAACATTGTTGGAGGAATAGCCGGCACTGGTTTGTTCGGTCAAAATTTGGTGATGGGTGCCCCGAACTATCGATGGCCGCCTGCCCCTCCGATGATGTTGCGACAGAAATGTCGCAACTCCGCAGCTTAGTACTCGAACGGCCCCAGATCGGGCGCACTGCCATGGAACGGCACGCCTACGTCCACGCCCTTGTCGATTAGATCACTGCCGGAGACCAGCCGGGCAAAGCCGTCCGGCAGACTACCATCCGCCTTGCGCGGTGCTTCCGCGGCGACTTCGCTCAGATCGACATAATCGTTTTCATTCGCAGAGACAGGCAGGCTCCAACTGTTATTCTGGTGTCCGACTTCGGAATCGAGGCTGACGTTGGTGGCTGAGCCCGCTCGGGGGAAGCTGACGCAGTTTTTCAGGATCATCGGCTGGCCGCCGCCTTCCATGAAATAGTTGTAGGCGCTGGTGCCATTCGAAAACGAGAGGCAGTTGGAAATGATCAATCCATCGCCGTGACTGTTGTTGGTGATGCCCTGGGCGTTGCCTTTGTATTTGTTGTTGAAGGAAACACTGTTAGTCAGTTGGTGGGTTCCCTTCGAACTTCCGCCCGCGCCGTTGCCGCCGAGCTTGAAGCCATTGCCGTTGCCTTGGAAAGAACCGGTGCCCGGATACAACGACCCGTCGCCACTATGCCATGTCCAGCAGTCGCGGATCACGACGGCGGCATCGGTTTCAAAAAGGTCCCAGCCGTCATCCGAGTTCTTCCAGGCGCGGCAGCCGATGAATACAATGCCCTGGCCACAGTGCAGCTTTGCGGCGAATCCGTCGGCGTCGCTGCCGCGGTTGTCCGAATCGTAGTTCATGTAGGAGTCGCAGTTGATGACTTCGATGAACGCGGCCAGGTTGGCCCCCGGGTTGCTCGTTTCATGGGCGAAGCCGATCTGTAGTCCGCTGTCGCCGTTGTCGTGAAAGACGCATTGTTCGAAACGGATATGGCTGCCTTCGACCTTCACGCCGTTGTCGCCGGCCTTCATGATTTCCAACCCCTTGAAGTCCCAGTAATTGCCGCCCGTCGTCAGCAGGACTCCCCGGTTGGAAGATCCGTAGGCCTGGGTGGAAAAGTCGAGAACCGGTTTTTCGCCGGGGTAGGCCCAAAGTTTGATGCGGGCGGCGGCAGTGCCCGAGTTGGCGATCGTGATGGTTTGTGAATTCGGATAGATTCCTCCGCGCAGATAGATCGTGTCTCCGGGTTCGGCGACCGCGATCGCTTTCTGCACAGTCTTGAAGGGGGAATCGAGCGTGCCGGGATTTGCATCATCGCCCGCCGGTGAGACATGGAGATCGCCGTCCGTTGGCGGTTGGTTCAACGTGACGACGGCCGGGGTGCTCCATACGGAACCGAAGCTGTTGGAAACATTCACCGTGTAGGTGGCGGCATCCCCGGACTGGCTGGTGCTGCCTTTGGTGGTGGCTCTTTCGCTGATTCGGCTTGGGCAACTGGCCTATTTTTGGCCTGCCGACTACCTGGCTTCGGCCTCAGACATCGTGGCGGTGGTGTTACAGGGTTTTCGGTTTGACCTGAAGGTCAGTGCGATTGCGGGTTTTGTACTGCTCCTGGTCCTGCCTTGGGTGTCTGGCAAGGTGCAAGGCCGAATCGCAGTAGGTGTTGTGTTTCTCTATGTGTT
>JAZKGW010000022.1:0-39333 GCA_040385685.1 Verrucomicrobiota bacterium | reverse complement strand
TATGATGGAAAAGGTGGGATTCGTCGCTCCCTCGATGAGTTGGGAGTTTTTATACCATTGATAACTCAAGCTCTGACTGCCACCAGCTTGGACCGTTAGAGTCACATTCTGGCCGGCCGCCGTCGGCTGGCTTTGAGGTTGTGTGGCAATGGCGGGTACCCCCGCGGGCCCGACCACAAAGAACCTCGATCCAACTCCTGGCGTAACGGGAACCGTGGTGGTGAAGTTGCCACCGGCATCGAAGGTGCCCGCACCGTGGAGCTGCCATTCCGGAAGCGGTCGCATCAAGTCACCGGTGCCAAGCGTTTCGAAGAAGCCGCTGGCTTGCCCGCCTTTTCCAGTCAGCGTGAAGGTTGCGCCCGCCAGATCCATTTGGGTTACCCGTAGAATGCTACTGCCCCCGGTGCCGCTCCCCGGAGTGGTGGCTGGAGTCACGTCCGCGTAGGTCGCGCCAATGCGAAATTCATCAACTTCGTAGCTGCCGCCGCCGGAGCTGGCACTGGGAGTGTTCCAGAGAAAATTGGCTAGAGCGGCGTTGTGTGTCCCACTGAGGCTGGCGGTCGGTGCGGGTGCGTTGCCGCCCAAGCTCGTCGGATTGATCCACACTTGGGCGCTGTCGGCAGTTCCGCCGAAAGTATAACTCACGACAATCAGATTGGTCGCTCCGGTCGCAAGCTGGGTGCTGGTGAATTGCGGTGAACCGGTGCTGATTCCCACCGCGAGCTGACCGCCGGCCGTTACAAAAATGCCAAGAGGCGGCGAGCTGCTGGAGGAGGTGGAGCCGGAAGCATAACCGACCAGCCTTTGCGCACTGGGCGGCGAGTTGATCCTGAACAGAAACGAGAAACAAACAGAACCTGAGGTCTGTGAAGTGAACCCGATATAGGTTCTGGCAGCGCTACTGCCCGGAATGATCGCGACATCATTTCCAACAGATGACTGCAGGCCGGCCTGGGTAAGGTTGGTCGCGTTGACCTTGATCGTTCCCGAACCCGAAGCGGCGATCCAGCCTCCATTCCCCGCGAGACTGTTTCCGGCGGTGTAGGCAAAGCCATCGTAAGTCGGCAAGGCGTAGGCTTGCATGGCTTGAAACAGGAGGATGCCTTTCGTTAGGAGTGGAAGCGGGGTTTTCATCTAATAGGAGGGTTTTGGAAACTTCCGGGGTGGAACGCAACGCGCGAGCCCGGCCCCTCACTCAAAGAACTATCATGGGTGCAACCGGCCGGTAGTCCGATTTTTTGCAAACTTTATATCATCCGGGATGAGAGCAGCACCGCCCGGTGAGAGGCGAACACGCTCGAATCGAGCAATGGGCGTGACAGGCGGCAGTTTGTTTTGTTATTCCTCCAGTCGATGGCAGAGGAGGATGACATATCACCTGAGGATTCTGCCCCACCCTTGCCGACGGCAGCTTCCATTCCGAACGCCGGCGAGCGGGTGGGCAGCGGTTCCGGGAAAAAATCCGGCACGGATGGCAGCCATGGCTGGGTGCCGCCGACACCGGAGGAAGTCGGCGCACTTATTCCCAACTACGAAGTCCTGGCGATCCTTGGCCGCGGCGGCATGGGCGCGGTTTACAAGGCGCGGCAGATCACTCTCGACCGGCCCGTCGCGCTCAAGCTCCTGCCTTTGGAGGTCAGTGTGGATGACAACTTCGCCAATCGTTTTCGCCGCGAGGCGCGCGCCCTGGCCAAGCTCAATCACCCGCACATCATCGCGATCCATGACTTCGGGCAGACCCGTGAGGGGCAATTGTACTTCGCCATGGAATTCGTCGAAGGCGCGAACCTCGCCGAGGTCATCCGCCAGGTCGGTCTCAACCCGGAACAGGCGCTCTCGCTCGCCGGGCAAATCTGCGCGGCGCTGGCCTACGCGCATGGCAAAGGCGTGGTCCACCGCGACATCAAGCCCGCCAATGTGATGATCGACATGGACAGTCACGCCAAGGTCGCCGATTTCGGCCTTGCCCGACTCATCGAGCGGAACGCGGAGGCGAGTGGCTACACCATGACCGGCACGGTCATGGGCACGCCCGGTTATATGGCTCCGGAGCAGATGCTCGACATGAACGTCGATCACCGCGCCGACATTTACAGCCTCGGCGTGATGCTCTACGAAATGCTCTGCGGCGAAACTCCGCAGGGTGCATTTACGCCGCCCTCACAGCGGATTGGTTGCGACGTGCGGATCGACCAGATCGTGCTCAAGGCGATGCAGCAGGCACCTGACCGCCGCTACCAAAGCACGGAGGAAATGGAAGCCGCCGTGGAGTCCGCGCGTTTCCCCGCGCCAGAACCCGAGGCCGTGCCGCTGCATGTCCAAGTGAGAGCCCATCACATGGCGACCCATCACGCGAAACCGAAGAAGTCGCACGGAGTGACCATCGCTGCCGTCGTCGCAGTGGTGGCTCTAGCAGCGATTTTCCTGGCCAAGCCTTGGGCAACGGATGCGAAACTGACTGCAAAACCACTGGCGACGTCCGATTCGCGTGAGTCCGCTCCACCAGAGCCACAACCTTCATCGAGTGCAATGTCCAAGCCGGCGGAACCAGTTCCGCAACAGACGGTGGAAGACTCCATCAAACGTCTCATGGCCACCAAAGGCTGGGAGGAGGCCAAAATTTCGGTCACTCCGGAGGGCACCCTTGCGGTTGACCTCAACGAAAGAAATATCGACGACCTTACGCCGCTCGTGGGACTGCCCGTGAGCGAGTTGAACGCGAGAGGAACGCCGATCACGGACCTCGGCCCCTTGCGTGGCCTGTCGTTGCACGGGCTCTATCTGGTTAACACGCCGGTCAGTGACCTTTCTCCCCTCAAGGATTTGCCGCTTCTCAATCTGGGTCTCGCGAACACCCGCGTCACCGATCTCTCCGCCTTGCGCGACATGAAATTACGCACCCTCTGTCTGGACCGGAATAGCCAGGAGATCGACCTCGCTCCACTCGCCGGAATGACCACGCTGGAGGACGTCCTCCTGCCGGAGAATCCGAAAAACCTCGAGCTGCTCCGCAAGCTGACAAACCTGAAATACATCGGCTACACGTGGAGCGGAGAACTCGGAAAGGGCAGCGCCACTCCCGCGTCGGAATTTTGGAAATCCCATGCTCAACAAAAATCAGCCGGGACATCCCAGCCATCGGTTGACACGACCTCGTCCGGCGGTTCCCCCAAGTCCCAGAGTGCGACCGGCAGGTGGCTGGCGGAGCAGGACCTGCAGTGGCAGGCCACGTTTGCCAATGAGGTCGGCACGCCGTTCGAAAGTGGGGCGGGCAGTTTGAAAAAAAAGTATCTCGCCGCGCTCGACCTCCAGGTCGAGGCAGCCACCCGCAGCGGGCGTCTCGACGACGTCACGGCTTTGCGCGCCGAGATCAATCGGCTCTCATCGGGTGGAGAAGTGCCGGTCGAGGATGACGCCACCACCGCGGCGACGCTCAAAACCCTGCGCGCAACCTATCGCAAAGCCTTCGCCCCGCTCTACGCCGACCGAATGGCCGCGGCGAAAGTTGTCTATGGCCGCTACGACGCGATCCTTGCAAAATACCTGTTAGGCATCACCCAGCGCCAGCGCCTCGACGAGGCCGCCGAAATCAAAGCGAAACGTGAGCGACTTGGCGCCGCATGGCTGAGATCGCCCTGCGCCATCATTGGGAACACCTTCACCGCGGCGACCAAGGAGCGTCCCTTCGTGAACTCGCTCGGGATGAAGTTCGTGCCGGTGCGGATGAGCGGCGGGGCAAGCGGTGGGCAGCGGGTGCTTTTCAGCATTTTCGAGACGCAGGTTCAGGATTACGAGGTTTTCGCCACCGAAACGAAGCGCCGGTGGACCAAGCCGGGATTCCCGCAGGACCCCACGCACCCCGCGGTGAATATCGGGCAGGCCGATGTGCAGGCATTTGCCGCGTGGCTCACCGAGCGGGAGCGCAAGGCGGGATGGCTCCGCTCCAACGACAGCTATCGCCTGCCGACCGACCACGAATGGAGTTGCGCGGCTGGCATCGGAGAACAGGAAATCGAGGGCAAATCGCCGGGCGAGAAAGACCTGACAATCGCCAAGGAGTTTCCATGGGGATCGCGGTGGCCTCCTGTCGCGGGAACCGGGAACTTCAGTGGCGAGGAGGCTGCCGGGCACGAAGTCTGGAACGGCCAGACGATTCTGGCGGGCTATCGCGATGACTTCCCCGAAACGGCGCCGGTGGGGATCTACGCGGCGAATTCATTCGGGCTGTTCGATCTGGGAGGAAATGTCTGGGAGTTTTGTGACACAAGGGAGAAAAGTGTCCGCAGGGGCGGAGCGTTCGGCAGTGCGACTGAAAGGGATCTCAACTCGACGCGACGACTGCTCAACGATCCCGAGTTTCTCGATAACACCACCGGCTTCCGTCTCGTGCTGGTGTCCAAAACGTCCGCCAAGTAGCGTGCGGAGCGGGGCCGCGTTTTGCGAGGCATACGAAATCCGCATTCTGAGGCTGCCGGGATGGCATTATGCGGATCGGGGATTTTCACTATGATGGCGGCATGACCACGAACCTCAAACTGAATGTCCGCCGCGCCGGTGAGCGTGGCCACGCGAGCCACGGCTGGCTGGATAGCTGGCACACGTTTTCCTTCGCCGACTACTACGACCCCGCGCACATGGGTTTCCGTTCGTTGCGGGTGATCAACGACGACCGGATCGCGGCGGGCGGCGGATTCCCTAACCATCCCCACCGTGACATGGAAATTTTTTCCTATCTGCTAGCTGGCAACCTCGCCCACAAGGATTCGATGGGAAACAGCCGCGTGCTCAAACCCGGCGAAATTCAAATGATGCGGGCGGGCACGGGTGTGCAGCACTCCGAGTTCAATCCATCGTCCACCGAGCCGGCGCATCTGTTGCAGATCTGGATCACGCCCGACACACGCGGCTTGAATCCGGCCTACACCGAGTGGACGCCCGCTGCGGGGAATGAGAATGACGTCAAAACGCTGGTCATTTCCCAAGACGGACGCGACGGTTCCGCCAGCATTGCCCAGGATGCCTCGATCTATCTGCTAAAACTCCGCCCTGGAACCAGGACCGGGCACGAACTGCTAGCCAACCGCGGACTCTGGCTCCACGTCGCCAAGGGATCTATCAACGTCAACGGGATCGACCTCGTTGCCGGTGACGCGGTTTCTCTCGAAGAGCCCGGGACAATCGAAATCACCGCCACCGCCGATGCCTCGGAGGCGATTCTCTTTGACCTCAAGTAAATCCGCGTAACTTCTCCAACCATCGAACAAATCAACATCATGAAAAACAAATACCTCGCACTCGCCATCGCCGCCCCGCTCGTTTTCGTCTCGTGCGAGAACCCCGCCGACAAGACCACCGACGCCAAAGTTTCCGCGGCCGTCGACAAGTCCGCGACTCCCGCCCAAGCCGGCATCAAGTATGTTTTCACCCCGGCCTCGCAGGTGAATTTCGTCGGCTCGAAAGTCACCGGCAGTCACAGCGGGGGCTTTAAGACATTCACCGGCCACTTTACCGTCAAGGACGGAGCGCCGGTCGGCAATGATCACAAGGTCGTCATCGACATGAAATCCACGTTCACGGACGCCGAGAAACTCACTATCCATTTGAAGAGTGGGGACTTCTTCGACGTGGAAAAATTTCCTCAGTCCACCTTCGACATCACCGGACTCAAGAAGCAGTCGGACACCGCCTACACGGTTTCTGGAAATTTCACGCTCCACGGCCAGACCAAGAACATCAGCTTCCCCGCAACGGTTAGCCAGAGCGGCGACAGCGTGAAGATCGACGCCAAGTTCGACATCAACCGCAAGGATTTCGGCATCGTTTATGCTGGAAAGACCGACGACATCATCCGTGACGAAGTGGTCATCGAACTCAAACTCGAGGCCAAGCCTGAAGCCTGAAGCTCTAACTAAGAATCGCATGTCAGATCCACTTTTCAAACCGCTCCGGGCCGGGGCCTTCACCTTTCCGAACCGGATGGTCATGGCGCCGCTCACCCGCTGCCGGGCCTCGGCCGGCCGCGTGCCCAACGCGATGATGGCCGAGTATTATGTCCAGCGCAGCTCGTTCGGCATGATTCTAACCGAGGCTACCTCGATCTCGCCGCAGGGCGTCGGCTATCCGAACACCCCGGGCATCTGGTCCGCCGAGCAAGTGGAAGGATGGAAGCTCGTCACTAACGCCGTGCACCAGGCCGGCGGACAGATCCTGCTTCAGCTCTGGCACGTCGGTCGGGTGTCCGATCCGGTCTATCTGGACGGCGGACTTCCCGTGGCACCCAGCGCCATCGCACCCGCCGGGCATGTTAGCCTCATACGGCCGCTGAAAGACTTCGTCACTCCGCGGGCCCTGGGCATCCTGGAGATTCCCGGGATCGTCGCGGACTACCGTCGCGCGGCGCGCAATGCGAAGGCAGCCGGATTCGACGGGGTCGAGATCCACGGAGCTAACGGTTACCTGATCGATCAGTTCCTCCAGGACTCGTCCAACAAGCGCACCGACGAATATGGTGGCTCGATCGAAAACCGCGCGCGCTTCCTGTTGGAAGTCACCGATGCCGTCATCTCCGTCTGGGGCGCGGATCGGGTGGGCGTTCACCTCGCCCCCCGCGGGGATGCCCACGGCATGGGAGATTCGGACATTTCCTCGGTGTTTCATTACGCCGCCCGAGAACTCGGGAAACGCGGAATCGCCTTCCTCTGCGCCCGTGAATCCTATGACAAGCCGGCGCTCGGTCCATCGCTCAAGCAATCCTTTGGCGGAGTTTATATCGCCAACGAAAGCTTCACGGCCGATGCCGCGCGGGAAGCGATCCGCTCCGGCTCCGCCGACGCCGTGGCCTTCGGAAAATCGGCCATCGCCAATCCCGACTTGGTCGAACGCTTCCGCAGCGGAGCGCCACTCAATCCTCCCGAGCCGTCCACCTTCTATGGTGACGGTCCGGTCGGCTACACCGACTATCCATTCCTCGAAACTACATCCGTCTAACAAACATGAGCCAGCCACGCATCCTCGTCTTCGGCGGCAGCCTCCGCGCCGAATCCTACAATCAGAAACTCGCCACCATCGCCGCCGCCGGTGCGCGCGAGGCGGGAGGTGATGTCACCTTGATCTCGCTCCGTGATTTCCGACTGCCGTTGTTCGACGAAGACCTCGAAGAGGCCGAAGGAAAATCCGAAGCCGCGAAAAAGCTTAAAGAGTTGTTCCTGAATGCGGAGGGTTTCATCATCGCCTCGCCGGAATACAACAGTGGCGTCACCGGCGCGTTGAAGAACGCGATCGACTGGGTTTCCCGGGCCGATTCCGAGGATGAGCCACCTCTGTTAGCCTACAAGGGCAAAACCGCCGCGATCCTTTCCGCTTCGCCGGGCGGCTACGGTGGCGCGCGCAGTCTGGCCCAACTCAGGCCGTTGTTGGAAAATATCAATGTCACCGTGCTGCCGGATCAGGTCACGGTTCCCAAGGCCTACGAAGCATTCGATGCAGCCGGAAATCTAATTGATCCGGCTCTGCAAGCGGCGGTCAAGGTGCTCGCCGCCAGTTTGGTTGCAAAGCTCGCCTGAGTCGCGGTTTCCAAATCACGCCATGAATTCTCATGGCGCGATTGTTCATTTTGGTGCATCGCTTGCACATGAATGAAATGAAGACGCACAGCAAGACCATCGGCTACCTCTTGTGGATCATCGGATTCACAGGCGCCCACCGGTTTTACTTCGGCAAACCTATCAGCGGGACGATCTGGTTTTTCACCGCCGGGCTGCTGGGTGTGGGTTGGCTCATCGACGTGTTCCTGATTCCCGGGATGGACCGGCAGGCGGATGCCCGTTTTGCCGCGGGTCAATACGACTATTCGGTCGCGTGGATCCTTCAGACCTTTCTCGGGGTGTTCGGAATCCACCGCTTCTACATGGGGAAAATCGGCACCGGCCTGATCTGGCTACTAACCGGCGGCCTGTTTCTTGTCGGCTGGCTCTATGACTTCTGCACGCTCAACGCGCAGGTGGACGAACTGAACCGGCGTTAAGCCAAGATAGCTAACAACGCCGCGGGATCGTCGGCGATCCACTCGGGACCGGCAGCGACGAGCCGGTCCCGATCATGGAAGCCCCAAGTGACGGCGATTGCCCGCATCCCGGCGTTGCCGGCGGTTTCAAGATCCATGGTGGAATCACCGATGACGATGCAGTTGTCCGGGCGCAGGTGGAGAGTGTGGGAAATCTCAAGCGCCCCGGCGGGGTCGGGTTTGTGGGGGATTCCCGCACGCTGGCCTAACACCGTTGCGAAGCGGATGGTTGGAAACATCCGCGAGACGATGGTTTCCGTGAACGGATGCGGCTTGTTGGAAAGCACGGCGAGCGGATAGCCGCGGGCTTGCAGGGATTCCAACAGTTCGGTGATTCCCGGATAGATCAACGTGCCGTTTTGCCAAGTGACATCGTAGTCGGTCTTGAACGCCTGCTCGACGGTGTGGAGAAGTTCTTCATCCGCATCCGCCCGCGCGGCCCGCTCGATCAGGATGCGCGAGCCATTGCCGATGAATCCTCTAACGACCGAGTCCGGATGGATTGGCAGGTCCGACGCGGCCAGCGCCTGGTTCAACGACGCCGCGATGCCCCGCAGCGAATCCACCAATGTCCCGTCGAGATCGAATATCAGCCCTTGCTTCACCGGGCGAAGCTGGCGTGACCGGGAGCGATGGGGAAGCGGTTAGAATCCGATCAGGCTGACCAGTTCGTTGTCGCTGAAGTCATCGAGCTGGTCCACGGCGGCGATCAGCGTTTCGGTCTCCGCGATGTCCTGGATGGCGACGGCTTGTTGCGAATCGATGACGGCGGTTTGCGAGCCGGACGGCAAGGTTGGTCCGACGAGAGAAATCACGGCGAACGTCAACGTGGCGGTCGCGGCGGCGAAGCCAGCCAACGGGGCAGGGGAGAACAACCGGCTCCACCAAGGTTTGGCTTCTTCCGAGAGGCGTGCCGCGCGGACCGTGTCATCGGCAAACCGACTGCCAGCGGATTTCGGGGGAGCTTGGTCGAGCAATTGCCAGACGGCGTCGGATTCCCATGAGTCGTCGGGTGGCGGTGAGTTGCGATTCATAACGGTGCGAAGTTTTACGCCGGTGGAAACCCAATGCCGATCCGAAAGTTGCGATTCTTCATCGGAAATTAAGGTTGGAGATTTCACACCCCGCGTTTGTCGCCCCAAAGCCGGATGTGGAGCCGGTCGCAAAACCGGAAACCCCGGTCGCGGCAAATTTCCGCAAGCCAGACGGCGTGGCGATCCAGATCCGCGCAGGTCCGGCCTTCCGGCATCAACAAAACGCGTTGGCGGGGGAGCGCGTGAGCTCCCAGCAGAGCTTCGATTTCCTCCAAATCCGCCGGCTCGGCCACCACGAATTTGAACCATGCTTTTGGCGAGCCCGCAAAAAATCCTAAGGCAACGGCATTGAGCCGCAGCGATTCCGACATTCCCGCGTTGGCCAATTTCGGAGAAACGTTGAACTGGTTCACCGCCTCGTGGAAAGCGGGCGAGGGGATGCGGGTGCCGTTGGTTTCCACCTCGAATTGATGCTCCGGCTGCTGTTCTCGGATGTGCCCGATCATTTCGAGAAAAGCCATTTCTTGCAGCAAAGGCTCCCCGCCCGTGATGACCGTCCGCCCGCAACCGAACGCCAGCACCCGTTCCGCCGCTTCTGCGGGATCGATCTCCCAAGTCACTTCCGTCTTACGATGCTTTGCGTATCCGGGGACCGAGTCCTTCTCATGTGGCCACGGTGTGCCCTCGAAGTTCCATGTGTGGTCCGTATCGCACCAGACGCAATGGAGGTTGCAGCGTGACGCCCGGATGAACACGGCAGGCGCGCCGACGCTCACGCCTTCGCCTTGGATCGTGTGGAAAATTTCAGGGCCGTCGCCAAGCTTCGCGAGTTTCATGAACGCCACGGATGAAACACGGATGAACGCGGATGGACATTGATTTTTTCAACGGCGGATGGTTCCGGCCGGAGCCGGCCCATATCCGGAAGTTCAATAGCCGCTTCTCTCCAGATAAAAGCCGAAGCGTGTCGTTCCTTTTCCGGAATCCGTATGAACGTCGACGTAAAACCGCGCTTTGTCATCCTCCACGGGTTGTTCGTCCAGCCGGGGAAATGGCGGGGTTTCGATGTGGAGCAAGGAGCGCTTGAAGTGATTTTCATCGATCCATTTTTCAATCTTCGCGACAAACTCGTCCTTCTTGTTGGCGGGGACGGTGATCTCGATCGTCTCGGAAGCTACGACTCTCTCCTTGCTCACGGCGACAGAGAAATCGGTACCCGCCATTTCGGCAAACGGCAGCGACCGGGCGGCTTCGGAAAAGACGATGGTGAAGTCCGCGAACCGCTGCCCGTTTTTGATCCAGTTTGCTCCGAGATCGGGAACCGCCAGCATTTCGTAACGGTAGCCGCAGGACAGGCAGCAGGTCTGGAAACGGGGATCTTCTGCGGAATCGAGCTCTCCTCCGAGGATTACCTCTTTGGCATCCCGACGTGCGGCAAGTGCCTTGTCTTCGTCATTCCAATCCGCCGGATCCTTGGTCTGGATGGGGAAGGAGCCGTAAAGAATGGGAATGTCCCTCAGAGTGGTGTGGCCATCGGGGCAGGACTTGAGCGTGGCGGACGTTTCCTGGAGAGCATGCTTTGCCTCGATCTCCGGTAGGGGACCGTCAGGCAGCAATTCCTTGGGAACCTGATTGGCGGGTCTCATTTTCGCCAGTTTGCGCACGCGGGCCAAATCGTTCGCGACATCCTGACCGGTGCTGGCTTTCAATTCCAGGATCGCAAGTTCGAGTGGCAGGATGTTCTCGTAGTAGCCCTCCGGATCGATCACGCCGATTTTCTTCTCCCCGTCCAACAGCCAGTTGAGGCATTTGATGCGCTTCTCCGGGTAGCTGAGGTTCTGGTTCTGCTCGAGCCATTTTCCCAAGCCGCCGGATTCATCGTAGGGAGCGCTCCCCCAGTAGGGTTTCTGATGCCCTTTCCCATCGCGGCCGGTGCGTCGCAGTCCGTATTGGGAATAGTCTTCGGGAAACTCTGTCAATTGATCGTGGATCACGCGATAGCAGAGGGCTCCCACCGTCCTCGCAAAAGTGTGATTCCAATGCATCCGTGACGGCCGTTCGTCATCAAGGTGGGAAGCAAGGATGGGAAATGCGAGTTCATTGAACGCGATGAGTCGTTTGAATGCGTCCGTCCGGACCTTTGCATAACCTCGCAATTCCTTTAAAGCCTCTGGAGGAGTTTCGTATAAGCTGCGTGGCATGATCGTGCCTGAGAACGGATCGGGATCTGACCCGGCTTCCTTTTGGGCTTCCTTCGTCGCGTGGGCCTCCGCTTTTTCATAACGATCTTGTTCCGCGGCCCTGGCCTGATTTTCTTTTTCGGTGATTACAAAATCCTCGATCAGTCTCCGGATTTCAACTTCTTGTTCCGGAGACGCTGTGGCAAAGGGCGGGACGACAATTTTTTCTTCCTTCGGGATCATGCCGTTTTCCTGGCAGCATGCAGGCCCGCTGCCGATCCCGAGGAGCGCGATTGAAATCAGGATGAGTGGTTTTTTCATCGCGGTCGTTGATGTGCCATTTTCTGCCTTCTCGTCAGTGGCGAGACTAATCTGAATGGAACGCGGATGGACATTGATTTTTCTCCGCCCTAAAACTTTCCCATGAGCATCATCACCGGCCGGGGGGATTCAGGCGAAACCGATCTGTTGTTCGGCAAACGCATCGCCAAAACCTCCTTGCGGATCGAAGCCCTCGGCAATGTCGATGAACTTAACGCCGCTCTCGGCCTCGCCCGGGCCGCCGCCCGCGATGCGGGATGGATCGCGCTGATAGATCGGCTTCAATCGTTGCTAATCGGTCTCATGGGCCAGCTCGCCTGCCTCCGTGAGGACGAAGACCGCTACCGTGAGAAGAAATTCGCGGCGCTCACTTCGGAGGATCTCGACTGGCTCGTCGCCGAGGCCCGCGGATATGAAGCGCGGGGCGTCAATTTCACCGGCTGGGCCAAGCCCGGCGCTGAGGGTTCCCTTGCTCGTGCCGGACTGGATTTTGCGAGAGCAGTCGCCCGCCGCGCGGAGCGAAGCGTGCTGGCGCTGCATGAAGGCGGAGAGCCGGTCCCTGAGGTGGTAAGGCTGTTCTTCAACCGGCTGTCAGATTTCCTGTGGATTCTCGCCCGCGTCACAAGCGATTGAGCGTCGGGGGAAACAATTTCAAAAAGGGGTTGCCAAGGGCGGATCGAGTTCCTAGCGTCCCGCCCTCCAAGGGCAGGTGTCAGAGTGGTCGAATGAGCACGCTTGGAAAGCGTGTGTGGCAGCAATGTCACCGAGGGTTCGAATCCCTCCCTGTCCGCCAGCGTGTTTCCGCAGTCTTTATCGCTGTGAAACTTACGTGATATCAAGAGGTAGCATAAGGGTCATGTCACCCAGCAATGTAACATTTGAACGAAATTCACGATGCCCCGCCAACAAGGCTTGCTGCAATGCGGCTCCCGCTGCGATGGCGGATAGGTGACCGACAATGGAACAACGGTGGTCTTCACCCCTGGTCGTGACCCAACTGATATTTTGGGGCGGTGGCGGCGGGCTTCGTATGGCACTGTCGGACAGACAGATCGAGGTCATGCCGGATCCGTGAATCGTCCGGTGGATTTTTGGATGCCGCCGGAGTGTCGCGGGAATTTTTTCGAGAAGTTCGCTAACTTTACTAGCAATGCCTTATTCCCCAAGGCCGGGACCTCGTGCCGCATCGATCCGAACACATGAGATTCCACCCGCGATGGCCAAGAGTGCGTTCCCCCCAGATTCAATGGAGCAAGGCGACAAGCTTCCGGCTCCGCGAGGGCTGAAATTATTTTTCGATTTTTCCTGTCGGCGATGTGGGGGAAAAAGCGCGGTAAGAAGGAAGCCGTATTCCGTGATCCGCGTCAGGGCACTCACAAAATCCAACCCATCGCTTCCGCCTACTCGGTGCCGTTCCGGCTCCTGTTTTTTTCGAATCAACCCGTCAGAGATCCGACTCAGCCAAAAACCCATATGAAACCCCGTTTGAACTCACTCCCCGCCGTCGCTTGTTTCACGATGACCTTCGCCCTCGCGGTGACCGCTGCCAAGGCCCAGACCTTCAATGGCAGCAATACCAACTGGTCCACCATCACGAGTTGGACTCCGAACGGAGTGCCTGCCCCCGGAGCCAACATCATCATCGCCGATACGACGACCAATGGATTGCTCCTCGACGGCACGACCTCGCGCTCAATCGGCTCGCTGACCTTTGGCGCGTCGGGCACCCGTGCCACCAGTTTCACGGTTCATACCCAGGCGGCGAACACGCTCACGATCGCCGGCGGCATTGTCGCCAACGGAGCGTTCGCCACCACTCCCACCGCCTTGGCCATGCGTGGGAATTTCACGATTTCCGCCGACCAGACGTGGTCCGTGGGAGGCAGTAACGCTCATGCTTCCGACCAGGGTGTCTTTTTCCGTGAGGCCACCGCCCCCGCCACCACCCGCGGCACGGTGAACCTGAACGCGAATGTCACAAAGGCCGGCGCGGGACAACTGATCTTCGGCGCGACCGACCTGCTCGGCGCGGGAAACATCACCGTCGATGCCGGTGACATCAAGATCAACGCCGGTTCCAGCCTGCTGGTGACTCTTGGTGGAGCGGGAAACTTCACTTTCAATAACGCCACCACCTTCGCCGTTTACCGAAACTCGGGAACGCTGACCGTCTCGCGTCCCGTGGTGATGAACGGAACCTCGACCTTCGTGACCCGCGGGGGTGCCAATAGCGGGGGAAATATCGATATCGCCTCGTCCATCGCCTTCAACGGCACCCACACGCTCGACGTCGCCCAATCGATTGTCACCCAGACGACGAATCTCAACGGCGCGTGGACGGGAGCCGGCACGGTCAACCGAATCGGAACCGGGAACCTGAACCTCGCCGGCACGCTCAGCGGGTTCAGTGGTACGCTCAACCTGACGACCGGCACCACGACCCTCGCAAATGCCTTCGGCGGCAGCGTTGTGCTGTCCGCCGGTGCCTCCCTCAATGGCGAGGCCACCACCACCGGCAGCTTGACGCTGAATGGCGGCAACATTTCGGTCAACCCGACCACCGGTGCCAGCCTGGGCACACTGGGAACCCTCAACCTGACCGGCACGAACAACGTGACTCTCACGTCCGCGCCGGTTTCCACGGCTCCTTTCCCGGTGCTGACCTACGGCACCTTGGGCTCGGGTGGGATCGCAAACCTGAATCTGGTCGGAGGAGCCGGTAATTTCCGCAGCGCGGTTTTCGACGCCACCACCACCCCCGGGGTCATCACCTTGGCCGTCGGTTCGGAAGTGCGCACTTGGAATGGTGGAGCCGCTTGGGACATCAATGGGTCCACCAACTGGCTGGAGGGCGACCAGAAGTTTTACCAACTGGACAACGTGATCTTCGGCAACACCGGAGCCGGCATCATCACTATCACCGGGAACGTCATGCCCTCGTCGATGACCGTGAACAGCACAAGCGACTATGAGTTCACGGCCACGGCCGGGAACCTCATCTCCGGCTCCGGCGGCTTGACCAAAAGCGGCTCCGGCATGCTAACCTTGGGCGGAGCGAACACTTTCAGCGGGAACATCGCCGTCAACGGCGGGGTCCTCAAGCCCACCACCAACACGGCCTTGGGTGGCATCTCCAAGACCATCACCATCGCTTCCGGCGCCACACTCGACACGAACGGCGCCATGACTGCTAACAACGACTATGCCGCCGTGATCTCCGGCACCGGGGTCGACGGCACCGGCGTGATCGTCAACAATTCGGTCACGGGACATAACAACGGTTTCGGATCGCTCACGCTGGTTGGGAATGCCACCATCGGCGGAGTCAGCCGCTGGGACCTGCGCCCCATCGCCGCGGGCAGCGGCCTGCTCAACCTCGGCGGTTTCACGCTTGAGAAAACGGGTTTCAACCAAGTCGGGATCATTGACTCGGTGGCCACTGCGGACGGGACGATCAATATCAATTCTGGCATCCTTTCCTTCACCCGTAGCGTCGTCTCCGGTGCCGGCTCGGTGAACGTCAACCTCGGAGGCACGCTCTATTTCGAAAACAACACCACGGGCTCCTTCAGCAAGGCACTCTCCTTGGACGACGGCACGGTCCGTACCTTTGGCAACCCGTTCACCATCAGCTCGGCGGTTACGCTCACCAACTTCCCGTTGATCCAGACTGACACGGATCTGACGATCACCGGCGAGGTCACGGGAACGGGCAACCTGAACAAAACGGGCGCTGCCGCGCTCATCCTTAGCAACAATGTCACCCACAGCAACGGCACCACCGTCAATGCGGGCACGCTCCAGATCGGGGCCGGCGGCAGCACCGGAACGCTTAATGCGGATATCTTGAACTCGGGCACCGTGGCCTTCAACCGTTCCGATGCGATCAGCTACGGCAACCTGATCAGCGGCACCGGCGCGCTGACCAAAATGGGAACAGGCACGCTCACGCTGACCACGGCACAGGGATATGCCGGGAACACCAACATCAACGCGGGAACCCTGATCCCGGGCGGCAGCAACTTCGTTCCAGTCGTTTCCCTCCTGAACTTCACCAATACGGCCGGTGCCATCTTCGACATGAGCGGCATGAGCCACGAATTCCGCGGACTCGCCGGGGGCGGCACCACCGGTGGCGCCGTCATCAACAGCGGTGGCGGCACGCAGGTGCTCACCCTGAGACCCACAGGCGCGGACAACTCGACCTACGTCGGCCAGGTCCTGGATGGCATCCGGGTTGTGATCGCTGGAGATAAGACCGTTCCCTCCGCCATCGCCCCGCGCCAGCGCTTTGACGGAACCGCCAATACCTACACCGGCGGAACCCTGATCGACGGCGGCACGCTCATGGCCCGCCTCGATAGCTCGCTGGGCGCTGTGCCGGCTTCCTTCGACGATGACAACATCATCCTCCAAAACAACGGCCTGTTCTTCAACGAGGCCGAGGGCGTGGCTCTGGACGTCAATGCCAACCGCGGCATCCTGATTGGCCCGGGCGGCGGCGGTCTCACTGGCGGATTCAATTCCGCGGGTGTCATCATCCGCGGCGTGATCAGTGGCGCGGCTGGAAATACCATCACCGTCGTTCCTAACAATTCCCCGCTGGTCTTTGCCGCCGACAATACCTACGCCGGCGATACGATCCTGCTGCCGGCAAACGGCGCGCTCATCAGCCGCCTGGTGATCGGCGATGGTGGAACGACCGGCACCCACGGCAGTGGAAACATCCTCAACGACGGCCGCCTGTTCTACAACCGGTCCGACACATTCACGGAAACTGCAACCATTTCGGGCGTCGGAGTGGTGCGCCAGATGGGCGTGGGGAACGTCGTTCTCTCGGCGATCAACACTTACACGGGCAATACCGAGCTCCTGTCCGGCACCTTCACCCTCTCGAACGACGCAGGCATGAAATTCGCCGTCACGGATGCCGCGAGCAACCGGGTCTTCGCAGCGGGTGCCCCTGGGGCGGCCACTGTCGTGTTCAACGGGGACTTCACCATCGATACCTCCGCAGTGACCGTCACCACCGGAACCTGGTCACTGGTCGACGTGGACAACCTGAACGAAACCTTCAGCTCCGACTTCACGGTTGCCGGTGGCTGGACGCAGGACGCCAACGTCTGGTCCATGTCGGCTGGCGGTGTCAACTGGTCGTTCAGCGAGTCCACTGGCGTCTTGTCCGTTGCCCCCGCAGGGGGCACGTATGCCGCCTGGATCGGAGGATTCGACTTCTCCGCCTTCCCAGGTGCCGACCTCACCGCGGATGGCGACGCTGATGGCGACGGAATCAGGAATGCCGTGGAGATGGTCATCGGCAACCAGCCTAACCAAACCAAGGTGGAAAACCTGCCAACCATCACGCTGGTCACCAACCCGGCCGGTGTGCCTCCCGGGGATTACCTGAAATTCTCCTATCGCCGGACCACCACCTCCACCTCTGCCGGGATAACCTCCGGTGCGCAATACGACGTCGATCTCACCGGCACATGGACCGGTGCCGTCGACAATGTTGCCGGTGTCGAAATCATTGAAACCGCGAACGCCCTCATTCCCGGTCACGACGTGGACGTTTACATCCCGCGCAGCCTCGCTGCCGGTGGCACGTTGTTCGGAAGGCTTTCGGCCGTGGTCCCTTGAGTGTTCCATCACCTGAACACTTGATAGATAGTGACTGTAGCCGATGAACATTCCACCCAAGGCCGGTTCCGGGGCATTGATAGCTCTCGCCGGACTGCTCCTGACAATTCCCGCCACCGCGGGAGTTCATGCGCATTATTCGTTTGATTCCAGCTACAACGACTCCTCCGGAAACGCGCGCCACGGCATGCTAACCGATGTCGGAACCCTCGGAAACTCTGCCATCACCAACACCCCCGCCGATTTCAAATTCGGCGGGGGTGCCATGAATTTCAGTTCGGACCGTGACTACATCGCCATCCCCTCGAAAACCTTCAGCTCGGGCGTGCCTTACAGCTTCGCCTTCTGGGCGAAAAAGGCATCCGGGGACACCGGGGAAAGCTCCCAGTTCGACATGGTCGTGGGCC
This sequence comes from Verrucomicrobiota bacterium, assembly GCA_040385685.1. GTDB lineage: Bacteria > Verrucomicrobiota > Verrucomicrobiia > Verrucomicrobiales > Akkermansiaceae > Luteolibacter. The sequence continues at coordinate 21,689 of JAZKGW010000022.1, read as the reverse complement.
AGCGGGATACCAGCGGATTCTTCATCGCACTAACAGACACCTCGGGTTCAGGCGGGCGGAGCGGGTTGCGCTGGCGGAGCTCCGACAATACAGCAGCCCGCCAAGCCGATTTCTCCACCCCCGACGACGCCCAATGGCACCACTATGCGGTCACCGCTTCCGGCACCACCATCACCCTCTATGTCGATGGAGTTTTCTCGGCGACCGCCACTGGCAAGCTAACCGGCTTCACCGTAGATACCGTCGGTGAAGCTTACACGTCCGGCAATGACTTCGATTTCAACGGCCAGATCGACGAGATGTGGATCTTCGACGAAGCCTTGAGCGCTGCGAAAATCGCAGGTCTCTACAACTCGAACGATCCGGATGCCCCGCCGTCTGGCGAGCCCGTCACCCGCCTGCGGATTGTCCTGCTTGCCGGTCAGTCCAACGCCGACGGACGGGCGACTGTTTCCGCGTTACCCATCAACCTTCAGTCCCCCCAGCCGGACGTCGATTTCTTCTACAAAATTGAAGGTGGCACGGCCACTTTGACCACGCTGCGCCCCGGTTTGTCCGAGACATCTCAATTCGGCCCGGAAATCACGCTGGGCCGCAAGCTCGCCGACCTCTGGTCAGCGGAGGCCGGAACCCGCGTCGCCATCATCAAGTACGCCAATGGGGGCACCAATCTCGCGGTGCAGTGGAAGGGCGGCGGGAACAACACCACCGCCGGTGACGGTCCGGAGTATGTCACTTTCCAACAGACCGTCACCGCCGGACTGGCGGCTCTTGCCGGGGTCTATCCCGGTGCGACCGCCGATATCCAGGGAATGGTCTGGCTGCAGGGTGAATCGGATGCGGTGGCCTCTTATGCTGCTTCCTATCAGGCAAATCTAACTACATTCATCGCGGACGTGCGGGCGACCTATGGTGCAAACCTTCCCTTTACCATCGCCCGGCTTTCGAGCGGCCAAACCAACCTCGCCGCATCCTATCTGAACGAGGTTCGCGCGGCCCAGGATGCGGTGGCCGCCGCCGATCCGCGGACCGGCATCATTCTAACCGATGGCTTCGGGCTGAACGGCGACAACCTCCATTTCAATGCCGCAGGAGAGCAATCCATCGGTATCAGCTTCGCGGAGAACATCGCCTATTACGAGTGGATGATGGAGACGTTTACGAATGCGGAGATCAACTCCGGCCTCGCGGAACCCGATGCGGATCGCGACGGTGACGGACAGTCGAACCGCACCGAATTCCTGGGAGCGACCGATCCCTTGTCGGGAATTTGGTCATTTGGCGCGTCCTTCGTCCGGACCGGCCCCGCGACAGGTCAAATTGCCTATCCGTCTTCCCCGGCCCGCTTCTACTCCGTGCAGCGCTACGGGGAAACCAGCAAAACTTGGGAAGCATTGCTCACGTCCCAACGAGGGACGGGTTCCACGGTGGTTCGCGCGCTGGAAACCAGCGCACCCGGCGGCCTGTTTCGGGTGACGGCTGAGCTGCCTTGATGCAGTCATGCTTCGGCAACTTCTGACCAGTAGCAGCTTCGAATCGGAATTCACCCTCGGGACGCCCTCATTTCGCGGCGGGTTTGAATGCGGGATCGCCGGCGTCGGGCGGGAGTTTTGAGTTCCAATCGAGCATGGCCTTGCTCAACCGTTGGACGACGTCCGGATGTCGGGCGGCGACGTCGTGAGCTTCTGATTCGTCGGTTCCGAGGTCGTAGAGTTGAGCCTTCCCTCCATCATAGTTGACATAACATTTCCAATTTCCGTCGCGTGCGGCGAGATCGGGGTTTGCTTCTTCCGGAGTTCCCGGACGATCCGGCGGACGCCGCCAGAAGATGGGGGCTTCCCGCTGGCGTTCCGCTTTTCCGACCAGAGTTTCGGAAAAATCCTCGCCATCCAAAGTGACGCCCGGAGGAAGCTCGGTGCCGGTAATCGAGTAGAGCGAACGGTTGAGATCGATGGAGGACAGCGCCGACTTTGAGTTGGTGGTTCCCGATTTTCCATCAGCGATGAAACCTGGCCCCCACACGATGAGCGGTTCCCTAACACCACCTTCATAGAGCAATCCCTTGTGGCCGCGCAACGGTGTCGCGCTGCCGGCTCCTGGCTCGGGACCGTTGTCGGAGGTGATCAGGATCAGGGTGTTGCCACGGAGTTTCGCATCATCCCGGATCCGGTCGAAGAGAACCGCGAGTTGACGATCCATGGCCTCGATCACCGCATGGTAGCGGGCACGCTTGCCGCCACCCGATTCCTCCTTGGGGGACTTCGGTGGAAAGAATGGCGAGTGGACGTCATCCGGCCAGAGATTGAGGAAAAACGGTTTTCCCGCGGTCTGTGACTGGTCCACGAACGCAAGAGCTTCCTTCACGTATGACGAAGTGATGACGGATCGATCCTCCCAGCGAATCGCACCGCGGGCGAGCTTCGCCGAGCCGAGATCATACTTTTTCGGTGGTGAGCCGTCGTAGGAATTCAGGAGCGGGAGCACCCGCGGCCCGAGCCCTTCGAAATTGGTGAGAGATTGATCGAAACCATACTCCTCGATCAGCGGCGCGTCCCCGACATCGCGTTGTCCGCCCATGTGCCATTTGCCGAAATGTCCGGTTGCATACCCAGCGGTTTTCAGCCCGCGGGCCAGTGTCGGAGCTTTCGGGTCCAGCCACTGGGCCATGCCGCGCGCAGCGTTCGCCTGGCGGTTTTCGAGAAACGAAGTGATCCGCCAACGCTGCGGATATTGCCCGGTGAGCAACGCGGTGCGCGATGGCGAACAGATGGGAGCGTTTGCGTAGAAATGGGTGAAACGAATTCCCTCCTTGGCCATCCGATCAATGGCCGGTGTCGGCGTCGCCCCGCCATAACAGGAAAGGTCCGACCAGCCCATGTCGTCGATGAGAACCACGATGACGTTGGGCTTCGCCGGTGCGGCGAGGACGGAAGACGAATAGCCTGATAACAGAAACAGCGCCGTAGCAAGGATGAGCATGGACTTCATGAGGGAGGGTTTTCCATAATTAGGTTCGGTAAAAGTGATTCCGCAGAAACTCCACTGGAAAATCCATTTAACGAAAGTCGTTGGGAGGAGCATCGGCTTCACCAATGCCCCAGCTCTTGTTAGGAGCCGGACCCATCTCGAATTCCAGCACACCCCCGGCAGTGAGCGTGTCGTGGGAAATCCAAGTCTTCGTGAAGGGCTGGCCGTTGAGCTTTGCCGACTGGATGTAGCGGTTCCGCGGGTTGTTGTTCTTGGCGCGGACGATGAAGGTCTTGTCCTTCGCGAGATGGAGCGTGGTTTGTTCAAACAACGGACTGCCGATCAGGTAGTTCGGCGTCCCCGGACAGAACGGATAGAAGCCGGCCGCATTGAAGACATACCATGCGGACATCTGGCCGGTGTCATCATCGCCGACCATGCCGTCGATGTTGTGGAGCTCGTCCATCACCCGGCGCACGGCGAACTGGGTTTTCCACGGCTGGCGGACGTGATTGTAAAAATAGAGCACATGGTGGTTGGGCTCGTTGACGTGGGCGTATTGACCCATTTTCGAAAACTCGACTTCACGCATCTCGTGAATCATGTGGCCATAACTGCCGACCACGCTGGTGGTCGGCATGGACAGCAGTTCATCAAGCTTTTTCGCCATCGCCTCGCGACCTCCAAGCAGCTCCATCAGGCCGTAGGGATCGTGTTGGACGGACCACAGCCATTGCCAGGCGTTGCCCTCGACAAAGGCGCCGCCCCAGGCGAGTGGATCAAAGGGTTCCTTCCAGCTTCCGTCGGCGAGCTTGCCGCGCATGAAGCCGGTCTTCGTGTCCCAGACGTTCTGATAGTTTTTCGCGCGCCCCATGAGCAGCTTGAAATCGTCATCACGGCCCGCGCCTTTCGCGAGGCGGGAGACGCAGAAGTCACCGTAGGCATACTCCAAGGTGCAGGAGGTGGCAGCGTCCTTCCGTGCATCGACGGGAACATAGCCCTTCTCGTGGTATTCATCCAAGTGATCGCGGCCGGCCCAGCCGCCGGCGTCGTTCTCGGTGGCGTTCTTGCGAGTGGCGGCGTAGGCGTCCTTGAGATCGAAACCGCGCAGGCCCTTCACCCAGGCGTCGGCGAAAATCGAGTCACTGTGCGAGCCGATCATGCACGGGCGGTTTCCCGGGCTCGGCCAGTTAGGCAGGCGGCCGCCCTCGCGATAGGCATTCAGCCAGCCTTCCAGAATGTCCGCGCTGTGTTGCGGATAGTAGAGGACGAACAGCGGAAAGGCGGCGCGGTAAGTGTCCCATAGGCCGTTGTCGGTGTAGAGCGGGCCGTCGATAATTTTGCCATTCGCAAAAGGACTATAGTGCCGCCGCTTTCCCGAAGCATCGGGCTCATGGAACATCCGAGGAAACTGCAGCGACCGATAGAGCGCGGTATAAAACGTGGATTTCTGCGCGGGGCTGGCACCTACGATGTCCACCGTAGCAAGCTCGCGAGCCCAGGCATCCCGCGAGCGGGTGCGGGCGGCGTCGAAGTTCCAATCCGGCAGCTCGTTGCGGAGGTTCAGCTCGGCCTGCTCATAGCCGATGAACGAGGTGCCGATTTTCATTACCACGGGCTTGCCCGCTTTGCGGCCCGCAAGGTGGACGGCTGCGGTCGATTGCTTTTCCTCGCGGACGAGCTCGACGGATTCGAACGGCTGCTCGAATTCCACGACGAAGTATTTTCCGAAACCGCCCGGCGCGCCGAAGGTGACATGCGTCGCCTTGCCGCGAATTTTTCGTTTCGTGGGGTCGAATGTCGTGTCGATCTCTCCCTCGGCATCGAAGACCACCTTGGCATCGTCCGTATCCGGAAACGCCAAACGCATCAACGAGCAACGCTCCGTCGGCACCAATTCAAGCGTCGTGCGGTAGCGGGGAAGTTCGACCAAATAGTGATAGGGTCGCGCCGATTCCTTCTCATGACTGAAATTGGAGGAGCGGTCCTTGCTCGATCCCTTCCACTCGCCGACGACCGGCATGATCAGGAAATTCCCGTAATCACGCATCCAGATGCTCGGCTGGTGGTTCGCGCGGATGCCTTCGAACCGCGTGTGCTTCATCTGATAGAAGGGCGACGCCTTGCCGTCCGTCTGCGGAGCCCAGGTGGTCATACCGAACGGTGCGACGATGGCGGCAACCGTATTGCCACGGGAGAATTCTGCATCACCGTTGGTGCCGGAAAGCGGATTCACGCAATCCACGGGATCGCCTGTTAGCGGGGCCGCGGCATTGGCGAAAGCAATCGTTAGAGAAAGGATCGGGAGGAAGAGTCGGTTTTTCATGCTTTGAAGGGGATGGGTCAGGCAGGGGAGGGATCCGTCATTAGTTTTTTGAGCGGCGTTGGTCGCTCCCAGGCGAAAAGCGGCAGGAATACGCTGCCCTCCCTAGTTTCCGATCACTCCCTTCGCCTCGCGCAAGAGACTCCTGGCGACCGACCTTGCGAACCAGGTTCCGACAACGGGCTGGAGTGTTTCCTCGATATGGATGGCATTTTCGACAGCTTTCCGCGCAGTATCGAGGTCGGTCAGGGCCGCCTGCTTGTCACCTAACCGATAATTGGCCATTGCGGACAAACAACGTGTCGCGGAAGTCCGTGTGCCCGCGCTGTCGGGGTATTCGAAGCCCTTTTTACTCCATTCCAAGGCTTTCGCGAAGTCGCCGTTCCGGTAGTGGAAAAGCGCCATCGCCATCGTGTTCCAATCGGCGAGGACGCGTCCGTTGCTGGGAACGGCTTCCGCGCAGACGCGCGCGACCGGTTCCAGTCGGGCGAGCATCGCTTCGTCGGCCGGAAGCAGCAGGCAGGATTTCAAGATGTGCTCCGCTTGCAATGAATTTTTGGCAGGCAGGTAACGGGCGAGCGTTTCACTGCGGAAGGTGTAGTAGCCCTCGAAATCCCCGGCTTCCAGATAGACGGGACTCGTCATCAGCAGGTCCAGCCCCTCTGCGGTCTTCACAGGGTCGCCCAGGCTGTTAGCCTGGTTCATCAGCACGAAGCAGGCGAGCGCCTGCGGCCAGCGGCGATAGATCGCATTCCGGGCGCCCAGAAAGCGGAAGACGTCTGCCGCTTCCGGTGACGGATCGATGGTCGCTAACGGATTCTGTTGGAGCAGCCGGTCGGCTTCCTCCACCATTCCATCGCTGAGCAGGATGGCCGCTCGGGAGACATTGGCGCGTGCCTGGGCTTCGCGTCGCAGTCGCGATTCTTCGGTCCTCGCCGTCTCGGCTTCCCTTTTGAGGCGCGCCTGTTCTTCCAACGCGACTCCCTCGCGGAAATACAGGACCGTGGCGGTACCCAGCCCACCGACCAGTGACAAGGCGACCGCGATTCCCGAGATGCAGGCGATCCGGTTCCGGCGGAAGAATTTTTCCATCAGATAGATACGGCTGGGCCGGTGGGCAATGACCGGTTCGTTGTCGAGGAAGCGCTTCACGTCCATGGCCAGGCTGTTGACGGTCTGGTAGCGGCGGCGGCGGTCCTTCTCCATCGCCTTGATGACGATCCAGTCCAGATCGCCGCGAAGCGCTGCGGCCCAACGCTCCCTGTCCCGCTGGTGCGTGGCGGTCGCCGCAATGACGGAGGAGGGGAGGGGTGGCTCGCTTTCCAGCAAGGTCCGGCGCATTCCGGACATGCCGGACTTCACCAACTCGTCCGCATCGAAAGGCGCCCGCCCGGCTAACAGCTCATACAGCAGGGCTCCGAGGCTGTAGATGTCGCTGCGGGTATCGATGTCGATTCCACCCATGTCCACTTGCTCGGGACTCATGTAGGCCGGAGTGCCAATGAGCTGGTCGAGAGCGGTGACCGCGCCGCGGCCGTTGAGTTCGGGGCACGTTGCCTTGGCGATGCCGAAGTCGATGACCTTCGGAACCGCGACGCCATCGTGGCTTTCCACAAGGATGTTAGATGGCTTGATGTCGCGATGGATGATCCCTTTCTGGTGCGCGTGTTGGATGGCCTGGCAGACTTGGATGAACAGGGCGAGGCGCGCGGGAATACTCAGTTTCTCCTGATCGCAATAACTGGTGATGCGCTCTCCCCGCACCAGTTCCATGACGAAATAGGGACGTCCGCCCGGGGTTTTTCCAGCATCCAGGACTTTCGCGATATTCGGGTGCTCCATCAGTTCCAGCGCCTGACGCTCCACCTGGAAGCGGGCGACCACCGATTCGGTATCCATGCCGAGGCGAATGATCTTGAACGCCACCTTGCGCTTCACGCGTTCGAGCTCCGCTTCATAAACGATTCCACAACCGCCCTCGCCGATCCGCCGGACGAGCAGATAGCCATCGATCTGTGTCCCGGGTTCTTCTTGGCTTGGAGGGGAGCCAATCATCGCCGGCAGATGCTCCTCCGGAATATCGCAGATGACCTCTTCCGCCAATTCCGCGCGCTGCCGCCGGCTTTCCATGAAAAACGCGTTGGATTCTCCGGCAAAGGAAAGAAGCTCCTGCATCTTTGCCAGGCCGTCCGGATCGCCGTGAAACGAACGGTCCAGAAATCCGCGGCGGGCTTCCGGGTCACCGATCTCGATGGCCGTCTCGAAAATCGCGCTTTCGATCTCCTGCGTGAGGTCGTTCTCCAATCCTTCCGTGAGGGAGTTCTTCATGTGATAGATGAGGTCGGCGCGAGGGTAGGGTCCCGATATACCGCGCTTTTGCGCTGCCGCAGCCGACAGAAAAATCGTGGATTCCGTCGGTCCATCAGAGCAAGGTGCGGATCTCGCGGTAGAGCCAGGCCCGGGCATAGGCCCAGTAACGTTCCACGGTTCGCTCGGTGACTGACATTTCCACCGCGATCTCCCGGTTGGAGAGCCCCCCGAAATATTTCAAGAGGACCACCCGCGCCCGCACCGGATCGACTTCTCCCAATTGCTTCAGCGCTTCATTGATCAGCAAGGCGTGCTCGTCGGACGCCAAGGGCTCCTCCTCCGCATCGGTCATCGGAACTTGTTGCAGGTCCCCGCCGTGCTTGCGTCTCGCCCGGCGGCGGGCACGGTCGATCAGGATGCGCCGCATGGTCTCTGCGGCAGCCGCGCAGAAATGCGCCGAATCACGCCAGGATTGGTCGTCGTACTCCCGCATTCGGATCCAAGCTTCGTGGACCAGCGCCGTCGGCTGGAGTGTGTGTCCCGGATTTTCGAACGCCATTTTCTCGCCCGCCATCCCCCTCAGCACGGGGTAAAGGCGTCGCAGATCCTCTTCGGAAAAATGAGAAAAGACGGGGGATTGTTCCATGGGTTGGGCTTTACAGAAGGATCCTGGCAAGACTGCCGAACAGCCAATTAATCGAGATCGGGATTCCCGCCAACAAGAATTGAGAACCGCCGCGGGAGGGAGGACCGGAAACCGACGTAATGTAGAATTTATCTTTTGGCGAATTTTTTTGCTGTCGGAAAGTCTGCAAGAAAAACGCGGTAAGGATGGGGCGAGTTCGCAACACTCCATAAAATCCAGGAAAAGCCTTTCAGATCGACCCCGCGAAACCCCGCGACCATTCCCGCATCACCTGAAATGATGATACCAAGATCCCTTATCCACAGGCTGCTCCTAATCACGTTGTCGCTTCTCGGAGCCGCCACCTCGGGGGCGGCGACCCGGGGCCGCGATCCGTGGGCATTTCGGATGGTGCTGGAAAACAAGACGCGGATGCTGGTGCTCGCGTTGCGGTCTGATCTGTGGGCGGCCTACAACCCCGCGAACGGCACGCTCCACAAGGTCTGGAATGGTGGCATCCAGTTCCGGGGGAAAGTCTGGGATTTCAGCCAGCGGAATTCCCTCACGCTCGGCACGACTTATCATTTGCTGGAGGACGCGTTTCTCTTCCGCGTCATTGATGAGACGGTGATTCCGGCCGGTTGGGTCGGTTCCGGTGTTTCCACCGGCACCCAGTGGACCTTTGCCAACACCTCGTCCACGCTCACCTCGCCTGTGCTGGACCTCACCAGACACAGCAACGTGATGCTCAGCTACTTCACGCCCGGCACCGGCAGTGTCCTGCGGGTGCAGGTTTCCGGCAACAATGGGACGACCTGGGACGCCCAGTATTGGGATTCGATTGCGTCACCGCCGGAGGACGGCAACCAGAAACAACTCGCCGTGACGGGCAACCAGGTGCGCCTGCGCTTCGTCCCCACCGCCGCGACTTCCACTGGATTGCAGGATGTCGCGCTGTTCGGCGACTATCAGGCGTGGACCGCGCGGCAGGGCGGCACGCCGGTCGCCATGCAGGTGGATTGGCGCGGCTATCAGTTGGTCAACCACACCGACGGCATCATCATCAAGTATGACATCGTGCTTCCCGGCAACACGCGGGTGGCCATCCAGGAGCAACCGGAAGCTCTCGCGGGCTCGGCCCTAACAAGGAAATTCACTGTCACCGGACTGCCCGGGGGAACCACGCTCGCGCTGGAACTGGATGGCACGGGCTACGCCGCCACGCGAGCGGTCACAGGCGCGGGAACGCTGCGTGCGGAAGCCGGTGACACCTTTCTCGATTTCACTTCAAACGGCGAAACCGTGCTGAACACGACTTGGAACCCATGAGACGATTTTTGTTAGCTGCCGCGACCGTTGTGTTAGGCTTGGTGACTCACGCAAATGCCCAAGGCTCCGCGATGAAATCCGGTGTGACTGTCTGGGTGTATGAACTCGGCCAGGAATTGCGCGAGGTTCCAGTGCTGGTGGACGGCCAGACGCCCAACTCGGCGGGAGACTATCCGGCGATGGATTTTACGGGAAGCTGGGCCTCGATCTACGGTGCACCGGTTTCGCAATACTATTTGGGCCATGCCTTGGGGCGTCTCGTCGTGCCGGTGAGCGGCACCTACGAGTTCCGCCTGACTAGCGACGATGGCGCTAAATTTTTTGTCGGCGAGAGCGCGACGCTGGTGATCGACAACGATCAGCCGGACCTCCACTCCAGTCAGGCCACGCTGAACCTGCTGGCGGGCAGCTATCCGTTTTATGTGGATTTCTATCAGAACGTGGGCGGCTCGCGCCTGTTGCTGGAGTGGAAGCCGCCCGGAGCCGCGGATTTCGTCACCATGCCCTCGAGCGCCTTCGAGACGGAGGACGGCCAGACTCACGTGACCTCGCCGGGACTCAAGAATTTCTATTATGAAGACGGCGAGGGTGGCACCGCCGGCGGCCCCGGCGATGGCCGGCCGCTCACCGGCGTGCATCCCGGTTTCAATCTGGTGAACTTCCGTCCCTCCGGTTTCCAACCGCGGGTGGGAGGTATGGATTTCCTGCCGGACGGCCGGCTCGCGGTCTGCACTTGGGATGCCACGGGAGCGGTCTATTTGTTAGGAAATCTCAACGGCCCCGGAGCGGTGACCGTGCAACGCTTCGCCGAAGGACTCGGCGAACCGCTAGGCCTCAAGGTGGTGAATGGAATCATTTACGTCACCCAGAAGCAGGAAGTGACCAAGCTGGTGGATCTCGATGCCGACGGCATTGCCGACGAATACGAAGCGGTGGCCCACGGCTGGCCTGCTTCGTTCAATTACCATGAGTTCTCCTTCAATCTCGTTCACAAGGACGGCCATTTTTGGATCACCACCTCCGTGCCGCTCAAGACCGGTGACTCGGCCTATTTGCCGGGTTCCCAGCCCGCGTACCCGGTGCCTAACGGACCGGGATCCCTGCTGCGGATCAACGAGGCCAGCCGCTCCTGGCAGATCATGGCCAGCGGGTTGCGCACACCTAACGGACTCGGCATCGGCATGGATGGCGAGTTGTTCGGCGGCGACAACCAGGGCTGCTGGATGCCCTCGTCGAGGATCAATCACATCGAGCCGGGAGAATTCTACGGCCATCAGGTGAACCCCGCGGGAACCACCGCCCCCAAGGCTCCGGCGCTGTGGTTGCCTCATGGTGAAATTTCCAATTCCCCCGCGCAGCCCTCCCTGATCCCCAGCGGCGCCTACGCCGGGCAGATGCTATTCGCGGAGCTCACCCATGGCGGCATCAACCGCATCTTCATGGAGAAGATCAATGGCGAATACCAAGGTGCGGTGTTCCAATTCACCCAAGGCTTGGAAACGGGCATGAACCGCCTGACATGGGGACCGGATGGTTCGCTCTATGCCGGCGGCCTCGGTGCCAGCGGCAACTGGAACTGGAACGGCAAGACTTTCGGGCTGCAAAAGCTCCAGCCTAACGGCCATACCACCTTCGAAATCCACAGCATCCGATCGCGGGCCGACGGTTTCATCATGGAGTTCACCCAGCCGGTGCCCTATGCCATCGCCTCGCAAGCCGCGAACTATCAGATCCAGCAATATTCCTATACGCCCACGATCACCTATGGTGGACCAAAGATCGGCACTACCACCCGCACGATCACCGATATCGGGGTGTCGCAGGACCGCAGGAAGGTTTTCCTGAAAATCCCTTCGCTTGAAAATGGCAAGGTCACCTACTTCCGGATCAAGAATTTCGTAAACGACAACAACGTCGCGCCGTGGGCCACGGAGGCATGGTACACGCTCAACCAACGACCGGCCGCCGCTGGTGCGGATTTCATAACGATGAATCCGCCGACGGAGCCCACGGCTCCCGTCCCGCCGGCGCAGACGATCATCTATGAATCGGAGGAAGCGGCGCGCTCGGGTGTCACCATCGCCATTGGAAACGCCGGATACACTGGTACCGGCTACGCGGACTATCAAACGATGACGGGTGAATACGTGCAATGGACGGTGAACGCGACCCACGCCGGAGCACACACAGTTTCCTTCCGTTATGCCAACGGCGGCACCGGCAACCGCCCTTTGCAGATCAATGTCAACGGTGTGACCGTGAGCGCCGGGCTGGCCTTCAATCTCACCGCCAGTTGGACGCACTATCAGATGACCGCACCCCTCGCGGTGACTCTCAACAAGGGATCTAACACCATCCGCGCGACTTCCACCGGTTCCAGCGGCGCGAACGTGGACCACTTGACTGTCACTGGTCCTCCCGCGCCGCCCGCCAACGCGCTCGTGCTCTTCGACGGCACGATCACCTTCCGCGACGCGCAATGGCGGCGCAATGAGGACGCCGCGCTGCCAAACTGGACGGTGACCAATGGCGCGCTGGCAGTAAATCTTTCGCCCTCGCCCAACGACATCGTTTCGGTACAACAGTTCAAGGACTTCCAGCTCCACGCGGAATGGCTGTCGCCCGCGGGTGGCACCGGTCAACAGGCGGGAAATTCCGGCATCAAGCTCCAGCGGAGTTATGAACTCCAGGTCCTCAACACTCCGGCCAGCGCGACGCTCGACAACGACGACGCGGGCGCGATTTATCTGCAGCGTCCGGCCTCGCAGAACGCCAGCCTCGGAGCGGGCGCCTGGCAGAGTTACGACGTGTGGTTCACGGCCCCCCGCTGGAGCGGAAATACCAAGGTCGCGAACGCGCGGGCGAGCGTCCGTTGGAATGGCATGCTCATCCACGATGACGTCGAGATTCCGGACAAGACCGGCGAGTCCGTTGCCGAAGCCCCGAGCTTGCATGCCTTGTTCCTGCAGGCTCACGCCACGGCGGCCAGCGGCCCCGTTCTTTTCCGGAACATCTGGGTCGTCCCCGCGGATACCTTCGGCCAGCAATGGAGTACATGGCTAACGGAGAACGGTCTAACCGGTCTGGAGGTGGAACCGGAAGCCGATAGCGACCATGACGGTATCAGCAACCGCTGGGAATACGCCATGGCGTCGAACCCGAAGATTTCCGGTCAGCAGAAGAGCGGCCATTCCCTCGTTCCGAAGATGGAGATCATCGAACAGGAGGATGTTCGCTATCTCCAGTTCACCTACCTGCGGCGCATCGATAGCGCGGCCCGCGGCCTGCGTTTCAGCGTGGAAACCTCTCCGACACTCGGCAACGGAAGCTGGAGCGTCCAACCGGCTTCCGAAGTGGCGCCACCCGTCCCCACCGGCGACGGCATTACCGAAATGTGCACCATCCGCGCCAATGCCCCGATTTCCCAGGACACTCCACGTCTGTTCTGCCGCCTTGGAGCTGAGATGCTCGAATGATTGGGCGGGTTCCGATTTGCGATCCCGGTTCCGCCAGTTTTCAGTTTCTGGACAATCCTCCGTGCGCGCTTCTTCCCTGTGGGAAGGAAGGGCCGCAATCGGTGGCTCCGAGCGCGATATCTGGGAGGAGCCCGGTGAATATTGGAAAGTAACGCGCCCTGATAGGTTCGGGTGGACAGTCCTTCCCGGTAACGACGGCGTTCCCGTTCTCAGCGAAGCGACGCCCCTTGAGTATTTGGAGCGTTGGTCCGGAGCGTTGTGAAATCGGACGAAGGCGTTCAGGTGGCTGTTTCGCAGACTTACATCGAAGGTCCGTATCCGCGGAAGGAGGATATCATCCGGGATCTGCTGAGTCGGGGATTTTCCCGGGTATTACGATTTTCCATCGGCGCGGAATGCGATTCGTCGTTCTATCATCTGGCAGAAAGAGTTGCGGTCTTCGATGCTGCGGCGGACAGTTTCAATCTCAGCCAGGAAGGCCCACTCCCAGTCGACGTGGTCACGCTGTTGACCGCTGACAAACTGGACCGGCAACTGTTGGCTTTGATCTTCGGACGATGAACTCAATCAATGCCTATCCCGCCCGCTGCGGACTTGCCGTTCTATCAGGTGCGACCTATGCCATGGCCTACCCGCCGCTCGGCTGGCGGTGGCTGGTGATTCCCGGGCTGGCTGGGTTGCTGGTGGCGTTGCGTGGCCAGAGCGGGACCCGCGCCCGCGCCATCGGTTTTTTGCACGGAATGACCGCCTATGGATTGGGACTGTCATGGCTGATACAGGTTTTCGGCGGCGTGGCGGTGGCGTTGTGGTGCGTCCTCGCCGCGTTCACCGCGTTGTTCGCGGAAATGCAGAGCCGCGCCAGCTTGCGCGGGGTGAGTGGGTGGAACTTTGCCATTTTCACCACGCTGAACTGGTGTGGCTGGGAGTTCATCCGGGCGGAGTTGTTTCCGCTCAAGTTCCCGTGGATGACCGCCGGACTTGCGATCGGTCCCAACGCGCTGCTGCCGTGGATCGGAGTCTATGGAGCCGGAACCCTTGTCGTGCTCGCCGCGACGTTGCTGGTCATGAGGAAATGGAAATCCGCGGCGACCGGACTCGGCGTTTTGGTTCTAACGGTCGTTTTGTTGCCGCGCTGCCCGGAACCCTCGGCGAACGATGCGCACGCGGTGAAAGTCGCCGGGGTGCAACTGGAGAACGTGTCGCTAACCGAATACCTCGCGGGCACCAAACAACTGCCTCCCGGAATCCAGCACGTCGTCTGGCCCGAGTATTCCGTGCCCTACGATCTTCTGGCTAACAAGCGCGATCTGAACCTTGTCCAGAACCTCTGCCGGGAGCGCGGAATCACCCTCACGCTCGGAACCCAGTCCCGTCCCATCGAGGGCGATGTCTGGCGTAACATCGCCCTCACCCTCGATCCGACCGGCATCCGCGGCCAACACACCAAAGTTCACACCGTCCATTTCTTCGACGATGGCATCCCCGGCACCACCGCGCTGCCCGTACTAACGAATCATGGCAAGGTCGGCACGCCGATCTGCTTCGACTGCGATTACGAGGGCGTTGTTCGCGGGATGACGGCCGCCGGCGCGGAGTTCTTCGTCGCCCCGACGATGGATGCGGAAAAGTGGACCGCCCGCCAGCACGACCAGCACGCCGAACTGTTCCGCATCCGCGCCTGTGAGAACGGTCGCTGGATGTTCGTCGTCGCGACCTCGGGAGTTTCCCAATTGATCGATCCCAACGGCCACATCCATGCCCGGCTGGCTCCGCTCCAACAGGGAACCATTTCCGGAACCCTAAGGCGGGAAACCCGGCTAACATTCTACACGCGCTTCGGGTGGCTCGTTCCGTGGTGCGTGCTGGCGGTTGCAGCCGCCTATTGGATAATCTTGCTGTGGCCCTCGCGTCAGAGGAAACCCGCGTGACTGCCACTACCTGGCCAGAGTCGCGCTCATCAGGCCGATCACCACTTCGTTGGCCAGCGCGCGGACGGTTAGCGATTGAAGTTCCTTCTCCGGGCTCAGCGCCATGTCCAAGACTGTCGCCGCGCCTCCATCGATCATGCCGCCGTGGCCTTTAAAGGTCGCTGGGTCGAGGCTGCGGACCTTGCCGGTTTTCAAATCGACGCGCAGCGGGATCGGCTCGGGCCGACGGAAGGCAAAGTCGTCGATCAGGTAGTCCTGCTCGATCGGCCACCAAGTCGTCGGGTTTTCCAGGGCCAGCCGCTCCGACGTGCCGTCGGTGTAGGTCGCGATCACTTCGCCGTTGTCGAATCGGCTTTGCATCGAGTTGGTCGATCCCGCCATCAGCAGATAGATGCGCGACGCCTTGCCTGACAGCGGCACGGTGATCTCATGCGGGTAATTGTCCCAGCGGGAGGTGAACGCGATGTTCTTCGCGTCGCCGGTGCCGGGAGTTAGAAATGGAATGCCCTGGGGCAACAGGAGGCGTCCGTTGGCTTGGCTGGCGGCGGCACGCAGTCCGGTGTCGTCGATTTCCGCGCTGGCGAGCTTGTCGGTTAGGTTGAAGTGGACCCAGCTGCCGATCCCCTGCAGCGGAATGGCAAGTGAGCAATAGGGCGACCGCGGAGAGCGGTACTCGTTCTTGAAAATTTGGGTCACCTTGTCGTTGAGCACGGGTGCGAGGTCGATGCACTCCAGCTTGCCTGGTACCGTG
Source organism: Verrucomicrobiota bacterium (assembly GCA_040385685.1). Lineage (GTDB taxonomy): Bacteria > Verrucomicrobiota > Verrucomicrobiia > Verrucomicrobiales > Akkermansiaceae > Luteolibacter. Next base: position 5,980 of record JAZKGW010000022.1, on the reverse strand, counting down.
GTCACGCGCGTCCAGTCGGTCATCGGATAGGGTGACTTGCCGGAGACGTTTACACTAAACGGCGACCACCACGTAAGCGCGCCTTGCTGGAGTTTGACGAAGAAGGTGCGATTTCCGGGAGTGCCCGTTACTCCGACTCCCTTGCCGGTCTGGGTTTTAAGAATCTTTTGAGGATCAGAAATCCCGACAATCCGCGCGTCGCCGAATTCCATTTTGATCTGCCCCCTCGTATCGACGGTTGCAGCGGCGGGTGTGAACGGTTTCTCCCCGGTCCAGGTAATGACGACGTCATGCTTTGCCCCAGAAGCGGGAAGGATTTCCACCCGCGGCGTGCCGACGGAATCTTCCAGGATACGCCACTTCACGGGTTGGCCGTTGATAGTGACGGCCGAGATGCTGTCGCGCAAGGCTGGCACAACGAGACGCAAGCCCAGCGGTTTCGGAAAGTGCGATTCAATCTGATAGTTTTCGGTAAGTCCCTTGCGTTGGAAGGTCAGGTTGAAATCCGGGTGGCGGATTGAGGCGTGGTCCCATGCCACGGGGAAACCGGGCTGCACGGTGAGTTCGTCGGCAAGCAGGTTCGGTTTCACCCCGAACAGTCCTTCGATCAGGGCGCGCGATGTCGTGCCGACGCCGTCCGCGAAATCGCGCTGCGTCTCGCCGCGCGCCATGTCGAACTGCGTGCACATTCCCACATTGCCGGGACACAAGCCCGTGAACATGCTGTCGAGGATCAGGCCTTTGTACAACCGGAACGCCTCGTCGCCGCGCCCCGCCTGCCAGTAGGCCAGTGATGAATGGGCCGCCTCGCCCATGACGACGTTGTTGATGGACCAGTTGTAGGGCATCCAGGTGGTTGTCGGCAGCGTGAAGCTGCCCTCGCCCTGGATCGGGATGCGGGGCAATTGGGTATCGACGAATCGCGACATTTGCCAGGCCTCTAACGGGGTCGTCACTTCGGAATCGATCGTGTGGTAAAACGTCCACAGCGCGGCGTTCGGATGGGCCAGTTGGAGTCCTAGCAGATCTTTCCATTCGGCGAACCAGCCACGGTCGGGCAGCCACAACTCGCGGCGCATCGCCTTGAGAATGAGGTCCGCCTCGCGGGTGTAAGGCTCCGGATCCTTGTCAATCAACGTGGCTACTTTCGCAGCCATCTTGTTGTGATAGAAATTGTAAGCCGACGAGTGGGTGGCACCGCCGCCGTGGTATTGCAGATCGTCGCTGGCCCAGATGCAGCAGTAGGCTTCGTAAAGCGGCAGCGCGTCCGGGCCGAACGGACGACGGAACAAGCGCCGCTCCCACGCGAGATGGCGCTCGATCACCGGCCAGTTTTCGCGCGCGAAATCGAGGTCACCGGTCCACAGCAGATGGCGGAACAGCACGTCGATGCCCGGCAGGTTCATGTCATAGTGCGACTTCGTTAGGTCGCCATTCGAGTGCAGCACCGGTTCGTTGCGGGCGAAGCGGACGCTTTCATCCGGCGGCACGGTCGCAGGTTCGCCGGTCTGCGGGACGGGGTTGGTGTTTTGCTTGGGCAGCCAATTCATCAGGTGCCCGCGCGTGCGATCATGCCAGCCGAGGGCGTCTCCGGCATACGGGCCCCGCCAGCCGAGCAACTTCGTCCGCCAGGCCACCCCACCGTGCATGAAGGCCTTTTGGCGGGTATCCCATACCCCGTCGGCGGCCACACACAGCGCGGGAACCGCGGCATTGATGAAGGCGTCGGGAGTCTCCACGACGACTTGCCGCGAGATGTCGCGCCAGTGTTTTTGGGCCGTTTCGAAGATCTTCGGCAAATCGGCGCTGTTGTAGGCGGGGAGCAAATAGGGTTCTTCTCCGGCGACCACCCGCGGCAATCGCTGCAACGCGAGGTAGCAGGGTTTCTCCGGAACCAACTCGATCCGCCCCACGGCGACGGGCGTCTTGGTTTCCGGATCAGCCGAAGCTAACAAGTCCGCGGGCGATGACCATTTCCCCGCGTCGGCGACGGAGAGTTGTGCGCCGTCCGGCATGATCCCGGCGATGTCCGCAACTTTTGCGCGCATCAGGAAACCGGGCGCGCCAATTTCAAACCGGCTTCCGGCGCAGTAGGCCGGTTGGAGTTGGAAGTACCGTGACACCGGCTCCCGCTCGGTGCCGATGTCGCCGTTGCGGGCCCCGCGTTCGCCGTTGGCACCGCCGTAGGCGCAGATGAGTCCGATACCGGTGGTTGTCTCGGCGCGGACCAGCAAGCCTTCCGTGGCATCCATCGCGGCGACCGTTAGGTGGAGCTTGCCGCTGCCTAGCAGTTTGTCAGAAATCTCGTAGCGCATCACACCCTCGCCGTAGCGGGCGACGATATTCTCCGCCTCAGTCAGCCATTTCGTTCCCGCCGGCGTCTTGATCCCGAGACGAAGGTTGCCGCCGCGGCCTGGCAGATAGAGCGAGAACTCCGGCCGGTCTCCGGCATCCACGCGGAATCCCGTGTTCAGTCCGTAAAGCGGCCGATTGAAAACCTCTTTGCCATTTTCGACGACGAACGACCCGCCCTCCGGATTGAAATGCAGCGGCCGCGCGACGCTATCGGCGAAGTTGGGTGCGGCTTGCAACCCGAGCGGGCTGAACGCCGCGATGCAGATGGCGAGAGTGAGGGTTTTGTTCATGAGCCAACCCGGGATTATCAGGATTCGCGAAAACGGCAATCACCCGAATGCGCGAAAAATCGGCTCAATGCCTGAAGTGCCGGTTTCCCGAATTCGTGGACTTTTGTCCGGGATTACCTTCTACAGCCGTGCGGGCTGGCTGACACCATGGCGAGTGCCGGGCGCTTGGATAAGGCGGTAGGTGCGCAACCTTGCATCGCGGTGTCTCGAAGAATCGGGTAAAGCTCCGGTCTTCTGACCAGGTTTCTAACATGGCGATGCCGGCGCACGGAGCGCTTTCGGACTTTCTGTTAGTCGGTACGCGCGAACTTGCGGTATAGGGTGAAGCAGATCCAGCCGCCTAACAGAACCCAGAGGATCCAATGGGGAATTCCCATTTGCTCGAGCAATCCTCCGATGGAGCTGCCCCGCGAGGCCAGGAATGAAAATGATAGTGTCAACATGGTTCGTTAGGAATTCGATAGAAACTGTCAGTCCGGCGGTTTTAGGCAACAGGAAAGGTCCGGCTGATCCCGGATTTTTATCGGTTGCGATGAACTGTGTCGCTCAATGCCTGAAATGCCGGTGACCCGTGAAGATCATCGCCATTCCCGCGGCGTCCGCGGCGGCGATCACTTCCTCGTCGCGGATCGAACCACCGGGCTGGATGCAGGCAGTGGCACCGGCGTCGATGGCGGATTGCAGGCCGTCGGCGAACGGGAACATCGCGTCTGACGCAACGATGCTGCCCTTGAGATCGAGACCGGCTTCCTTGGCTTTCCAAATCGCGATCCGCGACGAGTCCACGCGGCTCATCTGGCCGGCACCGATTCCTAACGTGCGGTCTGTGCTAGCATAAACAATGGCGTTGGATTTCACATGCTTCACAATCCGCCATCCGAAGCGCATTGCGCGCATTTCCTGCTCGGTCGGCGGGCGTTTGGTGACGACCTTGGATTCGAGATTGTCGAGGCCGAGCGCGGTGTGGTCGCGGTCCATGACCATGATGCCGCCGGGGCACGAACGGATCACAGGCGACTGTTTCTCTGCCAGATAGGCTTCGTTCATGACCATCAGGCGCAGATTTTTCTTCTTCTGCAAAAGTGCCCGCGCGTCGCTCTCAAACTCGGGGGCGATGATCACATCGGTGAAAATCTCCGAGATCACCCGCGCCAGTTCGAGGGTCAGCGGGCGGTTGCAAACGATCACGCCACCGAACGGTGCTTGGCGGTCGGTTTCGAAGGCTTTCTGCCACGCGACGCGGAGATCCTCGTCGTCCTGGCCGACACCGCAAGGGTTGGTGTGCTTCAGGATCGCCACGGTCGGGCGGACGAAGTCGAGGATCAGGTCCGAGGCTCCCTCGATGTCCAGAATGTTGGTGTAGCTGAGTTCCTTGCCTTGGATCTGGGTGAAAAATTCTCCGAAATTTCCGTAAAGCGCGCACTTCTGGTGCGGGTTGTCGCCGTAGCGGAGTTCCTGTTCGAGCGGCAGGCTGAGCGTGAAATTGCAGCAGGTGCCGGTCCGGCATTGGCCGAGGTAATCGGTGATCGCCGCGTCGTATTCCGAAGTCCGCATGAAGACTTTCACCGCGAGCTGCTCGCGGAGGCCTTTAGTTGTGTTGCCGTTGTTTTCCTTCATTTCCTCGATCACTCGCGAGTAATCTTTGGGATCAACGATGACCGTCACGCTCATGTGGTTTTTCGCCGCACTGCGCAGCATCGACGGGCCGCCGATGTCAATTTTCTCGATGGCTTCTTCCAGCGTGACACCCGGTTTCGCTACGGTTTCCTCGAACGGATAGAGATTCACCACCACCAGATCGATCGGCGGAATGTCGTTGGCCTTGGCTTGGGCGATGTGCGACTCGTCGTCCCGGCGCTGGAGCAGGCCACCGTGGACTTTCGGGTGCAGGGTCTTCAGGCGGCCGTCGAAAAGTTCCGGCGCGCCGGTGAACTCGGACACGTCGATGACCGGCAGCCCCGCGTCGCGGAGGGCGGCCGAAGTGCCGCCGGTGGATAGCAACTCCACGCCCATGTCGTGGAGTTCCTTGGCGAATTCGGCGAGGCCGGTTTTATCGGAGACAGACAGCAGAGCGCGGGTGATGGCCATAAATAGAGTCTTTCGCGGAGTTGGAGTGAAGCGGACCGGGTGACGGCCAGCGCCCACCCCGTAACCAACCCGCCGTCACCCGGCAAGCGGAATAGACGGGGTGAAATGCTACGCGATACCGTGGTCCAGCGACGCACAGAATTCGCGGAATGCGTGGGTTTCCTCGTCACTGGCGACTCCCGCCACGATGTGTCCGGCGAGGCTGCGGATGATGAGACCCCGGTTTGGTTCCAGATCCAGATTCGCCACCACGTCGCGGATAATTGCCGTGAAAGTGTTGCCGTTGTAGAGACAGAATGGGGCCATCCGGTGGCATCGGCGACAGAGGTCGACCGCCTCATCCAAGCCCATGGATGCCTGATAATGACTTTCCCAAAAATCCTTGGTGAGGTCGTGTCCGTCTGAAGTGGGCTTATGCAACGCCTTCTTTGCCGCGCATAGCACGGCGTTCTGGGAGGTGACGAAATTCCACGAATACGCCGCCAACCACGGCCGCTGCGGACCGATCATTCAGTCTCCTTTCAGCCGCTTCCGCGCCTTGTTGCGTTGCAGTTCCTCCACGCCCTCGCTTTTCAGGTAGCCCTTTCCGGTTTTCGCGTAAACCGGCTCGGCCGCGAAGCGATGTTGGATGGCGAGCGCATCAGCCATCACCCGCTGGAATACGGGGTCGTCCAATAGCTTCGGATCAATCGCCGGAACGGGCTCGGGTTTCATCGTCCGAAGCTACTTCGTTTCTCCCGTGCCCGCAATCTTCAATCCCACTCCAGCACTAGCAAAGACACGCCTTGGCGGGGGAGTTTGAAATCGAGGGTCGCGGTGTGGTCGGCAATTTGAGTTTCCGTGCCCGGCGCGAGGGTGGCGAGTTTTCCGGCGGCTTCGAGGTCGGCGTATTGTTCCGGGGTCGGCTTCTGCGGCTCGCCCATCGATTTCCACAGGGTGAAGGAATTGCCGTGCGTTTCATCGACGCGGTAGTGGGTGACCTTCGCCTTGCCGCTGGCGATGGGGAGACCCGGGATTTTCAAGGAAATGGCGGCATCGGGGCCTTGGACGTCATCGTCGTGATAGTGCCAGACGAGCACGCTGAGTTTCTTGCCTCCGAGGCTGGCGAAGGCGGAAACGTCGGCCTGCTTGCGAACGCTCAGCCCGGGAAGCTGGATTTCTCGTCGGGCGGCAATGGCAGCGCACAGCACCTCGCCATGGAACTGTTCATGAGTCTGACAAACACGTCGTTCAAACATATTCCGTAC
>JAZKGW010000021.1:241958-248088 GCA_040385685.1 Verrucomicrobiota bacterium | reverse complement strand
GCGTCACCTATTTCGACCTCGCCTCCGGCAAACAAGGCATCGTCCACGTCGTCGGACCCGAGCAGGGAATCACCCAGCCCGGCACCACGATTGCTTGCGGCGATTCGCACACCGCGACTCACGGCGCGTTCGGCGCGATCGCATTCGGCATTGGCACCAGCCAGGTTCGCGACGTTCTCGCCACCCAGACCATCGCTCTTCAGGAAATGAAAGTCCGCCGCATAGAAGTAACCGGCGATCTCCGTCCCGGCGTTTATGCGAAGGACGTCATTCTGCACATTATCCGCCTCCTCGGCGCGAACGGCGGCATCGGCTACGCCTACGAATACGCTGGCGATGTCTTCGAGCGCATGTCGATGGAAGAGCGGATGACCGTCTGCAACATGTCCATCGAAGGCGGTGCCCGCTGCGGCTACGTCAATCCCGACGCCAAGACCGTCGCTTATCTCCACGGTCGTCCATACGTCGATATGAGCGACTTCAACGCCACCGCCGCGCGCTGGCTGTCGTTTGCCTCGGATGCCGACGCCGTGTTCGACGACATCGTCAAAATCAACGCCGCCGACATCCCGCCGACCGTCACATGGGGCATTTCTCCGGACCAAGGCATTTCCATTTCTGAAAACATCCCCGACCCTGCGACCGCTTCCACTCCGTTGGAAAAGGCCTCCATCGAGGAAGCCCTCGCCTATATGAAGCTCGCCGCCGGCACCCCGATCAAGGGTGTGAAAATCGACGTCGCGTTCATCGGCTCCTGCACCAACGGCCGGATTTCCGATTTCCGCGAGGTCGCGAAATTCATCCAGGGCCACAAGGTTGCTCCCGGCGTGCAGGCGCTCGTTGTCCCCGGCTCCCAGATCGTCGCCATCCAGTGCGAACAGGAAGGCCTCCCGGAAATCTTCCGCGCCGCCGGCTTCGAATGGCGCGGTGCCGGTTGCTCGATGTGTCTCGCGATGAATCCCGACAAGCTGATCGGCGACCAACTCTGCGCGTCGTCGTCCAACCGCAACTTCAAGGGCCGTCAAGGTTCCTCCACCGGGCGCACCATCCTGATGTCGCCCGTCATGGTCGCCGCCGCGGCGATTCAAGGCTCCATCGCTGATGCGCGTGAGGTCTTCGATCTGGAGCCCGCAGCCGCCGTCGCCTGATATTAACCTTTTAGCAACTTATCTAACATGGCTCTCGAACCTGTTCCTTCCGTCACTGGCCGCGCTGTTTTCATCCCCGGCGCGGATATCGATACCGACCGCATCATCCCCGCGCGTTTCATGAAATGCGTCACCTTCGACGGTCTCGGCGAATTCGCGTTTTATGACGTGCGCTTCGACGAGCACGGCAACAAGACCAAGCACCCGCTCAACGACCCGCGTTTCGCCCAAGCGTCCATCCTCGTCGCCGGCGTGAACTTCGGCTGCGGCTCGTCCCGCGAGCACGCCCCGCAGTCGCTGCGGAAGTACGGCTTCAACGGCGTCATCGCCGAGTCGTTCGCGGAAATCTTCTACGGCAACTCCACCACGCTTGCCATGCCTTGCGTGATGGCCAGCGCCGCCGACATCGTCGCCATTCGCGATGCCGTCGAAGCGGACCCTAACACCGAAGTCACCATCGACGTGAAGGATCTGAAAGTCCGCACTTCCGGCGGTCTCGAAATCGCCGTGACCATGCCGGACTCAGCCCGCGAGGCTTTGCTGTCCGGCCGCTGGGACCCAATCCAGGAGCTGCTGGACAACGAATCTTCCATCGAGGCGAAAGCCAAGGAGCTGCATTACGTCTGAAAAATCGGATCTCGAAAATCTCCAGCCCGCAAAGCCCTCATCGGTTTTGCGGGTTTTTTATAACCACGGTCCAATTCACGCCAATCCCGACGGCTTCGGCAAAAGTCCGTCATGCCAGGCCCTCGAAATCTTCTTGGACGACAGTCGTATCTTGTTTCTCGAATAGACCTGGTAGACCGAGAAGGCGGTTCGTTGTGAAAATTCCGATATTTTTTGTCACAGTAGGGACTTTTCTGACACCTACTTGTATCCATGAAAGTGAATGCATCCACATCAACCGTTGTTCGGGCAACTTTTGAGATTCCGGATACGGAGCTTTTGCAGGCTTGGGTCCGTCACCAGCGGCAAGCCGATTTCACGGAAATCGTCCGACGTCATCTGGGTCTTGTGCGCGGAATCGCCCGCCGCCAAGTGGGAACCGACCTGGCGGATGATACTGCTCAGATGGTCTTCGCGATATTGGCGCGCAAAGCGTCCGGGCTAACCGAAGTGCGCTCGCTTGGTTCTTGGCTGCACCGCGTGACGATGTTGCAGTGCAGAGGCGTCATCCGCGGGCAGATTCGCGACCGCCGCAGCCACCAATCCGCCATGGAAAGCGCCCGTCTCGCCGACGCCCGTGATCCACTTGCCGAAGTGCTGCCTTACCTGGATTCCGCGGTCTGCGATCTGCCGGATTCCGATCGGGAGTTGATCCATCTCCGCTACAGGGATCGGTTGACGTTTCCCGAAGTGGCGCGGCGTACCGGCCGGAGTGAGGCGGCGTTGCGTCAACAGGCTGGTCGTGCCTTGGAGAAACTGGTCGGGCTCCTGCAGCGTCGTGGAGTCGGCGTCTCAGTGGCTACGCTTACCGGGGGGCTCGGCACCACTCTAACAGGAACTTCCTCCGCCTCGGCGGCGAGCTCCATCTCGACCGCGGCGATCGCATCCGCCGCCACGAACGGCGGTTCTTGGATCGCTTGGATCACCGTTTTAACCATGAGCACAAAAAAATGCCTGTTTGTTGTCGGTTTGATTGCCGCACTGGTTGCGTTGCTTGGCGTTTGGAAGAACCGGGAGACCAAGGATCCGGCCGGCCCCGATGCGGATTCATCGACGATGTCGCCTCAATCAGGCTCGTCCTCCTCGGATACCGTTTTGGCGCCCGTGAAGACGAAGACAGACCGCAGCCGTGCGGTCACACCGCCTTCTCCGGAGGAAGTGGAGGCAGTGCTGGCCCGGCAACGCCGGGCGGTCAACAATGCACGTCAATGCGGCTTGGGATTGTTCGAGTTTGAAAAGGAGTACGGAGCCTTTCCCAACGAAGAGACGGCCGCCGCCATTAAACAGGCTTCAGGAACCAATGCGCGGTTGGGTGCTGCCACTGCGAACGATTGCTTCTATCAACTCATGGCCGCGAATATCGTCAATGTTTCCACCATCTTCTCCTGGGATGAGCCGCGACAGGACAAAGATGCGGTTGGTTTGGAGAAGTGCGCGTTTTCCTACCTGTCAGGGATGAATGCCGCGGGCAACCCGAGCCGACCGCTCGTCGTGGCTCCCTTGGTGCCCGGAACACGGATTTTTGACCGAAAGGCGTTAGGCGGCAAGGCGGTCGTCCTCCGCGTGGACAACAGTGCAACCACTTTTGACATCGAGCAGGACGGAACGGTGATTTTGAACGGCATGGATCTCTTCGATCCCGCCCAGCCATTCTGGCAGGGCAAGGTGCCACCGATCCGATGGCCCGAGAAATGAGAGGATGATCAAATTAGAGATTTCCCACTTCGCCGTGTTTTGTCATCGATCCGGACGGAGAAAGCGGACGAACGGTGACTTCGAAGGCAAGGTCCAGGAACTGCACTACGCCCGACCCGTTAGTTCGGGTCGGTGTCCGGATTCAAGGTCCACACGATGGCGGTCTGCGGGGTGACAATGGCACCGCCGGGGGTCAGCAGTTTCGAGGCCGGGTGGATTTCCACATGGCCATCCGCGAAGACGATGCAGCCCTTTTGATTGGCGCGGGCGGCGAAGGCGCGGGCGTTCGCTTTGGGTGAGCCGTCGAATCCGCGCTGAGCGGACATCGTTTGTTTGTCGTCGGGCAAGCCGCGTTCCAGAAAGATGACCGTCTTCGTGGGCTCCATGATTTGGGCGAATTTGCCTTGGACTTTGATGCCTTCCTCGGATTTCCGCTGGAGACGGCTGTTCATGCCCACCGCGAACGAAGGGCCGTTCATTCGTTTCGACTCGCTGGGGTAAGGAGCACCGGGAATGCACAGCGGGTAGGAGACATCATAAAATTTCGCGGGATTGGTTGCGCCGATCTCGCCGACCGTGGGGGCACCCATCAATTTCGGCAGCGCGTTGTACCAGGCCTCCTGGTTTTCGGGTTTGGCGGCATTCGCCCAGTCGTCGGTGCCGGTCGAGTCTTCGAAGGGCAGCAGGCCGTTTCTGTCAGCGGCGTAGGTCGAGAATGCGGCTCCCAGCGACTTCATCTTACCCAACGTGACCATCTGATGGGCTTTCGCCTTGGTGGTGCGTGACAGGGTGACGCCGATGGCGCTCAGCGCGGCGATGATCGACATGGTGATCAATACCTCCATCATGGTGAATCCGGGTGATTTCCTTTTCATACGTCGAGTTCGTTGCCTGTGGGTGTCAGGACGATCAAATTGTTGCCGCAGGCGATCTGAAGACGCTCCATCATTTCGGAAACTTTCAACCCCGCCTTGAGCTGAATGCCATAGCGCAGCTCGGTCATCATGCCGGCTTGCGCGGAACGCACGCTCAGGAGCTCCGCCTGGTCGGTGAATTCCTCCCAGATCGAAACCGTCCGCTCCTCGAAGTTCATGTCGCTGGTCATCCGCATGGTCAGCAGGTGCGACGCCTTTTTCGGCGCGAAGGCGTTCATTCGGGAAATCGCATACAACAGCGCGGCCACGAGCGGCGTGATGATGATGACTTCCGTGTAGAGCCGGGCACCCACCACCATACCGGTGGCCATGGCGAAGAAAACGAACCCAAGGTCGCGCGCCTGCCCGAGATTCCGGCGGAAGCGGATCATCGAAAACGCGGCGAACATGCCGAAGGCGATGCCGGAATTCCCCTTCACCACCATGATCAGGATGGTGGTGATGGTGCCGATCATGATCAGTGTCTGGACGAAATCCTGCGAGTAGCGGGTTCCCTTGTAGGTCGTGCGATAAAGTTGGGCGATGAACAGGTTGAGGGCGAAACTCAGCAGCATCGCTCCCACCACTTCGAGTGGTTGGGGCATGTCGGTGCTGGTGTATTCTTGAAGTGAGTCGAGGAAATCAGGCATGGGTTTTTATTGGGCGGATCAGGAATGAACAGGGAGAGGTTTTCGGGCGACCGCGGGGTCGTAACGTTCGAGCGAAAGGCAGTATTTGCTCATGCTCCGCGCTTGCAGCCGGAAGCGGGCCGTGGCGTCGCGCAGCCACAGGGGCACGGGACCGATGGTTTTTACTTCGACCACGGCGATGTCCCGGTCCACTACGGGCAGCGGGAAATCCGGGTCATCGGGGAGCAAGGGCTTCAGCTCGAAACGGCAGCGCAGACCGGTGTCGAAGGTGACGCGAATGGTTCCTTCCGAACCGCTGTCATAGGCCATGCGGTCATAGCGAACCTGGACAACCGGGCGGGCTCCGCCGCGGAGGATCAGGTCTTGCAGCTCGGCGACCACATGGCGGTCCTGCTTTGAGCGACTGGGGTCTAGCAATGCGGTGGGAATCGTCCCGACGGAGAGTTCGCGGAGCGCGGCGAGCGGAAGTGAGATGCGGCGTTTCACCCCGTCGCTGTCGAGCTTGTGCTTGATCTCGATGAAGGCGGCGGGAGGAACCGCGCCGTCCATCCTGCCATACACCCGGGCCCGCACGCGGCGGCGATTGGTCGCACCCCAGATTTTCTGCCAGTAACTGTGCCGGTCCGGAGTGTCGAAATATTCGGACAGCACCGGGTAGCCGTTTTCCGCCCCGCGATCCACGGGGAGCTGCGATGCGATGTGGTGACGGAACTCCTCACCCTCCGCTGCGGGCAGGAGAAACTTGAATTCGCGGCGATCTTGGGTGGCATCCATCCGTCGAACCCGGAAGCTAGCGAGGGCATTTTTTCCGTCGATGAAAATTACGATTTCGTCACAGTTTCGTGCTTGATGCGGAGTCAGTTGGGCTGGCACCGGGGTTCACCCGTCGGCTCGCGGCTTTCAAGGGGCGGGTCCGGAAGGCAAGAGAGGAATCTTGATAGTTGGCGCGGTCGACAAGATACTCGGGCCGTGCGACCCCAGATACCCGCAACCCCGCCTCCGGGCATCGCCTTGTTCGATCTCGAAGTTAAGATCTTTCAAACTCCAAACTACATCA
>JAZKGW010000021.1:151995-241948 GCA_040385685.1 Verrucomicrobiota bacterium | reverse complement strand
GATCGCGTGGGATTGCCAGCTCCTGTTCCGGCATTTCGTCCTCCGCCGCGAGCCTTGGCGGGGAATCTTCCTGCCGGTGTTTCTGGCGTTCCTGCCGCTGACCGGGCTGCTGGGTGCTGGTGGAATGAAGCGGGTTTTCCTCAGCTATCTGTGGCGGATGGATCAGCAAGCGCTCGCGGAATATTCGCGGGAGTTCGCGGCCTCGCTGATGCCGGCGATCTATCCGGAGTTGCGGGAGAAGCTCGAACGCCAGCGCGGGGCGGGACATCTGTTAATCCTCGCGTCCGCCAGTCCGGAATTCTATGTCGCGGAGATCGGGCGTGAACTCGGATTCGATCTAACACTCGGCACGCCCGTCGAGCTCGGGCCGTTGTTTCCGGATCTGGAAAACCACAAGGGCGTCGCAAAGGTGGAGCGGCTGAAGGAGATTCTGCCCGCGTCGTATTTCGAGAATGGCAAACTGCGAAACTGTCACGGCTACACCGACAGCACCGCGGATTTGCCGATGTTGGAGCTGTGCGGATCCGCGACGGTGGTGAATCCGTCGCCAGCGCTGACGGTACTGGCGGAGAAAAACAACTGGCAGATTGTGCGGCCGCAGCGGCCATGGAGATCGCGCGCGGGATTTTTCCTGCGGGTTTTGGCTCTGCTGATAGGAGCGGGAAGCGATCCGGCGGGATTGGCAGACGAGCGGCAAAGTCCTGGGTGAGAATCCTCACGCGGAGAATTGGTCTTTGCGTTGTAGGTTAGTGCCAAACTAGCATTTCCCATGGTTCGACATTTTGCGATTTCCTTAGGTGCCGCGGCATTGGTTCTTTCCAGCGGCTGCGGCAAAAAATCTCCTGCTGGCGGTCCGAGTTCGAAGTTGCCTGCGGCCGCTATGGCCTCTCACCTGGGTTTCGCGACGCGGGTGCCGCGGGATGTGGACCTGTTCATTTCAGGGTATCATGCCGATCAGATGATTGGCAGCGTGGTGGAAGGACTCACTTCCGCGGACGTCCTCAAAGTGGATGACGCAGATCCCGGGCGGGTTGAAAAGGATCTCCGCGGGGCGATTTCCTACGCCGGCGACGAGGCGTTTTTGTTTGTAGGTCCCGGAGCGGGTAAGCAATTGCAGATGGTGGGGAAATCCTATCGGGATCTGACTTCGACCTGGGTCGGCTTCGCGCTGGGGTCGATCTTGGATGTCATCGCGACGAAGAATTCCAACCCGGTCCCGATGCTTGAGGACGAACTTCCGGGAGAACTTCTGGAAAAATGGTTGGAGGTGCTTGAAAAGGACTCACGCCTCCAAGTTCCCGGTGTGGTGATCGGGTGGAAGCCAAGCCCGGAGAAGCAAGCCGAGTGTGCTCAAGCGGTGGCGAAAGGGCTTGAAGGCCTGTTTGCTTCTCACGCGGGGGCAAACCCGGTGAGCTTCGAAGCAAGCGGAGTCGCGCTGGCCGGCTATGAAATGACCGGGAGGGAAGTCTTTGGCGAGGCCATCGCGGAAGCGCGTCGGAAGCTGATGGAGCAGGATGGCGCCGACAAGCTGTTGAAGCAGTTGTCTCCGGAGCGGGTCGAGCGCCTGTTGGCTGCCATGGAAAACGTGCACTTCACCCTTGCGGCGGGGGTCGCGGAGGGGCGTGTTCTGATCTATTTCGGAAATGGCAAGGAGGGGTTTCACCTGGCCGAAACTCCGGGGGAATCCCTTGCCGCGACTGACGACCTGAAATGGACCGGCGAATTTGCAAACCGCCGCATCATAGGCTCGGCATATCTTTCGGAGGCCTTGGTCCAAGCGGCGTTGCCGTGGCTGGACACATCGGATTACTGGAACTCGCTGGCACGTGCGATCCGCCCGCCGGTCAAGGACGAGCGGTTGCTCCGAGACCTGTTGACCGGCTTGGCCGATACGGATCATGAACTTGCCAAACGCGATGTGTCCGCTTGGTCGGCAGTTCTCTGCACGGACAACGGACTCCGGTTCGAGTCCCGCGGCGGTTGGCCGGACCCTTCCCTCGATTATGAAACACCGCTGCGGATGACGGACGCCGCGCTTGCCGCCCATCCCGCCATCCGAGCGCAGTGGGTCCAGAATCGCGGGCGAAATGATCTCGCATGGAAACGGTTGGAGTATTTCGGCGTGTTGATGGATTCGGTGATCTCGGAGTTCCAAGCCTCGGGCAATCCCATGATGTCCATGATTCCCGAGGGCACTATGCCTCGCGTGATGAAAGAAGTGCGGGAAATCAACCGCGCTTATCGCGAGGAATTCCGGGCGGGCATCGGCGACGAGGTGGCATTGGTGGTCGATTTCCAAGGAGAGGTGCCCCCGATCCCGGGAATTTCCCAAGAGACCGTGAAAAACGCCCGGGCGCCGCGTTTTGTGATCGCAAGGCCGGTGCGTGACCGGGCTTTGCTGGATGCTGCGGGGAAATCGTATGGGAAGAGTTGGCGCGACATTACCGCATGGGCCAGCGAACTGTCGGGTAGTAACATCCCGCTGGTCTTGCCACAGTCGGTGGAGTCCGACGGGTTGGTGACGTGGTATCCGCCGCTGCCTTTCATCGGTGGTGACTTCGTTCCAGGCGTCACGATGAACGACGAATTGTGGATGATCGGCACGTCGAAGTCGATGGCCCGGGATTTCGCGAAATATGCCAAGAACCCGGGCGGGGGCGGTGAAACGGGCATGATCGTCGAGATCGACCTCGCGCCTGTTAGGGAGTGGGGTGCGGATCTCTATCGGCGAAATGAAGAGGAGGCCGAAGCGTTAACCGCGGGCGCTCCGGATGACTTGGGGCGACTCGCGAGCGAGCAGAATCTTGCGCGCCTGAAGTCCGCCACCGGCCGTCTGACAGGTATCGGCTATCGCAAATGGATGGCCGGCGGAAAACCGAGGACCAGCTTGGATTTTCGCTTCAGCTCGCCGTGAAGTTTCAAGCCAGACCCGCACCGCCTTTTCCTAATTTCCTTGGTCGTTCGCGATGGCAAGTGCGACCCGCTGCCAGTTCGGCAGACTGCGTTTGAGGTGGGATTCGGGGTAGTCCGGAAGGTTACTTTTTAGTAGGCTCGATGATGATGTCGTCGAAATAGATGTCGCCGGTTCCTTCCAACGCCGTGAAGCTGAAATCGATCTTGTTGCTGCCGTCCACCTGGTTGAAATCCCAAGTCATTTCATGCCACTCGCCGTCCCTGACGAGCGTGCGATCGTAAAAAGTGGAAGATTGGTCCGCCCGCGTGCCACGGAGCACGAATCCTCGGCCGATGTAGTCCTTGGTGCGATAACGGAATTTCACCGTGAGAGCTGTCAGGCCCTTGGTGACCACCTCCTGGTTGAATGACACTTTATCCCGCATTTTGGCGGTTAGCATCAGGCATCGGTTAGACTTGTCTTTGTCGGCCGTTCCTTCTTTCGCGGGCTTCTTGGCGGCCTTGTCGTCGTCGCCATCCTTGACGAATTTCTTGTCTCCTTTCCAGCCGCCGGCGGTGTCCATGGTGCTGTTGACGAAGAGGTTTTCCGCGCACAGCGGACTCATCAACGCGAGGTAGCAGACAGCAAACTTTTTCATGTCTCCGGTTATGCAAAGTCTCTAGCGGAGAAGCAAGTCGGGAAATTCCGTTCACGACCACGATTCCATCACAATTCCACGTGGAAAAAATCGCGCATGACTTCGCGGTAGACGTCGCGCTTGAAGGCGGGCAACCAATCCAGATCGAATTCCTCCGGCAGGATCCAGCGGTAGGCGCGAAATTCCCGTTGCTTCTGATTCACGTTCACCTGGGGCGCGCCATCCTTCAACTGGCAGAGGTAGTAAGTCTGTTCCTGGCCGTGACTGCCGTGCTTGCGGAGCTTTTTCCAGCGCGCGTGCTCGGGATACAAATAGCGGTAGCCGTCGCGCCGATCGATCACCTCATAGTGCTTGGCCTCCAAGCCGACTTCCTCTCGCACCTCGCGGTAGAGTGCCTGCTCCAAGGATTCACCCGCATCGACTCCGCCCTGCGGAAACTGCCACGCCCCGGGAATCGTCCAGCGTTCGCAAATCAGCAGGTTTCCCTCCGAGTTCACCAGCAATGCGGCGACATTTGGACGGTAACGCACCATGCGGCGATGGTGCATTTTCAACCGTGGCTGACAATACTTAACTATTCCGAAGTTAATCCCGCCTCACCGGATTTTAATTTCGGTTTCTAGCGTCCGGCCCCCTTTCGACAGAATCATCGGGGAATTCCCGTTGGAAAATCCGCAGAGGTTTCCACCGTCGGCTCTATTGACATCACCGGGTTAAATCGATGAAGACTAGCAAGTTGAAAACGTCATTACTCATTCCGCCGTTAGTTGCGCTGGTCGTTGCCGGAATCTGGCTCGGCAACCAACGCCGAACGATTTCCTCCCTCGAATCGGAAAGCGTGGTGTTGCAGAAATACATCACCGCCGCCCGGTCATCGGGCGCGGATCGCAGTGCCTCGTCCGCCAAGCCTGCCCCACCGGCCAAGGCTTCGAAGGACAAGGAGCCGCTCGATTGGAAAAAAATCGCCGCGCAGTTCGAGGAGATGCAGCGAAGCGGCGGCATGGGCGACATGCGGACAATGATGAAGTTCCAGCAGCGGTTGCAGGCGATGACCAAGGAGGAACTCGTGGCCGCGCTGGATGAGATCGCTACGCTCGATCTTCCCGAACAATCCCGCAATATGCTGGAGCAGATGCTTGTCGGCCCGCTGGCCCAGAAGGATCCCGAGCTGGTGTTGGTGAAGTTCATCGACCGCCTCGGCGAAAAGGAAGGTTCGATGGCCTGGATGCTTGCCAATGCGCTGCAGGAATGGGCGAAAAAAGATCCCACCAAAGCCAACACCTGGTTCGACCAGCAGATCACCGCCGGCAGGTTCGACAGCAAGGCGCTCGACGGGAAAAGTCGGACCCGCAGCCAGTTTGAAGGAGCCTTGATCAGTGTCCTGATAGGTTCCGACCTTGCTGCCGCCGCCAGTCGCGTGGGTGCGATGCCGGAAGACCAGCGGGATGAGGTCTTGACGTTTCACTCGTTCCAACAGCTCAAGGAGGAGAACCATTTGGCCTTCGCCAAGCTGGTTCGTGATCAGGTGCCGGAAAAGGATCAGGCCCGCACTCTCGCCCAACAGGCATCCAACATGGTGAGAGACGACGAAGGCTATTTGAAAGTCACCGAGTACATGGATCGGATCGGCGCGACACCCACAGAGCGGGCCGCGTGCGTTGAGGAAGCTGGGGAATCGAAAATCCGCTCGCTTGCAATGAACAAGAAAATCGCTGCCGAAGACCTCGAAGCCATGCGCACGTGGGCCGCCGCCCAAACCCCGGGCTTGGTCGATACGATGACCGGAAAAGCCCTCGCCAGTGCCGGCCAAGGCTTCGGCAAGAACAAGTTCGAGGAAGCCGCAGCACTCGCCGTGCATTACCACGAGGCCAGCAGCACTGACGACATCCTGTCCTCGTTTCTCGAGGGTTCGGCCGCACGTCAAAACAAGGATCAGGCCCGCGTCCTCGCCGAAAAAATTTCCGATCCGAAACGCCGCGGCGAAATTCTTGAAAAACTCAAATAACCTTTGTCATGAAACTTTCCATCGCCGTCTCGTTGCTCATCCTCGCCGCCGCCGCGAGCCTCGGTTGGCATGATCATCAACGCCTCACCTCCGTGCGCGAGAGCCACGCGAAACTCATCGCCGAGGCCGCCCAACTCGGGATCTCGGTCGATCCAAAGAACTCCGCCGACCCGGTCCGCGTCACCAAGCGCGAGCGGGAAAACCGCGAGGCCGAGGCCAAACAGGCTGCCGCCGATTTCATTGCCTTCGCCAAGGAAATGGAGGTCATCGAGAAAAAAGGCGGTTCTCCCGATGAGGCCACGCAGAAGAAGATCATGGAGTTCATGGACCGCATGATGTCGCTGGATTCCGCGCAATTGAAAATCCTCATCGCCGAAGTCCGAGCCGCCAAGGACCTCAAGGACGAAACCCGCCAGGGACTCATCGGGTTCTCCATCATGACCCTCTCCAACGACCATCCGCAGGCCGCGCTCGCGCTGTTCACCGAGGCTTCCGACATTTTCGAGGGTGAAGGCATGGGCAAGCATGTCATTTCCTCGTCCCTCACCAAATGGGCCAAGGACGACCCGCAGGCGGCGCTCGAATGGGTCCGCAAAAACGGTGGGAAATTCCCCGATCTCGTTGACGACGACGCCAAGCGCGGATTGCTGACCGGGGCTGCCGCCAGTGATCCCAAGCTTGCTTTCAGTTTCATCAAGGAACTCGGATTGAAGAACACCGCCCAAGCGATTTCCGCGATTGTGAACGTCGCCAAAACGCCTGAGGAAAGGACCGCCACCCTCAAAGCGCTCGGCGAACACCTTGCGACCCTGACACCCGACAAGGCGCGGGACGATATGGTGAATGGTGCGGTTGTGTCGTTGTCCCGGAATGCCGCCCAGGAGGGATTTGAAGCTGGCAGCAAATGGATCGAAAGCGCCGGATTCACTCCCGACCAATTGGCGGCCCTTGCCGGCGGCGGCTTCTCTCATTCCGTGAAGAGCGAAGAAACTGGCAAATGGATCGAATGGATGGGGAAAACCCTGCCTGCCGACAAAGCCGATACCGGCATCAGCAACATGGTCAAGAATTGGACGCGGGAGGACTATCAGGCAGCCGGCAAGTGGCTGGCTGCGACTCCCGACAGCCCTGTCAAAAACGTCTCCGTCCGCGCCTACGCCGATACCGTTTCCCGCTACGATCCCGTAACCGCCGCCCAGTGGGCGATGACCCTGCCGCCCGGCAAGGAACGCGACGATTCCCTCAAGAACATCCACGAAAATTGGCCGAAGGACGACGAGGCTGCCAAGGAAGCCTTCGCGAACGAGCACGGGATCAAATAGCCCGGAGTGCGCGACGCTCTTCATCTTCACACTCGTGGAAGTGCTCCATCTCTAACACGTTCCCCGTTGACAGACCGTGGGGAGAATTCATTGAGTGGGGAGCCTTGAAACCCACATCCCTCATTCCCCCGGTCATCGCGCTTGCTCTTGTTGGTGGCTGGATCGGCATGCAGCGCCAGTCCATCGCCTCCTTGGACAAGGAAAGCGAGCTGCTTCGAACCCACCTTGCCAACGCCCGCGCGTCCGCCGGGAGCGAGGCTTCCTCGCCGCCGGCCAAGGCTGCGGATGGCAAGTCCACGAAGGACAAGGAGCCGATCGATTGGAAAGAAGCGGCGGAAATGCAGCGCAACGATGGCATGGGCGACATGCGTGCCATGATCCACCTGCAGCAGCGGGTGCAGTCCATGACCAAGGAGGAGCTGGTGGCCGCCTTTGACGAAATCGCCAAGCTCGATCTCCCTGCCGAGTGGCGTGAATCGCTGGAGCAGATGCTCATCGGGCCTCTGGTGGAAAAGGACCCGCTGCTCGCGCTCAACCGCTTCGCCGACCGTCTCCCCCACGACCGGCGGAACCGCATGAGCATGCAGCTTTCCAGCGCCTTGGGAAAATGGGCCGAACAAGATCCGGGCAAAGCCACCGCTTGGTTTGACGAACAGGTCGCGGCCGGGAAATTCGATAGCAAGTCGCTCGATGGAAGGAGCCAGTCCCTGATCCTATTTCAAGGAACCTTGATCAATACCCTGCTCGGCTCCGATCCCGCTGCCGCCTCTCGCCGATTGGGCGCGATCCCTGAGGACCAGCGGGGCGAAGTCTTGGGGCACTTCCGGTTCCAACAACTCAAGGACGAAAACCAGTTGGCGTTCGCCAAACTGGTCCGCGACCAACTGCCGGAAAAGGAACAGGCCTACACCCTCGCCCAGCAGGGAATCCGTCTGGTGAGGACTGGAGGCTACGAGAAGGTGACAGATTACATCGACCGGATCGGAGCGACACCCGCCGAGCGGACCGCCTGCGTCGCAGACGCCGCGGGAGCAAGGATTGTTGCGCTTGCCAAAGGGAAAAAAATCACCACCGAGGCTCTCGATGCCATGCGCGGATGGGCGAACTCGCAAGATCCGGGATCGGCGGATCGGCTCACCGGTAGCGCGCTGGCAAGCGTTCTGGAGAACCGTGACACGATGAATTTTGCGGAAGCCGCCGAGCTGGCCGTGAAATACCACGAGGCCAGCGGCAACGACGATGTGCTCGTCAATTTCCTCGGTGACTCGGAGGGGAAGAACAAGAAAGCAGCCATCAAACTTGCGGAGAAAATTTCCGATCCGGCTCGTCGCGAAGAGGTCCTTAAAAAATTCAAATAACCTGTCGCCGCAGCCATGAAAACCTCCATCGCCCTCTCAGTCCTCATCCTCGCCATCGGCGCGATGTTTGGCTGGCAGGATCACCGGCACCTCTCCATCTCCCGCGCCACCCACGACAAGCTCGCCGCCGAGGCCGCGCAATTCGGAGTTTCCATCGATCCTAAAAACCCCGCCGATCCCGTCCGCCTCACCAAGCGCGGCGACCGCGGCGGGCGCGAGGGCAAGGACGCCGAAGCCCGGCTCGTGGCCAAGGAGTTGATCGCCTTTGCCAAGGAAGTGGATGCTCTCGAGGAAAAAGGCGTTCGACCGGACGAGGCGATGCAGAAGAGGAAAACGGACTTCATGGCCCGCATCGTGTCGCTGGATGCCGCTCAGTTGAAGATTCTCATCGCCGAGCTCAAAGTGAGCAACGACATCAAGGACGAGACGCGCCAGGGCCTCATCGGTCTCTCTATCATGACGCTTGCCAATGATCACCCTCAGGCCGCCCTTACCTTGTTGATTGAGTCCTCTACCGATTCGTCCGGCGTCTTGAAGATCGACGGTACGGGCAAGGAAGCCATTGCCGCCTCGCTCGCCAAGTGGACCCAGGACGATCCGATGGGCGCGCTCGACTGGGTGAAAAAGAGCCCCGAAAAATTCCGCGCTCTCGTCGATGACAACGCCAAGCGCGCCATGATTTCCGCCGTCGCCGCCAACGATCCCAAGCTCGCCTTCCAACTCATCGGCGAACTCGGACTCAAGGAAGACGCCGTTAGACCAATCCTCGATGCGGCAAGAACTCCTGAAGGCCGGACCGCGACCTTGGCGGCTTTTCGTGCCCACCTCGCCTCGCTCCCCGAAGGAGAAGCCCGGGAGGAGGCATCGAAGGGCGGCATCCGTTCATTGGTAGTGGGTGCCGTGAGAGAAGGGTTCGAGGCCGGCAGCCAATGGATCGCCAGTGCCGGATTTACGCCGGAGCAGCTTCTCAGCATCGCGGACGGCGGTTTTTTACAACAATCCAAAACCGGGGATACCGGCAAGTGGGTCGAATGGATGGGGGAGAATCTGCCCGAAGGGAAATCCAACGGCGACATCCGCCAGATGGTCCGCGAGATGGTCCGCCATTGGACGGCGGAAGACTATCAGGCTGCCGGCAAATGGCTCGCCGCGACTCCGGATGGACCCGCGAAAAACATTTCCGTCCGCTCCTACGCCGAGACCGTTGCCAAATACGAACCCCAGACCGCCGCCCAATGGGCCATGACCCTCCCGCCCGGCAAGGACCGCGACGAGACCTTGAAGAACATCTATCACGTCTGGCCGAAGGACGACGAGGCCGCCAAGGACGCGTTCGCGAACGAGCATGGTATCAAATAGCCCGGCGTGCGCGACACTCAGCTCGCCCCCGTGGCAGATCCGGCTCTAACGTATTCCCCGTTGACAGCCCGGGGCGAAATCCCCGATGACAAAGGAGTTGAAACCCAGCTCCTTTATCCCGCCGGTGGTTGCGCTGATACTCGCCGGTGTCTGGCTAGGCCCGAAGTATCGGTCCGTGTCGGCGGCCGAGGCGATGAACTCGGCCTTGCGAAGCCACATTAACGTCGCCGGACTGAACACTCCGGCTGACGAACACGCTTCCAGATTCATCGCCAGCAGCGGTGCCGTGGATTGGGGCAAGCTGGCCGGGCAACTTCCGAAGTCGCTCGGTGTCGGCAAAAGCCGCGCGCTACGGCTCTTCGAAGCGCGCTGGGAATTGCTGGAACCAGGCGAAATGAGTGCCGCGTTGCAACAAATCGACGCCCTCGATCTATCGACCGATGACAGGAAGGCCCTGGAAAGATTTCTCATGAGTTCGATGATGAAGAAAGATCCCGGGCTGGGTTTGTCCTGGGTGGTGGGGCATTCCAAGGACGGTAAGAACTCCGCCGACTATGCCCACTATTTTAAGAACTGGGCTTCGAAGGATCTGACCAAAGCGACCGAATGGCTCGACAGGGAGATCGCCGCCGGCAAATTCGACAGCTTCTCGCTGGACGGGAAAAACGAGGCAAGGAGCGGGTTCGAGCTGGAATTGATCCGCCTCTTGATCCCATCGAATCCCGCTGCGGCTGGCCATCGACTGAGCGGGATGCCGGTGGAACAGCGCGGCGAAGTGTTGCAGGACTATTCGCTCTCCAGACTCAAGGGCGATGACCAGTTGGCGTTCGTGAAACTGGTCCGCGATCACCTGCCTGCGGATGAACAGATCGCGCTATTTGCCTGGCAGTCTTCCCGGTTGATGTCGGAAGGCGACCTTCCGGACGTCGCCAACTATTTGGAGCTGATCCACGCTTCTCCGAAAGAGCGTGCGGTCTGCGCGGAAAAGGTGGCTGTTGGGAAATTTAAAAAAACCAAGCATCTCAAACCGGCCACCCGGGAGGATCTGGATGCGCTTCGGGAATGGGTCAACTCCCAAGCACCCGGCTCGGCCGACGCGATCACCGGAACGCTTCTCGGTGAAATCACCTCGGGCGTGTTTGCCGGCAAGCCGCTTGATTCACAGAGCAAAACGAGCTTCGCCGTAGCCGCGGCACTGGCCACCGGCTACAACGATGCAAGCGGCAATGACGCTGTGTTGGTGAACCTTTTGCAATCCTTCCCCGCAATTCGGAACCGGGATCAATCCCGCGTTCTAGCAGCGAAGATTCTCGACGAGAATCTTCGCGAGACGATGCTGCGAAAATTCAAGTGAGCCAGGTCCCCGTCATGAAGATTCCATTCGTCGCCTCACTGCTCATCTTCGCCATCGCTGCTGTCTGCGGCTGGCAGCTCGACCAACGGCTCGCCTCGGCCCGAACCCTCGCAGGAAAACTAACCGCCGATGCCGCCCGGCTAGGGATTGCCATTGATCCAGCGAACCCCCTCCGCATCACCAAACGCCCGCGGGCAACCGGTGAAGATCCCGTCCAGCTCGCCGCCGATTACATCGAGGTGGCCACGGCGCTGGAGGCGGTCAGGGCGAGTGGTGTCCCGTCCGACGGAACCCTCTCCAAGCGCTCGACGGAATTGTGGAAGCGCATGCGGTTGCTTGATTTCAGCCAGACGAAAATCCTCATCGCCGAGCTTCATGCCAGCGGGTATTCCGGGAAGGAATATGGAATCTATTCCCTGTTGAATGATCTCGTCATCGACCAGCCGCAGACTGTCCTGACTCTTCTCACCGAATCCGCCGATCTCGTCCAACCGGAAAGCCGCGACCGTTTGATGCTCACCGCGCTTGCGGGCTGGGCCAGGGAGAATCCACTCGCGGCGTTCGACTGGATTCAGAAAAACGGCGGGCTGTTTCCAGCAGAGACCACCCCGAAGCTGAAGGTCCAGGTGGTTTACGGCGCCGCGTTCACGGATCCGAAGCTCGCTTTCGAACTGCTCGGCAAGTCAGGGCTTGAGGATAAAGGTGGCTACGCCGGTGGGATCTTGAAGTGCGCCGAAACCGCCGAGACGAGAACCGCCGCGCTTGCCGCCTATCGCGAGTATTTTGCAAACCTCAAGGATGAGAAGGCCCGCAAGGTCGCCGGGGCTAACGCGGTGAGCGGACTGACCGAAAATCTCGCGAAGGACGGCTTCGCCGCCGCCGCCGAATGGCTGGCCGGCGCGAATCTAACTCCAGACGAACTCAAGCGCTTTGCCAATCACTTGCCGTCGTCAGCGAAAACCGCTGAGCGCGGCCA
The DNA here is from genome assembly GCA_040385685.1 of Verrucomicrobiota bacterium. Taxonomy (GTDB): domain Bacteria; phylum Verrucomicrobiota; class Verrucomicrobiia; order Verrucomicrobiales; family Akkermansiaceae; genus Luteolibacter. The sequence goes on along the minus strand of JAZKGW010000021.1, from coordinate 230,023 downwards.
GTGGATTGACTGGATCGGCAAAACGCTGCCTCCCGACAAGGCCGCCGACGGGATCTGGCAGAATGTCACGGAATGGACCAAGACCGACTATCAGGCCGCTGGCAAATGGCTCGCCGCCACTCCCGACGGCCCCGCCAAAATCACCGCCATCCGGGCTTATGCCGATTTGGTTGCTGGCATCGAGCCCGAAACCGCCACCCAATGGGCCCTCACCCTGCCACCCGGCAAGGACCGCGACGAGATCCTCAAGCGCATCCACGACAAGGCCGTCATCAAATAGTCTCAGGGGCCCTAGAGTTCTTGCCGTAATCTGGAATGAAGAGGTTTTTCACCGCCAAGACGCCAAGTCAAAGAGTTGGAAAATGGCGAGGGCGAGGAATGGAAACTGGTTTCAGAGGCCTGATTTGGAGCTTCCTTGGCGCACTTGGCGTCTTGGCGGTTCAAATTCTTACATTCGTGCCGACTGTTTCATGCAACGACCCCTAGTGGGCCCTGCAAATAATCCCTGGCTCAATCGGTAGTCTAACTACCCCAGCTCCAGCGCTCCGGGTACCACACATAGCCCGCGCCCACTGGCAGCACCTGTCCGATGCCCGGCCACGGCACGTGGAAGCCATAACAGCGCGTCCGCTCCGCCGCCGCTTTCGCGAAGACTTTCTTGCGGGTGTCGATGGACTGCATCGGATCGTGATCGAAGGCGATGTACCACTCCGGATTGTGGAACATGAACCCGTGGTGGTGGGACAAATCCATCAGATGGAGTAGCGTGTCATTTCCCGACTTGATCCGGAAAATCGCGTGCCCCGCCGTGTGGCCGGGCGCACCCTCGATGGTCACCGCGCCGTTGAAAAACTGGGTGCCCGCCTTCACTGGTCGGGACACGCCCTTGAGGATGTCGAACTGCGAGCGCACGCTCCGGATCATGCCGGGGATGTCGTCCGTCCGTTTCGACTTCGAAAAATCCGGCTCCTTGGCGTGCCAGAATTCGTATTCCTCCGGCAGATAGTAAAACGCCGCGTTCGGAAACGTCGGCTTCCCGCCGGACACGAAACCCGCGAGGTGGTCGGCGTGCGAGTGGCTCAGGAACCCCGCGGTCACCTGTTCCGGCGCAATGCCAGCCTGCTTCAATCCGTCCTGCAACCACCCGATGTTAGTGGCATCGCGCTCGCCGAATCCCGCGTCGAAAACCACGACCTCCTTGCCGATCCGCACCACCAGGATGTTCACGTAAAGCGGGATGCCGTCCATCCGCTCGCCGTGGCTTTCCAGCCACTCCTTCATCTGCGGCTGGTCCTCGCGCGGCCACATCAGGTCGAGCGGGCCGCGGAAAAGCATGTGCCCGTCGCTGATCGACCACGCGTCGAACTCGCCGATCTTGAACTGATAGACCAGCGCGTTGCCATGCACCTTCGGCTTCGGAGCCGGTTTCGAATCCTGCCCGAGCGCCACGCCGCCAGCCGCCGCCGCCGCGAATACCCCGCCTAAAAATGCCCGCCGACCGAATCCCGGTGCTGAAGATGAATCCATGATGCGCTCCATACGTGGCGGAGGGCAGTTGGATTTCACCCGAGAATCCCCGTAGCCAGCCTTGCCAGCCAGTCCGCGAGTTCTACGGCGACGCGGGTGTTGGGGAGCGTTTCGAGGTCGTTCAGGTTCCACCGGTAGATGAGCTTGTAGCCATCCCACTCGCCGGTCGCGCCGCAGTCGCGCATCCAGCCCGCGGCCTGGCGGTTTTCCGTCAGGACGTAGCCGACCATCGATTCCGCACCGGCGCGGAAGGCGGTGAGCCACATGATGGCTAACAACAGGGTGCCGATGCCGCGGCTTTGCTCGGCGTCGAGGACGATGAGGGAAATCTCCACTTCAGCGGGATGATCGGCATCGCGCCACCAGCTCGCGCCGCCGAGGGGGCTGAACTCGCGGGAGAGATCGAGCACGGTCCAGGCGACATGGGTCGCGGGGTCCTGCCGGAGCACCCGGTCCAGCATTTTGTCGCCCACGACTTCACCGGTGTGGGTCCAGAATCGGTGGTAGCGGGCTTCCGGAGAAAGCCGCCGATAGGCCTCGGCCAGTGCGGCCCGGTCATCGGGGATCAACGGCCGGGCGACGACGGGGGTGCCATCGCGGAGAAACAGTTCCAGCCGGTCAATCGCCTCCATGTCGCTAGAGTAACTGCGAACGAACTGACCGTAAAGCCGCGGGAAACCACGATAATGCGCGTATTGACGCAATGCGGCCGGTCCGCCACTCTGGCCACCATGAACGCAGCGCCAGTCGTCGGGATCATCATGGGAAGCACGTCGGATTGGCCGACGATGGAGCACGCCGCCCGCACGTTGCGGGACTTCGGCGTCGCGTGGGAAGCGGAAGTCGTCAGCGCACACCGGACACCGGATAAGCTGGTTTCCTACGCCACCGCCGCTCGTGGCCGGGGGTTGCAATGCATCATCGCCGGAGCCGGGGGAGCCGCGCATTTGCCCGGCATGACCGCTGCCATCACGGACATTCCCGTGCTCGGCGTGCCGGTGGAATCAAAGGCGCTGCAAGGCATCGACTCGTTGCTCTCGATCGTCCAAATGCCCGGCGGAATCCCGACCGCCACCTTCGCCATCGGCAAGCCCGGCGCGATCAACGCCGCGCTGTTCGCGGTGGCGATGCTGGCGAACAACGATGCCCGCCTCGCCGAAAAACTCGCTGATTTTCGCAAAAACCAGAGCGCTGCCGTGAAGTCCGCCGCTTTGCCCCCCCTCGATCCCATTGACTGACTGCATGTCTTCCATCATTCCCATTCACGCGCCGCATTGTGTCGTCGGCGTTATCGGTGGCGGACAGCTTGGCCGCATGATTGCCCTCGCCGCCCGCCGGATGGGCGTGCGCACGGTGATCTGGACCGGCGGCTTGGAAGCGCCCGCCGTGGAGTGCGCCGACGAGGTCATCGACAAGGCATTCGACGATCCGATCGCGCTCGCAGATTTTTGCAGCCGGATCACGGTGGCCACGGTGGAGTTTGAAAACATTCCCTGCGAAACTCTGGAGAAAGTCGCCAAATGCACGGGGCTCCATCCTTCGCCCTACGCCATCTGCATTGCGCAGAACCGCGAGCGCGAGAAGAATTTCCTCCGCGAAAACAACATCCCGCACACTTGGTTCGCGGTCATTGCAAACGCCGCAGATCTGGCCGCCGCAATGAAGGAACTCGGCGGCCCCGGTGTCCTCAAGACCGCCGATTTCGGCTATGATGGCAAAGGCCAGGTGAAACTGGAAGGCGATGAGGATCCGGAGAAAGTCTGGGCCGGGTTCGATGCGCCGCGAGCGGTGTTAGAGGCGTGGGTTCCTTTTGAAAAGGAACTCTCCGTGATGGCTGCCCGCGGTGTAGACGGCATCACCGTGACCTATGATCCCGCGGAAAACCGTCACCGTCATCACATCCTTGACGTCTCCATCGTCCCGGCACGCGTTTCTCCAGCCGTCGCTTTGGAAGCTGCCGCGATAGCCCGCCGGGTGGCCGAAGCGCTGGATTACCGGGGCATCCTCGGCGTCGAGTTTTTCCTGAAAGCGGATGGCTCGCTGCTGGTGAATGAAATCGCCCCGCGCCCTCACAACTCGGGTCACCACACGCTCGACTCGTGCGTCACCTCGCAGTTCGCACAACAACTCCGCGCGGTCATCGGCTTGCCGTTAGGTTCCACGCGTTTGCTCACCCCGGTGGTGATGCTCAATTTGTTAGGCGACATGTGGCCGGACGAAATGACGCCGCCCGACTGGCTGCCGCTCTTCGAAGACGGCGAGGCCCACCTCCACCTTTACGGCAAGCGCCACGCCCGCGGCCGCCGCAAGATGGGTCACGCCAATTTCATCGGCGATGATGCTCTCGCCCGCGCGGAGGCGATGAAGGCGCTTTGGCTCGCCTGATTTCACCCGCGCCGGCTCGACCCGCGTTCGATCAACTCGCCGCGCAGGCCGATCTCGCTAACAGGCCGCGCCGGATCGTCGATCCGCTTCATCAACAGTTCCGCGGCGGCCTCGCCGATCGCCGTTGCGGGCTGGCGGATCACCGTTACCGGAGGCTCAACGAATCCGGCCCATGCCGGATCATCGAAGCACGCGAATCCCATGTCGGCGGGCATCCGCAAGCCGTTTTCCCGCAAAGCCCGGTAGGCACCGGTCGCGAGCAAGGCGCTGCTGCAAACGACCGCGTCCGGGGCGGGTTCCTGCTTGAGGACTTCCTTCATCAAGCGGTTGCCTTCCTCTTCGAACGCGGGTGCCTGATAGATCCCGTGCATCCGGTCCTCCATCCCTGCGAACGCGGCCTTGAAGCCGGCGATCCGCCCGCTGGCGGTGAAACTTTTCGCACCAAACAGCCCGGCGATTTTCCGATAGCCACCATCCAGCAGCGTTCGCGTGAGCTTCTGCGCGGCTTCCTCGTTATCGATCACCACGGAATCCAGGTGAACTGTTGGAAATTTCCGGTCGAACAAAACCAGCGGTGGCAGCAGCGCGGGATCGAGCGATTTCGCGCTCGCCCGCGTCGGCGACAGCAGGATGCCGGCGACCTTCTCCTCCTCCAACAGTTTGAGGTAATGCGCTTCCTTTTGCGGATCCTCGTCGGTGTTGCAAATAAGCACGCTGTAGCCATGGCGGATCGCGACCCGTTCCACCGCCCGGCTGATCTCGCTGAAAAACGGATTGCAGATATCCGATAGAATCAAGCCGATCACCCGCGATTTCTGCGCCCGCAAACTGCGCGCGACCCGGTTCGGCCTGTAGCCCAGTTCTTTCACCGCCGCCTCGACCTTCTGGCGGGCCTCTTCGCTGATATAGCCCTTGCCCGCCAGCACCCGGGAAACGGTGGCGATCGAACAACCGGCCCGCTGCGCAACGTCTTTGATCGAAAGGGACATGGCTGGTATCGTTTACAGAAAATGGCCGCATAAAAGCTCGAATTAGAGGAAATTGAAATTTATTCTCTCTGAGAATTCCTATATTTTCCAAGTGCAATTTCAAAATAAAGGGCGATTCTGGTGAATTCCCAAAAATTTTCGCGTGACATCCCGATATGTAAACGTTTACACATTCAATCACTCAGACGTAACCCTGTCCGACTTCAAACCCCAAAACCTGCCAAACCCAATGCTAGCGATGACCATCACCGACGTCCGCCTCGGCGCGACAATCACCACCAAAGAGGAAGCCATCCGCGCGGTGGCCGATCTCCTCGTCAGCAGCGACTCCATCGAGCCGGAATACGTCGAGAGCATGCTCGCCCGGGAAAGGACCGCGACGACCTTCCTCGGCAACGGCCTCGCCATCCCTCACGGCCGCCCGCAGGACTCGGCCCGCATCAAACAGACCCGCGTCGCCGTCGTCCAAATCCCGAACGGAGTCTCCTGGCAGGACGGCAAGGTCGCCCATCTCGTCTTCGGGATCGCCGCGAAGTCCGACGAGCACATCGGCCTGTTGCGCCAGCTAACAGGCATTGTCGGCAATGCGGTGCTCGCCGACCACCTCGCCAACACCACCGACGCCCAGGAGATTCTCGATGCCGTCTCCACCACCGGGGAAAGCGATGAGGGTTCCGTGGAAGCGTCCGATTTCGCCGGCAGCGAGCTTGAGGTTCTTTTCAACAATCCCCGAGGTTTCCATCTGCGCCCCGCCGGGAAATTCGCCCGCGCCGTGCAGGCCTATCCCGGGAAGGTCACGCTCGTCGTCAAGCGCCGCGAGATCGAAGCGGACAGCCCTTCGCGCATCCTCGCCCTCGGCATCACCGCCGGCGACACCATCCGTGTTAGAGTGGAGGGCGATGATGAGACGGACACCCTTTCGTCCCTTGCCGCTTTGCTGGAAGAAATCAACAACGAGCCTCAGGAAGAGGAAATCGGCGGACCTGTCGGCACCCAGTGGAATCCCGAACAGGATTCACCTTCCACCCTCAAGGGAATCATGGCCGCGCCGGGCCTTGCTCTCGCGCCGACCTGGAAATGGGAGCCCGTCGATCTGGCAGACCGCAAGCGCGCCATTGGCGACACCGATTCGGAAATCGCCACTCTGCGCAACGCCATCATCGCCGCCCGCAAGCAGTTAATCGCGCTCACCGAAGGCAATCTCAACCCCGTCCAGCGCGGGCTTTTCGAAGCCCATGCGTCGCTCGTCGAGGACGACGAGGTCCGCCATGAATCCGAAGCACTGGTCCTAGCAGGCGATGACGCGCTCACCGCCTGGAAGGCCGTCATCGAATCACGCGCCGAGAAAATCGCGGGGATGGAAGACGCCCATCTCGCCCAGCGTGCCGCCGACATTCGCGATGTCGGGATGCGGGTTCAAAAGATTCTGCTAGGCGTCGATCTCGATCCCATGGCTGAAGTCACCGAGCCAGTTATCCTCATCGCCGACGACCTGGAACCGTCGGAAGCCGCCCAGCTCAAGGTCGATAAGATTAAAGGCATCTGTTTGAGAAAAGGCAGCCCGAACGCCCACGCCGCCATCGTTTCGCGTTCGCTCGGTATTCCGATGCTGGTGGCCATCGGTGCGCAGTTAGACGCACTGCCGATGGGTGAAATGGTCATCCTCGACGCGTCCGGCGGCCGGTTGATCCTCAAGCCCGGCGATGCCGACATCGCCTCTGCCACCCTCGCCATCGAGGAAGTCGGAGCCCAGCGCAACATGGATTGGGACCATCGATTCGAACCCGCCATCCTGCGCGACGGCCACCGCGTCGAGGTCGTCGCCAACATCGGTCAAACTTCCGAAGCTCACAAGGTCATCGATTCCGGCGCGGAAGGAGTCGGCCTGCTGCGCACGGAGTTCCTGTTCCTCGACCGCGAACACGCGCCGGACGAAGAAGAGCAATACCAGGCGCTGCGCGAAATGATCGAAGCACTCCAAGGCTTGCCGATGATCGTTAGAACGATGGACATCGGCGGCGACAAGCCGGTTTCCTACCTCGGCCTCAGCGAACAGGACCTGTCCTTCCTCGGCCTCCGTGGCTTTCGGCTCAGCATGGCCCGCCCGGATCTCGCGATGACCCAGCTCCGCGCCATTTTCCGCGCCGCCGAGCATGGCCCGATCCGGCTGATGTTCCCGATGATCGCCACGCCTAACGATTTCCTTCGGGCCCGTGAGATGACTGAAAAAGTCCGCCGTGAAATGGGCGGGAAAAAGGTCGAACTCGGCATCATGATCGAAGTCCCGTCCGCCGTCACCATGGCTCCCGAATTGGCGGAACTTGCCGACTTCTTCTCCATCGGCACCAACGACCTCACCCAATACACGCTGGCCATCGATCGCACCCATCCGCTGCTAGCCCGTCGGGCGGACAGCTTGCATCCCGCCGTGCTGCGCCTGATCCGCGACACCGTGCAAGCCGCCCACGACAAGGGCAAATGGGTCGGCGTCTGCGGTGGACTCGCCGCCGATCCGCTCGGCGCACTCATTCTAACCGGCCTCGGCATCGACGAGCTGAGCATGCCGCCCGCGCTCGTCCCTCAAATCAAAGCCCTGCTCCGCCGCGAGGATTTCACGCAACTCGCCAAGCTCGCCCAGAAAGCCCTCAACCAACGCGACGCCCGTGCCGTCCGCGCCCTCCGTCCCGCCAACTAACAAAATCATGGACACCGACATCGTCACGATCACGCTCAACCCCGCCATCGACCAGACGGTCTTCCTCGACCGGTTCACCGTAGGCAAGGTCAACCGCACCATGCGCCACTACCGCCAAGCCGGGGGCAAGGGCATCAACGTTTCCTCCATGTTAGGCGGCTACGGGCTGCCCAGCACGGCCACCGGATTTCTCGGCAAGGACAACCCGCGGGTATTCACGGACCTCTTCAAAAGCAAAAACATCCGCGACGAGTTCATCAAGATTCCCGGCGAAACCCGCACCGGCATCAAGATCGTCGATGAAGCGACCCGCGAAACCACCGACATCAATTTCCCGGGCCTGGAGCCTACTTTCGCCGAACTCCAGCAGTTCGAAAAAAAGCTCCGCAAGCTCGTCAAACCCGACCGTTGGTTTGTCCTAGCTGGAAGTTTGCCCGTTGGCATTAGCCCGGACTTCTTCGGGGAGATTCTCGCCCTGCTCAAGCGTGGTGGCGCAAAGGTCGCCGCCGACACCAGCGGCGATGCGCTGAAAATCGCGATCGACGGCGGGGCCGACCTGGTCAAACCGAACGAACACGAGCTCGCCGAATTCCTCGGTCACGACCTGCCGGATTTCGCATCCCGCGTCGATGCCGCGCAACGGCTCCAGCGCGAAAAAATTCCGCACGTCATTCTTTCGTTAGGCAGCGAGGGCGCGCTCTTCATCAGCCCGGAAAAAGCCCTGATGGCTTCCGCGCCGCCGGTCAAGGTCGTCAGCACCGTGGGTGCCGGAGACTCGGTGCTCGCCGGCTACCTCGCCGGCCTGACCACCGGCCGCTCCGCGATCGACCGCGCGAAGCTCGCCACCGTTTTCGCTTGGTGCGCGCTCGAAGACGTCCGCCGCCAACTTCCCGCTGCCGCTGAAATTCAAAAACGCCTGCCCAAGATCAAAGTCCAGCCACTTCCAAAATGAACCTACAAAACCCATGAAAACCCTATCTGCCGTATTCTCATCTCCCGCCGCCGAGCCTCTCAGTCGCTTGGCCATTTCCGCCCTCGAAGCCGAGGCCAAGCTCCGAGGCATCGAAGTTGCGGTTTCCCACGACGCCTTGCAGCCCGCCGAGTCCGTCACACTAACAGCCGGTGAAACGCAGATCGCCACCGACCGCCCGCATCTGATCCGCGAAACCGCAAAACTGTTGGAAGGCGTGGCGCCGCGTCTGCGCCAGGCAGCGGTTGTTGTGCCCGCCGTCGAGGCCGCGCCGGTCGCCAGCAAGTTCCTTGTCGGCGTCACGTCCTGTCCCACCGGCATCGCCCACACCTTCATGGCCGCGGAAGCGTTGCTCAAAGGCGCGGCCGCCATGGGCTACACCATCAAGGTTGAAACCCGCGGCTCGGTCGGCGCGAAGAACGAGCTAACAGCCGAAGACATCGCCCGCGCCGACGCCGTGGTGGTCGCCGCCGATGCGAACGTCGAGACCACCCGGTTTGCCGGCAAAAAACTGTTGGAAACCGGCACCAAGGCCGCCATCAACGACGCCCAAAGCCTGATCCGCGAAGCGCTCACGCTCACTCCCGCCGTGGCCGGAAAACCAAAGCCCGCCGAGAAGCAGGCCCGCACGGGTCCATACAAACACCTGATGACCGGCGTCTCCCATATGCTGCCGCTCGTCGTCGCAGGCGGTCTCATGATCGCCCTCGCCTTCGCCGTCGGCGGAATCTACGCCGGTGACGCGAAGGGCACGCTCGGTTGGGCGCTGATGCAAATCGGCGGCTCTTCGGCCTTCGCTTTGTTCGTCCCGATCTTCGCGGGCTTCATCGCGTTCTCCATCGCCGACCGCCCCGGCCTAACACCCGGCCTGATCGGCGGAATGCTCGCCTCCAGTCTTGGTGCCGGCTTCCTCGGCGGCATTGCGGCAGGCTTCATGGCCGGTTATTTCACCCGCTGGCTGAATGGCGCACTCAAGCTTCCCGACCAACTCGCGGGACTCAAGCCCGTGCTTCTGTTACCGCTTATCTCATCTCTGGTTATCGGTCTAACCATGATCTACATCGTCGGCCCGCCGGTGAAGATCATCATGGACAGCGTGTCCGCCTGGCTGAACGGAATGCAAGGCAGCAGCGCGCTTCTGCTAGGACTGATCCTCGGCGGCATGATGGCCTTCGACATGGGCGGCCCGATCAACAAGGCGGCTTATACCTTCGCCGTCGGCCTCGTCGCTGCGAAGATCTACGGCCCGATGGCCGCGGTGATGGCCGCCGGCATGGTGCCGCCGCTGGGAGTCGCCCTGGCAGCCACCTTGTTCAAGAACCGCTTCTCGCCGGACGAACAGCAAGCGACGAAAGCCACCGCCGTGTTAGGGATCTCTTTCATCACGGAAGGCGCCATTCCCTACGCCGCCGCCGATCCATTCCGCATCATCCCCGCCACCATCGCCGGAGCCTCCGTCGCCGGAGCGATCTCGATGGCGGTCGGTTGTAAACTGCTGGTTCCTCACGGCGGAATCTTCGTCCTGGCGATTCCCAACGCGATCAACCACACACTCGGCTACCTAGTGGCCATTGTGTTAGGAACCCTGGTTACCACTGGGGTATTATTCTTCTTGAAAAAACCCATGGCCGTCACTGACGGCGAACCGGTGCCTGCATAAATCGGCAGCACCATAGCCCCTATCTTTTACTCCGATGAAAACTACGGAAATGCTCGCGCTTGCTCTCGTATCAGCACCACTCGTCGCCAAAGGTAATTCCTGGCTCGATGGCGACCGCCTGACCGGCGATTGGCATGGCGCGCGAACGGCCCAGGAAAACGCCGGTTTCAAGACCTTTGCCTACTATAGCGGAATCTCGGCCTCCAATGTCCACGGTGGAAACTACACCGACTCCAGCTACTCGGGCGACTTGTTCATGGGGATGGAGTTCGACCTGGAAAAACTGCTGGGCTGGGATGACACCAAGTTTGTTCTATCAGGCATCGACCGGGCCGGCAGAAGCATCGACGACGCGGTGGGCGGCAAATACAGCGTGATGCAGAACGTCGGCGGGCAGAACGCTTTCCTCTACAACATCACGTTGGAGAAAACCTTCCTCGACGACACGCTCTCGGTGAAGCTCGGGCGGATGACCGCGACGGATGATTTCGTGGGCTCGCCGTATTACGGCTACTCGGTGAACAACGCGGTCAACGGACAGATCCGTGCGGCGTTGTTCGACGGAGTGATGAGTTCCTATCCGTTTCCCGTCTGGGGCGGTCGCGTGAAATACCAGCCGAGCGACGAGTTTTACGCGATGCTCGGCGTTTTCCAAACACCCACCGACATGTTCGACCGCGACACCCAGGGCGTGGACTTCCAGTTTGAAAGCGGCGACGGCGTTTCCGTCTTCACGCAAGTGGGCTGGAACCCGAAGTTCGCCGAACGGCCCGCGCATTTCTTTGCCGGGATGAACAACTCGTTGGGCTACGACATGGACAAGTTCGACAGCACCGGGACGCGCGACAAGTTCACCCGCTTCTATGGCCACGCCGACTATCAGGTGTATGCCGAATCGCCCGGCAGCGAGGAGGGTTTGGTGTTGTTCGTGACGCTCGGTTACTCGCCGTTTGAAGATGTCGCGATCATGCCGGTGCAGTCCACCTTCGGCGCGAACTATACCGGACTTTTTCCCGGCCGTGAAAAGGACAAGACCGTCTTCTTCGCGACTTACGGTGGGTTCAGCAACGATTATGCTGATCAGCAAGCCGCCGCCGGAGATGCGGAGTCGGATTATGAAATGGTGCTGGAGCTTGGCCACCGGTTCCAACTGACGCCTTCCACTTATATCCAACCGGACATGCAATACATCGTCCAGCCCGGTGGCACGGGAGCAATCGACAACGCGCTGGTGCTCGGCTTTCAGTTCGGCACGAGCTTTTAAGGAGGGTTGACGTGCCGTCAACCCGGGTGGAGCTCTCCTTAAGTCAAGCCGGGGCTTGACGCGGCGGGGGGATCGGGGAACCTCGCCGCTCATTGCCAGCCAGTGCCGACATATCGACGTTTCTCGGGGATTCCCGCTGGAAGGACCGTTTCGACGACGAGATCCTCGCCGCCGCGAATCCGCTGGTTGGCAAGGTGAAGGATTTGCGGATCGAGGAAACCGCGCCGGGATCGGTGAGTCTGATAGGAACGGTCGGCAAGGATGAAACCGAGGTGAACCTCTGGCAGGCCGGGCAACGGTGGGAATTTGAGACATTTTGCTCGTGCGACATTGGCAGCTTCTGCCACCACGCGGCGGCCATTCTAACACGGGCGGCGAAGGAGCGCGATCCATCAAGATTACAAGGGAGGGGAGTCGCCGGTGCGGTCGCAGCCGCGCTGCCGAGCGCGCGGGAACTGATGAAAGATCCGCCTCCGGATTTGCCGCGCTTGAGGATGGAGCCGCGCTTCGAGCTGCGGGTCACCCGCGAGCCGGTGGACAAGGCGACGCGGCTGCTGCTCCAATCGTTAGGCCAGCCTGACCCGGATTTCTGGATTTCCGCCGAGGCGGCGGTGGTTTACGGGCCGCATCGTAGTTCGCTGCGGTCCAGCTCGCCGGAATGGGTCAGTTCGATCACACACGACGGCCAGGCCGCGATCCTCCAACATGATGCCGCTGCGGAAAACGCCGCCACCCAACAGCTCCGCGATACCGGGCTGTCCTCGCTGCAATCGAACTCCGCGTGGCAATTTTTGCTCAACCTGAAGTCCCGCGAAGCGAACAAATCCAGCACGCCGGACCGCTGGTTTCCCGATCCGAGCCGCGTCCCGACCGATCCATTCTGGCACCAGTTCCGCGGGGAAATGGTGAGCCGGTTGGAAGGGCTTGGGTGGCAGGTCACGGTGTCGGACAACGTCGGCCACCGCGTCCACGAGGCGGATCCGGCGAAGTGGGAGAGCTCGTTGGATGCGGGCGACGGAGGGTGGTTCAGTCTATCAGTAGGATTCGACGTGGGCGGGCAGCGGTACGATTTGCTGCCGATCCTGGCGGGTCTGTTGGAGAATGATTTCCTGGAGGAAACGCTCGACCGGCCGGACAACGGCTACATCTACGCGCCCCTGCCGGACGGCGACGCGTTGAAGCTGCCGATCGGGCGCGTGCGGAAAATCCTCAATCATCTATCAGCGCTGATTGATCCGAAATTCCCGGACAAGGCGCGGCTCCATGCGCTGGATGCCGCGTCGCTCGCCGGTCTCGGCGGCCTGGGGATCGACACCCCGCCGCAACTCGCCGAGCTGGCGGCGAAGTTGAAGGACTTTTCGGGGATCGATCCGGTGCCGACGGCGACCGGCCTGCAGGCGACTCTGCGTGACTATCAGCTCGCCGGATTCCACTGGATGCAGTTTCTCGCCCGCCATGGCCTGCACGGGATTTTGGCGGATGACATGGGGCTGGGAAAAACCCTCCAGACGCTGGCGCACGTTCTAACTGAGAAGCAATCCGGCCATTCGCGCGGCTTGCCGACGCTGGTCATCGCGCCGACATCGGTCGTCCCTAACTGGCGCGCCGAAGCACTCAAGTTCACGCCGGACCTGCGGGTGCTCGTGCTCAACGGACCGGAACGGAAAAAGTACTTCCGCTCGATTCCCCATGCGGACATCGTCCTAACATCCTTTGCGCTGCTCCAGCGCGACATCGAGAAGCTGGCGACCGTGCCATTTCACCTGGTCGTGCTGGACGAGGCGCAGTACATCAAGAACCCGCGTTCGAAAATGGCGCAGGCCGCCTGCAAGCTGGATGCGCGCAACCGGCTCTGTTTATCAGGCACGCCGATCGAGAACCATCTCGGCGAGTTGTGGAGCCTGATGCATTTCCTCGTCCCTGGATTTCTTGGCAGCGAAGACACCTTCAACAAACGCTTCCGCACACCCATCGAGAAGGACGGCGACATGGAACGCAACGCGGTGTTGAAACAGCGGGTCGCCCCCTTGATCTTGCGCCGCACCAAGGACCAGGTGGCGAAGGAACTGCCGCCGAAGACCGAGCTGGTCCATCTCATCGAGTTGAACTCCGGCCAGAAGGATCTTTACGAAACCGTGCGCGCCACGATGAACAAGCGGGTGCGCGAAGCCATCGCCGCGCGCGGCATCGAGCAGTCGCAGATCGTCTTTCTGGACGCTCTGCTCAAGCTCCGCCAGATCTGCTGCGACCCGCGGTTGCTGCCGGAAGATTACCCGCATGGCGTGCTCGAATCGGCAAAACTGGATTTCCTGACGGAACTGCTAGCGGTGCTGATCGAGGAGGGCCGTCGGATCCTTCTATTCTCCCAATTCACCACCATGCTCGGACTGATCGAGGCGCATCTGGTGAAGGAAAAAATCCTCTATCTAAAACTCACCGGAGCCTCCAAGGACCGTGGCAAACTCGTCGAGGATTTCCAGAATGGCAAAGCTCCAGTCTTCCTCATCTCGCTCAAAGCCGGCGGCACCGGCCTCAATCTAACTGCCGCCGACACGGTCATCCATTACGACCCGTGGTGGAACCCCGCCGCCGAGGCGCAGGCGACCGACCGCGCCTACCGGATTGGCCAGAACAACCCGGTGTTCGTCCACAAGCTGCTCTGCCAGGACACCGTCGAGGAACGCATTCACAAGCTCCAGCAGGAAAAAGGAAAACTTGCCGCAGGCATCCTCGCCGACGCGGATATCTCGAACAAGCTGGACGCCACCATGATCCGCTCCCTGTTGGAGTGACTCATTCGCCTGTAGCGGCGTGTCGATGACCGTCGCTGGATTCCGAACCTGCGAACCGCGCCGCTTTGTTAGTAGCGCGACTTTCAAGCGGTTTGCGGGGAATTTCACGCCCAAGAGATTCTAACACGAGAAATCCACCGCTGCCGTCCATGGGTCTTCCGGCCCACCGCTTTCCGCGATTCCGTCTCGACTCCAGCTGCAATCATTCAATCCTCCAGACCCATCGTCAGTCCGCATCCAGCCCCACCTCCCATACTCTAACAATGCCTCCAATCCAACCGTCAGCCACCATGAACAAACCAACTCTCGCCCTCCTCATCGCCGCCGCCCTCCTCACCCTCACGTCCTGCCAGCCGTCTCTCGGCTCCGCCGCAGCCGCCCGCGACAACCCGAATACCCGGATCAGCGTGGCCCAGCACAACCAGCGCAACCTCCAGCGCCAGGACACCATCAACGAGGTCGAGGCCCGCGACGCCGTCCGCCACGACACCTATGAGCAGGTCAACAGCCCCCTCCGCACCGCCAGCGACGCCCTCGGCAACATGGGTGCCGCCCGCAGCAACTTCGAGTGGCTCACGCGCTGATTTAACCTAACAACAGGTGCGCCGGCACCCAGCAACCTGAAGGCGAAATTCGTCCAGACGTTGGTGGAGTGAAACTGACGTTGAAACCAACTCCCCGGTGGCTATGTTCCGGGTATCCAATCATGACACGGAACAGCCGATTTCGTGGGCTGCTGATGAGATCGTCTTGGTGCAGAGCGTGATCGGCCAAGGCAAACACATCCATCTCGGCCGTTGGCCACTGCTTCGCTCTAATGACAATATTACCTAGTCCCTTGAAACTGAGGTGCAGCCAGTTCCTTCTCGCTGTCGCGATATTGCTGGTGGGAGTTGCGTTCGCAGCAGAGGAGTCAAAGGACGCGGTTTGGGCGCTCGCCTATTTCCGGCAACGCTATCCAACCCGTGTCGAAATCGATGCCGAGGGCAAGGTTCGCGATGTTCCGCTGGCCGATCCGATTAGCGTCGAGCAGCTGCATTTCGCCCTGAGCCGCGACGGCCGGCACTGGACGCCGCTGGCCGCAAACCAGCCGGTTTGGGACCAACGGCTTCGCGATCCATTCATCCAGAGGGCGCCCGACGGCGTCTGGCATCTCATGGCTACCGGCCGCGCCGCGGGCGATCCGCGCAACGAACACCGTCCTGTTTGCCTCCATGCCACATCGCGTGATCTGATCACCTGGGACACCGTCGAATCGCTCCCTCTGATGGAAAACGTCAACGGACCCGACGGGAAAAAGCCCCTCAATATTTGGGCCCCGGAATGGTTTCTTGATCGGAAAACCGGTGAGTTCTTCCTGTTTTGGTCCTCAACCTACGAGGATGCAGGTTGGAAAGACAGCCGGCTCTGGTGCTGCCGCACGCGGGATTGGAAATCGTTCACGCCGGCAAAGGTGTTGTTCGATCCCGACTACTCGGTCATCGACGGAACCCTGCGGGAACGTGACGGCACCTTCCACCTCTTCCACAAGGAGGAGGAATTCGGCGAACTCACCGGCGAACGCCGCGCCATCCGCCTCGCCACCTCGGACCGGATCGACGGTCCCTATCAGGTTTACCAAGGCCCGCTCAACCGCGGCCAGATCGTTCCCACCATCACCGAAGGCTGTTCGGTCATGCCCGATCCGCTCAAGCCCGGCTGGCTCCTGCTCTACGACTACTGCATGACCAATCGCTTCGGCGCTTCGTCCTCGCCCGACCTACAGGATTGGAAGTTGTTGGATGACGTCGCATTTCCGCCAGACGCCCGGCATGGCGGTGTTTTCAAGCTCGATCTTGCCGAGGCCGAGCGGCTGGAGAAGCAGTTTTCAACTGCGCCATAAGACTCCGTCTTTTATCACAAACTCCAACAGGAAAAGGGCAGGACTTCAGCGTGCATTCGGCCGCAAGGTGCATGAGCCGATTGGCACCGCTAATTGGCTCACATTCCGCCCATTTCATGAGCCGATTGGGCGAAAGCGATTTTACGGGTGGCTTTCCAGTGATTGATCAACGCGGGCGAGGGCTACGCTCTGGTTTGTTTTGGCAGTGGGAACTCTCCCATTGCTAGACGCGTAGGAAAATCTTCCGGACGAACAGAAACCGGCAGATCAGGACGGCGAAGGCCAGCGCCACCAGGGCCGTAGTCAAATCGCCGAGACCGTAACAGACACGATCCAGGCCCGTGTGGATCTCGCCACCGACCAGGCTGTTCGCGATCGGTTCGAGTTTCACGAAGTGGACGATCAGATAGATGGTGATGGCGTTCATGCCGATCCAGACAAACGGCTGGCACCAACTCCGGCGCTGCCGGATGTCGATCACGTGATAGAACCACGCCAGGAACACGGAACTGATCCCGGCGGTGAGGAGCACGAAGGACGAGGTCCAGAGTTTCTTGATGATTGGAAACTGCAAGTGCCAGAGCAGTCCCAACACCACTCCGGCGCAGCCCCATCCGAGCAGCAGCCGGACTTTGCGGGCGGGCTCCACGGATGGATTTCTAAGCAGCATTCCGGCAAACACGCCGAGCAGGCTGGTCGCGATTGCCGGCAACGTGCTCAGAAGTCCTTCCGGGTCGTGGTTGCCGTCCCATTTCCGGAACGGCAGGAACATTTTGTCGATCCAGTTGGTGAGATTGTGGCCCTCCGCGAAATCGCCCGCACCGAATCCCGGAACCGGGATGAATGTGAGCATCGCCCAATAGCCGGCCAGCAATGCCAAGGTGAGCGCGACCATTTTGCGCGGACTCAGCCAGACGAAGGCCAGGCCCGCCGCGCAGAAGCATAGGGCCAGCCGCTGGAGGACTCCTAACAATCGGACCTGCTCGATTCCTCCACCGATGCCGCCGTAAACGCAGATGCCCAGCAGATAGAGAATGACGCTCCGCTTGATGAGCTTCCGCGTGGTGGCGGCCCTTCCTTCGGTCGATATCGACTTCGAAAGCGAAAACACAAGCGAAACGCCGACGATGAACGCGAACAGCGGGAAGATCAGGTCGTAGAAATGGAACCCGGCCCACGGCGCGTGTTGCAGGCGGTCGTTCAGCGACGGAGTCATCGGAAACATCTCCGACAAGGCCTCGATCACCTCCTCCATGCCCACGATGAAGAACATGTCCAGACCACGAAGAGCATCGATCGACATCAGGCGTTGAGCCGGTGGTGGGGCCCCAACCGCGGAAGGTTCTGCCCGCCCGGGGTTTGGCTCTAACTCGCCGGAGGAACTTTCAGGCATTGGCGGAATCTGGGATCGTCATTTTGAGACTTCAAGGAAAACCACCGTGGTCTCAGCGCCGCCTTCCGCGCCCAAAGCTGTCGGCGTCATCCACTACGACCCATGGCGGAACTCTGCTGCCGCTGCCGACATCTCCAACCGCCTCCACGCCGTCACAGTTAGGACTTGGTATTCAACAGCGTGCTCCGCCACGCTTCCAATTCAGCCTCCCAAGAGGTCATTCCATTCCACAGCACCCGTGGCAACAGATCACCAAAGGCATTCACCTCCGCCACCACGAACCGGCGAAGAGCAGAGTCCACCATCAGGTCCACCGCCAAGTAGTGGCAACCGGGGAAACAAGCGCCGGCCGCTTCCGCTGTTTGCAAGGCCGCGGCCCACTTGAACTCTCCTAACCGAGCCCGCACCACGTCTGGATTTCCACGCTCGTTGCCCAAATGCAGATTGGTGATCGGCGAGCGGCTGGTGCGCACCACGACATGGGCTGCCAGGCCGGCAATCACGAGGATTCTCAAATCATAGGTTCGTCCCTCGATGGAGGCTTTGGGAATCCACCGCTCCGCCAACGCCCGCTCGCGGCATATCGCATCGACCAACTGTCGGATGCGCGCCGTATCGCGCACCCGCTGCAGGTGCAGTGAATTGTGCAGACGCACGCCTTGCGAGTGTTCGGTTAGCACCGCGGAAGTGGTCGCTTGCCAACGGTCGCGACCATCGGTTTCCAGAGCGACAATGCCGGAGGCTGACGATCCGTGGCAGGGCTTCAGGAAAACGCGGTTCATTCCGGCTTCCCGCATCCGCGAGCGAAGGTCTGCAAAATCCCTGCAAATCCCCAGGTTCGGCGCGATCGGCACTCCTGCCTCAAGCAACCGGAATTGGGTGGCCGCTTTGTCAAACGCCACCGCAATTTCCGACGGTGAGTTCATCACTGCCAGCTCGCAACTGCTGGCGGCGGACTCAATCTTCGCCAATGCTAACAGCCAACCGTGATACCACTGGCGTTGCAGCCGCAAGCGTCCGTGATCTTCCTCAAGCGCCGCCGCGGCTTCGCGGGAAATCGATGGCCACGTTGGTTCCTCCCGCGCCGCATCGCTGCCCAAACCGATCATTTGACGTTCGACCGCAAAATTCTCACCCGGCGATTCGATCCGCAAAGCGCCTGCCTCCGCCAGGCGTTTCCGGAGCGGGAAATCGTCGCGCAAGACCTCGGCCCATGGCAGCAGTACGGGCTCCGGCAGGCCGCGACTCTGGCAGGCTTCGCTAAAATAAGCCGCCCGCCGGTTCTCCGGATTGGCGATGAGCGCGAACGGGCCGGCCATTTACTCACCCACCGCCACGTAGTAATGCGGTTCGTTATTCCATTGATCCGGCTCCTCCTGACCGCCCACATCAACCTCGATGCCGAGGCTGAGAAAGCGGCCCGCCATTACTTTGGATAGATAGTTGCGGTGGAGGTTGAGTTTCTTGAGATTCCCGAGCCGCTCGCTGGTTAGAAGAGGCACCGCCCCGTCATCGGTCAGGACGCCGAGAGATAGATCCAGCGATTCCAGTTGGTCCAGGATCGGCGACCCGGCCACCGCGGCCGCCACCTCGTTCTGGATGTGGCTGTTGCCGAGGGCAAGGTGTTTGAGCTTCGGGAAAACCTCCGGACTCAGCAGCGGCAGCACGTCGCTGATAGAACCGTCGAACCCGTACTCGTCGGTCCCCAGCCACAGCTCGAGATGCTCCAGCTCGGGAAACGCCGAGCCGGCGAGACCGTGCAACACCGCCTTCGGCATTCCGCCGGTTTCAATGACGAGCTTCTTCAGGCCGAGATGCCGGCATGCGGAAAACTGGAGCCCATCCTGCCCCCGCGCCCGCAGTTCCTCCAGGTTGGGAAAGAGGCGCAAGGCCCGGGAAATGTCGGTCTGTTTGATCCACGACATTTCGTTCTCCTCCTGCGTGATGTCGCCCAGGAAAATCCCCCGCAGCTTCGGCAGATCCGCGCGGCACTCTTCCAGCAGATCGAGGAATTTGTCCTGGCTTGTGTCGCTGCCCGACTCGTTGTCCATGCCGAAGACGACGGCCACCGTTTCCCCCGCTCCGGGGGACGTTAGGAACCGTTTCAAATTCTCCAACGGATCCTCCTCGTGGTCGTAGGACCAGCCGAACCGATAGATTTTCCGCGAGGGTTGGAAATCGGTGTCGCCGGACGCTTCTTCGACCGGCAGGCCGAACCAGTTTTCGAGATGGGAAGTGTTGAGCATGGGATGATGGATTTCGATGGAAAGCTTCGATTCAACTGACAGAATCGTCTATCGATGCAAAGGCTTTTCCTCAGTTTGTCCGCCGTCGCCTTTGATCTGGACGACACCTTGTTCGACCGCGAAGTAGCAGTTAGGACACTGGTGCGGGAGTGGCTCGGCGACGTCTCAATCGCGGAGATTCAGGAAATCCTCCGTCGTGACGGCCGCGGTCATGCGGCCCGCGAGCCGTTCTTCGCCTGGCTCGCCGCAACCTGGCCAGAGCTGGGAGAAAACCCGTGGCAACGGTTTCGCGAAGAACTCCCCCACCACGTGATGGCGGACCCCGCCGCCCGTCCGCTGTTGGAGCGGATCACCGCTGCAGACCTGCCGGTCGCCCTTCTAACCAACGGCGGCACGGTTACCCAACTCGCGAAACTGCAAGCTACCGGACTGACCGGATTCTTTCCGCCGGAGAGGATTCTCATCTCCCAATCCATCGGCGTGGAGAAGCCCGACCCGAAATCCTTCACCGCCCTAACTAACGCACTCGATCTGCCACCCGAACGCATCCTTTTCATCGGCGATCATGCGGAGACGGATATCGCCGGAGCGAAAAACGCCGGGCTGCGGACCTGCTGGCTGCGCCGGCGGGATCCCGGGGCGATCTGCGATGAGGCCGATCTTGTGGTTGATTCGCTGGCGGAGATCATCTCACTGTTGCTTCATCCCGCATGAGCATTGATATGAACCGCCTTCTTGGCACGCACGACCTTGTCTGGGTCGTGCCCGATGCTTTGCGTTTCGACGTGGCGGATCAGGAAATGCGCGGGGGCGGCACGCCCCATCTAGCAGAGTTGTTTCCGGATGGCTGGGAGAAGCGGCATTCGCCGGGCAGCTTCACCTATCCAGCTCACCAAGCGTTCTTCGCGGGATTTTTGCCGACGCCCGCGGATCCGGCGACTGATCGACAGCGGCTGTTCGCGGCGCGCTTCGCCGGCAGCGAAACCGCTGGTCCGGGAACCGTGCTTTTCGACGAGGCGGATGTTGTCCACGGTCTCGCCGCCCGCGGCCATCACACGCTTTGCATCGGCGGCGTGGGTTTTTTCAACCGGCAGACCGCGCTGAGTTCCGTGCTGCCCGGCTATTTTGCGGAAAGCCATTGGTCCGAGGAAACCAGCGTCACTCATCCCGACTCGACCCGCGTCCAGTTTGAACTCGCCGCGCGGCGGCTCGCCGAAATTCCTGCGGATCAAAAAGTCTTCCTGTTCATCAACCTGAGCGCCATCCATCAACCTAACTGTCACTACGTCCCCGGCGCGGCGGGTGATGACCTCCGGACCCATGCCGCGGCGTTGCGTTATGTGGACAGCCAGTTGCCTATTTTGCTGCAGGCCATCCATGCCCGCGGCCCCGCCCATTTGCTGGTGTTTTCGGACCACGGCACGCTCTATGGCGAGGATGGATTCACCGGCCACCGCTTCGGCCATCCGGACATTTACACGGTGCCCTATGCCTCGGCACTGCTTACCTAACACCATGCTGCCATCCCTTCACGAGCGCCTTGCCGACGACCCCTATCAGGGTTACGCCTACGCCTATCCGCACAAGACGGCTTACCGTCATTTCCCGCGGCCCATCCCGCTGCGCGATCTCTGGCAGACCGAGGACCGGGACGCCCTGTTCCTCTACGTGCATCTGCCCTTCTGCGAGATGCGCTGCGGCTTCTGCAATCTCTTCACCACCACCAATCCAGCGGACGGTCTGGTAGCGCGCTATCTCGCCGCGTTGGAAACCCAGACTGCCTGCAACGCGGAAGCGCTCGGGCAGCATCGCTTCGCCCGTGGGGCCATCGGCGGCGGGACGCCCACGTTTCTATCAGTCGCGGAATTGGAGCAACTCTTCGCCATGCTCGGGCGTCACTGTGCATTGACGCCAGGGATGCCGTTGTCCTGCGAGTTGTCGCCAGCCACGGCGGATCCCGACAAGCTCGCCGTTCTCAATGCCCACGGCATCACGCGGGCCAGCATCGGCGTGCAGAGTTTCATCGAAAGCGAAACGCGGACCCTCGGCCGGCCACAAAAGCCCGCGACCGTGCACCAGGCGCTGGGCCGGTTGAGAGACGCGGCGTTTCCCGTGCTCAACATCGACCTGATCTACGGGGCCGTCGGCCAAACCGTGGCTTCATGGCAAGAATCGCTGCGGGCCGCCCTCGAGTACGCGCCGGAGGAAATCTTTCTCTATCCGCTCTACGTGCGGCCGCTCACCGGCTTGGATCGGATCGGCCGCGACCCGTCCGACCTGCGGCTTGATCTCTACCGGGCAGGGCGGGATTTCCTGCTTCAGCGGGGCTACCGGCAGGTTTCCATGCGCCTGTTCCGCCGCATCGGCAGCGATGCTGAGGATGGCGAGGGCGCGGCGTATTGCTGTCAGGAAGACGGCATGACCGGGCTCGGCGCGGGTGCGCGCAGTTACACCCGCGGCGTGCATTATTGCACCGAGTATGCGGTGGGCCGCCAGGGAATCATGGAGATCATCAATGACTACGTGGTTAGAAATGCGGCCGAACATTCAACCGCGGTCTACGGCTGCACGCTCGATGGTGCGGAACAACGGCGACGCTACGTCATCAAGTCGCTGCTGCGGGCTGACGGACTTGGCGCAGCATCCTACAGCGAATACTTCGGTTCGGATTACAGAATGGATTTCCCGGAACTGGGCGAACTCGAAGCCACACGACTCGCGATCTTGACTGACGGCACGCTGACTCTAACTGCCGAGGGTTTCGAACGTGCCGACACCATCGGGCCATGGCTCTATTCGACGGTGGTGGCGGATGAAATGCAGCATTATCAATTTGCATGACCCCGCGCTGGAACATCCTCTATCGCGGCCCGCTCTCCAGCTGCAACTACGCCTGCAGTTACTGCCCGTTTGCCAAAACACGCAACACCGTGGACGAACTGCGCGATGACGCCACCCGGTTAGGGCGCTTTCTCGATCGGGTGGAAAGCCGTCGTGACCGCCAGATCGGGGTCTTGTTCACGCCGTGGGGAGAAGCGCTGATCCACCGCACCTATCAGGACGCGCTGCTGCGTCTCGGGCGGATGCCCCACGTCTATCGCGCCGCCATTCAAACGAACCTTGCCTGCCGCCTCGACTGGTTGGACGACGCCGACCGCAACACCGTGGCGCTGTGGTGCACGTTTCACCCGACGGAGACCACGGTGACCAAGTTCGCCGCCAAAGTCCGGCGTCTGCAAGAGATGGGGATTCGCCACAGCGTCGGGGTCGTAGGATTGAACGAGCACCAAAACCACCTCGCCGCCCTGCGCGCGGCGCTGCCCGCGGAAACCTATCTCTGGATCAACGCCTACAAGCGCGAGCCGGATTATTATGACTCCGAAGACATCGCCTTCCTCAGCTCCATCGACCGGCTGTTCCCCGTGAACAACCAGCGTCACCCGAGCCTCGGCCGCCCGTGCAACGCAGGACATTCCAGCTTCACCGTGGACGGCGATGGCACCGCCCGCCGCTGCCATTTCATCCCGACGCCGCTGGGGAATTTCCACGATGCGGACTTTGATGCGCAACTCGCGCCGTCACCCGCCGCGTGTACCAATGACAATTGCGGCTGCCACATCGGCTACGTTCATTTACCACATCTTATGCTGGCCGATGTTTATGGCGACGGGATTCTTGACAGGGTTCCCATCAAGTAATCTGGTCCTATCAAAGCTCCGCCAGCGTGCCCTCGGTGACGCCGAGTTTTTCGAGGGCTTGGACTTGGTCGAGCAGATCGAAGGCGTCGGACTTGCCGGATAACAGATCCTGATAGGCGCGGATGGTTTTGGCGGCGTCTTCGGCTTCGTCGAGGAGTTCGACGCGGAAGCGGGTGAGTCCGGTTTTGCGGAGATGCTCGTAGTAGCGGGCACCGGTCTGGGCCTTGCCGTTGAAGAGGGTGTTGCGGCAGCCGACGTCTGCTTGGAGACGGTGAAGTTGGCCAACGCGGTCGCGGAGGTGGACGACGTGGGATTCGCAGGGGCGGCCGCAGTCCTTGTAGGTGGTGCCGGTGCTGAGGAAGGTGCAGAAGACGCAGTGCTCCATGTGAAACATCGGCATGTGCTGGTGGAGTGTTAGTTCGAACCATTCGGGCGGGGCGCTGTGGAGGAGTTCGAGAACCTGGCCGATATTGAGGTCGTAGGAAACGGTGAGGTGGTCGAGGCCGGCGTTTTCCATGAGGAGCTTGGCGGTGATCGGGTTGGCGACGTTGAGGGAGAAATCGCCTATTTTGATCAGGTCGTGGCGATCCTTGTAGTAGTGAAGCGCGCCGAGGTTGCGGAGGAGCAGGCCGTCGGGTGCGGCTTTTTCGATGAGTTTCAGATAACCGATTTCACCGGGCTTGAGGATGCGCGGGGTGGCTAGGAAGATTGTGGATTGTGGATTGGGGATCGAGGATTTGAACAGGGACACAGCTTCCTTGTAGCGGCGCGGGTCTTCGAAGTCGCAGTAGATGGTTTCCACGCCGCATTCGAGGGCGGCGGTGAGTTGGCCCATGGTGCGGCAAAGAACTGATAGCTGGGGAACATCGAACGTTGAACTTCCAACATCGAACATCGAAGGGAAGAGGTCGCGGTGGGTGGTGGTGATTTTCGGACGTTCCGGCTTGATGGCGGCGGCGGTTTCCAACTGTTTCACCAAGGCGCGGCGGAGCTGGTTGAGGGCGGAAACGGCGATGTGGCAATCGCCTTCGAGCTGATTGTCGAGGGTGGCGAGTTCGAAGGAGGAATCGCCGAGACGGCCGAGTTGTTCGACGAGTTTTTCCGCACCTAACGGATGTTTGGCGGCGGGTTCGAGGAGGAGGATGGAGGAGGCGGATGAAGACAGACGGTCGCAGCCCGCCGCTACATGGATGGGGGTGCCGGGCTTGCCGGTGACGGTTAGATGGAGCGGCGATTTTTTCTCGGCGGGGCGGGAGTTCTGCCAGAACCGGCGGAGCTCGGAGTCGAGCTTGGGATCGGAGGTTTTGTAGAGGGTTTGGCCGGGTTTGATCCGATCGAAATTGATGCCGCTGTAGGTGAGGTGGAAGATCAGGCGGTCGCCCTCGATGACCCAGATGCGCGCGCCTTGTTCGAGGTCGCGGTTTTCGCCGGCATCGAAGACGACGCCGTCACCGGCGGTGAACGGCACGCCGGTTAGATTGCCGAGCCGGATCCAGCCGGGGCCGCAGTCGATGATCTCGCCGAGCAGCGGGCCGCGCTTTTTGCCGAACTTGCCATGGGTGAGATACGGGTGGTTGGTCCCGGAAAACCATCCGGTGCTGAGGCCGCGGGAGAAGGTCATTTCCAGGGCGTAGCGGTCGGACGGGGTGATGGGGGACTCGCTGTTGGCAATCGCGGCGTCGAGGGCTTTCCGATAGACGCGGGTGACGGCGGAGACGTATTCGGGTGACTTGAGGCGGCCTTCGATCTTGAAGGATTTCACGCCCGCTCTAACGAGATCGGGGACCAGATCGACGGCGGCGAGATCCTGCGGGCTGAGCAAATAGCGGACGGCACCGAGTTCCCGGGTTTCGCCATCGACGACGATTTCATAGGGCATCCGGCAGGCTTGCGCGCATTCGCCGCGGTTGGCGCTGCGCTGGCCGAGCGATTCGCTGGTGAGGCATTGGCCGGAGTAGGCGACGCAGAGGGCACCGTGGCAGAAGACTTCAAGCGGCGTCTTCGTCTGCACGGATGAGGAATGGAAGCGCTCGATTTCCTTGATGGAAAGCTCGCGGGCCAGGACGGCCCGTTCTAACGGGAAGAGCGATTCGACGAAGGCGAGCCCTTCGGGCGAGGTGATGGTCATCTGGGTCGAGGCGTGGAGCTCGACGTTCGGAGCGACCTCGCGGGCGAGTTTCGCAAGCCCGAGATCCTGGATGATCAACGCGTCCACACCGGCGGCGGCGATCCGGCGGAGTTGCTCCTCGGCGGCCTGCATTTCACTGGTGAAAATGAGGGTGTTCATCGTCACGAAGCCTTTCACGCCGTGGCGATGGAGGTATTCCATGAGCTCTTCCAGATCCGCTTCGATGAAGTTGTCCGCGCGGAGGCGGGCGTTGAATCGTGGCAGGCCGAAGAAGATGGCATCGGCCCCTGCGGCCACGGCGGCGCGGGCGCAGTCCCAGTTTCCCGCCGGAGAAAGGAGTTCGGGGGTGGGGTCGGGTGTGAGCGTTGCCATGCCGGAAGTGAAACACAGGAATGCTCCGGGAGACAGAGGAGAAACCATTGGAAGGCATCGACGCCACCCGAATGAGGCAAGAATTCCCGTTGACAACCTATGTTTGTCATATGATAAGTCCGTCCCATGAAGAGAAAACCCAATACTTTTTGCCCAACTGCGGGCTTCACTTTGGTGGAATTGCTGGTGGTTATCGCCATCATTGGAACGCTGGCCGCGCTGGCGTTCACGATGGGGCCGAAGATGCTGAAGCGGGGCGCTGGCGCGAAATCGATTCAAAACATTCGCCAGATCGGGACGCTGATCATCGGCTATGGCGCCGATCACGGTGGCCGACTCCCTCCCATGCGAGGTGAGACCGTGGATGCCAGCGGCAAAAATGTCGAAACTCACTGGCATCAGGCGTTGTTAGTTGCGGCATACCCCGACGTCCCGGTGGATAAAATGGACAACAACTGGTATGAAAAAACCAAGCCATTCATGCGCAATCCGCTGTGTACCGCGACGTCGAAACCCAACGCATTCGCGAACTGGAATCCAGGATATGCCATGAATCGTCAGATCGCCTCGAATCTCAAACTAAACGCGTCAGAAAGTTGGAGCCCGGGCGATAACGGCCCGCAGACCACGGAGGTTCCGCTGGCCGCAATTCCCGATCCCAGTCTAACACCCATCGTGGTGCCGCGGGGCGATTGGCACTATGTGGCGTCGGATTTGCAATCCAATGATTTCAAGGGATTCCTGGTAGAAGGCAAGTTCCCGGTGCTGTTCCTGGACGGACATATCGAATCGATGACACCGAATGATTATACTTTAGCCCGCCCGAAGGGACGCGACCTAGGCAACGTGCCCAAGCCGAAATAGTCAAGGCCCCCGTTTCCTCAAGCCTCATCCCGCGGGATGGGGCTTTTTTTATTTCGACCGGGCCTCCAATGCCTGGCGGATCGCTTTGACTCTCGCTTGGGTGAGCGGATAGTAGATCATGAAGGCCGCCGCGCCGAGGTAGGAGAGTGCGGGTGGCAGCAGGTAGGCAATTCGAATGTTAGAGATCACGTCGGGCGCGAGTTCCACGATCGTGGCGGCGGCATTGGATTCTCCGCGGACGCCGGACCAATGCAGGAGATAGTTGCCGCAAAGCGCGCCGGCGGCGATGCCGCCCTTGTAACAGACGGCGAACACGGCGGTGAACATGCCCTCGCGGCGGCGGCCGGTTTCCAGTTCGTCGTTGTCGCAGATGTCCGCCATCATCGAGCCGTTGAGCAGCCAGCAGGCACAGAGACCGAGGTTCGCGGGAAGATAGGCGACGAGTTGCAGATAGGGGGACGCCGGGGTGTAGAAAAACCAACTCAACAGGTAGCCGACGGCTCCAATCCCGAGTCCCACAGCGGCCAGGCGGTGTTTCTGGCAGCGCACCGCGAGGAAGCCGAAGACCGGCAGCATGGCGAGCTCGCCGAGGCCCTTGATGACGCCCACGTTGGCACCGATGGTTCCGGCGGTGTCCTTGCTGCCGCCGCAGACATAGTAGATGTTCACGTTGCTATAGACGATGATCGCGCAGAACAGGCCGAAGTAGGTCAGGAACACCGCGCCGAGCAGGATCACGAATGGTTTGTTAGATAGCGTCTCGCGGATGGCGGGGAGCAACTTGAGCTTATCCCTGCCCATGGAACTGGTGGCGTGCCGCTCCCGGCAGAAAACCCCCGCGGGCACGGCGGTTAGCAGGATCACGACGGCGAGGATCACGCCGATGTAGCGCATTCCGACCAGCTCGTTGCCACCGAAGACATCGCTGCGGGCGAATTTGTAGAGCGTCGGGACGATCAGCGAGCCGACGAACGCGGGCACCAGCCGGAAGATGAACAGCCGCGTCCGCGCCTGATAGTCCGTGACCATTTCCAAGCCGAGCGCGGAGAACGGGATGATGAAAATGGTGAACGCCAGGTAAAACAAAAACGCCGCGACCGTCAGATAGATCGCGATGCCGGTGGTGGACAGCCCGGCCGGCGGCAGCCACAGGAAAGCGAAGGTGATGGCTAACAGAACCGCTCCGGCCACCACGAACGGCCGGCGGCGGCCCCAGCGCGTGCGGGCATTGTCGGACCAATTGCCGAAGATCGGATCGATCAGCGCGTCGAAGATCCGCGACGAGGCCATGATCCAGCCGAGGATGATGGGATTGATGCCGTAGCCGACCTGATAGATGGCGTTGGCCAGCGACGGCAAGGCGTTGTTGGCCATGTTTTCGCCGAAACCACCGAGGCCCCACAGGGATTTTTCGACGAGGGTCGCGTCCTTTGAGTCTCCCTTTGATGAAGGTGCCCGAGGATTTTCGGGGATCATCGGGAAGCGAGTGCGGTGGTGGAACCCCGGGAGATGAATTCCACGGCCAGCCGCTCAATTCGGGGGCTGGCCACGTGATCGCCCTCGATGCGGTCGATCACGAGATTTGCCGCCGCGGTTCCCATTCGGTAGGGGCGCTGGCGCACGGTGGTGAGAGGCGGATTCAAGCGCGTGCCGAAATCGAGGTTGCCATAGCCGATCACCGAAAGGTCCCCGGGAATGGCGCGGCCGAGTTCTGCCGCGATCGTATAGACCTCTTCCGCCACTCCGTCCGTGGCGCAGTAGATGGCGGTTACATTGGGCAGCGCGGCCATCGCCTCGCGGATCAGGTCGAGACGTACTTGCCGGAAGGACAATTCCACAAAATGCACTTTCACGCCACGGTGCCCGCGCATGGCCTCGGCGAAACAAGCGCGCCGGTCGCGCGACCAGGATTCCGACGAGGGTCCGGCGAAATGGAGAATCTCCCGATGACCCAACTCCATCAGATGGCTGGCGACAGCCTCCGCGCCCATTGCCTCGTCCGATAGAACCGCGTCGGCATGGAATGAGTCCGGCAGCATGGAATCGACGGTTACCAGCGGCAGGTCATGTTTTTTCAGATTGGAAATATGGGTTTGGTAAACCTCGGCGAAGCGCGGCCAGAGGATAGCGCCGTCCACGCGCCAATCGATCAGTCGCTCGATCTGGCGGGTTTCCAGATTTGCCTCGGCCTGCAGTTTCCGGTGCTCCGCCCACAAGGCGAGCGGTACGTAGTCGCGGGCGATGAGTCCGTCGTGGATGCCGTGGAGCAGGTCCGACCAAAAGGTGTCGATGGGCGGCAGCATCACCCCGATCATGCGGGTGCGCCCGGAGCGAATGGCGCTGACGAGATTGTTAGGCCGGTAGCCGAGGAGTTCCGCGGCTTGCATCACGCGGGTGACCGTCTCCGGGTTCAGCCCCTCACCCCCGCGCAAGGCCAGCGAGACAGTGGTCCTGGCCACTCCGGCTTGGCGGGCGATGGCGGACTGCGAGACAGCGCGGCGTTCAGGGTTTTGACTCACGGCAGCGATTCATACATGGGAATTTCGGTGAAGCCACGCAAGGAGTTCATCCACCTGACAAAAAGCGAGACCGGTCACGGTGTCGGCGCAGCCGTAGTAAATCGCAATGCGGCCGGTCGGCGGATCGCAAAGAGCGGCCGTCGGGAATGTGACATTTGGAACGTCGCCCACGCATTCGTAGGTTTCGCGGGGATTGAGCAGGTAAGGCTTCGAGCGGCGGACGACTTTCCACGGCTCGTCGCGGTCGAGCAAGGCCACTCCCCAACTGTAAACATAGCCGTTACAGGACAGCAGCACGCCATGGTAGAACATCAGCCAGCCCTCGCGCGTCTCGATCGGGATCGGTCCTGCACCGATTTTCAGATGTTGCCAGCCATTGGATGCCGCCATGACGTGGCGATGGCGGCCCCAATGAATCATGTCCGGGCTGTTGCTCACGAAAATATCGCCGAAGGCCGTGTGACCGTTGTCGCTCGGGCGGCTGAGCATCAGGTAGTTTCCGTTGATCTTGCGGGGAAACAGCACGCCATTGCGGTTGAAGGGGAGGAAGGCGTTTTCGAGCTGGTGAAACGTTAGGAAATCCATGGTCCACGCCACGCCGATGGTCGGGCCATGGTAGCCGTTGCACCACGTGAGGTAGAAGCGGTCTTCAATCCACACCACGCGCGGATCATAGCCGTAGTCCCAGCTGGTGATTTCCCGATCATCTCCAACGAACTCGATGCGCTTCGGGGAGATTTTCCAAGTGACCCCGTCGTCGCTGAAGCCGGCGTGAAGTTGCATTTCCCGCGCCGTGGAATCGCACCGGAAAACCCCGGCGAACTTGCCTTGAAATGGCACCACCGCGCTGTTGAAGACCGAGTTGCACTCGGGGAACGGACTGCGCCCGATCACCGGGTTCGTGCTCAAGCGCCACACCGGCAGGGGATGGCCGGGAGGTTTGTTTTCCCAAGGAATATTGGCGAGCGAATCGCCTGCCAGAGTCATCTCACGGAGGGGGGCGGGGTCTAGGACCGTGACAGGCATGATGGGTGAGTGAAGAGGTTCGATTGGAAACAAGGGGCTGGCAAAGCCGGCCGATCACCAAACGGGGTTATGGGCCTCTCCCGGCTTGGATTTCAGGGAGAGTCCCCATTGGATCACTTATTTATCATATGGCAACTGAATACATCTGAAAAGCGCACACGAATCGTTGGTTTTGTGGCGGTCTATTTCGAAGCCTTCGAACGGCTGACATGTCCGTTGAAAATTTCTCTGGACAAACGGTCGATAATGGCCATTTGTCATATGACAATTTTGTGTGTCCTGACGCCCCGCTGAATCGTTTAATTAGATCGGCCGTGGCACGCTCAATGAACTGAATCGAACCCATGAAAAACCACCTCCAGAAACCCACTCCAAGCCCCGCTTGGTGTTCTCCCTTCCATCGCTCCCGCCACGTGCTCGGGGCGGTTCTGATGTCCACAGCCGCGGCCAACGCGGATGTCACCCTGACTTTCGATACCGATGTGCAAGGCATTACCGCGGGTGCAAACGCCACCAGCGTGGCGTGGGATTCAGTGGGCAAGCGGCTTGAAGTCAACACCACCGGCGGGTGGAGTCCTCAATGCGCTTATCTCGACCTGAATAGCGCCGACCCATCCATTGTCCCTCTTAAGGCTGAATTCAGCCAAGCGTTGATCAATGGCGGCACCTTGACTTACGATATCATCGTCGAGACCACCAGTGTCACGGGAGGCAACCCGGGCTGGTTCGAGACGATGTACATTGGCAATTCCAACGCCGGCTGGGATCAAACCTATGGCGGGGGAAAAGACCAGATCACCGCCTACGGGGCATTTCCGCTAGCTGCCCCCATCCTGCATACTGTTAATTATACAATTGAAGCGGCGGCCTCGGTTGCGAGCGACACCATCGCGCAGTTCGGCGCTTCATCCGGCTGGTATCAGATCAACTTGGGTCTTAACTCGGAGGGAGGAACCACGGTCAAATACTACATCGATAATATCACGATCGCAGCCAACGTGGTTGCTGCTCCCACTGTGATTCCCAATGTGAAGATCACCCCCACAGTGTCGGGATTGAATGTGATCTCCAGTGGCATAGGTCAATATGACCGCCAGTGCGTTCGCACCTATGAGGGAACTGATGTAACCTGGGTTGGTGGCACCTTCCCGAAAACCTATGAGCTGACCATCGCCGACTATCCGAAGGAGCAAGGATACGAATCCGTGATCTATTTCGTGCCTGGTTCCGGAATTGCCTCCACCAACTCGAACCCCGACTATACCGAGCCGGTCTGCGCCGGATTGTGGATCTATCCGAACGGTGACGGTACTGGTTCGGCCTCGCTCCGCTACAAGGATGGACCGGTCAACAGCAATGGCGTGACCGGATATGAATATTGGATAGGCGACCCCGCACCGAGCCACGGCTTAGGAGGACAACTTGCCACCAAATACAGCACGAAGTTCCTGGGAACCTGGAAGGTCACGTTCACGAGTGACACGGATTTTACAATTACCGTTCCTGATGGCACCTCCACCACCGGCTCGTTCAATCCAACCGCCGCGGCCAAGTACGCCGGACCCATGTATGTGTATTTCGGCAATGTTCCAGCCCAGCCAGCGAACGTCGGGTTGAGTGCGGTCTACTCCCGCATCAAGATCACCGGTACTGGTTACCCGATCGATGAGCAACTTGACCTGAATCCCATGAGCGCCGACTTGGTGGTTGCCGCATCGGTGCCCGCATCCGTCGTGCAGGTGAACGCCGCAGAGTCCAAGTATTGGATTAATTGGACGTTACCGGCGACGGACTTCCAACTCGAACAAAGCACGGATCTTGGTGTCGGTGGTCCATGGAGTTCCTTGCCGTCGCCCGTAACCCACAACACGAAATTCGGGAAGGCCCGGCTGATTTCCGAAAGTGAAGTTCTCAGTCCAACCACCAATTTCTTCCGCTTGGTCAAGCCAGGGACAGTAGTGACGCCCTGACACCTGCCGATCTAACTTCACCCTGTCAAAGCCGCCGGGCATAAGCCCGGCGGCTCTTTCATTTTCCTGCAATGACACTCGTCGGCTGATCTCAGCCATTGGAGCCCGGAGTGAACCCCTGGCCCGGCGGTGAACAGCGCCTGAAATCCCTGCGGGATTCCCGCGTTCCATCGCGTCCAAGGCGAGGCTCCTGATTTCACCACTTTTGGGAGCTGGCGAAACTTCCCCCGCTTCAGGGAGTTTCTTGGATAGTCAATTTTCACCCGCCATGCTCCCCAAAGCCGAAAACTCCTGGACCATCTTTGAAGCCGCCCACCTTCTCAACCGCGCGGGCTTCGGCGGCAGCCCTTCCGACATCAAATCCTTTCATGCGCTCGGCCGCGAAAAGGCAGTCGATTCCCTGATCTCTCCCACTGAGCCGCTTGATGCATTCCCTCTGCCCGCGTGGAGCGCTGAAGAAGTTGCCCTCGCCGACATGAGTGCCCGTATGGAGCAGCGCAAGACCGTCCGGCAGGCGATGCGCGATCTTTCGCCCGAGGCCGCAGAGAAAATCAAGCGCGAGGCCAACAAGGAAAACCAGATGGAGGACCGCAAGCGCGCCCTGGAAATGCAGGCCTGGTGGTTCCGCCGAATGCTCAAGACCGCCGCTCCGCTGCGCGAAAAAATGGCCCTCTTCTGGCATGACCATTTTGCCACCTCGATCCAGAAGGTGAAGCAGCCGGTCCTCCTGATCCGGCAGAACGATTTGTTTCGGAAAAACGCTTTCGCCAGTTCCAAGGAACTCACGCATTCGATCCTGATGGACCCGGCGATGATGCTCTACCTCGACACCCAGAGTTCGAAAAAAGGCATGCCTAACGAAAACTTCGCCCGTGAAGTCATGGAACTCTTCACCCTTGGTGAGGGCAATTACACCGAGCAGGACATCCGTGAATCCGCGCGCGCCTTCACCGGCTACCAGCTGAATCGCATGAACGGCAACGTCGTGCATAACAAGCGCCAGTGGGACTCGTCAGACAAGACCGTCTTCGGCAAGACCGGCCCCTTCACCGGCAAGGACATCATCAATCTGATCTTCCAAAAGAAAGAAGCCGCCCGCTTCATGAGCAGGAAACTCTGGGAATTCTTCGTCTATGAAAATCCCTCCGCAGCCGCTCTCGATTCTCTATCAGCTAGTTTTCAAAAATCAAATTTTCAAACCGGCCCGCTGCTCCGCGAAATCTTCCTTTCCAAGGAATTCTATGCCGAGGCCTCAATCCGCTCGCAGATCAAATCTCCGGTGCAATACCTGATAGAGTTGCTCAAGCAGCTCGAAATCGCCACTCCGCCCGCCGGATTTCCGATCAACGCCGAGCAGCAGTTAGGACAAGTCCTCTTCATGCCGCCCAACGTCGCCGGCTGGGACTGGGGCCAGGCATGGATCAATACCAACACCCTGCTCACCCGCTACAACCTCGCCGGATTCCTCACCAAAGGCGCCGGTCAGACCGACCAAACGATGGCCAACGAGAAGGTGAAGACTCCCGGCATGGCTCCCGGTCCGAAACTCATGGGCCGCGGCTGGCAAGGCCCGGATTACGAAAAGATCGCCCCCAGAGCGCTCCGCGAAGTTCCCGCCGACCTAGTGGACTCCCTCATCTTCCGCTTCTTCCAAGGCCCGCTTCCCGACAAGGCCCGCAAGCCTTTCATCGAATACGCGGAGACGAAAAAAGGCGTCGTTTTCACCAACAAGGAAACCGCCGAGCTCTGCCACCTGATGCTCAGCACCCCCTACTATCAGCTCACCTGATTTTCCTGAAAACTGGAAACTGAAAACTAACAACTTCTCCCACTCATGAAAACCCGACGCGACTTCCTCCGCTCCACCGTCCTCGGCGCTTCCGCCGCCTGGACCGTGCCGATGTTCATCGACCGCACCTTCGGGCAGCTCCACGAAGGCGCCCGGGATCTCGCCATCCAGCCGGTCACTGGCAAGGATGACACCATCCTCATCGTGCTCCAGCTAGCCGGCGGCAATGACGGACTCAACACGCTCGTGCCCTATGGCGATGACGCCTATCACAAGGCTCGTCCCCGCCTCGCCAAGAAGGAGAAGGAAATCATCAAGCTCAACGATCACGTGGGCCTGAACGCCGCCATGCCCTTCCTCGGCTCGCTCTACAAAGAGGGCGATCTCGGCATCGTCCAAGGTGTTGGCTATCCGAATCCTAACCGCTCCCACTTCGTCTCCACCTCCATTTGGGAAACCGCCGACACCACCAACCGCTCCAATACCGGTTGGCTCGGCCGCTATTTCGACAACTCCTGCCCCGGTGCCGATCCCACCGTCGGCATCAGTTTCAATAAAACCCAGCCCGAGGCTTTTGGTGCCATCAAGAATCCCGGCGTTTGCCTCAACTCCCCCGAGCTCTACCGCTGGATCCACGGCGGCGGTGAACAGGCCAAGGCCGAGGAATTTTTCGCCGATCTCAATCAACCGGATGACGACGATGACCAGCCGCTCGAAGGCGGCTCCATCGCCATGCCTGCCGGCGGCAAGGTCGGTGGCATCACGGGCGAGGGCAATCTCGCCTTTCTCGAACGCGTCGCCCTTGATGCCCGCGTCAGCTCCGCGAAAATTCTCGAACTCGCGGCCAAGCACAAGACCACCGTCCGCTACGACGGCTTCCCGCTCGCCCGCAACCTCAACCTCGTTTCCCGCATGATCGCCGGCGGCATGCCCACCCGCGTTTACTACGTCAGCCACGGCGGCTTCGACACCCACAACCAGCAGGTCAATTCCCACGACCGCTTGCTAGGCCAGCTCGACAGCGCTCTCAAATCCTTCTTCGCAGACCTCAAGGAACAGGGAAACGACAAGCGAGTCGTGCTCATGACTTTCTCCGAGTTCGGCCGCCGGGTTTCGGAAAACGCCAGCGCCGGCACCGACCATGGCAAGGCATCCTGCCTATTTGTCGCCGGTCCCGGCATCAGGGGCGGCCTCCACGGCAGCCACCCCAGCCTCACCGATCTATCAGAGGGGGACGTCAAGCACACCGTCGATTTCCGCAGCGTTTACGGCAGCGTCCTAACCGACTGGCTCAAGGCTCCGAACCTCAAACCCATCCTCGGCGCGAACTATCCGAAGATGGGCCTCATCGGATGATCCACGGTCGCGGCACTCCTTACTCTTTGTCATGCAACGGCCGCCCTGTGGCGTCGATCATGGTGCTGGTGACGAGCAACAGCGCGCGTGAGCCATCGGCCCGGGTCTGCACGACGAGACGGGTTCCTCCATCGCTGGTGTAGCCGGAATCCGTGATATCGGTGCGTTTGTTGATGTTAGGTTTGCCGGTGGCGGCATCGAGGTCGCCCGTGGTGTCGGTGTAGTTCAAAGCCACTTGGTGACCGAAGCCGAGGGCGTCGCCCCGGATCAACATGACCTGTCCGAGATTGTGAGTTTCGAATTGCTGGCCTGATTCCCCGACGGGGGTGATGAATTCCCGAATGTTTTCGATGGTGGCATCTTGGCCGATCCGTGCGGTGATGGAGGGAAGTGTCATCAAATTCACCCCGGCCTTTTGGGCCATTTCACGCATGAGTAATTGCACCTGATCATCGTTCATTTGTGATAGGTCAGGGGGCGTCCAGTTGAGTCCTGATGGAATATCGAGAACCACTGGATTGAACTTCTGCTGCACCGGCCTGTCACTAACAAGGGTGCCAACCAGTGCGGATATCATTGCCACATCGGCGCTGCTGGCGGTGTCGATGCCAAGACTTCCAGAGGCTGTCAGGGACAGTCGGGTCGACGGATCCAGGCTCAGTCCGGCCGCCTTGATCAGTTCCCCGATCGGCATGCGAGGGGGCTCGCTTTCTGTGAATGGATCCGCGTCTGAATTCAATCCAGCGCCCTGGGAGATGATCGAAGAGAAGTCAGGAGGAACTCGAAGCGTACGGTTCACCTGCTTGCGCTCGTCGGGGAGCGGTTCGAATCGATATTGCAACTTGTTGCGGCTGAAGCTCATGCCGGAGAAGGTGGCAAGGAGCTGCACCGATGAACTAAAATTTCGCGGGCCCAGCTTGAGGTGGAGTTTCTTCGTGCTTCCGGATGGAACGTCGAAAGTCAGTCGCAGCGGTGTTTCGCCGGTTTTCTTACAGGTGTCGTCGTAGGCTCCCATCAGTTTTTGCAATGCTTCGCGCAACGTCAGCCCGTCGATGGCGACCTCCGGCAACATGAATTCCTTCAACCGTTCCGGAGCATGAGTGGCACGCGGGCCGGCGATCTCACGGTTAGATGTCTTGGTCTTGAAGCTGCCACTGGCTTCGGAAGTTTCACCTTTACTCGGTGGATGCGATCCGCCTGGCTTGCGGTTGATAAACCCGCTGTCTAACGGCTGAGGCCCACGTATCCCGAGCCAGAGGCCGACACCGGCAAGCAGCAACATCAAGGTGACACCAAATCCTTTTCTCACAGCCGCGATGTTGAAATAGGATCTGGAGTTGGCAAGGGGAATCCCGGGCAGGAAGCTATCGCGAACTCCGGCTATTCGGGCTTCAGCTCGCGTAACAGATTCGTCGCCTGGTAAACTTTTTCCAACGCCTCCCAGATTCCCTCCGAGTCCACGGACACCGCCCTGGCGGTGGTTCCGTCATAAGCGAAGCTGTTCACGAGGCTGTCGAAGTTTCCATCGAAAATCAGCCCGACCAGTTCGCCACTCCGATTGACGACCGGGCTTCCGGAATTCCCCCCGGTGATGTCATTCGTGCTGATGAAATTCAGGGCGACTTCCTGGTCAATCGATCCGCGCTTTTCCTTCCAGAGTTCCGGCAGGTCGAACGGGGGCGCACCGCCGAGGCTTTCCGACCGCGAGAAAAGTCCGCGGTAGGTCGTGTGGAAAGGCACCCCGCCTGTCGCGATGCCGGTGACCCGGCCGAATGACAGACGCAGGGAAGATGTTGCATCGGGGTATCGCGAATCACCGGTCAGCACGAACTTGGCCTTGGCAATTTGTGCGTGTGCCTGTTTGAGGACTTCACCGGATTCCTCATCCCGCCGCTGAAGCTGCCGCGTTTCCTCATCGATCACCCGGGCTAACAGGATCATCGGATCTCCCGAAGCGTCCACCGCCGTTTTGCCGCCCTCATACAACGCCTTGCGCCGGGCGATGTCCTCAAGCCCGCAGCCGTTCACCAGTTCCTCCGCCCGCTTGCCGGGCGATTTCCCGGCAAGCACCGCCTTCACGGTCGGATCGCCGCTGCCCAGTTTGTTGCAAAGGAACGTGAGCGAATCTGCCAGGCGCAGGATCTCGAGATCCTTGTAAACCGGATCGTCCGAAAACAGGCCGAGTTCCAAGGTCTTGCGCCGCGCCTCGCTGTAGCCCGGCAATCGTTCCGTGTCCGGCTTGAGATACTCGTCGCTGGCTTGCACCAGTGTCCGCGCGATCCCGAAAAGCGTGCTGTCGAACGCGTCGCCATTCACCAGCAAGCTGGCCCGCAAGTCCGTGGCGTGATCCTCGTTGATTTCCTTTTCAATGATCCCGAATGCCGCCTCGGCCGCGGCCAATGATTTGTTAGCCCGCAGCGTCTCCCTGAATTGCTCCTCATTTTTCGCGCGGGCCGCCATGTATGCCGGGTCTAGCAGTCCGTGCAGCGAGGCGGTCCGAGCCTTGCGGCCGTTCTGCGTGCCGACCAGCGGCCCCAGCGCGCGCCGCTTGTTTTCCCGGTCCCTCGCGCTCCACACGGACAGCAGCACTTCCTTGCGGTTCAGCCGCTCCAGGCGGTAGGGCAGGGTGGAATCCCGCTGGTGTTCCACCTGCGCTTGCGTCAGCTCGCGGTTCGTCGTGCCGGGATGACCTGAAACAACAACCAGCTCGCCATCCTTCGCTCCATCGCGGTTCCACTTTAGAAAGTTTTCGATCCGCGCCGGTTTGCCGTCCTCGTAGGCCCGGAAAAAACAGCAGTCCAAACAGTAGCGCGGAAATTCGAAGTTGTCCGGGTCGCCACCGAAGGCACCAAGTTGAGTCTCGGGCGCAAACACCAGCCGGACGTCCGAATATCTGCGGTATTCGTAAAGATGATAGAGACCGCCCTGATAGAGTGTGACCACGTCGCGCCGCTTCGTTGCGGTTTCCTCCGGAGCCACTTCCTGCAGCTTTGTGATGATCGCCCGCCGGGCTGCGACGGCTTGCTCTGTCGTCATGGTTTTCGTAACCGCCGCTTCCACTTCGGTCGTCACATTACGGATCGACATCAGCACGTTCAGCTCGAGATCATTGCAAGGCAGTTCCTGCGTTTTCTCCCGCGCCAGAAACCCGTCGGTCATCAGGTTCTTCTCCGCGGAACTCAGCGAGGCGATGATCCCAGCACCCACGTGATGGTTGGTTAGAATGAGTCCGTCTTTCGAGACAAACGATCCCGAGCCGCCATTGTTGAAACGCACGGAGGATTTCTGCAGATGATCCAACCATCCCTGCTCAATGCGAAAGCCATATCGCTCCTCGACCTGCTTCGCTGGCGGCCTGTTGAACAACCACATCCCTTCGTCGCCACGCGCTCCCGCCGGGAACAGCCCCATGATCGCCAGCAATCCTCCTGCTCTCAAATTCATTGCGGTGGATGATAGGAAGCCCCCGGGATAACGCAATGCCGGCGGCATGGCTTTCTATCAACCAGCGAGCACGCCTTTCAGCAAGTCAAACACCCCCAGGCAGCTGGCGATCACCTCATTCTGAAAACCGGGAGGGAAGAGCAGGCCAAGCGGCAGAATTACCGCGAGCAACGCGGGGAATTTTCCAAATGGCCGGCCCCATTTTCGCTCCAGCAGGGTCAGGCTTCCGTGAAGCGTGAAATACAAGGTCGGCAGGCCGAAGCCGCTACGGACGGGGAGGGTGATCGCCAGTTCATGCAGTATCCCCGATGCGACGAAGACCGCCATCAAGCCGGCGTTCATTCCAGCCAACGTTTCCACAGGTCGCCCGACGAGACGCTGCATCATCTGTGAATAGCCGACATTCCACCGCCTGCTCCAGAAGTCCCCCACGCCTTGGGTATCCAGCACGTTGGGAAAGAGTGTCCTCACGGGGAAACCCGCGGCCCGCAAACCTCCTTTGAGCACTCGCAACGCTCCGAAATGAAAGCCCAGGCTCATGGGCAGGAACATGATGAAGATCTGACGCCACTCCATTGCCCATACCAGCCACGCGCCCAGCGTTCCGACTAACATCAGCAACAATCCTAATCTCACATCGCTCTTCCAGCTCAGTTCCTCGCGTCTGTTTTGGAAACTTGCCGGATCCATTCCAAACCATAGGAAAGCGAATACGCTGTATCGCAGGACCGTGAGCCTGTGTTCCCCCGCCCATTCCGCGTACACCAGTCCTTTCATCCCGCCCAGAAGCACGCAGCAGATTCCCATCATCCGGAAAACCGCAGCATCGTTTGATAGAGCGAAATCAGCTCCCGCAATCACTGCCACGAGGACAAGCCAACCGGCGAGCCGCCTGACCCATAGCTTCTTCACCTTTGCCAAGATCGGGCCTGCGGCGATGCCGACAATCACCAGCATTGGAATCGCCAAGATCACCGCACGCCTCCCAGCCAACCCGCGTTCCAACACAGCAACCCCGCATAGAGAACGACCAGTCCCACGAAGAGCAGTGTCAGCAGGTGCTTCGCCACCCGATTGGCCATGCTTCCTTCGATCTCACTGAGATCGAATCCGAAGAATTGCAGCCACAGCCGCACCGCCCACCACAGGAGCTCAAACGTAAGGATCGCCATCGCCGCGCCGCTACCGCCCATCAGCCAGTCACCGAATCCCAATGCCAGCACGGCGAAGAACACATGACTCGCCCAAACGTAAATTGAATACGTCCACCACAACTCACGCATCAGGGGTGTCAATCCCGCCAGTTTTTCCTTCCACCCGAGGGCCTTCGGAATCCAAAAGCTCCCGATACTCAGCGCGACGAGCGACCATCCGCCGATCAACAGTCCGATTTGTAAAAGCTCCTTCATTGGAAAATGGCAGCCAAGGTGAACACCGCGCTCAGAACGGCGAAGACACCCAGAAAGAAAACATCCCAGCCCCGGTCCCGGCGGCGCACTTCCCGATCATAATAAGTCAGCTGCACCAGCACGCGGCTTCCCCAGAAGAGTCCGAAAAAGCCACAGAGCACGTGGCCCATTCCATCTTCTAGCAGCAACCGCGGCCACCCCATGCACAACACCGCCAATGCCGCGATGATCGCAACGATGTAGGCGCAGTGGACATAGAAAACCTGCCGCACCATCGCCTCGGAGCCCGCCAGATTCTCAGCATACTTCCATCGCTTCGCGGCGATGAAATTTGCCATCACCAAGCCTGATAAAATCAACCCGGCCCCTCGCAACCCAAATTCCAAAGTCAGTGCATTCATTGTTTTGGTCTCTTGAAGAAATTCACTTCACCACACAAAATCCGTCCTCACACCCGGGCGCTTCCATCCGGTGCAGTTCCTCCCTCACCTTTCTATCCTTGCTCCGGAAGAACACCTTGCTAAGCGCGTGACGGTTCGCCGCCAGCACCCGGCAAGCGTGGACGGCGACAGGCAGCAATCCGGGCCCGCCCAACCTGCGCGCCGCCGCCTGATGGTTTGCGCAACTGTAGAGACACCAAACCCACGCCTCCGCGCCGCGGAAAATCTCGTTCTCACTCGTCCTCACGATCATTTCCCGAGCCGGATCCAGTGTGCCCAATCCCGGAAAAATCCGCTCCGCATGGGCGGCTTGATAAGGAATGAACTCAATCCGAAAAGCCCGCGGTTGCCGGTTGATCCATTCGTGAAAACTGCAGCACATCCCGCAGCGGCCGTCGTAAAACGCTTCGATCCCTTTGATTTGCTTTGGTAGGTTCATGGCGTCTCGCTTTCTGTCTTTTCAGAATTGTCTGAAAATTCAGAATATGCAAGATGGATTTGTTATGGAAATCAAGAAACTCAAATCTGTAAGCTGACTCAGAAGTGGGTTCTTGCGGCACAGCGGTTTCATTGATAAGAACCGCCACAGGATTTAATGTCACCTTGCGGCAGGAAATCCCGGTTCAATCGAATTTTCCAAAAACCTGATTTTGAATGGAGACTCACCCGCACAGCTCAGCATCGACTTCCGGACCGGACGGCGCACCGCCATCCACGCGGGAAATTCCTGCGCGGAGCAACGAGCAGCTTGCGTTGCCCTTAACCGAATCCGATCGCGGGGCATCTTGGAAGCAACTCAGCTCGCTTCATCCGGGGAATCGCTTTCGCCTCATGCTTGGTTTGCCGCTGTTGCCGGAGAATCCAGAGACCGGGACGTCCCGCTGATTCCTCTCGACCAGCTCGGAATTCATCACGACGAGGACGGACTACGGAGTTCGAGTTTGCTCACCGCGCTGCCTTCCGGAGCCGAAGCGATCCCGTATTTCGACAAGGAATGGGGTGTGGTTTACAAGTTGTTCGATCTCCGGCTGGACGGCTCGCTCGGCAAGAGGATCGAGCTGGTTCGCACTGCGGAGGGAGACTTCGACCTTGTCCCCTGCGATGCCACTCTGAAAGACACGCTGGAAAAACTCGCGGTTTTGAATGAAGAAGGTGCCCACCCGACCGAGATCGTGGGGCTCTCCGATTCGGGTGACTAACTGATCGCCAAACAACCTCGGGCCTATCCGCGCCGGGACTTCGAAGCGGACAGGCAGATCGCCGTCTCGGAGATCCGGGGAATTATCCCGGAGTTCACCGGGCCGGGTTTGAGGCACACCGTCGTGGTGATGTGGTTGGAAAATCGCGCATGGCTTGTCGGCGACCTTCACGAACGCAACATCATGCGCGATCAGGATGGGACACCAACCATCATCGACGCGTTGATCGGTCCCGTGCCGCCAGCGGCGCTGA
Source organism: Verrucomicrobiota bacterium (assembly GCA_040385685.1). Taxonomy (GTDB): domain Bacteria; phylum Verrucomicrobiota; class Verrucomicrobiia; order Verrucomicrobiales; family Akkermansiaceae; genus Luteolibacter. The sequence goes on along the minus strand of JAZKGW010000021.1, from coordinate 187,753 downwards.
AGGAACTCCGCTGGTTGAGAAAAGCGATGGAAGATGCCCAGGCACTTCGCGAAAACCGACCCGCGGTGAAACGCCAGCGATTCGAGGATGCGGATGATGATAGTTTGTAAAGTAGGTAGTTCTACCCAAACTCGACCCATGAAAAAATCTAGAATCCAGGAAATCACCCGCGAGTTTGACGCCGTCGAGCGCGGTGAAATTTCTCCGGCAAGGGTAAGTGAAGTCACCATCCTTCCCGGCGGTGCGATGCGCCGGGTGGAACTCTATCCGGAAACCCACCGCCGAAAACAAGCCCGCGCCTGGAAGGCCAAGACCGAAGCCGCCAAAGTCCGCCACGAACTCGATCTTACCCAGGAAGACTTCGCCACCATGCTCGGCGTCTCCTTCGCCACCCTCCGCAAATGGGAGGGCGGCACCGGTGAACCCAGCGGTGCGGCGAAGATGCTGCTTGGCGGTGGCGAGGCTGTATCCGGAGGCGGTTAGAGAAGCGCTGGCGGTCGAAAAATAGTCGGCCCGTTGTACCACGTTTCAACTCATCGCTTGGATTTCTCGCCCGAAAACGGCGGGAATTTCACTATCATGAAGTCATAGTTATAAGGATCATCGTCGAACACGTGATTGCTCTCCCGCTGGATGCCACTGTATGATCGACGATTTCGAATAAAACGGGAAATCGATTTGGACGGCTTGAGCCATTCCGCACAATTAGATGAACTCCCCGCCGCAATGACCCCACCATCCAGGGCGAAGGCCACGCTATAAAGAAGATCGTGATCATGTGCCGGGCCGTCGTATGAAACTTGATGGAAAACGCTCCCGTCATCGCCGGACACCCAAGTGAAGTGATAATCGATGTTGCTTCCGTTCCACCGGTTACCCGCAAGAACGATTGCTCCTTGACGATCGAGGAATAGATTCGCACTCACGCAGGCCTCAGCAACCGTAGTTGAATCTGCATGAACTCTGCGGGATTGCTCCCACAACAGTTTGCCGTCATTTCCCGTATACTTCAACGTGTGTGCTTCATAACTTGAGTTATCACCGCGCCAATTTACAGAGACAATCACGTTGTCAGATTGATCGACAAGAATCGCTGATGGCCGGTTTCCACCATCGACTCGAATTTCACAGGGAGAGGACCACACCAACCGACCGTCAAGAGCGCGGAACTTCGATATCACCGTATTGTCCTGACGTCCGTCCGACGAATAACCTGCAACCAGCACATTGCCTTCACCGTCCAGATCCACCGACTGGGAGTAATTATTGGTTCTCGGCTTCGTTTGAAATCGTTGCGTCCACAGAGGACGACCATCCCGACCGTTGAACTTTTGAATAAAGCATCGACCGGGGAAACTTCCTATCTCTTGCCCCTTGGTCGAGCTCACAAAGACAACATCATCGTCGGGCCCGATCTTCATTCCGAACGAACCATGCCAGAGCTCTGTCGCAAGCCCGTCTTCGCCTTGGTGTTCCCAAATCAAGTGGCCGTCCAACGCATTGTACTTCGCCAAATAGGAATAGTAACGAGTATCATTCGAGGAGAATCCGGCGAGGACAGGATTTCCTGATGAGTCGAGAGCGATGCCTTCCACCCCGTACCTGTGGCGTTCACCGTGCGCCTGCTTCCATATCAGCTTGCCGTCCTCCCCTGCGTATTTGCAGAGAACATTGCCTCCCGGGTTGGCGGCATAGAGATCGCCATGTGAGTCAATCGCGAGGACTTGGGCATTGTTCGCATTCCGCCAGAGCGCCTTGCCTGTTGTCCCGTGATATTTGAGAATCCTGCCAGCACCGAATAGGACAATGTCGCCAGAGGGAGCGATGAGCACGCCACCCGGTTTGTCAAATTCATCACTTGGATTGTGATCACGTATTTCCCAAACAATACCAGCGGGTGCTACGCGACTTGGAATCCGGTTTGCGAGGACGAGCAAAATTCCGCCCGGGCCAAGCAATGCAACTACGAACAGCCAGATCGCAATCCGCCACAGCTTGATCTTGCTTCCAGCGGGTTCCATGATCCGTCATGTTAGCTGCAGCGGCGCGACCGGAAATTTAAAAACGCCGCTTCGCGGAAATTTCACCGGAACTTCACGCCCAAACCCTTCGTCAGCGCTTCAAGCACTTTCTGATGGGCGGCGTCGATCTCTTCCGTTTTCAGCGTGCGGGTGGCTTCGCGGTAATGGAAGCGGTAGGCGACGGACTTGCTGTCGGCGGCGATCTTCTGGCCGGTGGGGTCGGTGAAGACGTCGAAGCATTCGCTGGAAACTAACAACGGCTCGGCGAGTTTGGCGATGACGGCTTCGATCTGGGCGTTTGGCGTGGTGATGGGAAGTTCCATCGCGGCGTCGCGGGAGGAGCCGGGGAACTGCGGGAGGTCCTCGACGTGGCTGATGCCGTTGAGGAGCTTGCGGAGTTTTCCGAGATCGAGTTCGGCGACAAAGACGGGCGTGGTGAAATCCAACTCACGCTCGCGGGCGGGTGTCAGGCGGGCGAAGACGCCGATGTTCTGGTCATCCACCTTGATGTCGCTGGCGAGGACGAAGCCGGGGCGCTCCTTCGGGGTGAAGGTGATTTTGCGGTCGCCTAGCAGGGCGGAAAGGATGCCTTTGAGATCGTAAAGATCGGCGGTGCGGTCGGCTTGCGACCAGCCGGTGGGTTGGGCGGAACCCGAGAGGAGAACCGCGAGCGTTTCGCTTTCCTGATCCTTTGCCTTGCCGCCGCCGGCGTTGCGGAAGACGCGGCCCATTTCGAAGAAGCGCAGAGACTTGGCCTGTTGACGGACGTTTCTAGCAGCCGAGGCGATCAGACCGGGCACGATGCTCGGGCGCATGACTGCGTGGTCCTCACTGAGCGGAAGTTTCACGCGGATGACGTCACCATCCTGCAGCGGACGCAGCGGGAGGACGTCGGAAACCTGCGCGTCCGAGATAAGTTTGATGGTCTGGCATTCGTGCAATCCGAGCGCGGCGAGGCGACGGCGGAGGACCATGTCGGCATCGTAGGCGGCATCGACCGGACTGGCTGGGACGAAGGTGCCTTGGAAGCGCGATGGCACATTGTCGAGGCCGTGGACACGGGCGATTTCCTCGACGAGATCAATGTGGCGCTGGAGATCGGCGCGGAATGAAGGGATGTCCCAGGTGCCATCGGCGAGTTTCGTCAGGCCGAGACGGGTGAGGATTTCCTCGGCGTCTGCCAGAGAGATGGAGCCGCCCATCAATTGGTCGAGCTTCTGCGCGTCAAGAGTGACGGACCGGACGAGCACCGGAGCTTCACCGGCTGCTTGGGTGGCCGCTTCCGCCGTGCCGCCTGCAGTTTCGAGAATGAGTTTCACCGCGAATGCCGAAGCGGTTAGGACGCCGGCCGGATCGACTCCACGTTCGAAGCGGTAGGAGGAATCCGATGAAAGCGCGGTGCGGCGCGAGGTGCGGCGAATGCCTTGGGGAGTGAAATAGGCGGACTCCAACAGAATATCGGTGGTGGTTTCGGTCACGCCGCTATCAGCTCCGCCCATGACGCCTGCCAATGCGAGTGCTGCGCCGGATTCGTCTGAAATGAGCAGGTCGTCGGGCGTGAGGAGGTGCTGGGAATCATCGAGCGCGAGGAACTCCTCGCCGTAGCCTGCGTTGCGGACGACGATGCCGCCATCGAGTTTCCTGGCGTCGAACGCGTGCAGCGGCTGGCCGAGTTCATGGAGCACGTAATTCGTAACATCGACGATGTTGTTGATCGGGCGCAGGCCGATGGATTCGAGACGTTGTTTGAGCCAGGCGGGCGATTCCTTGACGGTGACGCCGGAAATCCTAACGGCGGTGTAGAGCGGGCAGGCTTCCCGGGCGTCGATGCGGATGTTAGCGGCGGAAGCCGTTTCGCGGGACGGAATATCCAACGGAAGCAGCGGTGTCTTGAGCAAAGTCGCGAGTTCGCGTCCCATGCCGCGGTGGCTGAGAAGTTCGGGGCGGTTAGGTGTGACTTCGAGTTCAAGCAGGGTGTCGGAATCGAAGAGCTGTTTCACGGGCTTTCCGATTTCGCAATCCTCGGGTAGGATGAGCAGGCCATCCTCACCAGCGGGTAGGCCGATTTCCGAAGCCGCGCAGAGCATGCCTTTGGATTCCACCTTGCGCATCACCGTCTCGCCGATGGTGAAACCGCCGGGAAGCTCCGCGCCGGGGAGGGCGCAGGGGACCTTGTCGCCGACCTTGTAGTTCTGCGCGCCGCAGACGATCTGGCGGAGTGTGGCTTCGCCGCAATTGACCTGCGTGACTTTCAGGCGGTCCGCGTTCGGGTGCTGGACGGCTTCCATGATCTGGGCGACGACGATTCTATCCGAAGCGATGCCCTTGGAAACAATGCCTTCGACTTCCACGCCGGCGAAGGTGAAGAGGTCATCGATTTCCTTGATGGATTTGCCGGATAGATCGAGGTGGGTGGCGAGCCAGTTGAGAGAGACGTTCATGAGAGAAAGGAGTTTTGAACCGCCAAGACGCCAAGAGCGCCAAGGAAGAGGAGTTTAGGATTCTTGGAATTGGTTGGCGATGCGACGAATGCCGTTTTTGATGAGGGGGACGTTGAAGTTGATGAGGAGGCCAAGGGATTTTCGCGACCGCTTGAGATAGGTGGTGAGCTGGGCCTGATGAATGGGCGCGAGTTCCGCCACCGCCTTGAGTTCGATGATCACGAGATCATTTACCAGCAGATCAATGCGATAGCCCGCGTCGATGACGACACCATCATAGTGAATCGGCTGGAGCTTCTGCCGCTCTACCGTGAAGCCCCGCTTCGTCAGTTCGTGCTCAAGGCAGATCTCGTAAGCACTTTCCAACAAACCTGGCCCGAGCTCTTTGTGAATCTTCAACGCAGAGTCCACAATCTCGGCAGCAATGGAATCAATGGCATTCATCTCTTGAGAACTGGGCGCTCTTTGCGTCTTGGCGGTTCAAAAAATCTCACGCGAATTGCTTGAGGAAACGCGCGTCGTTTTCGATGAGCAGGCGGATGTCCTTGATGCCCCAGCGGATCATGGCGAGGCGGTCGAGGCCCATGCCGAAGGCGAAACCGGTTACTTTTTCGGGATCGAAGGCGTTGTCCTTGCGGGACTTGTTGATGGCTTCGAAGACGGCGGGATCGACCATGCCGCAGCCGGCGATCTCGATCCATTTAGGAGCTTGGCCTTTCACGGTCAGCTTCACGTCGATTTCAAAACTCGGTTCGGTGAACGGGAAGAAGTGCGGACGGAATCTAACTTCCGTGCTCGGCCCAAACAATTCGTGGAGGAAATATTCCAGCGTGCCCTTGAGGTCCGGCAGGGAAACATCGGTGCCGACGTAGAGGCCTTCGAGCTGGTTGAAGACGGAGAGGTGGGTCGCGTCGATCTCGTCGCGACGGTAGGCGGAGCCCGGCGCGATGATGCGCACCGGCGGGACCTGCGATTCCATCGTGCGGACCTGCACGCTCGACGTGTGAGTGCGCAGCAATTTTCCCGAATCGAAATAGAACGTGTCTTTTTCATTCCGCGCCGGGTGGTCGTGGGGCGTGTTGAGCGCGTCGAAGCAATGGAACTCGTCCTCGATTTCCGGACCATCGGCGAGCGCGAAGCCCATCCGGCGGAGAATCTGGATCGCCTGATCGCGGATCAGCGTGAGCGGATGCAGCGAGCCGACCGAAACCTGGCGGGCGGGCAAGGTGACGTCGATCCCCGCCAGCGCGGCGCGGTCGGCGATTTCCCGGAGGGCGATCTGCTTTTCTTCCAGCGCGGCGGTGATGGTGGTGCGGGCGGCGTTGAGAAGCTGGCCGACGGCGGCCTTGTCCTCCTTCGGCACGTCCTTGATGCCCGCGGCGACGAGGGTCAGCGTTCCTTTTTTGCCGAGCACGGCCACGCGTGCGTCATCGAGTGAGCGCTCGTCCGCCGCGGCGGAAATTTGCGCAAGCGCTTCAGTTTGGATGGCTTCGATTTGCTCCTTCATGGGAAAGGCGACGGGAATAGACCGAAACCCGCCATCGGTCAAAGCCAAGGTTTACAAGGTCCGCGCGACGGAGCCGGTAGCGTCGATGAAGGAGGGGAAATCGGGCTGCCAGCCGGTGGCCCGAAGTTTCAGGTTGGAAACCTGCTTGTGGGTCCAACCGCGCTTGCGATTCAGATCGCGCGGGCCGGACGGCGGCAGGGGGCGGGAGAAGATTTCGGCCAGCGCCTGGTAACAGGCGAGTTGGCTGAGCGGCGTGGAATCGCTCACGTTGAAAACCCCGGTGGCGCGGGTGGTGGCCAGATGGAAAATCGCCCGCGCCGCGTCGTCGCGGTGGATCTGGTTGAGGAAGCGCCGGCCGTCTTCCTCGATGACCGCCTCGCCTGATAGAAATTTCCTCAAAATCACGCTGCGCCCCGGGCCGTAGATGCCGGACAAGCGGGCGACGATGCCGCCCGCCGCGAGCGTGATCTGCTCGGCCGCTAACAACAAATTGCCGGTTTCACGGTCCGGGATGGCCGGGCTCTCCTCGGTGACGACGGAGCCGTCGACCTGCGCATAGACCGAAGTGCTGGAGGTGAAGAGCAGGGGCGTGCCCGGAAATGCGGTCGTTAGGTTCCGGCAGCCATCGACATAAACGTGCTGATAGGCCTCCACGCCCCCGCGACCGGAGGCGGCGCAGTGGACAATGAAATCGGCGGGAGGCAGTTTTTTCACGGCCTCGGGATCGCCGATGTCGCAGGAAATCGAGCCATCGCCGCCGGTGAGGGAAACGGTGCTAACATCCCAACCGTGGTCGCGGAATTCGCGGGTGACCGCCTGACCGAGGTAGCCGTGGCCGATGAGGAGGAGTTTCATGACGAATAAGCCAGCGCTCCGTGACGCCTACTTCGCGGCGGCGTTCTGGAATTCGCGGCGCAAGTCCGAACCGTCGGCACCGCCCTGGTTGGTGAAATTCGCGCGCTGGACGAGCAGCAGATAGATCCGCTTCTTCACAGGGTCGATCCACGCCTGGGTGCCGAAAAGCCCGCCATGGCCGAAGGATCCGGGCGACAGCGCGGCGGTCACGCCCTGCGGTTCGCGGACGATGCTCCAGCCAAGCCCCCAGGCACTGCCGGGAACAAATCCGCTAGGAAGATCGCCGGTCTGGATGCTGGTCATCTGCTTGACGGTTTCCTCTTTCAGATAGCGTTTCCCGCCAGCCTCGCCGCCGTTGAGAATCATCTGGGCGAACTTCGCGTAATCCTCCGCGGTGGAAAACAAGCCGCCGTTGGCACGCGGGTAGCGCTCCTTGTCGGCGATGGATTTGCCGCCGAGAAAGGTGATTTCAGATTTTTCCAGCTTTCCATCATCGCTCCGCTTGTAGGCATTCGCGAGGCGCGCGATCTGCGCCTCGCCAGGGTAGAAACTCGTGTCCTTCATTCCCAGCGGCACGAACAACCGCTCCTGCAAAAATTCGGGAAACGCCTTACCGGAAACGACCTCCACCACGCGCGCTGCCGTGTTGATCCCGGTCTGGCAGTATTGCCATTTGCTGCCCGGCGAAAATACCAGCGGCTTCGCGGTGAACACCGGCACCAGCTCCTTGAGCGTCGTCACGTTCTTCGTTTCCTCACCCGAAGCCTCGCTCAAGCCGCTGGTGTGGGTGAGGCATTGTTTGATGGTGATGCCCGCCTTGTCGCCTGTGAATTCAGGCAAATACTTCGACACCGGATCGTCCACGGAAATTTTCCCCTCATCCTGCATCATCATCACCGCCGTGGCGGTGATCGGCTTGGTCATCGAGGCGATCCAAAAAACCGAGTCCGCCGCCATCGGCTTGTTAGCCGCGATGTCCGCCATTCCAATGGCTGATAGATGCAGGGTTTTCTCACCGTCGGCGACCAGGGTCACCGTGCCGGCGATTTCCTTGGAATCGACGAAACCTTGCATGCGGGCGTTCACCACATCGATCTCGGGCGGGGCGGCGTGGAGTGAACCTATCAGGGCGGTGGCCAGCAGAATCAGGCGAGGTGGGGTTTTCGTCATGCAGCAAGGCAATCGGAATTCCCGTGCGCCGACAATCCCGAATCAGAATCTCAAGTTCACTGGTCCAAATTGCGATTCGTCTCGTGGCGGAGATCGCGGGCGACGTCCAGGAAAACGGCGTCTTCCCCGATGTTCGTCGCGAGATCACCCACGCGTTCGAGCGAGCGGGTCACCAAAATGAGATGAAGGTAATCCTGGCTGCGACCGCTCGATTGCTCGATGCGCGAGCCGAAAGTGGCGGTGGCCTCATTATGCATGCGGTCCAGTTCCTTGTCGCGGCCGTGGAGCGAGGCACCGAGCGCCGCGTTCCGGTCGCTGTAGGCGGAAATCGCGTCGCGCAGGAGATGGTCGGCCAGCGTGTAGAGCGGCTCGATCAGGGTGGCGTCGGGAAGGTCGTGGCCAGTGCTCAGTTTCCTCGCGCGTTTGGCGATGTTAGTCGCGTGGTCGGCGATGCGCTCGAGGTTCATCGAGATTTTCATCGAGGAAACGACGAGCCGCAGATCGGTGGCGACGGGGTGGAAACGGACGAGAATATCCATGCCGAGTTGATCGATCTTGCGCTCGCAATCATCCACTTCGTCATCATCGGCGATGACCGCGTTGGCAAGTTCCACATTGCGCTCCAGCAGCGCGCGGATCGACCGCTCCAGATTGTGACGGGCCTTGCCGGCCATCGTCAGGACTTCATTCCGCAAGGCGGAGATGGCCAGGTCGAAATCGCGGAGGATGTGTTGTTGGGGCATGGAATCGTGGGATGAGAAGTGTTAGCCAAAACGACCGGAGATATATTCTTCAGTCTGACGCTTTGCGGGGGTCGTGAAAATCTTCGCGGTGAAATCGTATTCCACGACTTCACCCATATAGAAAAATGCGGTCCGGTCGGATACCCGCGATGCCTGCTGCATGTTATGGGTGACCATGACAATTGTATAATTCTTCTTCAACTCAAGGATCAGCTCCTCGACACGGGCGGTGGCGATGGGATCGAGCGCCGAACACGGCTCGTCCATCAGAATGATCGACGGCTCGACCGCAGTGGTGCGGGCGATGCACAGCCGTTGCTGCTGGCCACCGGAAAGGCCGTAAGCACTCTCGTGCAAACGGTCCTTCACTTCGTCCCACAGCGCGGCCCCGCGCAGGGATTTCTCGACGATGTTGTCGAGGGCCGCCTTGTGTCTCTCCCCGAGAATCCGCGGCCCGTAGGCGACATTCTCGTAGATGCTGCGCGGAAACGGATTCGACTTCTGGAACACCATGCCGATCCGGCGGCGAAGCTCCACGCCATCGACATCCGGGCTGTGAATCTCGATGCCGTCGATCCAGATGCCGCCGCGAGTGACCTTCGCGCCGGGAATGAAATCATTCATCCGGTTGAAACAGCGGAGCAGTGTGGACTTGCCACAACCGGACGGCCCGATGAACGCGGTGATTTCGTTGCGCCGCATCTCGATGCTGATGTTCTTCAGCGCGGTGGATTTGCCATAATTGAAATCCATATCCTTCACCTCAATGGCGGTGGACTCAGGAGTGGTGGATGATGAAGTCATATCAACTGAATCGGCCGGAGATATAGGCTTCCGTGTCCGGGTGCGAGGGAGCTTCGAAGATCCGCATGGTTTTGTCATACTCGATGAGTTTCCCCATATAGAGAAATGCCGTGCGGTCCGAGCAGCGCGTGGCCTGCTCCATGTTGTGAGTGACGATGACGATGGTGAACTGCTTCTTGAGATCGAGAATGAGGTCCTCGATCTTCAACGTCGCCAGCGGATCGAGCGCGGCGCACGGCTCGTCCATCAGCAGGATCTCCGGCTGGTTGGCGATGGCGCGGGCGATGCACAACCGCTGCTGCTGGCCGCCTGATAGACCAAAGGCGGAATCGTGCAGACGGTCCTTCACCTCGTCCCACAACGCGGCGGCCGTGAGCGCCCACTCGACGGTATCGTTGAGCTCGGATTTCTTCGAGCGCCCGGCGACGCGCAAGCTGAAGACGACGTTTTCGTAAATCGATTTCGCGAACGGATTGTATTTCTGGAACACCATGCCCACCCGCTTGCGGAGGGAAATCACCTCGACAGACGGATCGTAAAGACTCGTCCCGCCGATGCGGATATCGCCCTCGTGGTGGACGCCTTCGATCAGGTCGTTCATCCGGTTGATGTTCCGCAGCAGCGTGGATTTCCCGCAGCCGGACGGGCCGATGAGCGCGGTCACCTGATGCTCGGGAATGGCCATGTCGATGCCGAAAATCGCCTGCTTCTCGCCGTAGTGGAAACTGAAGTTCTCCACACGGATGAAATCGGGACGTGCTGGTGAAATGGCGGTCATCGTTAGAAGCTGCTCACGGCGAAGCGTTTTTTAAGGCGGTTGCGGATCAGGATGGCGGCGAGATTGAGGCTGATCACGACAACGAGAAGAAGCAGCGCGGTGGCATAGACGATCGGCTTCGCGGCCTCGGCATCGGGCGATTGGAAACCGAGATCGTAGATGTGGAAGCCAAGGTGCATGAACTTGCGTTCCGCGTGGATGAACGGCGCGATGTTGTCGAGCGGCAGTGATGGGGCGAGTTTCACCACGCCCACAAGCATCAGCGGAGCGACCTCGCCGGCACCGCGCGCCATCGCGAGGATCACGCCGGTTAGAATCCCCGGCAGCGAGGCGGGCAGGACGACCCGTTGGATCGACTGCCATTTCGAGGCCCCGCAGGCGAGCGCGGCCTCGCGCACGCCGCGGGGGACGGCGGAGAGCGCTTCTTCCGTGGCGACGATGACGACGGGTAGGGTGAGCAGCGCCAGTGTTAGGGATGCCCACAGGATGCCGGGAGTGCCGAAGGTCGGCGTCGGCAGCTTGTCGGAGAAGAACGTGCTGTCCAGCGCGCCGCCGACGAAATAGACGAAGAACGCGAGCCCGAAGACGCCGAAGACGATAGACGGAACTCCCGCCAGGTTGTTGACGGAAATTCTAACCAGCCGAACGAAGTGTCCCTGTTTCGCATACTCGCGCAGATAGATCGCGGCGATCACGCCGAACGGGGTGACGAACAAACTCATCACCAGCGTCATCACCACGGTGCCGAAGATCGCTGGGAAGACGCCGCCTTCCGTGTTTGCTTCGCGCGGGTCTTCGATCAGGAACCTTCCCATGCGATCTAGCATCTCGCTGACGCGCGAAAAGAAACCGGCGCGATTGGATGGGAACGCATGGAGGAGGTTTCCCGCCGGATAGGAGACTTCCTTTCCGTCCGCGGTGACACCTAGGAAATTCGATTCCGCGAGATTTTTGCGGATGACCACGGCCTCGGCCTGCAACTGGTCGAAGGAGGTCTGCAACTCGGCCCGGCGGGCGGTGGCGACGTCCGCTTTGACCGATCCGGCTTTCTCCGCGCGGCCGAGCGCTTCGAGCTCGCGGCTGATCGCGCCGATCTGCTTGCGCTCGATGTCGAGCAGCTTCTTCCGGGCGGCGGTGCCTTCCTGAAGGACTTTTTCCAAGGCTGATTCGAAATTGTCAGCTCCAGCTTCGACGCGTCCCGCGGGAGTTACGAGTGCCACCGGATTGACGATGGCGGGTCCGTATTCGAGACGCTCGACGAGCAGCAGTGTCTCTGGACGGGAGGTCGCCTTGATGTTGGAGCGGTCGATGTATTTGAAAGCCTCGCCATTCAAATCCTTGTTACCGCGGAAGACCTGGATTTCCTTGTGCACTCCCGTGACATCGCGGCGTTCGGTTTCCTGGGTGATGTAGCCCGCGATTTTTTCGATCGCAGCGCCGTTGGAAACTTCCATCAGATCGATGCGCCGCGGCCAGAAGGACGAGGTGCCCTTGATGAGGATGAGCAGGAACAACGCAAGCGCCATCACCACCCCGAAGGTGAGCCCGGCGGCGGTCAGCCAGACCCACGGCTCGCCCTTGCGTGAGCGGCCGGTGGTGGCGAATGTCTTGGCGGCGGGCTGCATGAGTTAGACGATCTTGTTCCGTTCCCGCAGACGGTGGCGAAGGACTTCGGCGAGGGTGTTCATGACGAAGGTCATCGCGAACAGCACCACGGCTCCGAGGAACAAGGTCCGGTAATGGGTCGAGCCGACCGGGGCTTCCGGCAGCTCCACCGCGATGTTGGCGGATAGAGTGCGCATGCCGTTGAAGATGTTCCACTCGGTCACCGGCGTGTTGCCAGTGGCCATCACCATGATCATTGTTTCGCCGACGGCGCGGCCGAAGCCGATCATCAGTGCGGAGAAAATCCCCGACGACGCGACCGGCAGCATCACGGTCCAGACGACCTGCCAGCGGTTAGCCCCCAGCGCGGCAGCGGCGGCAGTTAGGGATTTGGGGACGTTGGAAAGCGCGTCTTCGGCGATGGTGAAAATCACGGGAATGACCGCGAAGCCCATCATGAATCCGAGGACCATCGAGTTCCGCTGTTCGAAGGAAATCCCCGTCGCCTGCGGCCACCAAAGGCGGAAATCCGCGATTTCCCGGCCGGTGGACGGGTCCTTGTAAATAAATAGCCAGCTTTCCAACAGCGGCCCGAGGTGCCAGCCGAGCCAGCCGGCGATAATGAGGAACGGCAGCACCACCAGCCACTCGCGGCCGCCTTCGAAGCGGTTGCGGATCCAGATCGGCAGGCGGCACCAGCAGTAGCCGACGAGCAGCGCGGTTAGAGGAATTATGACGGCCATTGCCACGATCGAGGGAACCCGCATCTCGATGAGCGGCGCAAGCCAGAGACCGGCGAGGAAACCGAGCACCACGGACGGCAGCGAGGACATAATTTCCATCACCGGCTTGACCACGCGCTTCACGTCGAGCGGCAGGAAGGCGGCTGAGAACACTGCGGCTAACAAGGCGATCGGGATCGAGAACAGCAACGCATAGGCGGTCCCCTTGAGCGAACCGAAGACCAGCGGGACCAGCGAGAGCTTGGGTTCGAAATCGTCCGAGCCGCCGGTCGATTGCCACTGATAGAGCGGCTTGCCGCCGCCTTCGTACCAGACCTTGCCGAAGAATGCCTTCCAACCCGCCTCGGGATGCGGATCGTGGATCGAATACCGCCGCGCCTCGCCGTTAGCAGCGGCGGCGAAGAAATGCTCGCCCTTCGCATCAAGCACGGCGATGGCCGGAACGATGTCGAGCGCGCCTTCCCAGCGGACCGCGCCCGAAGTGCTGTGGCGGATGGAGAGGTCCTTGCCCGATCCCGTTAGAAAGGTCCGGTTGCGCTGGCTGGCGGCGAAGACCACGGCACCTTCGCCAAGCTTCGGAAACTTCTTCGTTTCCCCGAACAAGCGCTCGCCCGCCTCGTCCGGGCGGAAAAGGCTCCATTGCTCCTGCTGTCCGTCGGCCCCGGTGATCACCACGGCCACGCCACCGAAGAGGAAATCCATTTGCCGCGGAGCCACGCCGTCGAAGGGTTTGAAGGACTGGCGCTTCGAGACGCCGTCGGTGTCGGCGAGGAAATAATCGACCTCGCCATTGGCACAGGCGACGAGGACCATGGCGCCGTTAGGTGAAGCGCGCAGCAGCGTGGCTTCGGCAGTTAGATCGGAGGTGATGTCCTTTTCCTCGACCAGCGACAGCTTGCCCTTGCCGACGAGGCCGCGCTTCATGCCGAGCCGCAGGATGGAAACCGACGAGGTGGATCCCGTGCCGCGTTTCGCGACGATCACACGGCCCGCGCCGGAATCGCCATAGCTAACGGCCGTGACTGGTCCCGCGCCATTGGCGAGGACAAACCAAGGTTCTTCGGTTAGTGAAGGAACCACCTGGCCGTCAGTGCGTGAATAGTTGACGAGAAATGATCCGACGCGCCCGTCTTCAAGACCGAGCGACACCCGTTGGTGCACCGGATCGAACGAGGTGGCCGTGACCTTCAGACCGGCCAGTCCCGGCAGGTCGAGTTCCTTGCGGTCGTTTTTTGCGACCCCCACAAAGACCACCTTGCCGCCACCATCATAGAAAAACGGCATTTCCCCCCACTCGTCCACGCCAAGCACCGAGGGAACCGTCCCTTGCGCCACCTTGCCCGCAGGTTCGACGTGGGCGGACTTGAAAAGCGGCACGACCTCCTTGCCGATGAAGTAAAAAATCCCGAACACCGCGATGATCACGCTGATGCCGCCGAAACGGATCGCCCAACCCATGAAGTGGTCGAACCACAGCGTCGCTCGCGACACTTCAAAGCGCCTGGGGTCGGGGGATCTTTGGTTTGCCGATGTCATCAGGGGGAAAAACGAAGCGAAGAAGCGGCCCGCGGTGCGAAAAACTCACCTCACGGGCCGCTCGAATAAAGCTCAATCTCACTTGGTCAGTGATTCGACGACCTCGGCCGCCACTTCGGCGGGAACCGGGAAATAGCCGTCCTTTTCAACGATCGCCTGACCGCCCTTGGTCAGCACGAACTTGAGGAATTCAAGTGTCAGCGGATCCAGCGGCTGGCCCGGCTTCTTGTTCACATAGACCATCAGGAAACGCGCCAGCGGATATTCGCCGGTGAGGCAGTTGTCGTAGTTGGCCTCGTAAAACTTGCCGTCGGCACCTGCGATTGGCAGCGCCCGGACACCCGAGGTCTTGTAACCGATTCCGGAATAGCCGATCGCATAAGGATCCGAGCCGATGCCCTGAACAACCGCCGAGGAACCGGGCTGCTCTTTCACCGTGGCCTTGAAGTCGCCCTTGGCCAATGCGTGCTCTTGGAAAAATCCGTAGGTGCCGGAGGCGGAATTACGGCCGAACAGCGAGATCGCGCGGCCTTTCCAAGCGTCGAGACCGATCTGGCCCCACTCGGAAATGTCCTCGCCGCCCTTCTTGCGGGTCTTGGAGAAAATCGCGTCCACCTGTTTCATGGTGACGCCCTTGAGCGGATTGTCCTTGTGGGCGAAAACGGCGAGTGCATCGATGGCGACCTTCACTTCGGTCGGCTTGTAGCCGTATTTCTTCTCGAAAGCGTCGATTTCCTCCGACTTCATCGGGCGGCTCATCGGGCCAATTTGCGCGGTGCCTTCGATCAGCGCCGGCGGCGCGGTGGAGGATCCCTTGCCTTCGATTTGGATGTTCACGTTCGGATAGGCCTTCTTGAAGCCTTCCGCCCAGAGGGTCATCAGGTTGTTGAGGGTGTCCGAACCAATGGAATTGAGATTTCCCGAAACGCCGCTAACAGCGGTGTAGGTCGGCAGTGCCGGATCGAGATGCGATTCTTCGGCGAAGGCGGGAAGTGCCGCGAAAAGGGCACCCACGAGGCAAACGGTTTTGGATTTCATGGTCGTGTTGGTTGAATTGGGTGGACGAGGCGTCCGGCAAACACCCGCAATAACCCTCTTTCGCTTCGGGTCATCAAAGTTTGCTTTGTGACACAATCGTCACTTTCCGTCACAATTGTTTCACCTGAAATCTCTCGGCAAATCCCGGGCGAACGCCTTGAGTTGCTGAATCCGGGCTGATCGGAGCGGATTCGTCGATTGTGACAACTCCGTCACCCAATCTCCCTTCAACTGTGACGGAACCGTCAATATTCGTCTGACGTTTCCGTCACAAACCAACCAACCAAGATGCCAACCAACCATCAATTACCCATTGCCATCAGCCTCGCTCTCGGACTCCAGCTTCCCGCATCCGCCGGAACGGAAACCCCGGCAGTCGCCCCCGCCCCCTCCAACCCGGGCGATTGGTGCACCTGGCTCCAAAACAAGCCGGGCATGCTCTACAAGAATAAGGAGAACCCGTATTTGCAGGAGTTCCAAATCGAAGGCCGCCTCCAGTTCCAAATGGCCCACCTCGAGGGCGAGGACGTGAACGGCAGCGATTACAGCTCGGAGTTCAACGAGTTCCGCCGCTTCCGCCTCGGCGCGAAGGCGAAATTCCTCCAATACTTCGGCGCCAAGGTCTCCTTCGACCTCGTCAGCGACGACCGCATCGCTCCGCGTCCCAACGCCGGCCTCGGCTGGGGTTACGAGCAATTCGACGAAGCCTTTCTTTCCTTCGACCTCGGCAAGGCGCTCGGCGACACCGCTTTCGACACGCTGATGGTCAACTACGGCCGCCAGAAGTACAAGTTCGGCCAGGAAGCCCGCACCTCCTCGAATGAACTCCTCACCGTCGAGCGCTCGGCGATTTCCAACAAGGTTTACGGCAGCGCCCGTCCGACCGGACTCAGCGTGGACGGAACGATCGACAAATGGGCCTTCACCGGCGCTCTCTACAGCACCACTACCGACGGCGTTGACAACGAAGCCTTCAATGGCTGGCAGGATGCCGTGATTTACTACGCCAGCGCCGGCTACCAGGCGACCGAGGAACTCAACCTCCGCGCCGATTTCGTTTACAACGACGCCGACGTCGCCACGGGCGACAATTCGGTCCTCGCCTACGAATGGGCCACCTCGATCAACGCCGAGTACGACGCCGGAAGCTGGGGCGTCATCGGCGACCTCATCTACGGCGATAACGGCGGTGCCCGCACCGGCAACACCGCCCCGGAAGACGGCGAGTTCTGGGGCGTCGTGGTCATGCCTTACTACTGGCTAGTTGAGGAAAAACTCCAGCTCGTCGGCCAATACCAATACGGCGGCGCCGATGCCGCGGAAGGCATCCGCATCAACAGCCGCTACGGCCGCGCCCGCGGCACCGACGGCACTTCCGGCATCGACGTCAACAGCGGCCGTGGCGACAACCATAACTCGTTTTACGCCGGCCTGAACTACTACGTCTGCGGCCACAACGCCAAGATCCAGGCCGGCATCGAATATCAAACGATGGACACTCCCATCGGTGATTTTAACACGCTGACTTATCTAATCGCGTTCCGCACGTTCTTCTGATTTCCTGCTGTTTTGTTTCGGTAGCTGGCAGCCGCTCCGCGAGGGGCGGCTGTTTTGTCAGGCGAATCAGCGATAAAAACCGCTTTCCCCGATCCCCATGAACTGCTAGAACTTGCGGTCGTCTCTAAAATTTTCCACACCCCCGGGATCAGGTCACCTCGCCGGGCATGATGGCAACCCCACAATCCTCCCATGAATCCCCACATTTTCCGCGATTTCGACAGGACCATCGAATCCCTCAAAGCCGATGTTCTCTCGATGGCCACCCTGGCCCGGCAAAATCTTGAGCGGGCGATGCGCTCGCTGCTGGAGCGCGACATCGACCTTGCCCGCTCCGTGATCGCCGATGATTCGGATGTCAACGACCTCGAACGCAAGATCGACCAGAGCGGCATGGAAATCCTCGTCCGCTTCCATCCGGTCGCCTCAGACCTGAGGTTGGTGATCACCTCCATGAAAATGTCCCACAACCTGGAGCGAATTTCCGATCACGCCGTCAACATCGCCAAGCGCTCGAAGAAAATCTGCAAGTCTCCCTCCGCCTTGGAAGAAGCCGCCCTCGCCGAACCCCTTTATACCTTGGCCGACGCGCTGCTGCGCGACGCCCTCACCGCCTACACCGACGCGAACATCGAGCTCGCTGAAAGCCTCAAAGCCCGCGACAAGGAACTCGACCGCCTGCACAAACAAATGATCGCCTCGCTCAGCGGGCGATTGGAAGACTCCGACGGCCGTTCGGAAAACCTGCTCCACCTGATTTTCGTCGCCCGTTCCATCGAGCGCATCGGCGACTTGGCGGTGAACATCGGCGAGGACGCCGTGTTCCTCGGCGAAGCCCGCAACATCCGCCACGAGTACCGAAAGCAGCCAACACCAGAAGCGTGAGTGTGATGTAGGCATTCCAGTCCATTCTTCGCTCCGGTAAAGAAGACTTGGCTCCATCCAGTCGCCCGCGAGCCCCCCGGAAAAGGCGCCTCATGGAGTCGGCTCGACCGCTCTCAACAAGGGGTCATTGGGCGCGAGAGTGGCGAGGTCCGCCCGGGCGGCGGCCAAGGCCCCTTGGGCTTGGAGAAGTTCCCGGCCAAGCCGTGCGGACCGCGCTACCCAGGTTTCCAGACTGCCTGTGCTTGGCACGGACGATTGATCTCGATAGCTGGCCCGGGACGAAGCCTCCGCCCGGTCGATTCGCAGTTTGCTGACTTTCGCCGACCAGCCACTCACCTGCAGACGCAGCAATTTGAGCTTTTCAGGATCCACGGCAGGAATGGTTTTTTGGCGGCGGTTCATTTGGGGTACCGGCGTAGGTGCAATCTGTTGAGCCGCCGCCTCCCCGTTTGCGATAACATCGGGTTCGGCCGGAACTTCCTTCGCCGACTTGCCTTCGCGGTTATTCCGCTCCTCTTCCAATCGGCTCCGGCGCTCTTCGTCGCCCCACTGGAATCGATCCTGCATCTTCGCATCCAAATCCTGTGCCTGGATCCGGGCGATCCCGTGATCGTGGCGAATTTCCAGTCCGACATCCGTCACCCGGGTGATCGTTGCCTGTTGGAAATCACGTCCGCCGCGGATTGTTAGGGTGTCGAGCGATTCGCCGACGGCGAGTTCCCATTCCTTGCTGCGATAGTCCGCGCGATAACGAGAGAAACTCACATCCAATGCCGCGATCGACTCGCCCAGTTGGATCCGGGACTTTTCCAGCGCCGCCTGCCGCTGATGGATGGTTTCCAATCTTGCGGAAACTTCCTTGTGCGCTTGGGATCCCATTCGCAGCTTGCCGCCCCCCTCGGCCAAACGAAGGGAGCTTTCATCCTTGCGTGTTGTTAGTTCAGTGATTTCCGAGGCGCCGAGATGGATCTCGCGGTGGAGCTCGCTTTCTCCGCGGGAAAAACTCCGATGTTTGTCCGCCATGATGGAGAGCCCGACCGCGGCCATCACCACGACGATCATGCCAACGAGGAACGTGAAAACCCCGGGATGATCGTCGGCGGACAACATTATTAATCGGGAAATGTTAGAGGCGGGCCTTCATCTGGACCACCTCGGCTTGCAGCGTGGCGATCCGGCCCTGTTTCGAACGGATATTGGCACTGATGCTGCCGGACTGATTGAGATGCATTTTGCCTGACGCACGCGCGGAAGCGGCGTCGGCGGCGGCACGCCCCAAGTCGGCTTCAAGTCCGGTGATGTCCTGTTTGATGGAGGCGATCGCCGCTTCCTTTGCGACGATGTCCTTGCGAAGCTTGGCTTTCGCCGCTTCCGCGTCTTTTCCCTTTTGCACGTCCATTTGCTGGCCCGCGAGATCTTCGGCAACCGCCACGGAGGCTTCATGCACGGCACGGGTGGCCGACTCCGCCGCCAAGGCCTGGACTTTTTGGTTCGGATCAAACTGGAAATGATCTTTCATCGCCTCCGGCAGTTCCTCAAAGGGGATGCGCTTGTGTCCGTCTGCATGGCGGATTTGGATGCCGATCGGGGTCACTTCCCGGATGGTGACATCGTTATATACGACACCGGTTAGAGTTTCGAGTTTTGCGATGGTTTCCCCCTTGGCCTTGCCCCGGGCATAGGCGCGGTATTCATCCTTGTAATCCGCGAGTGCCTGGATGCTGAGCGCGATCTCCGCTTTTGCCTTCTCGACTCGATTCACCAGATGGGAAGAGTCATTTTTGAGGGTTTGGATCTCCCGCTTGATGGCGGTCAATTCCTTGGAGTTGGCGATGAGCTGCGGACCCTGATCCAATTTCTTCTTTTCAAAGATAATGGTGGCCTCCTGGCCGTCGATCTCCTTGGCCTGGCGGGAGATCACCGACTCGATGGACTGCCCAACGCGTTCGGACTCGTCGGAGGCATACATGAACAACAGGCCGAAGCCGATTAATACCACCAGCGCCATCACCATTCCGATCACTCCCGGACCGCGACCACTGGACATCATATCAGAGAAAGACATATCTTGTGAGTTAAGGGTTATTTGACGCGATACTTGGCCCGATAGGCGTCGAACTCGTTTTGCAAAGCACGTTTCCGGGTTTCCAGCGCCGCTACCTCTGTTTCGAGTCCGGCCATTTCGGTGGCCTGCTTCTCGGCAAGCTGTTTGGCTTCCACCAAATCGGCAGACACGTCGGGAGGCAGGCTCTGGAGCTTTTCATCGATCAATGCAAGCTCCCCTTTGAGACGGGAAATCTCGGCCTTTTGCTTCTCCCTTTTTTCAACAAGCTTGGGATCGTCACTGCATGAAGCGCAAGACAGGGCTAACAAAACTGCCAGCGAACTGGAACGGCAAAAAAATGTCATGGAATGGATGGGATGGTGGTATCGGCGAAAGACTTGCGTTTGGTCACAACGGAAGGTGTGTAAACAGCGGACCTCGTCGCCCGGCGTGGGTAGACACTGTAGGCGGAGGGCTGACAGCTATAGGCAGGGGGGGTGTAATAATACACGTATCGGTAGGTGGGGCGGTAAGTTCGATAGTTAGAGTAATCACTTGAATAGGAGGACCATGAACGGCTTCCCCAGTTGGTCGCCGGCCGGGCCAGGGGACTTATGCTCGAATTGGCTGCGAGTTGCGCGGCGGACTCGGCCCGCATCCGCCGCAACTCGAGTTCTTCACGCCTGGCGTTTGCGGAAGCCTCGAGCTTCTTTTCGTTGATAGCCACCATCCGCGCCTCGACCCATCGTTCGTAGTCGGCGGCATCACGGGTTTCCTGTTCCTCTGCTGCAAGTGCCAGGTCCGCTTCCAAACCGAAGAAGATCCGCTGCGTGTCATCCAAATCTGTAAACCGCAGTCTGGCCGATCCGTCCGCGTGCCGGATTGTCACCCCGGAATCGTCGATCGACGCGACCGACACTTCCGCGTATATCCGGCCTGAGACCAAGCTAAGTCTATCAAAGGTTTTGCTCATCGCGTGATGACGCTGTTCCCGAATCGTTGATTCGCGGAAGCCGGCCCACTGGCCCTCCAGCGATTCAATCTTGCCAGACAAGGCCTGGTGTTGGTTGCGCAGTGATTTGAGCAACGCCACATTACCCATCGTGAACAGCCGGAGATTCTCCAACTGTCCGAAATCACGGGAATAAGCCTGTTCGAAGCGGTATCTCTTCAACTCCAATTGTTGACTCAATTCGATCCGCTGCTGTTCCCCTTGCCACCAGTCGGCTTGATCCTGGTTTTTCCCACATCCCACCGCCAAAACGACAGTCACTAGGACCGCCGTAATTGCAGGAAGTTGCGTGTGAAGTTTCGAATGCACTGTCTTAGGGGAGTTAGCCGTCCGATGTCTGGAGGGTCAACGAAATTTCATTAGGATGTCTTTCACGATGGGGTTGCTGCTCCTCGCTTCATTGCACAATGCACTGTGAGACTCCTGCACGTTGCAAAAGATAACCTTGGGTCAGCCGAGAACTGCCCGATCCGCGGGCTTTGCGATGTGGCACTGATCCTGCGAGCGGATTTGTCGAACTAACCCCATTCAACTCATGAACTCCAACGATGACACCATGACGCCCAGCCATGAGCACTGCATCGACGTCTGCAACGGCCTGCTGCGAGGCGAACTTTCGGCCGTGGAAACCTACGGCCAAGCAATCGAGAAATATGCCGGATCACCCGTCACCTCTGAACTGCGGCGGATCCGTTCGGAACATGCGCGGTCCGCGTCGAGGCTTTCCGCAAACGTGCGGGAGATGGGCGGCGAACCGGAGAAAGACTCGGGGGCTTGGGGCCTGTTTGCCACGGCCGTGCAGGGCGCGGCGAATTTGTTCGGCAGGGATTCCGCCATCGAATCCCTTCAACGGGGTGAGGAAGCGGGACGCAAGGACTATCAGGAGGCGCTGCTGGACGACGACGTTATGCCCGACTGCAAGCGGATGATCCGGGAGGATCTGTTGCCTCCGATCATCGAGCATGTGACCACGCTGGACCAGCTAGAACACGCCGCGTGAGGCGGACTACGGAATCACCCATGGCCATCCCCCGAAAAAACGCGTCGTCGGCGGAATCGTTGGCGGCAATTTCCGGTGTACTGATCGGCTCGGTTATCGTAGCCGCGCTCTATCTGGGGAGAGACGTGCTGGTACCATTGGCACTTGCGGCGCTACTAACATTCATGCTCGCGCCTTTGGTAACGAAGCTGCAACGCTGGCTCGGGCGGGTGGGATCAGTGTTGTTAGTCGTCGCGATGATTTTCGCCGGTACGGGGGCCGTGGGCTGGGTGCTGACGCGGCAGGCGGTGGATCTGGCTAACCAATTGCCTAACTACAAAGAGAACATCCGGTCAAAACTGCGCGCGGTCCAAGGCCCGCGGGGAGGACCTTTTTCGAAAATCTCCCAGACCATGGACGAGTTGAAGAAAGATCTGCCCGGCGGTGACAACGATCAGTCAGGGCTCAAAACAGATGTCCAGAAAGGAGATGACGGCAGGAAGGCGACTCCCGTGGAAGTGGTCAGCAACAAGGATCAAAGCCTGGAGTTTTATCAAGGGGTGGTGGCCCCGGTGCTCGGGCCGCTGGCCACAGCGGGGCTGGTGTTGCTGCTGCTCGTTTTCATGCTCCTGCAGCGCGAGGACTTGCGCAACCGGCTGATCCGCTTGATCGGCCAGGGCCGGATCAGCGCGACTTCTCAGGCGATGGATGACGCGGGCTCGCGGGTGTCGAAATATTTGCTGATGCAACTCGTGGTCAACGTGACCTACGGCATCCCCGTGGCGGTCGGGTTGTATTTCATCGGGGTGCCCAACGCGATCCTGTGGGGCGCGCTGGCCACGGTGCTGCGCTTCATTCCCTACGTGGGACCATGGATCGCAGCGGCATTTCCGATCCTGTTGTCGCTCGCGGTAGCTCCGGACTGGATGGCACCCATTCTAACGATCGGGCTGTTCATCGTGCTCGAACTTTTCAGTAACAACGTGATGGAACCCTGGCTCTACGGCTCGAGCACGGGGGTGACGCCGATGGCGCTGATCGTAGCCGCCTTGGTCTGGACCTGGCTATGGGGACCGGTGGGCCTGGTACTGGCCACCCCTCTGACGGTCTGTCTGGTGGTGATGGGACGGCACATTCCCAAGCTGGAATTCCTCAGCATCCTGTTGAGCGACGAGGAGCCGCTGACACCGGCGGAGGACTGTTATCACCGCCTGCACCGGGCCGGGGAACATGACGAAATGGAACTGGTCGATACCTATCTGCGATCGAATCCGTTGGGCGCATTGTTTGATTCCGTGCTCATCCCGGTGGTGGCGGCGGCGGAGACGGATCATCGGTTAGGGCTGTTGGAAACCGAGCAACTGGATTTCATCGAGCAAGGGATGAATGAAATCCTCGTGGAGCTTGAACTCCAGCAGGAGGCGGTTGTTCCCGAGTCCGAACCGGGGGAGGGGACTGGACTGCGCGTTTGTTGCGTTCCGGCGAAGGCTTACCGCGACCAGTTGGCCGGCGACATGCTCGTCCAGTTGTTGCGCCAGAACGGTCACAACGCTCTAAGCGCTACGGCCAAAAAAAATTCCGCCGAACAGATCGAAGGGATCCGGGACTTCCACCCGGAAGTCGTCTGCGTTTCCGTCGTAGCTCCCACCACAATCATCCACGCGCGCTATCTTTGCGCGAAGCT
Organism: Verrucomicrobiota bacterium; assembly: GCA_040385685.1. GTDB lineage: Bacteria > Verrucomicrobiota > Verrucomicrobiia > Verrucomicrobiales > Akkermansiaceae > Luteolibacter. Next base: position 164,351 of record JAZKGW010000021.1, on the reverse strand, counting down.
GCGCAGGAGTTTTCCCGAGTTGAAGATCATCGTCGGGCTCTGGGGACACACGGGAAAAATCGCGGATTCGTCGAAGCTTCTGATTGATTCGGGCGCGGATGACGTAACCCTCACAGTGATTGAAGCGATCGAGCGGATTGCGGCCTATGCGCCGGTGGTTGTGGGCGCGGAGAAAAGCGAATGAAGCTATGAGTCGTCCGATGATGCGTCCAGATCAGGGAAAAAGCCGTTTCCGGAATCAACGGGGAAAAGTGGGCTGGATTCTGCTATGGCTGGTCGGCGTTCCCGCTCCCGTGCTGCTCGGGGTCTTTCTGATCCGGGGTTGCGCGTGACCGGTTTCCCTGATTCGTTGCCGCTCCAAATTGCCGACAACCCATTTCCCCAATGATTCCATGAACTTCCGTGTCACCTCCAAGCTCGATTACACGCTTGAAAGTAGCGCCACCTTCCTGTTCGCGCTGCGCTGCATCGAAACGGGCGGCCAGCAGATTCTCAATGAATTCCTGAACATCGATCCCTTCGCCAACTCCGAGGAGTTCACCCTGGTGGGCGGGATGAACCGCTTTTCGAGGATCCAGATCCTGGATCCCTGCCAGTTGACGGTTTCCTATCAGGCCGACGTCAGCACAACCACGCGGATTGTGCCGGTGAATTCCCTTTGCCTCGACGGTCCCGGCAATCTCAACCCCGACGCGATTCCGTTTCTGTTTCCCAGCCGATACTGCCAGTCCGACCGGCTCCGGCAGCAGGCGATCGATCTGTTCGGTCATTTGACCACCCCGCACGCGATTGCTTCGGGCGTGAGCGATTGGATTTTCGAACACGTCGCGTACGTGAGCGGGAGCTCGGGTGAAACGTCATCCGCAGTCGACACCTTGGAGCAGCGCCAAGGAGTCTGCCGCGATTTCGCCCATCTGGCCATCGCCCTTTGCCGCGCGCTGAGCGTGCCGGCGCGCTACGCCACTTGTTATGCCTATCAGCTAAATCCGCCGGATTTCCATGCCTGCTTCGAGGTCTTCATCGACGGCTGGTGGTATGTCTTCGACGCCACCCGGCTCGCACCGCTCAACGGACTGGTGAGGATCGCCACCGGCCGCGACGCGGCGGATGCCGCCGTGTGCACGATCTTCGGCAATCCGGAACTGACCAGCAGCATCGTATCCTGCGAGTGCTCCGATCCCAATTTCGTTCCCGTCACCCGCGACAGCCTGGTCCAGGGGAATGAAGCCATCGCCTTGTTATAGTCCGCGATTCTTATGAAAATCTTTGATACCTCCCCGGAGACGTGGGAGCAAATCCATCTGGTTCACGAGACCTGTTATACGTATTCCCAACCGGTGCAGTTCCTCCCGCACCGGCTGGTGCTGCGGCCGCGGGAAGGGCATGACGTGCTGCTTCATTCGATGAATCTATCCACCTCGCCGCCTTCGAGCATCCGCTGGCACCGCGACTTGCTGGACAACTCGATCGCCCATGCCGAGTTCCAGGAACCCGCCTCCGAGTTGCGGATTTTCAGCGAGTTCACCATCAGCGTGCCGCCCGCGCCGAAAGATGGCCTGCCCCCTATTTTCGTCCCCCATCCGTCGTTGGTGGCCGGCATCGAGCAACTCGCCGCCACGCCCTATCTCCAGTACATCTATCCGCCGGACGTCGGCCAACTGCGGAACTGGTTCAACGCCACCGGTCTCGCTCCCGCTCCTGGCAAAACGAGTGCGATCTTTGACGACATGGCGATCCTGATCCACCGCGTCATCAGTTACAACCGGCGCGAGGAATCGGGAGTCCAGTCCGCGGCCGAGACGCTGCGTCTCGGCACCGGATCCTGCCGCGACATGGCGGTGCTGATGATCGAAACCAGCCGCTCGCTCGGCTACCCGGCGCGCTTTGTCAGCGGTTATCTCGATAGCCAGAATTCCCGGGTCGGCCGCGGCTCGACCCACGCCTGGGCGGAAATTTACCTGCCCGACCGCGGCTGGACCGGCTTCGATCCATCCACCGGCAAACGCGTCGGGCCGGGCCACATTGCGGTCGGCGTCAGCCATCACCCGCGCGGCGTCATGCCGGTGAGCGGCGGCTTCAGCGGACTTTCCGGTATCGGAACCTCACTCAAAGTCGCCATCACCACCGAACGGCTGCCGCCGCAAGTGCCGGCAGCACCCTAGCTTCCGGCAATTGTCGTTTCAGGCCACGGCGAGTGATTTCCCGGCGGCGATGCAATCATTCATCGCGCGGGTCAATGCCTGGACATCGCCATCATCCACCTCGGTTAGAAGTGGGTGCGCCGCGAGTCCGCAGCCCCGGCTGGCGATGACGGGAATGCCCATGGCAAGCCCGAGCAAGGCAAGCCGCGGTTCGTGCTCGACCCACGCGGGGATCACCAGCGCGGTGCAAGGGGCCAGATCGGCTGTGGCCGCCTGTCGCCAGGAAATGTTAGCCAGCGGATCCGAGCCTTCGCGGGCGCGTCCGAGGACGAGCAGCTCCCCGCCGGTTTCACGCAGCACCGAGGTTAGTTCGTGAATCCCCTTGCGGCCCAGTGCGGATGCGGGGAAGAACCAGCGCGCTTCGTTAGAAGGTGGAGTCGTTCGTTTCGTAGCCACAGGCATTTCCCAATCCAACAGAATCGCCCGCGAGCCGAACGCCGCGGCGATCGCCTGATGCGGGGTGACAATCCTGGCGGCAGCCGCGAGCGCCTGGGATTCCGCCAGAACGAGTTCGGGGTCGGCGCGGAAGTCAGTGAGCGTGTCCGACAGCGGGTGACGGGCGGCAGCCGCGTCGAGCCGGGCTTGAAGTTTTTCCATCGGCCAACGGTTGACCAGCACGTCGAAGGTTCGTCCGCCGAGATGGCCGGCCTGCCAAAGGTGGGGCAGCAGGGTTTGTGAGACGACGAGATGGCGGGCTTGCGGATCCAAGCGACGCGCAAGATTTTCCGCCAACTGCCGTTGGGCTGATAGAAGGAATTTTTGGCGCACCGCGCCTTGGCAGGGCAGCCGTCGTTGTTGCCACGAACGCCGCAACGTCTGCCAGGTCGCGTGCCGGACGATCGTCCCGCCGGGCGGCGTCCAGGCGTAGTTTGGCTTTTTCCAACGCCGTCCATCGAGCGGCGTCAGCCAATGGTCGCCGGCATGGGAATGCAGCCGGCACCAACCGTCGAACTCCGGCCACCGCCCGTCCAGCAACCACGCGGCATGCCCAGCGGCAGGCGCATGGTCGCGGTTCGCCGAGGGATGGCGGAAGCAGGAAGTGACTCCGCAAGTCAGGCAGTCGCCATCGGCGGCGGCGCGAACCGGTAGGCCACTGCTGACAGCTAACGACTTTGCCATGGCCACCGAAGAATCCTTCACCGCGCGGATCGATACGACCAAATCGGTGGCCGTTAGACGGGTTTCCAATCGCCAGGCAAAAGGCGCGGTGAACCGAAGGTCGACATAGTTCCAGAAAACCGTGGCATCGCGTTCGGGCGGCAGGGGAGCGCCGGGCAAGGTCCGAGAATGGGCGTGGCGCTCGACCACCTCGAGCCCGGCGGCGAGCGCCGCCGCGTGCAGCAGACCTGATAGTTGGCACAAGCCGCCTCCGAGGTTTGGCACAAGGCAGCCGGAACGGAGTTCGCGGCCTTCGGTAAATCCCGCAGCGCGCGTGGTGCGGCCGAGTTGTTTCCAGAAACTGAAAATTTCGCCCGCCGGAATCTCGATGCCGTCGAGTCGCTGGCAGGAGGCACGGAGATTCTGGACCTTTCCGGCTGTTAGCGGGAACTCGGCGGCGGAGATCTGGGTCCATAGCGGAGCGTTCGCCGTGCCCGCCAACGGAGCCGACCGATGGGCATGGCCGCGGGGGTGTATCGACACTGGCCGACCGCGCTCGAGCCACCAACGGCGTGCGATCAGCAGACGGGATTTGAGGAAAAACATGACCGCCTCGCCACGGCCAGGTTCATGATGCTCCACGTCGATGGGGTTTTGCATACGCGATCTAAAAATCAAGATCGCCCCGAATACGCCGCCCGGCGAACCATTCTCTCAGATCGATTTTCCTCATCCAGGGGCTGACATCCTAACAATGCCGCTTGCCGTCCGCCGGAAGTTTGGCTCAATTGCCCGTATGAAGCAAAAGTGGTGGCTGGTGATTGTGATGCTGTTGATGATTACGTGGCTGCTGGTCCATTCGTCCAAGAAATCCGAAGTTGCCGCCAGTCAGGACGCTCCGATTTCCGCGCAAAAGGAGAACGCTGCGACCCACGTGTCGGAACCCACCGCAACTGACTCCGGAGAGGCTGCGGTGAACGAGCGCACCCGGCCTTCGCAACGTCCGGAACCGAAAGTTTACGCGAAACCCCAACCGCCGGAGTATCCGCCCGCGGTCACGGTCAGCGGGAAACCGGGATATGTGACCAGTCCTCACAGCGGAAAAATCATTGACGTGACTGGCATCCCGGCCGGCACTTTGGTGGCAGACCCAACCTTTCCGGAGGAGGAGAAAAAATACTTCCGCACGCCGGCGGAGTAAGCCGGCTGATTGTTAGTCAGCCGTTTCTAACTTCTCGCGCCTTGGGATCCGTCCACGCGAGGAAACCTTCCGGATCGAGGGACGTTCCTTCCGGCAGTTCGATGCCTTCCTCCGGAGCCGCCGGGCCATGGACGCGCAAGAGACCGTTTTCCGCCGGCAGCAGAAACCACCCGGGCAGCAGTTTCCCCCAGGTGCCGGGCCGGTGGCCCGGTTGGGGCTCGCTGTCGCCCGTCGCGGCGGGGGGATCCGGCATCGACATCGCGATCACCACGCCGTTGATCGCGAGGCACGGGCAATGGCGCAAATCCGCCCGATAGACCGGCTCCAGCGCGCGTGGTCCGAAGTCGTAAAACACAATTTCCTTCGACAACTGGGTGCAGCCTAACATCTCGCGCAGATGATCGCCGCCGACCCATGACGCGGCATGCACGCCATCGGAGGAATCACATTTGATCACCGTAGCTTCGAACAGCCCGGGAAATGTTAGCAGGACGGCCGGCAGACCTGATAGCACCGGGTCTCCCTTCAAAACGTGAAACGGCTGCCGCCGTTGCAGCGCGTTGACCTGACTGATCTGATGGCCGTTGATCCACAGCCGGCGGCGCACGGATTCGCCGCTCGCGCGGAAACTTTCGATCGCGGGGCCTTTCCCACGCGGCATCCGCGAGCCCCAGCCGGGTGAGGCAAAGCGCCTGGCCAGTGCCGCCGCCGCCGCGACTAACAGCCCCTGCCTCACGGTTTCCAGATCCCCTTGCTTGGGCTGAATTTCCTCGCCGAAGGCGATCGCCAGTCCGTATGGAAAGCGGTAGGGCCACTTGCTGAAAAACCGCCCGCGCTCGAAGGAGAAAATCGATCCCCACGCACCGTCGCACCACATCGGGATCAGCGGGTGGCCGGCCCGTTTTGCGATCAGTTCGAAGCCACGCCGCAGTTCCCCGAGCGTGCCGGTGCGGGTGAGCTGGCCTTCGGGAAACAGGCAGACGAGATCGCCGTTTTTCAACGCATCGATGGTGATCTTGATGGCCTCGCGCGGTTGATCCCGGCGGATCGTCACCGTTTCGAAGATGCTGGTGAAGATGCGGACCGACCGGCTTGCCACGAACGCCTCGTCCATCACGAACCTAACTGGTCGTGGGCAGGCAGCCGTGATGAAAAAGCCATCCGCGAAGGTCACGTGGTTCGGCAGCAGCAGCGCCCCGCCCTTGGCCGGAATGCGCTCCGGGCCCACCGTTTGGATCCGATAGATCGACCGGATGACCGCTCCACCGATCAAGCGGATGAAGTCTCCCGGCAACAGGCGGATGATGAACAAAGTCACCAATCCGCAGGCGACCCCGATGAAGGCGATTTCAATCCGAAATCCGAACGCCGGGGCGACGCCGAAGGATTTGTCGGTGTAGTCGAAAATCCCGGTCAGCACCACGGCGACAATTCCCGCTAGGCAGTCCTGCAAGTTAACCGCGGATTGGAGTTCGCCGCGTTTCGCCGGCGGATAGCGATCCTGCATCCACGCGATGAGCGGCACGAGAAAAACGGCTCCGGAAAACGCCAGCAGCGCCATGGTTGTTAGGAAAAGCCAGCCGCCCGGGGTCATGAAGGCGAGTGCGAAGGCTGTTAGCGTCATCGCGACTCCGGCGACGGGCACCCATCCGAGCTCGATGCGCTTGCGCATCAGAAACGAAGCAAAGCCGAACCCCGCCGCCATCCCGAGCAAGGCCACCGCCATGAAGATCGACGATTGGGTGCCAAAACCTTCTCCGCCGCCGGTCATCGCTTTCGCGAGTTTGACCGACCACAGGTTGATGAACGCGGCGAAGCCCCAGAAGAACGCCACGCCAAACGACGCCCGCCGCAGCGGTCCGTCCCGCCACAAATCCGCCAGATTGAGGACGTGGCTGACAGCGAGTTTCGCGGTGAATTTCGGCCCGCCTTGGGCCGGGACCCGCGGGATCGCGCACGCCGCGGCCAATCCCGGCAGCGACAATCCGGTCAGCACCAGCAAGGGGGCGAGCGCGGCATTCCATGCGATGTCCGGGCCACCGGCATGCCCGGCGAACCGGTGGTCGAACAACCAACCCGCCAGGATTTGGCCCGCGAGGATGGCCAGTATCGCGGTCATCTGTTGGATCCCGGCCGCGAAGCCGAGATGCTTGGAACCCACGAGTTCCTTGTTGATCCCGATCTTGGCCGGGCTGAAAAACGCCGATTGCACCGCCGACGCGAAAAACCCACACAGCGCGAGCGGCATGTTTTTCAGCACCACCGATCCGCAAATCCAAATCAGCACCAGCATTTGGGCGATCGCCGCGCCGAGCATCACGTCGCGTTTGGAAAACCGGTCGCTAACCCATCCGGCAAGCGGCGCGAACAACACCATCGGCAGCGCCATCAGCAATCCGGCCATCTCCGGAACATCCACCTCCACCCCCGAGCCGACCGGGATCAGCAGTGAGAAACCCACCGCCACGCCCAACGGAATGAGCGTGAACTGGGCGAGCTTGTCGTTGAAAGCATTCTGCGTTTGCTGGCAGATCATGCTCCAGAAACCCACCCATTGGCGGCGTGTCGGTTCAATCTCCAGCAGCTCGTCGGACATTCTTGGCGGGAATCTAGCGGCCGGATCCGCGCCCGACAAGGCGGACGAAAGGCGATTGTGGCGCGCGGGTCGTGGCAATTTTACGAAGAAACCCTTCAGAACCCCGTATTTTCGATGCCTGAACCTTTTGGGTTGCCGAGGCGGCGGGCTCTGGTAGCGTGCCGACGATTGGTTGAGAAAGGTGATGAATGCCATCCTCGAACATCCCGTGCTCGTATTGAATCGGTTCTGGCAACCGATCCACACCTGCTCCGTCCGCAGATCGCTCCATTTGCTCTGTCTCGGCCACGCCCAAGTGGTGCAGGTGGAAGGGGACGAGCGCTTCAATTCCCACGATCTTTCGTCATGGATTTCCTACTCGGTCGGAAACACCGACGCGGAGATGATCCACGGGGCGAGGATCGCCATCCGGGTGCCGAAGATCGTGGTGTTGTCGGTGTATGACCGGTTGCCGCGGCTTGAGGTGAAATTCACGCGGCGCAACGTGTTCCTGCGGGACAAGTTCACCTGCCAGTATTGCACCAAGGTCCTGCCGGAAACCCAACTCAACCTGGACCACGTCACGCCCCGCGACAAAGGCGGTCGCACGACTTGGGACAACATCGTCACTTCGTGTTTCCGCTGCAATACCCGCAAGGGCAACAAGCTCCCTCACGAGGCGAACATGCACCCGCAAATCAAACCGCTCGCCCCGCGCTGGCGGCCGCTGTTCGGCATGCACGAGAACGGCCTGGCGGATGAAAGCTGGGCGCATTTCCTGCATCTCGACCGCGGCGAGACGAGACGCTCGGCGTGAGCGGTCCGGATCTGTTACTGCGAAGGCGCGGCTACGGGTTAACGGTGCTCCAAGTGTCGGTGGCGGTGATCCCGCCTTTGGTGTAAGTCCAGGTGATCGACGTGTAAACAAAACTCACTTCCTCGAGATCTCCGGCGCGATCGGCGGATAGATCGCGGGTGTTCGGTTTCCAGTTCCGCAGACTCGCTACCGCGGCGCCTTGCAGGACGATCGTATAATACTCCTCTCCCGCTCCGCCTTGGGTGGCCGGCTTGAAAAACTTGAGAGTCACCGTCATGCCGGACCGGTTGTCCGCCAGGCATTGATACAATTGGGGAGTCGCAGGATCGATCGCCTTGACGATCGTGAACGGCTTGTGCTGCCGCCGTCCCGTGGCCTGTCCGCTGACAGGATCGCGCGGGGAAACAATTTCGTGCTGATACGCCAGGCCGGCGATCGTTTCCTTCGGGCCGTCCCCTGGGATCAACCCGATCCCGGGAACATCGATGGTAACTTGGATCGGTTCGGCGGCGAAGCAGGCGGCCGTGAGAAATATCATGAGCAATAGGATGTGTTTCATGGAATCGGTCGTTAGGGATTGGTGATGAGAATTGCCTTCAGCCTGTAAAAATCGCGGGAGCCGCTCGCGGGAATGTCCTGATAGATCCTGCTTGCGAGCGTCACGGAAATTCCGTCGTGTAAAAGGACCGGCCCGGCGGATGAAAATGAAACTCGATAGATCGAGTAACTCCGGCCGGGGACGGCGTCCCAGCCCAGCCGCACCGTCGCGGCATCCGGACGGCTGACTTCCACAACATGGAATCGCGAGGCACCGTCAGAGGGATTGGTGCCGGCGATGTATTCCTCCGAATTGGTGGAACCGTCGCCGTCCCGATCCAGATCCGCGTCATTGGCCAGGGAATCGAGGGCGAAGGTGATTTCAAACAGATCGGGCATTCCGTCATTGTCATCGTCGGTGTCGGCATGATTGCCGGTTCCATCGCCATCGGTGTCCACGGATTCCAACGGGTCGCCGGGAAACGCATCCTGATCATCCGACACGCCATCGCCATCATAATCCGGCAAGCCGATTCCCGTGGCCACACCTAACGGGTCGAGCCCGTTGAGGCTTGGATTCATGCCGTTGCTGATTCCCGCGAATCGTTCCGGAATCATTTCGAGGCCCGCGGGCCAAGCGACATCATCCGGCAAGCTGCGCAAGGCGGTGGCCTCCGGAACCCCCGCCGCATTGCGGGTGCCTTTGAGTTCGATCCGCCAGCGCACATGCGTGGGAGGAGAAAACGCGCGGTCCGCGGGAGCCGCCGGAAAGGCGAGCGACGACGTCCGGTTTTCCGTTAGGGAAAGCAACACGCCCGCCGAGTTTGCGGTGGCGAGTCCGGTGACCGTAAGCCGCTCACCTGCCGGGGAGCACAACGACGCTGCGGTCCAGCAGGCGATCAGGATTGATATTTTCCAACAACTCATTGGATGAAATGGAATCCCTCTTGCTACAGAATGCCCCGGCGCTTGGGAAGCTGTATCTCCAGGGCGGCAGCCTTGCGGTTTTCACATCAAGATGGATTCTTCTCCCATGACCACTTATATCGCACTGTTGCGAGCCGTGAATGTCGGAGGCACGGGGAAATTGCCGATGGCCGATCTCAAGTCGCTTTGCGAATCGCTCGGTTTCACCAAGGTGAAAACTTACATCGCCAGCGGCAACGTGGTGTTCCAATCCAAGAAACCGGAGGCCAGGGTCAAGGCGGAGTTGGAAGCCGCGCTCGCGAAATATGCCGGCAAACCCGTCGGTGTGCTGGTGCGCACTGCCGCGGAGTTGGCGGAGGTTCTCGCCGGCAATCCGTTTCCGGAAGCACCGGGCAACCGGACGGTTGCCATCTTCCTCGATGAAGCGTCGCCGGCCAATGCGTTGGATGATCTGAAGGGAATCAAGGGCGAACAACTTCACTTGGGCAGGAGGGAGATATATGTTTTCTATCAAAACGGCATGGGCATCTCCAAGTTGATCATTCCTGCCGGCAGGTCTGGTACCGCCCGCAACATGAACACCGTGGCCCAACTCGTCCAAATGTCCGGGGAACTCTAATCCGGATTGCCGGATACCGGTTAGAGCGCAGGACCTTTGGCATGACTGCCTTGGATCATCAAAGCGTGACCTGTGCCCCAAGCTCGACCACCCGCCCGGGGGGCAGTTGGAAATACGCCGTCGCTGGCGACGCATTCCGCGCCATGGCCGCGAAAATCGGCAGCCTGAGGCGATCCATGAACGACGCGGCCTTGCCGACGAAGTAGGTTTCGCTGCCCAGGAAATACGTTGTCTTTCCGGGATTAAATCCGAACTCCTCTGGCAGCTTCGCCTTCAGCGCCGCGGGCACGTCGGGGGTTTCAGCGAAGCCGAATTTGAGATTCACGCGGTAAACGCCCTGGCCCACATCACGGCATTCGAGAATTTCGTCGGGGTTTGCGCTCGGTTGATCGAGCGTCATGACGTGCAAAAGGATGACCCGTGAGTGCAGCACCTGGTTGTGCTTGAGGTTGTGAATCAGCGAGGTGGGGACTTCCAAGCCTTTCCCGCTCATGTAAATCGCTGTCCCGGGCACCCGGTAGATGCTGCCTTTGGCGAGGCTGTCCAACAACGTGCTCACGGGCAGGGCTTCGCTGAGGAACCGCGCATAGAGGCGCGCACGGCCCCAAATCCAGATCAACATCAGACCCATCACCGAACCCGCGACGACGAGCGGAAACCAGCCGCCGCCATGGAAGATCTTGAGAGAGTTGGCCGCGAGGAACCCACCGTCAACGACCAGGAAAATACCAGTCACCATTGCGGCTTTGACGGGCGACCAATTCCACACCGAGCGTGCCGCCGAGTAGAACAGGATCGACGTGATCGCCATCGTCAGCGAAATCGCGATGCCATACGCTCCCGCCAGCGCGGCCGACGTTTGGAACGCCATCACTAACAGGATGCAGGCGATCGCCAGAATTCGGTTTACCGCGGGGACGAACACTTGGCCGACCGAGTGCTCCGAAGTGTAGAGGACCCTGAACCTGGGCAGGCAGCCGAGCTGGATCGCTTGGGTGGTTAGAGAAAATGCTCCGGAGATCAATGCCTGGCTGGCGATCACCGCAGCCGCAGTCGCCAGCAGGGTAAGCGGGAGCCGCAGGATTTCCGGAGCCATGAGGAAGAATGGGCTGGCGATCGCCGCCGGGTTGGCGGTGACCAGTGCCGCCTGGCCGAGGTAATTCAGCGCCAGCGCTGGCAGCACCAACGTGAACCATCCCAAGCGGATGGGCCGGATGCCAAAGTGTCCAAGGTCGGCGTAAAGCGCTTCGCCGCCCGTGACTGCCAGAAAGACCGCGGCCAGCAGCGGAAACGCGTGATGCCACTCGCGCACAAGAAACGCGACCCCGGCGGTGGGACTCAACGACCACAGCACCTGCGGATGATGGAAGATCGAACCGAGTCCCAGCAAGGCGAGAGTGAGGAACCACAGGCAAACGACTGGCCCGAACATTTTGCCAACGCCAGCGGTGCCGTGCCTCTGGATCGCAAACAAACCGATCAGGATCACCACCGAAATGGGCACCGCCCAATGGGCGACGACGGGCGCGCTGACGGATAGACCTTCGACCGCGCTCAACACGGAAATCGCCGGCGTCAACATGCCATCGGCGTAGATCAACGCCGCGCCCGCCAGGCCGAGCAGCAGGATTTTTCGCGGGGCGTCCTTGGCCGCGGCCGTTTTGCTGCGGATCAATGCGGACAACGCAAGGATGCCGCCCTCCCCGCGGTTATCGAGGCGCAGGATGACGAACAGGTATTTGGCGGAAACCACCAGCAGCAGCGACCAAACGATGAGGGACGCCGCCCCCGTTAGGTTGGCCGGGTTGATCGGCGCTCCGTGAGATCCGGAGAAACATTCGCGAAACGCATAAAGCGGACTTGTGCCGATGTCTCCGAAAACGATGCCCAGCGCGGCGAGCGTGGTCACGGCAAGTGGAGGCGATGTGCCGGGCTGATGATGATTGACGGTTTCCATAGGGTAATCTGAGCGAGGGGCGCTCGGCCTCATCTTCCCAGCCAGTGCCGTGCCGGATAGTTAAACAGTCGGCGGTTCGCGTAAAAAAAACGTTAAAATGGCGCTCAGACCGCAAGTGCCATCCGAGTCGTTTCAGTGAAGGCTTCATGCGGGTCTCGGGCTCGAACCCGTGCGTTGACGTTTTTTTTACGGGAAAGCACAGCCCTTTAACTACCTGGAAAGGGGAGTCGTGGCAGTGTGGTTGCACAAGCCAATCACCACCATGAACGACCTCATCTACATCGCCGCGACTCTCGGCTTCTTCGCAATCGGGGCGCTCTACGCCCGATTCTGTGAGACCCTCTGAACCCACCACAACATGGAAACCATCGTCATCGGCATCATTGCCCTGCTCCTCATCGGCTACCTTGTCGTCGCCATGATC
>JAZKGW010000021.1:88135-151985 GCA_040385685.1 Verrucomicrobiota bacterium | reverse complement strand
GGCGACATGCACCCAGATAGGATGCCTCTGGCCCGTCGCCATGATCCACCCGGGAAAATTCTAACTTACGCCCATGCACACGAACGACTGGCTCCAACTCGCGCTATTCATCGGCGTCCTCGCCCTGATCACCAAACCCCTCGGCATCTACCTGACCAAGGTGCTCGATCCCCAGGGGAAAACCTGGCTTGACCCGCTGATCCGGCCATTTGAAAAAATCAGCTATCGACTCATGGGTGTCGATGCTTCGAAAGAGTACGGCTGGAAGGGCTACACTTTCTCCATGCTTGTCTTCAGCGCGGTGGGCGTGCTTTTCACCTATACCATCCTGCGCCTGCAACACCTGCTGCCGCTCAATCCGCAGGGCTTGCCCGCGTTGAGTCCGGCCCTCGCGTTCAATACGGCTGTTAGTTTCACCACCAATACCAACTGGCAGAGTTATGGCGGCGAAACCACGATGTCGTATTTCTCGCAGATGGTCGCGCTGACCATCCATAACTTCACCTCAGCCGCCGTTGGTATTTCCATCGCCGCAGCTCTGGTCCGCGGGGTTTCGCGCCACTCGGCGACGACGCTGGGAAATTTCTGGGTCGATATCACCCGCACCACCTATTACCTGTTGCTGCCGCTCTGCCTGGTTTTCGCGGTGTTCCTCGTTTCCCAAGGCACGATCCAGAACTTCAAATCCTACGACACCGCCACGCTCGTCGAAGCGATCCCCGAAGTCCCCGCAGTGCCCGCCTCGGGAGATGCTCCAGCCGTCGACGCGGTTCCAGCTGTCACCACCCGCACCATCGTCCAAGGCCCGATGGCCTCGCAGTCAGCAATCAAAATGTTAGGAACAAACGGCGGCGGCTACACCAACGCCAACTCCGCCCAGCCGTTCGAAAATCCCACGGCACTCGCCAATTTCTTCCAGATGCTGTCGATCTTCGCCATCGGCAGCGGACTCACATGGTATCTCGGAAAATCCACGAAGAACCAAGCCCATGGCTGGTCGGTCTGGGCGGCCATGATGATTCTCTTCACCACCGGCGTCATCGCCTGCTGGTGGGCGGAAGCGCATGGAAATCCCATCCATCAGGCACTCGGCATCGTTTCATCGGATGGCAACATGGAAGGCAAGGAAGTCCGATTCGGCATCTTCAACTCCTCGCTCTTCGCCACCATCACCACCGCCGCCTCGTGTGGCGCGGTCAACTCCATGCACGACTCCTTCACCGCCATCGGCGGGCTGGTCCCGCTGTTCATGATGAAACTCGGCGAAGTCGTCATCGGCGGTGTCGGCGCGGGACTGTATGGAATGTTAGTCTTCGTGGTGCTCGCCGTGTTCATCGCCGGGCTGATGGTTGGCCGCACACCGGAATACCTCGGGAAAAAGATCCAGGCCTTCGACGTGAAAATGGCGATGCTCGCCCTGCTGGTTCTGACCGCAACGATTCTCGGCTTCACCGCCTGGGGAGCTGCCAGCACCTGGGGACAAGCCGGACTCAACAATGCCGGTCCCCACGGCTTCAGCGAAATCCTTTACGCCTACAGCTCCGCCACCGCTAACAACGGCAGCGCCTTCGCCGGTCTAACTGCAAATCCTTCCAGCGGAGATCCGCACTACAACGTGACCCTCGCCGCCGCCATGCTGATCGGACGCTTCCTCATGATCATACCGGTCATGGCGCTCGCCGGATCGTTGGTGAAAAAGAAGATTGCCCCACCCAGTGCCGGCACCTTTCCGGTTTCCGGATCGCTGTTCACCATTCTTCTGATCGGCACGGTCCTTCTCATCGGCGCGCTTAACTTCCTGCCAGCCCTGGCACTCGGACCGATCGCCGAACACTTCCTGATGCTCAAAGGACAACTCTTCTAACCCTAAAACATGTCTCACTCCACCCCATCACTTTTCGACAAGTCGATCATTGCCCCCGCGATCGGTGATTCGTTCCGCAAGCTCGACCCGCGGCTCATGATCAGGAATCCGGTCATGTTCGTCACCCTCATCGGCGCCGCTCTAACCACCACCGCGATCTTCACCTCGCACGATGACCGCGGCTTCGTCATCCAGCTTGCCGTTTGGCTGTGGTTCACCGTGCTGTTCGCGAACTTCGCGGAAGCCGTCGCCGAAGGCCGGGGAAAAGCCCAGGCCGACAGCCTGCGCAAGGCCCGCAAGGACACGATGGCCCGCCGCCTGAAAAACGGCAAAGAGGAAAAAGTCGCCGCTCCGGTGCTGGAGAAGGGCGATCTCGTCGTCTGCGAAACGGGCGACATCATCCCCGCCGACGGCGACGTGATAGAAGGCATCGCCTCGGTCGATGAAGCCGCCATCACCGGTGAATCCGCTCCCGTCATCCGCGAAAGCGGCGGCGACCGCAGTGCCGTCACCGGCGGCACTCGCGTCATCAGCGACCGCATTGTCATCAAGATCACCTCGGAAAAGGGCAACACGTTCCTCGACCGGATGATCTCGATGGTGGAAGGAGCCAAGCGCCAGAAGACGCCTAACGAAATCGCACTTACCATCCTCCTCTCCACGCTGACGTTGATTTTCCTGCTTGTCGTGATGACCCTGAAGCCCTTTGGCACCTACGCCGGGATCAACTTCACCATCCCGGTCCTCGTCGCGTTGTTAGTGTGCCTCATCCCGACCACCATCGGCGGCCTGCTCAGCGCCATCGGCATCAGCGGCATCGACCGCCTGATCCGCCGCAACGTCATGGCCACCAGCGGCCGCGCCGTGGAGGCGGCAGGGGACATCGATGTCCTGATGCTCGACAAGACCGGCACCATCACCATCGGCAACCGCATGGCTTCGGATTTCGTTCCCGCACCCGGCGTGACCGAACAGCAACTCGCCGATGCGGCGCAACTTGCTTCCCTGGCAGACGAAACGCCCGAAGGCCGCAGCATCGTCATTCTCGCCAAGGAAAAGTTTAACATCCGCGCCCGTGAACTCCAACAGCCGCACGCCACCTTCGTTGCGTTCACCGCCCAGACCCGCATGAGCGGTGTGGACATCGAAGGCCGCAGCGTGCGCAAGGGAGCCGCCGATTCCGTGAAACAATGGGTCGAGCAACAAGGCGGAATCTATCCGGTCGATGTCGGGAAAGCCGTGGAAGCCGCCTCCCGCGCCGGTCGCACGCCACTCGTCGTCGCCGATGGCCGCAAGGTGTTAGGAGTTGTCGAACTCAAGGACATTGTCAAAGGCGGCATGAAGGAGCGCTTCGCCCAGCTTCGCAAGATGGGCATCCGCACCGTTATGATTACCGGCGACAATCCGATGACCGCCGCCGCGATCGCCGCGGAAGCGGGTGTCGATGATTTTATGGCCCAGGCCACGCCCGAGGACAAACTGAGGCGCATCCGCAGCGAACAGGCCGCCGGTCACCTCGTCGCCATGACCGGCGACGGCACCAACGACGCGCCCGCCCTGGCGCAGGCCGATGTCGGGGTCGCGATGAACACCGGCACCCAGGCCGCCCGCGAGGCCGGCAACATGGTGGACCTCGACAGCAACCCGACCAAGCTCATCGAGATCGTGGAAATCGGCAAACAACTGTTGATGACCCGCGGTTCTCTAACGACATTCTCCATCGCCAACGACGTGGCCAAATACTTCGCGATCATCCCCGCGATGCTCATGGTGACCTTTCCAGCGATGGCCGCGCTGAACATCATGAAACTCGGTTCGCCACAAAGCGCGATCCTGAGCGCCATCATTTTCAATGCCCTCGTCATCGTCGCGCTCATCCCGCTCGCCCTGAAAGGCGTGCCTTACAAGCCTCTCGGAGCCCTCGAAGTCCTGCGTCGCAATCTGCTCATCTACGGCCTCGGCGGCCTCGTCGTCCCGTTCATCGGCATCAAAGCCATCGATCTCGTCATCACCACCCTCAACCTCGCCTGATATGAAAAATCTAGTTTCAGAAATTCGTCCAGCCATCGTTTCCACGCTCGTTCTCGCGGTTGTCTGCTGCGGCTTCTATCCGCTCGCCGTCACTGGGATTTCGAAACTCGCCTTCGC
Source organism: Verrucomicrobiota bacterium (assembly GCA_040385685.1). GTDB lineage: Bacteria > Verrucomicrobiota > Verrucomicrobiia > Verrucomicrobiales > Akkermansiaceae > Luteolibacter. The sequence goes on along the minus strand of JAZKGW010000021.1, from coordinate 147,973 downwards.
TAAAAAGGCGGATGGTAGCCTGATCGTCGATCAAAACGGAACCATCATCGGTTCCGAGTTGCTAGGCCAGAACTTCACCGGAGAAAGCTACTTCCACCCGCGTCCGTCGGCGGCGGGTGCGAACGGCTACGACGCGGCGAGTTCCAGCGGCAGCAATCTCGGACCCACCTCGCAGAAGCTCGCAAATCAAATCAAGGAACGCATCGCCATCTACCGAGCCACTAATAGTCTCGCTGAAAACCAGCCTATTCCCGCCGATGCCGTCACCGCGTCGGCCAGTGGTCTCGATCCGCACATCAGCCCCGCGAACGCCGCACTCCAACTCGCCCGCGTCGCCAAAGCGCGTGGCTTCGCTGCCGCAAAAGTGCAGGAGCTCATTTCCAGCAACACCGACAAGGCCGACTTCGGTCTGTTCGGTGAGGATGGCGTGAACGTCCTGAAGCTGAATCTCGCCCTGAACGCTCTTTCCCCACGTAAGCCATGAAAACGAAACTTTGTCGATGGATCGCAGTGGCAGTCATCGTTGTCGCCCTGGTGGCGGTGGCGATCGTCAAATGGCAGCAGGACGAAGTCCGCATTGTTAGTGCAGCCGAGGAATCTGCCATCGCCGATGCCCTGCTTGCAAAAGAGCTGTCCGGCCCCCGTTATTTCAACGCGCCCGCTCCCATCACGGCCGAAGAGGACGGACGCTGGATCGGGGTTGCGGACGCGGATGCGCAGGTTTCCCGTGTGGTTTCCGAGAGAAACCTAAGTCCTCACGCCAGACGGGAAGTCGAGGCGCTGATCGGGAAATTAACCGAATCGAACCCAAGCCGGATGGTTGGCGGCAAGAGGATCAACCTGAATCGCCTGAACCTCTCTCTCGACTCGCTCGGCAAATGAGAACATTGTGATCCCATCGCGAGAGCCTCCATGAACGAAGACCACCGTCCAGATCCCGATGCCTTGCTCGCGCAAGTGCAGCGGGAGGAAAATCTGGAGAAAAAGGGGAGGCTCTACATCCTTCTCGGGATGTGTCCGGGCGTCGGCAAAACGTATGCGATGCTGCTGCTGGCCCGGCAGCGACAAAGCGAGGGCCTGAATGTGCTGGTGGGCGTCGTGGAGACTCACGGCCGCGTGGAAACGGCGGAACTGCTGGAAGGCCTCGCCATCTTGCCGCGCAGGAAGATCGATCACGACGGTCACGTGCTTGAGGAATTCGATCTTGATGCAGCGATCCAACGCCGCCCGGATTTGCTGCTAGTGGACGAGCTGGCTCACACCAACGCGTCCGGAAGCCGCCATTTGAAACGCTATCAGGATGTGCTCGAGCTCATCGACGCAGGGATCGATGTCGTCACCACGCTCAACGTCCAGCACATCGAGAGCCAGGTGGACATCGTCCGGCAGGTGACCGGCGTTGCGGTCCAGGAAACGGTGCCGGACTCGCTTCTCGACCGCGCCCACGAGATCCAGTTGATCGATCTGAGCGTGGAAAAACTGATGGTCCGCCTCGGCGAGGGAAAGGTCTATCTGGGCGAACGGGCGCAAGCGGCGGCAGAAGGATTTTTCCGCGAAGGGAATCTAACCGCCTTGCGCGAGCTGGCGCTGCGCTTCACCGCCGAGCGGGTGGACCGCGATCTTGAGGAGATCCGCAAGGCGCGGCGGGTTGCCAGTCCGTGGAAGACGAACGCCCGGTTGATGGTGGGAGTCGGGCCGACGCCCTATTCGGAAAGCTTGATTCGTTGGACGCGACGCGCTTCGGGCCGACATGGCTGTCCGTGGCTGGCGGTGTGGGTGGAAAGCAGCAAGCCGCTGAGTCCGCCGGAGCAGGACTTGCTGACGCGTGCCCTCGGCTTGGCGCGGAGGCTTGGTGCGGAGGTGGTTCACGCCACGGGCGACGATATCGCGGCGTCCCTGCTGGAACTGGCCCGCGACCGCAACGTCTCCCAAATCGTGGTGGGCAAGCCGGATCGCACTTCGCGTTGGAAACCCACTCTGGCGGACCGGATCATCGCCGGCAGCGGTGATATTGACGTGAGCGTTGTCCGGCCCGTGATCGGTCGTCCATCCGGCCGGGAGGAAAGCAAGCGGAGCTCCATCACGCCTAACCAATTTCAGGAATACGCCATCGCCTTGCTGCTGATCGTTATCCTCACGGGGATTTGTTGGCAACTCCATCCCGTGGTCGGCTACACGGTGCCCGCCTTGGTTTATCTGCTCGCAATCCTGCTCGCGTCCTTCCGCATCAGCCGCGGACCGATGCTTTTCATGGCGGCGCTCGGCGCGCTGGCATGGAACTACTTTTTCATCTCGCCGCGGTTCACGTTTCAAATCCGGGCGCTGGAGGACATCATTCTTCTGGCAATGTTTTTTGCGGTGGCGCTGAGCATGGGCCATCTAACCAACCGCTTGCGCACGCGTGAGATTGCCGAGCGCCGGAGGCAAATGGAAACCGACGCGCTGCTCCGCGTGACCCAAAGCGCCGCGCTGGCCCCCGAGATGAAAACCGGGCTGGCCGAGGCGTTGGCAGTTATCAACTCGGTCGTTGACGCGGATACCGCGTTGGTGGTCCGGAAACTCGATCACACGCTGCCAGACACGGCGCATCCGGCGAGCACCTGGGAGCCGGGAGCCCATGAACTCGGCGTGGCGAACTGGGCTTATGCTAACAAGCAGGTCGCCGGGAGCTTCACCGACACGCTGCCGGAGTCCGCGGCGACTTGGTTTCCCCTCCAGACTGCGACCTCGGTAATGGGGGTCTTGGGCCTGCGGCTTGCGGAAGGAAATTCGTCGCTCGATTTTACCCGGCGACAGGCCGTCGAGGCCTTCGCGCTGCAACTCGCCCTGGTGCTGGAGAAGGAACATTTCATCCAAGCCGCCAGCCATGCCGAGGTGATGAACAAATCAGAACGACTGCGCCGGAATCTGTTGGACAGCGTTTCTCACGAACTCAAAACACCGCTGGCCATCATCCGTGCCGCCATCGAAGGCCTCGGAACCGCGACCGCGAATCCTTATGTGGTGGAAATCGATACTGCGACGAAACGTCTTCAACGGCTCGTGGATGGGCTCTTGCAGATGACCCGCTTGGAATCGGAGGTCGTCCAACCCAAGCTGGAATGGTATGATGTGAATGAACTCATCGACGGTGCCGTGAACGCGGTGGATGACGCGATGGGAGTCCATCCGCTAGAAATCGACATCGCCCCCGACATTCCGCTGATGAAGACCGACCACACCTTGCTGACCCAGTCGCTCGTAAATCTTCTGCACAATGCCGCGGTTTACTCACCACCCAACGCGGCCATTGAACTAACGGTCAGAAATGCGGAGCAAAAACTCCGGCTCACGGTGCGCGATCACGGCCCGGGCCTGCCTCCCGGTGAGGAGTCCCGGGTGTTTGGGAAATTCTATCGGGCCAAGGGTGCGCCCGCCGGTGGCACCGGGCTGGGGCTCTCGATCGCCCGCGGATTTATCCAGGCGCTGGGTGGCGACATCGCCGGATGGAATGACCCGCAAGGTGGCGCGGTTTTCGAAATCCTGCTCAAGGCTGAATTTATGGAACAAGGAGAACCCGCATGACCGCGCTTATCATCGACGACGAAATCCAAATCCGACGATTGCTGCGGCTCGCGCTTGAAGCCCGCGGCTATCTCGTCAAGGAAGCGGAGACTGGAAGATTGGGATTGCAGGAAGCGGCATTCCATCGGCCGGATGTCGTCCTGCTAGACCTCGGCCTGCCCGACATGGACGGCCTTGAAGTGTTGAGCAGCCTGCGCGAGTGGAGCGCGGTGCCGGTGCTCATCCTTTCCGTGCGCGATCAGGAAACCATCAAGGTGGCAGCGCTTGAAAATGGTGCTGACGATTATGTGACCAAGCCTTTCAGCACGGCGGAACTCGTCGCCCGCCTGAGCGTCATCCAGCGCCGCCGACAGGGCGACGATTCCCCGGAAATCGTCGTGGGACCGCTAACGATGCACTTGGACCGGCATGAGGTTTTCCTATCAGGCAAGCCGCTCAAAATGACACCCACGGAGTATTCATTTCTCCACGCCCTCGCCCGCCATGCCGGCAAGATCGTCACGCAAAGCCAGCTTCTGCGCGAGGTCTGGGGCCCGCAAGGCGCCGGGCAGACCCACTACCTCAGGGTGTATGCGAATCATCTGCGCAAGAAGCTTGGAGCTGATATTCACCTGACCAACGAGCCAGGTATCGGCTATCGATTGATCATTTCTCAGGATCCGTGATCCTACGACTTGACGATCACCGGCGTGCCTACGCGGACGGCATCGTAGAAACGTTTGGCTTGGCGCTTGGGCAGCCGGATACAGCCGGAAGACGCCGGATAACCGGGAATTTTGCCGGCGTGAACGCCGTAGGCCCCGCTGAAACGCAGGAAATACGGCATCGGCACCCCCTCGAACTTTGAGCCGGGTGGACGGCCGCCTTTGCGGACGTCGACGTTCTCTTTCACGACTTTGCCGTTTTGGACGTAGTTGCCGTAAAGCGAGGAACGGTGGGTGGCATCCTTCTCGGTCACCGAAAAACTCCCCGTGGGGGTGCGCTTGCCCTCGCGACCGGAAGAAATGGGGGCTTCCGCCACCAGCTCGCGATAGCGGTAGAGGTAGGCTTTTTGCTCGCCGAGATCGACAACAATCCGGCGGTGGCGGGTGTCGCCCCGGTCGGCAAGCGCACCCAGTTCGGGCACCATGGTGCAACTGCCAAAAACCAGCGGGATGGCAACCCATGCGAAGCGGACAATGCGGGAAAAGTAATGGTTCATGGCGGTGGACTGCCTGCCCTGTCGCAAGATGCGGCCCGCTCGTCAATCGCTCAATTTTTCCGACATGTCCGGAGCCACCGCCCTGAGGGACGGTTTTACGGGCGATCACGTAGCTTGATTTTGAGCCGCTGACTCGTCACAACTCATCCGAAACCAATCCTGCCATGCCACACTCTCCCCTCGCCGAGCGCTTGCGCTCCCTCGTTTCCACGGTCGCCGAAGCGACATCCCGTCAGGTCGAAACGGAACGTGTCATTGACGAGCGCGCTCTCGCCCCGACGCGGCGTGACTTCCTCCGCACCGCGGGCTTTGCCGGCGCAGCACTCGCGGTGTCGCCACTAGCCCAGGCCGCGAAAGCTGGTGGCTCACCGGCGCGGGTTGCGATCATTGGCGCGGGACTGGCCGGGCTGACATGCGCGTACCGGCTGAAGCAGGCGGGGATCACCGCCACCGTGTATGAAGCGAATACCCGTCTCGGCGGCCGCTGTTGGACACGGCGCGGTGATTTTCTCGAAGGCCAGATCGCGGAGCACGGCGGCGAGCTGATCGACCAGTCGCACACCAGCATCCGCCAACTCGTGCAGGAGCTGCGTCTGCCGCTGGACAATCTGCTGGCGGCCGAGGCGAACGGTACCGAGCCATTCTATTTTTTCGACGGCACGTCCTACAGCTTCGCGGAGGCGACCGATGATATGAAAGCGATCTGGCAGAAATTGCATAGCGACCTCAGCGAGGCAAGCTATCCCACGCTTTATAACAGCTACACCCAGCGCGGCCTGGAGCTGGACAACATGTCGATCACGGAGTGGATCAACGAAACCGTGCCCGGTGGCGTGGCATCGCGGCTCGGGCAGTTGCTCGATGTGGCCTATAACATCGAATACGGCGCGGAGTGCCATTTGCAGAGCGCGCTGAACTTGCTCTATCTACTGGGATACTCCGGCCAGGGCCAGCTCCGCCTCTTCGGTCCTTCTAACGAGAAGTATCACATCCGCGGCGGCAACGATCTGATCACGTCTGCGCTGGCGCAGTCGGTGCAAAATCAAATTCACACGGGAAAAGCCTTGGTTGCCGTGCGTCGCAATGCTGCGGGCACCTACACCCTCACCTTCCAGGATCGCACCGCAGTGACGGTGGACAAGGTGGTGCTCGCGCTGCCGTTCTCCATCCTGAACACCAGTGTCGATCTAACGCGAGCGGGCTTCAGCGATTTGAAAATGACCGCGATCCGCGAATTGCAGATGGGCACGAACTCGAAGCTCAACGTCCAGTTCAACCGCCGTCTGTGGCGCGACCTCGGCAACAATGGCGACACCTTTTCCGACCAAGGTTATCAGGCGTCGTGGGAAGTCACGCGCGGCCAGCCGGGAACGTCCGGCATCCTCGTGGACTACACCGGCGGCACCATCGGTGCCAGCTTTGGCATCGGCACACCCGCCCAGCGCGCGGCGCAATTTCTAACACAGATCAATCCCGTGCTGCCCGGCATCAAGGCGGCATGGAACGGCCGGGCGACCGTCGATTACTGGCCTGGCAATCCCTACGCGCGGGGCAGTTATTCTTACTGGCAAGTGGGGCAATACACGCGCTTCTCCGGAATCGAAGGCGTGCGGGAAGGCAACGCCCATTTCTGCGGCGAGCACACCTCCATTGACGCCCAAGGCTATCTTGAAGGCGCGGTGGAAACTGGCGAGCGCGCCGCGACCGAAGTCATCGGTTAGTGCCGCCGGTCCAGGTTCACTTCACCACCGGCTTGCCTTCCTTCTCCCAGATGTAGATGCCGCCGGCCATGTCGAAGACCGTGGTGAATCCACCGTTGCGAAGCAGTTTCGCGGCCGTCGCACTGCGGGTGCCGCTGCCACAATAGACGACGACCGGCTTCTTGGGATCGAGCACGGCCTTGGCTTTGTCCGCGAATCCTTCTTCGGATAGGGTGACCAGTTTGGCACCCTTGAGATGGCCTTCGTCCCATTCCTCCTTGGTCCGGACGTCGAGCAACTGGGCGCCCGCCGCGATTCTCTCGGCCGCTTGTCCGACCTTGATCGGCTTGTCCGTGGACACCACTTCCGCGCCAGTCGAAATCCCTGCCATGGCCGCGCCGATAATCATGCTGATGAGTTTTCTCATGGAGTCACCATGGTGGTGGAGTCGTTGCAATTCAACTTTCAATCGAAGTTACTGCGCCCTTGGGAAATTGCCGTGCCGCAGTGGCGTTGGGTTTTTGACGAAAAAAGCCCCGGAAACCGCGTGGTCTCCGGGGCGCGTGAACGTCAGGTTAGATGGAGGCTATCCTCAGCGGTTGGCTTTGGAATTATTGACGCTTTGTTGCGCCGCCTTGCTGATCAGCTTGGATTCCGCCGGATTCAGCAGGCCGTCTGCGACCATCTTCTCACAGAGCTGTTTGATCGTGACGAAATACTGGGCGGGGTTGCTATAATCGGACTTCGGCCCGAGTTCGGCAAAGCGATCCGCGAGCGTCATTCCTTGATCATCCAAGCGGTTGGGGACACCACTATCCGCTCCGAGAATGGCGACGGTCGGGTCCATGATCGAATTCTCCACCAGATCAACGTCATCGTTGATCCCGTCACCATCGGCGTCGCGGATTTCCACAACCTTCCAAACCCGGGCGAGGCCGGTGCCATGGCTGATCGGATCCACCAGCGATTGCTCGCCGGCGGCCATTCCCAAGCCGGGCAGAACCTTCACGCTCGACCCGAGGTCGGTGTTGGGTGCGGTGGCAATCAACTCGAAGAGGGTGGCGTGGTCCGTTCCCGAAACCACCCGGATCCCTCCGAGAAGCGCTAGAGTGGCGGCATTCCTCACCAGAGCGTTCGAGCCAATCAACCAATCCGCCACGCCGTCATTGTTGAAATCAAGGCTGCCACCCACGACGAGCCTGCGGCCAGCGCGGGGCAACGGGATCGACAAGTCGGTGATCGTGGTCAGATCGGCACCAGAAACTATGAGGGCGGTGCCACCGGAAGAGGAACCGACCAGCAAGTCCGCCCGGCCATCGTTATTGGCATCGGCCGCCGAGGCGAGTGAATCACCGAGGCGGGTGGAATTGCCCGCGCCCGTAGTGGTCGCGACAATCGAGCTGTCCGAACTGCGCACCAGCACGACCTGGCCCACCGGATTTCCATTAGGCAGGCGGAAACCTGGCGCGCCTATCGCAACGTCGGCCAGGCCGTCGCCATCGAGATCCCCCACACAAACGACGGTGGAGCCGAAAGCGCTGACTGGATTCGGGGTGGAAATCGTCTCCAGGATGCTGGCGCTGCCACTGGAAATCACCATGACGGCACCTTGGGCGCCGTTGGCAAAGGGAGCACCCGAGTAGAGGTCATCGCGGCCGTCGCCATCCTGGTCCCCTGCATTGGCGAGAGATGACCCGAGTTGGGACTCGCTGGGACCGACGATGGTTGCCAACAACGAGCCGTTAGATCCCGCGTAGATCCGCACCGCGCCCGCGCCATGGACGCCGCTGGCATCCTTTTGGCCTGGCGAGCCGACGGCAAGATCCGGGATGCCGTCGCCATCGGCATTCAGCGCGACCAGGGAAAAACCGAAATTCTGTGAAGGAGCTGGCACGCCGGTGTAGCTCCGGATGAGTAAACCATTGGTTCCGTTCACCAGGTGGACGATGCCGGAAGCGAACTTGGAATCGACCTTCCCGGAGCGATCCGCTACGGCGACATCGATCACTCCGTCACCGTTCACATCTCCCGCGGAGGAGAATGCGGATCCGAGTTCGAAATGATCGATTGAGGGTGCCAAAGTGAAGAGAAGTTCTTCGGCTCTAATATGCGTGGACGTTCCGACTGCCATTAGGGACAGGGCAAGCCGGCACGCATGGGTGTGTCTTTGTTTATTCATGGGTGTAATGGATACTCGTTAGGTCTAACATGAACTATTAAGGAAAGTCAATATTACGCGATCATGTTGATTTTCATTAATATTTAACCTTTACAATGGAGAATCACTTCGGCGTGACTAACACCAACAGACCGCGGCGGACCCGCTCATTCCGGCGGATTGGCGATATTCCGAAAATCGCCGGATGAACGCGGTGATTGCCAGCCGGCCTGACTCTCCCTCCGCGCCTCCATCGCTGGTTCAGTCTTACGGTCCTCTGCGTTCCGCGGCCCTGCGCCGTACCGGATCCGCCTCGATGTGCGCTAGAATTAGCACCCCCTGGCCCAACGGTTAGGCGGCGGATCCCTGCCTGCCTCTCCCAATGGTTTTGAAGTGCCTGCGGGCCGGGTTGTCGGCCAACCGGGCATCAATAGGAACGCCGGAATTCGACCGGCCGCTGTTCCTTCGCCTCGGGACGGTAGGTCGGGCCGTCCGTGTAGGAGCCTGTTAGCTTGTTTGAGGAGGACTGGGACAAAATGATCGCGTAGTAGCATTTTCCGGAATCCCAGGTGGTGAGATAGACCTTGTTGCCGCTGACCACCCCCTTGACTTCATAGGTGTCCAGCGTGCCGGTGATCTGGCGTCCGGATTGTTTGAATGTCCCGCGACCCCAGCCCTCGGCGAACCAATTGCCGGAAACCTGGATGCGGGCACCGGCCGTCTGTTGATTCATCCACTCCTGCGCGGCCACTTGATTCCGGGCGAGGTTCTGCTGGGTTTGGCAGCTCATCTGACCGAGCACCAGGCCGGCCACCACCAGCATCGGTTCATTGAGGTTTTCATCGCCGGGATTCCTAGCGCCGTCTTCGCGGGTCTGTGAAGCATCGAAATTGCTAGAGAGGCGCTTTTCTCCGGATGAGGAATCCGGGATCGGTGGTTGTTTTCGAATTAAATTCCGTGCCACCCATTGCCCGGCGTCCTATGTTCCGCGCATGCCGTTCAGCCACTTCGGACTTGGGAATGAGATCCTCCGCGCGATTCAAAAAGCAGGTTACACCCGCCCGACCCCGGTGCAGGCGGCCGCGATTCCCAAGGTGATGCAGGGCCATGATCTGATCGCCATCGCCCAGACCGGCACCGGCAAGACCGCGGCCTTCGTGCTGCCGATGCTCCACCGCATTTCCCTGGCCAACCAACAGGGCCAACCGCGGGGCACCAAGGCGCTGATTCTCGCCCCCACCCGCGAACTCGCCTTGCAGATCATGGAAAACATCCGGGTGTATGGCAACGGCCTGCCCATCCGCGTGGCCGCCATTTTCGGCGGAGTCGAGGAAGAGGCGCAGATCAAGGCCGTGCGCAAGGGCGTGGACATGATCGTCGCCACGCCGGGTCGGTTGATCGATCTGCTAGGTCGCCACAAGGTCGATTTCAGCCTGCTGGAAATGCTTGTCCTCGATGAGGCGGACCGCATGCTGCACATGGGGTTCCTGCCGGACATCGAGACCATCATCAAGGATCTGCCCAAGCGTCGGCAGACGTTGATGTTCTCCGCCACTCTCTCCAAGGAGATCGAGTCGCTGGCGCGGCGGTTTCTCTATCAGCCTAAAATGGTCCAGATCGGCAAACGCTCGAACCCGGCGGACACCGTGATCCAGTGCGTCTATGAAGTGCCCGCGCATTTGAAAAGTGCGCTCCTGCTAGAACTGCTGCGGCAGCCCGCGTTCACAAGGGTCCTCGTCTTCGTCCGGATGAAGGATGGTGCGAACCTTCTAACCAATTTCCTCAAGCTCGCCGGGGTGAAAGTCGCCCGGTTGCACTCCAGTCGCTCGCAGGAACAACGGCTGCAGGCGCTCCAGGATTTCAAGGACGGGAAAGTCCAAGTCCTCGTGGCCACTGACATCGTCGCGCGTGGCATCGACATCGACGGCGTCTCCCAGGTCGTGAATTTTGATTTCCCGGTCAACCCCGAGGACTACGTCCACCGCATCGGCCGCACCGGCCGGGCTGAGGCGCAGGGCGAGGCTGTTAGTTTCGTTCCAAAGGGCGATCTCAACCTGCTGGGCATCCTCGAGTTCTTCATCGGCCAACGCCTTGAGCGAAAGCGGTTGCGAGGCTTCGACTACCACGCCACCACCCCGGCTCCCAAAGCAGGCGAGGCACCGGCGAAACGCGACTGGCGCAAGCGCACCCGCGAGATCGAAGCAAAGAAGACAGCCAAACCCGCCGCTCGCAAAAAGCCGGGAAAGAGATAGGCCGGGACCGGCAGCAATTGCCCGGACGCAAAACCGCCGCAGTGGAAACCCATCACACTGCGGCGGTCTGTCCAGTTCCCTTGATCGAGGAAGCATTTATAGCGGCTGCGCCGCCGCCGATCAGTCAGTCGTCACCACATCGAGGCGGATGAACCACTTGTCCTGGCCGATCGGTGCGGTGTATTCGACGTTATTTCCCACGACGTTGGAGGACACATCCGTCCAATTCACAAGATCGGGCGAAGTCTGAACGGTGTAGCTTCCGAGGAATGCCGGGTTCTTCGGCCAGATGACCTTGTTGGTGACAGGATCGATCGTGGGGTTTGGCGTGAAAGTTGAACCGGTGGCTCCCATGAAGTATTCCACGCCGTTTTTGACGCCGTCGTTATCGAAGTCCAAGTTGGCGGCCTGACTGCCAGCATTGGTGGAGGCCCAGGATGCGTAGCTTGGCGTGACGTGAATCTTGCCGGTGCCGGTGATGTAGAAAACGTTGAAATCCACACCCGTTGCACCGATGGCCCCATAGACGCCATTGGCGACCGGTGTGCCGTTCACTACCATGGCGGCGACGATATCCGTGTTCGAGTGGGGGAGATTCAGCACTCCGTTGGCGGCGCTGATGGACAGCGTGGAGGCGTCATTCAAGAACGCATTGGCGAGGCTGAGCGTGCCGTTGGAAACCGTGGTGTTTCCGGTGTAAGTGCTACCGGCATTGGTGAGCGTAAGCGTACCGGTGCCGACCTTGGTGATGGCCGTTTTGGCCGCAGCCGCGGTCCCGTCCAGGATTCTGCCGTCAAAAGTGGTGCTGGTATTCAATGCGCCAATCGAATAGGTGCAGGTCGTACTGGCCGAGGCCGTGGGTGCTCCTCTCAGTATCGTCCCGGTGCCACCTGCCAGACCGCCCAGATTATAAACCACGGCGCCACCATTTCGATTAAGAAGCGTGTTTCCGGTCGTCGTCCCCAGGTCGTACAGCGCGATGGGGCTGCCTGTATTTGTGTTAGCTGTGTTGTTCAATCGATAGGTGAACGCCGTCGCCCCGGTCATCGCGATGGTGCCGCTGAATCCGGATTCCGTGCCAGCATGAGTGATCTGGCCACCGGCGCTGGAAAGGTTCAGCGTCACCGGTCCCTGAGTCGCGGCGTAATTCGCCGACACCTGGACGTTCCCGCTGGCAAACCCGTTCCTGATTCCACTGTTGGCGGAGATATTCACGACGCTGTTAGCGTAAGCCGTTCCATTGGGAACGTTCAGCACCAGCGTCCCACCATTGAGGTTCATGCTGTTCCCCGTGCCGCCGATGACGACCGCCGCCGAGCCATCTCCCAACTGGAGGGTTCCTCCATTGATGTGAGTTCCCCCGCCTGTAATCGTGTTCGTGCCGGTTATGATTACGGTGCCAGCACCACTTTTCGTGAATCCTCTGGTCCCGCTAATCACCGAGCTGATGGTGAGGGAAGCGGCGGTGTTGTTTTGAATCACGATTATATCGCCGCTTGCGCCTGCGTTAAGTCCAGATGTCAAGCTACCGCCGCTGATGGTGGTGGGATTCGCACCCACGTTTGAAGTGACCAGAATCCCGCCGGTGGCGACGGTCAGGAGGCCGGACAAAGTCACCGCCGTTGGAGCGCTCGAATCATCGAATCGGAGCGAATTCACGGTCAGCGCGCCCGTGGTGTTCGTGCCGGCTGCGGCGACATCGACATCCAAAGTGCCGGCGGCAGAGAGGGCCGTGACAGCCGTGTTTGTATAGCTACCTGTAGGCAGTCCCGTAATAGCAAAGGGCGGAGCTCCCGTGCCGCTTACTGCCCATGTGTTCGCATTGACGGTCGCGTAACCGCCGAGAATCGTTGCCTGGCCACCCGTAATGAGCGGATTGACAGTCGTTGTGTTGACAGTCCCTCCCGCGACCGGCGTGTAGTTCAACGTGCTGCCTTGATTGCGGGTGATCGCATTGAGGTTCAGGTTGGTGGCAGTGCCCCCATTTGGATTGAGAACGATCGTCGAAGCGCCCGCATTCACATTGGTGCTGGCAAACGTCTGATCGGTCGTGCCAGTGGCCTGACCTTTGATGCTGAACGTTCCGCCGCCAAGACCCAGCGCCGAACCAGCGTTAATCAGATCGGTCGGCGTGACCAGATTCACGAAATCCAAGAGCAGCGTGCCGCGGTTCGCATTGGTCGAACTGGTGTAGGTGTGGACAGCCGCTCCATTCAGGGTCAGCGTCCCGGTGCCACGCTTTGTCAGGGAGGACGTAGTGGGGATGAGGCCCGTCCCGTTGTTGATCGTTCCTTGGAAAGCGCTATCCGTGTTTTTTTCCCCAATAATCCATGGGGCTATTCCTACTGGTGTGACTCCGGTAGCTCCGCCGTTCAGCGTCCCCAAGCCGCTCAGTGCCCCCAAATGGATGCCGGCGAAGGCATTACGAGCGAGGATGGTGCCGTTGACGTCAAAAGTTGTATTCGAGCCTCCGACATCGGCAGTGCCGGAATTTGACGAAAATCGAAGCAGTTTGGTAGCGGCGATGCTCACGGTGCCCAAAAAGCCCGTGAACTGCTGGGTGGTTCCACTGAAGCTGACGTTCCCATCACCGATCGTCAGGGTTTGATCCGATGAGCCGGAAACAGGCCCAGCGAAACCATTGCCCAAGGCACCCGAGGTGAGTGTGGCATTCGCACCCGCTCCGGAGATGACGATGTTGTTAGTTGGAAAAAACGTCGTAGACGTGGTGTTCAACCGCAAGGTGGAGCCGTTGCCCATGACGATACTGCCAGTCCCTGCTGTCGCGGTGTTGATGGCTCCACTGCCAATCGACAAGGTTCCACCCGTAAGGAGGACGCTGCCGGTGAGGGTGTTCGTCCCATTGAGGATCAACTCTCCCGCGCCGGCTTTGGTAAAGCCGTTTCCGCCCGCAAGAACCAGGTTGAGGGACGCGAATTGATCGGTGACCGTGATGGTCGGCTTCCCGGAGGTGTTCGCCAGCGTCAGGATGTTGGCAGGCGTGGCAGCGTTATCCACAATCCAGTTGTTCGAGGGAGTGGTCGCGTCGGCAAAGATCAAATTTCCGATGGTGCGCACCGTGTCGAGACTCACCGTGTTGTCGGCAGCGATGTCGAGGGTGCTGAAATCCGCCGTCGAATCAGTACCATCTGCGACCGTCAGGAGGTTCCAGTTGGCAGGATCACTCCACAACCCGCCTGAGACGGGGTTCGTCCAAGTGCCGCTCTGCGCTTGGGCAGATTGGCTAACCAGCAAGACGGTGATGGCTGCAAGGAAAATTGAGTGGGCGCGGCAGGAGGAAGTAAGATTCTGGATTGAGAGGCGGGGTTTCATGATCGACTGTTTTTTGGGTAGCTTTTGAGAGGGTTTGGGAACTTTTCAGCGATCCTTCACGGATCGCGAAGCCGCGGACCCTAAGCAAGTTTACCCCGCCTGACCATTGCGTGTTTCGGCAATAAACATTGAAAATTATGAACCCCTTCAATCACTCCTGGAAGATCCAGAAGCGCGGGCGTTTTGTCGCCGGTTCGATATACGAGACAAACAGATTGCGCTGCTCCTTGACGAAACGGACGTTGGATTCGAATGACGTGCGCCATGTGCCCTCGGTTTCCAACTCGAACTTAACGCTGACCATGTTGAATTCATCGATCTCTTTCGGCCGTGCGACGGGAGCGAATTCATCCGGCTTGATCTCTATCACATTTTCTCCCACGGTGATTTTCGCCTTTTGCGGGCAGTGATTCAAAATGATGCCTGCGCCTGGCGGAAATGCCTTGGCCGATGAATCCAGGACAAGCGTCTCAAGGACGAGTCCCTCTTTCTCCGTAGGAACAAAAAAGATGATGGCGTCCTTGGCGGTGGCGGGGATTTTTGCAGTGGCGGCAACGGCGGTATCTGATTCTCCCTTGCGGAAGCTGATCACACCCTTGTCCGATTTGAGCACGACGGGTTTGGAGAGCGCTTCCTCCACCGTGAGTGCAATCATTTCCGCCTTGCCGTCCTTGCCGGTGGCGACGAGGGCGGTGATGCCGTCTTTGTTGGGTTCGAGTCCCACGAAGCGGCAGCTCACCAACACATCCTTTCCTTGGACGACCGTGACAAGGAGAGCGGCAACAATTGCGATGTGTTTCATGAATTTGGGTTTGATGGTGGGTGGTAAATGCTAACAAAAATTTGCTGGGGGGGCGCACGGTCGTCACCCTGAGACACCGCGCAGCCGAAGAGGGCTTGATTGAAGCTGTGGTACGAAATGCCGATCCTTGCTTCAAGGATGAAGTTCCACGCGAAAGCCAGAGTCACTCCATTAGGGAGAATATCAGATTCTCAAACCGCGGATGGCGCGGATGATCGCGGATGGAAATTCACGAACTGGGATGGATTCCCGGATTTCTACGACCGAACAGGATGCTCAAAACACAGCACTTCAAAACATCTTATCCGTGATTATCCGCGTCATCCGCGGTCGACATGGCTCCTTCTGACGACTTCCCCTAATTGGACGCATCCTGCGGGGGCTGCCAATTGAATGGAGGGATCCCGGCGAATCGCGCCGGCACCTCAATATCCCTGCAAGTCGATCGCGTCGCCGTGGAGGATCGTCACGCGTTTCCCCATCTTCTTCTGAATCATTTGGAAATGGTCCATTTCCGCGGGGCTGACCAGTGAGATGGCTTCGCCGGGATTTTCCGCACGCCCGGTGCGGCCGATCCGGTGGATATAATCCTTGGGTGAGCGGGGGCGTTCGTAGTTGATCACGCAGGGCAGGAACTCGATGTCAATCCCCCGCGCTAACAGGTCGGTTGCGACGAGGACCCGCAATTCGCCGGCCTTGAATTGCCGCAAGGTGTCCCGCCGGGTTTGCTGGCTGAGTTTGGAGTGCACCGCAGCGGCATGGATCCGGTTCCTGAGGAGTTTGTTAACGATGGCATCCGCCTTGGTGGTGGAGGAGGCGAATACCAGGACCTGTTTCAAATTCCCGTGCTTGATCAGGTAGCGCAGCAAGGGCCCCTTCTTTTCCTCGGAAACCAAATAGGCGAGCTGACGGATCAGCTCGATCTCATCCGTCTCCGCGGCGATCTTGATCACCTGGGGATTCTTCAACAACACCTGCTGGATCAGTGTTAGGTCGTCGCTGAGCGTGGCTGAGAATAACAGGTTCTGTCGCTTCGGCGGGAGCAGGGCGAGGATGCGGTCCACTTCTTCCTTGAAGCCGAGGTTGAGCATTTTATCCGCCTCGTCGAGCACCAGGGTGTCGATGGACGAAAGCCGCACGGCGTTCTTTTCGATCAACTCCAACAGCCGGCCCGGCGTGGCCACCACGAGGTCCGCCTTGCCGATGGCTTGCATCTGCGGGTTGATCGAAACCCCGCCATACACCGCCAGGCAGGTGAGGCGGAGGGTGAGCGCGGGGAGGAAAGTTTGAAAAACCTGATAGACCTGGTCCGCCAGCTCGCGGGTCGGCACCAGCACGAGCACCGTGGGTTCACGATGCCGGGAAGCGGCGCCCACCGTTTGCAGGTGGTGCAGGATCGGCAGCACGTAGCTAACAGTCTTTCCCGAGCCGGTGCTGGCGATCCCCAGCACGTCCCGTTTCCCGATCACCGCGAGGATCGCCTCGCGCTGGATGGGTGTCGGTTCGGAATAGCCCTCCGCTTCCAAAGCCTTCAGAAAAGTGGGAGCGAGGCCGAGCGAGGAGAAAGACATGAGGGCGAGGGTGGTGGCCCGGAAAAATTCTGGCGAGCCTGTATTTGCTGCCGCCGTTTCCAAAATCCTCAGGTCCAAGGGCTTCGAAAACCAGCCTGCCGGTGCGGCTCCCCCGCCTCGTGAAAAACCTCTGTGTCGTCGATAGTAGTGGATGAATGGCACGTCCCGTGCTCATTCTAACAATTGATCGCCACCACGGCGTGACCCCATCGCCGCGGGATTTTGCGGCCTGTTCCTATTCCTCGAAAACCATGCGCTGCCTGACGAACTCCGAGATGAAGAAGTGGCTGGCCGGACAAGGGATGCACCACCAACCGTTGGATTGTGGTGTGCCCGTCGCCGGTGATTTTCCGATGCCCATCGAGCGCCGAAGTCGCTTGATGTTGGCAGATTACACGGCCGACCTCCTGTCCAAGGATGGCAACAAGCTGTTGGAAATCCTGCCCGGTCCACGGCAGCACGACGCGGAGTGGGAATTGGTGGATCGCTTCCGTGCCGGCCACGATGAAACCCGATCGATCGTTGCCGCTCCGGGGCATCTTTTCAAAAGCGGAGACCGCCAGGAGTTCCGCAGTCTCCTTGCTCAATTGTTGGGTGCCCAGAACGGCTGGTCGTTCTATATTTACGCGGCACCCTCCCACACCTCGCTGTTGATCCACGAACGGATCGAAGTGTGGTCGCCCAAAAAGGGCCTGCGCAACGAACTCGGCCGCCACCTGGCACCACCGCAAGCGGCGTGATTGGGCCCGCGGATTTTCGATCAAGTTCCCGTCTTGATTCCTGCTGCTTCCCGTGTGCTTGATCCTGTCATGCAGGATCAAGCCGAACCTTTCATCCGCATTCGTGCCCTGACGCAGAGTTTCGGCGACAATGAGGTCCTCCGCGGGGTGGATCTGGATGTTTTTCGCGGCGAAACACTCGTCATCCTCGGCGGTTCGGGTTGTGGGAAATCGGTGCTCATCAAGCATCTGCCCGGACTGCTCCAACCGACCGGCGGCTCGATCACCGTGGACGGCGTGGAAATCACCGGACTCCAGGAGCGGAAGCTCGGCCCGATTCGCCGGCAGATGGGTGTCCTGTTCCAAGGCGGCGCGCTGTTCGATTCGCTCACCGTTGCCGGGAACGTCGCCTTCCCGCTTCGCGAAAGCGGATTGAAGGACGAAAAGGAAATCGCGGCGCGGGTTGCCGAGGCTTTGGAAATCGTCCATCTGGCGGGCGAGGAGGACAAGCTGCCTCCCGATCTATCAGGCGGGATGCGCAAGCGCGCGGCCCTCGCCCGCGCCATTGTCCACAAGCCGGGATGTGTGCTGTTCGATGAGCCTCACACCGGCCTCGACCCGATCAACGCCGACTCCATCGATCATCTCATCAAGGATCTCCAGCGCGATCAGGGCGTTACGAACATCGTCATCACCCACGAACTGCGCAGCGTTTTCCGCATCGCGGACCGCATCGTGTTTTTGGAACAAGGCCGCATTCATTGGACCGGCACCGCGGCCGAGCTCCAAGCGACCAAGGATCCGATCCTGCGCGCCTTCATCGACGGCGATTCCGGCGAAGGTTGGGGAGAGCCGGCCAAGGAGTGAATCCCATGGCGTTCACTTCACGCGCTTCAGCGTTGTGGCGTGCTCGGGCATTTCCTTGCCGTCCATGATCGCCTTGCAACTCGAGGAAATCGTGTCCGCATCCTCGAAGCGGATCGTCATCCCGTGCATGTGCGATTCCGTTTTCGGATCGATGGTGCAGCACGTTCCGTCGAAATCGAACGTGATCGACTTCGCATCCGACGACTTCAATTTCATCGCGGGCCGGTTGCCCATCATGCAATAGTGCGTCAGGGCCACCTTGCCGTCCGGATTGACGAAATACATCGTCACCATTTCGTTGGGCGTTCCTTCCATGCAGCGCTCTTCCAACACGCTGCCCGCCGCGATCAGGCGGTACCGGATGGTCATGTCCACGGGGCCTTCGCCCATGTCGGTCTTGCCGGTCCAGGTGCCGACAAGCGCCTTCATGCGCTCGAAATCCGGGGAAGCCGGCTTGGTTGCAGCGGTTTCGGCCGCGTTGGCGAAAAGAGAAATGGTTAGCAACAATGCCGCGGAGATGGTTTTGGTTTTCATGATTTTGGTATTTGAAGGGTTCCGAATCACATCGGTTTCATCGGTACGACGAACGGCTGGGGCTGTCGAGGACGCTTGTGTGCGAGCTTTTTTCTTGAGAAATTCTGATGGCCTCCGACCGCGCTGGATCGTCCTTCACTTCCGTCACCACTCGTCTTCCGGCGTGGACTGACGACCGGGCGGCCTGGCGGGAGGGAGATTTGGAAATTCATTATCCCCAGGCGTTTCGCCGCCGTCGCGGGAAGACTCCAATGCGTCGCTTCGCCGGATTCCGACAATCAATCCTAACACCAAGCCTGAAAGCAATCCCGCATCAAGGTAGAGCGCAACCCGCGGTGACGACGGCATGTCGGAGAGTTCCGGATATCCGATGATCGGAAGTCGTGGCGATGTGAACGACGGGCCACCCGCCAGCTTCTCTGCCAGATCTTCACGGAATTTCCACTGCCGCTGGAAGGACTCGGACTGCCAGAGGGCAAGTGCTTCGGGCGAGCCCCGATGAGCCATCAGCGGGACGGCTTCGAAATACCGCAGTCCCGCATCCTGCCTGGATTCATCTTTCATGATTTGTTCGACCACTCTTCGGTCGCTCATCATCTCGTGGTCCTGTTCCGTCAACGAAGGCAGTTCCGTGGGAAAGTTGGCCAGAGCCTCCTCGGCATCCATTCCGCGGAAAAGCCAGGCGAGCTCAAAGGCGATTTCACGGGCGTCAAATTTGTTGGTATTCAAAACGGAGATCATGACCCCATCCTTGCTGGCGGTGATGCGGGTGTTCTTGCAGAGCTTGGCAATGGTTTCCGCCACGGGCTTGTCCCATTCAATTTGGTCACCGGTCAGGCGCATGGCCTGCGCCGCATGGATGGGGGCCAGATCAACGACCCGACCCGGCTTCTCTTTTGCGTCGATCAACGCCTGCGACCGAAACATCTTCGGTTGGAGGTAACAGATCACCGCGGAGACCATTATCCCAATCACCGATCCGGCAATCGTCCAGCGGGCGACGGGCAACAGCCTGGAGAGTTCATTACGGTCAACCATCTCAACTCCAGCGAATCAGGCTCTCGCGACTGTTGCAACGAACGAGCTTTGAAAATGCCTTGGTCGACTTCCAACAGGACGAAAAAACCGGGCCAATCGACTCTATGATTGCCAAACCAAGATCCTCGACTAGGAATGCCGCCCCCGGTGCGAAACCGTCGCCCGCCAACCAGAAGCCACTATCGTTATGAAGGACCTCAGCAAATACCGCAACATCGGCATTTTCGCCCACGTTGATGCGGGCAAAACGACCACCACCGAACGTATTCTCAAGCTCACCGGCAAGATCCACAAGATCGGGGAAGTTCACGATGGCGCATCGACGATGGACTTCATGGAGCAGGAAGCCGAGCGCGGGATCACCATCCAATCTGCCGCCACCACCTGCTTCTGGAAGGACCACCAGTTCAACGTCATCGACACTCCGGGCCACGTCGATTTCACCATCGAAGTTTACCGTTCGCTCAAGGTTCTCGACGGCGGCGTCGGTGTGTTCTGCGGTTCCGGCGGTGTTGAGCCGCAATCGGAAACCAACTGGCGCTACGCCAACGACTCGGAAGTCGCTCGTGTCATTTACGTCAACAAGCTCGACCGGATCGGTGCGGATTTCTACCGCGTCGTCGCCCAGGTGAAGAAGATCCTCGGAGCCCATCCGCTCGTCATGGTTCTGCCGATCGGCACGGAAAGTGACTTCGTCGGCGTTGTCGACCTGCTCACGATGAAGGCCCACATCTGGGATGAATCCGGCCAACCGGAGAACTTCAAGATTGAGGAAATCCCCGCCGACATGGTGGACAAGGCGAAGGAATACCGTGCCCAACTCATCGAGACCGCCGTCGAACAGGACGACGCGATCATGGAGGCCTACCTCGAAGGCACCGAGCCGACGGTCGAGCAAGTCAAGAAGTGCATCCGCAAGGGCACCATCGATCTCGCCTTCTTCCCGACCTACTGCGGTTCCTCCTTCAAAAACAAAGGCCTCCAGCTCGTGCTCGACGCCGTCGTCGATTACCTTCCTTCCCCGACCGACGTCAAGCCACTCCCTGAAGTGGACGAAGAAGGCACTCCCACCGGCAAGTTCGCGGTCATCGATCCCAAGGCTCCTTTCCGTGGTCTCGCGTTCAAGATCATGGACGACAAGTTCGGTGCGCTCACCTTCACCCGCATTTACTCGGGCACCATTAAAAAGGGCGACACCGTCCTCAATTCCTTCACCGGCAAGACCGAGCGCATCAGCCGCATGGTAGAAATGCACGCCGACGACCGCAAGGAAATCGACTCTGCGCAAGCCGGTGACATCGTCGCCATCGTCGGGCTCAAGAACGTCCAGACCGGTCACACCCTCTGCGACGAGAAAAACCCGGCCACGCTTGAGCCGATGGTTTTCCCGGATCCCGTCATCTCCATTGCCGTCGCACCGAAGGACAAGGCCAACGCTGAAAAGCTCGCCAATGCCATCGGCAAGATGATCCAGGAAGATCCTTCGTTCCGCGTCGAAACCGACGACGAAACCAACGAAATGATCCTCAAGGGCATGGGCGAGCTCCACCTCGACATCAAGATCGACATCCTCAAGCGCACCCACAAGGTCGAGGTTTCCGTCGGCGCCCCACAGGTCGCCTACCGTGAAACGATCACCAAGACGGTCACCGACAGCTACACCCACAAGAAGCAGTCCGGTGGTTCCGGTCAGTTTGCGAAGATCGACTACACCATCGAGCCCGGCGAACCCGGCTCCGGCTTCATCTTCGAATCGAAGGTCGTCGGCGGCAGCATCCCGAAAGAGTTCATCCCCGCCGTCGACAAGGGCTTCAAAACCTCCGTCGATAAAGGACCACTTGCCGGTTACCCTTGCTTGGACTTCAAAGTCACGCTCAACGAAGGTGGTTTCCACGCCGTGGACTCCAGCAACATCGCCTTCGAAATCGCCGCCAAGGCCGCGTATCGCCAGACGATGGTCAAGTGCGGTCCGCAGATCCTCGAACCGATGATGAAACTCGACGTCTTCACTCCCGACGAAAAAGTCGGTGACGTCATCGGCGACCTCAACCGCCGACGGGGCATGATCCAAGGCCAGGAGCCGACACCGGGCGGTGTCCGCGTCAAGGCCGAGGCTCCGCTGAGCGCCATGTTCGGCTACATCGGCGACCTCCGCACCATGACCTCCGGCCGTGGCCAGTTCTCGATGGAGTTCAGCCACTACGCCCCGTGCCCGAAAAACGTCTCGGACGACGTCATCGCCAAGGCCAAGGCCAAGGACGAAGCGCTCCGCGCAGCGAAGTAACGGCGATCACCGGTCGCCGCTCTCAAAACCCGCCGTCCCGCAAGGGCCGGCGGGTTTTTTGTTGGACCGCGAAATTTATTTCGCTGGGAGACATCTCTCTACCGCATGCAGGATTGCCAGCCGCTGGCCCATGCCTTAGATTCCCCCGCAAGGATGAAGCAATACAGGCCCAACGTCGAACATCAGAAGTGGCTCTACTCCATGATGAAGTCGCGTGCCGTGATGCGCCGCCGTCAAGGCAAGCCCGAGGGCAACGCCGATGTCGCCAAGGGCAAAAAGCAAATCCCCGACAACTCGGAACCTTGGCTCCCCGGAGGCGTGCGCTCTGTCGCGGACGCGTTGTGGATCTCCGATCAGATCAAAGAGACAATGAGAGTATGGGGAATCCCGTTGCCACCGCAGAACTGACCGCCGCGCTGGCAGCCCGCCACCGCGTTCTCATGCTCGGCGGTCTTGCGGTCATCTCCCACGGGCATTCGCGGCCAACCTATGATGCGGACATCTGGCTCGATGCAACCCTCCTCCACATGGATTGGGCAACTGCGGTCACTGATACCCTATCCATCTATCCGGGATTACGCTTTGTTGCGATCGGCACATGGGTGGAAGTCCCGCCAGCTCTATTGGGCGACCTGATCCAGCGGGACGGCGTGGTTAGGGTGATGGGTGCCAGCCAGCCTCTCGACATCTTCCGCGATCCCAATGAGCTGGATATAACTGAATTCGACGATGTTTGGAACCGGGCCACCGCGCTCGACGATGGCACGAGGGTTCCCGACACCATCGACCTGCTCGTGACCAAACAAGCCACCGGCCGAGACAAGGACATGCAGGACATCGCGTTCCTCGAAGCCAAGGCCGAGCGCGAATACCTCGCCAAACTTCCCACTGCCAGCGCGGAACAAGCCGCCTCCATGCTCGCCCGTTTCCTCACGCCGAAAGTTGCGGAAGCCGGACTGCATCATCCCGCGGAATCCGTCCGCCACCTCTCACTTGGCTACCTCAAGGAACTCGCCGCAGAAGGCGATCCATTCGCGCGGGATATTCTGGAGAAATGATTCCGATTGCCCCCTTATGCAAAATCCTGAGATACGCCCCAGAACCTTTGTCGCAGCAACCGTGCTAGCCGCCTGTGCCGCAAATCTGTTATTTTCCCCCCGGGTCGATGCCAAACCGGCCGCCGCGCCATTCCAGATCAGCGATGTGCCCCGCGACACGCAAATGGGCACGGCCCCCGCACCCGCCGGTGCGCCGGGCAACGGCCGTTATACACCGCCGGTGCCAGCGGATCTTAAACTGCCCACGCTCTGGCTGATAGGCGATTCCACCGTGCGCAACGGCACCAGCGGCGACAACGGCCCGACGGGCCAATGGGGCTGGGGTGCGCCGATTGCGGCTTACTTCGACCTGAAGAGAATCAACGTCGTCAACCGGGCTTTCGGCGGCACTAGCAGCCGAACGTTTTACAACGGATTCTTTTGGAAAGACCTTCAGCCGCGGATCAGGAAAGGCGACTTCGTGATCCTGCAGTTCGGGGCGAATGACAACGGCGGCGCCAAAGGCAAGGGCGGGCTCGGCGGCATTGGCGACGAAACACAGATGAACAACGATGAGACCGTCCACACCTTCGGCTGGTATTTAAAACAGTTCGTTGCCGGGACCCGGGCGCAAGGCGGTACGCCGATCATTTGCTCGCTCACACCGCGCAAAGGTTGGAGCACCGACGGCAAACAATTCAAACGGGACAACGGCAAGCACGCCGCCTGGGCCGAACAGGTCGCCAAGGAAACGAACACTCCCTTCATCCCGCTCTATGACATCATCGCCACCAACTACGAAAAACTCGGCCAGGAAAAAGTGGAAATGCTCTATGTCCCGTCGCCCAAGGAAAACCTGCACACCGGTTGGGACGGTGCGGTCGTCAACGCCGGGTGCGTCATCTCCGGTTTAAAAGCCCTGCCCGACGATCCGCTAGGGAAATTCCTATCGCTACGTGCCAGCACAATCATTCCGGCAGGCGGCACCGCCCGCGAGGAGACGCCCCGCAAGTAAGGGTTTTCCCTGCAAGCTCCTGAAAATTCAAATCTCGTCGTCTCGACGTCGTCGGGGTTTTCCTTTGTGCTTCCACAGGTCTATTAGCACGAGATAAATTGACTTTACAGTGTGATATGGAAATGCACTCATGGCCCTTGTTGCCCAGTTGATCACCCAAGTCCGTTTGGCCTTGGTCCATTTCATGGATTTCGCGCCTCCATATTTAACAATCTCACGTATGCGTCCCCTTACGTCGCTGCCGATCGCGGCAGCTTGCCTGATCCCCGGATTCCTAGCCGCCGCGCCTGCCGGTCTCGTCCACCACTGGAACTTCGACGAGGGCCCCGACTGGCATGACAGCCCGTTCCAATCGGTTTACAACGGCACTCAGGCTTACGACAGCGAGGGCACATCCCACGCCACTCTGCAAAACATGGCTGCCTCCAGTTGGGTGTCCGGCCGCCAGTTCACTGGTCTGGAGTTCAACGGCTCGAACCAATACCTCTCCGTGCCGGGCAACCTCGCCACCGATCTCGGCGGCTCGGCCTCGCTTTCCTTCTGGTTACGGACCTCCCAGACCGGCACTGCCAGCCCCGCCACCGCGCCGGGCGTGACGGGATCCGGCGGCATCCAATGGGGCTGGCTCGACGCCGGCGGCAAAATCGGCCTCGGACTCGACGGCGCTTCGTTGGTCCAATCCGCCGCCGCGATTCACGATGGCAGGTGGCACCACATCGTGCTTACCCGCGATGCCGCCACCGGTGTCGCGCAGGTGTTTGTGGATGGCTCTGTTTCCGCCTCCGCCACCGGACCCTCGGGAATCCGCTCCACTTCCTTTGCCAGTCTCGGTCGGATCGAAGGGGCTGGAAATTTCCAAGGTCGCCTGGATCAGATCACCATTTTCAACCGGGTCATCACCCCGGTGGAAGTTTCCACCCAACGCATCAACCACGCTCCGAAGATCTGGAACCTCAGCTCCGATGGCGTGAACGACCGCCCCTTTTCCACACCGAGCGTTTTCTCCCGGGCCTATGATGCCGAGCGCCACACGCTCACGGTGAAAAGCTGGACCACTCCGGCCCACGGCTCGGTCACCCACAATGGAGACGGGTCCTTCACGTTCACACCGGTTGCCGATTACGTCGGAAACGATTCCTTCCATGTCACCATCGAGGACGGCATGGGCGGTTACCACCGGGCGACGATGATTCTCAAGATCATCACCGAGCCCGTCGGCGGCACGCACCTGCCCGTCACCCAGTTCACCAACTTCGCCGCGCTCCAAGCGGGTGGCTTGGACATCTCCCACTCCGGCATGCGGGTGCCTCGCGCCGTCGACTGGGATGTGGATGGCAAAAAGGACATCCTCATCGGCGCGGGCGGTTATGTCTGGCGCTATCTCAACACCGGCACCGCCGCAGCTCCCGCATTTGCCGCCGCGGTCAAGGTTCAGGCTGCCGGAGTCGACATTTACGCCAACACCACCAGCAACAATCCCATCACATTGGCCGACATGACCGGAGACGGCGTGCCCGATCTCGTCATGGCGGATTCTGCTTCCAAGCTGCGGGTTTACCGCAACACCGCCGCAGCCGGAGCCACTCCGGTTTACGCGGCTTCCGTCTTCGTCAAGAAAGCCAACGGCACCACCGACTTCGTCCTGCCCGACAAACGCTTCGACATCGGCGACTACAACGCCGACGGCAAGCCCGACCTCATCACCGGCACGTACAGCAGCAGCGTGCAGCTCTATCTCAACGCCAACACCGCCGCGAGCCCCCGCTTTGAAACCTCCTCCGTCCTCTTCAGCGACGCCTACAACATCTACCCCCGCTTCTGCGATCTCGGACTCAATGGCCAGACCGACCTCGTCACCGCGATCAACTGGGGCGACGTCAAATTCTGGCTCAACGTCCCCACCAATGGACTCGCCACCAGCCAAAATTTCACCATCACCGACTCGACCGGAGTCACACCCGCTTTCCAAAGCCTGACCGATGGCGTCATTGCCGACTTCGCCGATTTCAATGGCGATGGAAAAACCGACATGCTCGTCGGCGGCCACGCGGCCACCAAGGTGTTCATCGCCTACGGTGTCAGCAAGACCTACGCCGAGAGCATCGCCGAGATCGAGGCCATCTATGATACGAACCTCGTCGGCCTGACCGCCCCGGGCACCACCAACGCCGTGCTCTCACAGCTCAACGCCGCCAACGCCAATATCATCACCCACCTGAAGAATGGCAGCCTCGGCACCCGCCAGGCCGTTTTCACCGCCCTCGCCGCCCACATCAACAAATACCCGTTCCTCAAATACCAGCAGCTCGACACCGCGGTCTATCACCATGTCCCCAGCATCGTCCTGCAAAACTGGGTCATCCTCCAATACCTGCTGCCCGATAACTCAGCCCATCGCACCAGCGTGGCCGACATCATGGGGCTCACCGGCACCGCCCGGGTGATCTTTCTGGAAAACGGCTTGGCTCTCGGCGACAACGGCAAGTCCCTCTCCGCCACCTACAACACCATCCGCGACTTCCAGCGCCGCCATCCGCGCGAGGCCTTCCCGGACGCCATCATCACCTTCGACCAACTCTACGGCGACGCCCGCGGCGGCTTCGTCTGGACGCCCAACAGCACGAAGAACACTTTCGGACAGGATTCGCTCGGCAACGCCAACGAGTGGGCGGGAGATCTCACCACCGCCATCCAGTCCACCCTCGGCGCCGGTTCGGCCATCGGTGACTATTTCACCTTCGTGATGGGCCACGAGGTCACCCACTCGCTCGACAATTACCTCAGAACCCGCGCCAACACCGACCTCGTCCGCCGCTGGTACCAGCGCATCGTCTACGGTGCCGGACCCGATGTCATCGCCGGTCCCGACGCTTGGTACGACCAGTCCGCCACCCAGGCGAACTTCCAGGCCAAGGGCTACTACACGCCCGCCACCCAGACATGGACCCAAGCGTGGGACGCCTATTGGGCCACCGGTCCCGGCGCGGCCTTCAACTCGCTCGCCAGCATGCGCATCGACATCAAGTTTTTCCTCGGCGCGCGTCAGGAATCCCTCGCCACCCAAGCGAACCACCATTGGGCCAACGGCCCCGGCCGCCTCATCGGAGCGCTCGACCGCTTCCGCCGTGCGGAGTCCCAGGGCATCGAGCCGATGAAAGCCAACATGACAGAGGCAGTGGATTTCATCGACTTCATCTCGTCCGGCATGAACCGCGTGAACCTTGTGGAAACCAAGAATCCCACGGGATCCAACGTCGTTTGGACCGACCACTTCGCCGATCTCGAACGCGACGACAAAGGCCGCATCACCCGCATCACGGTGGACGGCCGCTTCTATCAACTCACGCTGGCCGAAAACGGGCTCGTCACCCAAGTTCTCACCGAGGCCGACTCGGCACCGCGCAACGTCAACTTCGCGCTTCCCGCGACCTCCCGCAACGAGGCTGACGGCAGCGCCACGATCACCGTCACCCTCGACCGCCCGGCACGTTACACGCCCGTCACCGTGGATTTCGCCGATGTCGGCACTGGCACGGCCACTCCAGGTTCCGACTACACGCTCACGCCCGGCACGCTGACTTTCGCCGATGGCGAGCAGGTGAAAACCATCACCGTGAACTTGCTGAATGACGCGCCCGCCGAGGCTCCCGAGGCCGTGATCCTCGCGCTCGCCAGTCCGGTGGGAGCCAGCCTCGGCGGTCCAGCCACTCACACCTTGCTGATCGCGGACGCGACCGCACCGGTGGTCGCCACCCAACAATTCACCGCCGCTTCCAACATGGCTGCGAACACGGTCATTGGCACCGTTGCCGCCACCCCCGCCCCTGGACGCACCGTCACCGGCTGGTCCATCGTGGCCGGAAATGTCGGCGGCACCTTTTCTATCAACAGCTCCGGCCAGGTGCGCCTGGTGCTTCCCGCGTCGCTTCCCGCCATGCCCTCCACCCGCCAGATCGTCGTCCGCACCGTGGACAGTTCCGGCGCAGCCGCGGACGGCACCGTCAACATCGTTTGCAACCCACCGTCCGTCACCGGCGTGTGGGAACGGCGCTGGAGCGGTGCCACCCCCTACACCAGCCAGAACTGGAGCGGTGCCACTAGCTACTCCGGCAGCCTCGCCACCTTCACCACCGCGCAGAACGTGGGCGATACCTACTCACGCCGTCTCGTCGGCTATCTCCAACCCCAGGTTTCCGGAAATTACACCTTCTGGCTCGCCGCCGACGACGCTGCCCGGTTGTTCATCAGCACTAACGCCACCGAGGGCAGCAAATCCCAGATCGCCTCCGTCAGCTCATGGACCAACTTCCAGTCCTGGGATTCGAACGCCTCGCAGCAATCCGCCGTCATCCCACTTGTCGCCGGGCAAATCTACTGGCTGGAAGTCCAACAACAGGAAGGGGGTGGCGGAGACCACGCCTCCGTCGCCTGGTCCGGTCCCGGCATCAGCCGTCAGGCCATCCCCGCGTCCGCTCTTTTTCCCAACTTCAGCACCGCCGCGCCTGTTCCGGCCAGCGTAATCCTCACCAACCCCGCCGGCGGCTCCAGCTACGAGACGGACTCCACCATCTCCGTTTCCGCCAACGTCGTCGCGGGCTCGCTGGCCGTTTCCTCCGTCGAGTTCTATCAGGGCTCCACTCTCATCGCCACCGACACCACCGCGCCCTACACGGCCAATTGGATCAACGTGCCCGTCGGAACTCATTTGCTGACCGCCAGGGTGATCGACGCCGGCGGCTCGGTGACTTCCGGTTCCAGCAGCATCACTGTGACCAACGCCAGCACCCCGCTCCAAAACTGGCAGACATCGAATTTCGGCGCCGACGCCGGGAATCCATCGATCGCCGGAGACCTCGCCGACCCGGATTTCGACGGCCTGAAAAACCTCATCGAATACGCGCTGGGAACCGATCCCAAGACACCCGGCTCCACCACGATCACCCACGATCTCGTTGAAATCGGCGGAACCGACCATCTCCGACTCACCATCCACCGCAACTCCGCCGCCACCGATGTGAACCTCATCGTGGAAACCTGCTCCGGCCTAACCGACTGGAACGATGCCGACACCTTCATCGAAACCGATACCGAAGACCTGCTCATCGTCCGCGACACCGGTTCCGGCCCCAGCCGCTTCATCCGTCTCAAGGTCAGCCGCTGATTGCAAGATTGCCAGCCCCCAGCACCCTGCTGCTGGAGCGTCGATGGCAACCAACGCCGGATGTGTCATCTCCGGTTTAAAAGCACTGCCCGACGATCCGTTGGTCTAACGGTATCAGCGAGGTCATGAAATAGGCATTTTAGATTCGCTACTTCGATTGCGGTAGAGAGACCCGGAGACTCGGGCCGGTAACATCACCTCATGTCTCGTTCAAATCCCGCCATCCTCTCCTTTTCTTCATGACAACGTCACTTGCCAGGACGCTTGCCGGTGTCATCACCGTGTTGACGACTATTTTTCCGCTCCAAGCCCAGACGGACCCCATGCGGTATGAGGAGGTTTCCGTCAAAGCTCCGTTCAAAATGCCGGCGATCAAGGTGCCGGTTTTTCCCAAAAGGGATTTCAACGTCACGCAATTCGGCGCAAAGGAAGGCGGTGATATTTCCGAGGCCATCCGCAAGGCGATCGCCGCGTGCCACGACGCCGGCGGCGGCCGCGTGGTGATCCCGGCGGGTAAATGGAAGACCGGCAAAATCCATTTCAAAAGCAACGTGAACCTGCATCTCGAAAAGGACGCGAGACTTACCTTCAGCGGCGATCCGAAAGACTATCTGCCCGCCGTGCAATCGAGCTGGGAGGGATTCGAGTGCTTCAACTACTCGCCGCTCGTTTACGCGTTCGACTGCGAGAATGTCGCCCTCACCGGCGAGGGCACGCTCGAAGCTAACATGGACACCTGGGAGAAATGGTTCGAACGCCCGGCCCCGCACCTCGAGGCGTTGAAAAAACTCTACACCATGACCTCGACCAACGTCCCGGTCAAACAGCGCCAGATGGCCGAGGGCGAGAACAACCTGCGACCGCAGTTCATCCAGTTCAACCGTTGCAAAAACGTCCTCATCGAAGGAGTCAGGATCCGCAACAGCCCGTTCTGGACCATTCACCTGTTTCTATCCGAATCCATCGTCGTCCGCGGGATCGACATCTGGGCGCACGGCCACAACAACGACGGCATCGATCCCGAGATGACCCGCAACCTGCTTGTCGAAAGCTGCCGCTTCGACCAGGGCGACGACGCCATTGCCATCAAGTCCGGCAGCAACCACGACGGCTGGCGGTTGAAGACACCTACGGAAAACGTCGTCGTCCGCAACTGCAATGTCATTGAGGGCCACCAGCTCGTCGCCATCGGCAGCGAGCTATCCGGCGGCGTCCGCAACGTTTATGTGCACGACTGCAAGTTCGCGCCTGGTTACAAGCCGTTCAACCTGCTCTTCATCAAGACGAGTATCCGCCGCGGCGGCTTCGTCGAGAACATCCACATGGAGAACATCGAGGCCACCGCCACGCGCGAGAGCGTGCTCGGAATCGAGACCGACGTTCTCTATCAGTGGAAAACCCTCGTCCCCACCTACGAGGAGCGCGTCACGAAAATCAGCGGCATCCACGTTTCCAATATCAAGATCGCGGAAACCGGCATCCCGTTCCGCATCGAGGGCGACAAACGCGAGCCCGTGAAAGATGTCACCCTGGACAACATTGCCATCGGCAAGGCTCGCGGAAAAAAGAATGACTACAGAAACGCGGAAGATGTGAAGGAAACCAATGTCACCATCGGCGAACTGCTGCCGGCAGGTAACAACAAGAAAAAGTAGCGTCCAGCCAACCCATCTACCTATCATGCGAGTTTCCATCAGTATTGTAGTTCGCGTCCTTGTGGGCGCTCTGCTATCGTTCGCTACGTCCGTTGGCTCTGCCGCTTCCGTTTATCCGGTTCGAGCCGAGGGCTTCACGCAATCGTTGAATGGCGATTGGTCCTTCAAGTATATCTCCGCGCTCAATGCCGGGGCGGATGAGCGATTTCACGCTCCAGGCTTCGACGTTGCGGCTTGGAAGCAGATCCCCGTGCCAGCTAACTGGGAACTCCACGGCTTCGCCGAACCGCAATACGCGCTCGAACTGAAGGACGGGCTTGGGCTCTATCGGCGCACGTTCCGCGCCCCGGCGGCTTGGTTGGGCGGACGCCGGGTGTGCCTGCGTTTCGACGGCGTGGCCTTTGGGTTCGAAGCTTGGCTCAACGGCACCAAGATCGGTGCGTCATCGGCCAGCGCCTACAATCCGAACACCTTCGATATCACCGACGCAATTCTATCCGATACCGACAACGTGCTTGCCGTGCGTGTAGTGACCAAACCGCTCGGTTACGAGTTCGACGTGAACGACGACTGGGCGCTTTCCGGGATTTTTCGCGACGTCACGTTCTTCTCCGTCCCTGCAATCCATGTGCGGGATGTCAGCACGAGCACAAAACTAACAACGGACGGCGCGGCGGATTTGTCGATCGAAGTTTTCGTTAGCCAGACCGATGGCGAGGTTCGCGGGACACTGCTCGCCCCTGATGGAAAAGTCGTGGGGGAATTTCCTTTAACCCATACCTCCCATGGGACCTATAACTCCCATATACGCGTGGAAAATCCGCAGCTTTGGACAGCCGAGACACCCTCGCTTTACCGCCTGCAGCTCTCACTCTCCGCCAAAGGCCAGTCGCTGCAAGTGATCGAGGAGCGCGTCGGCCTGCGCCAAGTATCCATCGTGGATGGCGTGCTGCGGCTCAATAATCGCCCAATCAAGCTCCGGGGCGTTAATCGGCACGATCTCAACCCGGAGACCGGCCGTGCAGTCACCGAGGCACAAATGCGGCGTGACCTCGAGTTGATGAAAAAGGGCAACATCAACTTCGTGCGCACGTCGCACTATCCTTCGCACCCGCGCTTCATCGAGCTCTGCGACGAGATGGGGTTCTATGTCATGGACGAGGTTTCCATCGGCAAAGGGGAGGCACATCTTAACGATCCGGCTTATCGCGAGAACATTTTGGCGCGGGTCGATCCGACCATCACCCGCGACAAGAACCGCGCATCCGTCATCATCTGGAGCATCGGCAACGAGAACCCGGTGACGGACGTCGAGCTGGAAGCGTGCCGTCGCGCCAAGGAGCTCGATCCCACCCGCCCGGTCTGTCTGCCGAAGATCGGAAGCTATTTCGCGAAGAACCATGATAAGATCCCGGAGTATGTGGACATCCACTCGCCGCACTATCCGGGCAACACCACGCTCCGCCGCTTCGCGAGGGATTTGAAACGTCCGATGATTCTAACTGAATACGCGCACGCTCTCGGCCTCGCCACCGATCGCATCCAGGAGCAGTGGGATATCATCCAGGAGACTCCTACATTCGCCGGCGGTGCGATCTGGCATTTTCACGATCAGGGAATCCTGAGCGACAGCGGGGAACCGGTGGATCGCAGCAAGTCCACGCAGTTCGCTTGGGTGAATCAAACGCGCTTCCACGACACTCACGGCCTGGACGGCTGCGATGGCATCGTCTATTCCGACCGCACTCCGCAGACGGATTTCTGGCAGGTTCGCAAAGTCTATTCGCCGGTGCAGATCGCGGAGCGCTCCGCCACGGTGAACCCGGGATCGCAGGAAATCACTCTAACGGTCGATAACCGTCACGACTTCCGCGCGCTCGCCGGAATGAAGCTCGCGTGGTCGCTGCAATGCAACGGCGCGGAGCTGCAGAAGGGCGAGACGCCGTTGCAGGCGGCGGCGCGCGAGCGCGAGACGGTGAAGATCCCGGTGAACATCCCCGCCGACGCCGCGGCCGACGTGCTCACACTCAACCTGCGATGCCTGGACGAAAGCGGTCTCGAAATCATCGAACGCGTCGTGCGTCTCGACCTTACCGCAGCGAAACGCGCGACATGGCCCGATGAACTGGCAGCCGCAGGCAAGCCGGTTGTGAAGGAGGATGAAGGGGAGGTGACCATCCAGCTCGCAAAATGGGCGATGACGGTTGGGAAAACCGATGGTCACCTAACAATTCGCGATTCCGCGGGAAAGTTGCTGGTGGCCGGGATTCATCCACACTGCGGACGCAAGCTCACCATGGCAGAGGCACTCGGCGCAGGCCGCAAGGCTGCGGCGGCCGAGGCGCTCGGTGCCGGGGGCAGCGGCATTTGGCGCACCACGACACTCCAGAATCTTGAATCGCCCGACGTCAAAGTGACGCAGCAAGGCGATATTGTGCGCGTTGCGGTATCGGGACGCTGGCCCCGCCCCGATAACCCCGGGCAGGCTTTCACGGGTGGCTACGAGATCGAAACCACTTCCAGCGGCTCAATGAAGATCCGTTACGACTACGCGCCGGCGAACGCGAAGGGCAAATTCGCAGAGGCGGGGCTGTCGGTCGTGTTGCCGTCGGAACTAACGGAGCTTCGCTGGATCGGCCAAGGACCGTATGCCGGCTATCCGGGCAAGGATCGGCTCAACGAGTTCGGCCTGTTTCACCTCAATCGCGAGGACCTGCGTTTCCAAGGCAACCGTCGTGGGACCGAACTCGCCCTGCTAACAACTCCAACCGGCCTGGGCTTGGCACTTGAAACGATCGCCGCCGACGTGGCGGTCGAGCGCGATGGCGACAAGACGATCCTCAGCCACAACGCCGTCATCTCCGGACTCGGCAACAAAGGCACGTCGCCCGAAACGTTCGTCGATGCGGAAACAACACCCCGCATCTCCGGCAGCTTTACGCTCGTACCAATCGAGGAAACATGGCCGGTCGCGCTGACTCGTTGGTTCGGAAAACCTGCCGCTACCAGCAACGTGTATCGGCCGTTTTATCATAGCTACGATCAGTGAAATGGGTTCCAAACGGGTGAGACCACGCGCGCAGCAATCTCCGTGCATGTTGCATGTTCTGACAGGCATTTTACGCGATCTATTGAGCCTCGTTGCCATAACTCATTGGAAACGCTCATGGCATCCCATTTGCAATAGGTGAGGTTACAAATCAACCCAACCTAACTCATGAAAACTACCACGATCGCCACTCTCATCGGAGCTTCAGCACTCGCCTTATTATTCAGTTCCTGTGAGTCGAAGCAGGAAGAAGCCCGCGAGGAAATCCTTGAGCAGAAGGCCGACAACATTGAAGCCTCCGCCGACAAGCTCCGGAAGGACGGCGAGAAAGTCGCTGATATGAAGGAAGACCAAGCCGATGCCGTTCGCAAGCGGACCGGCAACGAACCCGCTGCAGATGCCACTGAAGATAGCGCGGATGCCACCCGCAAGGCCGTTGAAAAGCGCGCCGACGAACTTGAGGACAAGGCCGACGCGGTCCGCGAAAAGAAATAATCACAGTCAATCGCAAGCCCAGTTAGCCGCCATTCTTCCGAGGATGGCGGCTTTCTTGTTTATCGGATATTTCCATGGCTATTCCCGTCCTCCCTTTCATATTCCCGTCATCATGGCGAACTCTCCGGACATCCTGCTAGGCTCGCTCATCGGCGATGCCCTCGCCCTCGGTCCCCACTGGATCTACAACCAGCGCGAGATCCGCGAAAAACTCGGCCGCGTGACCACCTATCAGCCGCCGCTCGCGATCTATCATGCCGGAAAAAGTGCCGGTGATTTCACCCACTATGGCGACCAGGCTCTCGTGCTGTTGCGCTCGATCGTGAATGCCGGCGGCTTCGATCTGGCGCGGTTCGAGTCCGACTGGCAGGCCTTCTGGGAAGATCCAGCCACCATTTCCTACCGGGATGGCGCGACCAAGGACACTCTCGCCCACCTTCGATCCCGTTCATCCCCGGCGTCCACCTCCGACGACATCGCCGGGGCCGCGCGTATCGCCCCGTTGTTTCTGTTGGATTGGAAAGACGACGATGCGCTCCTCGCCGCCGTTCGCTCACAGACGGCCTTCACCCATGGCGATCCCGCCGTGATCGAAGCCGCCGAGTTTTTCACTTCCGCGACCTTGGCCGTGCAGCGCGGCAAATCCATCAAGCCCGCCTTGCGGCAAACTCTGGAGTCCGGAATCTGGCAAACCCTGCCTGACGAATGGTTGGAGAACGCCCTCGAATCCGCCATTTCCAACGAGACCGATGCCGCCGCACTTCATCGGCACGGTCTGAGTTGCCGGACGTACGACGCCTTTCCTTCGATCTGCCACCTCCTGCTCCGTCACCCGGAGGATCCCGCCACGGCGCTCATCGAAAACGCCAATTCCGGTGGCGACAGCGCCGCCCGCGGAATGATCCTGGGTCTCGTTTACGGCGCGGCGTTCCCTGTTTCCACCTGGCCGGCTGAATGGCTAACAGGACTCGGCGCCCGACATGAAATCGAAAGCCTGATCCGCAAACTGCCATGACTGAAACTTTCGATCTTATCGTCCTCGGTGGGGGACGGGCCGCCAATCTCGCGATCGCCGCGGGCAAGCAAGGCTGGAAAGTCGCTCTCATCGAGCGCGACCGGTTAGGTGGAACCTGTCCCAACTGCGGCTGCGTCCCGTCGAAGCTACTCATCGGCTTCGCCGACGCCGCCCGCCACGCGCGGGAAGCGGGACGCCATTTCATCGACGCCGAATACAAGGGCGCCGATCTCCGGAAGATCTTCGACAGCGTGAATGAATATGTCAGCGGCGTGGACGGTCGCTATCAGGGTCGCATCGAGGGTGCCGACGTCACGCTGATCCGGGGAGAGGGACGTTTCATCGGCCACAAACAGATCGAAGCGGGTGGCCGCACGCTCACCGCGGACAAGATTGTCATCGCCACCGGTTCGCGGCCGACGCCGCCGCCATTCGCGAATCTTCCCATCTGGACCAGCGACAATCTTTTCCCGCTGAAAGACAATCCGCCGAGAAGCATGCTCGTGATCGGCGGCGGAGTCATCGCCACCGAGATGGCGGCGTTCTTCGCAGGCGTGGGAGTGGAAACCTCCTTGTTCGCACGCAAGGATCGATTGTTAGCAAAGGAGGACAGCGAGATCGAAGCGATTTTCCAGAAGGAGTTCGGGAAACACGTTCACACTCATTTCAACTCGAAGATCCGCCACCTCACCCATGCGGACGATGAATTCACCGCCACGTTCGAAACGGCGGACGGCGAGAAGACATTCAAGGCGGAGCGGGTCCTTTTCGCCATAGGCCGAATTCCTAACAGCGACATGCTGGAGCTGGAGAAATCCGGATTCACCACGGACAGGAAGGGATTCATCCCCGTGAACGAACACCTCGAAACGACGGTGCCCGGAATTTACGCCACAGGCGACATCAACGGCCGCTACATGCTGCAACACGCGGCCGCTTTTGAGGTCCAATTCCTGCGAGAGAAATTCTTGAAGGGTGAAACCGCTCCGATCGAAGAGAGCCCCGTCGGCCATGCCGTGTTCTCGCATCCGGAGGTGGCCGCCGTCGGTCGCACGGAAGATGAGCTCAAGGAGAGCGGCATCCCCTATGTCGCCGTCGTGGAGGATTGGCTCGCCAGCGCGAGGGCAATGGCGCTGCGCATCGAATACCCACGGGTGAAATTGCTCGTTTCACCTGACGATTACTCCATCCTCGGCTGCCATCTCGTCGGCCCGGAATCGTCCACGCTGCTGCATCAGGTCATCACTGTGATGAAGCTGAAAAACGACGTCCGCGAACTGGCGGAAACGATTTACATCCACCCCGCGCTCAACGAATGCCTCCTCGCCGCCTCGGTCCACGCCGTGGAGAAGGTGGACGAGTTCCGGAAATCGTAAAATTCAAAAGAGGGCTTTACAGGTGTAAAAATTACACTTAATAGCCGTGCATGCCTTTCACCTATCAATACCGCCGCGCCGCGCTCACGGTGGACTGTGTGGTGTTCGGGTTCGACGAGGGCGCGCTCAAGGTGCTGTTGATCCGCCGAGGGATCGAGCCCTATCAGAACCGCTGGGCGTTGCCCGGTGGATTCGTCCGGCCGGATGAAACGCTCGATGCCGCCGCCCTTCGCGAGCTGCAGGAGGAAACGGGGCTAAGCGAAATCTATCTGGAACAGCTCTATACCTTCGGCGGGATTGATCGCGATCCGCGCGAACGAGTGATCAGTGTCGCCTACTTCGCCCTCGTCCGCCGCGCGGATCATCTTCCAGCAGCCGCGACCGATGCCGCCGAAGCCGCTTGGTTTGAGGTGGAGAAAGTGCCTTCACTGGCCTTCGATCATGCGGAAATCCTCAGGTTGGCACTGGAACGACTGCGGGGGAAAATCCGCTGGCAGCCGGTCGGCTTCGAACTGCTGCCCAGAAAATTCACGCTGACGCAGTTCCAGGCGCTTTACGAAGCCATCCTCGGCCGCGAGCTGGACAAGCGGAACTTCCGCAAGAAACTGCTCGCGCTCGATTTGTTAGTGCCATTGGAAGAATTCTCCACCGCCGCTTCACGCCGGCCTGCGCAGCTCTTCCGTTTCGACCACCGCAAATACCAAGCCCTCACCCGCAAGGGATTCATCTTCGACCTATGAACACCAACAGCCCGCTCCTGACGGATCTCTATCAACTCACCATGGCCGCCGCCTATCACGCCAGCGGCCGGGCCGAGCAGGAGGCCGCGTTCCACCTGTTTTTCCGCACGCTGCCGTTCAAGGGCGGCTACGCCATCGCCGCCGGACTGGGCAGCGCCGTGGAGTGGCTTAAAGGATTCCGCTTCGAAGCGGACGACATCGAATACCTCTCCACGCTACGGGATGCCGAGAGCGCCCCGTTGCTGAAGCCCGCGTTCCTCGACTATCTGCGAGACCTGAAACTCACTGCCAGCATCGACGCCATCCCGGAAGGCACGCTTGTATTCCCACACCAGCCGATCCTCCGCATCACCGGGCCGATTCTTCAGTGCCAGTTGCTGGAAACCGCGCTGCTCAACATCATCAACTTCCAGACGCTCATCGCCACCAAGGCCGCGCGCGTCTGCCAGGCGGCGCAAGGCGAGCCGGTCCTCGAAATGGGACTGCGCCGTGCCCAAGGTCCGGACGGAGCGCTCTCCGCCAGTCGGGCCGCCCACATCGGCGGTTGCGCCACCACATCTAACGTTCTGGCGGGAAGAACTTTCGGCATCCCGCTCAAGGGAACTCATGCGCATTCCTGGGTGATGTCGTTCGAGACCGAGCTCGAAGCGTTCGAGCAATACGCCGCTGCGCTGCCGGGAAACTGCACATTCCTCGTCGATACCTACGACACGCTCGAAGGCGTCCGCAACGCGGTGAAAATGGGCATCAAACTGCGCGAGACCGGCCATCGACTGCTAGGTATCCGACTGGATTCCGGCGACCTCGCCTGGCTCAGCCAACAAGCCCGCGCCATCCTCGATGAAGGCGGCTTCCCCGATGCCGCCATCGTTGCCTCGAACGATCTGGATGAGACTCTGATAGAGAGCCTCAAGCATCAGGGCGCGAGAATCAGCGTGTGGGGAGTGGGCACCAAGCTCGTCACCGGCGGTGACCAGTCCGCGCTCGGCGGCGTTTACAAACTCGCAGCGGTTCGCGATGAAGCGGGGAATTGGAAGCCGCGCATCAAGCTCAGCGAGCAGGTGATCAAGGTTTCCACGCCCGGTCTCCAACAGATCCGCCGCTTCTCACAGCACGGGCAATTCATCGCCGATGCCATCTACGACGCGGAGTTGGATTGCCCCGAACCCTGCCACATCGTCGATCCGAGCGAACTCCTCCGACGCACGACGATTCCTGCCGGCACCGCACATGAGGATCTTCTCCAACCGCTATTTCGCGAGGGCAAACTCGCAACCACCTTGCCCACGCTCGCGGATTCACGCGCCCGCTGCATTGCCCAGGTCGCGGCACTTGATCCCACCATCAGGCGACTCGCCAATCCCCACAGCTACCCCGCCGGTCTGGAAGTCGGACTCCATCAGAAGAAACTCACGCTCATCCATCAAGCCCGTCCGTTATGAAAACGATTTCCTTGGCAGCCACCGCGCTCAATCAGACACCGCTCGCCTGGCACAGCAACGCGGCGAACATCCGCGCCGCGATTTCCCAAGCTCGGGCGGCCGGCGCGGCCATCGTCTGCCTGCCGGAACTTTGCCTGACCGGCTATGGATGCGAGGATGCGTTCCTTTCCCCGAACACCCACGCGCAGGCATGGGCCAGCCTGCGCGAGATTCTGCCGGACACGAAAAGTCTAACGGTCTCGTTCGGCTTGCCCGTCTTCCATCACAACACCGTCTTCAATGCGGCGGCTCTGGCGGTTGATGGGAAACTTGTCGCACTCATTTGCAAGCGCCACCTCGCCGGCGACGGAATTCACTACGAGCCGCGCTGGTTCAAGCCGTGGCCGTTGCAGGTCCGCGATGTCTTCCATGCGCCGGACAATGGTGAGGAAGTTCCCATCGGCGATATCGTGATTGATGTCGGCGGCGTGCGGCTGGGGTTTGAAATCTGCGAGGACGCATGGGTGGCCCGCCGCCCCGGTGGCGATCTGGCAGCCCAGGCAGTGGACATCATCCTCAATCCGAGCGCGAGCCACTTCGCCTTCGGCAAACGGGAAATCCGCCGCCGCTTCGTCATCGAGGGATCGCGCGCGTTCGGGGTGAGCTATGTTTACTCGAACCTGCTAGGAAACGAGGCGGGCCGTGCGATCTACGACGGCCAAACGCTCATCGCCAGCGCGGGCGAGTTGCTCGCGGAAGGCCCGCGGTTTTCCTATCAGGATCATGTTGTCACCCTCGGCACCGTTGATCTCGACCTGACGCGACTCGCCCAATCGCGCACCACCAGCCATCGCATCCAACTGCCGGATGCTCATCACCCGACCGTCGTCCGAGTGGACTTCGATTGGCCGCAGGCTGGGACTCCCGCGTCCAAGACGCAGGTCGCCGCGTGGGAGAAATCAGTGGCAATCAAGGAAGAGGAATTCACCCGCGCCGTCAGCCTCGCGCTGTTTGACTACCTGCGGAAAAGCCACACCCGCGGCTTCACCGTTTCCCTCAGCGGTGGCGCGGACTCCGCCGCGGTCGTTTGCCTCATCCACCTGATGGCACGGCTCGTTCTCGAAGATAGGAAGGCCACGGCGAAAATCCCTTTCCTTGCAGAAACACAGGACGCGGGAAACCTGACCGGCCAGCTTCTCACCACCGCCTATCAGGCCACGGAGAACAGCGGCGAAATCACCCGCAACGCCGCCGCCGTTCTAGCCGAAGCCATCGGGGCAGAGCATCATGAACTCGACGTTGCCGCTCTCCATCAAGGTTACGTCGATCTCATCGGTAAAGCCATCGGCCGCGAACTGGACTGGCAGCGCGACGACATCGCCCTGCAGAACATCCAGGCCCGCGTCCGCTCGCCCGGGATCTGGATGATCGCGAACCTGACTAACACCTTGTTGCTCTCCACCAGCAATCGCAGCGAGGCCGCCGTCGGTTACGCCACCATGGACGGCGATACCTCTGGCTCGCTCGCGCCCATCGCCGGCATCGACAAGGCGTTCCTCCGGAAATGGCTGCGCTGGTTGGAAACCGACGGCCCGCTTCTTGAAAGCGGCCACGCTAACATTCCGGAGCTCGCAGTGATCAACCAACAACAACCCACCGCCGAACTCCGCCCCGCCGGCGCTGCGCAGACCGACGAAGGCGACCTCATGCCCTATCCGGTGCTCGACGTCATCGAACGCGCCGCGATCCGCGACAAGCGCGGCCCGGCCGATGTCCTCACCCTCATCCTGCGCGATTTCCCTGAATACCCCGAAGCCCAACTCTTCCACTGGCTCACCCGCTTCTTCCAACTGTGGTCCCGCAACCAATGGAAACGCGAACGCTACGCCCCCAGCTTCCACCTCGATGACCAGAACCTCGACCCGAAAACCGGCTGCCGCTGGCCGATCCTCAGCGGGGGATTCGCCTTGGAGCTGGCGGAGTTAGAACAGAAACTAACAAATCCATGAAAGCCATCCAAGCCGACATCACGACCCTCGATGTGGACGCCATCGTGAACGCCGCCAACTCCAGCCTGCTGGGTGGCGGCGGTGTGGATGGCGCGATCCACCGCGCCGCCGGCCCCGAACTCGTACATGAATGCCGGTTGCTCGGCGGTTGCAAAACCGGGCAGGCGAAAATCACGCGAGGCTACCAGTTGAGAGCCCGACACATCATCCACACGGTCGGTCCGGTCTGGCGTGATGGTTTGAGCGGCGAGAGGGAACTGCTAGCCTCTTGCTATAACTCATCACTTCAACTCGCGGCCGATCGCGGACTTTCCAGCATCGCGTTTCCCTGCATCAGCACGGGCATTTTCGGATATCCGGCGGAGAAAGCTGCGGAGGTGGCGGTTCAAACCGTGAAGGATTTCCTGCAACAATCGCCGCATGAAATCGATGTAACCTTCTGCTGCTTCTCGGCCCATGATCGTGAAATTTACCAAATGCTTTTAGCTCCATGAACACCACCACTCTTTTTCGCCCGGTCGGCCCCGAGGAACTCGAACTCATCCGCCTCAGCGACTGGACGGCATTTCCTCCGAGACTTCCGGAGCAACCGATTTTCTATCCGGTCACCAACGAAGCCTATGCCATCCAGATCGCGCGCGACTGGAATGTGCGTGATTCGGGATCCGGCTTTGTGACGGAGTTTGCCGTCGCCAGCGATTTTCTCTCACGATACGAGATCCAGCAGGTGGGAGGGCAGGTCCACAAGGAGCTTTGGGTTCCGGCTGAGGAACTCGACGAGTTCAACCGGCACATCGTCGGCCCGATCAAAGTCATCCACACTTTCACCAAACAATGAATCCCCAACAAGCCATCAAGATCAGCCGCTTCCTGAGCCTGGTGCTCAGACATCAGCCTGAAACCATCGGCATCACCCTCGCGGAGGATGGCTGGACGAATGTTGATGAATTGATCGCGGCGATCAACCGACATGGGCAGGCGCTCGATTTCGAAATTCTCGAACAGGTTGTCGAAACCAATGACAAGAAGCGCTTCTCCTTCAGCGATGATGGCGAAATGATCCGCGCCAATCAGGGGCATTCCGTGGAGGTGAACCTGGGCTACCAACCAACACCACCGCCCGAAATTCTCTATCATGGAACGGTGGCCAAATTTCTTCCGGGCATCCGCGAGAATGGAATTCACAAGGGACAACGGCATCACGTTCATCTCAGCGCTTCACTTGAAGTGGCGAACACGGTGGG
Organism: Verrucomicrobiota bacterium; assembly: GCA_040385685.1. Taxonomy (GTDB): domain Bacteria; phylum Verrucomicrobiota; class Verrucomicrobiia; order Verrucomicrobiales; family Akkermansiaceae; genus Luteolibacter. The sequence goes on along the minus strand of JAZKGW010000021.1, from coordinate 105,733 downwards.
CAGGCGACGCGGGCAACCGGTGATTCTGACCATCAAAGCCAGGGAAATGAATGTCGCCGGCAATCATTTCTATCTTTCAGGCAACGGGGTTTGGCTGGCCGATCTCGTGCCGCCGCAATTCATCGATTTCCCGGAATGAATCCGAACCTCGCACTCACCCATTCCCTGCTAGGAACGGCGCTCGGTGATTCTCTCGGGCTGCCGTCGGAGGGCATGAGCCGTGCGCGGATTGCGAAGCGGTGGAAAGGTCCGTTGGAGCAACGGTTTCTGTTTGGCCATGGGATGCTTAGTGATGATACCGAACACACGGTCCTCTCGTCACAGGCCTTGTTGCTGTGCGGAGGGGATCCGGTCGTTTTCCAGAAGCGACTGGCAGGCAAGCTGAGATGGTGGTTTGCGGGGCTCCCAGCAGGAATCGGGTTGGCCACTGCCAAAGCGATCATCAAATTGTGGCTGGGATTTCCGCCCGGTCGCAATGGGGTTTATTCCGCAGGCAACGGTCCAGTCATGAGGGCGCCCGTTCTCGGCGTGTACTTTGCAAATGACCGCCAGCAGCGCGCGAAGTTTGTGGAAGCTTCCACGTTTCTGACTCACACGGATCGCAAGGCGGTGGAGGCCGCGATGATGGCTGCGGATTGTGCCGCCTTCGCGACTAACGGGGAGATGCGGGCGGACCTGATCCTGGCCCGCATCAAGGAGATTGGAGAGTCACCGGAATGGCGGCAGCCAATTGAAAACATCGAGGATGCTCTGGCGGAAGGATCGACCGTGAGCAAGTTCGCCGACAAAATGGGATTTTCCAAGGGCGTGTCCGGTTACGCCGTTCACACGATGACGATGGTGCTCTTCATCTGGCTGAGACATCGCGGGGATTTCAGCATGATTGTTAGCGAGGCCATTGCCTGCGGCGGAGACACGGACAGCGTGGCGGCGATCGCCGGAGGAATCGCGGGTGCCGAGACAGCGGATTTCAATCCGGAGTGGTTAGGACGATTGTCGGACAAACCCTACACCGTGGATTACATCACGCGGCTTGGCTCCGCACTGGCGGAATCGGGCGAAGGGCGGTTGGTGAAACCTCCCTCCGTCGCAAACTGGCTGATCCTTCCCAGAAACCTCGTCTTTTTCATCACTGTTCTGCTTCATGGCTTCCGCAGGATTTTTCCACCATACTAACAAACATCATGCACGCACTTCTCCTCATCGATATCCAGAACGACTTCCTGCCCGGGGGCGCGCTTGCCGTGCCGGGAGGCGACGAAATCATTCCCGTGGTCAACGCGCTGATGCCGGATTTCGAAATCATCGTGGCGACCCAGGATTGGCATCCGCCGGATCACGGGAGTTTCGCGGCGAATCATCCAGGGAAGAGCGTTTTTGAAACGGTGGATCTTCATGGCTTGCCGCAGACGCTGTGGCCGGTGCATTGCGTGCAGAATACGGGCGGCGCATTGTTCGCTCCGGGGCTGGAGACACGCCGCATCGCGCGGATTTTCTCCAAAGGCACGGATGTAAGGATCGACAGCTACAGCGGCTTTTTCGACAACGGTCAGCGCGGCGACACCGGGCTGGCGGAGTGGCTGCGCGGGCAAGGCGTCACCGAGCTAACAATTTGCGGGTTGGCGACCGACTACTGCGTGAAATTCACCGCGCTGGATGCGCTCAAATGCGGCTTCAAGGTGAACCTACATCTTGCCGCCTGCCGAGGTGTGGATTTGCAAGCGGGGGATTGCGACAAGGCGGTCGCAGCGATGCGGGAACATGGGGCTGTGATCCGATGAAGTCATCACCGTTGGAAGCGGCGCTGCTGCTGATTCCGTCTGCGGCATTATTGTTAGCGGCGGGGTTCGGATGGGCTCCCATCGATTTCACCGAGGCGTGCGGCTTCGTGACTGGCGCCGTCTGCGTATGGCTGGTGACGCGGGGGAATATCTGGAACTGGCCGGTCGGGCTGGCTAACAACCTGTTTTTCGCGGTGCTGTTCTGGCGCGCGCGGCTGTTTGCGGACATGGGGCTGCAAGGTGTCTATTTCGCCCTCGGCATCTGGGGTTGGTGGCATTGGCTGCATGGCGGGAGAGCTCACGGCCGCCTTGGAGTCACGCGGAGTACGGGGGCGGAGTGGCTCGGGATTGCGCTGTTTCTGGTTTTCGGGACGTGGGGATTGCGCGAGTTGCTCATCGCCGTGAACGGAGCGGCGCCTTTCTGGGATTCCCTAACGACCACCCTGTGCCTCGCGGCGCAGTATCTGCTCTGCAGGAAGCGGATCGAAAACTGGTGGCTGTGGATCACGGCGGACATCATCTACGTGCCGCTGTATTTATCGCGACATCTGCCGCTGACGGCGGTGCTTTACTCGGGATTCATCGGGCTGTGCGTGATCGGACTTTTCCGTTGGAGGAAGGAACTTCACGCTCCGCAGCCATGAGCTTATTGAAGGAATTCGGCCTCAGCGTGGTGATCGGGAAATTCCTGCCGCCGCATCGCGGACATCATATTCTAATCGATACCGCGCTTTCAAGATGCGGCACGGTGGTGGTGTTTGTTTGTGAAAAGCCGTCCGATCCGATTCCCGGTCATCATCGGCAGGCATGGCTTCAGGAGATGCATCCAGCCGCCGATGTCCGGCTGATAGATGATCGCTATGACGAGAATAATTCTCGGGTCTGGGCGGAGAACACGGTCCGCTGGCTCGGTCGTGCGCCGGATGCCGTATTCACCTCCGAACATTATGGCGATGCGTATGCCGCACATATGGGCTGCCGTCATGTCATGGTCGATCATCCGCGGGAGGCGGTTCCTTGCAGCGGCACGGCGGTTAGAAATGATCCGTTCGCGCAATGGGAACATCTGTCGCCACCGGTGCGCGGTTGGTATGCGAAACGGATCGTGGTGCTCGGCGCGGAATCCACGGGCACCACGACTCTCGCGCAGGCTCTGGCGGCGCATTTCGATACGGCGTGGGTTCCCGAGTTCGGGCGCGAATATAGTTTTGAAAAGCGAGCCCGCGGCGAAAGCGAATGGCGATCGGAGGAGTTTCTGGAAATCGCCAGGGAGCAGACGCGACTGGAGGATCAGGCAGCCCGCGAGGCGAATCGCTTCCTCATCTGCGATACGAACGCCTTCGCCACGACCTTGTGGCATCGCCGTTACATGGGCTTCCATTCTCCGGCGCTCGATGAGTTCACGAAGTCCAGTCGGGCGGATTTGTATGTCCTCACCGGCGATGATATTCCCTTCGTGCAGGACGGCTTGCGCGACGGTGAATCCATCCGTCACGAGATGCACCGGTGGTTCGAGGAGGCGCTCGGGCAGCAGGCGGTTCCGTGGATTTCGGTCCGTGGCACTCTTGCCGAACGATTGACCCAAGCCATCGCCGCTTGTTTTCGAGCCGGAAATGAGGAGGATTTTCCGCAAACCGCTGATCCAAAGTGAGGCGGCGTGCAGGGAAATCCCTGTTGTTGCTTGACCCGCTTCCGCCATCTCTCCAAGTTGCCGCCCCGCCGTTTGCCCCGATGGCAAGCGGTAAGAACTAACCGAACCAACCTACCGAGCAGCCATGGCCGCGAAGATCTATACCACCAAGGACGCGCCGATCGCGCCTCTCAAGAAGAAAACCCTCGCCGTGATCGGCTTCGGCTCGCAAGGCCACGCCCACGCCCTCAACCTCAAGGACAGCGGCATGAAGGTCATCATCGGCCTCTATCCGAAATCGAAGTCCCGCGAAGTTGCCAAGAAGCTTGGCTTCGAGGTCTATGATACGGCCGAGGCCGTGAAGAAGGCCGACGTGATCTTCGTCGCCACGCCGGACACCGTGATTCCTTCCGTCTATAACAAGGACATCGCGCCGCACCTCAGCAAGGGCAAGACCCTGCTTTTCTCCCACGGCTTCGCCGTCCATTTCAAGACCATCACCTGCCCGAAGGATGTCGACGTGATCCTCGTCGCGCCGAAGGGACCTGGCCACACTGTCCGTTCGCAGTTCGTGAACGGCAAAGGCGTTCCCGGCCTGATCGCGATCCATCAGGACGTGTCCGGCAAGGCCAAGCAAACCGCGCTCGCCTGGGCCGGTGGTGTCGGCTGCGCGCGTGCCGGTGTGTTTGAAACCAACTTCCGCGAGGAAACCGTTACTGATCTTTTCGGCGAGCAAGTCGTCCTTTGCGGCGGCACCACGGCACTGGTGAAAGCCGGTTTCGAAGTGCTCGTCGAGGCTGGTTTCCAACCCGAGATGGCCTACTTCGAGTGCCTTCACGAACTCAAGCTCATCGTCGATTTGATGAACGAGCAAGGCATCGCCGGCATGCGTTTCTCGATCTCCGAGACCGCTGAGTATGGTGACGTCACCGTGGGTCCGAAGATCATCGACGCGTCCGTCAAGAAGCGGATGGTTGCCCAACTCAAGAACATCGAGAACGGCAAGTTCGCCAAGGAGTGGACCGCTGAATACGCCGGCGGCAACAAGAACTTCAACGCGATCCGCAAGTCCGAAGCGCAGCACCCGATCGAGAAGGTCGGCGAAAAGCTCCGCTCCACGATGAGCTGGATCAAGTCGAGCAAAATCAAGAAGGGCGCCAGCCAGGCGAGCTTCACATCGTCCTCGAAGTAAGGAACGGATTTCGAAATTCACAACGCCCGTTTCCCGCGAGGGAGACGGGCGTTTTTTTGTTGAGATAGAATCCGTCGGCCGCCTCGTCTCACCTCCGGAAATTTGCTAGCAGTCCACTGCCGAAATTGCAGGATAGCCGACGCCTGTTCATTTCCCCCCATCCGACAAACCCATGAAAAACGCAGCCCTTCGCATTCTTGCCGAGCGGTACCCCACCGTCTCGTCCGCCGCCTCGGAAGTCGCCGCGCTGCGCGCGAAAAAGGAACTGCCGAAAGGCGTGATCCACGTCATCTCCGACATCCACGGCGAGAACCAGAAACTGCGCCACGTCATCAACAACGCCAGCGGTCGCTTGCGCCCGCTTGTCGTGCAAGCGTTCGCCGACAAGATGAGTCCGCTCGAATTGCAGGAGTTCATGAACGTCCTCTACTACCCGGCCGAGTGCATCCGCTTGAAAAAAGCGGAGCTTCTATCCGATCCGCAACTCCGCGAAATTTGGGTGAAGACGACTCTTGAAAACCAATTCACCGTCATCCGCGCGCTGATCCGCACCCGCCGCCGCAAGGATGTGAAGGCGCTCGCCCCCAAGGAACAGCGCGAACTTTTCGAAGCCCTCCTCAACCATCCCGCCGGCGGCCACGACCCCGCGATGATCGATGTCCAGATCCGCGAAATCATCGCGCTCGATCTGGATTTCGATCTCATCCGCAGCGCCTCGCGGTTCATCCGAAACATCACTGTCGAGGAACTCATCGTCGCCGGCGACCTCGGCGACCGCGGCCCGCGTCTCGACCGCGTGATCGACTACCTCATGCACCAGCCAAACGTCTCGCTGGTCTGGGGCAATCACGACGCCATCTGGATGGGTGCCTGCCTCGGCCAGCGCGCGCTCATCGCCACCGTCCTGCGGGTTTCGCTGCGCTACCTGCGGATGTTCCAGATCGAGGAAGGCTACGGGCTTCTAACGAAAGCGATCGAGGTCCTCGCGCTCAAAGTCTATCCGGACGATCCCGCCGCCCGCTTCCAGGCGAAGCGCAGCGGCAAGCGCGATGGTGGAGTGGTCGGCCGGATGCAGAAGGCCATCGCCATTCTCCAGTTCAAGCTCGAAGGCCAGACCATCGAGCGCCACCCGGAGTGGAACATGGACGACCGCAACATCCTGCGGAAAATCAATTTCGAGAACCACACGCTCGAGCTGGACGGGAAATCCTATCCGCTGCGCGACACGTTTCTCCCCACCATCGATCCCGCCGACCCTAACCGGCTGAGCGACGACGAGGAGGAATGCATCCACCGGCTTGAGGAAAGTTTCACCAACTCGCCGCGGCTGTGGGAGCAGATGCGCTGGATGGCTGACTACGGCCAGATGGCGCTCGTTAGAGATCGCGCCGTCATCTTCCACGCCTGCCTGCCGGTGGACGACGAGGGCGAATACCTCCCGCTCCACTTCGATGGCGAGGCCCGGCATGGCCCGGAAATCTTCACTGCATTCAACAAAGTCATCAAACGCGCCTTCCGCGCCGGCGCCCAGAGCGCTTCTGCCAGCGACAAGGACTGGTTCTACTATCTGTGGGCCGGCCCGCTCTCCCCGCTCTTTGGCAAGGAGCGCATGGCTACCTTCGAAACCTACTTCATCGAGGACAAATCGACCCACGAGGAAGCCGCCGGTCCATGGTTCCGCTGGGTTCACGACGCCGCGTTCTGCGACCGCATCGCCCGCGACATGGGCGTCATGAAAGACGGCTTGCTCGTCAACGGCCACGTCCCGGTGAAAGTTGATCTGGGAGAAAATCCCCTCAAGCGCGGCGGCAATGCCGTCACCATCGACGGCGCGTTTTCCGAAGCCTACGGCGACCGCGGCTACACCCTCATCCTTGGGCCCGAAGGCGAGACGCTTGCCGAGCACCACACGTTTCCCGACCCCGAGACCGCCGTTAGAGAGGGCATCGACATCATTCCGAAAATGACCGAGCTCCGCCGCTACGACCAACCCCGCAAGGTCGGCGATACCGAACAAGGCCGTGAAATCGACACCATCATCGACTTATTGCTCCAGCTCATCGAAGCCTACAGAATGGGGCAGCTCCATGAACGTCCTCAGATCTGATAGATCCAACTGCAACCCTCGATCCCATGCCCGCGAAAAAGAAAGCTCCAGCAGCCAGGAAAGTCGTCGATTCCGACGGATTGCTCATTCCTGAGAAAATCGCCCCGCTCGTCCTCTATCTCCGCCATGAGAAGGTCATTCTCGATTCCGATCTAGCGGAACTTTACGGGGTGGACACCAAGCGTCTGAACGAAGCGGTAAAGAGAAACCTTGATCGCTTTCCAGCCGATTTCATGTTTCAACTCACTGAGGATGAAATGGAAGTTTTGCGGTCACAAATTGTGACATCAAAAAGTGCGGACCCTGCTTTAAGGTCGCAATCTGCGACCTTAAACTCCGCCCCACTCCCTTTAAGATCACAATTTGTGACCTTAAAGCGCGGCCAGCACCGGAAATACCTTCCCTACGCCTTCACCGAACAAGGCGTCGCCATGCTCTCCAGCGTCCTCCGCTCGCCGCGTGCCGTGGGGGTGAACATCGCCATCATGCGGACCTTCGTGCAGCTCCGCCGGCTGATGGACTCGAACGAATTGCTCGCGGAGAAAATCGAAGCGCTGGAACAAAAATACGCCCAGCACGACCAGCAGTTCCAACTCGTCTTCGATGCCATCAAACAACTGATCTCCACCGACACCGGCGCCCAGGCCCAGCCCAAACGCGAGATCGGTTTTCACACCCGCTGAATCCGGATCACCTTTCTAACCGCGAAGCCTTCAGTCCTTAACCAAGCGAGTTGCCAGGACGTTCGCATCCGGAAAGCCCTCCACCGTGCTGAACTCCCAGGCTCCGGGTTTTACGGTTGCCGCGATGTCCATCGAGGTTCCTTGTTCCGCGTCGATTTTCTTCAACGTGGCTTTCCAGGCCATTTTCAACTGGTCGCCTGACTCTGTTAAAGTGCCGTCGATGTAAAAGCTCTCCCGGATCGTGACGACCGAGCCCTTGTCGAGTTTCAGCAGCGCTTGCGACGACCGCCACGACGCCGGATCACCCGGCCTTACGCGGAACCCGCATTGCCTCCAAAGCTTCGCCCGTCCGGCCAGCCACTCCAGGGCTTTCCCGCTGGTCTCCGGCTTGGACAGTTTCAGTTTCACCGCGTCGTCCATAGTGGTTTTAAACCACCGCATCTCGACCCAAACCGCTTCCTTCGAGCCGTAGCCTTTGGTTAGGCCCGCATCCGGCGCGTCTCCCGCGGTCACGAACTGCCACAGCATGTGCGAATCCTTCGCATCGCTCCAGAATGCACGTTCCTGCCAGCGCCCGAGCGTGGCAATCATGCAGTTGCCACGGTTCTCAAACTCCCGGTAGCCGTTAGGCGTGGTCTGCCAGGTAATGTCGGTGGAAAGCGTTTCATCGACGCCGAGTCCCGCGTCGGAGTCCACGAGGCCCAGTTGGACGCCGAGGGATTTCCGGAGCTCGCCCTCCAGCGTGATACCGCCGATCTCCTTGGATAGAAATCCCACCTCATGCCGCCACGGTTCGGTTTCCTGGAAGCTGGCGAGTTCGCCGACCCCGGGCCGCTTCAACACCGCGTCCATGGTTTCGGGGTTCGCACCCGCGTCGTTGAGTGCCGCCCGGACGGCTGTCGTTTCACTGTTCGGCATGCGCATGATGACCAGCCGCGTGGTCATCTCCACGGCCGCCAGGGGCAGGGAAATGGCAAGCATGGTAATTGCGGCGGCTACGCTCGGGTTCATGAATCGATATCGGGATCGTCCGGCAACGAACACTTCGCTGCCAACCGCGCGAGTTTCTAGTGGAACTCCATCAGCGAGGAAAGAGATTTTCCGCCGCCCCTAACGCTTCAAACCCGCAGAACAGCTTGGAGCCCACGGGCGGTTTGGCCGGAAGCGGCAGGTCGTGGTCGAGATGGGTGCGGCAGATGTCCTGGAACTCCCCGGGTGTCCGCGCGCGGCGCATGTCGTATTCGAAATCGCCGTCGAGCCCGTGGGTGATGTAGGCCAACGTTTTCTTCATCCGCTGGACATGGGCGAGGGGGTTGAACTTCGGGGTTTCGCGGGCGATCTCGTCGTAGAGCTCGAGGACGTAATCCCACAAGTCGCGGTAGCGCGGTGCCGGCGGAGAGGTTCCCTCGAACTCGGCTGTTAGCTGGGAGAAAATCCACGGGTTGCGAATCGCACCGCGGCCGATCATCAGGCCCGCGGCTCCGGTCTGTGCCAGATAAGTCATGCCGGTTGCGGCATCGACGACGTTGCCGTTGGCGATTACCGGGCAGGGCATCGTTTGCACGGCTGCGCGCACCCCCTCGGGATGGACCGGCGTCTGGTAGCGCTCGACCACGGTGCGACCGTGTATCGTCAGTCCGTCGATGGCGTGGCTGCGGAATATTTCTAGCAGCGTTGGAAACTCATCGTCGGTGGTGTAGCCGAGCCGCGTTTTGACCGTGAATTTCCCGGGAATTGCCTCGCGCAGGGAGCCGAGCAAACGGTTGACGGTTTCCGGGTTGCGCAGCAGTCCGCCGCCGGCGTCCTTGCGGCAGACGATCGGCGCGGGACAACCGAGATTGAGATCGATCCCGGCGATCGGGTATTTCGCGAGCTCCCGCGCGGTGCGGACGAGGCTCTCCAAATCGCGGCCGATCATCTGCGCGAACACCGGCCGACCCGTTTCATTTTCCACGATCGAGCGCAGGATGTAGCGGTTCAGGCAGGACTCCGGGTGGACGCGGAAATACTCCGTCACGAACCAGTCCGGCGCACCCCGCCGCGCGATGATCCGCATGAACGGCAGATCGGTCACGTCTTGCATCGGCGCTAGCACCAGCGCGGGCCGGTTGGTTGGAAGGAGGTCACGCATGGAGCGGTGCGGGATGGCACAATGCGGGCCGCGCCGGGTCAAGGATTTCAATTGACATCCAAAGTCTGTTATCGACTCTACGGACGGGTTGAATAACACCGGAGGTCAAAGTGGATAGTGATTTATTACATACCGAAAAAATCCTGGCGGATCGGAAGACGTTTTATCTCGATCTCAAACAGAACTCGCGCGGCATGGTCGTGAAGATCACCGAAGACGTTGGCGGAAATCGTGACACCGTCATGGTCCCCGCCGAGATTCTCGGGGATTTCATCGCCGCCCTGACCGACATCAAGGCGACGGCGGACGAGCAGGAGTGAACCCGCGGCCGGGTTGCAGTGGCTCGAACTGCCGCTTTCGTCTTGCTGAAACGGGAGGAGTCGGGAAGGGTGGGGCACCAGAATTTCCATGCCTTCCAATCCGTCAGTCAATGTCGCGCGTCTTACCTATCTGTTGGTTTGCGAGGCCGCGGGCGTAGCGATCGCCTTGAGCACCAAGGGCACGCTCGACATCTCGATCGGCACCGGCCTGCTCGGCGGACTCGGGGTTGCGGGACTGTTTATCTGGATCGAGTCCTTGATGAAGGGCTTCACGCTGAGGGGATTTTCCACCGCCAGCTTCGGCCTTGGCGTTGGTTTGTTTTGTGCATGGTTGCTGACCCGGGTGGAGATTTCCAATCTGGTGAAACTGGCGTTTCAGGACAAGCTTCAGGACGGGAAGGGAGTCTCCGCCGTGCAAATCGAAGTGTTGGTGAGCGCGTTGATCCTAACCATCGATGTCACTTTGTATGCGAGCCTCGGTTTTTTGGGGGCGGTGCTGGCGTTGCGTAGCAACCGCGATGATTTCGCCTTCATCATTCCCTACGTGCGGTTTCGCCAGGATTCCTCGAGCGGCCAGCCAGTGGTGTTGGACGCGGATGCGGTGATGGACGGGCGGGTGTTAGGGATCTTCCGCTCCGGCTTCCTTCATGGGCGCTTGATTGTCCCGCGCTTCGTGCTCGATGATTTGCAGACGAAAGCGGATGTCGGCTCGAACGCCGACCGGCAGCGGGCACAACGGGGTTTGGATAGCCTGGAGGAAATGCAAAAGGCGCCGGATATTCAGATTTCCATCCATGACACCACGGCCAACGGAGAGTCGGAGATCCAACCCACACGCCTGATAGAAACGACCCGTTTGCTCGGTGCCAGGCTGATGACAGTCGATGAGAATCTCGCGAAAGTTGCCAAGATCCAAGGAATCGACGTGCTCAACATCCATGAACTCGACGATGCGCTCAAACCCGACGTGGTGGTGGGCGAGAGAATCCGCATCGCGCTCGTCCGTCCCGGAAAAGAAGACCACCAAGCCGTCGGTTACTTGCCCGACGGCACCATGATCGTCGCCAACCACGCCGCGGCCAAGATCGGTTCCACGGCGGATGTGATCGTGGTCAGCACCCTGCACACGACGACCGGCACGATGGTATTCGCGGAACTTTACAAGCCGGCTTGAGGGGATTCGAAAAAGAAAACCTCCGCCGCGGGGTCGCGGAGCGAGTCCACGAAACGCGTCCATTCGCGGCGTTCCTCTGCGGTCGGCATCGCGGGCTGAAGGTCGGCACCTACATTGGCCACGAGGAACTTGACCGGTGTTTCCGCACCCGCGCTGGAGCGGACCTTGGCATGCAGCGCGACCATTCTAGCAGGTGAAAGCGACCAGCCTTCCGCCAGCAGGACAATTCCAGCGGGAGCCTTGGCCAGCGCGCGGGCGGCTTCCTCTTCGGCCCCGGCGTCTAACACGGCGACCGGCAGCCACGCGGCGGGGTGCACCCGCAGCCGGCGCAACAAATACGGGCGGAGCGCTTCTCCTGTTAGCCCGCTGCCGCCCACGTCGAGCACGAGCACACCGTCGAGTGGCAATTCGTCGGCTTCCACCCGGTCAGTGCCGGTGATCTCACGCCACAACGCGCGATGGCCGCGCGCTTGGAAATCCAGCTTCGCCAAAGCGCCACGTCCGGCCCGCCATGCGAGCAGCCAGAGGATGACCCGCGGCAGCAGCCCCCATACGAGCGTGGCCATCAGCAGAAATTCCCACCATGCGGACGGTCCGGGTGGCAGTCCACCCGTTCTCCCAGGCCACCAGCAGGTTGAGGCGATCACATCCCCGTCCGGGACCGCGCCGGGCAACCAGTCCCTCCACGGTCCTGATAGAAAACCCACCCCTATTTGCAGAATCATCTGCATGGTGAGCTCAGTGGTCGTTTCCCAATAGAAGCCGACGTGCTTCACCAGCACGAGGCCGGTGAGGCCGCAGAGGATGCCGATGTTGAAAAATATCCCCGCCGCTTGAGCCAAGCGGCCGAGCCGCCACAAGACCGCCGCGCGAGGCGCGCCGCCGCCATCCATCAGGCGGTTCCACCACCCGTCGTTGCGATCGCCCGCGAGGCGGCGGGCGAGTTTCCCGGCCAGCGCCTGCACGCCGCTGAATCCCTCCGCCGCGCGCCGCCGCATCAGCCAGGCGAAGCACGCAACCACGAGGATCAGCCATTGCCCGCCGATCAGGATGGCTAGGAACAGCGTCACGTTGATGCCTCCGCGTTCGCGGTCTAACATTCCAAGAGCGGCGGAGATTCCGGCAAGAAAAGTGACGAGCGACAAGCCGCCACCGACGACCGACAGCGCGGCGGAAAATTTCCTGCCGGCGGCGGTTTCCTTCATTTCCGCCAGCCAGATTCGCAAGCCCGCGCGGCGGGCGGCGGCACCCTCGAGTCCCCGGCTGGCAGCGACGACGGCGGTTCTAACCGCTTGCGGAGTGCCGGTGGATGTTGCGAGCGCTTGCTCGAAATCGACCAGATTTTCCAAAGTCCACCGCGGTGAGTCGTTGGCCATTGGAAAGACGTTCTAACCCTTTTTTGCGATCTGCTTGCGGAACAGCGGGACGAGTTCGGCATCCATCCAGGAGAATGCGGCGTCGAGGCCGTCCGTTTGATAGAGTTTGCCGATCGAGGCTTCCACCCGCGTTGGGTTGCCGAACGCGCTGAGGAAATCGTTGGAAGTAAGGCGGGTGAACCATTCACCGTCCATCGCGTTGCGTTCGCGGAGGACAAACTGGCGGGCAAACAGGGCGAGGACGGCATCGCCGACCCAGGCTGCTTCACGTTCTTGGCGGAGATCTTCGACTTTGCGGCTCACGCGGAGAGAATGCACGATCTTAGAACGGCCGCACGATCTTTTGCATGCGTTCCCGCTCAATCCGCTCGCGCAGGCGGGTTTCCGAATCGACATCCCAGTATCCCGGCTGGAGCTCGAGGAAAACCGAGGTGTAGGGCAGCGCGGTGGTGGTTCGAATGACCAGCACGTCGAAACTGCGGTTGGCGTCGTCGAGCAGGGTCAGCAACGACTGCTGCTCGAGTTCGGTGGTTTCGTGGCCATGGAGTGCGACCTGGAGACGTTTGCGAAGATCGTCGATGCCCGGAGCGAAATCGTTTTCCACCGCGCGCAGTTCGCGGGTGACATAGACTTGTGGCCTGACGTTTTCGGTTTGTTCGAGGGTTTTGAGCACATAGTCGAGGGCCTCCGGAACGTCCACGGGTGCGGTCACCTGGCGGCTTCCAGGCCGGCTTTGAGCCGGAAAAGAAGCCTCCGCGATGACGATCCAGTTCCGGTAACCGAGTTGTCCCGCCTGGCGATTGACCGCTGCCTGCCAGTTTGCGCCGTTCTGCATGCCTGCACAACCCAGTGACAAAACCGCGGCCCCGAGGGCCAGAAAACCACGACACAAAACCATGGGTTTTTATGATGCAGACGCCCCCCGGCTGTCAACGCGCTGCCCAAGGTCATTTCGCCACGGGAAGTGAGCTTTGGCATCGCGTTCCCGGCCGGCCGGGATAGGCTGTCTGGCACATGAACATCGGCGTCCCCAAGGAAATCAAGACTCAGGAAAACCGCGTGAGCATGGTCCCCGGATCCGTGGCCGAGCTGGTGAAACGCGGTCACCGGGTTCTCGTCGAACGCGGCGCGGGTGACGGCGCGAGCTATCCTGACACACATTATCAGGCCGCCGGCGCGGAAATCCTCGACAGCGCGGAAGCCGTCTTCGCCGGGGCCGAGATGATCGTCAAGGTGAAGGAGCCCCAGCCGTCCGAGGTCGCCCTGCTGGAGTCGCGGCACATCCTTTTCACCTATCTCCACCTCGCAGCTAACAAATCGCTGACCGAAAGCCTGATGGCCTCCGGCTGCACCGCCATCGCCTACGAAACCATCGAGGTGAACCGGCATCTTCCGTTGTTAGAGCCAATGAGTGAAATCGCCGGGCGGATGTCCGCCATCGTCGGTTCCTATCACCTTGCGAAACATTGCGGTGGCCGCGGGTCGTTGTTAGGCGGGGTGCCCGGCGTGGCTCCTGGCCGGGTCGTGGTTCTCGGAGGCGGCACCGCCGGCTTGAATGCCGCCCGCGTCGCCACCGGCATCGGCGCGGATGTGACGATCCTCGAAGTGGATTTCGAGCGCATGCGATTTCTCGACATCACGATGGGCTCGCACACCGTTTACTCGAACGAGGCGAATCTAGCGGATCTTCTGCCGCGGGTGGATCTGGTCATCGGCGCGGTGCTCGTTCCTGGTGCCAAGGCCCCCAAGCTCATTACCCGAGAAATGCTCCGGCTCATGCCACACGGCAGCGTGTTTGTGGATATCGCGGTCGATCAGGGCGGCTGTGCCGAGACCACGCGGCCGACGACCCATGATCACCCGACATTCGTTGAAGAAGGCGTGCTCCATTACTGTGTCGCCAACATGCCTGGCGCCTATTCGCGCACGGCGACCCAGGCACTCAACAATGTCACCCACCCGTGGACAATGCTCATCGCCGACAAGGGACTCGAAGGTGCCTGCCAGACTCGCAAGGAATTGTTAGGCGGTATCAATGTCATCGCTGGCAAACTCACCTGTGCGCCCGTCGCTGCGGCGCATGGCATTTCCTTTTCCCCGCACGAGGCTTGAACTCGAATCCAGCAAGACCCGAGCCGATGAGTATTGTCCTGAATGACGTCCATTCGCAGTTGAATGCCACGAGGGTGGCCGAAGTCCACCAGCCACGGACGCTGGCGGAATTGACGGGCGTCGTGCGGGATATCCGTCGACGGGGATTGAAGATCTCCGTTGCAGGCGGGCGTCATGCGATGGGTGGACAGCAGTTTGCCACCGGATCGGCGCACATCGACATGACCGCGCTCAACGCAGTCCTGGAGACGGACCCGGTGCGCGGCCTGCTGCACATTGAGGCCGGTGCGGATTGGCCGGCGATCATTGCGGCCAGCCACGCCATGGAGCCGAGTTCCGGATGCGCTTGGGGCATCCGGCAAAAGCAGACGGGCGTGGACTCGGTCAGCCTGGGTGGATCGATTTCAGCGAATGCTCATGGACGAGGCCTGCTCATGCGGCCTCTCGGCGACGACATCGAGGATCTAACGATTTTGAATGCGGAGGGTGAGGTGATGGTTTGCAGCCGCAAGTTGAACCAGGAACTCTTCTCGCTGGTGATCGGAGGATTGGGTCTGTTTGGAATCATCTGCTCCGCAACATTGCGACTCTCCATCCGGCAGCGGGTCCAGCGGGTGGTGGACATCATCGATCTGGACGATGCCATGAATGCGGTTTTCCGGCGGGCCGGCGAAGGCTGCCTGTTTGGGGATTTTCAGTTCGTCATCGACGGCCAGGACGAGGGATTTCTGCGCCGGGGGGTGTTCGCCTGTTACAAACCGGTTAGTTCCATCCGTGACGAACCGGAAGTCGGCGCCGACCTTTCTCCGGAGAGTTGGCTGCAGTTGCTCAAGCTGGCGCATGAGGACAAGGGCAAGGCCTTCCGGCAATACGCGCAGCACTATCTGGCCACGGACGGCAACCAATACTGGTCCGACTCCATGCAACTCAGCACTTACATCCCGAGTTATGCGGACTATCTGGAAAGCCACCGCACCCACGAGTCCGGCGAACGCGGAAAGGAGACCTTGGTCATCGGCGAGCACTACGTTCCCCGGGAAAAACTGCTGGAATTCATGTCTGCCGCACGGGGAATCTTCGGCGATTCCGGAACCGAGGTGATTTATGGAACGATCCGGGCCATCCGGCGCGATACGGTTTCTTTCCTGCCATGGGCCAAGGACGATTATGCCTGTGTCGTGTTCAATCTGAGAACCCGTCATACGCCCGAGGGAATCGTTAGGACTGCCGATACCTTCCGGTCCCTGATCGATGCCGGCAACCGGCTGGGAGGGAGTTTTTTCCTAACTTATCACCGGTATGCCACACCTTCCCAGATTGAGGTGGCCTACCCGATGTTCCGCGAGTGGCTGGATTTGAAAACACGGTATGATCCATCCGGTCTGTTCACGAGCGATTGGTATGTTCATTATCGGGACGCGTTCGCGAGCGCAACACCATGAAGGTGGCCAGCGCGAGCAGCACCGCGAAGGTGATCGCCGCCAGCACGATCCTGCTGGCTGGTGAACGGAATCCATCCAACGAGGTGGCCCCCGGCGCAGCCGAACTTTGCAGGATATTCCTTTCCACCAACCTGTCGGACCGCTGTCTGGCCGCATGTGCGGGCCAACGCCACGCCCGGCGCATTTTGCGTTTGTTAGAGCGGATGACATTGCCGGGAATCATTGCCCATTACTGGCGGCGCAAGCGCTGGATCGAGCACCGCTGCAGGATGGCGATCGAAGGGGGATTCGAACGGATCGTGATCCTCGGCGCGGGGTTCGATACGCTGGGGATGCGGCTATCGACGGAGTTTGCTCGGCTTGAAGTGGTCGAGTTGGATCACCCCGCGACCCAGCGGGTGAAACGGACGGCTCTTGCCAACAACTTGATCCCGCTGCCCGGAAACTTCCGCTTGTGCGAGGTGGATCTCACGCGGGAAAAATTGCCTGTTACGGCTGGCGCGGACAAGCCCACGGTTTTTATCATCGAGGGGCTGCTGATGTATCTATCAGAAGACGATGTCTCGACACTTTTTGATAGACTGCACGAATGCGCGCCTCCGGGAACGCGCGTCATTTTCAGTTTCATGAGCCGATGGCCGGACGGCGGTTCCGGTTTCCGGCCCCACAGCCGGTTGATTGACTGGTGGCTGCGCGTGAAGCACGAGCCGTTCACCTGGGCGATCGAGCCGGAGGCCATCGACAGCTTTCTCGCGTCCGGGAATTTTAAACTGATGGAAATGGCGCTTGCTCATGAACTCGACCCGCGGGCAAACCTCCAACCAGGAAGCCTGAAAGGCGAAAATCTGGTGATTTGCGAACTCGTCCCGAAGTGAAAAAAAATCCCGCCCCCGCCGGGTTGGCGGAGACGGGACGGGAATGAATAATCACATCAACTGAGCGCCCGCTTCGGCCAGCTCCGAGCGTTCGCCGCGGTTGAGGGCGATGTGGGCGACGAAGGGTTGGCCCTTGAGGCGGTTGCGTGTGTAAACGAGGCCGTTGCTGCGGCTGTCCACATACGGATTGTCGATCTGCGCCGGATCCCCAACGAGCACCAGCTTGGAGTCTCGCGACATCCGGGTGACGATGGTCTTTGCTTCCTGCGGCGTGAGCTGTTGGGCTTCGTCGAGGATGAAGAATCGGTTGGGGATCGAGCGGCCGCGGATATAACAGAGCGCTTCGATCTCGAGCACGCCTTGCTCCATCAGAACTTCGTAGGGCTTCTTGATCGTGGCAGGTGCGGCACCCGCCTTCTGCTGTTGCTTGCGGCGAGGACCCAGTGGGGTGTTAGGGCGCATCAGCAGATCGAGCGCGTCGTGGATCGGTTGCAACCACGGCCGCATTTTTTCATCGAGCGAGCCGGGCAGGAAGCCGAGTTGATCGCCCATTGAGACAACCGGCCGGCTGACCGTGATGCCGTTGTATTTGCGGTTGAAAACCTCGTGCAGGCCGGCAGCGACGGCGACCAGGGTCTTGCCAGTGCCGGCGTGACCGTAACACGTGACCAGCGAAATGTCCGGGTTGAGCAGCGCGTCTATCAGGCAGCGCTGGCCGAGGTTGAGCGGTTTGAGCGATTGACCGTCGGGGATTTTCAGGACCTCGGGGAAATTG
>JAZKGW010000021.1:0-88125 GCA_040385685.1 Verrucomicrobiota bacterium | reverse complement strand
GACTCCGCCGCCGCTGCGAGTGAAGAAAAGCGGGGCCGCGGCGAGGCGGGCGGGAATGGTTTGTTTCTCACCCGCTCCTAACAAGACATATTCATTCACCGCGACGCCGAGGAGGCGCTCTTCGGACAGGGCGATTTCCCCCGCGCTGGCGAAGCGGTGGAGCTCGTTAGGATCGACCTCGACCCGGCGGACGTCGTAGTTGGAAACCTCGCGGGCATCCACCTTGTCGTTGAGATAGTCCTGGCAGTCGATGCCGACGGCCCGGGCCTTGAGCTGCATGTTGATGTCCTTGGTGACGAGGACGACGGGTGCCTTGTTGAACTGCATGAGCAGCAGGCTGGCGGCGAGAATGCGGTGATCGACGCGCTCGCGATCAGGGAAAACCCGGTGGAAACGGTTGAGCAGGTCCGAGTTGTCCGGGCAGCTCGCGGGATCATAAATCACAAGGCGCACGGTGCCGCCTCCTTCGGTGGCGACGCCGCGGGTGACTTTCTCCGAGTTGGAAAACATCTCGGTCAAGCGGCGATGGACGCGGCGGGCGTTCGCTCCACGCTCGGTTTGCTCGGACTTGAAGCGGTCGAGTTCCGACAGCACGTCGACGAGAATGCAGAGGTGATTTTCCTGGAATCGTTCGAGGGCTGCGGGGTCGTGCAGGAGAACATTGGTGTCCAACACGTAGTTTTTCGCGGTTTGCGTGGGGGCCGTGAGGCCGAAATCAGTGGGCTTGGGTGAATCGCTGCCCGCTCGCTTCCTTCGGGCTCCGCCTCCATTTTCCAGGGTTTCTTCAAGCAATGCGGAATGACCTTCCTCGGTGCGATGAATCATCGGTGTGGTTGGGGATACAGGGTATTTTGACGGGTGACGGGGTGCGTGCCGCCAGCCCGTCGCCAGCATACGCAGTGCCAAATCGTGGCTTCGAATCTTTCATCCATTTGATCAAGATAGCCTTACTATCCCCACGCAGGGCGTGATGACAACCCCCAAATTGGGGTATTCCGGAAATGCCGCACCCCCGGCTTCAAGCGGGCGAAGTGCCGCGGCCCGGGAATTCGCGCTGATAGATCGCCTCCAGTGCGGTTCGTCGCAATTTGCCAAGCTCGCTGCGGGGAAATTTTTCGATCACCACCGCGGGCCCCAGTCTTTGGAAGCCCGGCGCTTGCGCTTGGTAGAGGGACAGCACGGCCACGACGACCGACGGGCTAACAGAGGATTCGAAAACAGGGACCAAGCCGTGGCCGGCCCGCTCGTCCGGGATTGCGATGACCGCGAAAGAGTCCGGAGTGAGTTGTCCTTGGGAGATGGAAAGCAGTTCGCGCTCAATGGTCTCGGGGTCGACGAGTTCGCCGAGGATTTTAACGAGCGCATCCGCCCGGCCAAGCGGGGTGAGCCACCGGTTTTCGAGGATCGCGCGGTCGGAGGTGACGTGCCATTCTGATTCACGACGGGGAAAATCATTTCCTGATAGATAACCCGAGAAAAGCGCTGGGCCGGAAATGGCGAGGAGGTTCTCCGGAGTGATCCTGGCGTCCCAGACCGGCAGCAACGGAATCGGCGCGGACTGATAGGGCGCTTGCAATTGGTCGAGCCGCTGGGTGGCGATCTGCGAACCGGCTTCGGTCATCCCGTAGCTGGCCAGCACCGGCCAGCCGAGATCGCGCGCCGCTTGGCCGGTTAGAGGGTCAAGGTGTCCGCCGCCGACGACGATCGCCCGCAGCGTGGCGGGTGCAGTTAGATTCTCCCGGACCAGGTCGTGGACTTGGGTCGGGACCAGCGAGGTGTGTGTGATTGCGTTTCGTTCCAACCAATCCCGGAATGCCCGCGCGTCCCAACGCGGGTTGAAGTTTTGAAAACCGCACCCGGCTTCGTAAGCCCGGGCGGCCACCCCGAAGCCGCCGACGTGGTGGAGCGGGAGCGCGAGGCCCCAGCAGGACTCGCGTGTCACTGCCAGATGCCGGTTCACCGCCGCGGCCGAGGCGAGCAATGCTTGTTTGGAGAGAGCGACCCATTTCGGCTTGCCGGAGCTCCCCGAGGTTTCAAACAACACGTGCCCCGCGAGCTCGGGAATATCAGGGATTTCTCCCGCCGCGAAAGGCGCGGGATCGTTCCAGAACGCATCGCTGGTTAGTAAAGCCGTGTCCATGGCAAGGCGTCTAGCAAATCGTTGAAGCCGAGTCCGGTGCCGTCCGGGACTTTGAAATCCGGCGACCACGGACCGAGGACTTCCGAAAATTCATCGGGCTCGAAAAGCTGGTGCGTTTGAAGCCCGCAAATGCCGACAAGTCCCGGGAATTGCAGTTCCAACCGGGCCGCTTCCCACGCCGCGAAGGTTTGGCCGAGCGGGTGATCCATGTAGCTCGTCAGGACGACGCGCTGGTTGTGGCTGATGGCTGACTCGCCTAGCAGGAATGGTTCGTCGAGCGCCGGTTTCACCACCATCACCTGGGCGGCGGATGAAAGGGGAGCTGCCTCGCGGTCCACCGCGAGTTTCACTCCGGTCGAGCGCCGGAGTTCCTTCCACGCGGTCTCGGAATAGGGACAAGGGTCTTCCACGAAATCGATGGCTGACCGTGCTTTCTCCTTGAGTCCTAGCAGGAATCTTGATGCTTGTTCCGGTGTTAGCGATTCATTGAAGTCCAGCCGCCACTTCAGCGCGGGAAACTCGCCGGCCATCTCATCGAGAAACTTCGCCTCCGCCGCCAGATCGCGCCCGCCTTTGAGTTTCACCGTCGTGAATCCGGCTTCCGCCGCGAGCGCTATCGACCGGGCATCCGTCTTGGCGAGCGTCGCGTGGCTGGCGGGCACTTCCATTTCCTCGAACAACGAGTTCTCGAAATTGCGGGACACCCGGTCGTATTCCGCGCAGCGGACCGCCCGCCTAACGATCGGCCAGCGGCGAGGACCCGCCAGATCTACGAGGCATTTCTCGAGCGTGGGATCGCCAAGCTCCGGCCACGGATGGATGCAGCCGTAGCCACCGTCGATTTGGATCAGCACGCCGTCGAAATAACGGCGGTTGGAAATGGCATTGAGAAATCCACGCGCCTTCAGGCGGTAGCGGGAGATCAGCGGTTTTTGTTCGATCAAATTCATGTCAACGGACGGCGGCAAAATGAAACGCGGCGGCGAATAAAATCAACTGCACGCCGCCCAGCGCGAGCAGCCGGTTGAATGCGGGACCCGGCGGAAATGTCAGCACGCCCCAGATGATGCGCAGGCCTATCAGGAACGCCGGCGCCCCCGCTAGCGCCAGCGGCGGCAGCCCGAACACGAACCAGAGGAGGCCGGAGAACACCGCGATCTTCACCTCCAGCCAGATCACCGCGACGGCGACCTTCGGGCCGAAGCGGACGGCGAGCGTGCGCTTGCCGGTGCTCGCGTCCTCCTCGCGGTCGCGCAGGTTGTTGATGGAAATCAGGATGGACGACAGCAGGCCGATTTGCAGTCCTAGCAGAAGCGACTCGCGCGGCCACGTGCCGGTCTGGACGAAGACGGTGCCGCTGACCGCGACAAGGCCGAAGAACAGGATCACGAACAACTCGCCCATCCCGCGGTAGGCCAGGGGAAATGGCCCGCCGGTGTAGCCATAGGCGAGGAACATCGAGGGAATGCCGATGGCGACTATCGACCAGCCGCGGGCCTGATAGAGAACGACTCCGCACGCGACTGCGAGCGCGAGGAACACGCCTGCGAGGCGCATCACGGTTTTGGAATCCATCATCCCCGATGCCGTCACCCGTGTCGGGCCGAGCCGGCGATCCGTGTCCGCGCCTTTCCGGGAATCGATCGCGTCATTGAAGAAATTCGTCGCGATTTGGATGGCGATCGATCCGCCGAGCGTGCACAGCGCGAGCACGAGATTGAAATTTCCCGTCAGTTTCCAGGCCAGCACACAACCCGCCCAGACCGGCACGATGGCGGCGGGCAAGGTTTTCGGCCGTGCGGCGAGCAAGCAGGATTTCAGGGTGGAACCGGTCACGGGCGGAGTGAAACCCGGACCCTCCGCCGAAATCGACCCATTTCGCAACCGGCCCGGGAAATTGAGCTTTGCCCAGCCGCCGCGACGGATAGAGTGCGGTTTCCCGGTCCCCATGAGCGCGAGAAACAATCTCTACATCGCCGCGGCCATTCTGCTGCTGGTGGCACTCGGGATCTTTCTGAAACCCTCTGCGCCGAGCCCTACGGTTTCGACCGTTCCCGCGGAGCGCTCCCGCCCGGTCAACCGGGCCCCGAAGCCGGCCAGCGATCCGCGCCATGCGAAGGATTTCGGCGCCTTCGTCAAACATTCGACTCAATCGGGATTCCCCAAGCTCACCCGGCAGGAAATCGACGACTATCTCCAAGCCCGTTCCCGCTCCGCCTCGGCGCTCCTCGCCGCATTCCGCCTTAGCAACGACGACGCGTTCCTGCGCGAGGCGAGGGAGAAGTTTCCCCACGATACGCAGGTCCTGCTCGCTTCCATCGGGCGCGTCGGTGATCCCGCGAAGCGCCTTGAATTCCTCGAATCCCTCAAACACTCCGACCCGGAAAACGGCATTGTCGACGCTCTCTCCGCCCGGGCCTTCTTCGATCTCGGGAAAAATGACGAAGCACTCGCCGCGTTGTCGCAATCCGCCGGCAAGCCCATCCGCGATTACACCGTCCTTTCCTGCCAAAATGACGAGGAGGCTTACCTCGCTGCTGGATTTCCGCCACTCCAAGCGAAGATGACCGCGCTCTTTCAATCCACCAAGCCTTTGGTGATCCAGATGCGAAACCTGGTGGACGGAATGAAAAAACAGCGGGAAATCGCCGGGCTAGCCGGTGACGATGCGGCCGTCCAATCGTCCCGGGACCTCCAACTGCAACTGGCCGGCGAAGTCCAGCAGGGCGGCTTCATGGTGGATTCGCTGGTCGCGAGCGTGTTGGAGAGCAAAGTCCTCAAAGAAATCGACACTCCGGAAGCCCGCGCGCGGATCGAGGAAATGGCGCTACAAAAAAACTCCATGGTCGAGGCTTCCAAGCGGGTCACCGCGCTGATGGAAACCTCCGCCGTGCCGGAAAACGACTGGCTGCTCTACTTCGACCGCGCGAAGATCTTCGGCGAAAAGGCGGCGAACGACTGGCTGCTGGAGAAACACCCGGAACTTTGATTTCCCTTCTCCGGATGAAGCGGTTGACCTCCGGGGTGGACTGGGCAATCGGTCGTTCATGCCAACGATCACCGACAACACCGCCCGCAGCCGGTTCGAACTTGAGGAAGAGGGCAAGCTCGCCTTTGCCGATTACCGGCTGGTTGGCGACCTGCTGATCCTGCCGCACGTTGAGGCGGATCCCGCGCTGCGGGGGAAAGGGGCGGCGGGACGGCTGATGGAGGGAGTGCTGGAAAAGGCGAGGGAGCAGGGCTGGAAGGTCCGTCCCATCTGCGGCTATGCGGCTGCGTACATCGCACGGCATCCGGAATTTCACGAGCTTCGGGAGTGAGTCGGTTGCAGGAATGGCCGGATACACGCCGCCGGATCCGGCGATTCCGGTGGCGTCGCTTGGGTGGGGACTGGCGATTTTTAGGGATTGTGGAATTGATAGAAAGCGGTCAGGGTCTCGCGAAGTTTTTGAAAACAGCCATGAATGATTACACCAATCCCTATGTTGTCGGAACGATTTCCGAATCGCCGGAGTCGGAGCGCGCGGCCTTTATCCGCAAGACGTATTGGCACCTCGCGGGAGCCATCGGACTTTTCGCAGTCTTGGAAGGGCTGTTCATCAGCATGGGGCTGGGGTCCAAGGCGCTGGAGCTGCTAGGGGCTAGCAGATACTCCTGGCTGTTGGTGCTGGGCGCCTTCATGCTCGTGTCCTGGGTGGCGGAGCGGTGGGCGACTAACGGCTCCTCGATCGGCATGCAATACGCCGGACTGCTGCTCTACACGCTGGCGGAGGCGGTGATCTTCCTGCCGATGATCGTGCTGGCGGTGGCGATGACCGGTGACATCGGGCTGGTGCTGCAGGCGGGCCTGATCACGGTGGCGATGTTGATCGGTATTTCGACGGTGGCGCTGACGACGAAAAAAGATTTCAGCTTCCTTGGAGGGATGCTGAAGATCGGCGGGTTCATCGCGCTGGGTCTGATTGTGGCCTCGATGTTTCTGCCGATTTCGATCGGGCTCTGGTTTTCGGCGGTGATGGTGATCTTCGCCTCGGCATCGATCCTCTACAACACCAGCAACCTGATCCACCGCTATCAACCCGGCCAGCACGTGGCGGCCTCGCTGTCGCTGTTCGCAAGCGTGGCGCTGCTGTTCTGGTATCTGCTCAGGCTGGTGATGAGCTTCGGCCGCGATTGAACGCAGCGGATTTTTACTGGCGGGAAGATTTGGAGGAAAAGGTTGTGGTGCCCGATGGGCGCATGATCATTTCCAGTGGACCAGCAGCTTCCCGCCGACACCACCCTAACAAATATTTCAGACGATGCTGGAATGGTTTTCAGAAACGACGGGCAGGCAGCGGTTGATGTATGGCGTGATTGGCATCGGGGTATGCCTCGTCCTGATGTTTGGCTTCGGGTTGATTTGGTTTTGGCTTTGGGCGTTATCGGCGGTGCTGCTGCTTTCCTCGATGTTTGGAGAATGGTAAGGACGGGACATTTTTCCCCGATGATCTGGCCTTTAAGGCTCGCGTGGATCTTTCTATCAGTCGTGATTTTCGCCGGGAGGGCGGCTGCGGTGGAGATCCGGGAGGAAGCAGGGTGGGGGAGTTTTTTCGAGAGCCGGAAGCAGATAGGCACGCTGGTGGTGCTGGCTGAGGCACAGGGGGTGGCTCACGTGTGGAACGTGAAGCGGGCGGAGACGCCATTTTTGCCGACATCGACGTTCAAGATTCCCAACGCGTCGATCGCGGTGGATCCGGGAGGCGATGAAGGTTTCTAACGTTGCGGTGTTTCACCAGGTGGCGCGGCGGATTGGAGTGGAGCGGATACGGGTGAAGTGGGGAGAGTTCGACTACGGAAATGAGGAGATCGGTGGCGATATCGGAAAGCGATTCTGGTTGAGCGGGCCGCTGCGGATCTCCGCGATGGGACAGGTGGAGTTCCTTGCGAAGTTGGCGAAGGGACGGCTGAATGTTTCCGCGGAATCGGTGGCGGGGTAAGGACGCTGATCCGTTACGGAGAAAAGAACGGGACCGTGATTTACGCGAAGACAGGCTGGGTCGGCAGGCAGGAACAGCAGACCGGATGGTGGGTCGGCTCGGTGGAGAAGGAGGGGAAAGCTTTCCCCTTCGCGATGAACGCAGTGATCCCGACGGTGGAGGCGGCAAAGCAGCGGATTCCTGTTGCGCTGGTGTGCTTGAGGGCGATGGGGAGCTTTTGAGGCTGGCTTTCAGCCTCTAGAAAAAAATGGGGGAAATGGAGCCCTGACTTCCTTCGAATCCGCGTAAGTGTGAAGCCTGGTAGCCCAGAGCAACGTGCCCCCTCACCTATCGAAGTCAGCACCATTGCCATTCAATCAGCCTATTCGTAGCCGCATCGGTCCAAATCCGAATGCGTTCAGATAGATCGCTGTCCAATTCGCCTGAAACATCGACAATCCTGCACCGATCAAACAAAATGCCCCCGTAAATGCAAACGCCGTTCCATTGAGCACGATCAGCCGACTCGGCGATGAAAAATGCCTTGATGGGATCGACTACGATGGTTCCGGACATCCACCGTTTTACAAATCCAGGGGGGTCGAGCTTGCTCACTTGGTCTCGCCATGAAGTCCCGGTTTTACACTGTCCGAAGACACAAACTTTTGCAGGAAGCCTATCGGTGAAGGGAATCCAACCGACCACGTCGAGTCCGTCGTCATTAGCGTTAAGTGCGCCTGTATCGATATTGCGGTACCTGCCACCTTCCCGAAAAGATCGGCAGAGATCGTTGATTTTTTCTTCGAAACCTCCTTGGCGTGCTGTTCCAAAAACCTTTGACCGGGCGCGCCCCCCACCGAGGTATGCGCGAAGAATCTCCGCACCTAACTCCTCCATAAGTTGCGTTCCATCGATACCGGCCTGAATTTTCTCCTCCCGCATCTTGAGACGAGTTGCCAACAGGAGGTAACGATAGAGAAGGATCTTATCGGAGTCAGTGTCTACACGATGCTCCAAAACTGAGCCAGTGGGATCCGTTCGAAAGGGATAACCATCTGGACACGCATGCTGTCGATAGCCGATTTCGGTCATCATTTCGTCCGAGATAATCTCGTTCTGTTCGTCGTCATCCTCTATCCCAATATTCTCGTGGTTGTCATCAATCCGACCGAGGTAGCGTTGGATCTCCGTTGCGGAACATCGCCCGCGAACCAACGCGAGCAATTCTGCGAAATCCGCGAGCTCGTGCGGATTAGGCCTGGGTGACGGACGGTCCGGTAGTTTGAAAGCCATGAAAGCAGCCGTTGGATTACTCCGAAATTCTTTTCGGCTTCTCTCCACCACTCCGAACGCGAAGCATCTCGTCGTAGATTGATTCACCCAAGTTCGCTACGGACCCGGCCGTTTTGAGCAAAGATTCTGATCCATCATAGCCTTCTGGCATAAAGCCTCGAGCTCTCATCAGCTCACGTTTGGCTGCGAGTAACGCCTCTTCCAAAACAGCTCCCGAGGGACGGCTTAATTCGTAGGCTTTGCTCAGCTCTTCTCCGGCGCGGAGCGCTGCTAGCGCCTCCCGGCTTTGGAGCACGGCATCGAGGTTTTTCAAATCCGGATTCTGGGATCTGATCACCGGCGGTTGCTCCTCTTTTTTATCTCCAAACAACCAAACACACACCTCACGGAGTTCCTTCATTCGTGAGTGAGCCACTGGAGTCGCGGTTTCAGCCTCCTGCGGAGCAAGTTCTAGGAACGACGAAAAGCCGGGTTTATCTAAGCCTGTGTAGAGGTGTGAGAAAAAGATGCGTGGAGTGTATCGGTTGGCTGGATCGTAGGCTCCCTCCTTCTCCGCCTGTTCGAGAACCATCAGACCACGGTAGAGACGTTGGACGGTTTTATGCCCGTCGCCAATCTGGCGTGCAATCTCTTCGAGGGGCACGCCGTAATCCCGGTGAACATCAGCAATGTACTTGGCCTTTGCATAACTCGTCCATTTTGCTGGTCCGTTGACATGCTTGAAACCCAAGTATCGCCATGAATCTTCACGCTTCTGAAAGATGACCGGAACCTCTCTCAAAGCTTCCTTTTCTCCCGCGGAGATTTCCGGAATGTCCCACTTGTTCTCTTTCGCCAAACCTTCTGTGGTGAGCACCTTCAAGGCCGCAAGTCGACGGTTCCCCTCGAGAACCACGTTTTGTCCTTCTTCGTCGGTGACAATTAGGGGTTCGTGGGGAAAATAACCACTGGAGGCTATGGACAACACGAGCTCCATGACATCCATGGCCTCCCATAAGGTTTTCAAAATCTCCTTTTCCGGTGTTTTCTCATCAATGCCAAACTCGACCAACCTAGGGTTGGCCTTGTCAAAATGGAGTTCGGAAACGGGAAGTTTTGACGGTTGACTCATGATGGATTCTCCGGCTGGAAGAAGGAAGTTCTGATTCCGTGGACTCGCACTGAGCGTGGCAAAATCAGGTGTTGCGGGCTAATGATGAGTTCCGCGGCCGATTTCTTCACCTGTAGAGAGTAGCGGATGGGGAGTTTGAAGATATGTTGTTCCCGGTAAAGATCCTTGATCAATTGTGAGTCGTCGTAAGACATCAGCCACGGCAGGATCTTTTGAGAGGACAGGTAACGGGCGATTCCGGCATGATCCTCGGGACGGTAGGCGTTCAGGTATAGCCTTTGCCCGTTGTTGACGTAGGGCGGATCAAGATAAACGAAAGCTCTTCGGCGCGCTTTTCCGGCCGGAAGGAAGGATTTTAGAAAATCAATCGCGTCCAGACAGGAAAGATGAACCTGTCCGCGCTTTTCGCCCACCTGCCGAATCCGTTGCACCAACTCCTCGCGGCTAAATCTAGCGTCCAACTTCCATTTCCCGTTCTGTAGAAGTCCGCCGATGGGGCCGGCCCCGCTAAGCACGCCCGAGCGGTTGCAACGGTTCATGTAAAAAGCGGAGAATCCAACGTCAAATTCCTCATGGGACTCAGGGTTGGAACAAACCTCCCGCTGCCGCCGCCATTGTTCGATATTCAAAGGTACCGACAACACCCGTTTGACGAATTGCTCTGTTTCGTTCAGGACTGCATTCCAAAATGCGAACACTCTTGGGTCAGCATCATTAATGTGGATCTCGTCCACCACCTTCTTTTCGAGCAGCGTAAGCGCCGCGCCCGCTCCTCCTGCATAGGGCTCGTAGTAACGGCAGCCCCGCAGATCGTTCAGGTCGATCACATCCTCCAAAAAGGCAGCGAGACTGGCCTTTCCGCCAGGGTAGCGAAGTGGACTGGCGTGCCTCAGATTCATGTGAACAACGTGTCTGGGTATCTGGTTTTCAAGCTTTGCGGGAATGTGCGGATTGCTGGACGCTTATGGGATAGAATTTTCGACTGAGCCAGTTCAAAGCGTGAAGGAATTTCAAGGAATGCGGAAGCCTGTTGGTGCGCCCGGTTCTTCGGAACGATCAGAGACGACCAATGCTTTGGAATTCATGTGGATAAAGGAAGCGATATGGGCTGGATAAGAATGCTTAGGGCATTGTGGTTCAGGGCACGCGCGGAAATTTTGTGAAATCCGGCGCGCGTTTTTCGAGGAAGGCTTGTTTTCCTTCGCGGCCTTCCTCGCTCATGTAGTAGAGGAGGGTGGCGTTGCCTGCCAGATCGAGAAGTCCCATCTGGCCATCGCAATCGGCATTGAGCGCAGATTTCAAGCAACGCAGGGCCAGCGGCGAGTGCGCGAGCATCTCCCTGCACCACTGGAGGGTTTCTTTTTCGAGATCGGCGAGCGGGACGATGGTGTTCACCAACCCCATTTCGAGGGCCTGTTGGGCGTCGTACTGGCGGCAGAGATACCAGATTTCACGGGCCTTTTTCTGGCCTACGATGCGGGCGAGGTAGCTGGAGCCCAGACCGCCGTCGAACGAGCCCACCTTGGGGCCGGTCTGGCCGAAGCGGGCGTTGTCGGCGGCGATCGTTAGATCGCAGACGATGTGCAGCACGTGTCCGCCGCCAATGGCGTAGCCGGCGACCATGGCGACGACGGGTTTCGGCAGGGAGCGGATCTTCTTTTGGAGATCAAGCACGTTGAGGCGGGGGATGCCGTCCTCGCCGATGTAGCCGGCGTGGCCGCGGACTTTCTGGTCGCCGCCGGAGCAGAACGCGAGGTCACCGGCACCGGTCAGGATGATTGCACCGACTTTCGGGTCTTCGTGGGCAAGGTCGAAGGCTACGAGCATTTCCTTTACGGTTAGAGGGCGGAAGGCGTTGCGCACCTCGGGCCGGTTGATGGTGATTTTGGCAATGCTTCCTTCATCCGACGTTTCATAACGGATGTCCTCGAATTCGCGCACGTTGGTCCACATAAGGGCACCAGTTTGGACATTCATCCGTCGGGCCGCAACCCCGATGCGATGACAATTCAGCTCACTCGTCCTGCTGTCCGTCGGCCCGACTTTTCCGTTGTTTCAGCAGTTCCTGGAACTTTTCGGCACCTTTGCGAACATCCTCGTCATTGAATCGGTCCATGACCTCTTGGGTTTTCTTGTGTCGGATGCTATCAGCGATTTCATTCCGCCGGATGATCAGATAGATGGTGGAGAGCTGGCCGAGAACCAGCAGCGCGATGATGAGATAACGGAAGTCGTAACGGATTCCCAACAAGGTGATGTCAGATTCGCCAGCGAGGGATTGCCTATATTCGATTCTTTGGAAAAGGCGTCTCCTCTCCCACCGGTCGATGTAGCCGCCGCCCTTGGAGATGGCGATGATTCCGGAATCCTGGCTGGTGCCGTAAGCGGCGCTGAGAACCAGGAAAAACCCGACGATGAGGTAGGTGCCAAGTCCGTCCATGCCTTCGCCGAACATCAACGCCAGGCCCGGAATGAGGCAGAACGCCACGACGATGATCCCCCAGCCAAACCATGGGGAACTCCTCCGCTCGGCGACGACGATATCGTCGATCAGTTTGTCCGCGGCCTTCTTGCGGTGGTTCTCGTCGAGATGGAACAGGGCGGCCACCTGTCCGGCGCTTTCCACGTCGGGGAACCCCTCGATAGTCAAAACCGGCTGGCCCGCCGGATTCTCGAAGCGGAGATTCACGGAGCCGCTATCTTCACGGATGATTTCGATCGAGTGGAATTTCGCGGCATCTATGAAAACTGAAAAGACGGGCAATCCTAGCAAACGAAGCTGGAGTCGAACATGCGAGCCGGGTTTGATCAGGTACATGAGCCGACCCAGCGCGATCGCCAGAGCCATGAATGCCAGCGTGCCCGGTACCCAGGTGGCCGTTGCCTTGGATTCCATCCTAAACGCGATGACCGTCCAAGCCGCGAACGCCGCGAACAATCCCAAAGCGGCCAACCGCGGCTTTCCTTCGAGTTGGGTAACGATTTCGATCCGCTCCTCGTGGTGATGATAGGTGTGATGGATCTTCATCGCTTGCTCAAGTCGACCCACTAACGAAACCCCGGCAAAAACCCAAGGACAATCCTAGTTGCCGGATTTCAGAAATTCCGAAACCCGGCGTGTGAACCACGGTTCCGCTTCCCATGGGACGCGATGCCCGGCCGCGGGGGCGATGGCGAGGCGGGCGTTTGGGATCGATGAAGTGGCACGCTCGGCCAGGGCGAGAAACTTCGGGTCGTGTTCCCCGGCGATCCAGAGCACGGGGATGGAAATCTCACCAAGTCGGTCCCACAGCGGTTCCTGTGCGCCGAGCGACCAGTCCACGAAGCTGCGGGCGATTTCGCGGCGACGCATGATCAGGCTGCCAGATGCCTGCCGGTCTCGCAGCGGCGCGGTGCCGAGAACTGTTTGGGCGTTCCATGCGTCGAGAAATTCCTGCCAGTTTCCGGCCAACGATCGAGTTGCCCAGGTCGTGTCGGTCGCGCGTCTATCAGCGCGCCCGTTTTCACTTTCCAGGCCCGGATGTGCGGAAACAATCACCGCCGCCTGCCAAGGGTGATTCTTTTCCAACAGGGCGTGCAACGCCAGCCGGCCCCCCATCGAGTAGCCGAGCAAAGCACGGCTGCTACCGCGGAACACCTCGCCGCCGGCATCGGCGTTCAGAGCCATGCCGAACTCGGTTAGGGACATCGGCTGGCAGTCGAGAAAGCGCCACAAATCCACCGCCCGCGAGCCGATCCCGGTGGCTGCCAGGTTTTTGGCGAAGCTGCGCCAATCCGCCGCCATCCCGGCGGCACCGTGCAGGCACCAGCATTCCATCGGACCGGCCTCGCGGCGTTCGTCGGTTTGTTTGGAGTGCTGGATCACGGCTTGGGGGCAGTCGCAGTGCGAATGATTTCTTCGATCTGCCGCTGGACTTCGGGCGACCCCAGGGCTCCGAAAAGCGCGGCAACAGCGAGTACAGCCACGGCTAACAGCAACCAGTAAACGATTGCTAGAAAAATCCCCGCACTGTCGAGCTTCTTGTGAAAGGCGTATCCGGCGGGGCAGGCGAAGCAACGGTAGCCGACCCAGAGGTTGAGGAACGGAACGAAATTCCCCAGAAACCACCAGCGGCTCATTCCCAGATTCACGAGCCGTTTGAGCGAGATGTAAATGATTACCATCAGTGGAATCAGGCTCAGGCCGGGCGCCGCGAATGTCATGATTTCCGGGCCGAACTGGGTGGTTAGAATCCCGGCTGCAGCAGCGATCACGAAGGCCCAGAGGAACGGAAAAACCAAGCTCAACAGCAGATAGCTCCGGCGCCGCGCCCCCGGCCAGTTGCTTTGCTTGACCATTTGATCTTCCACCGTTTCCTCCTGCGGCGGCTGATAGGGATCGGTGGCGGGGACGACGGCAGGGATCACCGCTGGCTCGGGGGCGGCGCGTCGTTTGAACAAGCCCTCGATGTCGCCTGCGGGTTTCCACTCGTCCATGCCCTTGGTCCAGACCATGTCGAGGCGCGGATTCAGGCTGGCATCCTTTGCCTTGGCCCGCAGGTCGGTGAAGGTCACCGGCCCGTGCTTTTCGCCGTCGCGCGAGTAAAACCAGATCTTATGCGGCTCGTCGTCGTCCATGGGCGTTGATTATCGGAATCCTCAAAACGTGTCAAACGCCAGCTCACCCACGGTTTTCCGGATGGCGGGACTTGTCAAAGTGGCTGTGTTGGCGAAACTCACGGCGTTCGTCCGGCGGCCCGGCTTCGGGATTTTGAAAAACCATCATGTACTTCCTTGGGATTGAAATCGGTCACGGTGGCACCCGCGCCGTGGCCTTGGATCTGGAATCCTCGGCGATCCGTGCCGAGGCGTGGATCCCGCATGATTGGATCGAGGGGCTGCCCGCGGGCTACCGCGAGCAAAACCCGGCGCAGTGGATCGATGCCGTGGACCGCGCGGTGCGGCAGTGCCTGGCCTCTTTGAATGGCGAAAAAGGCCGAGTCGCGGCGATCGGCGTCGCGGGTCCGCAACGCGGGTTGGTGCTGCTCGACGAGGCGAACCGGATCATCCGCCCGGCCAAACTCGCGGGCGATATTTCCGTGAAGAGGCAGGCGGATGAAATCGCACGGGCCTTCGGCGGTGCGCCAGGCTTGATCGAGCTTGCCGGACAAGCCCCGGGCGTGGAATCGGCCGCGGCGGAGTGCTTGTGGTTGAAACAACACGAGCCGTACCATTTCCAACGCACCGCCAGTTTGCTCACGGCGCAGGATTTCATCGCCTACTGGCTAACAGGCGAACGGGCGACCGAGCCCGGCAGCGCGTCGGCCACTGGATTGTTAGACATCCGCACGCGCACGTGGTCCGCCGGGCTGTTGGAATTCATCGATCCGCGGTTAGGCTCGTTGCTCCCGCCGGTGCGGGCCTCGGGTCTGCCGCGCGGCCTGTTGCGCTCCGCTCTTGCCCGTGAATGGGGAGTTTCCGAGATGGTGCAAGTGGGGGCCGGCAGCGCCTCGCCGCTGTTAGCCGCCTTGGCCGCCGGCTGCGTGTCGCATGGCACGGTGGCGGTGGAACTCGGCGCGGCGGGCGGTATCGTCGGCGTGGGGGAATCGCCGGTGATCGACCATCGCGGAGAAATCACGCCGCTTTGCAGCGCGACCGGCACTTGGCTTGGTCTCGCCACGACAACCAACGCGTCATTGGTCCCGGAGGCCATGCGGCGTCACTACGGCTGGACCGCCCAGCAGTTCGAAACGATGGTGGCGGGAGTGTCGCCGGGGGCCGACGGGCTCATGCTCCTGCCATATTTCACCGGTGAATCGATTCCACGGCTGCCGGATGGCACGGGCGTGCTGCACGGGATTACACCGGGAAATTTCACTCCCGCCCACATGGCGCGCGCGGCGGTGGAGGGCGTGGCGCTCGGCCTCGGCTACGCGATGAGCCGGTTGCGCGACCTGGGCTTCGATCCGCCGGAGATCCGCTTGTTAGGACCGGGGGTTGTTAGTCCGGTGACGCGGCAGCTTCTCGCCGATGTTTTCGGCACGCCCGTGGTCCCCGTTTCCAGCCGGCAGGGAGCCGCGGTTGGCGCTGCGATGCAGGCGGCGGTCGCCTTTTTCAACCAAAGCGGCGAGCCGCTCGGCTTCGAGGAAATCGCCAGCTATCTGGTCCATGGCGACTCCGAGTCGCGTTGCGAGCCGGACCCGCAGGCGCACGCGATGTATCAGGAGCTGATGTCCCGCCAGCAATACCTCGTCGATACCCTTCACCCCGCCGGATTTCTCTAACTGATGAGTTCGAAAAGCACCGAGATCCGCGGGAACCGCAAGGCGGAACTCCTCGGCACTCTCGCGGGCTGGATCATGCGGATTTGGACGAAGACCCTGCGCTTCGAAGTTGAGGACCGCTGCGGCGTGACCCGCCCGCAGGACCCGCTTCCGCCGGTCATCTACACGCAATGGCACAACCGCATTTTCATCATCCCGCCGATCTGGATGCGGAGGTGTGGAAAATTCCGCAAAGCCGTGGTACTTGCCAGCGCCAGCAAGGATGGCGCGATACTCGCGAACGCGGTGGCTGTGTTCGGAATCGGCGCGGTCCGCGGCTCGTCGTCGCGCCGCGCGGTGGCGGGCTTGATCGGGATGAAGCGAGCCTTGAAGGAGGGGCTCGACGTCTGCATCACCCCGGATGGCCCGCGCGGCCCGCGTTACAGTTTCCACGCCGGTGTGATCAAGCTCGCCGAGTCATCCGGCGCGGCGATCGTGCCGATTCATGCGACTTATTCATCCGCTTGGCGTTTGAAAACTTGGGACGGCTTGGTGATTCCCAAACCCTTCAGCCGCGTCACCGTAATTTTCGACGAGCTGCTCGTCATCCCACCCAAGCTCGATGACACTGCTTTCCAAGCCGAGTGCGACCGTGTCCAGCAAGTCCTCCTCGCCGGAGCGCCCGACGGGAAAGCTTGAAACCCGCCGCCATTCACCTTGGATGACCGGATGCACGGTGAAATCTCCAAAGGCCTAACCGCTCTCGGGCATCTAATGGCCGCCCGAGTCCGCGAGCTGGAGAGCGGTAATACCCCGGCACCGCTCGAAGATCTCGTGGTCGCCCCGCTCATCGATGCCTTCCGTCCGCTGGCACCCGTCGTTGAGTTGGATGCACGGGATTGCGTCACGCTCGCGCTGGCCGTCGCACCCCACCTCGCGCCACACCTGCTGGACGAGTCGATCTCCGGAGCGCTGGCCCGGCCCGCCGATCATCCGCGGATCGGCGGCCGACGTGGTGGCGACTCGCGCTCTTTCCTGCCGACGCTCGAAACGCTGATGTTTTTGTTAGGCATCCACGACATCGCCGGACGGTTGGAGACGCTGCAGTTGTTTTCCGACGACCACATTTTCGCCCGCCAACGATTGGTTCTGCTGGCTCACCACCAGCCGGACGAACCGGTGTCCGCCGCCGGTCTGGTGGCGGGCGAGGAGCTGCTCGAAAGGGTGGCGGGACGCCCGACGCAAAGACCGCGGTTGGGGCCGGATTTCCCCGCCCAACGCATCGAGACCGCGCTGGAGTGGGGCGATCTGGTGCTCGACCCGAAGACGCTCGCCGAGATCCGCGAGATCGAGACCTGGATCCGCCATGGGGCAACATTGTTAGGCTGTTGGGGAATGGGGAAATATCTCAAGCCCGGTTACCGCGCGCTGTTCCACGGCCCATCCGGCACCGGCAAGACGCTGACCGCCTCGCTGTTAGGAAAGCACACCGGCCGCGATGTCTACCGCATCGACCTGTCACAGGTGGTTTCCAAATTCATCGGGGAAACCGAGAAGAATCTGGCGCGTATCTTCACCAAAGCAGAAGACCGGAACTGGATCCTGTTCTTCGACGAGGCGGACGCCTTGTTCGGGAAAAGGACCAGCGTCCGCGACGCCCATGATCGCTACGCGAATCAGGAAGTCTCCTATCTCCTTCAGCGGATAGAATCTTTCGACGGGTTGGTCATCCTCGCCTCGAACCTCCGCAACAACATCGACGAGGCCTTCCTGCGCCGCTTCCAGTCGGTCATCCATTTCCCCAAACCCACTGCCGCCGAACGCCTGAAAATGTGGCAACGGATGCTGCCGGAACAAGCCACCTTGCCCGACTCCCTGAACCTCCCGGCCCTTTGCAAACGCCACGAACTTACCGGCGCGGCCATCGCGGGCATCATCCAGTATGCCTGCCTTCAGGCGTTGGACCGCGGCGGCACCGAACTGGACCTGCGGGACATCGAACTGGCCATCGCCCGGGAATACGAGAAGGAAGGGCGGATCGATTAGGTGGGCGTGCCACCACAGGAGCAGCCGGGCTCGTCGGGGGCATCCTCCTTCAGCTTCACCTGTAATTCCTCTTCCTCCGGTTTTGCCTGTACTTCGTCCTCCCGCTTTGGCTGAATTTCTTTTTCGGGCTCACTGCCGGAGTTCTCAGCTGAGAGCTCCGGCTGGATGCCGGCGGTGGGAGTGAAAAATGGAGCCTCGGGAGCCTCCGCTTGGAAAAATGGCGCATCGGGTGCGCGGCGTGAAACCCGACGGGCGGACCGCCGGAACGTGGGTCGTATTTTCATATCGGTATCGGGTTCGGTTGGTGAAACGGATCCGGCCAACGGCGGCGCGGCTCCCTGCTGGATGACATGCGTCAGTTCGTGAGCGAGCAAATGGCGGCCCGCCGCGCTGCCGGGCGCATACCGGTCATTCGAAAAATAAATATCCCGCCCGCGGGTGAAAGCGAGCGCGTGGATGCGATTGGCGAGATCCGCAGCGGGAGCATCCCCATGGATCCGCACCGCGGAAAAATCGTGGCCGAAACGAGACTCGAAAAACGCGCGATGCACTGGCTCCAGCGGTCGGCCGGAGCCGCGGGTGGCGTGAAGTCTGCGTTGGAAATCGCGCTCCCCGGTCTGGCCGCCGGGAATGCGGCCGGGACGCGACGCGCTCGTTTCCTCATCCGGCTGACGTTGGATGGTGCCCGCGATGACGACGACTTGCTGACTCAGCGGTCTCCGCCGCGCCGCTTCCTCCACGGCATTTGGCGCACCGGAAGGATCGGGCATCGCCGACGCCGGGGCGTGGATCGTCCAACCGGCATCAGCAAGTTTTTCGATGTATGTCCACGACGTCGAGTCTAGTCGGATGTACTTTTTCGAGTTGCCGTAACGCTTGGTCCAATAAATTTCTGCACGTTTCAGCACGACACCACCCGCTGCCCGCTGGGCCGCGAGGACTTTGTGCAGCGATCCGATTAATCCGTCCGAACAGCTTGTGCAGGCGCTGAAGCTAAAATTGCGAATCACAATGGATTCCACATATTGCAAAAGCTGTGCGGCAGCAGCCGAGCTGAGTAAGGCGGATACATGTGCCTCCGCGTGGCTGCCGCCGGTGCGTTCCATCGGGCTGGTGTTCCAAGTGAGCAGTTGGATCTCATTGCCCACCACACCGGTCCTACCGCCAGTACCGGTGGGGACGGTCGGATTCAACCCACCCGCCGGTAGTTCTCGCGGCAGGATTTCAGATAGATTGGAAATCGGGTGACCGGAAACGAGTTGGATTCGCGTTTCGGACCGAACCGTGCGATGGGCAGGGTCCCGGCCCAAGGTGCGCCTCAGATTGCCGACCGGGAAATACCTTTTGTTTAAGTGGAAACTGACTGCGATCCCACCGCCGGGTGCTGGCTTCGTAAGAACTTTCTCCGCGCCGCGGCCCAAGATGTCGCTTCGGACCTTCTCGGCGATGGCCGGAACCTGGTCAGGGGTCACGCCGGCTCCCACCTCGGCTGCGGCAGCATTGCGGGCCTCGACTAAGAGCCTCTCTGGATCGGCATAGGTGCCGACTTTCGCGCCGGACTTTTTGTTTTCCCCCGGATTGACCTTGCCGGAAACAACCCAAAGTCCGTCTTGCGGGACGACGCGGAGATATTGGAAATCGTAGCGCGTGGCGATTCCCGCCAGCAACGGGACCAGCACGGCCTCGGCGACCGCGCGGCCGCGGAAGCGATTCACGGCGGAAACCGCGAGCTCCATGCCGCGGTCGAGCTTTTCCTGCGGGGTCATGTTGCCGGTGCCCGCTTGCAGGACGCCGCGGCCCATCCGCCGCGCCTGCGCCACGATCCAGCCGATGACCCGGCCGAGCGCGGCCTGGATCGGTGCCTGGATCTTCTTGATGATTTCGCGGATTTTTTCCGAGATCCCGCCGAGGCCGAGCAGGCGGGCGAGGAAGGAAATGATGACCGGCAGCGTGCGGGCCATCGTCTGCTCGACCGCATCCGCCGCGCTGGCGATGTCGCCGGCGGCGATGCGGGCGATCGATTGCACGAAGGACTGCACCGTTGCCATCATCTGGTTCATCCGCTCGATGAAAAACATCACGGTATTGTAAACCGCGAGGATTGCCTGGATGACGGCGCCGGCGGGATTGAGCATCGAGGCGATACGGGTGACGGCGGCGGCGACGATGCGCTCCATCACGAAGTTCCGGATCGCGCCGATGACCATGTCCGGCAGGCTGACGGTGAGGAATTCCGTGATGCGGCTCCAGATGCCGGCCAGCCCCTCGGTGAGCAGGATGCGGACGACCTCGAAGGCGGTCTCCAGATGGGCGACCGTCGGCTCGCCGAGCTGCTCGACCAGTTGCGGGCGGATCTGCGCGTAGGTCAGGCCGAGGATTTGCAGCGCGAGCGAAAGAATGCCGCGAAGATCGAAGGTCGCCGGCATCTGGATGCCCGCGCCTTCGAGCGCGCCGAACAGCCAGCCAAGCAAGCCCGTTCGGAGATGCTCCAGGATGTTCGAGGCGAATTGCGTGAAGCCGAGCTTCGCCGCGTTCACGAGATTTCCGACGAACTCGACCGGGTCCGCGACGATGGTGTCGAACGCGCCCTGCGCCTCCTTCAGAATCGCCAGCACCTGCGTGCCGCCGCCACCCATCACGACTTCGAACAGGATTTCCAACAGCTTCAGCGCGATCCGCCCGGCGAGCGTCAGCACATCGCCGATGAAGCCGAGGAAAACTCCGGCCACCCGCTCGAACGCGCCGAGCGGGTTCATCAGGTCGTCGATGCTGAAGTTCGTCCACAGCTCGGTGAAGCGCTGGACGATGGCCCCGGGCGTGGGGCCGAGCTGGGCCGCCTGCTCCGTGAGCCAGTCCATCGCCTTGCCGATGGCGTTGCCCTCCGCGAGGTTCTGATAGATTTCCGCGCCGTTCGGCACGAATTCCAGGAAACCGTGGACGAAATTCATCGCGGTCCGCGGGACGCCCTCGCCGGTGACGGGATCGACGCCGATGATCACCGTGAAGAGCCGGTAGCCGGGGATGCGGTGCGCGTATTCGCGGGCCAAGGAAATGACGATTTCCTTAATCAGCTCGAGGATCTTCGCCGCGAGGTTTCCCACGAATTCCAGCAGCGCTCTAACAAAGCCCGTGACGACGCCGACCGTGCGGGTGAGCACTTCCAGCGGGTTCGCCAAGGCCGCCAGGCCGAGCGAATCCCAGATTCCCGTGATCCCGGAAACGAGTCCGGACACCGCGCCGGAGAGGATGCCGAACTGCTGGTCCAGCCAATCCGCGGCGTTCTGGAGCTGGCCGGTCTCGTCCATTTTCGCGACGTGGCTGCCGAAGCCGAAGAAATTCAGCGCCGCCCGCA
The DNA here is from genome assembly GCA_040385685.1 of Verrucomicrobiota bacterium. GTDB lineage: Bacteria > Verrucomicrobiota > Verrucomicrobiia > Verrucomicrobiales > Akkermansiaceae > Luteolibacter. The sequence goes on along the minus strand of JAZKGW010000021.1, from coordinate 66,983 downwards.
GGAAATCCACCGTCACCCACGTCCGCGGCTCACCGGTGAGCGGATCCTGGCCGATCACCATCGTGATCATGTCGTAGGCCGGGCCATCGCTGCCGAAAAGCGCGCGCACCGCAGCGATCGCAAGGTCCTTCAGAATCGCGGTCAGCCGGTCCACCACCGCGCCGATGAAGGCGCCCACGTCGCTGAAAAATCCACTGAACGTGTCGCAGAAAATCTGCACGTTGCCGCTGATGCCTTCCCAAATGCTCATGCGGTCCCAGGCGGCGTCCCACAATCCGCTGACCCGGCCCCAAGTGAGATTCCGTGCAGCCATTTCCCCCATGATCCAGGCGAAGGCGTCGTTGATCGCGCCGCCTGCGTTGAGCTTGTCATACACCGCGACGCCGCCGGGGATGAGGCCCGCCGCGCCTCGGAAAAAGGCAGAAGCGCTCCAGGCGACGTTCTGCCCGAGGATGGGATTGTAGCCGATGAGGACGGTGGCCAGCGCGTATCCGGGAATCAGATTTTCGACCAGGCTGTTGATATCCTGGCGGGCCTCCGCGATGGAAGTCGGGAAGCGCTGCAACGCCGTTGGCGCAGAGGAAATTTTCGGACTGCGGCGGACGCCCTCGCGGATGCCCCCGCCCTGCTGGATGACGTGAGTCAGCTCGTGGGCGAGCAAATGCCGGCCCTCGCGGTCGGCCGGCTGATAGCGGTTGCGGGCGAAATAAATGTCCTGCCCGTGGGTGAATGCCTGCGCCTCGATGTTTCGGCTGAGTCGGTCCGCGCCAGCGCCGTCATGGACGCGCACACCGCTGAAATCCGCCCCGAAGGAGGATTCCATTTCCACGCGCGTGTGGGCCGGCAACGCCTTTCCGCCGCCTTTCGAGCTGCGGAGTTGGTTTTCGAAATCGCTGCTAACCGCTGGCGGACCGCGGGCACGCGACGGATCGATACGGGCCGCCCGCCCGCCGCAGCGGCCTGATGCGGCGGACCTGGAAATGATCGGGTGAAGCGGGCGCGCACTGGCCGCGCGGCCGCTGACCGCAGCGCGGCGGGGTGAGGGAATCCGCAGCAGCGGGGCGGAATGCGAGGTGCCCCGACGTTGGATCGCCGGCGGTTTGTCTTCCGTTTCCTCAAGCTGCGAGCGATCCTCATCCACCGAGCGGTCGATTTCGCGCGGCTCCTCCGGCGTGGAAATTTCCGCCTGGCGTTGGAGTCCGGCGGCGGGTCGGAAAAACGGCGTGTCACGCCCGGCGGTGACCCGGTCGGCCATTTTCTCCGCTTCGAGTTCGTGCGCATCGCCAGGCTGGCTGACCGTCAGTGCCGTTTGCAACGATCCGCTGCCTGTCGTGAAAAACGTCGGTTGTGGCGGTCTGCGACCGCCGTTGAAGAACGCTCCGCCGCTTGTCGCTGGCGTCACGCTCTGCTTTGCGGCGGCGGGAGCTTTCATGTCCAGCGAACGTGGATGGGACGCGTCAACCACTTGAACCGCACCGGGCCGAGTGGCCACGGCAGGTGCGCGAGAAGCATGTCGTATGGCTGCCGCTCGACGGCGAGGTCGATCCGGTTTTCCTCAAAAACCATCAGCCCGGGGCGCGTCAGGAACGACTCGCGGAGTCCGCCGATGGAGGTTTTTCCGAGGATGGACCAGTGGCCGATGACCGACTCCAGCAAGTGATCGCACTCGGTCGTGACCGTTTCGTTCAGCGAGGGAAACTCCGCGGGTTCGTGAAGCGGGATGCCGCAGAGGGTTTTTTCCAGGACCAGAGTCGGCTCGGGCAGTCCGCAGTGGCCGAGAGCGAGAAATTGCAGCGCCTGAACCGCGTGCCAGCGGAAATCCGAGCTGATGTCACCCGCTTCCTCGAGCCAGCAGAGATGGCGAAACAACCGGCCGATGAACGGGTGGAGCAGGATGAGCCCGGCGGTTTGGACGGAGATTCCCGCGTCGGAAACCACGACGTCATGCGACGCGGGCTGTAATGTGGGAAACTCCAACGATATTGGCTCCAAGTCCGGGGTACTCTCATGGTCTGGCGGGACATGGGTCACCTCGGACCGATTTGATTCCGGTTGCTGGATTTCGGGTTGAGGGCCAACGGCGGACTCCAGGACTTTTCGCTCGGCGGGGGACAATTCGGTGAAAAGACGGTCCAAAGTCTTTGCCCCGTTTGGCTGACGGAAGAGCCATGTGGCGATCATTTGAAGCGGCGACAAGAATTCCCGCCCATTCGGAGCCTCCGTTACTCCCAATATGGCTGCCAGATCCTCGGTCGGAAATTGTCGGGCGAGCCGGATCATTGCGGCGGGAACTTCCGCCGCCAGGAGCCGCAGTTCCGCGACCATTCGCGCCGGATCGGCCGCGTGGATTTCGCGCGGCGACGCGATTTCCGGCCAGCGGGAAGCCGGGAACCACCAAGGCAAGTACCCGTGCCGTAAAAAGAAGATCCATGCCTCCAAGCGCCGGGCCGCCGGTGGCCTGTCCGACCCCGGAACGGAAGTCGCGACCGAAATTTTCGCCATCAGCGCGGCCACGACCCGCTCGGAAAATCCGCGCTCGAAGTCGGTTCGCGACATCGTCCCCAGGTCGATTTCCAGCACTCCGAACCGCCGCTCGCGATCGCCGCCGAGGCGGTCGAAGCACTCGCCAAGGCGGATCGGGAGTTCCGTTTCGAGCGCCGCCGAGATCCCGCGATCCAGGTGCCGCGCGAGCGTTTGCCCGGCGGCGCGCGTCTCGATCAGGATCTCGCCGATGACGTGCATGACTGTTCCTTAGAATTTCAGCATGGCGCCGATCCGGCCGACGTTGTTCGCGATAAAGACATTGTCGGTGTTCCCGACGGTTGCCTTCTCGTAAACCGTGCCGAGCGCCTTGCGGCCTTCATCGCTTTGGATCCCGGCGGCATTGCCGGCGAGGTAGCGGGTGAAGGTCTGATAGTCGCCGCCAACCGCGCGATTTTCGGTGCCGGCGGATTTCGCCTCCGCGGTGACTAGTTCCAAACCGCGGCCGGTGTTCGCGGAAATTTCCTTCTCCAATTCGGCGATGCGCACCTTGGCATCCTCCGGGCCGACGCCGAGCTCGTCCTTGCGAACCAGGTCGTCGCGGTCGCGGGTGAGGCGCTCGATGTTGTTCTGAACCTCCAAAAGCTTCGGATCTTTCAGGATATTCTTGCCGCCGGTGAGGCCGCCGACGCCGGTTTCCTTGACTTGGAAAAGCGGCACGAGGTTGGTGAAGGCGGAGAACTGCTTGTCCACCTGGATCGTGAGCGATTGGTCGAGAGCGTTCGCGAGCTGCGCGCCCTTCACGTCGAAAAGCTTGCCGACGGCCACTTCGGTGACGGGCGAAATGTTCCAGGTGTAAATGTCCTTCCACTTCGGCGGCAGATACTTGACCTCGGGCGTCGCGACCTCCGGCTCGGCGGGCGGCTCTTCCTCGCCGAGCGAGTTGAGGTCGAAATAGGAGTAATAGGGCAGGCAGAAATCCGCCTTCACGATGCGCTGCGCCTCATTTTCCGAAGCGGAATAAACCAGCACGAAGGTCCCGCCGCGAGGGACGCCGCCCAGGTGCTCGAGGCCGGGATTCGCACTGACGAATTTCTCGAAGGTCGAAAGCTCGGCAATTTTCACCCGGCGCTTGTTGAAGCGGTCGATGAGGATTTTCCAATTCGCGGAATTCTCCGGCAGGACCATCCGGTCGATCGGATTGACCCGCGCCTGGCCGGAGATCGCGGCGATGTTCTTGTTGACGATGTGGCTCTGGGAAATCGTCTCGGTGTAGGCGGTGATGAAATTCGCGGAATTCGCGGAAGTAACGTGCTTCAGCAGCCTCGGCATGGCATCGAGCGCGGTCTTCGACTGGGCCCGGATCTGGCCGGCGGCACCGGTGGTGGCCGGCACATCCGGAGCCGGGACGCCGTCGCGGGCAACGGTCGGGATTCGCGCCCGGCCGGCCTCGATGGCGGTTTGCAGGTTGTCCGCGAAGTCGTCCACGTCGCGGAGCTGGAGCTTGAATTTCGTGCGCTGGTTGTAGAATGAGGTTTCCAAATCGAAGAACCGATGCGGGCGCGGGATGGCGAACGTCGGATCGTCCTCGATCTGGATGGCGAGGATCTGGAACGCGAGATTGTGGTCCCGGCGGAGCGCTTCGAGCGATTTCTGCACCTCGCCAACGGTCTTCCCGATGTGGCCTTCGATGCGGTAGAAGCTTTCCCGGCAGGTGTGCTCGTCGAGCCGGACGTCGCTGGTGGTGAAGTAGGAAATGGGCGGGCGCGGATCGGCGCGGAGGGCGGCGTCGATGTTCCAGGGGCCATTGAAACCCTTGCCGTAGTAGGCCGGCAGCGCGCGCCTGCCGAGCGGCGCGGAGCAGCATTCGGAGGGAATGATGGTAAGTTTGTCGAGCGTATCGCGAGCGCCGATGAAGGCTTCCGTCATCGCCCGCAAGCGCCGCCACAGCAGGCGGGAGCGGCGCGGACCGTCGCCACAACCGCCGAGCGCGGCGGCGCGGCGGAACGGATGGCGAAAGGCGTCGCCACCGGCGGGGGTGCCGAGAAATACATGTTTCGGATGCGCGGCGATGGTCGGGACGCACTCGCCGCCGCAGGCGAAGAGCGATTCGTGCCACTCGGCGAAGGCGTCGCAGAAATCCCGGTAAAACGCGTAAATATCCTGGAGGCGCGGGACTTCGTTCTTTGGATCCGGCGCGGCGGGGAGTTTGTCGAACCAGTCGAGACCGTCGCCCTCGAGGAGGGAAGCCAACGCGGCGGATTGCTTTTTTAACGCCTTTGCCGCTTGCACAATGGCGGCGCGGGTGACGGCGATGGCGGTTGTGAAACGGCTTTGAAGGCCGTCCGCGCCTTCGAGTTTGGCGATGGTGCCGAGTTGGATTTTCGCGCGGGTCGAGGCCGGGATTGGCAACTGGACGGCGATATCCGCCAGCGAGCCGGGGAGTGGATCGAGCTTGGCCTTGGGCAGCGCCAAAAGGCGGGGCCTGAGATGCTGGATTTTGCCTTGGTTGTCGCAGTTTTCCGAGGTGCAGAAGTCCGGCTCCTTCACGTAGCTCTCCAGATAGAGCGCGAGCACGGCGTCATTCAGCGAGTCCGCGGCCAGCGGGACCGAGCCATCGCCGGGGGAAATGTCCGCGGCGGCAACGAGTTCGCCGAGCGGCGGGCCTTTCTCGAACGCGGCGTATTTCGCGTCCTTGTCCTCGAAGGGACGCAGGTGCGAGTAGGTCCAGTGGTCGGCGAGCGTGAGCAGATCGCCGTCCGAGGTCAGCGCGCAGCCGGCGGAGAGTTCGACGAAATTTCCGCTGGTCGGCGGGGCGATTTGCAGGCCGCAGACGATGCCGGAGCCGGTCAGCCAGGCGCGGCTGGCGCGGTCCTGATAGTCGAGATATTGGATGAGCCGGTTGAGCTGCTCCGCGGTGAGGACCTGATCCTCGGCGAAGAAAGTGAAGCCTGGGACGGGCGTGGCGAGCTTGACGGGCTGGTCGATGGGAATGGAATCCATGGTAGGGCCTCCGGTTGGAGTTAGATTTAGGGCGGGGCTTGGGTGCCGAGATGAGTTCTGCCAAGGACGACGGGATTGCGCTCGTCGCCGTCCTCCTTGCAGTCGTGAAGGGTGCCGGTCGGGTAGATCGTGTGGAGGTTCTCCAGACATTCGATGAACCTGCCGAGGACTGCTGGCGAGTCCGCCGCGTCGGTGGCAAGTGCGGTCAGCCAGGCGCGGTAATTTTCCTCGAACTCACGCATCGGCTCGCGGCCGATGAAGCAGATCCGCGCGATGAGGTGGGCGGGTAGCTCGCGGCGGATCGTCTGCTCGACGAAGGCGCGGAAGCCGGGGTCCCCGAGCCGCGCGCCCCAGCCGGGCAGGACGATGTGGAGGTGAAATGAGTAAGGATCCCACGAGGCGGGCGATTCCGGCGTGGCTTCGAGCGGCGCGGCTAGCAGCGGCCAGGCATCGCTCCGCGGCCACATCGACAGGTGCTCGACGACGAAGCAGCCCTCCTCGCTGAAACGATCGGCGAAGATGTCGACGAGGAGATCCCGCACGGTGACGGCCTGCTCGCGGGTGCGGAAAAACTTCTTCCGCATCGCGACGATGTTTTCCGGCTGCACGGTGCGATCGACGATGGTGACGAACCACTTGCCGTCGACCGCCTGCTTCACATCGAAGTTGGACGGCTCCATGCCCAGCTCTATTGCCCGCAACATCTCGGCTTCGGCAGCGTCCTTGTTCGGATAGCGAGTGGTGCCGGAGAGCAGGGTTCGAGGAGGCTTCGTCTTGCGATCCACGATGCGGAAGCGGATCTCGGAGACCGAGTCGGCGTCCTTTTCCTCATAGAAATCGTAGGTGATATCCCAGACCGAGCGGCGGGTGAAGGTGGGGAAACCGAGCAGCCGTTCGAGCCGGTGTTTGAAGCCCGAAACGTTTTCGGTGTCCCAAATGCCGCCGATGTCGCGGAGGTCGTGGCCGCGGGCGCGGCGGGCGTCGAGCTGCGGCAGCTCAGCGAGGAAAGTCGCCTTCGCATGGATGACCGCGGGCACGGTGCGGAGGCCGGCGGGGCCGAAATTCATGAGCACGTCATCCGCGAAGCGCTCACCGAAGCGGGCGAGCAAATGGTCGAGGATGGCGGAACGGCGGATCGGTTCGGCAGTCGGCTCGGCGAGGGCCGAGGCCACGAGTTGGGCGTAGGGCTTCTTGAGCAGGAATGCGAGCGCGGGCACGCTGGAAACGGTACCCGGGAAGAGCGTTTGGGTGAGATCCGGATCGCTGGAAAAGAGCCGGTGGAGATTGGCGAGTTGGCTGAGGTCGTTGGCGAGGATCTGGTCGAAAACGAGCAGGAACGCCTGCAACTGGCGGGCCTTGGAGACGGCCGCCGGCGAGCGGTCGCGGTTCAGGCCGCGCGAGCCGCAGCCGTAGGTGGCAGGGAGGGATTCCTGAAGGGTGGTGAATTCCGCTGGATCCGACCAAGTCCCCGCAGGCACGGGGAAGTCTTCGGCGTCCGGAAAATCGTTCCGACGGAGCTCGTCGGCGCGCAGGATTTCCAGCTCGGCAAGGCTTTCGGCGAGATCCGGCTGGAACGGGATGAGGTCCTTGTAGAAATGCAGCCGCGCATCGGCGAATGCGAGCGAGGGCTCGAGTTCGGCGGCTACCGGGAGTTCCCAATGCTCGCTCGCCTCCGGACTGCCAACGGGATTCAGCAGGATTCGCGGGATGGCGATCACCTCGGGAATGCGCAGAATCTCCGCGATGAGATCCGAGCTGCGGACGACGCTGACGCTGGTGGTGCGGTCGAGGTCTTCCTCGAGGATGAAGCCGTTGACCATCGGCGGGCCGCTGAAGATTTCCTCCGCCAGGCGACCGGTGAGATTGGCGAGCGGGTGGCGCGGGATCGCGGGGTTGAGGAAGTTCTGAATGGCGTGGATGATGGCGGCGTGGGCTTTCTCAATGTCCGCCGCCGGTGCGAGCTGGATATCGGCGCAGACGCGGATGGGCAACGTGTCCGTGACCGCGACCGAATGCAGGTCCTCGCCGAGATTCCGATGGGCATGATAGAGGCGGGTGACGGCGGCGATGAGCGCCGTCCTTGCCGCATTGCCGACGTGCTGGTGGAGTTGCAGGCGGATGCGGTGGAAGCCATGGATTTCGAACGCGAGCGTCCGGTCGGCGGGTTTGAAAAGGAGCTGCCGGGTCGCTGGATCGGCATAAAGCGCGCGGGTCGCGGGCTCGACCCAGACGTTGCGGATTTCCGTGGGGAACGCGTCGAGAATCAGCCGCCGGTAGTCGTTCGCGGTCACCGGCTCGCAAGTGAGCGCGGCTCGGGCGGTGGGAAAATCGCAGCGGGCGAAGAGATCCGCGTCCGCGAAAGTGGTGCGGTAGGCGGCGTCGGTAATGCCGTAGCAGAGCAGCTCCAGCAGCGTGATGCCGGGGTCGTGGAGGTTGTGATCCGTCCAGGTTTCACCGGCGGTGCGGCGGATTTCCTCGAGGCCGGTTTCACGCAGCGTGGCGAAGTCGCGCGCGGGAGAGGAGGCCGGTCGGGGATCGATGGTGAGGAGTGGCTTCATCGCGCGGGGTCGATGCGGTGTTGTCCCGAGGACGTGAGGATGCTGGCGGGCGACGACGGTGCGGCGGTCTGCTTGGAGACGGCCCGCGCGGCGCCGAGCGGCTGGTGGAGGAGCTCGAAATCGGTCAGGAAATCGACATACGGCAGGCTGTCGATCCGGGCGACCAACGCGCTGCGGTGAAGCAGGCCGCCGAAGCCCGGGCCCGCGCCGCCGCCGTGCGCCCACGGGGCGAGGAAACGGTCGATTTCCGCCCGCAGGATTTCCCGGTATGAGGCGAACGGCAGGCCGGTCCGGAAGGCGACCTTGAATTGCAGCTCGACGGTCTCGAACGCGGGATTCGCGGCGGCGGCGGTGACGAAGGGCGGGGTGAGCGTGGCGAGAAACCGGTCGATTTTCGCGAGCGTGGCGAGGTCGGTTTTTGGCGTCAGCGAGCTGGCGGCCGCGCTGCCGCGGGTGTCGGGCAGGACGACGACGGTGACCGAGCCGGGGGATTTCGAGAAATCCCGGGCGGTATGCGGCAGGCATTTCGCGCGGTGGACTTGGGGGAATTCCTGCAGGACGAGCCGCTCATAATCCCAAGCGGAAACGGCGCGGCTGCGGTGGCGCAGGCGCTCGGCGGCGCGGTTCCGGAACGCGCGGTCCGACTCGGGAGTCGCGCCGCCGAAGGAGGCGAAGGGTTGGGTGGTTTCCCGCACTTCCCGGAGCGGCGAAACGGCGGACTTGATCGAGCCGGCGGGCAGCGCGGTCCCGAGGTGCGCCGCCGGGTCGGCGAGGATGACGGGGACGGCGTTCGGCTGGACCGAGAGCAGGCGGCAAACGGCGTCGGACTGGGCATCGACCGACGCGCGCAGCCAGACGAAACCGGGCTCCAGCAGCGTGTTGTGAACGGTCGTGGCGGCGGGGAGCGAGAGATGGACGTGGCCGGAAACGAGCAGGCCGCCGGTGGTTTCTGCGAGGATTTCGCCATCGCCGAGGTCGCGCCAATGGTTCGAGGCGAGGACGCTCCAGCGCACCGGGCGGGGCACGGCGTCGGGATTCGCCGAGCCGTCGCGGACTTGGAACAGCAGCGAAATGTCCTGCCGCGCCGCCAACCCGGAGAGTCCGAGCAGCAGCGTGCCTTCGTCCGCCACGCGGGGGAACAAGGTCACCGTTTCACTGGCGGCGCCGACGGTGTGCTTGATGTAGGCGTGCTCCTCGCGCTGGCCGAACGGGTGGAGGTGAAACAGGCGGATTTCCCGGCTGTCGAAATTTTCGCGGGTCCGGGCGTTGGGATCGACGGTGTCGGTGGCGGCGCGGTAATCGAGCGAAAAGGTCGCGATTTCCGGCAGGTAAGGGCGGTTCGGGACGGTCGATTTCGCCGTGATTGCGGTGGAGAAAAGAGAGACGAAATTGTCCTGAAGGAAGCTCTTGTCGAGGATCAGCCGCAGGAAGCCGTCGCGAGTCGCGGCGGACAGGCGTGAAACGCGGAGCGCGGCGGGCAGCAGGATCTGCGAGCGGAAATTCAGCGCGCGTGGAATCGCGAGCGTGGCGACCGGGCGGGAGATGGCGACGTTCGAAAACGGCAACTGGAAGGTGGCGGAAGCAACATTCCGGGAGAAACGTGCCATGAAAAGCTGGAAGGGGATTTGCGAGAGACTGAGGGTGGCGTCCGACGAGTCGATGGCCACGGCTTTGGTCGCGTCGGTGGGATCGAACAGCGCCTCGCTGGCGGGCGAAAGGTTCTCGAAACGGCCCTGGCGAAGGATTTGGAAACGCGCGGTGAAATGGCTGTTCGAGGGGACCAGCGCGCTGCCGGAGCTGTTTTTATAGGCGGCGTAGTGGGTGGCTAGATTCGCCGGGACGCCGGCCCACTCGATGTTGAGGACAGCGGCATTCACGCGCTTGGCGAGCGCTTCTTCCGCGCCGATGTAGAACGACGAGCCGGCTCTCGGCTGCGGGCCAAAGGGCAGGAACGGCTTCGACGGATCGAGGCGGCCGTGATCGTTCTCCAGCTTCACGTCCTTCATGCCCTCGACGGCGACGCGGATGGAAATGCCGGTGACGGCAGCCGTGGCAAGCGCGGTCCGGACGGCGGGCGAGGCGTCGCCCGCAGCGGCGAATTTCATGACGGGCGCGACCGTGTCGTAGCCGCCGACGAGAAGCGTGGGGTCGTAGGCGACGACCGGCTCGGCATCGCCGTCGAGATGGCAGGAAATTTCGAGACGCCGGGAATTTCCCGTTGCGGGGAGGATCGCGAGCGAAATACCGGTGGCGCGCAGCCAGGATTTCGCGCCGCTGAGTTCGACGGTGGCGGAGTTTTCGAAGAAATTCTTGAGGCTCGCGTCGGCGGGCGGAGTTCCTGGAAATGCCAGCGACAATGCCACGGTGATCGTCCGTTTTCCTTCCCGCAGCAGCAGCACCGGCGACGAGAGGGCGAAGCCGGTGGTCGCAGGCGGGAGTTGGCGACCCGCGCCGAAGGGGTGCCAGGATGGGTCTTCGGCGGGCAGGTCGGAGCCGAGGCCGTCGCCGGAATTCGCGATCGGCGCGTGACGCAGCGTGCCATCCGCCGCGCGGTGGATCAGACGGAGATGGGCGAGTAGGGTCTGGCGGACGAAAATTTCCGCGGTCGAGCGATAGCGGATGCCGGCGGCCGTGGTGAACAGCGTGTCCGCTGGAATCCGCGCTTCGGTGGTGGATTTCTTGAGCTTGAGCACCAAGTGCGCGCGGTCCGGGCGGGCGGCTTGCGGCAGCAGGCGAAGAACCTGGCGGTAGTGGAAATCCAGATGGCGGCCAGTCAGCGCGTTGAGATCGCCGAGCGCGTGGCGGTGAAGATGGAGGAAGGCGTGGAAGAGTGCGGCCTGGGCTTTTTGCGTGGTGCCGGGACCGGGGTCGGGGAAAAAGTCGGCCCAATCGGTGTTGGGATTGAGATTTCCGTCGGAGTTCCAGAACTCGAGCCCGCTGGCGAAACGGCGGCCGGCGGCCGCGAGCTGGAGATCGTCGCGGGCGTCGAGCGGCGCGCTCGCGGGATCGAGCGCGGGTGGGAAGCGCTCCTCCTGGCTGGTTCCGGACGATGGAAATTGCGGGCTCATCGGGCTTCACTCCCTTCCTCAAGGTGATAGGGAAAGACGTAGTTGTGGCGCGTGTTGTTGGCGCGGATGCGGTAGCTGATTTCGATGAGCAGGATGCCTTGGATGGCGTCGTCGAGCGAGACGGTGACCCTCAGCGGCTCGATGCGCGGCTCGTAATAGTAAATCGCCGTCTGCACGCGGTCGCCGGTGACGGTGCGCAGCGTGGTCGTGAGCGGTTCGAACAACAGCGGCGTGAGATCGCAGCCATAAGCGGGCTGCATCACGCGCTCGCCGGGGAGCGTGGAGAGCAGGATGCGCAGGCTTTCCTCGATTTCCGCCCGGCCGTCCGAAAGCTTCACCGAGCCGCCGGTGGCGAGGAACTCCGGCGGGAAACTCCAGCCGGTGCCAACAAATGCGGGGATTTCCGAGTGGTCGGGCATGGGTTTAGCCTCCGATTTGGACGGTGGGATCGCCGCCAGTGATGGTGCCGCCGTGGGCGGTGGCGTCGCCGAGACGAGCGGCGGGCATGCCGGCGAGCATGACGGTGGAAGATCCCGCGATGACGGTGGCGGGCGGCCCGGCGCAGACCGCCAGGTCGCCCACGCGCACGGCCGGGAGACCGCCGATGAACACGGTGACCGCGCCCGGCGGCAGCAGCGGTCCGCCGACATGCGACGTCCCGCCCGGGGTGGTGGCGGGGCAGACGTGGAGGTCGGTGATGCGGGCGGCGGCGGGCATGGCGCGGGTCAGTTGATTTGGACGAGAGCGCCCTTGATGACGGTGTTTCCCGAGGCGGAAAGCTCGGCTCCAGCGCTGCCGGTGGCGGTGAAACTGCCGCTCGCGTCGGCGCTGATATTCACGCCGCCGATGCTCAGGGTGGCGGCGGCTTTGAGAATGAGGTCCTTGGCGCTTTCCAGCGAAATGCCAGCGGCGTCGAGGACGACCTTGTTGCCGTGTTGGTCCACAATTCGGATCTCGCCGGCGTCTTCGTCGAGAGTGAGGAAATTACCGGCGGGCGTTTCGAGCCGCAGGGACTTCTTCTCGTCATTGAAAACGAGCTTCACGCCGGAGCGCGAGTAGTAGCCTTTTTCCGGATTGGCATCGGCGGGCTCGACCGGCGCGGCGCGGGCGCTGCTGTGGAGCGAGCCGAGGACAATGGCGTGGCGCGGATCCGCATCGAGAAACGCGACGACCACCTCGTCGCCGATCTCCGGAAAATACGTGCCGCCGCGGTCGGGACCGGCGTCGAAGGAGGCAAGCCGCGCAAACACCGGCCCGGCGGAGTTGCCGAGGACCGGCAGTCTGACGCGGATCCGGAACTCGCCGTCAGGATCGCCCTCAAGCGCCTCAACCACGCCGATTTGCAGGCCGCGGGTGCGCGGGACCATTTCCTGGAAGGGCGGTTCGGGGGAACTGGGAATGCCGAACTGTACATCCGTCGTCCAGCTACCGGCGGCCAGTGTGTGGCGGACGGCCGAGATGAGCAGGTCGCCGCTGAAGCGCGCGCCTGCGCCCTCCAATTTCAAAATCGCGCCCGGCAGCGGCGCGGGGGTGCCGGTGCATTGCGCACGCCCGACGATCGCGCCAAGCCTCCGGACCAGCAGCGCGGCAGTGGCGAAAGCCTGCAATTCCTCCTCGCTGACCGCGCCGGGATGGCGGATCGCGACATCCTGGCTGTGGATCGCAGCCATGTCCGCCGGGGCGAAATTTCCTGCTGCCGGCAGTGTCGGTTCTTCGCCGGTCGTCTCGACGATTTCCTGCGCGGCGGGATCCCACGCCGAGGCCCGGACGCTGGCGGGCTGGTCGCGGATGTCGAACTCCGCGTCCAGCTCGAAAACGGTGGCCCCGAATTGCAGCGAAAGCGCCGGTTCCTGGGCGAAGTCCGGCTTCGCCAAGTCCACCCCGGCATCGGTCGGGATCAAAAACAGCCCGCTGGCCCGCGCGCGGACGAGCGCGAAATCCCAATCCGTGGACTCATACTGGAACAGCGCCGGATGGACGATGCCGCCGGACGCCGCCGCGATATCGACGCCATATTCCCCGAAGCTGCTGGAAATGGCGTCCGCGTCGCTGACCTCCTGCCAGGTCCGGCAGCGCCGTGTCAGCGTGGCCCGATAGAGCGGGTGACGGCAATGGAGCGTGAGCAATCCGCGTCCGGACTGGCGGATGCGGATCTTCTGGCCGACGAGGATGCCGGTGAAAATCGCATCCTCCTCCGAGCGGTAGCCCGCGAGGATTTTCACCTCTTTCCCGGGTGTGAAAAGGTCGCTCTCGCTGGCGGGAAACGACTGGGCCGCGGGATCGCCATCAAGGATTTCGATCCGGGCGAAGGGAATCCGGCCGATGGCCTTGAAAACCGAAATGCCCGAGATTTCCAGGGTCTTCGGGAGGTCCGCGCCATCGACCCGGACGGTGAAGGTGACCACGTCCTTGGCGCCGCGACTGGGAACGGTGCGGGGGCTAGACATTGGGTTTTCCGGTTTTGGCGACTGGCGGGAAATGGAGGATGCGGCCGGTTTCAAGGCGGCGGAAATTCACCAGACCGTTCGCCCGCGCGACTTGGAGGTAGAAGTCCGGCTTGCCGTAAATCGCGGTGACGAGCTGCTGCAGCGTCTCGCCCTCGCGGACGACGCGGGTGTGGGTGATGTCCGCCGAGGCGGGCGCGTCGATGGCGATCCGCAGCCGTTCCTCGACCGAGCCTTGGAAGGTCGCGCTGGCGACCGCCCGCAGCGGCGTGCCGTCCGCGCGGAAGAGGCGGTAGTCGATGCTGACGTTCTTGAGCAGGCATTTGAAAAGCAGCCGGCCCCAAGCGATGCGGACGTGGTTGGGTTTGTGTTCGTCGCCGTTGTATTCGTAGACGACGGCGAGGAATTTTTTCACCCGCTCGAAAACGCCGTCGTCGTTGATGGGCGAGCTGCCGTCCGGATTCGGGATCGCGCCGGTGGCGTCGAACATGAACTCGAAACTGAGCTCCTGCGGCTTGATCCGCCCGAAGGTCGCTTCGGTCGCGGAAGTGCCTTGCGCCTGATCCGCAGGCACATCGATTTCGTATTTGAGCATGACCTTCTCGGGGTTGACCTGGGTGACGTATTTCCCACCCGCGACTTCCTCGGAAAACTCCGCGTCCTTGAACGCGGTGATCTCCAGCTTCTCGAGTTTTCCCTCCGCGGCCATCAGCGTTCCCTTTCCTCGCGCAGGATTTCCATCACCTGTTCCACGCACTCCGCGACGATGGCGGAGCGGTCCGATTTCACTCCCGTGGGCTTGTTCGGCGCGGCGGGTGAGGTGGCCGCGGGCTCCTCGTCGATGACGGTGGTGCGGATCACGAGTTGGCGGATTTCGATGGGCATGGGCTCAGGTATCGAGGCGGAAATAGTGATAACCGAGCTCCAGCGACTCGATGACGATGGCGCTGGCCTCGGCGTTGAAATCCGCGACCGACCACTTCTTCGGCCAGGCGTTTTTCACCTTCCAGGTCATGGCCGGCTCGTGCTCCGGAGTGAGGAGAACGACGTTCAGATCCACCGGATGGATTTCCAGCGTCTGCATCGCCTGCTGGCACCAATCCAGCACGGCGGAGGATTTCACGAAGCCGCGCTTCAGCACCAAATCCCCGTAGGACGTGCGCGTCGGCAGACTGTGTTCGAAGCGGTTTTCCCCGCCCTCGCGCAGCGTGTCCGCCTCGATGGTCGAGGACAAGCCGGCCACCGACTGGAAACGCGTGTCCACGTTGCCTGTCGGCAGGCCCAGGAATTCCACCCGGAAGTGGAACGCTCCGATGAATCCGTAACGGTCCATGGCGGTTCGCTCAGACGGCCTCCATTTCGATGCCTTCGTGGGCAAGCTCCAGCGTCTCGATGGCGACCTCGTTGGCGTCCGCCTTGAGATCGGTGGCGGTCATTTTCGTGGGGAAAGCGTTTTTCACCTTCCAGTTCATCACCGGCGCGTGCTCTTCGTTGAGCAGACTGATGATGATATCCCGGCGCTCGGGTTTGCCGAGCAGGCGGGTGGTTTTCCACCAGTCGAAGAAATCGTTGTCGCTGAGGAACGTGCCGCGCTTGAGCGTGAGGTTTGCGAATTTCTGCATGCCGGGCATTTTGACTTTCGAATATTCCGGGCTGGCACCGTCGCGGTATTCGACGACCTCGGTTTCCGCCTCAAGGCCGGAAACTTCGGTAAAGCCGATCCGCGCGCCTCCCCAGGAGACGACGAAGTGGAATTTGAGCAATGGGTATGCGGTCATGTCGGGAGTCGGTTAGGTTAAGTGGGTGAATCATGCCTCCTGCATTTTGTGGGAGAAACGGAGGATGATGAATTCGGCGGGGCGGACGGCGGCCATGCCGATTTCGACGATCATTTTCCCCTCCAGCACATCCTGCGCGGTCATCGTCTGACCGAGGCCGACGCGGACGAAAAACGCCTTGTCCGGCGTGGATCCGGCAAGCGCTCCAGCCCGCCACTGATTGATGAGGAAATTCTCGATCATCGCCTTCACCTTGGTCCAGGTGTTCGCGTCGTTCGGCTCGAAGACGAACTGGTCGGTCGCCTTTTTCACGGATTCCTCAACCATGTTGAAGAAGCGGCGGACGGAGACGTAGCGCCACTCGTTGTCGTTCCCGGCCAGCGTGCGCGCGCCCCAGACGAGGATGCCCTTGCCGGTGAACGGGCGGATGACGTTGATGGATTTCCCGGCGACGACGTCCACGTTCAGGTCCTCCTGCTGCGCGTGGGAAATGATTTCCGTCAGGCCGATCACCGAGCTGAGACTGACATTCGCGGGTGCCTTGTGGACACCGCGGGTCGCGTCAACATCGGCGTAAACTCCGGCAACCGCGCCGGACGGCGGCATTTCCGTGACGGTGTTCTTCGCGCGGTCGATGATGGTTTTGAGCAGCGGAAACGTGGCGACCAGCGCGTTCTCGTAGGTGTCCTCATAAGCGGCGGCGGTGCTCGCGAGGCTGGAAACCTGGGCCAAAATTGCCTTGAATGCGCCGGTCGCCGTGGCGGCTCCCTGTTTCATGTTCTCGCGCTCGGCGGTGTCTTTCGCCGCACCGGCAAGCGAGCCGTTGTCGATGGTGTAATAGTCTTGGGGAGTTCCGGCGACGAACGCGCCCCAGCCAGCGGCGGCGGGGAGATCAGTGGCGGCGTAGGCACCGGTGAGTGCCGCGGTCCCGCCGACCCGCCCCGCGTGGGTGGCGAGAGCGAGCAGGGTATTCGCGGCAGTGTAGGTCGGCTTGCCGAGGCCGATGGAGATAACCACGTCGTTCATGAGGAACGCACCCTGCGCGAACTTGTTCCCGGTGTTCGCGGCGATCGCGTTGATCTTCAATTTCAGAATGTCGAAGACGGCGACCAGCAATTCCTTATAAGCGGTCCGCTGGTTTGCAAGGGTGGCCCCGCTGTTGAGGGCGGCCTTGAATTCGTTTTCCTTGGCTAGGAACGCCGCCTCCAGCGCATCGGTGCCGTCGGGAAACAGGGCTTTAAACTCGACGGCGTCGGACACAGCCTTATCGAGGAAATCGATGGATTTGATGGTGCCGGGATCGCTCGTCAGCCCGGGAAGCGAGACGGGCGCGCCGAGGCGGGAGATTTTATCTTTGATGTGCCTGTAGCGGATAAGCTTTTCGAGGTTCGTTTTCAAATACGGGCCGTAAGCCGCGCCATATTTGAGGTTCTTGACGCCGATGGCATTGCGGAACTCCTCCACTTTCTCAATGAAATCGGCGGTGATCTGGCCGGCCGGGTTTTTTTCGTCCGGCCGGACGTCGAGAATACAGAAGCGGTCGCCGAGCTTGGCGGCTTGGGCAAGCGCGGCTTGCTGGAGGCCGATAATCTTATCGGCAGCGAGGAAGACCGCATCCGGGAAAAGGATTAGCGTGGGCTCGTCTTCTTTTTCCAGCTTGGCGAGAGCGTCATGGAACCCCGTTTCCGCGATCCCGGCGGTGGCCGCGGGATACTTGCCGATGGAGATGATATAGCACTTCGCCCCGCCATTCGCGAAATACAGTCGCAGGCTGTCATAGAGTAGGAAACCCGCCTGGAGGCGCGTGGCGGTGACGTTGTTCGCGGCGTCGAGTTGGATGGACTCGACGGTGGTCGGCGGCGCTTTGCCGAACATTTCCTCATATTCAGCGAGCGAGCGGATTTTCTCCGGCTTGAGGAGCAGGTCCTCACCGTGCTTCGAGTGGGATTCGGTATAGCCGATGAAAGCCGGGACCGCGGTCTCGACTTGGGCGATGGAGGGCGGGAAAACGGAGATTTCCTCCACGTAAACTCCCGGTGTCTTGTAGGTCGATGGCATGGCCTCAGGGGTTGTTTGGATTTAGTTAGATGCGGATGAAGGTGTCGCTCACCAGCCGTCCACCCTCGCGGGTGACCTGGCTGGCGGGCGGATTGGGCAGCGGGATCTTGCCGCCGAAGCGGCGCAACGCCACCACGCCACGGGTGAGCGGCAGCGGCGTGGGCGTGACAAAGCGCGCCGGTCCGTCCGCCAGCGGATCGCCCGGGACGGCAGGAGGCAGCGCGGCGAGGTCACCATGAAACTGGTAGCGCCAGAAGCTGTGGCGCTTGCGGAAACGGAGCTGATAGACCGGTGCGAGCAGCGCGCCTCCCGGTCCGAAAAGAAGCGGGTTCTCCGGGCCGATCTGCAGCTCGATCACCCCAAGCGGACGCATGGAAATCTCCGGCAGCACCAGGAAATCCTGTGGAAAGCCCGGCAGCGCCACGCCCGAGCCGTCCGTCACCTCGATTCGATAGACGCCTCGCGGCGCGTGCGGCAGCCCGAGTTCCAGTGAGTCCAGCAGGCCCGGAGTATCACAGTGCCGGACTCCGGATTCCACCACCGCGCCGGTCGAGTCCTTGAGCGTGAACCTCACGAATGGCAGCGGCGGAACCAGCGGCAATTTCGCGTGCCGCTTGAGCGCCCGCACACGGTCCGCCCGGCTTGCGCCATTGCGCAAGTCAGGTGTCGTCACCTCCAACCACTGTGCCGATGGCGGCGCGGGATGCGCACCATCGGTGCGCGCCGTGAAAATGCTCCCGCCCGCCAGCACCCTGTCCCCCGCGAGGAAATCCGCGCCCGGTTGAAAGCGTGGCGCGGGCAACTCCAACCAATCCGCCGGGGCGGCCACGGCCGCCGGTGTTAGATCGCGCACCGCTTCCAACAGGACGTTCGGCGGGTCGGCATCCACCACCAGATCACCCGCCAGATAGCTGGCCGCGGGGTCGAAGACGGGGATTTCCCCCGTCAATGACAGGCCGCCGTGACGGCTGGTGAAGTGATAGATTTCCTCCACCGAGCCATCCTGAGGCAGATTCGCCGACGCGGCGAACGCAGGGACTCTCGGAAAAATCAGCAACCACAGGCTCATTCCCGGTTCGGTTGGACGCTCCAACATATCTCCTTCCGCTGAGCCGGCGAGAGCGATCCCCTGAGGCGTCCTCCGCAACCGCAGTCGCTGCCGCACCATCAAATCTTCCGTTTCCGCCGTGGGCGAAATTTCTAACAACTGATGAATATCATAGTCCACCGATTGCAGGTCCTGAAGGTCCGTCGCCAGTTCGGCGAATTCCATTTTCCCGAGGTCCAGCGAGGGATCGTGATCGATCCTCACCTCGCAGATGCTCCGGTAATGAATGTGAATGGACATCAGGGAATGGCGGATTCGAGTTCCACGGAGACTTCCTCGATCGGCGGTCCAGCCGTGCGGAATTCCCGTGCGGACAGGCTGACCAGCCGCGCCCGATAGAGAATGAAAGGAACCTGCTTTCCGCCCAGAGATCCCCACAAATGATTGATCTGCTCAAACGAAAGTGAGTGGAGCTCCAGCGTCAGCCGGAAACTCGCCAGTTCCTCTGCGGTGCGGGAGAGGTTTTCCAATTCCGGCGAGTTTCTGACGGTGAAGACGTTGCGGCCTTGAAAGAACTCGATGATGGACTCCAGCCGCTTGAGCGCCGTGCCGTAGTCCGTGTTGTTCGCACTGAATAGCAGATAGAGATGGAGACAAACCGGGCGGTTTTCATAAATGACCTGACCATTCTTCAACCGGCTGTGCGGGCCGTTTTTCAGCGCCGATTCCTCCTCCACGTTCACCAGGCTGAGCACCACCTGCTTGAGCTCGTCCTTGGTCTCCGATTCCACCTGCGCGATGTTTCCTAGGATCACCGAACGCGCTCCACCGGTGCCGGGGAGTGCTGCGTTGAGTTGGTTCGCGATGAGCTGGAGAGCGTCGTGGATCATGGTTTCAAAATCGCTTGGATATTCGAATCACGATGCCAGGAAATCCGCGGGGGGGGCGACGAAAGCCTGCAGGGGGAAAATCGTTAGACTGCTACCCAATACAGACGCGTCCGCATCATGGCAAGATAGATCGTGTTGCAACTTGAATTTTTCACTCCCTCGGACTCGGGAACCGATTGCCCGGCGAGCTTGTCGTGATTCAAGCGAGACGCCACCCACGGAAATTTCGGGGAAATGCCGTTGCCAGCGGGCGGGCGGCCCACAATCCTTGCGCCACATGAACACTCCCAAGATCCTTGATGGAAAATCCGTGGCCGCCGCCGTGCTCGACGAGTGCCGCGTGGAAACCGCTGAATTGTTAGCAAGAGGTATCAAGCCCGGTCTCGCCGTGGTGTTAGTCGGCAGCGATCCTGCATCGCAAGTGTATGTCGGGTCAAAAGCCCGGACCTGCGCCGACCTCGGATTTCATTCGGTGAAAATCGAACTGCCCGAGGAAACGACCCAGGAGGAATTGCTCCAGGTCGTCCGCGATCTCAATGCCGATCCCGCCGTCCACGGCATCCTCGTCCAATCGCCGCCGCCCAAACACATCCATGAGGAAACCATCATCCGCGAGATCGATCCGCGGAAAGACGTCGATGGCTTTCATCCGGAAAACGTCGCCAAGCTCGTGCTCGAAGACTCTAGCGGCTTTGTCCCCTGCACCCCGGCCGGCTGCATGAAACTGTTGGAAATTTCCGGCATCAATACGAACGGAGCCGAAGCCGTCGTCATCGGCCGTAGCATGATTGTCGGCAAGCCGATGGCGTTGTTGTTAGTTTCGAAGAACTCCAACGCCACCGTCACCATCGCCCACTCCCGCTCCAAGGATTTGCCCGCCATCTGCCGCCGCGCGGACATCGTCATCGCCGCCGTCGGTCGCCCGGAAATGGTTAAGGCTGACTGGGTAAAACCCGGCGCTGTTGTCATCGATGTCGGTATCAACCGCGTCGCGGATGCTTCCAAAAAATCCGGCTACCGCCTCACTGGCGACGTCGCCTACGACGAGGTCGCCCCGCGGTGCGCCGCCATCACCCCCGTCCCCGGTGGCGTCGGTCCGATGACCATCGCCATGCTGATGAAAAACACGCTGCAAGCGGCAAGGCAGATCGGGGCGTAGGAATATTCTTTGCTCCGCCTCTTTCGATAGGTCGGCAGCGGCTTCACGTATTCGCGTGGAACCATGAAGCTTGTCACTCTTTCCGCGGCCGTTGTCTTGAGTGGGATCGTTCGGCTCCAAGCGGTGGAACCACCCACGCATGATTTCTCGGGACCGCTGGAACAGGGGTGGAAGGTGGCTGATGGGAACTGGAGCCTGCGGGACGGCCGGGCGGTGGCGGAGGGGAAATTCTGTCGGCTGGAGAAGAAGGATTTCACCGGGCAGGATGTCGAGGTGACCGCGGACGTGGCCTATGTCCACGATGCGCCGCATGCTGCGGCTGGAATCCAAGTGAGGCTCGCCGACGATGGCACCGGCTATGCCGCCGGACTGCGGGAAATCGAGCGGGGTGTGGATACGCGGCACGGCCCTTGGGAGCGGCCGTTGGTCCAGCTTTTCCGAATGGAAGCAGGCGGGTGGAAGTTGTTGCAGGAGGCGAAGGTGATGAACTGCCGCTCGGGCGAAATGCGAAAGCTCAAAGTCCAATGCAAGGGGTCTGATATTTTCGTTTATTACGAGGACATGCAGACGCCGGTCATCCGCGAGTTCGACGAGAATTTTCAAAGGCCGGGCCGTGTTGCGTTGTGGAAGGATACGACCGGCAGCGCGATGTTCGACAATGCCGTCGTTTCCGCTGCAAGCGTCACTCCCCAGCCGTCGTTGCGCACGGACTGGTCATGGGTGAAAGGTGCGATTTACGTCCGCTCGGACGCGGTGAATTCCGTGGAGATGTGGCATGACTATTGGGATCATGTGGACACTCTCGATCGGGAGCTTGCCTACGCCTCGGCTTACGGTTTCAACATGGTCCAAGTCTATCTGCATTGGATCGTGTGGGACCGGCACGGGGAGGAGTATCTGAAACGGATCGATGATTTTCTAACACGCGCTGATTGGTATGGGTTGAAGGCGAACCTGATCTTCTGGGATGATTGCGGACACGTGGAGCCGTCGCTGGATTTCAAACCGCCGATGCCGGGTCGACACAACTCGCAGATGATGCCCAACCCGTCCCACCGCATCCGTGACAACCGGGCGGAGCTCGAAGCGCACCGGGAAAAATTCCGGGCTTATGTCCAGGGCATCGCCGGCCGGTTCAAGGACGACCGGCGCATTTCCTTCTGGCAACTCTACAACGAGGCGATGGGTGCCAAGGAAACCTACCGCACGAGCGAAACGGACGCGAACATCGACACGCTGCTGCGCTGGACGCGCGGGTGGGTGGAGGAGACCGGAACGAATATTCCGCTAACAGCGACCTATGGTGGATTCCAAGGAGCCAAATATGCGGATTTCCCCACCTATCATTCCTATTGCGCGGAGGGGCAATCTCTGCCGAATACCGACGGCGGCCCTGAACATCTTTGCACGGAGACGTTGAACCGCCCGCATGCGGACTTGAACAAAATTCTAACCGAGATGGGCGGGAAAAATAACGGTTTCGTGGTGTGGGAGCTGATGATTGGCAGGGACAACTGCCGCTACCCGTGGGGGCATCCCGATGGCCCGGACGAGCCGGCAGTGCCATTTCACGGAGTGATCTATCCGGACGGCCATCCATGGGATGTGAAGGAAGTGCGGGCGCTTGCGGGAGAAGAAGCGTTCGGCAAGGCAGGGCTTTTCCGCGTGAGTTATCACGAGGGCAGGTTTGGAAAAATGATGAAGGAATCCGTCACCCCGCTGATCGAATTCAAGCTGGGAGACGAACCGGGCACGGGATCTCCCGATGCTTCGGCCGGCATTGGCAAGGACAACTTCTCGATGCGCTGGACCGGCAACTTCATCCCGCCTGAAAGCGGGCGGTTCACCTTCTCCCTCGCCAGTGACGGAGAGGTGGAAATGAAAATCGCGGGAGGGATCGTAGCGAAAGGCGCCGATGGAGCAAAGGGCGGGATCGAACTGGAGAAAGGGAAGAGCTATCCGATGGAGATCGGGTATTTTCACCGCGCCGGAAACGCCTTCATGAGGGCGAGTTGGACCACTGAAAAGAGCGGAGACACGTTGCTAAAAGCCGGGCGCCTTGACGGGAGCGAAAAGTGAAGTGATGCCGAATGCTTTCCAAGACAGACGACGCGGCCTCGGCACGATGATCTTGCCAATGCTGAATGTATCCCCCGGAATGCGTCGGCTTGACCCTAGGCCAGCAATACAGCAAGCTGTATTCATGAAGGCGACTTTTCAGATCCCGGACGAACTCTACCGCGAGGTGAAAGCCGAAACGGCGCGAGAGGGGCGCACCTTGCGCGAGGTGACGATCAGTCTTTTCGAGCAATGGCTGCGTGAGCGAAAAGGTCCGGTGGGCCGTGTTCCAGCGGTCGATTGGCGGAATTTCCAAGCTCCGCTGGCACATCTCGTTCCGGAAGGTGAAACCGATCATTCCATGGACGCCATGCGGGAAAACATCGTGAAGCGCTGGAATGAGCCGTCCTGAGATCCGTGCCGGCCTGGACACTTCCGTCCTCATGCGCTTGCTCACCGGGCAACCCGCTCATCTCGCGGAGGTCGCCCGCGAGTATCTGGCCGAGGTCGACCAGTCCGGGGCGGTCGTCCACGTCTCCAACCTGGTGGTATCCGAGGCCTATTTCGCCTGCCAGCATCACTACCGGATGCCGAAGGCCGATGTCCTTGCGGGACTTCTAACGATCCTGTCCCTGCCAACTTTTGTGGTTCATCCGGCGCTCCTTGATCTGCTTGCCACCGACGGGCTCGCCATCGCCAAGCCGGGTTTCCTCGACCGTCTCATCCACGCCGAATACGCGGCAAACGCCCTGCCACTCGTTAGTTTCGAGAAAGCCGCCGCCCATCTATCAGGCACCCACACGCTCTCCTGAAAAAAGCCATGCGCCTCGCCGTTATCAACCTCGTCGGACTTTCGAAATCACTGCTCGGCGCGCACATGCCCGGGCTGACGAAGTTCGCGGAGAAGAACGGGGTGCAAATTTACAAGCCCGCCTTCCCGGCGGTCACTTGCACGGCGCAGTCATCCATCGTCACAGGAACCTCGCCGGCGAAGCATGGCATCGTCGCTAACGGTTGGTATGATCGCGAAAACGCGGAGGTCCGTTTCTGGAAACAGAGCAATCACATCGTCCGCGGCGAGAAGCTGTGGGACAAGCTGCGGCGGGAGATTCCGGGATTCACCTGCGCGAAGTTGTTCTGGTGGTACAACATGCATTCCACCGCGGATTTCTCGATCACCCCGCGGCCTCTCTATCCGGCGGACGGGCGCAAGGTGTTCGATGTCCACACGCAACCGATGGGGATGCGCGAGGAGTTGAAAAAGGATCTCGGGCCGTTTCCCTTCCAAGCATTCTGGGGGCCGGCGGCGGGTATTGGGTCGTCCGAATGGATCGCCGCATCCGCGAAATGGGTCGAAGAGAAACATTCGCCGACACTGAGCCTCGTCTATTTGCCGCACCTCGACTATCCGCTCCAGAAGGACGGTCCGCTCGCCCCTAACATCCCGGAAGAACTCCGCAAGATCGACACGCTGGCGACGGATCTCATCAACTACTACGAGTCCCGTGGCATCCGCGTGCTGGTGCTTTCGGAATACGGGATTTCTCCCGTTAGCCGGACGATCCATCTCAACCGCTTGTTGCGGAAAATGGGCTGGCTTCAGATCAAGGACGAGCTCGGACTCGAAACGCTCGACTGCGGGGCCTCCCGCGCCTTCGCCATTGCCGACCACCAGGTGGCGCATATTTACGTCAACGATCCGGCAATCCGCGATGAGGTGCGCTCCGTGTTAGAGGCAACGCCGGGCATCGACGAAGTCCGCACCGCCGCGGAAACCTGGGGTGAAGGCGTCGCCACCGAACGGGCAGGGGACTTCATCGCCATCGCCGCGGCCGATGCCTGGTTCACCTACTATTTCTGGGAGAACGACGCGGTCGCCCCCGACTACGCGCGAACGATCGATATCCACCGCAAGCCGGGCTACGATCCGTGCGAGCTGTTCATCGACCCTGCGATCGCATTTCCCAAACTGCGGATTGCCAAATTCCTGTTGAAGAAAAAACTCGGCCTGCGGGGTCTGCTAGACGTCATCCCGCTGGATGCCGCGCTGGTCCAAGGCTCGCACGGGAGGGACCTTGTCCCGGACGACGAATGCCCGGTTCTGCTAGGCTCGGCCTTTCCCGTGAAGTCGGCGGAGGATGTCCACATGGCGATCTTGGATGCGGCCCGCCAGGGTGTTGGCGACTCAGCGTAGTGGCATAGGGAGTGACGACCTTATTGTCGTCTCTTCCCTGCAACTGAAGAAGGGACAATAAGGTCCCTGCTCCTTATCACTTCAGCTCGGCGGCGGTCCAGGGCTTGCCGCGGGCGGCGTGCTTGGCGCGGGTTTGTTTGATGGTGTCTGCGGTGACGGGGGCGGCGTCATTGGTCCAGGATTGGCGGACGTAGGTGAGGACATCCGAGATGTCGCCATCCGAGAGGTCGGTGTGCGGGGGCATGACGTTTTCGTATTTCACGCCGGAAACTTCGATGGGGCCTTGCAGGCCGAGAAGGAGGATGCGGGCGGGAATGGTGGGATCGCCGGTGACCCAGCTCGAGCCATCGAGCGGCGGGAAAGCTCCGGGAACGCCTTTGCCGTCGGGGCCGTGGCAGGCGATGCAGGTGTGGGTGTAAACGATGGCACCGCGCTCGTGGATGGCGGTGTCGGGTTTGTTCTTGCGGACCATTTCCTTGACGGCGACCGCGGGTTTGCCGCTGGCGGCGTGGAATGCGGCCACGGCTTCGATGCTGCCGCTGATATCGCCGGAGTTGAGTTCGTTGAGGTAGAGGTCGTCATACCAGGCGGTGCCAATGCCGCCGCCGTAGCCGCCGAAGAGGCAGTGGAGGAGGACTTCCCGTTGGGTTCCGCTGTCGAATTCGATGCTGAATTCCTTCCAGTCCTGGGTGCCGCTGACTCCGGCAGTGGCAAGGCCGTTATGGATGTTGAACATGGCTCCCTTGCCGCCACCGCGGTTTTCGAGTTTTTCGGTGCGGATCCAGCCGCCGAAACGGTAGCGGGTGTTAGGCTTGACGCGGATCTCGGCTCCGGCTCCGGCGTCGGCGCTGAAGGGGGAGGTGATCTTGAGGGCGGTGCTGCCATTGCGGCCACCGGGTGAAATGCTGACTTCCACGGTGCCGGGGCGATCGACGATGTAGGGGCGCAGGCTCCACGGGCCGAGGCCCGGGCCGTTAAATCCGGGATCGGGAAGCAGGTTGACGGGGGTGGATGAAGTGCCGCCCACGGGCTTGGCTGCGGCGGCGAGGACGACACCGGCGGCGTGGCGGCGGGCGGCCATTTGCCAGGCGTCGTCGAGGGTGGGGTCCGCAAGGATGGTATCCTTGCCGGCGAGAAGAGTGGCGTGGAGGGCCTTGCCGATGCTTTCCGACGGGGCGAGGCGGGCGAGGGCGGCGAAGGTCTCGGCCAACTCGCGCGAGTCGGCGGCGACGATGAGGTCGTTCTTGATGACCCCGGCGGCGAGGGTGTCGTCCGGAGGGGCCGAGTTGAGGGCGGCCCGGCGGAGGCCGCGGCTGGTGGAGGCGAGGGCGGTTTTGACGATGTCGGGATCGAGCGCGTTCAAACCTTGGAGGGCGTAAAACGCGTGGATGGCGGCGCGGCCGGGAGCTTTGACGAGTTCCTTCAATTTCGCGGCAGCGCTGGTGGAGCCGGATTCCACAATGAGGCGCTGGGCGGTGAGTCTCCAGAAGAGATTGGAGTGGCCGAGGCCGGCAAGCAGGGAGTCGAGGTCGGTGGGGACGAGTTTCGGGTTGGTGTCGTCCTTGCTGCCCTTCGGATAGACGCGGAGCACGCGGCCATAGGAAACGTCGCGGACGGGAGATTCATAGGCATTGCCGCGGCCGTTCTTGGCGTCGAAGCCGGCGGAATTTTTGTTAGGGGTGGGGTTGTGCTGGATGATCAGGTTGTACCAATCGGCGATCCAGACGGCGCCGTCGGGGCCGGTTTCCGCGGCGACCGGGCCGGACCAGGCGTCGGCGCTGGAGTAAAGGTTGTTGGCGAGCTGCTTGGAAACGTAGCCGGCGCCTTTCGGGGTGATCTCAAACTGGCCGACGAGTTTGCCGGTGGGCTCGCAGACGAAAGCGATGCGGTCGCGGTAGTTTTCCGGGAACCGGGTGGCGGTGTAGAAGGAATGGCCGGCGGCGGACGTGTAGCGGTCCATTTGGTCCACTTGGCGGATGTCCATGGAGGAGGGGAAAAATTTCGGGTTGCCGTCCTCGTTGGGGGTCTTCGGCTGGGAAACTCCGGCTTGGGCGTAGAGTTCCTTGGCGAAGGTGAAATACCACGACGGGTTGCCGTTGGCGGTGGATCCGAGGATGTCGAAGTCAGAGGTGAAGCCGAGGCCCCAGGTGTTGTTGGTGGTGTTCTGGAGGAACTCGAGGGCGCTGCCGTCCGGCTTGAAACGGAAGAAGCCTTGGGAGAATTTGATAGACTTTCCGCCGACGGTGCCGTCGAAACCGGCGTAGCCTTCGGTGGCGTAGATCCAGTTGTCGAAGCCATAGCGGAGGTTGGAGCAGCCGGCGTGGGTGTCGTTGGTCTTGAAGCCGGTGAACAGGACTTGGCGGACGTCGGCCTTGTCGTCGCCGTCGGTGTCCTTGAGGAACAGCATGTCCGGGCCGTTGGTGCAGATCAGGCCGCCGTTGGCGAAAACGGCGGAGGTGGGCACCGAGAGCTTGTCGGCGAAGAGGGTGAACTTGTCTGCCTTGCCGTCGCCATTGGTGTCCTCGCAGATGTGGATGCGGTCATGGCCGGTGTTCCCTGACTGGAGGTTGTTCGGGTAGTCAACGGTCTCGACGACGTGAGTGCGGCCACTGTGATCCCATGTGATGTGGATCGGGTTGACGATGTCCGGCTCGCTGGCGAAGAGGGAGACCTCGAAGCCGTTAGGGACGGTGGCGAGCTTGAGGGAATCGGCCGGGGAAAGCGGCTTCTGGCCGCTGGTGATGGTCTTGCGCTCGCGGTAGCCGGGCAGGATCATGGGTTCCTGCTCCAGCACCGGAAGTTTCATGGCGGTGAGCTTCGCGCGGACCTCGGCACCGACGCTCCAGAGGATGGCGCGGCGCAGCAATTCGTGGAATGCGGACTGATCCCAGCAGCGCATGTCATGGCCGTATGCGGTGTAGAAAACCTTGCCCTTGCCCTGCTCGCGAACCCAGGTCCACGGCTCCTTGTCGCGGAGCTGGAGGATGGTGCGGTCATCGGTGAGGCGGTCGTGGACGTAGGTTTCGTCCCACGTTTCAAAGCCATCGTAACCGCGCATGACGGGGTGATTCCGGTCGGTGATGGTGGTCTTGAAGACGCCGGTTTCATGGGATTTGAATCGCCCGCCGACGAGCTTAATGAACTCCGGCGAGCCGCCGAAACAGGCGGACGCGCAGTGGATGGGAAGGAACGCGCCGCCGTCCGCGACGTAGCCGAGCAGGGCCTTTTCCTGGGCGGAGTCCATCGGCTCGTTTTGCTTCCAGTTGCCGTAGAGCATCACGCCATCGTAGCGGTCCAGCACCTCGCGGCGAATATCGGCGAGGTCTTGCGTGTAGGTGAGATTGATGCCGTCCACGCCGAGGGCTTTTTTCAAAACACGGTAGCGTTCGACCGGATCGTGGCCGGGGCCGTTGGCGGTGGGTGCGCCGAGGAAGAGGATTTCCACGTGGCGGGCTTCCGCAGCGGGTTGCTTGGGAGTTTGCGACAAGCCGAGGGCGGCGGCCAGAACCCCGAGCGGGAGAAGAAGGAGAAGTTTTTTCATGCGGTGGCGAATACGTGGATTTGGGACATCGAAGTCGGTGCGGAACGTGAATTCAATCTGATTTATTTCAAAGACCGTCTGCTTGTAAGATTGCGGGCTTGTTGTGTAGAATCCCGCCAGATGACCCCGGAGGAGCAGCGCAAACGATGGACGGAACAGCTTCCGCCGGGGCAATTCCGGCACTTGTTCGACCATCTGCCGGGGACGTTGTTTTTCGCCAAGGATCGAGAAGCCCGACTGATGGCGGGGAACCCGGCGTTCATCAAGCGGTGCGGCTTCAGCAGCGAAGAAGAAATCATCGGGATCACCGACAACTCGATTTTTCCCCCGCGGCTGGCGGAAAAATACCGGAAGGACGACGAGCAGGTGATGGTAACCGGCAAGCCTCTGCTGGGGATCATCGAATTGTTTCCCAACCGCGCCGGCAAGCCCGAGTGGTTCATTACCGACAAACTGCCGCTGTTCGACATCGCCGGGAAAATCTGCGGGATCTGCGGGACGGTTAGAAGTTACGAAGCCCAGCGTGCGGCGATGCAACCCTATCTCGAACTGGCGACGGTGGCGGATCACCTGAAGCTCCATTTCCGCGACAAGCTCGACGTGCCGTCGCTGGCAAAGATGGCGCACATGTCGGTGCGGCAGTTCGAGCGGAAGTTCCGCGCGACTTTCCAGATGACGCCGCAGGAATACATGATCCGGATGCGGGTGATCGAAGCCTGCGATCTGCTAGCCCGCACCAACCAACCGGTGACGACGGTGGCGTTGGAGGCTGGTTTCTACGATCATAGCGATTTCGCCCGCCAGTTCCGCCGCCAGATGGGTCAGACGGCGAGCCAATACCGGCTGGAGCGGCGACCCGAAATCCCGCTTGCGCCATTGAAAGGTCGCTGAGTCATCGTCGCGATCTTACACAAGCTCGCCGCGAATCTACAAGCAGCCGGAAGGGAATTGGCTAACGTCGCGCAAGTTGCGTGACAAACCCGCGCCACCATCCAACATCGGAATTTCCAAATCAGCTTTTTCTAAAAGCCCAATCAAAAACCCTAACACCAGCCAGTCATGTCAGATATCAATGTCGCCATCGTCGGTCTCGGCTTCGGAGCCGAGTTCATCCCCATCTATCAGCGCCTCAAGGGTGTGAACCTTTACGCCATCTGCCAGCGGACCCAGTCGAAGCTCGATGAGGTCGGCGACAAGTTCGGCATCGAAAAACGCTACACCTCCTACGACGACCTGCTCGCCGATCCGGACGTCCACGCGGTCCACATCAACTCGCCGATTCCGGATCACGGCCAGCAGTCGATCAAGGCACTCAAGGCCGGCAAGCACGTTGCCTGCACCGTGCCCATGGCCACCAGTCTTGAGGAGTGCAAGGAGATCATCGACCTCTGCAAGTCCACCGGGTTGAAATACATGATGATGGAAACCGTGGTCTATGCCCGCGAGTTCCTGTTCATGAAGGAGCTCTACGAAAAGGGCGAACTCGGCAAGGTCCAGTTCCTCCGCGCCACCCACCAACAGGATATGGAAGGCTGGCCGGGCTACTGGCCGGGGCTGCCGCCGATGTATTATGCAACCCACTGCGTCGGCCCGATCCTCGGCCTGATGGGCAGCCAGGCGGAATACGTTTCGTGCTTCGGCTCCGGCACCATCGCCGAAGAAATGCATTCCTGCTACGGCTCGCCCTTCGCCATCGAAACCTGCCACATCAAGATGAAGGACAGCGATGTCGCGGCCCAGGTCGTCCGCTCGTTGTTCGACGTCGCCCGCCAGTATCGTGAATCCATTGAAGTTTACGGCACCAAGAAATCCGTCGAGTGGCCGCTCATCGAGCACGATCCGTTAGTGATCCACACCGCCAAGAAGCCTGAACCGGAGATTCCCGAGAAAGTGAAATGCCCGGACTTCGCGCACTATCTGCCAGAGGAAATCCAAGCCTTCACGATGGGCGGCGTCTATGGCGGCGACACCGGTGAGGAACACCTTTCGTTCGTCCAGGGCGCGGGTCACGGCGGCAGCCACCCGCACCTTGTCCATCAGTTCGTCAAAATGTTGCAAACCGGCGTGGACTCCTATCCGAACGCCGTCCAAAGCGCGAACATCACCTGCACCGGCATCCTCGCCCACGAGTCCGCACTCAAGGGTGGCGAGATCGTCCGCCTGCCGGAATGGACGCTTAAGGCTGATTAAACTCACCTCGCAAAAGCCGCATCCCATCACGGGGTGCGGCTTTTTTGCGTGTGGATTCTAGTTTTTCAAAACGATCCGGTGTCTCGCCTTACCGGCGCGGAGGTGGTCGAGGGCTGCATTCACCTCCTTCATCGCGAACGTCTCGATCACCGGCGCAATCTGATGGCGGGCGCAGAAATCCAGCATCTTCGCAACCGTCGCAGGCGAACCGAGCGGTGAGCCCGAGATCGATTTACGCCCACCGATGAGGGAAAACGCCGCCACTGGTACGGGTTCCAACACCGCTCCGACGAAGTGCAGACGTCCGTCCGGCGCGAGCGCGGCGATATAGGAATCCCAGTCGAGCGTGACGTTGGCGGTGACGAGAATGAAATCGAACGAGCCGCGCAGTTTGGTAAGAGCGGCCTTGTCGCGGGTGGCGACGACGTGGTGGGCACCGAGCTTCCGCGCTTCGTCCGCTTTCGACTCGGAGGAAGTGAAGGCGGTGACCTCGCAGCCCCATTTGTTTAAAAACTGCAGCGCCAGGTGGCCCAGCCCGCCGATGCCGATCACGCCGACGCGGTCCGTGGGCTTTACGCCGAAATCGATGATGGGCGCGAACACCGTGATTCCGCCACAGAACAGTGGACCCGAGGTGGCGGGATCCAACGCGGCCGGGAGTTTGATCGCCCATTCCCAATCCGCGCGCACCTTGTCGGCAAATCCGCCGTGGCGGCCGACGATGATCTGCTCGGCATTCGCACAGAGTTGGTGTCTGCCTGATAGACACGGCTGGCAGGCAAGGCAGCTTCCAGAAAACCAGCCGAGCCCGACCCGGTCACCGACGGCGAGACCTTTTGCCTGATCGCCGACCTTTTCGATGATTCCGATCACCTCATGGCCGGGGACCAGCGGGTATCGCGCGTTTCCCCACTCATTACCGATCATCGACAAGTCCGAGTGACAGATTCCGCACGACTCGACTCTGACCTGCACCTGTTCGGCGCGCATCTCGCCGGGATTGAACTCGAGTTCCGTGAGCGCCTGGCCGGATCGGGTGGCGGCCCAGCCGTGAAAATTTTCAGCCATGGCCTGAAGATGCAAGGAAACGGCGGGCAGGCAAACCCGGATTGCAATAAATTGGCGCTTGTCGGCACTCTCGAAAAAACCCGTTCGATCATGAGTTGACTTTGATGTCGCAAATGAAAAATGATCGCTCGACTTTGGCACGGCCATTGTTTCACTTCCGCGGTCCTCGGTTAGCAAACCGGGGAGCTCGTTTCCAATTAGATGACATGAAAAAATCCAAAATCCTCAAGCCGGTTAGTTTATTCGTCTTTCTAGCAGGCCTTTCTGGTTTCGTGAATGCCGCGCCCTACGGTCCTGGCGGTCTTGAAACTCAATGGGTCCAGCCGGGCGGGGAAACATTGACGCTCCGGGTTTACGGGGATGATTACTACGCCCGCACGGAAACCCCGGCTGGCTACACCGTGGTTCTCAATCGCGCGGATAACGCCTATCATTACGCGGAATTGTCTGCGGACGGGACCTCGCTGGTGCCATCGGCAGTCTTGGCCAATGAGGCCGCTCCGGTCGGCATTGCGCCGCATATCGAGCTCCCGAAGGCGAAAATTTTGGAAATCGTCCAAAAGAATCGCGTCACGTACGACGGCGATCGTGCGTTGCGGTGGGATGCGCGGGTCCAAGCTGTCCGACAACTTCGGGATGCCGCTAATGGACCAGCCCCGCTCGGAGCCGCGGACAAAATCCAAGCGGCGCCCGTCACCGGCAGCAAGCTGGGATTGACGATTTTGGTCCAGTTCCCTGACGACACCAGAACCTCCGGCGCGGATCCTGTGAACTTTCCGACATCGCGCAGCAAGATTACCCAGTATTGCAATGAAGTCGGATACACCGATGATGGCAACACCGGTTCCGTGCGGGATTATTTCTTCGACCAGTCGTTGGGAAAACTGACTTACACTCAAAACGTCACCCAAATCATCACCGTTCCCAGAGCCCGGAATTACTACAATTACTCCGACTACCCGGCCAATAAAACCCTGCGCGGCGACGCGAGTCGCCTTTTGGTCACCGACGCCATTGGAGTCCTGCAAACCGGCGGGTTCGACTTCACCGGCCTGACGGTGGATGCCAGCAATCGCGCCGTGGCCACTAATTTATTTTTCGCCGGCCCCACTTCCGGCGTTTGGTCCGAAGGGCTCTGGCCGTCAGCATGGAGCCTGGCCGCTCCGATGAGCGTGGGCACGGCATCGAAGCCGGTATACATCAGCGCGTATCAGATCACCAATATCCAGAATGATTCCCCGGTCATCGGCACGTTCTGCCACGAAAATGGCCACCTGCTTCTCGGCTATCCGGACATCTACTCGAACGCTCCTGACGGCGAGGGAGTCGGCGAACACTGCCTCATGGGTTCCGGGAACCACCTCAACGGCGGCAGGACCCCTTCCCCGATCAATGCCTATTTCAAGGACATCGTCGGCTGGGCAAACATCACCGACATGACTCCGGCGGAATTCAAGACTGCCAAGTTGCCCACCACAGGAAACGTCGCCTACCGCCTTCGCAATCCGACCTTGAGCACGGAATCCTTCTTCGTCGAAAACCGCGGCGAAGGTGACGACTGGGCGGAGTATTCCGACGACCAGGGTATCGTCATTTGGCATATCGATGAGGCAGTCTCAGGTAATTTGAGCGGTGCCGCCCATTATGGGGTTGCCGTCGAGCAGGCAGACGGCCGCCAAGATCTCGAAAATAACCTAAACCGCGGTGACTCAACGGATTACTTCGATCTGTCAACGCCCAAGTTCGACGACACCACCTCTCCCAACGCGCGCTGGTGGAGCGGAGCCAGATCCGGCGTTAAGGTGCAGGTGCTGACAGACGTGGCTGCGTCCACCACCGTCCTCTTCGGCGGAGTTCCGCCAAACACGATCTTCTTGGGCAAACCGAACGGCGGGGAAGTAGTCTTCCCGGACTCCTCATTGGACATCACTTGGCAAGCCAACGTTTCCGGCAACGTCAAGATCGACCTTTACAAGGGCGGGGTATTCAATTCGGTCATCGCTGCGGACCAGCCAAACGACGGCATTTACACTTGGAAAGTTCCTGCCTCGCTCCCCTCTGGCAAGAACTACAGCATCCGCATCATCACCCTTTCGAACCCCGTGCCTAGCTCAGATTCGAGCGATGCAACATTCGAGATTAACGACGCGAGTTTCCCGCCTGGCGGCGTGATGCCTTACGGCTGGTTCAAGCCCTCAGGGGCGGCGAAAACCTGGGAAGTCACCAAAAGCACAACCTTTGAAGGATCGGCTGCCTTGGTTTCCAAGAATCCGGGCGACGGGGAAACATCCGCGGTGGCCTACAGCACCAATTTCAAGGCAGGCAATGTGAGCTTTTACTACAAAGTTTCCTCTGAGAAAAGTTACGACCTTGCCAAATTCTACATCGACGGCGTGGCGCAATCGCTTCCGTCCGCAGGTTCGAGGCCTGGGATCTCGGGGCAGGTCGGATGGATCTACGCCACGTTCCCGGTTTCCAGCGGCAAGCACACGCTCAAGTGGTCCTATGAGAAGGATGACAGTTACGCGGGCGGAAAGGACAGCGCTTGGCTGGATGGCGTTTCGTTGCCGGAAACCACCCAGGAAATCTCCGTGATGAACAGCAAGGGCACGGAGTTTGTTAATGACAAGTCCACGGTGACATTTCCGGACGTGACCCTCGAATCGTCAAGTTCACCAAAGACCTACACCATCAAGAATGTGGGCAAATCCGCCCTCCTCAACTTGAAGGTTTCCGCGACGGGCGCGAACCCCGATCAATTCAAGGTCCAATCCTTGAAGAAGTCGGTGCTCGACCCCGGTGAAAGCACCACCTTCGAGGTTAAGTTTTCACCGACCCAGGTCGGTCTGTTGGCGGCGGTCATCCGGATCCGTAGCAACGATTCGAGTGAAGATCCTTTTGACTTCAATGTCGAAGGCACCGGCATGGGGCTTCCTAAAATCGGCGTTTACAAGCCGGACGGTTCCAAGCTCAAAGATGGTGACGCCAACATTGGGTTCGATTTCGCAACTGTCGGAACCGATGGCAAAACCAAGACCATCACCATCAAGAATCTAGGCTCCGCCAAGTTGAACGACCTGAAAGTTTCCAAAACGAGCGGTGACAAGAAGGACTTCGAGATCGGCCCGCTGGGGCGGACTTCGCTCGGGCCTGGAGCATCCACCACGTTCAAGGTGACCTTCCATCCCACCGCACGCGACAAGCGGAAAGTGGAGGTTCAGATTCTCAGCAACGACAAAAAGTCGGGACCCTTCGATATGACTTTCACCGGCACTGGTGCACCCAAATCGTCGGCGACGTCGGCTCAGGCCAGCCCGTTGGCCGCCGCTTTTGCCAGCCCCGGAAGCAGTGACGCAAGCCAACTTCCGCAAGTCACCACGGTAGAGGTCATTCAAGGTCAGAAGTACCTGGCCCTGTCGGTCACCAAGCAGGCCGGTGTGACCGCGGGCGACATCGAAGTTTCACCGAACCTCCTTGATTGGTTCAGCGGCAAAAAGCACACGACGGTCCTGATCGACGACGCGACCACACTCAAGGTCCGCGACAACACGCCGGTTACCCGCGATGTGAAGCGCTACATCCGCCTCAAGTAAACCGGACAGCTCTGGAGTTTGGCATCCGGATCGCGGGATCTCCCGCGATCCGGATTTTCTTTCGGGTGATTGTTCTTCTTCAGCCGGCGGGCGATCGCCAAGCTCTAGCAGTTGTTATCAGTTGGATTTGGAGGGTCGCGGCTTGCGAAATTCAGCCCGGTTTTCGCCGATCCGCTGCTCTAGGAATCGGCGTCACGCAACCAAAAATATGGGTAAAAACGGCCTATTTTCATTTCAAAGGATTTTGTTTGCAGGTGTAAAATCAATCTGTTACCCACACCGCATGATTGCTTTTGACGCCTCGCGAGACAGACGGTTTGGGAACAAATTAATGCAACGATTGTCCCCCAAGGGAGCGCTTCCCAAATGGGCTGCGCTGGCCGCGGTTCTCTTGGGTTCGGCGGCGGCGGATGCCAAAATCATCTATGTGAACGGTGCCATTGCCGCTCCCGGCAACGGCACGAACTGGACAAAATCCTACAAGTATCTCCGCGACGGACTGGATGCCTCGGCCCCGGGTGATGTGATTTATTTGGCACAAGGCACCTACTATCCCGACGATGGGAGCAGCGGTGAATTCGGCAACCGCGAGTTGGCGTTCGACTTGGAGGGAGTGAAGGTTTACGGCGGCTTCAACGGCACGGAAACCAACCTGAACCAGCGCAACCCGCTGGTGAACGTCACCACTCTGTCAGGAGGTATCTGGGATTCCGATGTCTATTGGTCGCTCCACGTGGTCGAAGTGCTTGAAAGCTCGACCTTGGATGGCGTTAAAGTCGAAAAAGGCAATGCCCAGGGCCGCGCATCCTGGAACTTCCCGGGCATCGATGCCTACGACCAGGGCGGTGGTTGCTATGTGAACGCAGGCAAGACCATCACGCTCCAGAACTGCATCTTCACCAACAACCGGGCACTCTCCTTTGGCGGTGCCATCATGGTCGCCGATACTACAGGTGGCGTGGTGGCGACGAACTGTGTGTTCGAGTTCAATCAGATCCCTCTCTACCTCATAACCACCAGCGTGCCTGAAGGCGGCGCGATCTACGGCAAGGTCACCGCGACGAATTGCAAGTTCATTTCGAACTCGATCACCGCCAGCAATTTTGTGGGAAGCACCAGTGCGTCGGCCAAAGGGGGGGCCATCTCGGGGAATGTTACCGCCACCGGCTGCGAATTCACTGGCAACATCATTACCACCTCGGCTTCTCTCCAACCGACCGCTAGCGGTGGTGCGATCTTTGGCAATGTGGTCGCCACCAAATGCACCTTCACCGCGAATGCGGCCAATGCGGTGGCCCCCCCTGCCACACCCACTAACAGTCCTACCCCGGTTTCCTCCGGCGGTGCGATCGCCGGCGGTTCGCTGCAAGCAGTCAACTGCGTCTTCTCCGCAAACAAAAGCGGTCGCGGCCAGCCGAACCGTACCGAGTTCACGGTGGCGGGCGGCGGTGGCGCGGTCTATGTCTCGAGCGGGACTTCGTCTGTGGTGAATTCCGTATTCGTTTACAACACCAGCGAGATCAGCGGCGGTGCCATTCAGTCGGCCACCACCTCCTTCAGCGACATCCTCACTGTTTTGGACTGCACCTTTGTCGATAACGGAGTTCTCACGAGTATCAATATCCCTCAACCCCCTGCGACACCCCAGCCGCCTGACATTATCTTCCCCCTCAACGGTTCGGCGATCGGCTGCGGCGGCTTCGTTAGAATCATGAACAATCTGTTCTGGAATACGGCCGCCGCTGCAAATGGATTCAATCAGGCCAACCTGATCCACGTTTACAACAAGGGCGTGTTGAGAAACACCGACGTGCGATACCCGACTCCATCGACCCTTGCTCTGAACGTCGTCAATGGCGGCCTCCTCGGAGTCACGCGCAGTGCCGGAGGAGATCGCAATCTTGGCGTCGCGACGGAAACGTTGCTTATAGGCAATCCAAATTTCGCCACTCCCACCAATCCGATTGGCCCGGACAACGTCTGGAGAACCGCTGATGACGGCTTGCGCCTGACCACGGGCAGTTCCGCCATCGGCGTCGCCGGCGACCCGACAATCCCCTCATACCGGAACTTCCTTCCCAAGGACACCAGGGACGTTGACGGCGATGGAAACGTCAGCGAGTTGCTTCCCGTCGACGTCGCCAGCTACGCCCGGGTGCAGGGCAACTTCCTCGACATGGGTGCCTACGAATTTGGAGACTTGCTTTTCGCCCCCGATATCTCGGTCGAATATCCAAGCGGCACGATCCTGGCGGACGGTTCGTCAACTGCGGTGGATCT
Organism: Verrucomicrobiota bacterium; assembly: GCA_040385685.1. Lineage (GTDB taxonomy): Bacteria > Verrucomicrobiota > Verrucomicrobiia > Verrucomicrobiales > Akkermansiaceae > Luteolibacter. The sequence continues at coordinate 29,572 of JAZKGW010000021.1, read as the reverse complement.
GAGTGCCCTAGCCGGAGTTCCCACGACCTTCACGATCAGGAATCTGGGATCCCAGACGCTGAACAAAATCGCCATCATCGGCGACGGCGTGGATATCGACAGCTTCAAATACACCCAACCCGTCACCACCGTGCTTGGAGCCGGTGGCATCACGACGTTCACGGTGTTCTTCAAACCAACCGCCACGGGAATGCGCAACGCCGCGCTTCATATCGTGAGCAACGATCCGGACGAGAACCCATTTGACATCAATCTTAGAGGGGACTCCCTATTGTCCGAGATTGCCGTCGAGACTCCGGTTGGCACAGCTCTAACCGATGGCACTTCGGTGGTCGATTATGGATCCGTCGGCGCGACTTCGACGGTCACCAAAACCTTCACCATCCGCAACAGCGGTCAGGGCAACCTTGGTATCCTGAGTATTGCTTCCTCTGGGACGAATGCGGCGAACTTCAAAGTTTCCGCACCAGGTTCCAACTTGCTTGCTCCCGGTGCCACGACCACCTTCAACGTTACCTTCAGTCCGTCCGGCACAGGCAGCCGGAGTGCTTCGATCGTCATCGAGAACAGCGACCCTGACGGCGAGTCTTCATTCCTCATCAAGCTCGCTGGCAAGGGTGTAGGTTCCCCGGAAATCGTCGCTAGCGAACCCTTCGGTCCCGAATTGGCGACGGGTACTAAGAGCGACTTTGGTTCGGTGAAACTGAACTTGACCCACACCAAAACCTTTGTCGTCAAGAACACGGGAACGGCGACCCTGAAAAACATTGCCGTGTCGCTTTCGGGATCAAGCAAGTTCACCAAAACCAAGATCGGCGTGAGCAGCCTCGCACCGGGCGAGGAAGCGGACTTTACGGTGACTTTCAAACCGACCGCCACCGGTAAAAAGACCGCGACGCTGGTGATCGCCAGCAACGATGCGAATGAAAGTCAGATTACTCTCAATCTGGTTGGGACTGGCGTTTCCGGTTCGTCCGCCACGGCATCGTCCAGTCTCACGGCCGCCTCCGCAACGCTGGCCCGTTCCCAGAGCGGAGTTGGCATCACGGTGACCCGCGATTCCAATGGATTGAAATACCTCGTCCTGACTGTGGACAAGTCGGAGATCCCTAACCTCGCACGACGCAACGTTGAAGTTTCTTCGAACCTGACCAAATGGTTCAGCGGTTCCAAGCACACGACGGTGCTGTTGGACAACAATTCCGTCCTCAGGGTCCGTGACAACACTCCGGTCAAGCAGGGCGAGAAGCGTTACATCCGCCTCAAGTAAGTTTCTCTGCTGGCGGCCAGGGAGTGATCAATCCTCCCTGGCCGGTTGCGGGATCCGTTTCGCGGAAAATTTTTCGGCGCAAAGTTTCAAAAAACGCGATTTGTGTGACGCGCCTGTTGCCATCTTTCAGGAAAGCTGGTAGCCATCTTTCCAATGGGTGGAAGCATGCCGCAACTTGAATTCCGCTGGACCTCCTGGTTCAACGTTTTGAAGGCCCCGGCGACCCCGCAAAGCAAGCCCCTGCGGGATGACAGCGGTCTAACGGCGTGGTGCGCCGAGGCCTCGAAATCGCTCTCGCTTGGCGAGCTGGCCCGCAAGGTGCGGGTATCTTGGAATCCGCGGATGCAAACCACCGCCGGCCGCGCTTGGTGGCCGGATCGTTCCATCGAGTTGAACCCGAAGCTCAGGGACTGTGAGCCCGAGGAACTCTGGCGCACCTTGAAGCACGAGCTCGCGCATCTCGTCGCTTACGAACGTTGTGGCCGCCGCCGCATCGATCCGCATGGCCCGGAGTGGCAATTGGCGTGCGCGGATCTAGGGATTCCCGGCGAGCAACCCTATCACACCCTGCCTTTCAAGCGTCGCAAGTTGAAGCGCAACCACGCTTACGTCTGCTCGAATTGCTTCGCCGTCATCCACCGGGTGCGGCCGATCAAGCGCGCGGTCGCCTGTTACGATTGCTGCCGGAAATTCAACGCCGGCGCCTATCACGACCGTTATCGCCTGATCAAAAACAAGCCGTAGCTCAATCCCGGTCCGCCACGAACAGTGTGTGCGTGAAGCGTTTCGCTTTCGGATAGGCCTTCGCCGGAATGCATTCGACGTGCTTGAAGGCGCCTTCCAGCGAGCGGGCGAACGATTTGTCCGGATGGGCGGACCAGAAAATCACGCGGCCTTCCGGTTGCAGCGCCTTCTTGATCCGGCCGATCCCGGGCGCGGCATAGAGCCGCTCGTTGCCTTTCTGGACGAATGGATCCGGGCCGTTATCCACGTCTAGCAGGATCGCGTCATACCGATCCTCACCGCACCGGTCGATCAGGTCGTAAACGTCGCGGACATGAACTCTAACACGCGGGTCGTCCAGCAGCTTGCCGTTCACTTCGGAAAGGAACTCGCGGTTCCAGGCAACCACCTCGGGCAGGAGTTCCGCGACGTCCACGATGGCGGCGGGTCCGGTTAGGGCGAGCACCCGCTTGAGCGTGAAGCCGAACCCGAGCCCGCCGATGAGGATGCGCGGTTTGGGTGGCAGGTGGTCGCAGGAGAGTTCCGCCATTTGTTCCTCGGACGACGAGGCGGTGGTGCTCATCAACTGGAGGCCGGCGACCTTGAGGAAATGGTGGCCGTCGTGCTCATGCAGCGTGAGTCGGGCTCCGTCAGGGGTCGTGCAAGTCGCGAGGGTGCGGGTGATTTTCATGGGAAGGAAAGCGGGCCGAGTCTCCACGGGAATTTTCACTGGAGCAAACCATTCGCGCTGCCATCCTCCCGAAAGTGAATGGATTCCTTCGATGCCTGTTGGCCGCCACGTGCTTGAACCTGCCGCTCAAGGCGGCAATAACGCTCAACCAGCTCGACGATTTTTCCGGCATCCACGATTGGACCAGCGGCGATCCGAATCCGAACCCGCCCGTGATTCGAACGGATGCCGGCCCGCTCGGCTCCGGCGACAGCGCGCTGCGAGTCTCCTCCAACGGTAGCACGGGCCCGGGGGGGCGGCTCATCGTTTTTAATGAAACCCTGTGGACCGGCAACTACACCGCCGCGGGGATTCAGTCGTTGGCCGTCGATTTGCGAAACTTGGGGAACAACACGCTTTCGATGCGGGTTGCCGTCAACGGCGCCGGCGGCTGGTTCGTGACGCCGGCGACTCCAGTCACCGCGTTCTCCGGTTGGACGAGTCAGGTTTTCGACCTCCATCCCTCCGCGCTGGTGAGCGCCGGCGGCGCGAACGCGACCTTAACTCTGGCGGCCGTGAGCGAATTGCGGATCCTCCATTCAGCGACCGCCGATTACCGCGGGGCGAGAGTTTCGAGCGAGTTCATGGTCGATAACATCCGTGCGATCCCTGAGCCATCCACGATGTTGGTTTGCGGCTTGGCCTTGTTTGCCGGCTTTTTTCGGAAACGTTGATTGAAAGTTTCTTAGGATAGTCCAGCGTCTGTGATCGCATGACCCGATTTGCCGTCAATCTCATGAGTGCCGTCGTCCCGCTGCTGGGCCTGGCGTCCGCAGGGCAATTCGCGCAGGTCTGGCAACTCGGCGCGGATGACGGCAATACCTCACCCTTTTCCCAGGAAAGCTTCGCTGCTAACAATGCCCCGGGTTCGGCGAACCTTAAGGACGACGACTACTATTTCGCCGGCAGCTACCCGGCACCCGTTGGAGTGCTCGTTGCCAACGAGGACATCACGTTCTTCGAGCGCGCCGTGACGTCGGGCGATCCGCGCGACCGGATTCACTTTCCGCTATCAGCCGCGCAGGCGTCGTCCACCTCGCGGTTGCGTGTGACTGTAGATCTGATCGGCGGCGGGGCCTGGGTCAACGGCTCCATTCCCGGCTTTTCGACCCATGATCTGGCGGTGACTTTCAATGGCCATCCGGTGGGTGTTCAAAACGCGGTCACCTGGGACACTACGCTGGTCTTCACCATTTCCGCCGCCTCCGTCTCCGCCGTCGCGGGGCCTAACACGCTGCAAATCGAACGCACTGGCGGCCCGGCCGGCGGCTACATCAGCCTGGATTTCATCAGGCTGGAAGCGGACCCCGGCGCCCTCGCGGACGGCGACGGTGACGGCATGAAGCGGTGGTTCGAGGAAACGTACGGCCTGGATGATGCAAAAGCCGCGGACGCCTTGCTCAATCCCGACGGCGACGGCTTGGACAATCTCGCCGAATTCCTGGCAGGCACCAATCCCACCGATCCGGACAGCGACAATGACGGTCTATCAGATTCCATGGAGCTTGCCCGCGGCACCCATCCGTTGAAGCCGGATACCGACGGCGATGGCATCACGGATGGTCGGGAAATCACCACCAGCCCCTTGCTGGCGGATACCGATGGCGACACCTACCCGGATCCCATCGAGATCGAACAAGGCACCGATCCCGCGGATCCGGGAAAAGTTCCATTCAGTTTTCCGGGGGCTATCAGCCTGCAATTCGTTAGCGAAAGAATGAGCTCGGCCGTCATTCCTTCGGGTGAAGCTGCTGGATATTTCCGGCTGCCTCACTGGAATGCCTCTAACCTCCTCCCTCAATGGGTTCCGGACGGGACGATCCTGAACGGCTCGAAAAGCGCCTTGAAAAACCATCGCGGTGTGGCCACCGCCGTCGCCGCAAGCTGGTCCTATCATTTTTCCGGTGATGGATTGCACAAGGGACCCGGCGACGAGCGCCTGCTGGACGGGATGATCCGCACCCAGCGCCAAGGTGCGATCAACACGCCCGTCACGGTCGGCCTAACCGGTATTCCTTACGCCAGCTATGACTTGCTCGTGTATGTCGGGCAAATCTATCCCAATGCCCGCGGGGTGCTCCGCCGTGACAGTGATCCGGCGACCAACCGCTATTTCGTCTCGTCATCGAGTCCGCCGTTCGCCGGGTGGAAGGAAGTCACCGCGACCACCTTGCCCGCGATCGGGCCCGGAAATTTCGTTCGCTACCGGAACCTAACTGGATCGGCCCAGTCTGTGACCCTGACCTCCATCGACAACGATGTCGTCGCCATCCACGGCATCCAGATCATCGATAGCGCGACGGATACCGATGCCGACGGCATGTCCGACGCCCTCGAAACCGAGCATCATTTCAATCCCGCCATCCCGGACGCAACCGCGGATGCGGATTCCGACCAGATGAAAAACGCCGCGGAGATCGCCGCCGGCACCGATCCCCAGCAGCCGGACAGCGATCACGATGGCATCCTCGACGGTGCTGAAGCCGGCCATGGCACTTCGCCGCTCGATCCGGACAGCGACAACGACACTCTAACTGACGGTGACGAGGTCAACGCGCTCCCTTTTCCAACGCTGCCCACCCAGGCCGACAGCGACAGCGACACCTACACTGACCCCGTTGAGCGCACCTATGGCTCCGACCCTCGCTCAGCCTCCAGCATACCGCCGCCCGTGCCGATTTGGACGCCCGGCAACCGCACCTGGACCTGGCGGATCGACAACCTGCGCGTGCTCTGGAACCACGAGCAGTCGATGTTAGGCGCAATCGAGGGCGACGAATCGATGCTTTCCGAGGCAGTCGCGGACATCAACCAAAGCGGCTGGAGCCGCCAGATCGGGATGGGCATCCGCTACATCAACGGCAAACTGGTCCACCGGTTCCGCGGCATCGAAGGGCTCTTCTATCAAAGCGGAAATCCGCTCGCCGGATTCTGGAGCAGCGACTGGAGCGCCTCGCCGGTGGATCGGACCCGCGTGTTCGGTTTCAGCGGTTACGGTCCGGCGGATGACTCGATTCCATTGCGCCTCGAGTTCACGGCGGTGCAGCCGACCGCGGCGGTGAATCTGTGGACGCTGAGCTTTCTGATCGCCGACCTGACGAATCCCGCCGCGCCCGTCACCCTTGCGTCCTACACCGCCAACAACGCCGTCGCGACTGCTGCATACTACGATTCGCTTAAGGCTGGCACGACCGTTTGGAGCAACCAAAGTGGCACGGCCGGCAAAATCGAACTGGTCACGGAAACCGGAGTCCGCGCCTTGATTTCCTCCAACCCGCTTGGCATTGCCGATGGCGACAGCGACGGCATGCCCGACGCTTGGGAATCCGCGAACTTGTTCAATCCCGCCAGCGCCGCCGACGCGGTGTTAGACGCCGACTCGGACGGCCTTTCCAACCTCAAGGAATGTCTGGCAGGAACCAATCCCCGCGATGCGGACAGCGACGACGACGGAGTCCTGGACGGCGTGGAACTCCTCCGCGGATTCAATCCGCTCTCGGCAGTCAGCAAGCCAAGCTGGTTCAACTTCACCGGAAAAATCGACGATCTCGACGGCGACGGTCTGTCGGACTCCTGGGTCCTGTGGAGTGGCGGAAACCACCGGGTGCCCGCGGCCGATGACGATGGCGACGGCATGAGCAACCTGGATGAAAGCAAGGCCGGCACCGATCCCGACGATGCCGGATCGCATCTGGATCTCACGGGCTGGCGATCCGCTAACAATTTCGTTCTCTCATGGACCGACCTGCCAGACAAGTCGTCGCAGGTTGAAACCAGCGATGCCCTCGGCGTCTGGCAAACCGCCCCCGGCCTGCCCGCGTCGTCCATCGTCAGCGGCCGCAGGCAGCTCACTATTCCGGCGGTGTTCCCCTCGGCGGTGGCTCGGCGGTTCTATCGAACTGGAGTCAAGCCTCTCGATTCGGACAGTGACGGCGTCGAGGACTGGGTGGAAAACCAAGTGCTCGGTTCGTCGGCGGTTAGTTCGGGCTCGCTCGGGCAGCCGCTGGTGAAGTTCAATGGCCAGACGCTTAGTGGGGATGCCGTGGCGCTGCTGGACCGGCTGCAGGGCTCATCATCTAACGGCGGCACCGCCGGCAGCACTGTGCCGGGCAAGCCATCGCCGGTGAACGCCTCGCGGTTCCTGATGCAGTCGTCATTCGGTCCCACGTTGGAAGCCATCGAGGAAATCAGGGATCTCGGATATTCCGCGTGGATCGATGCCCAGATCAATCTCCCACCCTCGCTCCTCCAACCCTACATCCGTGAAATCAAGGCCGACGGCGCGGGGCCGCGCAGTGACCTAACATACAATTTCAGCGAACAGGACAAGTTCGTCTATGGCAACAACGTCACCACTCCGTTCGCCCGGATCGCCATCGGCGCGGAGGACCAGCTCCGGCAGCGCGTTGCCTTCGCCCTCTCACAGATCCTCGTCGTTTCCCGCCGGGACGCGAACCTGGAGGAGAAGCCCGAGGCGATGACGAATTATTACGACACGCTTGTCCGCCACGCGCTGGGGAATTACGGGGATCTTCTCCGCGAGATCACCTTCCATCCGGCGATGGGCTTGTATCTCAGCCACGCCGGAAACCAGAAGGCCGACCCGTCAATCCCGCGCTATCCGGATGAAAACTACGCGCGCGAGATCATGCAGCTTTTCACCATCGGTATTTGGGAACTCAATCCCGATGGCAGCCGCAAACTCGATGGCGAGGGTGAACCCATCCCCACTTATGACAACGGCGACATCACCGAACTCGCCCGCGTATTCACCGGTCTCTACTACGCCGCGCCCTACGGCTGGGGCGGCGGCGGTTGGGCGGACGAGCACTTCACGCTGCCCATGGTGATGTATGCGGATCGTCACGATTTCGACGCGAAACAACTTCCTAACGGCGTGGTGATTCCGGCCCGCGATCCGTCCGAAGCCAATGGCAACCAGGACGTGCGCGACGCCGTGGAAGCACTCTTCCAGCACCCCAACACACCGCCCTTCGTTTGCCGTCAGCTCATCCAGTTCCTCGTCACCGACAATCCCACGGCCGCCTATCTCAAACGCGTGCAGGATGTTTTTGTGAACGACGGTTCGGGAGTCCGCGGCAATCTGGCCGCCGTTGTAAAAGCCATCTTGCTGGATCCGGAAGCCCGCAACCTGCCTCTGTCGCCATCGTTTGGAAAAGTCCGCGAGCCGGTGATCCGCACGATGCACCTGGGCCGCCTGTTCCATCTCGCGGAAGCGCATCCGAAGTTCGTCTGGTGGAACTGGATCGAGGCCTACTACGGCTACAGCATCGAAGAGCCGATGAACTCGCCGAGCGTGTTCAATTTCTACACGCCCGTCTATCAGGCGCCGGGCGAGATCCGCAACGCCGGTCTGGTCAGCCCGGGATTCCAGATCATCAACACCTACTCCGCGGTGTCCTTCCCGAATCTGTTATGGGACTACATTCACGATGGGTTCAAATCCAGTTGGACCTGGCAGTTTCCGCTGGACTACAGCGACACGCTCTTGCTCGGTGAAAGCCCTGCGGCGCTCGTCGATCATGTCGATCTCCTCGTCTGCGCCGGATCCATGACCGCCCGCACCCGTGGCATCCTGCTAGGGGCCCTCGCGAATCCGGCGCTCAGCCAGAAAGACCGCGTCGCCCTCGCCGTCTGGACCGCAATGACCAGCCCGGAAGGGGTCGTGCAGAAATAACCCTCAATCCTGACATTCATGCGCTCCCGCCGCCAATTCCTCGGAGAAACCAGTTGTGCCGCCATCGGCTCGACTCCCATCCTTTCGACGCTGCTTAACCTGACGATGGCCAACCACGCCGCGGCCCAGGGCGGATTGCCAGGCCAGCGCAAGGCACTCGTCTGCCTGTTTCTATCAGGCGGCTGCGACACGTTCAATCTCCTGGTTCCCCGCGATCCGGCGCGATACGCCGAGTATGCCGCGGCCCGCTCGGCACTGGCGCTGCCCCAGGCCGACTTGAAACCGCTCAACGGGACCGACTTCGGCCTGCATCCCGCCTGCACCCGGCTCGCGGAGATGTTCAACGGCATGGGCGGCGACACCGCCAAAAAGCGGGTTTCCTTCCTCGCGAACATCGGCACACTCATCGAGCCGATCGCCAGCAAGGCGGCCTATCTGAATGGCTCCGTCGCGATTCCCAAGGCCTTGTTTTCCCACCGCGACCAGATCGAGCAATGGCAGACTTCGGTGCCGCAGGGAATGTCGGTTCTATCAGGCTGGGGCGGCCGCGCGGCGGATGTGATCCACTCGGCGATGAACACCGAACAAACCGCCGGGTATTACATGCCGATGAATTTCTCGCTCTCGGGCAACGCCGCGTTCCAGATCGGCCAGAGCGAAGGACAGTTCGTCATCACCAGCGGCGGCGCGCTTTCCTTCACCGGCACTAACCGTAATTCCGCGGTCAACCAGGCCAAGAATCAGATACTCCGCTCGACGGTTGCCAGCCCGATCGAGGATCACTATCAGAATTTGTTCCAACGCACCCACGGCCGCATCACCTCGAACAGCATCGAGCGCGGGACGGATTTCCAAACCCGGTTCGACACTCCCGGTAAGATCAACGACCTCGACATCAACACGGTCCTGGCCGGTGCCGGGTTTCCCAACCACTGGCTGTCGGACCAGTTCAAGGCCGCCCTCAAGACCATCGCCATCCGCGAGGCGCTGAAACTGCGGCGGCAGACGATCTTCATCGAGTTCGGCGGCTGGGACCACCACACCGAGCTGCTCACGAACCAGCGCAACATGCTTCTAACACTCGACGCGGTGCTTTACGCGTTTCAAAAATCCCTCGAAACCCTCGGTCTCGCGCAGGACGTCGTGACCTTTACCTGTTCGGATTTCGGCCGCACCTTGCGCTCTAACGGCCAAGGCACCGACCATGCGTGGGGCGGCAACCAACTGGTGATGGGCGCTCCCGTCGCCGGCGGCCAGATCCGCGGGGCGTTTCCTTCGCTGGTGATCGACGGGGCCAACGACATCGGCCGCGGCGGCCGGATTTTTCCGCAGCTTTCCGCCGACGAGTATTTCTGCGAGCTGCTGCGCTGGTTCGGGGTGACCGCCGGGGACATGGACATGGTCCTGCCTAACATCCGCCGCTTTTACGATCCCGCCAACGTCACGAATCCAGTTGGGTTCCTTGTTTGAAGCCATCATGCCCCGCCTCATTTCCATCGCCGGGTTGATACTGGTTTTCATCATGATCGCGATGCTGGCTTGGGTTTCGAATCGCCTTGATACCATCAAGCAGCGGCTGCCCACGAAACCGGCGCAAAGCCAAATCCAACCGGTGCTGCCCGCGGCACCGACCGCCAGCGAGTCCTTGCTAACAGGTTTTGGCGATTCCGCCACCTCGCCGATCGAGGACCTGCGGAAAATTCAGCACGTCGCGGTCGGCTACTTTTCGGTGGTCAAGGATACCCAACATTTTCCCATCGGAGGCAACCAGGATTTCTCGGCGGCCCTCAGAGGTGAGAATCCAAATCGTGAAATTTTCCTCCGCGCCGATCACCCCGTTTTCTCACGCGAGGGCTTGTTGATCGACCGTTGGGGCAGCCCGCTGATCGTGCATCCTGAGGCTTGGCGCGAGCTCGAACTCCGTTCCGCGGGACCCGATCGCATCGCTTATAACGACGATGACCTGATCCTCTCGCCCACGGGGACTTCCTCGCGGGCGAAGTAAGTCATTCACCTTGAAACGAATTCGCCAGTGCATGATGAGGCTTGCGCGGGTGCTCCCGGCAGGCCAAACTTTCCCACTAATTATGAACGAACGACGCGTCGTCATCACCGGCATCGGCTGTATCACCCCACTTGGCAACGACTTGAGCACCACCTGGGACGGACTCAAGGAGGGGCACAGTGGCATCGGGACCATCACTCAATTCGATCCTTTGCTGTTCGACTGTAAAATCGGCGGCGAAGTCAGAAATTTCAATGCGGACGATTATTTCAATGTCCCCAAGGACGCCCGGCGCTCGGACCGTTACGTGCAGCTTGCGGTGGCCGCCTCAAAGATGGCCATGGAGGATTGCGGAATTGATGTTTCCACCATGGATTCGCGACGTTTCGGCGTGATGGTCGGCAGCGGCATCGGCGGTCTCGCGACACTTGAGCGCGAGCATTCCACCTACATGACCAAGGGCCCCAAGCGGGTTTCCGCGTTCACGATCCCGATGATGATTTCCAACATCGCCAGTGGCATCATTTCCATGGAATTCGGCCTACACGGGCCAAACATGGTAATCGTCACTGCCTGCGCGACGTCGAACCACAACATCGGTGAAGCCTGGCGCATCATCAAATTCGGCGATGCCGACGCCATCCTCTGCGGCGGTGCGGAAGCCGCGATCCTGCCCATGGGCCTCGCCGGATTCAGCAGCATGAAAGCGCTCAGCACCCGCAACGACGCGCCCGAGCGCGCGTCGAGGCCTTTCGACAAAAACCGCGACGGCTTCGTGATGGGTGAGGGGGCCGGTGTGGTCGTCATTGAGGAGCTCGAACACGCCCTCAAGCGCGGCGCGAATATTTACGCCGAACTCATCGGCTATGGGGTCAGCGCGGATGCCTACCACCTCAGCGCGCCGTCACCCGATGGCAGTGGCCCGGCCTACGCCATTGCCATGGCGCTCAAGCACGGGAAGAAAAACCCCGAGGATGTCGATTATCTCAATGCCCACGCCACCTCCACCGGTCTGGGCGACGTCGCGGAAACCAAAGCCATCAAGCTCGCCTTCGGCGACTACGCGACGAACGGCCTGATGGTTAGTTCCACCAAATCGATGACCGGTCACATGCTTGGCGCGGCCGGTGGTGTGGAACTCATCGCGAGCGTCATGGCGATCAAGGACGGCGTTATCCCGCCGACCATCAATGTGGACGACCAGGACCCCGAGTGCGATTTGGACGTGGTGCCTAACACCGCCCGCGAGGTGCCGGTCAAGGTCGCCCTCAGCAACAGCTTCGGCTTCGGCGGTCACAACGCGTCGGTGCTCGTCAGCAAGTTCGAGTGACATCGCGCATGGAAATCCGGTGGACCGCGAGATTCATCCCGCTTGAATGATGGAAGTCGCTCCGGACATCTCAGGCCGCATCATTCTGGTCCCGACTCCCATCGGGAATCTATCCGACATCACGCTCCGGGCTTTGGAAATTCTCCGTGCCGCGGATCGCATCGCCTGCGAGGACACCCGCCACTCCGGGCAGTTGTTAGCCCATCACGGGATCTCCGGCAAGCCACTCGTTTCGCTCCACGAGCACAACGAAGCCCGCCGCGCGCCGGACCTCATCGCCGCCGCCAGGGCGGGGGAGACCATTGCTGTGATCAGCGATGCGGGGATGCCGGGGATCTCGGATCCCGGCTACCGATTGGTCCAGGCGTGTATTGAATCCGGCACGCCGCTCGAAGTGCTGCCCGGGCCATCCTCTGTGATCACCGCGTTGATCGGTTCGGGTTTTCCGTGCCACGCCTTTCGCTTCGGCGGCTTCCTTTCGGTGAAATCGGGCAAGCGCCGCAGCGCTCTAACCGCCGCGTTGGAATCGGGCGAAACTGGAATCTTCTTCGAGTCGCCGCATCGAATAGTTTCCACTCTGGAGATTCTAGCGGAAATCAATCCCGCTGCCCGCGCGTGTGTCGCGCGCGAGCTGACGAAGAAATTCGAAACCTACCATCGCGGCACCGCCTCCGAGGTGCTGGCGCATTTCCAGAGCCACGCGCCGAAGGGCGAGATTGTGCTGCTCGTCCACGCGCATGAGTGATTGCTTTCATGAAAAGCGTTCCGCTTCGCGGGACGTTCTTGCTTGCTGAGAGCTTTTTCGGTGTGTAGTCACTGGAAGCGTGATCCGGACTTTCTCCTGCAAGGAAACTGAAAAGCTGTTTCACGGATTCACCGCCCGGATGTTCCCTGCGGACATCCGGCGCAGGGCCAGGACAAAACTCTTGCCCTTCACGCCGCCACGAGCCTCGACGATCTGCAAAGCCCTCCTGGCAACCGATTGGAAGCGCTCACCGGTGACCGGAAAGGTCAGCACAGCATTCGAATCAACCAACAATACCGTCTCTGTTTCCGCTGGTCGGAACAAGGTGCGGACCAAGTGGAAATCACCGACTACCATTGAATATGAAAACCTCTGACAAACTTGACCCGAAAGTCGCGGGGATTACTCCCGGTGAAATTCTCGCCACCGAATTTTTGGAACCGCTTGCGATCACCCCCTACAGACTGGCCATGGACACCGGGATCCCGAGATCCCGCATCTCCGCTATCCTCAATGGCAAACGCGGGATCACGGCAGAAACGGCCTTGGCCTTCGGTCTTTATTTCAACACGTCGCCGCAGTTCTGGATCAATCTGCAAACCCAGTTCGATTTGGAAAAGGCAACTCGGGAAAGTCTGGAGAAGATCAAGGCGAAGGTGAAGCCGCTGGAGGCGGCGTGAATCACGCCAGCGTGATCCCCACCGGGCAATGGTCTGAGCCGAGAACGTGCGGCATGATTTCCGCATCCGTCACGCGTGTCATGAATGGCGTAGAGACGCCGAAGTAGTCGATCCGCCAGCCGACGTTGCGCTGCCTGGCTCCACCGCGGAAGGACCACCAGGAATAAGCTTCCCGTTTGTCCGGATAGAAGTGGCGGAAGGTGTCGGTGAAGCCGGCATCCAGCAGTCCGGAGAAACTGGCGCGCTCTTCGTCGGAAAAGCCGGCGGAGAAGCGGTTTTCCTTTGGCCGTGCGATGTCGATTTCCTGATGGGCCACATTGAGGTCGCCGCAGAAGATGACGGGCTTGGTGGTCGCTAGATTGGCGACGTGGCGGCGAAAGGCGTCATCCCAAGTCAGCCGGTAAGGCAGGCGGCGGAGGCCGTCCTGGGCGTTGGGCGTGTAAACATTCACCAGGAAAAAATCCGGATACTCGAGTGTTAGGACGCGGCCTTCCTTGTCGTGCTCGTCCATGCCGAGGCCCATTTTGATATCGAGAGGCTGCTCGCTCGAGAAGATGGCTACACCGGAATAGCCGGGCTTTTGCGCGGAGTCCCAGTAGCCGTGATAGCCTTTTAACTCGGGCGGAAGCGTTACCTGCTCAGGCCGGGCCTTGGTTTCCTGAAGGCACAGGATGTCGGGCTTTTCCGCCGTCACGAAGTCGCCGAAGCCTTTGCCAAGGGTGGCGCGGATGCCGTTCACGTTCCAGGAAATGAGTTTCATCGCCGGGGATTTTCCACATCAGACCAGCAACATGCAATCGCCATAGCTGAAAAATCGGTAACGTTCCTCGACGGCCTGGCGGTAAGCTTCCATCACCAGTTCCTGCCCGGCGAACGCGCTCACCAGCATGATCAACGTGCTTTGCGGCAGATGAAAATTTGTCAGCAACGCGCCAACCACTCCGAACTGATAGGGCGGGTGGATGAAGATGTCGGTCTCGCCCCGTTGTTCCCTGACCGGCTTGCCGATGGATTCCAATACCCGAGTCACCGTCGTTCCGACGGCGACGACACGGTTCGCTGCATTCACTTTTTCGGCGGTGCCGGCGCTGACGACGTAGCGCTCGGAATGCATGATGTGATCAGCGACAACCTCCGCGCTCACCGGGCGGAACGTGCCGACGCCGACGTGCAGTGTTAGAAACGCGTGGGGGATTTTCTCCAACAGCTCCGGGGTGAAATGCAGCCCGGCGGTGGGCGCGGCGATGGCGCCTTCCTCGCGGGCGAAGACGGTCTGATAGCGGTCGCGGTCGGCGAGCTCGTCGTCGCGGTTCATGTAGTGTGGCAGCGCGAGGTGGCCGTGTTTTTCGAGATCGATTGGCGCGTCCCAGCGGACGAGGCGGTCGCCGTTTTCAAAAACCTCCGTCACGATTCCCGCGGTGCCGCCGATGCTCACGGTGCGTCCCAACTTCATCCGCTTGCCCGGCCTAACCAGGCAGCGCCATTCGAGCGGGGATAGCCGATCGAGGCAGAGCAGTTCGGTTTTTCCATCGTCGGAAAATACGCGCGCGGGGATGACCTTTGTGTCGTTGAGAACGAGCAAATCATTCGCCCGCAGGTATTCCGGAAAATCGCGGAACATCCGGTGCTCGATCACCCCGCTGTCCTTGTGCACCACTAACATCCGCGAGGCGGAGCGCTCGGCGAGTGGCCGCGCGGCGATCAATTCCTCGGGCAGGTGGTAATCGAAATCCTGGGTGAGCAGCGGCATTGGCGGTCTCTTAGTCTCCAGCGGAGTGAATCGCAAGCCGGGACCGCGAGTCTCGAGACTCACTGGCGAAAGAGAAGTCAAAGAACAGCGGCTTGCGCCTCCTTCGCCTTGGCGATCCTTTCGCTGCGAGTCTGGAGACTCGCGGTCCGGCCGCGTCGATTTTCAGAATTTCGGATCCTTCGGATTTCCGCCCGAAAGAATGTAAGCTAACAGGTCAAGCAGCTCGTCCTTGTTGAGTGGGCTGAGCAGGCCGGGCGGCATCATCGAGATGTTGAAGGGCTGGCGCTTCTTGACGTTGGCGGAATCGACGGTGGTGAGGGCGTCCGGGACGAGGGCGCTGGTCATGACGAAGAGCTTGCCGTTTTCCTCGACGACCACGCGGCCGACGACCACGCCGCCGTCCTTGAGGTCGATCTGCTCGCTTGGGTATTGGTCGCTGATGACTTTGGACGGCTCCACGATGTTTTCCGCGAGGTCGCGGACGGTGTAGCGGTTGCCGGAACCAGTTAGATCGGGGCCGCTGTTGCCGCCGTCGCCGCCGAAGTGGTGGCAGTTGATGCAGAGCTGGGAGGAAAACATCGCCTTGCCTTGCTCGAAGTTGCGGCCTTTGAGTCCATCTTTTGCGAGCGAGGCGATTTCATCGGCAGTGTAATCCTTGCCCGGTCCCTTGGGCATGACGAGGTTGGCGGGCGGGGCGGGTGGGGCTGATTTTGCGAGTTTTTCCAGGGCGAGGCGTTCGGAGGAGTCGGTCACGCAGTTGGTTAGAGCCTCGTTGCGGATGGTGTTGAGAAAGCCTTTGAAACTGTTGCCGCCGCTCCACTTGGAGGTGCGTGGAAACCAGCCGAAGAAGGTTTTGCGCAGCTCGGGCGTCCAGCCGGTCTTGGCC
This sequence comes from Verrucomicrobiota bacterium, assembly GCA_040385685.1. Classification (GTDB taxonomy): domain Bacteria; phylum Verrucomicrobiota; class Verrucomicrobiia; order Verrucomicrobiales; family Akkermansiaceae; genus Luteolibacter. The sequence continues at coordinate 13,755 of JAZKGW010000021.1, read as the reverse complement.
TCGCGAAGGACGTAGGCGTATTGGATGGCCTGGCGGTTCGGGCGGCTGCCGTGCATGCTGTCCACGGCGGAAGCGTAGCCCACGTTCCGGGCGAGAACTTCCTTGCTGGCGATGGTGATGTCGGCGTCCTTGGCGGTATCCAGCAGCGGCACGGTTTTCGCGACGATGCTGGTGGAGTCCAGATAGACGAGGAGGGCGGCGAGCTCGCGGTTTATCAGCGGATCGGTGTTAGGGAATAGCGGGTCGAGGCGTTCGGCGATTTTTGCACAGATTTCCGGCGCGGGTTTGCCCATGCGGGTGAAAACAAGCTGCCAGGCGCGGAGGTAGGGTTGGCGAAGATCTTCGGGGAGTTTCGCGAATTCCAGGCGTCCCAGTGGGATGAAAAGCTTGGGCTGGAGCGCCTTGTCGCCGACGCGGGCGAGGGCGATGACGGCTTCGATCGAGGCGTAAGGATTGGTTTCGGCCAAAGCCTTGTCCGCCCATTTCTCGGCGGGTTGACGCTCGATGGCCTCCCGCGCGGCGAAACGGATGAAGCGATCCTTGCTGGCGAGCGATGGCCAGGCCTTGGTCACGGCATCGAGTCCGGTGCCTTCGACATGCAGGGTTTCGAGCGAGCGGCGGAGTTTCGTCTCGGGTGTTAGTTCGACTTTCGGTGCGGGAGCGGTGCTTTCGCCGCCGGTGTAGGTGACCCGATAGAGTGCGGACTGACTTTTGCGGCCGCCGGTGGTGAAATACATGGCACCGTCCTCGCGGCGGATGAGGGCGTCGGTGAACGGCATGGGTTTGCCGGAAATGAAATCCTCCTTCTCCGCCTTGAAACTGGCTCCGTCCGGCTTGAGGTGGATCGCCCACATCGTGCCGTAGGTCCAGTCGAGCGCGAACAACGCCCGCTGGTATTTCGCGGGAAACTTCGCACCCGTGCCGAAGACGGTGCCCGTCGGCGAGCCCGGTCCGATGTCGACCGCGCCGGGGAGCGAGTCGGCGTAGTAGCTCGGCCAGCGGCCGGCCCCCGAGCGCCAACCGTAGTCGCCGGCGCTCACGATGTGGTTGATGCGGGTCGGCATGTACCAAGGCGATCCGAGGTCCCATTCCATGTCGGAGTCATAGGTGAAAAGCTCGCCGTTAGCGTCGAAGGCGATGTCATATTGATTCCGGAATCCGCCGGCGAACAGCTCGACGCGTTTGCCGTCGGGGTCGGTTTTACAAACGTATCCGCCGGGCGCGAGGATGCCGCGGGCGTGGCCGTTAGCATCCCACAGCCGGGTGATGAGGTGGTCCTCACCCATGGCGACCGGGCGGACGTAATCGACCTTTTCAGGGATTTTTGTGTGATTGCCGTTGGCGAAATAAATCGATTTTCCATCAGGTCCGAGGACGATGCCGTGGGTGCCGTGTTCACCGTTGCCATCACATTTGCGGATGAGATCGGCCTTGTCGAATTCGTCGTCGCGGTTGGTGTCCCGCAAACGCCAGAGGCCGGTCTCGCCCATCTCGTTGTTCATCACATAGAGGCTGTCGAACGCGTAGAGCAGCCCGTGCGCGCCGCCGATGGGTTTGCCGTTCGGGCTGTTAGGTAGCTTGAGCGGCTCGACCTTGACCTCCTCATCCTTGCCAGCGGCGGGGAGGGTGACCCGATAGATTCCGCCGTACTGGTCGCTGGTGATGAGGCGGCCCTTGTTGTCCTCGGTGATGGCGACCCATGAGCCCTGCTGTTCCTTTGGCACGGTGTAGAGAAGCTTCACATCGAATCCTTCGGGCGCCTGGACTCCCGAGGAATCAGGTGCGGCTCCATTGAGCGCCTCGCCCCACGGATCGGATCCGTATTTGGCGACCACGGTGGCAGGCTTGAAATCCTTGCTGCCGGTTGCCGCCGCGGACCATTCGAGGCCGCTCTCGATGACGGATTCCTTGCCGTCGGCTGTCGCAATCCGGAGGGTCGCCACGAATCCCGCGGTGTTGCCTTCGTTTCTCGCATCGAACCGCAATTCGTTTTCACCCGGCTTGAGCAACTTGCCCAGATTGGCCGTCGTGGCAGCATTCCAATCGGCATTCTCGGCGACCTTGGCACCATTCAGATAGGCGGTGGCTCCATTGTCGCAGGTGAAGTCGAGCCGGGCGGATTTTACATTTCCCGAAACAGTGAACGCCTTGCGGAAGGTGACCTTGTCGCCATCTTTTGGCGGCTGACTGGCCCAAATCCATTGCGGAGCTGCCACTAACGGGATGGTGGAAAGGGCAAAACCAAACGAACAGGCAAGGCCGAGGGAACTGATGGAGCGATTCACAAGTGGATGGGTTGGGAGCTGGGAGCGGAAAATAACTGCGGCGGTTTACGCGATCCTATTCCGGAGATTGTCAGAATCACACCTCCATGTATCTGTAGGACCGTTTGAGATCGGCGGCTGAAAGCGGTCCCCAAATCCGGACGAGAATCCGCTTGGCAGGGCCGTCGCCGCGCTCGGTGGCCATGAGGACGCGGGACTGGCCTTTTTCGAGATCCCACGGATCGGTCTCACCTGCGGGCTTCCAGCCTTGTTCCAGCAACAGCTTGAGGAAATGGTCGCGCTCCTTGCCATCCGGCGAGTCGATGGTGAACTCGTCCCCCTGACCGGGTTCGAGGGCATGCAGATGCGACTTCGCTTTGAAAAAAATCGTCCGGTTCCTCGCCCACGCGCGAAGCCGCGGCTGGAGAAATTCCACGACTTTCAGCGCGAGTCGCGATTTCAGCGAGTCGAAATTCCGGTCCAGGCCCCGCAGCGGCAGCATCCGGTTGGTGATCGCCTGATAGCCCGCGTCGCCCATCGGCCCGTGATAGATGATGGAGTCCGCCATCACCCGCACCGGGCCGCCGCCATAAATGAAGCCTAACCATCTGGCATCGCCGCGTTTCGAGAAGCGCGCCGGGTGTTTGGCTAACAGCAAATGCTCGGCGTGGCCGTAGCCGAGTTGTTGGCGGAGAAATGCCGGGATCGACGGCCGCCGCCAGTGCCAGACGAAAGCCCCCGGCACGAAGCCGAGCCGGAACCCCGCGTCGCGCAGCCTCCAGCAGAAATCCACGTCGTCGCCCGCCGTGTGGAATTGCGGATCGAAGCCGCCGATCGTGTCGAACGCGGCTTTCGTCACCACCAGGTTGCAACCTGGCAAGTGCTCGGCCTCCTCGTCGTCGAGCATCACATGGCTCGGCGCACCGGGTGCGGCGCAGACGACGGCTTCCTCCCAGCTCCGCGGTTTCGGCGGCAGATTCGGACCGCCCGCAGCGGCGTAGCGGCCTTGGAGAAACATCGGCCGGAGCCGTGCGATCCATTCCTGGTCGGGCTCGCAGTCGTCATCCGTGAAGGCTAACACCTCCCCATGTGCCGCGGCGGCACCGGCGTTTCTAGCAGCGCTGAGGCCGCCGGGTTCGAGCCGGATCAGCAGGACCCACGGGAAATTTTTCTCCACGAAATCACCAGTGCCGTCGGTCGAGCCGTCGTCCACCACGAGTGTTTCGAAGCCGCCGCCGGTCATCCCGCGGATCGCATTGAGGCAGTTGGCGATGCGGCTGTTACCGTTGCGCGTGCAGACGATGACGCTGAAGCGAAGAGGGTCGGGAGTTGAAGTTTGATAGTTGATAGAGTGAAAGGCGGGCTTCTCTTTGCCGTCGCGATCCAGCAGGCCGAAGTCCCAGTCGAGGACTTCCGCGCCGGCGTTCCACCAGCGGTCGCTCCACGCGTAAACCGTCATGCCCGCGGTTTCCAGATCGAGCGCAGCCTGGGTCGCCCAACCGAGGACTTCGGCCTGCCGCTCCAAGCCGTTGCGCCGCGAGTCCAAGCCGAACTCGGCGATCACCAGCGGCCGGTCGCCCGCGATGTGATGCAGCCGTTTGGTATAATTTCGGAACGCCGTCTCGTCTTCCAGATAGACGTTGAAGGCCGTGAAATCGGCGTTCATCGGCTCCAGGTATTCGGTGCTCGGGTAGTTTGCGTAGGCAAACAGCAGGTTGGGCGCGAGTTCCCTGCCGATGTCGATGAGTTCTTCAATCGCCCGCCGCACCTTGAGCGGACCCATCCAACGCGCCAAATCGGCGGGGACCTCGTTGCCAACATAAATTCCGGCCAGCGCCGGATGGTTGCCAATTTCCTTCAGCGAATTCGCCAGCGAAATCACCGCCGCCGTGTAGATCCCCGGCTCCCTGAAAAAGTCCGCGCTCTGCCCCCATTTCAACCCGCCGAAAACTTTCAACCCGTGTTCCGCCGCGGCATTCAGCAAGCGCGTGTCCGGTAGATCATACAGCCGGATCGCATTGAACCCAATCTCGACCATCCGCGGGAAATCCGGCTCGAACGACTCCGGCCAGCCGCCGGGAAACGGCCCGTAAGTGACCGCGTTCATCCGCACACGCTGGTTTCCGGCACGGAAAAATTTCCCGTCCGTTTGCCATCGTCCATCGAGATCCTCACCGGCCACGGCGGCGATGCTAGATGTTTTGCGGGCGATTCCCAAACTCAATTCTGAACCCAAAATTAGGAGATGTCGCAAGGTGCCGCCTTGCCAGCATTCGGCGGGTAAAATGAAAAACCCGCCCGGAAACGGGTCCGGACGGGTCAGTGGATTGTGAGGCTTGTCAGGCAAACTCGCTGCGAGCTTTCGCCACGAGGTCGCGCATGTCCATGCTGCCGCTGGCGCCGTTGTTAGACGAGTTCTGCCACGACTGCACCGCGATCGCCCGCGGCCCGACTTCTCCGGCCCAGAAGCCGAATACGGGCCCGCCGGATTGTCCCGGAAACACGTCGGCCTTGTGGAGGATCGACTGGGCAGCGGCGTCCGTGCCATCGACCTTGAAACCACCCTGCCACGTCGGCCGCTGGCCGCCATTCAGGTCCACAGGGTAGCCCATGTGCGACCATGCGGCGAGGTTGTCCCAATCGTCGTTGTAGCCGCGCGCGCCCATCCAGCCGGTCGTTTCACCCAGCCGCCGGTCGAGCACCACGACGACATAGTCGAAGTTGCCTTCATTGCCGGAGATGAAGCCATCGCCGTCCTCCTTCACATACCAGTAGATATGCGAACCATACGCCTCGCCGAAGGGAGCGCCTCCGTCGAAGAACGATGGCGTGAAGCGCACCCAGTCGGCCGCGAAACCGGCGGGAGCGGTCCAGTCGATGACATGGCTAACAGTCAGCAGGTGGCGGGGCCCGATCATGACGCCGGAGCCGGAGCCGCGGTTGGTCTGCACCAGCCCGACCGTGCCCCAGGGATAACTGGTGTCCCGGAACGCGCGGCGGTTGTCGGCACCGAAGATCGTGGTGGCAACCCGGCGTTCACCCGCGAGCGGACGAATTCCCAGAATGCTTTTCAACTGGTCAACCGGCACGGCGTTGAAGCCGAGATGATCGGGGACGAAACTGGTGAGTTGCTTTGCCAATTGCTCCTCACTGATCTCGCGTTTCTCAATCTTGGTGGCCTCGCCTTTGAGCCCCGGCGGCAGGGCGCGACCGCCGGCGCGGACGCCGTCGATTTCAACGATGACTTCCCAATCGACCTTGTTGTCGGCACGCAGCACGCGCTCAAGGCGTGTCGTAACCTTCGGTTGCTGGTCGGCGGCAATGTGGAAGCGGCGCTCGACCGAGATCGGTGTCTCCTTGAGCGGGCCGCGGGTTTTGAAGTGCTGATCCAGTTCCTTCACCGGAACCGGCTTTGGGATACGGTCTGGCATATAATTGGTGCTTTCGCGTTGTTGTGTTTTTGGTTTTCAGCCTCCGGAATGGAGGTGGAAAAGGTGGATTTCTAACTTTCTGTTGTGGGGCTGGAGAATCTATCTGTCGGATAGTAAAACCTCGGGGACCATTCCGACGGCTGTCGGCGCGGATATGGATGGTTTCAAAAAATGGGGGATGATTTCCTAGAGCAGCCGTTGGGAAATGGCGAGGAATTTCCACATGCCTATCGGCCGTTGGGATAAAACCGTATGGTTCGTTAGGGGGCAGGCGTAGCTGTAATAGGTGATCAAATGTCCTTCGGAGAGTTATCCCCAGAATCTCTCGGATCAAAGATCCGGCTTGCCATGATCGAGGACCGGGGTTGTGCTCCGTAATAGGGTCACTCTGCCCGTGACTGCGCTCCGAACCTATGAAAGCACCACTTGTTTCGATCGTTTCAATTCTGGTAGCCATTGCGTTCCATGGCTTCAGCCACGCCAGCACTCCTGCGACGTGCCTCGTCTACCAGCCCATCGACATGAGGAGCGAGGGGACCGTCATCCACCTGCCGGAACAAGGATTCATCATTCTGCCGGTTCCTTACCTGAGCGCATTCAGCGTGCCGGAGAAACCCTACGACGCCATCACCCGTCCTCATTCCATGCTTGCCATGCCCCTTCAGCATGGAGATCCGGATTCGAACCTGGTTTCCCGGGCAGGGATCACGATCCAATCCGCGTGCATGTTCGAGGGAGACAAACTCAAGGAAGAAGTGGTCTCCGTGGATTTCTCTAGATTTGAATCCAAGGACTATGAGCCGTCATTGGACGTCATCGCGGAAGCCACACTGGAATGTATCCGGCGCACGGCGACGGACGAACATCAGAAATGGCTGCGACCCGTTCTCAAAATTATCGGCAAGCCGACGGATGAAGCCAGGTGGAAACGCTGGGAAGATGCGTTCAACCAGCAGGATTTCTCCAAACCCTTCAGGCAGCCTGAGGCACCCGCAGTGACGAAGTAACAGAGGGCCAGGTGGTTGGTCATCTGCCAGATTTCATCTTAAATTTCCCCCCGGCGCCCACCCAACTAACTCACGAACAACCTCACTGGAACGATATGCCACCCATCTCCACATTGAAGGACAAGCTGGATGCCTTCCAGCAGTTGCGCCGTCCAACCGGCTTTCGGTTCGCGACGGCGGATACGATCGGGCAGTTGAATCCGGCGCAATGGGATGCGGTGGTGAAAGGACAGTCATGGTTCTTCAGCCGCGACTATTTGCAGATGCTGGAAAGCGTGCCACCGAGCTGCCTAAAGCCGCGCTACGGATTGATCAGCGACGGGCAAGGCCCCGTGGCCGCAGTGGTGATGCAGTGGGCGGAGCTGGAGGCCGAACGGCTGCGGCCGACGCCGGGCACCGTGCCGGAGCCGGTGACCGGCAAGCGGGCGAAACTTAAGAAGCTGCTGGAAAAAGTCACGGCGGACAGCGGCGCGGCAGTGATGGAGAAACTCAGCGAGCGGGTGCTGGTGTGCGGCAATTTGCTCAGCTATGGCATGCATGCGGTGGCAATGTCGGCGGAGGTGTTGCCCGACGCAGTATGGCCGGCCGTGGCCGAGCTGTTGTACCGCGTGCGCCGGGCGGACAAACTCGCGGGCGAGGCGGGGTTCGTCATGATCAAGGATGTGACCGACCGCGAAACCCAGGCGGTGGGCACCCTGCATGGCCTGTCCTATCGCAGCGTGGAGACCGAGCCTAACATGGTTCTCGAACTGGCACCGGGTTGGAAGAATCACGATGGCTATCTGGCGAGCCTGGCGTCCAAATACCGCAGTTCCGTGCGCAAGCAGATCCTGGAACCTCTGCACGGGGCGGGTCTTGAGCTGCGGGCGTTCGACCCCGACTCGATCTTGGCTCCGTGCATGCACGAACTCTATCTGCAAGTCCATGAAAACGCCGGCTTCCGGCCGTTCACGCTGCATGCGGACTATTTCGCCGCCTTTGCCCGCGCGGCCCGCGGCAAGGTGCGGCACAAGGGCGTGTTCGATCGCGACGGGAAGTTGCTCGGCTTCATCGTCACCCTGCTGGACGGGGAAACGGCCGTCGCCTATCACATTGGATTCGACCGCGAGGCGTCGTCCAACCATCCCCTCTACCTCGGCCTGCTCCACGCCAGCATCGGCGACGCGATCGAGATGGGAGCCAAGGCTCTGTCGCTTGGCCGCACCGCTCTGGAACCCAAGGCCCGCCTCGGCGCGAAGCCGCAGCGGATGGAAGTGTGGATGCGCCACCGGCAACCGGTGTTGAACCAGATAACACTCCGGCTGCTGGGGCTGGTGCCGCATGACGAAGCGCCGGACCGCAATCCGTTCAAGGGCGGCTGAATGCCGTCCGTAAAAGCGACTGCTAGAATGGTTCATTTGGTTTATCTCAACGGCACTTGAGACCGGAGGATTTCCCCTTGTTTCAAGCGGCTCAAATCCGTAAATGTTCCTCCTTATGAAAAATCCCCCACTTGGCTTGAAGAGCGTCACGGCCATCGCGTTGGCGGTGACTGACGAGGCGCGCGCGAACGAGTTCTACGGCAAGACCCTCGGACTTCCGCCCGCCATCGAGGATGGCGTCAACTATGGTTTCCTGTTGGACCAGACCATCCTGCTCCTCAAACCCGTTGCCGACTGGTATGGCAGGCCGTCCGAGGAATTGAACGCCAGGATCACGCTGGAAGTGGACGACGCTCGCGAAACCGAACAGGCGTTGCGCGCCGCGGGCGTTACCCTTTCCGATCCGGTTGCCGATTACGGCGGTCACCCGGTCGGAGCCTTTCTCGACAGTGAAGGGAACAAGCTCTGGTTCTGCTCGAAACAGTAACAGACGGATAGAGTCCGTCATGAAACCCAACGTTGCTGCCTCACGTAGCCCCTACATGCAAATTCCCGGAAACCGGATAGTCCTGCTGATGATTCTGTTGGGAAGTCCCTTCGCCGCCGCACGGGCGTGGAAAAATGATGCGGGCCAAATCATCGAGGCCGGTCTGGTGGCCGTGCGAGGCGACTCGGCCGTGCTCGATAGGAACGGCAAGGAGTTTATTTTCCCGATCAGCAAGCTCAGCCCCGAGGATCGCGAGTATATAAGGGAGTGGCAGGCGCATCCACCCGTCGCGCCGCCGCGGAAACTTTCCTTTGCCGGGCAACCGTTGGAAACCGGCGGCAAGGTCAATCTGTTGGAGTTCGACTATAGCTCGGCGATGTTGAAAGAGCTGAAGACGAAATACCGGTCGGAGGAAACGAAGTTCCGGATCGCCATCGTGACGCCGGCGAATTTCGATCCGTCCAAGCCGCAACCTGTGTTCATCCCCGCGTCGGCAACCAACACCTCCGAGGAGGCGAAGGCTGGCAACGTGAAAGTCATCGGCGAGTATACCAAGGCTTGTCTCGACAACGGCTGGGTTTGTCTAACCACCGACAGCGATCTTGGCATCACTGCCAATTTCCAGGCGCTCGAAAACGCCATCGCGAAACTCGATCAGGAGTGGCCTAGCTTCCGCCGCTGGAGCTTCGCGACCGGTGGTTTCTCGGGCGGAGGAAAGGGCTGCTACTATATCGCCGCACACCTGATCCGGACCGACCACCGGGTCATCGGCACTTTCATGGGCGCCTGCAACGAAGACTGGAGCGCGAAGTGCCGGGAATACCTCAAGGCTCCGCTCGCCGGCTATCGCAGCGTGAACACGTTTCTCAGTGTTGGGAAAAACGACAAGCTGGCGACTCCCGCGATCTGCGAGACAATCGAACAAACCCTGCACGCCGGCGGCATCACCTCGACGCGATTCGAGTTGTTCGACGGCGGTCATGTCCTTCACAAACCGCACATCGATCAGGCATTGAAATGGTTCGTCGAAAAAGACGGCGGGCGGTGAGGCGGAGACGGCGACTAACGGATGCCTGAATCCGGGGAAGTAGGCTGCGGATCAGGTGTCACCGACCATAATGAAGACACGGGATTTCGCTCCGTCGGTGAGAATGTAGCAGTATCCGTTGTTATCATGAGACGTATAGACCTTGAGTCCGTGCCAGGTTTTGGGTTGGGGCCAGCCATTCGGAACGGAGTATCCGCCGATGGGGAGAGGCATTAAATCGCCGATTTCCGGTTCGAGCATCATCGGATTCTCGTTGAGAGTGTAAGAACCGGATGCAAGCAGAGCTTCTGTCGAAGCGGACGTGGTGTTGAAGCTGAACATGTAACTTGATTCGCCGGGGGAATGGGAATACCACGCCCGCCATCCGGTGGCGTCGACTGGCAGCGGATGTTTCATCCGTTGGGCAAAGGATTTTTTCGAATCGACCGGCTCCACCAGCGCCTCGATAAAAAGAGGCAGGGTGAAAACGAGCGCCGGCGAGAGGATGAGAAGGGTTCGATAGAGAGGGCGCAGGTGTTTCCCGCGAATGAGAAAGAGGATGCCCAGATGGATGTGCAACAGGAAGATGCCGACAAACACCAGGGTCATGAGAGCGTCGAACAAGGCGAACCTCAGATCCAGATCGAACTCCCTAAAGGCCACCAGTCTGTTTACGATTGGTGCAAAAGCGACGATGCATCCGGCCAGAAGGATGAGGAGAAACCCATGGGGTTTGGGTTGATCTGGATCGGCTTTCATTTGCCGATACGATGAGACCACACCTGACAGAAGGACAGGCATTTTGTCAGGTTGACTACGCCGGTCGGCTGGCTATGAACGAGCCATGGTAGAGCCCTATCCATTCCGGCCGCGACGTGATTTACGGACTCTCTTCCTTTCGGCGGTGCTGTTAGCAAGTGGGACAGTGTCCGGTGCGGAATGGGTGAAACCCGGTCCCGGGCAATCCTCGTGGGGCTTGCGGGGAGGGTTGCTGTTCGCAGTTTTTCCCGGTGGATTTAACGAGGGCGATGGTGGACCGCGAGGGCTGATCCGGATCGGTTACCCAACCTTGCCAGATGGCAAATATGACCTCATCAACTTCATTGCGATCGAGCCCGTGGTCGGCACAGCGCGTGGCTACAGCGAATTGGAAAAGAGCCATATCGACGGTCGCCAGGGGAAATTCCTTTGGACGGGCGACACGCAGCCAGCAAGTCTTGAATCCGCTACGCGTGATTCCGGCGTGATCGAATCGCTCAAGACGGGCGTGGAGGAATTGACCGTGACGCTGCACGTCGAGAAGTTCGACAACGGCGCCCATGTTAGAATCCTGTTGAGCCATCGGAGCGATGCCCCGGATGAACTGCGGCTGACCGTGCACGCGGAACCCGGCAGCGCGCCGATCAAGAGCTGCATCCTCACCGCGACCATGGGAAACAAGGCCCGCACGCGCCAGCTCTGGCTGAAAGATGAAACCCTTTCCAGCGCGAAGATTTTCGGCAGTTATACCGAGTCAGGCTTTGCTCCAACAGTTTCGTTTCCCCTCGCCCGTTTGCCACGCACGTCCTCCGGCGACGTGTTGGTTGCCATTACAAATGATGAGGAGAATCCGGCGGAGCCGCTCGATGCTAACAATTTTTGGAAATACCGTGGTGCCAAGGTCACTCAATACTGGCGCAAACCGTCCGCCGGACTGAATGATTCGTTGCGCTGCGCCGTTAATGCGCGGTTCACGTACTGGATGTCCAAAAACCCGTTGCCGGGCGGGCTGGCTTTCGAAAACTTCGAACTGATTGAGGATTTCAAGGACGGCCAGTCATTCATCTTCGGCGTGACGAAACGGTCGCCAGCTGAGATTCTCAAGCAGTGATGAGAGGCGCTGAGAAAACCCCTGCGGCTTCACCGCGCGGCGGCTTTGAGTTCGCTGAATCGGGTTCGCATTTCGGCGAGCCTAGCGGTTTGCGCGGGATCCCTGGCGAGGTCGTTTTCCTCATGCGGATCGGTCGTTAGATCGAAGAGTTGTTCAAGTTTGAAATCCGGCCAATAGAAGAATTTCCAATCTCTGCGGACGAGCGCCTCGGAGGAGGGAATGAAGCTGGTGTTGTTGATCGTGGCGTGCTCGTAGAAAAACTCCGTCCGCCACGCGGGCTTTTCAGTGGCGAGATAGAGTGGTGATAGATCAAGTCCCTGCATGGTGGCTGGAGCCTGAATTTGAGCGGCTGATAGAATGGTGGGAGCGAGATCGACATTGAGCGTGAGGTCGTCGTAGGTCTGGCCGCGCTTTGATGGGGTCGTGCGTGGATCAGATAGAATAAGCGGCACGCGGATGCTTTCCTCGTGCGGATACCATTTGTCCGCCAGCCCGTGCTCGCCGTGAAAGTTGCCATTGTCACTGGTAAAAATAACGAGGGTGCTTTCCATGAGTCCTTGTTTCTTCAGCTCCTCCAGCACACGGCCGCAGGTGGTGTCCACTTCGGTGGCGAGCCGATAGTAGTTTTTCATCGTGGTCTGGTATTTCTCCGGCGTGTCGAAACGCCAGTGCCAGCGGACGCGGGCTTCGTTCTTCTTGTTTGCAATGAATGGCGGCAGGCGGCGGAACGATTCATCCGAGCCGTTGGGCGGCACGGGGATGGTCACGTTTTGATAGAGTCCCATGCTTTCCGGCTGCGGGAGATATTGCAAAGGATTGGCATCCTCGGCATGGGTGGCGAAGAACGCGAGGGTCAGGCAGAAGGGCTTCTCTGTTGGCCGGGTTTTCAGGAACTCGAGGGCGTCGTTTTCGTTCTTTTGGGTGACATGGATTTTTGTGCCGTCGGGTTGCTTGATCCAATGGGTGCCGGAATAGGCGCGGCCGAAGTCAAATTCGGCGGCAGGAAATTTCCCACTGTCCCATTTGCCGACATGACCCACGTAATAGCCATGGGTCCGCAGCAACCCCGGATAAGTTTGCGACCACGGCGTCTTGAACATGCCGAACGATGGATTGCCATGGCGCGACATCCATTGCCCGGTTAGAAGCGATGCGCGGCTCACTCCGCAGATCGAGGTGGTCACACAGTTGTGGGTGAAGCGCAGGCTTTCGCCCGCGAGCCGGTCCAGCACCGGAGTTTTTACCACCGGGTTTCCAGCCACGCGGAGCGTATCATGACGCCAATCGTCGGCATACAGGACGACGATGTTCATCGGCTTGGCCGCCGCCACCACGGACAGGCTTGCGCATAGTGCGGGGAGGAAGCGGATGATTGGATTCATGCGCGGGTGATTCGTGCGGCCTCAGCCGATGGTTTGGTGAGCAGCCATGCCGCTGCGACACCTGCGAGAAATCCGCACAAGTGGCCGAGCCATGAGATGCCGGGTCTGCCGGGAAGCACGCCATACAGCATCCCGCCGTATCCGAACAGAAGCCCGACGGAAAAAAGCACCCCGCCCACGCTGCGTTCGGCGATCCCACGGCTGAGGAGAAACCCAAGGTAGCCGAAGATCAGCAGACTCGCACCCAGATGCACCGTTCCACTCGCGCCTAACAACCACACTCCGCAGCCGCCGACGATTGTCACCCACAAGCTGAGCAGGAGAAACTGGCGGCATCCGCGGGTCATCACCAGCCCACCTAGCAGAAGGAACGGTATGGAGTTAGAGATGAGGTGGCCGAAGCCGAGGTGAAGAAACGGTGACAGCAGGATTCCCACCAGCCCGCGCTCGGTCCGCGGGCGGATCCCGAATTGATCCAGGTCCACCATCGGCAACAGCAGGTCCACCACCTCGATGGCCCACATGATGGCCAGCAAGCCGAACAACAACACGGCGTGTTCCTTGATCGATTGTAAAAGCGGGCGGGCGGCGGGAGTCACGGTGGCAGTGATGATAGGGCTGGCCATGGATACGACAAGAGGCGACCCGGGTGTTTTTGATCGAGGCGGCCGCGGGTGGACAACGCGGCGGGAGGCAGCTTGAATCGCGGTCCATGCTGACATCACGCCGGGAGCGGCCGAAAACCTTGACTTTGGTCGGCGGTTCTAGATGGTCTGATTGAAAGGGTCAAAGGACTCTCCGCGAACCAAATTTGAAACCCATGATCACCCGCCTTCATTCCGCAACTTTCATCATTCTGCTAGGTTTGGCTGCGTGCGCCGCCGGCAAGGATTCGATTCTCCAAATCCGCGCGGTGCTGCAGGACT
>JAZKGW010000020.1:203349-328202 GCA_040385685.1 Verrucomicrobiota bacterium | reverse complement strand
GTGATTAACATGGCGTGGGCATTAGCCACGGCTTCTTTGGCTGCGGCAATCGGGTGCATGGGATAGGGTAGATAGTGACAACGACGTTACCATCCCAATTGTCATGCAGGTTATGCCCAATGCAATTGGCTAATAGCTTGCGCCGCCATACTCGTCGGTGTCGCGGTTGACGCCCCGATCATTCTCTGGATCGCCACCGCTAGACTCGGCCAATGTCCCGCCATCTTGCCCGGCTTTCCAAATGCGTCGAAATCTTGTCCCGCCTGTCCCTGCAATTCGGAACATGGGACACGAGGGACAAAATTTTCACAAGGACTCGGTTTTTTAGATCAGGGTGCTTCGTCCGTCAGGTCCCAATTACTGCTAGAGCGGTTCAAGATCCGGATTCGATAGCCCTAGCAGTCTAGCCCCAGGCGGTTCACATGATCGCTTAGGTCAATTCTCGTCAAGGGGATCTCTAATACTTTAGTATCAGACGAGGTTCTTCCCAATTGATGGGGGCAGTGCCGTGAAGTTAGATAAGACGACCACCCAACAACGGCATGACCATGTTTTGCCCAGGCGATATAGTGTCCTTCAGAAAAGGAGTCTCGCCTGAGATGATGGCGATCGAGGAGACGGATGGGATCGCGACCGGCTACTGGCAGAACGCAGTTGGGGATTCCAGCATCGAGGATTGTCCCGTCACTGCGCTCAAGGAAGTTCCGATGGATTCGAGCCACCTGCCAGCAGCCATTCGCAAGGCCGCAGAGTTGCTGAAGGAAAATATCTCGCAGGCCATGATTTCGCGTAGGGTCATCTAGGGAAAGTCCCAGTTATCAGAACTGCCCCTGGCGGTTAGCCTGAACTCGCGTTCTATGGTGGAACGCGGCAGTGAATATAACGGATAGCCCCGCTTTGGCCCCCTCCCAAGGCGGGGTTTTTCGTGGCCACAGGACTGAAAATAAGGTGTGGAGTGAATAGGCTAATAGATTCCCCTAAGCGGGCGTAAGTTCCAAACTCATTGTAAATAAGCGCCCGCCGGAACAGACTCCCGTGAATGAGAACCGAAGAATTGCACGAGTATGTTGGAGCTTTTGTTTTCGTGACCATTGATGACAGGCCCGCCATGACGCGTCTTGGGTTTCAATACTCGCCTCCCGTTTTTTTCCTCGAATGGCTCCCAGATCCCTTCGCTCCCGACGCCTACTATCTTAGAATTGTCGATCTGACGCCCTCACAAATCGAATGCTTCAAGCCGCAAGGGCCAGCGTTGATCGTCTGCATATTACCGATTTCGTTGGAAGAGCAACTGGAAGCAAAACCGTGGCTCTCGTCGAATGCGGGCAGCATGGCGGACAGCGCCGGCGTCCCCGGGTAAAACATTCAGCGCGTGGGCTGCGGAGCGGAGTTGAGGAAGCGCAAAGACAGAGGGGGCGGAATGCTAACGGTTTTTAGATTCCCGAGGTATTCGCGCGAGTAACAGCGGCGTCAAAGCGGCCTTTGAGAGCGCAGCCGGCCCAAAGATGAAGTCTTTTGGTCACGTTTTGGGGAGGCATTTGATTCAAAGGCCAAAGTTCCATTTCGCCATTCGTTGCAAGATCTGTTCCCCCCAAGTCCAAAAGCCATGCTGCGAAACAGAGGACTTAAACCTTGTTTTGGGGTAGTGGTTTCGTACCCTTCAACGCCGCACCGTCGCCGGTCTACCCTGATGGGCCCCTCCTACCTCCCCCACCTCCGTCTCAAGAAATCTCGTCCGGCACTCTGGTTGTTTTGCGCATGCTTCATCCTTGCTGTCTCGGAACCCGGCATCCTGAGTTTGATAAGCGCCATCAATGAAAGCGTCGTCAATGACGTCACAACTCCGGTCTCGGGTCCTGACGGCCAAAGGTCTGAACCGGACCGACAATCTGGGGACGCAGCTTACCGCCGCACGCTGAGCGACCTTCACGGCGAGCCCGCTGGAGGGACACCGAGACGTCCGTCTACAGATTCACCCCCCAGCGCACGGTCGACCGCGACCGGCCCCGGCGGAGCGCCAACTGATTCCGCAGGGCGGGTGCCACGTTCCGCCTCACGCGGACGGCGCGGTGAATTCCCTCCCTTGGCGACCACAGGGGCCAACGGCCGAATCACCCAAGCCGAGGTCGATTCGATGGAAAGCGGAATGGACCTCGCGCTCGCCGCTATCGAAAGCAATCTGGCGGCCCAGGTTTTTAACGAAACGCTGCCACTCGTGGGGAACAACTTCCGGCAGGCCTGGGAAAACAACGTCGCGGCATTCCGGTTCCTGACGACCATGCGGACCCAAATCGGCATCGGCCTGGCGTCCTTCACCGGCGCGGCGGATTACGACCCGGCGACGGTCGCTTCGACCGTGAAAAACCGGCTAACGACGAACGGAGGCTTCCCGACATCAATCGTGGTGGCTGCGACCACCACCGGTGGCGAGGCGCAGCTTGCGTTCACCATTACCCGAACTTATGCCGCAACCGATGTGGCGATCGAACCCGACATCGGTCTGCCCAATCTAACTGTCCGCCTCGGCGGAGCCCCGGTTGCCCGCACCGTTGTGAGTCCCTCGATGAGTTTTACCATGGGCACCGACGGCAGCGGCTTCTATCTGCAAACCACCGGGGCGACATTTCAGGTCAACACGACCACCACCATCAGCGCGCTGAGCGTTGCGGGAACGTTTGCCGGCCTGCCCCATGCGGTCACCCGCAACGCAACCAACCTAACAAGCGTTCCCGCGAATTTTGCGGTTCTGCTCAAGGACCCGGGAAACGACGGTAAGCTGCGCTCCGGCGAGCTGGGAGGAAATCCGGATCTGCTTGATGCAACAGTTAGCGGCTCCACCAAGGTGACACTCAAGGTGGATTCGACCTTTCCCTCCTCCGCGATGGTGCCGCGGGCCGGCAGCGACCTGCAGTTGTTATGGAACTTCGCCTCCGCGGTCGTGGACCCGGGCGATAACAACGCGACGTTCGGCGGACAACCGGATTTCTTGATGGATAACAACCGGGTCAACCTCGACTCGTTCATGCACAGCTTCGCCAGCCGGACCCTCGATCAAATTGAATCGGCGACCGAGCCTTTCCGCCCGGTCATCGACGTTCTCACACTGCCGATTCCGGTGTTGAGCGATCTGGGTTCGGAGGATGTCACGTTTCTCGAAATCCTCGGCGCGGATGACACGACGGTGGCGGCGATCGGCGGGCTGAATGACATTCTGGACCTGGCGAATCTGGCAGCATCATTCACGGTCAACGCCACCACTGTGGTGGATTTGGGAAGTTACTCGCTGGGCGCGGGCGATTTCCGGGTGGAGCCGCTGGAGGATGTCGTCGGAATTCCCACCCGCCTTCCCTCACCGACGCGCCCCTCCCAGTTGGTCACCTTCATGAACGGGGTCAACGCGGTCACCGGATTGGCGTTCCCCGTCTTGGAGAATCCCGATGTGGTCGCCCAGCTTCTGCTAGGCAGGGCCGCCACCTTGTTTTCCTACCAATCGGAGGAAGCGGAGTTGGGATTCGACTTCGAACAGTTCTATCCGGTCTTCGGCCCGATCGGCGTCACCCTCGGCGGCTTTGTGAACCTCAAATCGCAGTTTGCTTTTGGCTACGATACCCAGGGAGTCATTGACTATTATGAAGGTGGCGGAACCGACAGCAACCTGCTGCTGAACGGTTTTTACGCACAAGCGACTGACAACTCGGGCAATCCGCTCAACGGCATCTGGCTGGAGGCCGGCATCACCGCGGGCATCGAACTCAATGCTGTCCTGGCCTCAGTAGGCGTGGAAGGTGACCTAACTGCCACCGTCGGCCTTTATCTCGACTACCAGATCGGTGACGAACAGGGCCGCATCCGGGGCAACGTCTTTGATTCATTGCCACTGGACGACTGGTTTTACGCCGAGGGCAGTCTATCGGCGGGACTGCATGCCTACGTGGAAATCGGCTGGCCGCCGTTTGGAGTTTCCTTCGATTTCGACAGTCCACGGGTGACCCTGATCTCCTTCGACTCCCGGGACAACACCACGCCGGTGCTGGCCGAACCGGATCTCTTCAATCCCGGACAGCTTGTCCTCAATGTGGGTGACCGTGCACCCCGGCGGCTGTACGGCAATTTGGACGACAGGGCCGAGGAGCTCCTTATCAGTCAGGATTCCGGTGATCTGGTGGTCAAGGGCTTTAACGAGGAGAACACCTTTCCGATGCCGACGCTGATCGTTGGTAACGGAAACCTGCGCGGCGACACCCTGTCCGTGGCAGAGGACGTGATTATTCCCACCCACTTCACCGGTGGTGACGGACGTGACATCCTCCGCGGCGGAGCAGGCAACGACGAACTAACGGGAGGTGCCGGCCCGGATCTCCTCAACGGCCGTTTCGGAAACGACCTTCTTGTCGGAGGGCTGGATAATGATGAGCTGATAGCCGGCGACGGCAATGACACCTTCGATGGCGGCGACGGGCTCGATACCGCGTCGTGGGCCGGCGCGTCGAGTGCCGCGGCCATCGACCTTCGCAGCGGTTCCTTTACCGGCGCCGCGTCAGGAGACACCTTCAGCTCGATCGAGCGTTATAAGGGAAGCTCTCACAACGACACCTTCGACGGTAGTGAAAGTGCTGACAGTCTACTGCACGGCGGCGCTGGAAATGACACCGTCCGCGGCCACGGTGGCGATGACCAGTTGGAAGGAGGGACTGGTGACGATGCCCTCCTGGGTGGCGGCGCAAATGACCTGCTGGTGGGCGGAACGGGAGCGGATTCACTGGACGGCGGCGCGGGCAATGACATTGCGTCTTATCTGGGCGCGGAGTCCCCCGTCAGTGTAAGTCTGCAAACGGCGACCGGCACGCGGGGCGACGCGTTGGGAGACACCCTTGCCAACATGGAAGCGCTGATGGGCAGCGGCCTGCCGAAGACGGAAGTCCCCGCTATTTTTTCCGGAGATGTGCTCGAGGGAAATGATGGGGACAACATCGTCTACGGCATGGATGGTGCCGACGATATCCTTGGCGGCGGTGGGAACGACACGCTGTGGGGAAACCATCCCGACATCCCGGGCGCACCCCGGACCGGCTATGACAACGATGACATTGTCGGCGGCGCGGGGAATGACGTGCTTTACGGTCAGGTCGGCGATGATGAACTCGACGGCGGCGATGGAAATGACACGCTCTTCGGAGCCATCGACAACGATCATCTAATTACGAATGATTTGTTAGGAATCGACGTGCTGGATGGCGAGGTGGGCATCAACCGGCTGTCCGCGGACTACTCGGAAAAGTCGCAGCCATTCATTTTCACTGTCGGACCGGACAATGCGTTCGCCTTTCCGGACGGCGACCAGTTTGTCAAAATTCAAACCTTGGGAACCCTCCGCACCGGCAGCGGGAATGATGTCATCCGTCTCGCCGCACTGCCCGAGCATGTGTGGTGGAGAAAGAACATCGACGCAGGTCCGGGCGATGATCTGGTTCTATCAGATCATCGCGGATTTTACCCGCTGGCCGGAGTGCCCACGCGAACGACGGACATCCTGGCGGGGGGTGATGGAAACGACACCATTTCATTCGAGCAATCGTTCCAAGGCGTCACCGCCAATCTCGCGACCAAGGCGTTGAGCGGCGGAGCATCGGGAATGTCCATGTCAGGCTTTGAGAACATCGTCGGCACCCCCTATATCGATAATCTCACCGGAGACGCCGGTCCCAATGTGTTCACGCCACTTCATGGAGCTCCCAATGCAGCGTCCCAACAGGACAGGGTCGATGGCGGAGCGGGCATCAACACGCTTGTGGTCGACTACACCAATGATCCTCAGGCGAATCTGTATGGCGTCCAAATGGCCGACTTTATCCAGCTGTATGTTCAGACCGACATCAGGGTGAAAGCGAATCCTACGTATGCCGTCCATTCCCACACGTATATCGAACAATTCCACGTCACCGGAGGAGACGGACCTGACAGTTTGTATGGGCTCGGGCCGGTCGGCGGCGCGATCTATAGCTCGGGTAATGACCGGCTGATCGGAGCGGGAGGGAACGATCAGATCCGATCGAATAATGGCGACGACTATCTCGACGGAGGTCCGGGCGACGACTATCTCGAGTCCATCCTCGGCACTAACACCATCCTTGGCGGTCCGGGCAACGACTCCGTCCTCGTTCATGTGCGGGGGCAAAACACCATTGATGCCGGGCCGGGAGATGATTTCGTGGATAACGCCACAGTCAATGTCCTGGCAACCACCGGTGACATCATGAGATTTGATGGCGGAACGGGTTTTGATGTCATGAAGGGAGACTTTTCGCATGCGACCGCTCCCATGATCTGGGACGACGCCAACCCCTCCGAGTTCAGCCTGCCGGACGGCGGGTACGTTCGCGGCTTCGAGCGCTATGACCGCCTTGGATGCGGCAGCGGCAACGATTTCATCGTCTTCCGAGGTCGGAATGACAGCAACACTCAGCTGCGCGGTGGAAACGACACGATCGATCCGGGTCTGGGGATCGATACGGTCCACGGAGGAAGCGCCGGAATTGACGTGTTGATCCTGGACTACTCCATTGGCGACGATGCCGACACCAGCGGCGTTAGCTCAAATCAGCGGCGCAAGATCAGCACGGGTGTCGTGATCGATCAGATTACCGCTGCGCATTTCGAGTCGGTGCATTTCACGGGAGGCTCGAAGGCCGATTCCTTCACAGGCTTCAACCTGGACGACATTTTCCACGGCGGCGACGGCAACGACAGCTTCACCGGAGAAGCTGGCAACGACCAGTTCGATGGCGGGCCGGGCGCTGACACCATGACCGGTGGCCCGGGCAACGACTTCTACACCGTCGATAATCCCGGAGACACCATCGTCGAGTTCGGGAATGCCGGCACCGACACCGTGCGCTCAAGTATTAACTATACCCTTGTTGGAAATGATGTGGAGCATCTCGTCCTCGGCGGGGCTGCGATTCAGGGTGTCGGTAATCTCATCCACAACACTATCACCGGAAATTCCCTTAACAACCAGCTTCGCGGAGACTCCGGGCACGACACCCTCGACGGCGGCGGGGGAGCGGGGGAGATTGACCATCTCAACGGCGGCCTCGGCTCGGACACGTTCGTCCTTGGATACGCCGGGGCCAACTACTATGACGATCATACTTCCGGCACGCCGGGTCATGCGGGCTATGCGATCATCGAGGACTTCACCCCATCCGAGACCGACCGGCTCCGTCTTGCCAAGCCGGCGGGAGGGTATCTGCTAGGAAGCTCGCCGATCGCCGGAATCACCGGGACCGCCGTCTATCATGACTCCGATGGCAGTGGAGCCTTAAACCCCACGATCGACGAACTGCTAGCCATCCTCCAGTCAGCCGAGGCTCTAACGGTGGCAAACACGTTGACCAATGCAACCCTTTCCCAGCTGGCCGACCCCGCGCTCGTTGGCTTGGTCGCATCGATTAAAACAGTCACCTCGGGCGAACCCGTCGGAAGCCGTTTCGGAATACAGTTCACCATCAATTCCACCATTCCCTCGAACGTCAGGCTGGACATTCAGTCCAGCAATGACATGGGCAAGGAAGACCCGTGGCTGACCATCGCAACAAAGACGGGTGCCTCCGCATGGAGCGGGTTGTCCCCGGTCGTTTCGGAGAGCGCAGGGAGCGGCAGAGTCACGCTCACCATTCATGCCCTCAACGCCATTTCCGACCAACCCAGGCATTTCATGCGACTCGTAATTATCGGGCTTTGAGGCTCGCGACCAACGATCCATGAGTTGCGTGGGGGCTAGGTTTACCATAGGATCGTCGGCGATGACGGGTGGGGAATCACAGGCACACTTGGACCTCAAGCGGCTTGCGCTGATCTGGGCGCAGGCAAATGGCTACCCGGTTGCCGCCCGCGAAGTCTCGCTTCCCAATCTGCGCTTCCGGCTGGATGTCGCGGCCTATCGGCCGGGCTCCGCCCGGATCCTTAGGCGCGACGAACAGCGCGGAACCAGCCGCGCGTTCACCATCGCTGCCTTGGGAGTCGCAGCCATTTTCGAATGCAAGGCCAGTCGGGCGGATCTGGTCCGCGACTGTCGGAACTCCGAGCGACTGACGGCGCGCATGAAGGAGCTGACCGAGGCTCGGGAGGAATTGGAGCGGTATCTCAAGATCCATTGTCCATCGCTACTGAAAGGCGATGGACTGTGGCCGGAATACGAAACCGCGGCGTTCGAGCGATCGGATCATCCGCCATACCTCAAGGTGGTGAAATCGCTGGCAACAATTTCCCGGCAGCTCCACGGCCAGACCAAGATGGAGAACCTTTATAAATGGAACGCCGCCAACTTGCACTATCTGGTGGTCGAGCCGGGGCTGGTGGCCGACCACGAGATTCCGGTCGGGTGGGGATTGCTGGTTAGAGATGAGGCCCGCCTTGAATTGCGGGTACGGCCCGAGTTGCGAGCCATTCCGGGATCCGCCACCCTGGCGTTTCTCCACCGGGTCGCCGCCGCGGGTACCAAGGCCACCAACCGCGAGGCGGGGGTGGACTACGTTTCAATCGAGGCCGAGCGGCGCGGGCTGGCACCGCCCGTCTAACTGCCGTGTGTATCTAACTATCGGTGCGGCGGCTTTCGGGGATCTAGTCCTGAAACCAGCGGGCTCAGTTTCACATGGCGCCCTTGCTTTCGCGGGAACCGGCTTGGATGTTGCCGTTCAGGATGTCCGATCCTTACCTTCGTCTACAGGCTTCCGGACCGCGCTTGGCGGCATGCCGTTACGCATTTTGAAAAGGCGCGAAAAATAGTAAACCGATTCGAATCCTAACAAGTCAGAGATTTCCTGGATACTCTTGCCGGTGGAGGCCAACAACTGCCGCGCGCGGTTCATCTTCATCTCGATGAAATAGCTGCCGGGCGAAAGTCCGGTTTCCTTCCGGAACGCGCGGCGGAAGGACGTGTAGCTCATGCCAAGGTCCTTCGCCAGTTCGTCCAATTCGAGGGTGCTTCCCAAGTTTTCCCGCATCCTGAGAATCGACTGCTTGACCGCCTTCTGGCCCGGCGTGAAGCCTTGTTCGGCGGCAATCATGCGCAGG
Source organism: Verrucomicrobiota bacterium (assembly GCA_040385685.1). Taxonomy (GTDB): domain Bacteria; phylum Verrucomicrobiota; class Verrucomicrobiia; order Verrucomicrobiales; family Akkermansiaceae; genus Luteolibacter. Next base: position 319,127 of record JAZKGW010000020.1, on the reverse strand, counting down.
CTGCGCAGGCGTGCTATAATTTCAAGCGACCGAAGTCCGACGACCGCTTCGAAGCCTGGCGGTTCCGCTTCCACGGTTTCGAGGATGTTCAGGAAACATCTCAGGAACCCATCGTCATGGCCCACATCAATCACCGGATCACCCGCTTCGAGTCCGATTCGTTTGACGGCGGAGTCGATCGCCCAGCCTTCGCACTCCACCCAATATTCGTCCCACCCCGATTCCGGACGCGGGCGGAAGCGATGCCACACTCCGGGAAAGAGCACGAACACATTACCCGCGGAGATGGCCGTGGTGCCGGATGCCTCTGACTCGAAAACACCGGCACCCGACGTGATGTAGATGAATGTATAGGCGCTCAGGCGTCGTCCGTTTTCCCAAGAGAAATCATGGTCTTCCGGGTGCCCGGGAGCCGGGTATTCGACGCCCGGCGGCACATTCGTGAATCCGGCGTCGAGGACGCGCGCACCCCACTCGTCCATTCCTGCATAAGCGGGAAGGTAGCGGAAGAATCTTCGTTTCAGGTTCATGTTAGGAATTGCTCGCCGACCGTTGGGGACAGCGCCCCCTCAGTTAGTTTCAGATTCGGAACGCGATGGCCAGCCCCGTCCGCCATATGATCAAATACTGCAACAGATAGGTCAATGCGAGCATGGCCAGAGATCCCCCCCCGGTGAATAAACTTCAGCGTTGAATAGGCGGACGGCTCCAACCGATCCGGCCGAAAAATCTCTTCGAAGTCTTGTCCCGTCGGCAAGCAAAACCCCAACAAATCCATGAATTCCCATTGCACATCCAAAAAGGCCTCCTTGGCGCTCCTGCCCCTCCTGCTCTTGGCTTCCGCCGGGGCGAACACGCTTCTCTTCAAGGATAACTTCGACACCGCGGACACCAACAATTTCGACGGCGCGCCATTGACCGGCCGCCTGACCGGAACTCTGGCGGCCACGGTATTTCCCAGATCGGCAAAGGCGCAGCAAACCATCGCGGGCAACCAGCTTTCCATGATCCGGACCGCCAATGGATCGGGTCGCATCCGTTTCGTAACCACCGCGGGCTGGCATAACTGGGCGGCAGGCACGGAAGGAACCGCGATCCTCGCCGACGGCGGGTTCCGGGTGGAATTCGATTGGACACCACCGGACTTGACCGCTCAGGACTGGGTCGCCCTGAACATTGGTCACAGTGGCCAGGCGGTGACCGAACCCACCGTGCGGGTGAACGATGGAGCCACCGACTATGGCATCCTTTTCCGCAACAACGGGCAGGGGGTGAGGTTCGACAACGGCAGCAGCCCTGGCAATACCGTGGCCTATCCGTCCGTCGCCGGTGTGCGGCATATAGTGATCGACGTCGGCTTCCTGTCGTTCGGCGATGGCACGACGGTGTCCACCAAGACCACGTTGAACGGATTGCAGGTGGCCACTGACAGTTTTACTTGGGACGGCAACGCCGGTGTCATCAACATCGAGCTGGAGGGCCTGCAAAACGGCCAGAAAGTCGATAACTTCTCCATCTCCACGCTGCCACCCGAGTTCCTGGTGAATCTGGCCCCCAGCTCGTTCGTCTCAGGCGCGGATCAAGGCGATCAGATCGGCATTCTAACCGGCAGCACTCTGGCCGGCGGAATCGAGCCTACCACTTTCACCTTGGTTCCCGGCACTGGAGACACCCATAACTCCCGGTTTCAGATCACCGGGGATTCTCTCGAGGTGGGTTCTTATGATTTTACCCAGGATCCCGCTGGCAGCACTTATTCCATCCGCGTCAGGGGCGTCGGCACCACCAGCGGCGGAGTCTTGGAAAAAGTCGTTTCCCTCAGTTTGATCAAGGACGACGACGACGACGGACTCCTGGATGCATGGGAACTTCAATTCGCCCCCAATCTGGCGGCGCTGACCGGTCTCGAATCCGGACCCGGCCCCGGAGCAGGCACCGGTGACTTTGACAATGACGGGTTCTCGGACCTCCAGGAATTCATCTACAGCAACGGACTCTATCCGGGGATGAACCCGGTCCTCGCGGACAGCGATGCCGACGGCCTGAGCGACGCCGATGAAATCAACGGCACGGCCGGCTTGCGCCCCGCCACCAACCCGGTCCGCACCGATACCGATTTAGACGGTTTGAGCGATCTGGTGGAATCCAACACCGGAACTTTTCTTAATGCCTTGGATTCCGGCAGCAACCCGACCCTACCCGATACGGATGGAGACGGTGGCCGCGATGGTTTTGAAGTTTCAAGGGGCAGTATTCCGGTGAGCTTCGACTCGCGTCCGACCCTGCCGACAGGTTTCGCCCTTGTCCCGCTAACCGATGACGAAAGCAGTGGCATCAGCACCACAAAAACCTACACGCACACGGTTTCGGGAGCCCAGGCCCTCAGCATCAACGGCGTCGCGTTCCAGGAACTGAACACGCTCCTGAGCCCGCCCAATTTCTCCTGGGCGGAAGTGGGTGCCGGCAACAAGGACTTCGTGGCCAATAACAACAACAACTGGAATCCCGCCACCGGCGGCGTCACCGGCCCCGGCCTGCTCAACCTCCTCGATTCCTTCACCTACACCACCGGCGGCAGTCCCGGCCAATACCAGACCTACACCCTCGGCGACCTCACGCCGGGCACGGTCTATCAAGTCCGCGTCTATATCCGCCCGTGGAACGTCACCGGCGGCAGTGGACGGCCACTGGATCTGACCTTCACCAACGGAGCCACCGTGACCCAGCCGCTGGGAGGCCTGGTGGAGGATCGCCCGGGACTGGTCCTGAACAACGACAACAACCACTCCGCCTATTACCTAAGCTACACCTATATCGCGGAAACCACCGAACTGGTCATCAAGGCGGAGGTTCACGCGAGTTCCGTGGACACCCCGCAAAGCGCGAGCGGGAATTTCCACTTCTACGGCTTGAGCAACGAAGTCGTGCCAGCCGCCGGTGACTTGCTGGAGATCACTTCGTTCGCATGGAACAACTCCGGCGAGTTCGTGATCAACTTCAAAGGCGCGCCGGCCACGACCTATCAGGTGACGAAGTCCTCCGATCTGGTCACCCCGTTCGGACCTCTCTCCCTCCCGCTCACCGCCACCACCGACGCGGGCGGGGTCGGCCAGGCGATCATCCCGTCATCCGAGGCATCCGAACCCTCCGAGTTCTATCGGATCCAGTCGCAGTAACGCAGGAGCCTTTTCCGGCTCAGACAAATCCTGCAAATCTCTGATCAAAAGCCCCATGGCGGAGGGCGGGAATTTCACGGAAAACCCATGAATCCCGCCTGCCGCCCGCTGGCAAACCCTCTCCCTAACTGACAACTAAGATCCAGAATACATGAAGCAACATCCATCAGGAATATCCCTCGCCGCGTCGATGCTCATCGGCATGACCTCCGGCGCATCGGCCGTCACGGTGATCTACACCGACAATTTCAACATCCCTGACACCGGCAGCTTGGACGGCTCCGACCAGACCGGCCGTCATACCGGACTGCTCGCAAGCAACGTGGTGCTCCGCTCGGGCGGCGTCCAACATACCATCACCAGCGGCCAGTTGAACGTGCTGACTCCGCCGTTCGGGCGAGTAAGGTTCCAGGATGCGGGCGTGCTGCCGACCAACACCTTGTGGAACTTCGCTTCCGGTGCCGCGGGTGCCCAGATCCTGGCGGACGGAGGTTTCCGTTTCGAATTCGACTGGACCCCGCCTAACAACACCACCGACGATTGGATCGGCGTGAACGTCGGCTTCAACTATCTGGATACTGCGGTCGGAGCGGTGAACGCATCGACGGATTTCGGGCTACTCATCCGCAACAACGGCAATGCCCAGTTCTTTGACAACAGTGTCGCCGGAGTCGCTCCGACCTTCGACGTGACCAGCGTCGCGCAGCGTCACGCGATCATCGACTTCTCCTTCAGCTCCTATGCGGACGGAACCAACGTGACGGCCAATCTCTTCATCGACAACGTCGCGGTGGGAGCTCCCGTGGTGTTCGACTGGAATGGCAATGGCGGCGTGATCAATATTGAAATGGCCGCCAACAACCTCGCCAAACCGGTGGACAACGTCTCGATCAGCACCATCCCGGAACCGTCCTGTGTGATGCTTCTCGGTCTCGCCGGTCTTATCGCCACCGGCCACCGCCGGAGAAAATAGTCGCGACATTTTTCGGAATCGGGGACTTCTGATGGGTTTCAGAATCCCAGTTCCGATCTAACGAAGGCCGGTTTCCTTTTGGATTTGGAAACCGGCCTTTCCGCAGCGGGGGATGTCACCCCGCCCGATTTTCGAAATCCGATCCCTATCTATCAGCCGCTTCATGCAACTCCGTCGCCACCTCCTGCTTCCGCTCGCCTTGCTGCTTTCCCCCGCCCGCGCGGATGAGCTGGAGCAGCGCTTCGCCACGCCACCGCCCGAGGCACGCACGCGCGTGCTGTGGATGTGGATGGGATCCAACATCACCCGCGAAGGCATCACCCGCGACCTGGAGGCTCTTCGGGACGCCGGTTTCGGCGGCGCGTCCATGTTTTCGCTCGCCGATGTGACCGCACCCTGGGGTGGACCAATTCGAAAAGGTCCGACACCGGAGATCATCGCCTTCACCGATCCTTGGTGGTTGTTAGTGAAGCACGCCGCGCTGGAGGCGAAGCGCCTCGGCCTCGACTTCGGCATTCACAATTGCCCGGGCTACGAGTCGAGCGGTGGCAACTGGATCACCCCGGAAATGTCAATGCAGGAACTGATCTGGTCCGAGCACCGGGTGACCGGCCCCCTGAAATTCGCGGAAGTCCTGCCGCAGGCGACGGTCAACCCGGAGGCCATTCAGATGTGGCCGGATATCGATCCTCTAACTGGAAACGCCGTCAAGGCGGTCGTCGAGGCGCGACGCACTTTCTATCGGGACATCGCCGCGCTCGCGCTGCCCGCCAGCGGCGTGGTCGCCCGCGAGCAGGTCATCGATGTAAGCGGCCGGATGGATGCCACCGGGAATTTGCAGTGGGACGTGCCCGCGGGTGATTGGATCATCTATCGGTTCGGCCACACCACCATGGGCACCCGCATCCAGCCGGCGCAGCATCAGGCAGCCGGTTTGGAATGCGACAAGATGAATCCGGTGGCCGTGGAAACCCATCTCAACCATGTGCTAGAAGAGATGAGGGAACACCTCGGCGACCTCGTCGGCACCGCGGTGAGCCATCTTCATTTCGACAGCTACGAGGCGGGTTTCCCGACGTGGACGCCGCGCATGACCGGAGAGTTCGCCGCCCGCCGCGGCTATCCGCTTACGCCCTGGTTGGCGACCTTCGCAAAACGCGTCGTCGTCAGCGAAGCGGAAACCGCGCGGGTGCGGGCGGATTTCCAACGCACCGTCAAGGATCTCTATCGGGATGCCTACTACGGAACGGCCAAACGGCTGACCCGCGCCGCCGGCCTCCAGCTCTCCTCCGAACCTTACGGCGGCCCTTGGGAAATCGGTGAAATCGTGCCTCAGTTAGATCGGCCGGTGGCGGAATTTTGGACGCACAAAGGCGAGTACCGGCCATTGCAGGAAGAACTCCACGCGCTCGTCGCCTCCGTCCGCATCCTGCGCCCGCAGCCGGTCATCGACGCCGAGGCATTCACCGGCGATCCCTCGGACAGCCGCTGGAGCGAGACTCCGGCGTGGTTGAAACGCATCGGCGACCAAGGTTTCGTGCAAGGGATCAACCGCATGGTCCTGCACCACTTCGCACACCAGCCGTGGGATCCCGCCCTCAAGCCCGGCATGACGATGGGGCAGTGGGGCACCCATTTCTCGCAGAATCAGACATGGTGGGAACCCGGCAAAGCCTGGGTTGCCTATCTCAACCGCTGCCAGGCATTGCTCCAGTGGGGAAATCCAAACTCTAACCTTGGATTTCAGTCGGACAACGAAGCGCTGAAAGCAACCCGCCGCTCGATGGAAGGCGCCGAGCTGTTCTTCATTGCGAACTCTTCGCGAAACGAGGTCGCGGTCAAAGCCACGTTCGCAGTGGCCGGTAGTCAACCGGAGCTGTGGGATCCGGTCCGCGCCACCCGGCGGGATTTGCCAGAGTTTGAAGTCATCGACGGCAAAACCGTCGTGCCTCTAACTTTCGCTGCCTCCGAAAGCGCGTTCATCGTATTCCGCAAGTCGGTCACCACTAAAGCCACGCAGGAGAATTTCCCGAAACCCGCGACGTTACTTCAGTTAGGCGGAGCGTGGCAGGTTGCCTTCGACCCGCGTTGGGGAGGTCCGGCCGCGCCAGTGACGTTCTCCGCGCTCACGGATTGGACGACACTCACCGAGCCGGGCGTGAAGTATTTCAGCGGCACGGCGACATACACCCAGCGCTTCGACGTCCCACCCGGCCTGATCGCGGGCGTGCGCGAACTCGACCTCGGTAAGGTCAATCACCTTGCGAAGGTCACCCTCAACGGTCGCGATCTGGGAGTGGTTTGGACCGCTCCCTGGAGTGTGGCGGTGCCGACTGGCTTGTTGAAAGCGGCGGACAACGAACTTTCCATTGCGGTCACCAACGTCTGGGCGAACCGCCTCATCGGCGACGAACAGGAACCGCCGGACATGCTGTGGAGTCCGGGATTTTTTCCGGGCAATGGCGGCTACTTGAAGGAGTTTCCCGATTGGTTCCTGAAAAACGAGCGCCGTCCGTCGAAGAACCGGCTGACATTCACCACCTGGAATTATTTCACCAAAGATTCGCCGCTGGTCCCATCCGGCCTGCTGGGTCCGGTGACGCTGGGACGGTGATCACTTCACTTCCACCCGATAGAACGCCCGCTCCGCCGAGGCCCCGCCGCTGTCGGTCACTTCGACCAGGGATCCGGTTCCGGCGATGTCGTCATGCAGGAGCTGCCAGGGGAAACCAAGATCCATGGATTTCCGGGCCTGATAGAACTTCCCGGCGACCGAGGTGAAATTGAAAACCACGTCGCCGCCGATTCGGGCGATGTTGGCGATCCGGAGATTGCTGGTCGCATCCACTGGGTCGGTGCCTGCGAGGAATTCCACCGCGTTGTTCATGCCGTCGCCATCGGGATCGGCGGTAGAGGCGGCGTTTCCGATGGCTGATAGACCGTTGCCGAAATGCTGGAGCCGCCACCAGCCGGGAATGCCGTCGCCGACACCGGCCGGGGTGCTGGCGGATGCCGTGGCATACGCCGAGGGTCCGCCCGGACCAACGGCGCGCACGCGATACTCATAGGCCGTGGAGGCGGACAGGCCGCTGTCCTGATAGAGCGTGGAGTTCGCGGGCAGCGAAGTTGAAAGCCATACTCCTTGGCCGGACGACCGCTCGATGGCGTAGGAGGTTTCATCTGTAGCCGCATCGGTCCAGGCAATTGCGAGCTGGGATTCGGAGCGCGGAGTGATGGTCAATGCGAGCGGAACCAACGGTGGTTGGGCGACCAGCCGGACGCGGTCGATGAAGATGGTGTTGTCGCCGCCGTTGGCGTTGGTGCCGGTGAAGGACAGCGCGTGGGTGGCGGCGGTGGCAATGAATTCCGCCGTGAGATCGGAGTAGCCTGTTCCCGCCGAGCTGCTCGGATAGAAAGCGATCTGCGTGCCGTCGATGATGGCGCGCCAGCTCTGGCCGGCTCCGCTGGACAACACGCGCTGGGCGGCGGCGAAGGTCAGCCGATAGCGGGTGCCGGGCTGGAAGCCGGTGACGGATTGCGAGAAAGTCCGCGCCCCCTGGATGAAGGCGACCTGCACGCCCTGCGGGGTGTTGGGATTTCCGCCGGTGAAGGCGCTGCCGTTGCGCGTGATGCCCGATCCGTTAGCTCCGGACTGGGCATTGAAGGTCCAGCCGGCTCCGGCGGGGTTGTACTGATAGGTGGCGATGACGGGGCTTTCAAATCCGGCATTGGCGACCAGTCCGGCCGGGTCGGCGGCGTTCGTCGGGACAGTGCCGGCGGTGAATTCCTGAAGATTGGTGTAGCCGTCGAAGTCGGGATCGGCCCCGGGCGCGGCATTTCCCGCAGCCGATAGACCGTTGCCGAAATACTGCAGCCGCCACCACCCGGGGATGCCGTCGCCGACACCGGCGGGCGTGCTGCCGCTGGCGGTGGCGTAACCCGAAGGACCGCCCGTGCGGAGGGCGCGGACGCGGTAGTCGTAGGATGTTAGGGGCAACAGTCCACTGTCGAGATAGGTCGCGGTGTTTACCGGCAGCGTGGTGGAAAGCACGGTCCAGAGGTTTTCACCAGCGGGCGAGCGTTCGATGGCGTAGGCGGTTTCATCGCTCGCGTTGTCGTTCCATGACATCCGGAGCTGGGACTCGGACGCGGGGGTGACACTGCTGTTATCAGGATCGCCTTCCGGTGGCAGGGCGAGGAGGCGGACATGGTCAATGAACGCGGTATTGTCGCCGCCGTTAGAGTTGGTGCCGACGAAGGCGAGCGTCTGGGTGGCGGCGTTGGCGGTGAAGGTCGCGGTGTAATCGGCATAGGTTGAACCGGCGGGCGCGAAGGTGGCGATCTGAGTGCCATTCAAATTGAAGCGGAAAGTCTGGCCCGCGCTGTTGAAGGAGCCGCGCTGGGCGGCGGCGAAGGTCACGCGGTAGCGGTTGCCGGGGATGAAACCGGTGACCGCCTGCGAAATCGAGCCGGTGCCCTGCAACACCGCGACTTGGGTGCCTTCCGGTGCGGGCGGGTTGGCGTTGGTGAAATCGCTGGCATTGGCGCTGATGCCCGATCCGTTAGCCCCGGACTTGGCGCTGAACGTCCATCCGGCTCCGGCCGGGTTGTAATGATAGGAAGTGATGCGAGGCGCTTCGAATCCGGCGTTCACGATCATGTCCGGCGTGGCGGATGCCTCGCTTGACGGCGCGCTGTCGCCCGCCGGGGTGGTCGCGGTGACGATGTAGAAATATTTCGTGCCGTTGGTCAGTCCGGTATCGGTGAAGGATGTAGCAGTTAGGTTGGTGGCGACTTCGGTGTGGCCGGCACCGGCGGTGGTCGATCGTTTCACTGTGTAACCTGTCGCGCCGGATGCGGGATTCCAGGTTAGCGCGACCTGCTGGCTCCCTGCGGTTGCGGTGAGGCCGGACGGCGGCTGGATGATCGTCGAGGTGAACTGATAGGTTCCAGAGCCGACGTTCCATGACAAGTATCCGGGTTCCGAAGCGGCGAATGTCAGCGAAGCGGTCGTTCCGGCGGGGGTGTTGTTTTCCCAGATTACGGTGCCGCCCTCGCGGACAACCACGGCGGGCGTGCCGAAGGTGGGGACGCAGACCCTGCCGGTGGAGCCGGGCGGGATGGTGACGTTGAGTGTGAAATCGGTGCCGGCGAGCGTCCAGTGGCTGATGATCGGACCGCGGATGGAATTGTAGCTGGCATTGGCAAAGCTGAGGTCGCCGGGGATGACGGGCTTGATGACGATTTTTTCAAATCCCGGTGACGCCGGTTCGGCCTGGATGCCTGCGAGATCGTGATAGAACCACTCCATGATATGGCCTAACATGAAGTGGTTCTGCGAGGCGCTGCCGTTCCAGCCTTCGGTGAGAGCGGTCGCTCCGGTGTCGAGGATGAAGCCGTAGCCGGGCGTGCTGGTCTTGCTGTGGATGTTGTAGATGACATCGGATCGGCCGCTGTCGGCGAGGGCGCGGAGGAGATAGCGGTGACCGATATCGCCGGCGGTCAGCGAATCTCCACGCCCGCGGATGTCGGCGACGAGGGCGGCGACGACCTTCGCGCGGTTCGCCTCCTCGACAAGACCGAGGACGAGCGGCATCGAGTTCGCGGTCTGGCTGCCGGTTGAGTAGCTGCCGGTGGCGGCGTTGTAGAAACTGTTATTGAAGGCGGTGCGGATGTTGGCGGCACGGTTGGTGTAAGTGGCGGCGTCCGCGGTGTTTCCTAGCATGATGGCCATTTCCGCAACGGTCTTGCTAACCGAGTAGTAGGTGGCGGTGGCGGTCACGGCGATGGGCGTGAGCTGGGACGGGCCGAGCGCACCGGGCCCGAGGTCATACCAATCGCCGAGGCCGTGGTTGAGGATGTTTCCCGAGGCCTTGGTGGTTAGATAGTCCACGTAGCGTTTGATGTTGGCGTAGTTTTCCTCGATGGCACTGCGATCGTTGTAGAACTCGTATTGCTGGGCGGGCGAGAGGACGAACGCGCCGCCCCACTCGGGTGAATCGACGAAGCCGCCGGAAAAGACGACGTATTCCGGCGCGATGTCCGGGACTAGGCCGTTGGCGCGCTGGCTGTCGGCCATGTCGGTGTAGGTTTTCCCGTAGAGCGCCTGGAGGTCGAACTCGTAGCGCATCGACGGGCCATGCAGGTAGTATTGCTCGAGCCAGCCGAGTTTTTCGCGGTGCGGACAATCGGTGATGACGCTAACAAGGTTGCTGCGCTGCGCCCAGCGGATCAGCGTGCGGGTGCGGTTGAAGAGTTCCTTGGAGCAGGTGAAATCGCCGACCGCCTCGGAGGCTGTGTGGACGACGGTGCTGGTGAGCGCGGTGACGGTGGCGCCACCGGTGATCTCGACCTTCAGATAGCGATAGCCGAAGGAGAAGAACGCGGGGGTATAAATTTCCGGCGCTCCGGCGGTGCTGCCCTTGAGCGTGTAGGTGAGGTAGGTGGGGCCGACGAGCGGGGAAATCGAGCCGTTGCCCGTGGTGTTGCCGAGTTCGGAGGGCGACAATTTCACCGTGGCTCCGGCGGGGCCGTAAACGGTTAGGGTGGGAAGTTGCAAAGCGTTCTGGCCGAAATCATAGACCTTGCTGGCGGCGTTGCCGACGATGGCGGGGCTGGCGGCGAAGGTCTCGAATGTCTTCAACGGCGGGGCCGCGTGACTGGTGCCTCGGAGCACGCCGCCGGGGCCGGTGGTCGTGCTAACAGCGGTCCAGGCGGAGGCGTTGAAACTGGCACTGTCCCAGCCGGCCTGGTCGAGCCGGGCATCGAAATCCTCGCCGCCGTAAACGGTGTTGAACGTGATGGGGCCATCGCGCCATTTCCAGGTGTTGTCGGTGATGACGGTCTGGGTGGTTCCGTTAGTATATTCCAGGCGGATCTGTGCGATGGCCTTGCGGGGGCCGGATGACCCGGTCCATTTCGCGTAGCGGCCGGTGCCGCCGGGAATGTTGTACATGCCGTTGCCGAGGGTGAGGCCGATGGCGTTCGCGCCGGGCTGGAGCAGGGCGGTGATGTCGTAGGTGTCGTAGAGGACGGTCTTGTTGTATTTCGTCCAGCCGGGAGTTAGATGGTCCGGAGCTGCCCTGGCGCCGTTGATAGTGGTGCCGCATTGGCCGAGGCCGGTGACGTGGATGATGGCGCGAGCGAGGCCGGCATTGACGGTGAATTCCTTCCTCAGCCGCGTCGCTTTCACGTCGGTGGCGGCGGTGCTCGGGGTGATCCATTGGGCCGTCCAATCGCCCGGCGCGAGCAGGCCCATGGTGAATGACTCGGTGGCGCTCCACGGCGACGCGGCGTCCGCGGCATCCCAGACGCGGACTTTCCAGAGGTATTTGCCGGAGCTCGCCAGCGCCGGACCGGCATAGACGACCTGATTGACGGCGTCCGACGTGACCTTGCCGGAGTCCCACACCAGCCCGCTGTCGGTGGCGACCATCACCTGATAGGCGGTCTGCACGAGGCCGCGCGATTGGGGGTCGCTGGCATCGAGTTTCCACGAAAAACGCGGCGCGGTTGAGTCGATGCCGAGCGGCGCGGTGCGATTGTCGCAGCGGAGATGGGCGGGTGAAATCTGGGCGGCGTGAAGCGGCCAAGCGACCGAAACGGCCAGCAGGAAGCTGAGGATGGATCTCATGGGTTCGGGCAAAGGATCAGTGATTCGGGGAAGCGCCGAGGTAGTTGCCGTAGCCCACGATCACGGTGGAGGCAACGAGCACCGCGAGGCCGATGGCGACGAGCCGGCGGGTGCGCGGGCCGGTGCCCTTCCACTCGTGGAGGGCGATGCCCCAGAGCGTGCTGAAAATGATGATGCTCGCCATGTGCAGGGTCCAACTGGAGAACTCGAACTTGCCCATCCGTGTCGAACCCATGCTGTAGAAGAAGAACTGCAAGTACCAGGTGACCCCGGCGATCGCCGAAAGCAGATAGTTCCGCGCCAGCGGGACCGAGCGGTCCAGATACTCGCCCCCCGAGCGATTGTTGAAATTGAGGACGACGCACCAGATGAAGTTGGTGGTGAAGCCGCCCGCCAGCACGACGACAAGCACTGGCAGATTCTGCCAGAGATCGCTGCGTTCGTGCCGGAGCAGCACACTCTTTGTGACCTCCGCGAGCGGTTTGCCGGCGGCGAGTCCGTAAGCGAAGCACGAGCTCATGATTCCGGCAAACATCGCGACCAGCATGCCCTTGCCAAAGTTGAACTCTTTCACTGCGGCCGCTTTTTGCTCCGGTGATAGCTCGCGCTCCTTCGACATCCCGGCCATGCCGCTCACGCCGATGCCCGCGAGGCAGGCGAGTACGCCGAGCATCACCACTTGCCCGGATCGAGTGGCGAAAAGACCGCCGAGTTTTCCTTCGAATGCCGGCGGCACCAGCGTCCCGAATGCGGCGCAGAAACCAAGCGCGACTGCCACGCCCAGGGCAATGCCGAGGTAGCGCATCGACAACCCGAAGGTCAGCCCGCCGATACCCCACATCGCTCCGAAAAACCAGGTCCAGAACAGCGTCTTGCCTGGCACCGCGGCAAGGATCCGCCACAGGTCGGGCACCAGGATGGAAGCCAGAATAACCGGCGCGACGATCCAACTGAAGAAGCCGCCGACCAGCCAGTGGGTTTCCCACGACCACCGCTTCACGCCGCGGTAGGGAATGTAAAAACTCGCGGCGGCCAGGCCGCCGAGCCAGTGATAGAGGAGTCCGAGGAGCGGGTTCATGGCGGTATCAGCAGACGCGGACGGTTTCGATCCGCAGCAAGCGGCCGAGCTTTTCGATTTTTCCCGCGAGGTGGCCGACGCCGACCGCGCAGTGGTGCGCCGGTCCTTCCACGTTCCAGTCGTTCATGAAACGCCGCGCACCGATGGGGAAACGGTAACGGCTGTTGGTGTTGCCGATTTCAAGGATCGGGCCGGCCACCGACTCGCCCTCCGCGACCAGCAGCTTCAGGGTGCTGCCGGTTTCCACGACGGAAAGCAACGTCACCGGCCCGTGCTTCACCGACATTTCGACCGACAATCCGCGGCCGACCTTGCCATGATAGACGCTGAGCGGACGGACCTTGGTTTTCCCCTCGGCGATCGCGATGTGTCCCGGCCCGTCGTGGCCCATCAGCACGATGTCGTCATTCCAATCCACCGCGTAGTACTCGGTAAAAGAGCCGCCCGCGCCGAAGCTGTCCATGATCTTCATAGCCTGCGCGTTTTTCACTTCATATTCGCCGGCCACCGGGATGCCGCGGGCGGTTAGAAGGGAGTTGCCGAGAATGATCGTGCTGATGGCAGTTTCGTTTTCCGAGTTGCCGGCGCCCATGTAGTAGTAGGCGAGCGAGCCGAGATCGTGCCTCGCGACCAGCCGGTCGAGCGCAACGGAGGTCCGCGCCGCCTCACCGAGATCGGAGGCCGGGCAGTCGTCCTGCACGTCGAATTCCTCGCGGAAATGCCTCACCCGCGCGGAGATCTCCGCAGGGCTGATCTCGCGTCGCAAGGCGGCCAACTCGTCCACTTCGATGATTTCCAGATGCCCGCCGAAGGTTGCGCAATGGAGGGTGGTGTCCGTGTAAATATCGAGCATGCCATTGTAATAGTGCCCCATCAGACCTAACCGATTGTGCGACATGACGCGGGCAACGCCCGCGGCGTCGATCCAATCGTCCATTTCCGCGCGGCATTCCGGATCGCCTTCGAGACGGCCGGTGATCTGCTCGAAGGGAATGCCCGCGCGCTTGAACACGTTGGCGATTTCCGGCACCGGGCAGGCACCGCAATGTGCGAGCCACTCGCCGGTCATCGCGGTTCGATTGTCCATGGCGTTGAACGTCCGGTAGTCGATGGCAGCTTCCGGTGACAGATTCAAAATGACCACCGGCACCTTCGCCCGCCGGACCACGGGCAGCACGGTGGAGGAGAGTGCGTAGGTGGTGACGTGGAGGAAAATCAGATCCACGTCTTCGCGGCGGAAGCGGTGACCGGCTTCGAACGCCTTCGCGGGCGTGTCGATCAGGCCGAGATTGATGATCTGGACGCCTGGCCGGGCGAGCGTTTCCGCCACCGTCGAGAGGTAGCCTTCGAGGCGTTCTTTGAGTCCTTCAAACTGGGGCCAATAGGTGTTCAGGCCGATGCCGAAAAGTCCGATGCGGAGAGGTTCCATGGGTGCTGAAGATAGGAGACCCGAACCTGCGAACAAGGAGCTTCAGCAAGCGCCGGGGATGTGAATGATAGGCCCCCGCGGGCTTGTAGGAGCCATGCTGATTCTGACCTGATTCTTGCACGATTTGCCCAGCCCGGAAGGTTAGGGCTTCGCGTTCGTTTCCTCGGGTTCACGGTAGTCGGGAAAGCCGAGGACCCGCGGGATGCGGACGCCTTCCTGGGAGATCACGAACAACACGGTCCGCGTGCCGGCATCATACTGCCATTTGGTTTCGCACAGCGGGTTGAGCCGTTCGTCGCCGGGCGTGCGGAACGAGAGATTGACGTTGTAGTCGCCGTTTTTGGCGGCCGGGGCGTTGAGGATGGTTTTGGAGTTCGCGGCCATCGCGAGATTCTCGGTGCCGACCTGGCCGCCGACACTGTTCGGGGTAAGGTTGAACCACATCATCTGGCCTTTTTTGAACTTCGCCGGATCGGCATCGATGATTTGCAATTTCACCGGGGCGATCTTGTTAGCCGGATCGTTGCTAACCAAGAGATAGAACTCGGCCATCGCCTCCGGAATGGCGGCCTTGGGCGCGTCCGGGCTAACAGCTTCGGGTTTGGCTGGGGCGGTGGTCAACATCCGGATGACGAGCGGCCCGGCGGGAAGTTTATACACCGGCGAGAGATTCATCCGCGGCAGCTCGACTTCCTGGGACGCGCTGCCGTCGAAGAGTTGGAGTTTCTCCGGCGCGCCGTCGGGGGCTCCGAGAAACAAAACGCGGCAAGTGCGCGAGCCTTTCGACTGGGCCGATGCGAGACAAGGAATGAGGAGCAGGAGGCAGAGGAGATGACGCATGGTCGAGGGATTTTTCAAAGAAGAAGGTTCAGATTTCCGACGGGCTCAGCCAGCGATAGGAAATAATTTGGAAGCGGCGGCCGAAGGTGATGTTAGCGGCCTTGGTCGGGAGGGTGGTGATTTCGGCGAGGTCGCCGGGATCCACGTATTCGCGGGTCCGGCGGACGACGGCTTCGCAGGTCGCACGCGCCTTGACGTTGCCTTTGCCGTCCCTGACATCGCCGTAGGCACGGATGGTGAAGGTATCGTCGCGGGCGGTGAGGATGGGAGCGAGGGCGCGCAACACGTCTGCCTGGCGGGTCCAACCGGGCAGGCCGTAGGTGGCTTGCCCCACCGCGGCTTCGGGGAATTTGTACTCCGCATCACCGGCGGACGCTGGGACGGCTGAAGCGCTTCGGGAAATGACGTCGGTGATCCCCTTGTAGGGATTGGTGCCGGAGTTTTTCGCGATCTGGTCGAGGGCGGTTTGGACCGCGCCGGCGATGGCGAGAGTCTTGTCCGTGGAAAGCTGGCGGTTGATGAACTCGGATAATGACAAGAAGGGGCCGCGCAAACGGACTTGTGTGACGATCTCTTCGGCGAGCGCATCCAGTATTTTATCATCGAGGAGCCGGTAGCCCGCGAACTCGGCGGCACCCACGAAAGCTCCCGAGGTGCCTTGGGACTTGGCGTCAGAATCGCCGGCCACGGCGAAGCGAGAGAACGCGTAGTCCGACTCGCCGGATAGGTCGACGCTCCAAGCGCTGCCGGCGTCCTTGATGTAGGGAACCTTCTGGTTGCGGGCGTGTCCAAGGAGAGCGCGCCATGCGGTGACCGAAGTGGAGTTCACGTTGAACATGCCTTCGACCTCCAGCCGCGAGGCGATTTTTTTCCAGGAGTCGGCTTTGTAAACATGGGTGTTGTATAGGGTGTTGGTGTTGGCGATGGAAATGGCGGCTAGGTTGGTGTCCTGCGTAAGAGCCTTGTAGGCGCGGTTGCCAAGCGGCGAGACCCCGGTCACGAAATCGATGTAGGCGGTTTTCAGGGTCTTGCCGGACACTCCGAAGGTCGTCGGATCGGGCGCGATCGAGGAGAAGAACCAATCGTCGAACAGCAGGTGATTGGCGCAGTAGGAGTCGTCGTGCTGAAGGTTGAGCGTGTCCGAAAACAAAGGTCCGACGACAGAACTGGGGGCGACGATTGGAGTGGCGTCGCTGTTGCCGATGAGGTTGAAGGCGAACGGCGGCACCGGGTTCTCATAGCGCATGTCCCAGTTCTGGAGTTCTGCCAGCGATTGCAGCGGGCGGGTCGGGAGCTCATCGATGACACAGCGCGAGAGACCGTCGCCCTTGATGAAACCGGTGACGATGTAGCCACGGTTGGTGGTGTCGCTTTCGTTAGGCAGCAGGCTGTCGCCCGCCCCGGCGACCGCCTCGGAGCTGTAATCAAAGGGCGAATTCACCGGATGATTGGTGCCGGCGTAATGACGTTTGATCGTGGCTTCAATCAAATCCTTGCCACCCATGGCGGTGTAATTGACCAGCGGGCTGGACTGAACAAAGCCCTTGGCCGCGATGTGGGTCTTGCTCGCCATGCGCGCGCCGAAGACGGTGGTCATGAACGGGAAAGGAGAGCCCGCGATCTTTGACAAGGGGTCCGAGGTCGAGCCCTTGAGGTCTTTGTAAACCGCCTTGGCAACCGCAGGGGTGTAAACCATCCGATACGCGAGATGCCGCGGGCCGCCAATGCCAACTGACATGTCGAGATAGATTCCGACTCCCGGGCTGGCGTCATTGTAAGAGGTGTCGAATTTGGCATCTGCCTTGATGGTGGCGGTTCCGGGAGCGGTTAGATTTACGCCCGAGTCGTTTTTGATGACGAAATAATTGCCGCCCTTGCTGCGGTAGCCAGCCTGCAGTTCGAGGGTATTGCCTGCAGGGACCTGGCCTACTGAAGGGCCGGGGCTGAAGACCCGGGTTTCGCCCGGCTTGAGGGCCGGGCCAAAGTTGGAGATCTGATAGTTCATGGTGGTCACGGAGCTGAGGGCGGGGAGGTTGTTGGTGTTGCCGCCGGAATCATTGTCCATGAAGAGCCGATTGAATTTGGTGTTAGGTGCGCCGTTGACCGTGAACTTGAATGCGGCAGGGAGTGGCTTGCCGATGTAGAAACCCAATGCCCCGATGTTGAGCTCGACGTTGTAAGGATTCCACATGGTGATCACGGGAGTAACCAGCAGGCGCGGCTCCAAGGTGCCGGCCGGTGGCACGGGTTGACCGGTGACCGGAGTCGGAGGACCTGCGGTGTAAGAGAACACCCATTGGAGGCGGGCGATCACCGGCAGGATCCGGACCTTGTGGAGGAAGGAGAATGCGTCCCCATCGATCGGAAATGATGAAGTGGCAAGCGTGCACTTGCCGGTGGTTCCGGAGACCGAAATTCTCCTGTAGGAGAGCGCGTAATCCGTGAAGTTTTCCCAACTGGTGACGGGTCCATGCCGGTAGATTGCCATATCGGATGCACTTCCCCGGTAGGCGGCCCACGGATAGAGCATCGACTTTGCCGGGGTAGGGTCGCCACTGGTCGGGATGTTGCTGGTGATGTCCTGGCCGGGCTTGAGCCGGAACAGCGGCAGGTTACCGGTCCCCGGATTTGCCGCGCCGCCGGCCACGGGCAGCATCCCTTCCGTGAATAAAGAGAGGTCCTTTTTCCAACCTCCGGTCGCGACGTTGGTTAGAAGGCCCACCGAACTGGTGGAGAGATCATGGAAAAACTCTTGAGATGTCCGCAAGGTGGCGGCGGCGGAAAACAGGTCGCTTTGTTTGAGGGTGATCGCCTTGGCGGCGGGAGTGGCGTCGGTTAGCAGGGAATCCATGCGGAACGGTTTCGGATCGGCGGTCGACTGGGATTTGGCGTTGATCGCCCACCGGCCGGCGTTATCGGTGGCAGGTTTGTAGGGATTCGGCAGGCGGGCCTTCTGATTTTCGCCGCTGACCCACCAGGCGAAGCCGCCTAGTTGGGTGCCGAGATTGACCTTGGTCGGCGTGAGGTGGACTTGCAGTTTCTCACGCGGAGCACCGCTGCCCACCGAAAGATCGCCCAGCAGGATCGCCTTGTTGCTGCCTTTGTTGGTGTCCGGCAGGACTGTGGGAGTTGCGGGGTCCACTCCCGAGACGAGCCAGGAAAGGAAGCGCCCGGCTTTTTTCGACTTGTAATCATTCCCAGGTGAAATCGGCCGTCCCTGGGCGGAACCGGTTTTCTCGTGGTCGTCGCCCTCCCAGCTTTTCCAGACACCCAAAACGGGCGGATTTCCATCCTTGACCATGTCGGCCGGGGCGGTGACGCGGGTGTCGGGACCTGCGGACTTCTGGAGTTCGCCCACTGCGATTAACAGCGCCATCCGCGCGTTGCTCCGGGCAGCCGCCATGTCCGCGGATTGGGAGGAACTGCGCAGGCTGATGCTGGAAAGTGTTAGCAGTCCCACCGCGATGACCGTCAATAGAATCATCAATGATAACGTGACGATGAGCGCGAACCCTTTGTTAGCGGCTTTAGGTGGTTGTAAATTCATGGGTCTTAGAGTGAATTGCCAAGGTTTTTTCGATGGGCGGAGCGCGAATGGGACGCTTCGTCCGTCGAAAGAGCAATTTACGAAGTAATCACCTGACAGGTGGTTTTCCAATGCACGAACTGCCCCAATCGATGTCGGATTTGGTCAAAAGAAGGCAATCCTGTAAGTTTCCAACGACAGCTCCGTGAATGAGTGGACTCCCACCTTGGTCCATAGGACCTGAATGATGCATCGAAAAATCCACATCATCGACGTTGGCCCGGCTGCCGCCAAGGCGCTCGCGGGGGACAGCTACTGGTCCGGCCTGGATTCTAACATGCGTGGGCACGCTTCCTTCACCGTTCAGGTCCTCGTCCGGATCACCGAAGTTTGCCTCCCGTTCCAGTCGAAAAATAACAGACCATCATGAGTTTCTCTACCATCCTCCTCCTTGGATTCGCCGCACTAACCGGTTCAACCGCCGCACACCCGGAATTGGGCAATGCGATCGACACGGTGGTTTTCGGAGACGCCGTATCCGAAAGCTCCCACGCGTTCACTACCACCGGCAGCGCTGTCTTTCAAAATGAACTCACCCTCTATGGCCCCGGTAACATCTGGGACAGCGAGGACGTTCTCGTTTTCCACGGTCAGAAACTCACCGGCGACGGCTGGGTCGAGGCCCGTGTGACCTCCACCGGCGAGACTGGTGACTGGACAAAAATCGGAGTGATGATGCGCGAGTCGTTGGACGCGAATTCGAAGAACGCTTTCATGTTCAACTCCTCCGGCCATGGACTGCACAGCCAGTGGCGGACGGACACCGGCGGGGGTACCGGACAGGGTGACGAACTCAAACTAGCAGGTGCTCCGCCCTACTGGCTGCGCGTCGAACGCAAGGGGGATGAATTCACGATGTCGGCCTCAACCGATGGCAAGAACTGGACAGTCGCGAATTCCCGGACCATCAAAATGACCGGCGGCATCGTGATGGGATTGGTCAACAGCGCCGCGAGTTCGGAAAAAATGAACTATGCCATTTTCGATAACATCCGCAGCAGCGCCGCGGCGGCGGAATGGACCGATACTGTCATTGGAAAAACGACGACCCGCGGCGGCTCGATGGTGAACGGTCTCGGCGAACCCGCGCGGCGCATGTTGCCGCAGGATCCGGCTTACTACTATGGCGGCGCGATGGCCTTTCGGATCAAGGTCGATCCGGCAAAACAGAATTACCTAACCGCAAAGCTCTGGGGCTCCGACGGCAGCGACCGCATGGGCCGCGTGATCCTCAATGTCGAGGGCAAGGAAGTCGGCATGCGCCATGGCGGCGGGCTCGATATTTTCATCCACAATGTCGGTGCCGTTAGTCCCGGCGCGTTTTGGTACCGCACGACGATCCTGCCGAAATGGCTGACCGAGGGGAAGACGAGCGTGGAGATCAAACTTCGCTCGGTCGGGGATTTGTTCGCCTACGGCACGCCATGGAATTACGACACCTATCAGCACAAGCTCGACCAGGCGACGCGCGGAATCTACCGCGCCTATTCCCATAACGATCCGATGTTCGTTCCCGGCAA
Organism: Verrucomicrobiota bacterium; assembly: GCA_040385685.1. Taxonomy (GTDB): domain Bacteria; phylum Verrucomicrobiota; class Verrucomicrobiia; order Verrucomicrobiales; family Akkermansiaceae; genus Luteolibacter. Next base: position 298,892 of record JAZKGW010000020.1, on the reverse strand, counting down.
GGAAGTTCAGGGAACACCGCCCGACTACGCCGCCGCACCCGTCCGTCCGGCTTTGGACGAAGTGGAATACTTCGAAAAATTCAAAGCCGACAAAAACAAACAGCTCGCCGGACTGATGGAGAAAAGCGATCCGAGCCAAGGCGATGCCTCCACTCTTGCGGACGGCAGCCGGGTGCCGTGGACGGTCATCTATCGGAAACGCGAGGTTGCCGGGCGGGTGGTCGCCGCGCTCGATGCCGTTTGCCGGAAATACAATGCCGACAACAAACTAGCAGCCGCCGAGTGGGGCGGTAATTTCGGTCCCACCGGTTACGCGCTTTCGGTGGTGGTTCCCGCGATCACGAAGGAACTCGATGCAAAAGTGGATCTCGGAGCCGGTCTGAAATCGCGCCGCGAGCAATACGCCGGGATGCTCCGGGCGAGCGTCGATGCCGGACGTTTCAACCGCCAGAGCATCACCAACCAGGCGATCATCAACGCATTCAACATCTATCGGGCGAATCGCGGGCTGCTGGCGATGAAGGCACGGGAGGCGCTGCCGGAAGACGAGGCGCGTCGCTACTATCGGGAAGCCTGCGGCATGGAGGAATGGCGCGGCAGCGACCTTCCGAAAGGCGGCAGCAAGTGGGACGCGGGACACGGCGTGTTTATGATGACCGCCAAGGGAACGTCCCGCGAGTGGAACTGGTGCTGTGCGAATTGTTACGGTCGCATGGACGCTTATGTTTATGAAATGTATCGCCTGACCGGCGATACCGGCTTCCGAGACCGCGCCCTCCAGATCCAGCGCGCGCACAATTTTATGGTCTATCCATCAGTGGACGAGGGCGGTTACCGGGCGATGCTCAACGAAGGCGTCATCTGCACGCGGAACGTCTATCACCCCGGCCACACTTACTACGGCTACGTGAACATCGTCTCGTCCCTCGTCGACCGCGGCCTCCTCGGCGCGGCGAAACAAGGCATGGCCGACAACCAGCTCCTCGCAGGTTGGCAGATCCCGGAAGCATCCCTGTTTCTCCCGGACGACTACGAGCTGGTGAAATCCGGCGTGGCCAAAGCCGGCCCGCTTCCGCCTTTGCCGACCGCGCCCGGGCAACCGGATTTCGCCTGGGCGGACGAGCAGAACGCGCTCGTCTCTATCAAACACGGGCGCGACCAGCATTTTCTAACTTTCGCCCGCCGTTCGGAAGGCGGTTTGCACCGGATCGCCGATGCCCATTCGCTCACGCCGCAGTTCGAACGTGTGGTGCAGTTCGCGCTCGACGACGTCCGCTTCACCGACACCGGCGAGTTTAATACCGTGGGCCCCGAGGTGGAGTCCGATTTCACCGGCAAACCGCCGGACGGCCCGATCAACGCCTTCGCCGGACAGAAGCTGCCGAAATTGAAAGGCCGTGCCGGATCGCCCGCGGATTTCTACGGCGTGCGTTTCGGCGATTTCCTGATCGGCATGAACAGCAGCGCGGATCAAACTTTCGATTTCAAACCCGCTGGATTCATCGGCGGCGTGGACATGGTTTCACGCAAGCCGATGAAGGCCCCGCTCCGCATCCCGCCGCAGACGACCGTGGTGTTTTACTCGCCGGCACGATGAATGTGCGGACCGGATCAAGGGGGCCGTACACACGCGCGCAGCAACTACGAGCTCACGCGGGCCCAGCTGATCCTGAGTCTCGGCCGCCATGAGCGGGAGGCGTTGCTGGAAGTTGGTTCGATGTTGCTGGACCGCTTGCTGTGGCTCAGTGGAGATGGGGTCAAACAGACGATTCTATCAAAACCTGATGATCCCGCGTTGTTTTTTGAAGCTTATCAAATTGCCATCAAAGAGATCATCGGGCTTCTCAGGGAAGGGCACTCGTTGATGGCCGACTTTGAGTCGGCTGAGGCTGCCAGTCACTTTTACGAGGTGTTGCGCGTCTATGAGGTGGAAGTGACCGCGCTGAAATCGCAGCCGGGTAAGCTCCGTGATCGGCCTTCCGCAAACGCTCTTCTGGGGCATGTGGTTCCTGCGGGATGCACTGCCGGGCGCCGATCATATCTCCGACGAGTCAATCATCACTTACGTTTTCGCCAGCGCGCGGCGCTTGGTTGGAATTCACGACAGGCAGGTGCTGCAGTTGCGGAACGCCGGCTTGGTCAAGGGTCGGGTTCAGGTCGCCCGCCGGGTGGTCGAAAAACTTGAGCTGGAGAAACTCCCCATGAAACGCCGCGAGCTGTCCCGTCTGTTCAACACCCAGAAGAAGGAAAGGATTCTCCCGGTATTGGTTGTTCTCGTTGAATCCCGGATCCTCTGCCGAAGTGATTCAGGAGCCTACGAATTGGGTCCGGTCGAGCTGGACGAAGCCGCGGAAATGCTGTTTGAGGCCTCCGGAGAAAAGGTGGGATCCAAGTGGTAACCGAGCGAAGGGCGGCATTCTTGTCAACGTATCAGCGCTGTCAGTGCCTGGTTTGGTATGAATCTCTTAGCCCCGTGGGCGGTTCTTCCGCAAATCAAAATATACCTTTTGAACATAAAGCAGTTATGGATATCTGATCGTTGCCGAAAATCTGTTGATTCATGCTGCGGCCCTCTCATCGCTCAATCTATAAGAACCCAATTCGCAACTGGGGCCCTATATGTAAATAGGGGATTTGCCGAGTACAAAAGAGTAAAAGTTTTTTGACTCCATAAAAAACCAACCTAAGTTTGAAGTCTCAATAGGCGAGTTAATGTCGATTGAGGTAAGGGTGTATCAGCAAAGTCATTTCAGGTCCCGGTAGGGAATTGCGATGACAGATAGCCGCCGGGGAAGGGACTCCCCGGCGGCTCGTTTTTGCTCAAACCGAGGCGGTGAACCAACAACGCTTCAAGCTACAAAATTGTCCAAGGCAGCGCAAGAAGTTCACCTACACGCGATAACGTAAGGCGGCAGGTTCACCGGATGGACAGGGAACTCCAGTTTTTAAGCAACATTAAGGTCGTCGCTCCGTGTCTTATCCGGCTACGCTCGTGAATGATTCCGCTGTTTGAAGAACTTGATTTCCGGCCCACGCCGCTTGGCGATCTGATTCTGCGCCGCCGGCGGATGACCATGCTGGACAACCTGGTCGTTTACGAAGTCCTGTTAGGGGAGGCGTTTCTGATGTCCAGTCTGTTCCATGACGTGGAGGAGGCGCTGGCGGAACTCGGCCTGTTAGCGGTGGCGGGGAACAAGCTCAGTGTCGTCGTTGGCGGGCTCGGGCTGGGCTACACCGCGGCCGAGGCGCTGAAGGACGCGCGGGTTGCGGAGTTGCTAGTGGTGGACACGCTGGCACCGGTGATCGAGTGGCACGAGAAAGGGCTGGTCCCGTTAGGTGGTACGCTGACGAGCGACCCGCGTTGCCGGTTCGTCCACGCGGATTTTTTCGAGCTCGCCGCCGATCCGGAGCGCGGCTTCGATCCCGCGCGGCCGGGCCGGCGGTTTCACGCGGTGTTGTTGGACATCGATCACTCGCCGCAGAATCTGCTGCACGAGCGGAACGCGGCGTTTTACAGCACCGAGGGACTGCGTCGCCTCGCGTCACAATTGTTGCCAGGCGGAGTGTTCGCGCTGTGGTCCGACGATGCGCCGGATGAAGATTTCCTGAGTCGTCTCGCGCAAGTGTTCGAGGACCCGCAGGCACATGTGGTGAAGTTTCCGAATCCGCTGTTGGACAGGGATTCGGAGAGCACGGTGTATGTGGGGAAGCTTCGGGCGGAATGAATTCCCAACTCGCGGTACTGGACGCGGGCGGTTCCGCTGCCTACACCTCGCGCATGACCGTTCGCACCCGCTTCGCTCCTTCTCCCACCGGCTATCTGCACGTCGGCGGGGCCCGCACTGCGTTGTTCAACTGGCTGTTCGCCCGCAAGCATGGCGGGGTGTTCGTGTTGCGGGTTGAGGACACCGACGAGGCGCGCAACACCGAGGAGGCGCGGCAGGCGATCTTCGACGGGATGAGCTGGCTCGGTCTGGATTGGGACGAAGGCCCGCAAAAGGGTGGGAATTTCGGTCCCTACTATCAGAGCCAGCGGCGGGAAATCTACGACGCGTGGTTTGAAAAACTGGTCGCGGCCGGCCGTGTTTACGAGGACGGCGGCGCGTGGCGGTTCCGTTTCGAGCGCAAGCCGGTGACCATGAACGACCTGGTGTGCGGCGAGGTGACCATCGACTACCGCGACGAGTCGAACACGCCGGATATGGTGGTGAAGCGCTCGGACGGCTCATATGTTTTTCACTTCGTCAACGTGGTGGATGACTTGGAAATGGAGATCACCCACGTGATCCGCGGTGAGGATCATCTGATGAACACGCCCAAGCACTTGCAACTGATAGAAGCTTTGGGCGGCAAGGCTCCGCAATACGCGCACATCCCCCTCATCCTGAATCCGGACGGTTCGAAGATGTCGAAACGCGATGCCGGCGCGGCGGTGGGCGACTATCCGCGGCAAGGCTTCCTGCCGGCGGCGGTGGTGAACTTCATCGCGTTGTTAGGCTGGAATCCGAAGACCGAGCGCGAGATCTTCACGCTGACGGAACTGGCGGAGTTGTTCTCATTGGAGAACGTCAACCGCGCTCCGGGTCGCTTCGATCTGGAAAAATGCAAGTGGGTGAACCAGCAGCATCTGCTAGGCGTGGGCATCGAGGACTTCGCGACGGCGGCGCGACCGTTCGTTGAAGCTGCGGGGTTGCCGATTCCGGAAAACTATCAGGCGGTGATCGCGGCGGTGAAGGACAAGGTCCGCTTGTTCGGCGACGTGCCGGCGGCGGTGGATTTCCTGCTCACGGATGATTTTACTTACAACGACGACGCTGTGACAAAAGCACGCGGCAATGCGGCGGCTGGCGGGCTTCTTGCTTCACTTGCCAACGCTTTTCAAGCGATCAGCGATTGGTCGGCGGATGCGGCGAAGGCGGCTCTCCATGACACGGCGGTCGCCGCGGGTGCGAAGCCGGGGCAGTTGATGTTCCCGCTACGGGTCGCGTTGTCCGGTCGCGCGCATGGACCGGATCTGGGAGATGTGCTGAATCTGCTAGGGAAGGATCGCTGCGTGAAACGCGTGCGGGATTTCGCGGCAAAGCTGGAAGAAGTCTAACCGCGGATTTCGCGGATCATCCGGATCGAAGAAATGTGAGGTTCCTGATTTTCATCCTCTCAATCCGCGAAATCCGCGGTCAAAAAATCTGCACCGCTCAACCCACATGAAGGAAGTTTATACCCTCGAAGATCTGACCTCCCGCGATCTGTTGGATGCAGGTGCTGACAAGCCCGCGCGGCTTGCAGTGATCGGCCATCCGGTCGCGCACTCCGCCTCGCCGCGGATGCACCAACCGGCGCTCGACGCCGCGGGGATTGACGCGCGCTATGTTCGGCTCGACATCGAACCGGGACAAGTCGGCGAGGCATTTTCCCGGATGCGGGCGTTGGGATTCATCGGTTGCAATGTGACGGTGCCGCACAAGCTGGAGGCCATGGAGTATTGCGACGTGGACCCCGATGCCCGGGCGCTCGGTGCGGTGAACACGATCCGCTTCGATGCCGATGAGACGCGGGGTTCCAACACCGACGGGCCGGGATTCGCTCGCGCGATCGAGGATGATTTCGGGGTGCTGCTCGCGTCGCTCAAGATTGCCATCGTCGGCGCGGGGGGCGGGGCGGGACAGGCGATAGCGACGCAATCTTGCCTGCTGGGCGTGAGCAAACTGGTGGTTGTGAACCGGACGTTGGATAAGCTGGGACCTCTGGTCCCGCGGTTGCGGTTGATCAGCCCTGCGACGGAAATCCTGGCGCTGTCCTTCGATGATCCGGCGCTCGCGGAGCACTGCCTGGGATGTGAATTGATCGTGAATACTTCCTCGGTCGGCTTAAAAGCCGGTGACCCAGTGATCCTGCCGGCTTCTTGTTTGAAGATGGACCATTTGGTCTACGATACGATCTATCAGCCGCCGGTTACGCCCCTGCTGGCCGAGGCTAACAAACTTGGCTGCCGGACCGCGAACGGCTTGTCGATGCTGATCCACCAAGGTGCGCTTGCGTTCCAGCATTGGTTCCCGGGGAGCGACCCGCTGCCGGTGATGAAGCGGGCGATTCATGCGGAATAGTCGTCTCCATGCGCGAAAATAATTTCGCGCACGCGGTGTGTTAGTTTTCCGCCGCCTGGTCCGGGATCTCCACGCCCGGCTCATCGACCGAATACCAGTGGCAGGCGACCACTTCATCAATCTCGAAGCGGCGCACCCCGTCGATCTCGAAGCGGCGGACTTTCACCCGCACGCGGATCATGTCCTCCGGATTGATGTTAGGCAGGCTGACCCCGAAGACGCTGCCGCCACTGCGTTCGAGCTTGAACGCGGCGTCCAGCAGGCGACCGTTGCGGGTGTCGCGCTTGATCAGGAATTCCGGCGATTGTGACCCGGTTTCGCCGGCATATCCGAAGCGGGGCGGATAGAGCACGATGCTGATGGAGTCTTCATTCTTCCGTTCTTCGGTCAGGCGTTCGCGGGCGAGCAGGCGGAACTCGCCGTGATCGGTCTCGCCGCCGGCGAGAAACAACGCCCACGGATGGTCGCTGTAGCGGACATAGTGGTCCCAATCGAGCCGCCACTCGCCATTTTCCTCGACGAACACGGCATCGAACAGGCGACCGTCGGAGGCACTCCATTGGCTCTCGATCGCCCGCCGGCCAGGGAGATGAACGACCGCGGTCTTGTTCAGCGACAGAGTCCCGGGGTCGATTTCGACCAGTGGATTGAGGCTGTAGTAGTGAGCCATCCGGGCCGCCGTGACGACGGGATTGAGGACGAATTGGTTGCGTGCTTCCGGGGTGGTGGCGGCCAGGTAGTCAGCAAACGTCTGGTCACATAGCGGCGAGGCTTCATTCAGCAGCGCAACGTCCGCGTCGGGGACAACCGTCTTTGTGGAAAGTTGACTCACGAAAGGCTTTTCCGGGTTGGAGGGATGGTGCCACAGGTGACGGACACCGAAAACGATCGCGAGAAGTACCGCCAACCAGCCAAGCACGAGCTTGGCCATGAAATAGCGATGTCTTCGTTTCCGAGGAGGATGTTTATCGCGTTCCGCGGGCTTGTCTGCAGGGTCAGCTGGGTTGCCACTGGGCGGAGGCGCGGATTCTAGGTCGGGTGCTTCGATGCCGAGTGACGGGTTACAACCGCAGACCGCACACGTGCGATCATCGATTTCCCCGACGGGCGCTTGGAACAGCGAACCGCAGCGTCCGCAATGGAACCAGGAGGTGTTAGTGTCGCTCACGATGGGAGTTTATGGGGTGACCCAATCAATGTGAAGCATCTCCCCGATCAGCCACTGGTTAGGCAGCGCTCCGCTGGGTCCAGATTCCAAGCGGAGGGTGATTCGCGAGGAGCTTTTTAACTCCCCCCCGGTTTCGGCCCGCTGAAGAAGCTGCGCGATCGAATCGTCCGCAGGCTCACCGCGGCGGGCATAGCACCAGATGTAGGATTCTCCATCAGGCGAAATCAGGCGGTAGCTTTGGTAGTCCGCTTCGGGAAAAATTCCGCTGTAATAGTCGGCACATGAGATTTCTCCGCGTATTTCGCGGGTGTCGCCTTGGCCGTTTGCCAATTGCATAAAGGTGGCCGTCCCGAATCCGGCGGTCGCTTTCCAATCGAGCTGCAGGCGGGCGCCATCGCTGGTGAAAAAGGCGGAAAACTTCGATTGATCCGGGAAAGTTCCCTGCAGCAATCCGCAGGGCTGTCCGGGAATGTCGACGACAGCCCACGTCGAGTCTGAGGCGGGTTCCCACTCTTTGGAAATCTTCAGCGGCTGCCAGTTGGACTGAAGCGTTTCCTGCAAGGTCGTGCCATCGCGCAGCATCGGGACGACTTCCTCGGCTCGAGTGGCCGCGACATACCCGCGGAAAATCCGGATGGCTTCGGACTGCTTTACCAGCAGCAGATTCATCGCCTCGATGTTTTCGAATTTCTCTTCGACAAAAGGTGCCGCATCCGGAACCGGGCGGGGCGCGTTCGGAGCATTGATGGCGGGCAGGACCATCAGCGCCAAAACGACGATCATGGCCACCGCCACTCCTGCACCAAGGATCCAGTGAGTCGGGCGGCGGCGGGCAAGGCCCCATTGCAGGCTCTCATCTGGTGATCTCTTGTCGACCGCTTCGCGTGGAGGCCGTTCGTGAAAGGTAAGTTGCCGCAGGACTTTGGGGGGGGCAGGAGCCGTTTGCTCCAACCGCACCACCGCGCCGTTGATTTCCTGCACTTCAAGCCGCTGTGGAGACTCGGCAAACTCTCCCCGCACGAGATTAGAGCCGATACGCAGACCGATGTTGCCGCTTTCCACCGCGGCAACGGTTTCGGCGGCGCTCCGGTCCGCCACGATCCGCCGCGGGGGGAGGACGGTGGTCGATCCCGCCTTGGTTGCGGATCCGCATCCCTCGGCATCGCTCCAGCCATCATCCGGAGACACCTCGGGAACGTGGTTGTTTGGGTCAAGCAGGGTCGGATTCATCAGGCGAAACGGAGACGGCATCATGGGAGCCAAAGACGCACGATGCAAGCGGTTTGGCCTTATTCTCCGGCAAGCTGGCGATCGAGGGCGGCGTCCATCGCCTGTTCGACGAGGCGCGCGGCGAGCGCTTCGGTGGCGGCATCGAGGCGCTGGACCGCCAGTTTGAGCGGGTTGGCGGCACCTCCTGCCAACGCGGTCCGCACGGCGGCAGCGGCGGATTCGATTTCCCCGCGCTCCTCGTCCAACGCGAGCCCTTGGCCCAAAACCGCTTCCACCGCTGGCAGGAGTTCCTCCGCTTTTAGCTTCGCTTCCGTGAAAATACGCTCCGCCATGTCGGTGAACGCATGCTCGACCGACTCGCTGACCATCGCCTCCACCGCCGCGTCGTCCACGTTCACCGCCGCGCTCTCGATCCGGATCACGGTGTCGGTTCCGGTCGCCACGTCGCGGGCCAGCGCTTCCAAAATGCCGTTCTCATCGATTTTGAACTGCACGCCCACCCGGGCCTGGCCTTTTGGCGACTGAGAAAAGGCCACATCGAAGTTGCCGAGCTCCCAATTGTCCTTCGCCATCTCGCGCTCGCCCTGGAGCACCCGCACCCGCATCGCGGCCTGGCCATCGGCGGCGTTGGTGAACATTTCCCCGGCCTTGCACGGGATCGTCGTGTTGCGCGGGATCAGCACGTTCATCAGCCCGCCGAACGTCTCGATCCCGAGGCTGAGCGGCGTCACATCGAGCAAAATCATCTGCCGCAACGCGCCGCCTAGCACGCCGCCCTGGATCGTCGCGCCGAGGGCGATCGCCTCATCCGGGTGCTGGGAACAATCCGGCTCGCGGCAAAAAAGCTCCGCCACCGCCCGCCTCACTGCGGGCATGCGGGTGCTGCCGCCCACGACCACCACCGCGTCCAGATCCTCCGGCTTCAGCGCCGCGTCCGCCATCGCCTGCCGGCAATGGCGCAGCGTTTTGCCGATCCACGGCGTGGCGAGCTTTTCCAACTCCCCGCGCATGATCGTTTCCTCCAGGCTCCGGCTGCCATCGTAGAACGGCACCCGGAAAACCGCCTGGTCGTCGTCTGATAGAGCCAGCTTCACCCGCTCCGCCTCGGCGGTCAAGCGGACGCGGGTTGCGCCGTCGATCTCCGCGATGCCGGCCCGCTCCATCACGCGGCCAAGGATCAACGCGTCCAGATCGTCGCCGCCCAATCGCGTGTCACCGTGGGTCGCGAGCACTTGGAACACCCCGTCCTGCATCTCCAAAATGGATAGATCGAAGGTCCCTCCACCGAGATCATACACGGCGACTCGGGCCTTCCCGCCGAGCTTGTCCAGGCCGTAAGCCAGCGCCGCGGCAGTGGGTTCGTTGATGATTCTAACGACCTCGAGACCGGCGAGTTCACCGGCGCGTTTGGTCGCGGCGCGTTGGGCATCGTGGAAATAGGCGGGCACGGTGATCACCGCCTTTTTGATTTCCACGCCCATCCGCCAATCGGCAATGCGTTTCATTTCCTTCAAAATCTCCGCGCTGATCTCCTCCGCCGTCTTCCCGAGCACTCGCGGAAATCCATCCGCCCCGGCTGTAACCGGCACCGGGAAATTTTCCTCCACCTCGCCCGTCCGCCGGCCCATCAACCGCTTCACACTCGTCACCACCCGCTCTGGTTCCAGTGCCCGCCGCCGCAAGGCTTTCTCTCCCACTTCGACAGCGCCATCCGTGCCGATCCACACTGCGCTCGGCGTGATCCGCCGGCCGTCCTCGTTGGCTAACAAAATGGCAAACCCCGAATCCACCGCGCCCACGGCGGAATTCGTCGTCCCCAGATCAATTCCCAAAATCATCTCGCTCATCGGCGGCGACTGTCGCGGGGTGGGCGGGCCACGTCAACGCCGGGACAGCCCGAATGCGGGATGCCGCTTTTCGTGCTTCACGACGGTTACCCGGATGCATTCGCCCCCGATGATTCGGAAAAAGATCACGTAGGGGAAACGCTTCATCAAAGATCTCCGGACGTCGTTCCTTATCGTCATCCATCGCGTCGGCATGGTGGCAATAGCCAGAACCTGCTTCTCGAATTCGTTGACGAAATCCCTGCCGAGTCCCGCTGATTGTCCGTCGTAGTAGTCACGGATCTCCTCCAACTCGGCCGCGATCGCGGGGTGGTAATCGATCTTCATTTCCTGAGCCGCGACATGAGCGCGTCATGGGAAAGCGGGGCTACCGCGCCGGATTCGAGTTCCTCGTCCCGAGCCAGGGCAAGAGCAATGGCTTCTTCATCGTCCCGGTCGGCTGCCAGCAAGTATGGGTCTTCGATACTTTCCCAAAGCGAGGCCGCGAGCAGAGCACGCTCCTTGGCTGGGAGCCTGAGAGCCTCGGGTGCGATTTGATCAATGCTCATGCAGGGAATTCTACACGCGCCGGGGATTTGGAAAAGCCGCATTGTCGTCAAGGTCTGAGATGTCGCTCTGGAACCCCGAGCTCACCACGCCCACGGCGGAATTCGTCGTGCCCAAATCAATTCCCAGGATCATTTCGCTCATCGCGGCCAGCTTTATGGGCGCGGGCGGTTCCGTCAACGGGAGTGATCAGCGTGCGGCACCGAATCCAGTGAGCTTGATGTCGAACGGGTTTTCGTCCGCATCGTTGCTCCTGATGTGAATCGACGCGTTGCGGGTTTTCCGGGCGGTGGGTTTGAATCGCACCTTGAACGTGACGGACGCTCCGGGAGCCAAACTGGTTTTTACCGGAGCGGTGAGGGTGAAATCCTTTTTGTGATCGCCTTTCTTGCTGACGGAAATGCCGGTCAAGGTGGCGGTTCCGGTGTTTTTGATCGTGAAGGTTCTGGTCGCACCGAGTTTGTTTACTTTGGTGGTGCCGAAACTCATCTTGGAGCTGCCGTCCACCAGACTGCTGCGGACCGGTTGTTTCACGACGATTTCCGGTTCGGTCCGAGCGGGCGGAATGGCAGGGGAGGCGGTGCCAGCAAGCGCAATATCGAAAGGGATATCACCCGGACCGATTCCAACGAGACGGATCGCGGCGGTTTTCATGCCGACGGCCGCAGGGGAGAAAGCCACTGTGAATGTGGTGCTCTCGCCGGTTGAGAGCGTCCCCTTAACCGGTTTTCCGACGACGAAGTCCGCAGCATTCACCCCTTCGATGCTGATGGGGGCGAGTGTCAGCTCCTCGACTCCATTGTTGGTAATCATGAAGGTCTTGCTCGATACCTTTCCGAGGGGAGTGGGTCCGAAATTTACGGGGGAAGCGCTTCCGTCCTCGAGGAGGACGGTTCCGTCCCGGACCTCGAAAAGAGGCGTTGCAAGGAGATTGTCCGCCTGGACGATGTGGGGTGACACGGTCGATCCTGCGAGGGTGAAGGATCCGCCGATGAAGAGTCGGCTTGAATCGCTGATTGATAGCGCGGAGACACGGCCGTTCACTCCGGAGCCGATGGCCAACCATTCGGAGCCGGTCCATTCGGCTATGTTCCTGGTGCCCGGGACTCCACCAGCCAGATAGAATTCTCCCCCGGCGTAAAGGGCGGTGCCGTTCATGGCCAGCGCCAAGACGAAGGTGGCATGGGCGCCAGTCATGCCGGTTCCGAGCGCCGACCATTCGCTGCCGTCCCATTTCGCGATGCAATTCGCCGGAACTCCTCCCGCCGTAGAAAATTGGCCTCCGGCGTAGAGATCCGTTCCGCTCACAGCCAGGGCATAGACGAGGGAATTCATCCCCGAACCGACAGGAGACCAAACGCTACCATCCCATTTCGCGATTTTTCTGGCCAGGACTCCGCCTGCGAAATCGAAGTATCCTGCGGCATAAAGGACCGAACCGCTGGTCGCCAGAGCGGAGACCTCATTGTCCATTCCGGATCCGAGCGCTGTCCAATGGGTGCCGTCCCACTTGGCGACGGTATAGTAGGTCGTGCCGCTTAGGGTCGGGAAAGAGCCAGCCGTGTAAAGATCCCCATCCATGGCCGCCAGGGTTCCAATGTTACTATTCGCCCCTGTGCCGAGGGGCGTCCACTGGGTGCCGTCCCATTTCGCAAGGCGGTTGGCTGTGACTCCACCCGCCGTGGTGAATCGGCCCCCGGCGTAGAGGTCGGTGCCGATCACTTGGAGTGCGTGGACGTCATGATTCATCCCGGATCCGAGTGATGACCAAGCGCTGCCATTCCATTTCGCGATGCGGTTGGCGGAAACTCCGTCGATGGTGGTGAAATTTCCTCCGATGTAGAGATCGGTGCCGCTAACGGTCGTGGCCATGACAACGCCATCCATGCCGGACCCAAAGGCCGACCAGGCGGCGTCCTCCCATTTCGCGATGAAAGGGGCCGTCACTCCTCCCGCTAGGCCGAACGGTCCACCCGCGTAAACCTTGTCGCCGGAGACCGCGAGCGCCCAAGCGGTGGATTCCAATCCGGCACCCAGGGCGGACCAAGTGCTGCCGCTCCATTGGGCGATGTTCCGAGCCGCCGATCCTCCCGCTAACGTGAAGGATCCCGAGGCATAGACAATCCCGCCGCCTACTGCCAACCGGTTGACGATGCCGTTGGTGCCCGTGCCCAGGATCGACCAGCCACTGCCGTTCCATTTCGCGACGTTGCGAGCGACGTCGAAATGGGTGGAGGGGTCGGGGAAAGGGGTGAGATGCTTATCGGTATAAAAGGAGAAGTTCCCCCCGATATAAAGATCCGTGCCGTCGGTCGCCAGGGTGTAGATCGTTCCAATGTTTCCAATTCCATCGTCAAGCACGGCCCAGGCATTGCCATTCCATTTCGCAATCCCCTTCGCCGCCGTGCCTCCTGCGGTGGTGAATGTACCGGCGGCGTAGAGATCGCTGCCGCTCGCAGCGACGGCATTGATTCGCGAGTTCGTTCCGGAACCCAGCGGGGACCAGGCGAGCCCATCCCATTTCGCGATGTTGTTGACCGTCACTCCCCCTGCGGTGGTGAACAGGCCTGCCGCGAAAACGTCGTTGCCGATCACTGCGAGCGTGCTGACTTCGCCGCTCGTTCCCAATCCGGATGAAGACCAGGCACTGCCGTTCCAGACCGCGATGTTGCTGACCGCCACTCCCCCTGCCGTGGTGAATTGTCCACCCACATAAACTTCGCTGCCTTTTATTGCCAAAGCGGTGGCGCTGCCATTCAGCCCTGAGCCAAGCGGTGACCAGACACTGCCGTTCCACATCGCGACGCGACTTGCGGTCACTGTCCCCACGGCGGTGAAATCCCCACCGATGTAGACATTTCCGCTGCCATCCACGGTGATGGCCGAGACAATGCCGTTTGCTCCCGGCATTCCGGGGTTCAGGCTCGCCCAGTCGGCGTCGCTGAAAGTGGGATCGATTCGGACGGGATAAGCGGCGTCCTTGTCGTTCACGCTTACGACGAGGCGATCGGCAGCAAGCGTTTTCAATGTGGCTGCCAATGTCCGGCCCGCAGCATCGATCACGTGCAGGCGGTTGTATATCAGCTCTCTTCCGGAGTCGTCGAAGGTCATCTTCGCACCATCCGCCGCGGTCTCGGCGCGGGCACCAGAGAGCGCCAGTTCGACCCTCAACAGGCCCATGCCAGCCGGCCGTTCCGTGACGATGAAATCTTGCCGCAGTCCGTCCACGCTCACGGAGTATTCCTCGGTCAGTCCCGGGCGAGAGAAGGTGACCGTCTTTTCCCCGACGGTGACGCTGCCGGTCTTTGGGAGATCGTGACGAAAGCAATCAATGCGCCCGATGGCCCTGGCGGTTAGCCGGAGGCCACCACCGCCCTTGGCGGTTGATTCCAACCAAAGACCTTCCCGGGTGATTCTGCCTGCTAGTTTCTGGAAATCCGTGTGCAGGCAGGCACCCTCGGGAGAGATTCTGACCCCGGTGCCTTCGCCGTTGCTTTCGGCGGTGGCCTTGGCTCCGAGTTGGGAAAAGGGGATGCTCGATGCGCTCCCGTCGGCCAATGGTGCGGAGGGCGGAAGGCTGGTGGTTTGCGACTCGTCACCCGCAACGGCAGAGAGCAAGGTGATCCCGATCCATAACGCCAAGACGACTGGAATCGATTTGTAGGGTCCGAAAGAATGATGCGGAGAGTTGGAGATCATTGAACGGAACAGGGGTTTTTGTTATTTGCCGGGTTGAGGCAAGAACTTTACGCACTTCTGCAAGACGGCGTGCTGCCCTGTTTCCATCTCCATACCACTCCGCCTTCAGGGTCGATGACTTCACCGGTGTGCCGGAAATCACACTTAATCAGGACTGGTGACGAGGGATTCGCTTCACCGTTCGTTCTACGGCCACCAGCGGAGAAAGTTCAGGAGTTTATGCCACGCTTCGTCACCGACTTTAGCTGCATAAAGGCTAATCGCCAGGGTCGCCAGCGCCCAGACTGTAATACCTGCGGGTAGTCCCCACGAATCAACACCACGAAGAACGCCGAGCGCCACAATGAAGCCGAAAAACAGAAACGAGCAGATGAATCGAATCCAAAATTCCCACCTGTCGCTGGGTGGATTGCTCATGCGTCTGGTAGATGGTGAGTCTTCATGTTCTTGGCGGGCTGGCAAGGGACAGTTTCGACCGAACATTGTGGGTCGTTCCGGGGAAGGATCTGGGGATTGGGTGGCCTTGGCCAGTGAATTTCCGGGAAGAGAGAGAAGTCGTGAGAGCAATTGGCAGAGATGGAAATCATCCATTGTATCGGCGGTCCATGCTCTATCTGCGGCTACGCCGGGCAGTTCTACGACCCGCCATCACCACCGCCGCCGCCATTGTCAGGGGATGATGCGGATGCGGAAAAAATCCTTCGCCTTGGTGACGGGCCATTCGATCAGGTAAGGCTGGCCGTCGCCGTCAATATACTCCAGTTCCTCCCAAGGGGTTTGCCCGAGGTCGATGGAGCTTTCGAAGATGTAGCTCACGCCGGCGATGGTGTTGAACACGAACTCAAGATCGCCGGTCAGCGGGTCCCGCGAGAAACTGGCGAGGACCGGGCTGCCTCCCGGCAGCACGGCGGTGACGGTGGCAAGGGAGTTGTTAGTCAGGGAGGCATCGGCGGTGGTGGTTGTCACGGTGGCCTGGACCTCGACGGCGGCGGAAACGGCGGGGGCGGTTAGGTGGAGGGTGACGGTGGTGGTGTCGGGCGCGGCGAGGGATGGCAGCGGAACGCTGAGGACGCCGAGATTCACGGTGCCCCCGGGGGAGGAATTCACGAGGGTGGCATTGAGGGGCAGGGTGATATTCAGCACGCCGTCGGTCACGAGGCCGGGACCCGGGCTGTAGATGGTGTAGGTGACGGCGATGGCCGCGCCGAGATCGACGGCGACCGGGGCAGCGGCGGTGAGGGCGAGATCGGAGCTGAAGTTGTCGATGATGACGGTGACGCCGAAGTCGTTGCCGACCGCGCCACCGTCGCCGTTGGCAAGATAGGTGAATTGCAGGGCGAGGCTGTTGCCGATGGGGATGGCGCCGCTTTCGGGGAGTCCGGCGAAGGTGCCGTTGATGGGATCGGTGCCGTCGTTGAGGAGGAGGACGAGCGAGTCGTTCAGGGCTAGACCGGAGGTTTCGTCGAAGCCCAGGATGCCGGATAGATTCACCGCGCCAGTCACGCGGAGACGGTTGTGGTCCACTTCCGGCTGGGTTCCGGTAATTTCGAAGTTGAGCAATGAATCGCTGCTCATGGTTAGATTTCCGCCGATGTGGAGGGTGGCGTCAAAGCCGGGGTAGATGTCGGAAGAGGCCGGGACCGTGACATTGCCGGAGATTTCTCCGTTTCCTTCGAGATGGCCGTTCACCGCCACATTGCCGGTTAGAGTGCCGTCCACGTAAATCTGGCCGAGCGCCGTCGTGGAAACGGGGATGGTCATCGCGGTGGCATCGAGGGAGCCGTCGAAGATCTGGATGCTTTCGGGAGTTCCCAGACTAGAGTCGGTGGCGATCACCAGCGAACCCATGAACACGGTAATGCCATCGGTGAGGCCGGTGTTGTTGCCGCTGAGAATGGTCGTGCCCTGGCCGTTTTCCAAGAACCGGAAGCGTCCGAGGAGGTCGCCTGAAATTTCCAGCGTGCCGTCGCCGGTGGCACCGAGATAGCCGATTTTCACAGGGTTGTTTTGGATCACGTCGCCGGAGATGCGGCCGTCCACGGCCGCCGCGCCGTTAGAACAGACAATATCACGAGCGATGGTGAAGGTCGCGGTGGTCGGGATTTCCAACGTGTTCTGGAAATCCACCGTGTGGGTGGCCGTGAAGCTGCCGAGGATGAGCTGGCCGATGTCCGCGGAACCCGGACCGTTGCGATAGAGGAATGGCGGCGAGACCTGGCCCCAGACCAGGTTGGCTCCGGCTCCTCCGAGGTTGACGATGCGGTTTGCGCCGTAGGCTGCCCAGC
This sequence comes from Verrucomicrobiota bacterium, assembly GCA_040385685.1. GTDB lineage: Bacteria > Verrucomicrobiota > Verrucomicrobiia > Verrucomicrobiales > Akkermansiaceae > Luteolibacter. The sequence goes on along the minus strand of JAZKGW010000020.1, from coordinate 282,013 downwards.
CGCCGCCGTTTTCGGTGGGGAGTTGCACCTGGCCGGGGCCGGTTCCAAGCGGGCGGGTGAAATCGCCGTTGCCGAGTTCCAGCACGGCGTTTTTCGAGATGCTGAGATTTCCCGTGGGCAGGGCGGCGGGGCCGCGCAGCGAAAGCGTGTGGCCGAGGGAAATAAAGGCGGTGGAGGTGGTGGCGAAGGTGGTGGGAGTGCCGAGCTGGAGATTGCCCGCGGTGGCGGTGGTGGTGCCGGTTAGAAGGGTCCGGCCGCTGCCGAAAAACGCGCTGGTGCCGGTGCCCCAATCAACCTCGCCGGGGATTTCAAAGGTGGACAGCGAACGGACGCTGCCGCCGTTGGCGGTGAAGACGAGGTTGCGCGCGAGCACCGGGTTGAGGGAGGTTTGGAGGCAACCGCCGTCGATGGTTAGAGGGATGGTGGTGTTGCCGAGGGCACTGTCCGCGGTGATGGCGAGGATGCCTTTTTGGATGGTGGTGCCGCCGCTGTAAGTGTTGGCGGGGGCGAGCTTGAGGGTGCCGTTGCCGACCTTGGTGAGGCCGGTGGCATTTGCCGCGTCGTCGATGGTCCCGGTGAGATCGAGGGTGGCCGTGTCGCCGTCGGCGATGGAACCGTTGACCACGTCGAAAATGAGGTTTTGCGCGGTATTGAAATCGCCGGCTAGGATCAGGGTGTTAGGCGCGAGGGCGGAGTAGGTGAAGGTGGCGTCGCCGGTGCCGGTGAGGTCGAAGTTTTCCGACGAAGTGCCGGTGAGGGTGCCGAAGTCGATGCCGGCCGCGACGCCGGCGGTATTTAAAAAGGTGATGGGGCCAACGCCGAGGGAAGTGCCGCCGCCGGATCTAACTGTGCCGCCGGCGATCTGGAGGCCGCCGGCGAAGTTGTTGGTCGGGTTTGTTAGGAAAAGCGTGCGGGGACCGGTTTTGACGATGCCGCCGTTGATGATCTGCGTTTCGATGGTGGCGTTGGCCCGCGGTTCGTTGGTGCCGACCGTGGTGGTGGTGACGTGGATCGTGCGGGGCACGCCGCCGAGGTCGAGAAAGCCGTCGGTGGTCGGGGTGAATTCGCTGCCGCTGCCGGTGATGAGCACCTCGCGGCCGTCGGCGGCGGAGCTGTTGGAGTTGTTGTTGAGCGAGAGATTGCCGTTGAGCACGAGGATGCCGGTTGGCCCGGTTTTTACCCCGCTGTAATCGCCCGCGTCGGACTGGGTGATGGTCAGCGGGCCGACGGTCTCGGTGAAGTTGGCGAGCTCGAGGAAGGACTCGTCGGCGGCACCGATGGAGATGTTCGCGCTATTGTTGATCTGCTCCGCGGCAGCGAGGCGAACGATGCCGGTGCTGGACGTGGCAAGCCCGCCGGTGCCGATGGCGTCGCCGCTGGGTTTGCCTAGCTCGAGCACACCGGTGGTGACGGAAACCAGGCCGGGCAGGGTGTTGCCCGCGCCCGACAGGAGGAGAGTGCCGGTTCCCGATTTGGTGATCGAACTGCCCGCGCTGCCGGTGATCGGGCCGTTGATGGTCATATCCACCGCGGCGGTGGTGTTGCCGATGTTGAACGGCTGCGGCAGCGCGCCGATGCCGACGTTGCCGGTGATCAACGCGCCAGCCGGAGTGCCGCTGTTGCTGAAGGTGAGTCCGGCACCAAAGTTCAGCGAGCCAGCCGCGCCGGTTTGGATTTTCGCGCCGGGAACAGAGGCAACGCCCCCCATCGTCAGCACTTGGGTGGAAGTGTAGGCGTTGCCGTTGAGGTCGAAGGTGCCGTCGTTTACCGTAAGCACGCGGCCGAAACCGGCGAGCGACGATCCGAAGGTGAACTTTCCGGCACCTGTTTTGACGAGCCCGAAGGTGCCGGAACCGGCGCCCACACTGGTGGCTCCGGTGATCTCGATGTCGCTGCTGCCGCCGATGTACAGCACGCGGGTGTTGCTGGTACCTGGGTTGCCGGTGAGAGAACCGAGAATCAACGTTCCCGGGGCGTTGTTGTCGAGGCTCGAGATGACTCCCGTGGTGTAGCTCGGCGCCGACAGCCCGTAGCCGTTCGCCCCGGAAACGGTGAGCGAGCTGGTGCTGGAGCTAGTGACGTTGATCGCCCCGAGGGTATGGCGGCCGTTCGTCCCGCTGCCACCGACGGCGCGGTCCACGTTAATTCCTCCACTGCCGGCGATGGAAAGGGGATGGGCGAAGTTAGTGTCCGGGTCCATGGCAAACTCGAAGATGCCGCCGTTGTCCACACTGATCGGGCTGGCATTGCCAAGGTTCTTGAGGCCTTGGACCCGCAGGATGCCGCCGTTCGCCAAGGTGATGGCGGAGCCGCGCGCGGCGGCATCGACGGCTGGGGCGATCGCCAGGATGCCAGCATCGCCTTTGGTGAAGGTACCCGTGCCGGTGACCGGCGTGGTCATCGTGAAAGTGTTGCCGATGGTCACGTTCACGCTGGTCCCCGTGCCGGTTACTGTGAGCGTGCGGGGCGTGGAAAATGTGCTGCTCACCTTGAGCACGCCCGAAAGCAGGTTTACCCCGTTGGAAGGGTTGCCGAGCGCACCGTTGCTGGCCACGGTCAGGGTGCCGCCGTTGATCGTGACGCTGGTCGGCGTGCCGCTGCCGAAGGTGTTCGCCGGGTACGCCAGCACGATTTCACCGGCGCTGATCTTCGAGAGGTCGCTGGGGCCGCTGATGACGCCGTTGACGTAGGATAGGTCGACCGCGGTGGCGCTGCCGTTGTCGAGGACGAGCGACTTCTGCAAATCGATATTGCCGTTCCATGTCACGCGACCCGTTTCGGCATCGAGCGTCATGGCACCAGAACTGCCGCTGCGGACGACGATGTTGTTCGGAATGGTGAGGTTTTCCGCGAAACGCGCGGTGGCCGCGGCGGTGCCGCTGGTCGCGCCGATGGTCAGCGGCCCACTGCCGAGGGCATTGGAGTGGGCGACGTAGAGCACGCCGGCCAGCACTTCGGTTCCCCCGCTGTGGCTCGAAACGCCTTCGAGATTGAGTTGGCCGGTGCCGGTCTTGATCAATTTCCGTGGCGATCCGTCCTCGGTAATGGAAGTCACCCGGGTGGTCGAGGAAGCACTCAGGGTCAGGTCGCCCGCGAGATCGAAGAGCGGGATCAGGTTCGTGGCGGAGGCGGCGTTGGTGGTGGTCAGCGTGGTGGCACCGAGCACGTCGATGGTCGGCGTCGTGATCAGGAACGAACTGGTGGAACCGAACCGCGAAAAGTTCAGCGCCGATGTGCCGCTGACCGTCAGCGAGGGGATCGGCAAGGTGACGCTGGCAGTAGTTCGGAGATCCAGCACACCGCCGTTGAGCACGACGGGATTGGTGGCGAGGATATTTTGTCCTACGGCGATCAGGGTGCCGCCATTGACCGTCACGGTGCCGTTCAGCGCGGCGTCGGCATTCAATGTCAGAGTGCCGCCATTCAACGTCGTTGTTCCGGTGCCGAAGCCGTTGGCGGCATTGAGCGTGACATTGCCGCCGTGCATCACGGTGCCGCCGCCGTAGGTGGACGACGCGTCGATGGTTAGATTGATCGGACGGGTGGTGTTGGCGATGGTGAGCGCCGAGGTCGGCCCGCCGGAAATCCCCCCGTAGAGGTTGATCACGCCATCCGCGATCGAGCCGCTGTTGAATCCCTGCAGCGTGGCATTTCCTTCCAGCACCATCGGCCCGAGCGAACCGATACCGAAGGTGTTGTCGCCGGATATCCCCATCACCGTGCTCGGTTTCAAGGTGATGCTCGCCATCCGAAACACGTCATTGCCAAAGCCGCTGGCATTGCGGTCCGCATCCACAACGACGGTGCCGCCCAAAGTCAGGTTCGTGGCCAAGGCATAGATCGCGGCCGCCCCGGAACCCCGTAGCATGAGCGTGCCGTCGGTCATCGACAGGTTGGCGTTGCCGATCGGATTTTGCGCCATCGTCACCACGGTGGTCGCATCGGGGCCAATCGCCGGGAAATTGAGGAGCAGCGTGCCGCCACCCGAGACGGTGACGGTCGAGCCGGTGGCGAGTTCGTTCGCGCCGCCGGAAGAAAACGAGAGATTGCCCGGCCCCGTCTTGGTGATTGCCCGCGGGACGCCGCCTCCCGTCAGGGATGCGAGCGACAAGTGGCCGGGACCCGTGCTGCCCTGGGTAATGGAAAACAATGGATTGCCGGTGAGCGTGAGGCTCCCAAAGTAGAATCCCGCGTCTCCGTTCGTAACGTTGGGTCCGGCGACGACATTGATATTCTGGGAACCCATCGACAGGGTTCCGAAAGTTGCCGTCCGGCCGGTTCCCGCACTGAGGCGGTCGTTGAGAAAGGTGCTGTTCGCCGTGACCAGGATGTTGTTCCCGGGACCACCGGTGTAGTCGGCGCCAGAGGCACCGAGCTCCACCGCGAGGATACCGCCGGACAGGGTCACCGATCCCGCGGAATGCTGGCCGAGTCTCTGGTAGAGGTCCACGATCTGGACCTTCCCCGACGGGATTACCCAGGACGCAAGGAAGGCGTTCGACGAATTCAATCGCAGGGTGCCGTCGCCCGTCATGGTCATCACGGTCGAGGTGGAGCCGCCTGCCATGTAGTCGGTCCTCAAAACATCGGCAGCCCCCGGGGCACCGATCGCCACCGCCGTGGCGCTGCCGGAGATCACCAGCGAGTTGGCGCCGAAATCGGTGGACGCGCTGCCGAGCCCCTTGAGGGTGGAGCCGTCGGTGAGGGTGATGAGATGCGGGTGATGAAAGTTGTTGATCTCCAAGGTTCCGCCGCTGTTGACAGTGGTCACGTCACCAGAGCCACCCAGCGTGCCCGCCACGTTCGCCCGCAGCACGCCGCCGTTGATCGTGACACCGGACGTCGTGCCGAGCAGCGTTCCGACAATCAGCGTGCCGGCCCCGCTTTTCACCAGTTGACCGTTCGGCGTGATCGGCGCGTTGAAGGTTACCAGGGAACCGCCGTTCACCCCAATCTCGAGACCGGAGGGTTGCCCGAGGAACGAGCTGCCGGTGACCGTGTAATTGTCGTTGAACTGGATGCTTTTGGCGGTGGGAAAGGTGGCCACGCCCAGCACATCGACGGAGTTCAGCGTGATGACTCCGCTGAGGCCGGCGGGAAAGATCGCATCGTCGGTCGACACGGGCCGGCTGCCGGTGTCCCAGTTGGGAGCAGTGGACCACAGGCTGTCGGCGGACGAGTTGTCCCACGTCAGGGGGGCAGCACCGGAGGAAGAGGCGAAAAGGGCAAGCGCGGCGGGGATGCTTGCCAACCGACCGCAAGGGGAGGGAGGGGGATTTCTCATGGCAGCGGAGGGCGTAGCATTAATGGGGACGGCGGGAGAAGCAGATTTTCCAATGATATGCTTCGCGATTGTTGGAAATCACTCGTTCCAATCCAGAATCTAACACACCGATTCTGCCGGAATTTCCCGCTGGCCGACAATAATGGGGATTCATCAAGCCCGGGGCGGAAATCGTCATCCCTAAAGCAATCCCGACGATCACACCGCTCGCCATTGCCGTCATCCGGTTGTTAGTTGCCGGTGATGATATAGTGATGGAAGAAGTAGATTTCCCGGGCGAGAAAGCCAAGTTTCGTCCGGAGAGTCCGGTATTTCGTAGTTGGGGCTGGAGATGAAACCGCATCGATTCCGAGTCTGTTAGCCATAATCATCGCCCTCTTCATGTGCAGAGGGTCGCTGACAAGAATCGCGGATTTCAGGCCGTGCTTCCGCATCACGGTTTCTGCCTCGGATAAGTTTTGCCGGGTTGTCCGGGACCGCTCCTCGATCAGTATGTCACTGACAGGAATCCCTTGTCGCGTCGCGACAGACCGCCCAATGCTGCTTTCGGAATGATTGCCTCCCTCACCGATGCCACCCGTAAACAAAATCGTGGGGGCGTAGCCCGATCGGTAGAGAGCGATGCCGTGACGAATGCGCTCTTCAAAAACAGGTGAGGGATGGGTGCCATGCACGGCCGCTCCCAGGACAATGATGCAGTCGGATTTGGCCGCATGATCGCGGGTGCCATAGCTCCAGATGAGAGCTGCTAGAATGATGCACCAGATAATTCCCGTAAGGAGTAACCCAAGTGTGATTGTTTTGATGTGGCGGCGCATCGGGTTTTCCGGAGGTCAGTGGTGAATCAGTCGATGGGTTGACGTCTTTTCCGGTGAGGCGGTCGGGCGGGCCTCGATGTTGAGTTCGAAAAACTCATCGTCGCGAGAGGCGTTCCGGACCTTGGTAAAGGCGGCAGTGTTCTCCACCCTGGGTGTTCGTAGATTGGCTAACATTGGAAGATGGAGATTGCGGGTGTTAGGACTGCAGGACGTCAACGCGGCGATGGGACAATGAAGTGGAATGGTTGAGATTCGTAGCAGAATCGTTGAGGCAACTGGAAATGATCACCGATTTTCAAGAACCGAAAACAGAACGCGCGAAGGCTCAGTCAATTGGAAAGCATGTTGAAACTTGTATCCGAGAAAGGCCTTGACCCGGTGCCCCCCCTCAGAAACCTTCCCTTCGACGATTGTGAGATTCGTTTGCAATGCCAAAAAGCAGCGTGAGTGGGGCTGATCGCCACCAGATCCGATAGGTTTGCGGTAACTTTCCATCCAGAAATATTTTCATTCAATGTTCCAAGATTCACTGACCGCCTTCAAAGCCATTTCCGCACTGGATATCCTGGCCTTCCTGATCCCCTTCGTCATTGCGGTCTCCATCGACCTGTTGTCCCACAAAAAGGGCCAGAAAATCACCATGGGCAACGCCTTGATGTGGTCGATGATCTGGGTCGTCTGCTCCGCGGTTTTCTCGATTTACATCTGGTGGAGCTACAACCACAACCCACGGACCGAACAGTTTGGCGACATGATAAGGACGTTGGCGGGGCCGGAAGCGGTGAGCCTCTATGCGACAGGCTACGTCCTCGAAAAGGCCCTTGCCTTGGACAATCTGTTCGCCTTCTACCTGATTTTCAAATCCTTCGGGCTGACGCTCGATCAGAACCAGCACTACCAGCACCGCATTCTTTACTGGGGTATCCTGGGAGCCATCCTGTTCCGCGTGTTTTTCCTCGGCCTCGGGGCCTTCATCGCCAACGCCAGCCCGTATGTCCTCATCGCCTTCGCCCTCATCGTGCTGTGGACGGTGTGGAAAATGTGGAAGAGCGGGGACGACGACGCCGAGGTGGACTACACCGGCCACTGGTCGGTCCTGATGGTGCGGAAAGTCGCCTCGACCAATCCGTCCATCGAATCCGGCCACTTCTTCAGCCACGGGGTGACGCCGCTGTTCTTGTGCCTTGTGTGCATCGAAGTCTGCGATGTGGTTTTCGCCTTTGACTCGATGCCGGTCATCGTGGCGGTGGTGCGTGACCCCTACCTGATGATCACCTCCAGCCTTTGGGCTGCGGCCGGTTTGCGGAGCCTTTACTTCCTGCTCATCGCCGCGCAGAGCAAGCTGTGGGCTTTGGACAAGGCGATCATGATCCTGCTGATTTTTGTGTCCTTCAAACTGATCGGCAGCGCCTTCGGGTTCCACATTTCTCCGGCGATCAGCGTCTCGATCGTGGCCTTCATCCTCACGGCCGGCGTAATCTGGTCGCTCACCGTCAAGGCACCGGAGGACGGGGATTCCACCAACGCTTAGAAATCACCGTATGAACCGCCGCCTACCCGTTTACCTGCTGCTCGACACATCCGGCTCGATGAAAGGTGAGCCGCTCGAATCGGTGAAATCCGGCATCGCCGCGATGCTTGGTGGTCTCCGCCAAGACCCGCACGCGCTGGAGTCGCTGCACCTTTCGATCATCACTTTTGATCGGGACGTGAAGATCGTGCTGCCCTTGAGCAGCCTGGAATCCCTCCAGATGCCGGAAATCGTTTGCCCGGATTCCGGCCCCACCCACCTCGGGGCGGCGCTCGAAGCCCTCTGCGAACGGGTCAATGCCGAGGTGCAGAAAAGCGAGGGCGAGCAGACTGGGGATTGGCGGCCGCTGCTCTTTATCATGACCGACGGAGTTCCCTCGGATATCCAGCTCTACAAGGAAATGATCCCGAAGGTGCGGGCGCTGGGTTTCGCCTCCATCATTGCATGCGCCGCCGGCCCGAAAGCCCGCAAGGAGGATTTGCAAACGCTCGCCGACCATGTCGTCGCGCTGGAAACGATGGACGGCAATGGATTCGTTAGTTTTTTCCGCTGGGTCTCCGCCAGCGTGGCTGCGGGAAACGTCAATGCCGGGGCAAGCGACGAACTGCATCTGCCGCCGCCGCCGCCCGAGGTGAACCTGGTCTTCTGAGGATTTCGACATGGCCCACGACCATTCTTTTTCGTCCAACCCCGCGTTGCGGTCGTCGCTGGGAACATCGCCGGAGGAAATCGAAGTCGCACGCGCCGTGATCGTCCGGCTGCCGAATGCAATGGTCGGGCGGGAGTTCTCCGCGGTGCCAGCCGATCATCTTCCGGACGACGAGCCGGCGGAATCGCTTTCTAACATTCCGGCCGGTCTTGAGTTCGCGGACGGTGTTCTACGCGGGACACCTGAAGTGTCCGGCGAGTTCGAAATGGCTGTGGGCGACGCCGGGAAATTCCTGATCGCGCTCACGGTGAACGCCGACCCACGCTCGCTGTGGAAAAACCTTCCGTCCAACCGCGAGGATCCGTTTTGGAAGGCCGATACGGCCATCGATTTCTTGGAAGATGGCCCGCTCACGGTGGTTGGCGCGAGCCTTCGCGGCAGGTCGCATGCCCACGTCGGCAGTTTCCGCGACGACGACATGGCGCTGGCCTGGTTCCCTGTTAGTGGCTGGTATTCGCTCACCGTGGCCGATGGTGCGGGGAGCGCGAACCTTTCCAGGCAAGGATCCAAAATCGCCTGCGACGCGGTGAAACAACATTTTGCGGATTACTTCGCGACTGCTGAAAACGTTTTGAGCCAGCGGATCGCCGACCCCGAAGGCTTGCGCGCCGAGCTTTGCGAACAATTCGGAAAAGCCACTCGCCTCGCCCGGCAGCGGATCGAAGAGCAGGCGACGCAGCTAGATGTCGCGGTACGCGATTTCCACACCACCCTCATCACGGTGCTGCTTCATCCGCTGCCTGACGGGCAGTGGTTTGTCGCCGCATTTTCAATAGGCGACGGCGCGGCCGCGTTGGTCTCTGGCGGCGAGCCCTGCCTGCTCACCCGCCCGGACGGCGGGGAATATGCCGGCCAGACGGTTTTCCTCACGATGAACGAAGCCATCGGAACGGCGGATGCGATCATGGGCCGAATCCAAACGGCGGTTGTTTCACAATTCGATGCATTGCTGTTGGTCACCGACGGGATTTCCGATCCGCGCTTCGAGTCGGAATCCGCGCTGGCCGATCCCGCCGCGTGGTCGGCGCTTTGGAGCGAGCTTGCCATTCCGTTAGCCGGGACCGGCACGCCTGAAGCAGCGGCTGCCGCGATTCTGAAGTGGATGGAATTCCATTCGCCCGGTCATCATGACGATCGCACGCTGGTGCTGGCGACGCCCAATCTAACATTCCCGCCGCAATGAGCATCATCCGTCTCAAATCCACCGACGGCGTGCCGTTCGAATTCGATGACGAGGCTCAGGCCGGGTCCGGCGGCATGAAGGATGTTTACTTTTCCAAGGACCGCAAACAGGTCGTCGGGTGGTATCGCAAGAAGCCGGATCATAATGCGATGGAGCGCATCCGGAACATCACCGGGATCTATCGCCAGCGGATTTTCGAACAAGAGGGCGGAGCCTATTGGGAATCGCTGTTTTGCTGGCCCAGCCACATCATCGAAGAACAGGGGATCGTCGGCGTGGTGATGCCCGCCTATCAGCCGCACTTTTTTTTCGAGCACGGTTCGAAGAATGGCGATTTCCTCGACATCAAGGGCCGTGAGAAGGAAGGGAAGTGGTTTGCCTCCGCCAATCACCAGCAGAAGCATCTCGACCCCCGCGAGCGCGGGTCGTGGCTGAGCTATCTCACCATCTGCATCAAGATTTCCCGCGCGGTGCGGCGTCTGCACATGGCCGGCCTCGCCCATTCGGATCTATCCTACAAGAATGTCCTCATCGACCCGGCCGGCGGAAATGCCTGCATCATCGATATCGATACCTTGGTGGTGCCGCTGAAGTACCCGCCCGATGTCGTCGGCACGCCCGACTTCATCGCTCCGGAAGTGATGCGGACGCTCAAGCTGCCCATCGGCGACGCGGCGAAATTCCTTCCCCGGATCGAGACCGACCGGCACGCGCTCGCGGTCCTCGTTTACATGTATCTGTTATATCGTCATCCGTTGCGGGGGCGGAAAATCCACGATTCCGACTCGCAGCGCGACGAGGAGTTTTCCATGGGCGAAAAGGCGCTTTTCGTCGAGCACCCCACCGATGCAACGAACCGTCCCGACCCGGATTCGGTGAAACCAGGCTTCCTGCCCTTCGCGGACGCAGCGAAGGTTCCCTACGAAATCTGCGGGCCCTATCTAACGGAGATATTCAATCGCGCCTTCATCGCCGGACTCCATCAGCCGTCGCTGCGGCCCACCGCCGACGACATGGAACGCGCGCTGGTCAAGACGGTGGACCTCATCCAGCCATGCGCGAATCCGGCCTGCGACCAGAAATGGTTTGTCTTCGATGAAACCAAGCCGCCGCGATGCCCGTTCTGTGGCCGGGCCGGAGTCGGGACGGTGCCGGTCCTGAATTTCCACACCTCGCGCGGCGGTGGCGATTTTCTCCCGGACAATCACCGGTTGATGGTTTACTCAAACCTCTATCTCTATCCGTGGCATGTCTCGCGTTCCGTCTTCCCGAACGAGCGGCTAACAGCCCATCAGAAGAAGCCCGTGGGCTACTTCGTTTTCCACGGCGGCCGCTGGCTGCTGGTGAACCAGACACTTCCCGGCCTCGCGGATGTCACTTCGGGAGAAGCGAAGCCAATCCCGCCCGGGTCACAGGTGGTTCTTGAGAATGACCAGAAACTCCTGCTGAGTCCCGAGGACGGCGGTCGCCTCGTGCATATCCGGATCGCCAACGCCTGATAAAAAACCATAACTCTAACTGCCATGCGCCGCCTACCCATATACGTCCTTCTCGACTGCTCCGAATCCATGATCGGCAGCGGTATCGCCGGCATCCAGACCGGTATCGAAATGATGGTCCGCACGCTCCAGCGCAATCCGCACGCGTTGGAAACCGCCTATCTTTCCTTCATCACCTTCGATAGCCGCGCCGAGTTGAAAACACCGCTGCAACCCATCGACGAAGTTCAGGTGCCCAAGCTGAAAGTCAGGCCCGGCACGGCATTCGGCAGCGCGCTGCTGCTGCTGGCGGAGCGCATGATGCAGGAAGTGAGAAAGAACCAGCCGGGTTCCAAAGGCGACTTCCGGCCCATCGTCGTCCTCATCACCGACGGCCAGCCCAGCGACGATTGGCGCACCCCGCTCAAGGAGCTCCACCAGGCCGCCAGCGTCGGAAATTTCTATGCCATCGGCGCGGGCGACGACGTCGATTTCGCCGGCTTGAGGGAAGTCACCGACATCGTCCTCAACCTGCAGGAAACCGACGAACAGGGCTGGGCCAAGCTCTTCGTCTGGATCAGCGACACCCTGAGCACCGCCAGCATGGGCGTGGCCGACGGCGATGAGAAGGAGGCGATGCTCGCCAAACTGCCGATCTCCATCGAGAAGGTCGAACAAGACCCGTGGGGCAGGGACGAGCAAAACGATGGTCCTCCCCGCCAGCTTTTCCTCTACGCCCTCTGCGGCGTGAAGCGCCTGCCGTATCTCATGCGCTATGGCTTCGATCCCATCTATCACATCTACAACCCGGTCGCAGCCCACAAGCTCGACAACGACACCGCCGACTTCGGCGAACGCGGCGGCCGGCTTCCCGCCATCAATTCGCGGGAAGTCAACGGCTGCCCGGACTGCCCCCACTGCGGCTCCGAAGGCGCGGGTTCCTGTGGCAATTGTGGCACCGTCTTCTGCGGCGGCGCCCGCCAGGAAAAAGGCAAAACCACCTGCCCCGGCTGCCAGACCCAGCTAACAGCCAACCCGAACAGCGGAGGCGAATTCAAGATTCGGGCGAGTGAAGGTTGACTCCTAACCAAGAATTTTGACCGCGGATTTCGCGGATGACACGGATAAGATTTAGGTTTTTTAAGATCTGTTATTCCATCCTCGAAATCCGCGTGATCCGCGGTTAAATTCTTTTTCCATGCTTCACGAAGAAATTACCAAAGCGATCATAGGTGCTTCGATGACAGTCTTGAACGAGTTGAGGCCCGGGCTCGACGAGAAGCTTTATGAAAACGCGTTGGTCATCGAGTTGCGGTTGCGCGGGCATTCGGTAGAGCAACAAAAGGAGTATCCCGTCGAATACCGCGGCCAGTTCATCGGAAAGCTGATTCCCGATCTAACGATCGACGGCAAGGTGATCGTCGATCCGAAAGTTGTCACCGCATTCAACGAAACTCATATCGCCCAGATGCTTGGTTATCTGAACATCACGGGACTGGAAGTAGCCTTGCTGATTAACTTCAAGGAAGCCCATCTCACCTGGAAGCGGGTCGCCAACGAACGTAAGAAAAACCGAACCGCGGATTTCGCGGATGACGCGGATGAAGAATCCAATTCTTGAATTTCCAAATACCATCCCAATAATCCGCGCAATCCGCGGTAAAACTCTCTCTTCTTAATCCAATCTAACTAACACCCCATCATGGCCAGTTTCTCAGTTGTCGGAAGTGTCGATCCATTCCTCCACGTCAGTCTTAAACAAGGCGAGTCCATCTTTGCGGAACGAGGTGCGATGGTGTCGATGGACACGACGCTCGAGTTGAAGGGCGAAGTCCGCGGCGGCGTGCTCGGGGCGTTGGCGCGGCGGCTCACTTCCGGCGAGTCGTTTTTCCAACAGACCATGTCCGCGACCAATGGTGACGGCGACGCGCTGTTTTCTCCAAATTTGCCGGGCGATGTGATGGTTTTGGAATGTGGCGCGCGGCAGTTCCGGTTGAACGATGGCGCCTTTCTAGCAGCGGATACGAGTTTGGAGATCAAGGTCAAGAACCAGGGAATCGGGCAGGCGTTGTTCGGCGGGACGGGTGGGTTTTTCATCATGGAAACCGCCGGTCACGGGAATTTGGCGATCGCCGGATTCGGGGCGTTGTTCGCGATGGATGTGAAACCGGGCAGCGACACCATCGTGGACAACACCCATGTCGTGGCGTGGGACGCTGCCTTGAGCTACAACATCACCGCCTCCACGGCGCAGCGCGGGTTTTTCAGCGGCCTGGTCAACTCCATGACCAGCGGGGAGGGGATGGTGAACCGTTTCAGCGGCACTGGGCAGGTCATCGTCGCCTCGCGCAATACGGTGGGCTTCGCGGGTTGGGTGGCGAGCTTGATTGGGACGAATGCCCGCTGAAGCGGATCTATCCGCGGGAAGCGCTTGGAACTTTTCCGGCGGACTGGTGGAGGGCATCCCGCAGAAGCAGGCGGCGGGCCCATTCGCCGTGGCAGGCGGGTTCGAGCATGTCACCGTTGAGACCGAAAACGGCGGGGGCATCGGGTTGAAGGATGAGCCGGGCTTCCTCCAGTTCCACCGGTTCAGGAAGGTAGGATTTCCAAATCGCGTGGACTTGGCGGGGATGGATCGCGGTCTTGGCGAACAGCCCTCGGTGGATGTCCTCCACGACTTCCCGGTGCAATGTTTCCAGGTCTCCGATGCGATCGCAGACTGGTGCGCAAAGTCGGACACCTTGCGCGCTGAAGGCCTCCAGCAGGCCATCGATCACCCGGCCAACGGGCGTTTCGTAGATGGTCCGTCCCAACGGCCGGCGGAGTCCGCCGAGCAGGGAAAACAAGTCGTTCGCACCGATCCGGGCGCCCGGGATCACCGGCGGATGGGCTGCGCACGCTTGGGCAAGTTCGCGTCGGCCAACCGGATCCAAGGCATCGCGGGTTTCCAGAATGGGGAGAATCGTATGCAGGCCGTAGGTTTTCTCGGTCCAGAGGTGGATCGTGTGGAGCGTCGCTTTCGGCAGAATGAACCCGGCGATTTTATCGACCGGCAAGTATTCGAGCAGCCAGTCCAGGGCATCGCTGTCCGCCGGGCGGACGAAGATTTGCCTGGGGTGTTCATCCAGTTGTTCGAGCGTGCGGCAAAGCGCTATGGCCGCGCTTCTCCGGTTGTCCGGGCGCACGGCATCTTCAAGGCAAACGGCGATGCAACAAACTCCGAGGTCGCGCTTGCCACCGAGCACCTCAGCCAGGTCCGGGCGGTCGGCGGGCACGTAGAGCAGCGGGGCCAACATGGGCAAATCGGCGTGCAAATGGCGGTTCATGGAGATCGGGGGTGGAATTCAGACGGATGCTATGACGGCGATGGCATCGAAAGCGAGGTCTTCTTCGGTCACGACAGGAACATTGCGGAGGGCGGCGAGGCGGCGGATCAGGTCGGCATCGGTTGGATTCGTGCGTCCGCCGAGCCAGACGGTGTGAGGCAGCCGCCGGAGCAGGACCCGCACGGTCTCGCCGATGCCGAGCTTGATGCGGTTGCGATCTGAAAGCTGATGGCGTGCCAGCATGAGATCGAGGCAGCGGGCGGTTTCCTCCCGTCGCGGTGGACCTGCGCTCGCATTCGGCGGCGGGCCGGGATTGGGAATGCTCGACATGAGGGATTGGATTTGCCCGATGAACCAGCGGCTGAGGTCGTAGCGGCGCAGCGAATCCAACGGCACACAGCCATGAAAAGCATCCCCGCCTTCCTCGCCGGAAGGAAGGACGCTGCGGGAAACCAAGCCGGAAAGCGTGCCGCCGAGCAAAGTGGACGGGATCAAATAATCTTCCTTGCTCGCCGCAAAAGTCGCGGCTCCACAAACATCCAGCGGAACCCACAAGCCGGAATCCAAGTCGGAGGGTGCTTCGGCCCAAGCGGCGATGGAGACCCGCAGCTCGTCCGCGATGGTGCCTTTTCCGGTCCAGCCATCGACAAACCGCAGGCTGGCGGGTGAGTGGCGGGCCATGATCCAGCGCAGCGCGGCGAAATCCACCCCGCGATCCCGGATGACGGAAATCGAGTAATGTTTTAGCCGCAGGTGGGGCGCGATTTCCCGCAAACGGTGCCACAGCAGGACGCCGATTGGAGTGCCGGCGCGGGCGATGGAAACGACAGTCAGCTCGCCGTTCACGGCGGATGCGGCCATGCCGGCGGCGAGCACGGAAAGGTCCTGGGCCATTCGCAGGCCATTCGATGCCAAGGATTCGCGGAAAAGCTTCAGCCGGTCGCGGGTGGGCGCGTCCTCGGGACCAATCATTTCACTGTAATGACGCTGGCCGCTTTGAATCAATTTCTCCCGCTCCTCCAGCGCGGTGGTTTCCAAGCGCATCCGGCGCATCAGGAACGACACCTCTTCCGATGCGTAACTTCCTGGAAAAGGTTCGTTCAGGGTAACCATGCTTGTTCGAGTGTGGAGCCCATGGGAGTGGCCAGAAAGCCGCCCAAGCGCATGAATTCCAAGTCCAGCGGCATATCGCCAATGCAGAGAAGCGGTGGCCGGCCATCGAACCAACGGCGTTGCAGTTCGAGGGTGGCATCCCGCTTGCCGATGCCGGGTGGTAGCACTTGCAGTTCCAAGCCGAGGATTTCCACGCGGCAGCCGAGCCAGTCCATTGCTGCAAGGATCGCCTGGCCATCCGGGGAATTCCACCAACCGGGACCGGCTTTCGCCACCAGATAGGCAGTCAAACCGCCCGGGCCCGGGATCAGGCGGGGGCGCGCGTTGCCGGCGCTTTTCTCGATGAGCCAGGCGCAGAAATCATCAAGGATGCTCTGCCACGGCGTCAGCAGTGCGATCATGGTTTCCTGCCAAACCGGGTCCGGTTCGCCGTCCCAGCCGAGGATGAAAGCGCCGTTGGCGATGATGGCCGGGCCGCGAAGGTTCAAATCCCGGATCTCGACGCGTGAAAATGAATCGAGATCCCGTGCGGTCACCGGGACCAGCGCGAAGGAACGTCCCAGCACTTCGAGCAAACGGTGGGTTCCCGATTTCATCCAGCTCGATGCCGTCCGCGAAGAGTCTTCCTCGTGATTCCAAGTGGCCGCGATCGCGTCATCGGCGGCCCAAGCCCGGTTGAACAACGTGCTGTCCAAATCAGTGGCGATCCAGTCGATCATGATCTCACCTCCAGCCGTGGAATTTGCAAAATCGGATGGCCGGAAGCGGGCGGTATATCCTCCAGACAGAGGACGACGCGGTCGTAGCCGTGGTCGTCCGGGACGTTGTAGAGAAACTCGATGTGGCCCTCGCCCGAAAGCGCGTCGAATGAACGGATGTGCTGGATCGCACCGCCCTCGAGGATCGGCGAGCGGGTGGTGGCTTGAATCCAGGTTTGCGCGCCTTGGGTTTCAAAGGCTTCCGCCAGCAACAGCGGTTGGAAGCCGTATTCGCCATTTCCCACCACCAGGATTTTTTCCCCCGCGCGGGCGGAAATATCCCAATCCGCAGGCAAAGTCTGGGGATGAAGGCTTCCGTGCCGGACGCCACGACGGGCGGTCACACGGATGTCGATGCGGTTGTTGGCGGGCGGTGCTTCGGGGAGATCGCCGTCGGCATCGAAGGCGAAATTTCCCTCGGCGAGTGATTCGATTCCCGTGAAATCCGAACCCGCATCTTCGCCTTGTTTCCAGCGCAGAATGACCGCGAGCCAGGCATCGAAATCTTGACCGTCGTCACCACGCCAAGCCTTCAATTCGCGGATCAATCCCGCCGCGGTTTTGCCGGTCGTTGCTTCATCGTCCACTACCACGACCTGGCTGGCAGTTCTCAGCAGATCGCCGGGATCTTCTTCGCGGGATGGAAGATGAATGACGTGGGCGGTGGCGTGCGAGTGGCTTTCGGCGAATCCGAATGCCAGCTCGCCGCCGGTGCCCCGGCGGGTGCTTTCGATGTATAATCCGGAGCCGCCTTGCGCGAGGAACTCCCTGAACACCGCCTGGCCGAGAGTCGTCGCCGTTTCCGCCATGCCGATAAAAACCACAGACCCGGCCTTGAGTCGCAGTCGGAGTTTGCGGGCGAGCTCGGCGGCTACTTTCCGGAGGACGGGCGGGCGGACCGGGCAGTGGCGGCCCAACACCCGGCTGACGAACAGAAAGCGCCGCAGCGCGTTGTTGCGGACCGCGAGATCGCAGAGGTCGCGGAAGGGGATGTCCTCACGCTCGATCGTCAGGGTGAAGCGACCGCCTGGCAGGTGCGCCTCGTGGACGCCCGGCTCCTTCAAACTCCAAACCGTCGCCGGAGCGGCCGGGACCGTCGTGGGCATGATGAAAACATCCGCCCGGTCCTGCACCCGCAGCGGTAGGTTCGGGACGGGGATCTCCGGCATCGGATCTCCCGGACCGCGCATCGCGATTTGAATGGCGAGCAGCGGCAAATTCAGCCCCGAAAGCGCGACATACGGAAGTCCGCCGGACATCCGGCCGTTGATTTCCAACAGGCACGGTTTTTCCGGCCGTTCGGCCTTGCTGCGGAACTGGACGTTGAACAGCCCACCCAGATTGAAATGCCGCGTGAGACGGCGGACCATTTCCTCGATCGCTGGTTCGCTGGCCAATACCTGCGACTGGCCTTCGTGGACGTGCAGGGTGTGCGACGTGCCGGAAAGCCGGACCCGCCCGTTCATCGGTTTCCGACGGCAGACCATCGCGATGACGGTTCCCGCGTCTGCCAGCACGTCCACGCTGAACTCGCTGCCGTCCAGATATTCCATCACCAACAGTTCCGGAAATGTCTCGGAGGCCGCCAGCACCGCCTTCAGTTCCGCTTTGGTAATCCGGTGCGCCTCGCTGCGGAGCAGCCGTTTCAAAGGCGTCATCGCCTCGTCCAGAATGTAAAATCCTTCGCCAAACGTGGCGGTCCCCGGCTTGAAGCAAACCCGCAGGCCTTTGTTTTCAAGCTGCTCGCAAGCCGCCGAAAATTCCTCCCACGTCCGCACGCGGTGGAATTGATGCGCGTTCACGCCATCCGGCAGTTGGGAGAGAAACCGCCCCTTATCCTCCAGCAGTTTCAGCGTCGCACCGTCGCCAGCGACGATCAATTTAGTCCCTCTCGCGAGGAATTCCTGCCGCCGGTCCGAGATCGCCTCGCGCATCCTGCCGGGCACGAAGACGTCGATCCGCTTTCGCTCGCAGAAGTCGAGGCACCAGTCCACATACGCCGCTTCGGTCAAGCCGACGGGTTCGACCACCGCGAAATCGCAGGCCGCCAACGGTCCGAAGTCCCGCTCGGTGTGGCTGCCGATTAAATACAAATTGCTCCCCCAGTCGTCCCGGAGTCGCCGAAGCACGCCGTGGACGCTGGAGAAGCATTTGTTAAACCAGACGCGGGCTGGCGGATACGAGTTCGCGGCTGAAGAATCGGGCATGATCAAATTGCGGCCTGCATCGCCGGCATCATGTCTTGGAACGTCCGTCCGGAGGTGTTGTCACCGATGGCGTGCATCTTCCATTCCCCGTTGTGGAGATAGACCTTGGCCATGATCATCGCGGTGTGGGCGCCGTTGCAGCTCAGGTCGTATTTGGCGAGTTCCTGGTTGTTGGTGCCATTCACCACGCGGCAATAGGCGTTCTCGATCTGGCTGAAATTCTGCCCCGTAAAGCTGTTCACCAGAAACATGATCGACTTCACAGTCGCCGGAACACGTGACAGATCGACGACGATCTGTTCGTCATCACCGTCGCCAGCGCCCGTGCGGTTGTCGCCGGAGTGCTTGATGCTGCCGTCTTTGCTGACGAGTTGGTTGAAGAAGATCGCGTCCAACGGGTTTTTGGCTTCGTCGAAAAGCACACAAGAAGCGTCGAGGTCGATCTCCTGGTCTTTCGCTCCCATGCCGAAAAATCCCTTGGTTTTCTTCGCGTCCCAGCCGAGACCCATCACGATCTTGGTGAGGGTTGCTCCGCCAGCTTCCTTGCTCAGGGAGATCTTCTGGCCCTTTTGTAAACTGATTGCCATAATTTTGGTTAGTTCGGGTTGGTGGTCGGAGATCAGACGTTGACGCCGTAGTTTTTCGCCATTGCACCGAGGCCGCCTTGGAAGCCTTGGCCAACCGCGCGGAACTTCCATTCGCCGCTGTTGCGATAGACCTCGCCGAAGACCAGCGCGGTTTCGATGCTGAAATCCTCGCTCAAGTCGTAGCGGACGATTTCCGCGTTGTCGGCGGCGTTCACCACGCGGACGAAGGCTTGGCTGACCATGCCGAAGGATTGCTTGCGCGCTTCCGCTTCGTGGATCGTCACGGCGATCGCGATCTTGTCCACATCGGCCGGGACTTTGGACAGATCCACGGTCATTTGCTCGTCATCGCCGTCGCCTTCGCCCGTGGTGTTGTCGCCGAGATGTTTGACCGAGCCATCGGCCGAGGCGGGTTGGTTGAAGAAAATGAAATCCGCGTCGCTGCGGACCTTGCCTTCGGGAGTCAGGAGGAAGCCGCTGGCGTCGAGGTCGAAGGCGGCACCGTCGGTGGCGCGGGCGTCCCAGCCGAGGCCGATGACGATGTTGGTGAGTCCGGGTGCGGTTTTGGTGAGGGAAACGTTGCCGCCTTTACTGAGTGAGATAGCCATGATGTTGGTTTTTCTAGGGTTGGTTTGGTTAGGTTCAGTCGAGAGAATTTTTCGGCGGAATCACTTCGCGCCTTTGGTCCAGTTGAAGCCGAATCCGTAATGCTGGTCGGCGTGAGGATGTCCTGGGAAATAGCGTGCTTCCTTGATCACATCAATGCCGGATGGCGTGCGGGTGATCAGGCAGATCGCGCAGAACGTGGCTCCGGGTCCGGGCGCGTCAAGGCGGATCAGCGTCTCGCTGCCATCCTTCTCATGAAGGATCAGACGGGCGTTGACCGTGCTGAAATTCGCCGCGCCCTCGTAGATGAAGGCGAAAACGAGCACCTTTTCGACCAAATCGGGACGGCAGACGTAGAGGTTTTCCCCGTCCGAGGCGGCACCACTGCGGTCGTCCTTATCGAGAAAGATGTAGGGCTCACCGTTGCGGCTGCCGAAGTTTTTCCCCAGCGCTTGGATAACGCCTTTTTTGCCATCGCGGGAAAGAAACATGCAGCCCAAATCGAGGTCGGCCTCTTTGCCGCCACCGCCGAAAAAGCCCTTCTTGGCGGCGGCGCGGTCCCAGTTCAGGTTGATGTGGATCGGGCTTTGGGTCGCACCCTTTTCCAAGCTGATCGACTTCCGTTCGCCGGGCTTGTCCAACGTGAGTTTCGTCAGCGAAACCTTGGGCTGCGCTGGCGGCGGAGGAGGAGGCGGCGCGGCCACCGCTTTGGGCGGTGAAACGGTTTCCTCGGCCACTTCGCCGCCGAAATGTTTGAGCAGTCCCGGCAATCCCGCTGCGAAACCTTGGCCGGTGGCGGCGATACGCCAGCCGTCCTTCCAATAAAGTTCCGCCAGCATCAATGCCTTCTCATCGGCATAATCGCTCCCATGGAGCTGGAACTCGGCAACCGGAGCACCTGCCGAGGACAGTTGCACGACTCCCCGGGTGATTTGTCGCATCGCCGCGGAACCATCCACGGTGGCGGTGAAAACCAGCCGCTTGATCGTCGCGGGGAGCTTTGAAAAATCGATGCCGAACACTTGCAGCGCGTTGCCCGATGCGCCTTGGGCCTTGATCGCTCCGCACGGCGACTGCGGCTGGTTGTAAAAAACGAAATAGCGCTCGTCGGACAAACGGCCCTGCTCATCGAGTCCAAAACAACAGACATCGATTTCCGGCCCGCCGGTTAATTCCAGCGAGACCGACACTGACACCGCGGGTGCGGGAGATTCCACACCGAAGCTCGCCAACGTCGATTTCTGACCCCGTGCGATGACTTTCATGCTCGATTGTTGGCAGGCGGCGCTGTACGGGGGCGACTCCAGTCAAAGGTCGAAATCCGCAGGGCTGATGCCCACGGCGTTGCACGCTTCCTTCACGGCCTTCTTTTCATCCGCATCGAAATTCCCATCCGCACCTCCGATGATGATGCCGATCTGGAGCACCGCTCGCGCTTGGTCGGGTTTGCTCTTGAGCTTGGCAATGGCCTGGATGGCTTCGATCTTTCCGAAATCATAGTCGGCCGCCATCTTGTCGCAGAAGTGATCGAACTTCTGCTTCAATTCCGCAGCAGGGAAGATTTTGAGCATTTCATTGTTCGTGATCAAGGCGGCGATCTTGCCCTTTTCCTGACCGCTGACACTGCCGTCCGCCGCGGCGATCATCGCGCACATCGCCATCGTGCCGCTGGCGAATTCGGCGTTCTTGAACTTGCTAATATTCGTTTGCAGCGAGGAGTTCATCGTCGCCACCTTGTCCTTCAAATTGTCCCAGAAACTCATAAGGCGACCAAGCTGATAGGTCGGCATTGGCTGGTCGAGAAAATAAATAGGGGGTGGAAAATTTCGCCGCGATTCCATCTCGGGCGATTCCGTCACCCTGCATTTTGTGGCGGCAGGTTGACAGGTTGCGCGACCTCTGCAAAGTCTGGCCCGTTTCCTGCATTTGTTTTCCACCTTCAATTGTGCCAATTCTCCGGACTTTTCTGATCGTCGCTCTCCTCACGTTTGTGCCCGGGACTGGGCTGCGCGCGGACGAAGTCATCCGCATCATGGCGGCCAACACGACGACCGGAAATTTCTCTAGCTACGATCCCGGCGAGGGTAATCGGATTTTCCAGGGACTCGACCCCGACATCGTCCTCGTCCAAGAGATGAACGTCGGTGTGGCTCCTAACAAGAATACGCCGGCGACTTATGCTGCCTGGGTGACGGCGAATTTCGGGAGCAGTTTTTCCTATCACGTGGAGCCCACCATCTCCAATGGCGATATCCCTAACGGTATTGTCAGTCGCTACCCCATCACTGCCGCGGGCGAGTGGGACGACACCACGATGACCAACCGTGATTACGTCTGGGCGAAGATTAACATCCCCGGCGACAAGGATCTGTGGGTCGTCTCGGTCCATATCAGTTCAAATGGCGGCACGAGCCAACGGAATGAAGAGGCGGGAGAAATCAGGAGCGCCATCCAAACAAATGTCCCGGCCGGAGATTATCTCGTCCTCGGCGGTGATTTCAACACCAGCAGCAGGACGGAGGCCTGCATCACCACCCTGTCCACCGTGGTGGTGACGACGGGTCCCTTTCCTGTCGATCAGGCGGGAGACGGTGATACTAACAACGGCACTACGCGGAACAGTCCTTTCGACTGGGTGATGCCGGACACCGATCTCAACGCCTTGAAGACTCCGCTGGTGATTGGCTCCAACACCTTTCCCAACGGTCTGGTTTTCGACAGCCGGGTGTATTCCCCGCTGTCCGAGGTCGCCCCGATCCGGGTGACCGACAGCGACCGTTTTTATCCGAACGACGATCCGACCAACATGCAGCACATGGCGGTCATGCGGGCATTCCTCATCCCGACGAATGATCCGCCTGTGATCGCCCAAGGCACCACCATTTCCAGAACGATCTCCCAGAACAATCATCCCACCCCGTTCGCCGCCTCCCTAACGGCCACGGACGCCGATGGCAATCCGCTCGCCTGGAACATTTCCGCAGCGGCGGCACACGGCAGCGCCACGATCATCGCTCCGGCCACCGGCGGCAGCGTGTCCCTCGGCTACACGCCGGCGAACGACTACCTCGGCAGCGATTCCTTCACCGCTCGCGTGAGCGACGGTGCGGGCGGAACGGACACCATTGTCGTCAATGTGACCGTCAACTCCGTTGGCGCCTACGATGCGTGGACCTTCGACCGGTTCGCCCCGCTGCTGCCCGCCGGGCAAACCACCACCTGGGGGGAAAGCGCGAATCCGGACCACGATGCTTACACAAACCTCGCGGAATTCGCCTACGGCCTCAACCCGGCGGTGACCGATGTGGCCTTGAATCCGATGGCAATTTCCTTCAGCGGCGGTCTGCCGGTGTTGTCGTTCCTCGTCCGGATGGACGGCAGCGTGCCCGCATTGCAATACGACCTGCAAGCGAAGGCCGATCTAACCACCAGCGCCTGGCCGGTGGTTGCCGCGGGGGCTTACACTCAGATCAGCGAAACGGTGGTGAACACGGATTTCAGGCGCCGCGTGGTCAAGCTCAACTCCACCGGCGGCCTGCCGCGGACGTTTTACCGCTTGAGAATCAGGCGTTGAGGCCGGTTGGCCGGGCTATTTAATCCGGATTCGTCGTCGCCCTTGCGCCCGTTCCGGCAACCGTTTAGGAACTCCGAAACGAATTTCCCCATGGCAGCCGACTACACCGAAGACGACATCAAATCACTCGATTGGCGCGAACACATCCGCATGCGCCCCGGCATGTACATCGGGAAACTGGGCGATGGTTCCTCGCCCGACGACGGCCTCTACATCCTGCTCAAGGAGGCCGTCGATAACTCCATCGACGAGCACATCATGGGCTACGGCAAGGAAGTGAAGGTCGAAATCGACGAGGAAGGCCGCGTGGAAGTCCGCGACTACGGGCGGGGGATTCCGCTCGGCAAACTTTTCGACTGCGCAGCTCAGATCAACACCGGCGCGAAGTACGACAGCGAGGCCTTCAAGAAATCCGTCGGCCTCAACGGCGTCGGCATCAAGGCGGTCAACGCGCTCTCTAACTTTTTCGAGATCCAGGCGTGGCGCGATGGGGAAACCAAGGCGCTCGAGTTTTCCAAAGGCCAGCTCACGCTGGACATGAAGCACCCGCGGCGCGACGACGGCGTGAACGGCACCCGCCTTGCCTTCGAACTCGACCGCACGATTTTCCCCGCCAAGGCGAAATTTAAGGAAGCCTTCGTCGAGAAGATGTGCCGGTATTATTCCTATCTGAATCCGGCACTCACCATCAACTTCAACGGCAAGAAGTTCCGCTCGAAGGATGGACTGCTAGACCTGCTGCGCGAGGAAATGGAGAACGAGGCTCTCTATCCGCCGATCCATCTTGTCGGCAAGGATATTGAAATCGCCTTCACCCATACGCCCGAGAGCGGCGAGGAATACTATACCTTCGTCAATGGCCAGAACACCTCGCAAGGCGGCACTCACCTCGCCGCATTCCGTGAGGCGCTGGTCACGGTCATCCGTGGATTCTACAAGAAACAATACGAGCCGTCCGACATCCGCGCCGGCATCGAGGCCGCCGTCTGTGTGCGGATCATCGAGCCGGTTTTCGAATCGCAGACCAAGACCAAGCTCGGATCTGCTGGCGTCTCGCCGAACGGCGAATCGCTGCGCACCTTCATTGGCAATTTCCTCAAGACCAACCTCGACAACTACCTGCACAAGCACCCGCAGGTGGCCGAGGCGATCCAGAAGCGCATCCTCTCCGCCGAGCGCGAGCGCAAGGATCTCAAGGGCATCCAGAAACTTGCCAGAGAGCGTTCCAAGCAGGCGAAAGTCCATAACAAGAAACTCCGCGACTGCCGCGTCCGCTACGACAGCAAGCACAAGCGCCGCGAGGAATCCACACTCTTCATCACCGAGGGTGACTCGGCCTCCGGTTCCATCACCAAGAGCCGTGACGTGGAAACGCAGGCTGTCTTCTCGCTGCGCGGTAAACCACTCAACACCTACAGCCTGCCTCGCAAGATCGTTTACGAAAACGAGGAGTTCGCCCTGCTCCAGGCCGCGCTCAACATCGAGGACGGCATCGAGTATTTGAGATATAACAAAGTCGTCATCGCCACCGATGCCGACGTGGATGGCATGCACATTCGCCTGCTATTGCTAACATTCTTTCTCCAGTTCTTCCCGGAGATGATCCGTGATGGACACTTGTGGATCCTGCAAACGCCGCTCTTCCGCGTCCGCAACAAGAAGGAAACCATCTATTGTTATGACGACGACGAGCGGAAGAAAGCCATGGCCAAACTTGGCAAGGCCGCCGAGATCACCCGCTTCAAGGGCCTCGGCGAAATTTCGCCCGATGAGTTCAGCTTCATGATCGGTCCCGACATGCGCCTCGACCATGTGGAGTATGAAGAAGGCAAAGGCGTGAAGGAATTGTTAGCCTTCTACATGGGCAAGAACACGCCCGACCGCCAGGACTACATCATCGAGAACCTCCGCGACGACGTGGACAAGCAGATTGAGGTTGCCGTCGCCTTGGCGTGAAAATTGGAGCGCGAAATTTATTCCGCTCCGTTCCTCTCGGTTTGATCCCGGGACCGCAACTTGTTGTCCAGACCGGCAGGGGGCTCCTACTACCCGGCGTTCGTCACCTTCGCAGTTCTGCCCATTCGACCGGGGAAGTGAGATTCTTCGCGATGGCGAGCACCCGGAGTCGGTGGAATTTCAGCCATGAGGGCGTGAAGGAGATCTTTACGGAAAAAGTCGAGCCGGGTTTGATCCAGCCAGTCCACCTTCCATTGACCAGGATGCGTCCGGTGCCTTTTCCCTGAAAGCGCAGTTCTGAGAGAAAAACAGGAACCGTCCCCGTATTCTTGACCGAGATCGTCCCCCGATACGTGGCGCCCTCTTTGCTCAACGCCGAACTCCGGCTGATTTTGACCTTCAGCGTGCGGGACACAGGAAGATAATCGGCCCACACGTGATGTTCCCGGGTGATCTCAAGATCAAAATTAGCGCCGGTGCTGAGGATCTTCTGGTCTTCAGTCCAGTTCATGAAGACGTAGCCCGCCACAGGCGTGGCCTTGAGGGTGACGATCGAACCCTGCCAAAAGGTCCGGGTGTCAGGCGTAGTTTTCAATGCGCCGAAGGAACTGGTGGCGGTAACAGAATAGGCTGGTTGCGCCACAGCAGTTACCGGGAGGGTAAAAGCGCCTGCTGTGGCATCCGAGTTCACCGTGATATTCCCGGAAAAGGTGCCTGACACGTTAGGCGCGAAATTGACGGTGATTTCCTTGGCGGAGCCGGGAGCGATGGTGCCTTCCCAGCTTCCACTGAAGCCGGCCGGGTAGTTGATGCCTGCCACGGTTAGCGGGGCGTTCCCCGTGTTTGTAATTTTGAAGGTGCCACCCGAAGTTTCGCCGACAGCTTGCTGGTCCCATGAAAGATCGACCGCACTGACAGAAATGATACGGGTCATCGGAACGAAGTGGGCGACCATTTCGTAGTGGAAAACCGCTTTCAAAAAGATGGTTGAACGGCGCAAGTCGGCCCTTACAAACTGAATGGAATTCAAACTTTTCGGTGCCGTATTTCCGTCCTTCAGGGTCCATTTTTCAAAAACGTATCCTGCATCCGGCGTCGCGGTAAGGATGACCGGGGTATCGAAATCATATATCGCTCGATCAGGAGATTTGGTGACCGTTCCGTTGACGGCTGAAGCGTTGATGGAGTGTGGCAGTTGGTCATTGCTCACAGGAATGAGCGTACCCCATTCCGTTATGGATATTAATTCTTCAATAGAGCCGCGGGTCGTTATTGTGCCTCCAATCAGTGTCCCCGTGTCCGAAATCACCGCACCATGGTTCAGGATGAAATCGCCTGATCCATAAATTTGTTCCTGAGCTTGCGACTTGCCCATACCGACCATCACGGCAAGCAGCAATAGGAGATGGGCCCCTCGGCAGAGCAACAAGTTTCGGAGGGATCGGGGGGACATTCGCATGCGCGCCGTTTTATTGATCACTTTTCAACTCCAGTCAACTGAACAACTAGCAGATATTGGTTGTTGGGCTGCGAGTGCCAAGGCCCTATTTCACAAGCGGACTGCCAAAAGGGAATTCATTTACCCGCAGGATTCCTCGCCAGTTCCAGCAGCCGCGCTTCGGCGGCGAGGGATTCGAAGTTTGCCCGGTCACTCTTGAACCCCGCCGGCATCCGCGCCAGCCAGCCTTGCCAATCGCCGCCAGTGAGGGCGAGGCGGCCGAGGCAGGTTTCCCAGAGTCCGCGGGCCTCCTGACCGCGGGAGTCGGATCGGGCGAGAAAGGCCAGTGTCGAAAGCGGGTCATAGGGTGCCTGGATACCGGCAAAGGCCAGTTCGACGGGCTTCCCTGCGAACGGGAAGGCCGTTTGTGCATCCGGACGTTTGCAACAAAATCGTCACGATGGCCGGGTTGTCGATTGGGTCACACCCGCAAATCTCACGGGTCCATTTTGCATCTGAGAAAACCATTTCAACAGTCATGAAACCGAAATCCTTCCCCTCCCTCGCTTCGAAGTTCTCGTCCCGCCAAGTCCACGCTCCTTTGGCTGCGGCTTGGTTTTTAACCTTCGTCAGCGCCGCCTCCGCCGCTCCCTTCACCGCCGGCAATCTAACGATCTATCGGGTTGGTAGCGGTACCGGCTCGCTCATCAACACGGGCAACGAAGTGTTCATCGACGAATACACCCCGGCGGGCTCGCTGGTGCAATCGATCCCGATGCCGACGGCTGTGGTGGGTGCTAACAAGCGGTTGATCGCCAGCGGCACTGCCACTTCCGATGGATTGCTGACCCGCTCCGAGGATGGTCAGTTCCTGATCGCCACCGGATACGATGCGACTCCTCCCGTGACGTCCCTCACCGGCACCACCGCCGCGACGGTAAACCGCGTGATCGCCCGCCTGGACGCGGCCGGCGCGGTGGACACGACGACCGCCCTAACCGATGCCGCCACCAGCAACAACGTCCGCGGTGCGACCTCTTCGAATGGCACTGACTTCTGGATCACGGGCGGTGCGGGCGGGATCCGCCACACCACGCTCGGTGGGACGACCTCCACCCAGTTGAGCACCACGGTTGTCAATCTCCGCCAGCCGGCGATCGTGAACGGGCAGTTGCTGGTTTCCACCGGTTCCGGAACCGCGGTGCGCATCGGAACGGTTGGCAGCGGACTGCCCACGACTGCAGGCCAGACGATTACCAATTTGCCCGGTTTCCCGTCCTCAACGGGCGGGCCCTACAGCTTCTTCTTCGCCGATCTCGATTTTCTCGCGCCGGGCATCGACACGTTGTATGTCGCGGATGACACCGCAAGTGCCCTGACGAAATACAGTTTGGTCGCGGGTAGCTGGACCTCGAACGGGATCGTCGGTGTGGATGCCGATGACTACCGCGGCGTGACCGGAACCGTGAGTGGTTCCAGCGTCACGCTTTTCGCCACCCGCAAGGGCGGCAGCGGAACGACGGGTGGTGGCGAAATGATCAGTCTGGTGGACTCCAGTGGCTACAACGGCGCATTCGCCGGAACCCCGACCCTGCTGGCCACCGCAGCGACGAACACCGCCTTCCGTGGTATCGCGCTCGCACCTGTTAGCGTGCCGCCGCCGGTCGGAACCGTTAGCATCTCCGCCTCTTCGGTCGCCGAGGGCAATGGCGGCACTTCCATCCTCAGCCTGACCGTCACCCGCACGAACACCGCCACCGCTTTCGCTGTGAATTACGCGGTCACCGGCGGCACGGCCACAGCGGGCAGCGATTTCACGACTGTCGCCCCGGGCACTCTGAATTTCCCCGCCGGCGGCGCGGCCAGCCAGACGATCGACATCACGGTCAATGGCGACACGACCATCGAGAGCAATGAAACGGTGGCGCTGACTCTATCAGGCATCGTCGATGCGTTTGGCGTCACCACTTTGGACACCGCCACGGCTAACGGAACGATCACCAACGATGATTCCGTCGCTTCGAGCTTCCCGGCATCCGGTGCCCTGACTTCCACCGTGAAGGGCAATATCACCCTTGCCGGTGCGGAAATTCCCGCCTTCGATCCGATCTCGAAGCGCGGCTTCACTTCATCCAATGTAGGCATTCAAGTCGTGGATCTCGCCGATCCTGCCGCGCCGGTGTTCCTCAGCAACATCGCTCCTTCCACGCTCGGAGTCAGCGGTCTCACCAGCAATGACGTTTCCTCCATTGCCGTGCGCAAGGGGGCCGGAATCAATCCGAGCATTTTGGCAGCCGCCATCATTTCCTCGCCGAAAAGCAATGCGGGCTACGTGGTTTTCCTGGATGCCGCCACTGGCGCGCTTCTCGGTTCCACGCCGGTCGGCGCGGTGCCGGACCACATCGCGTTCACGCCCGATGGGACGAAACTGCTAGTGGCCAATGAAGGTGAACTCGACGGTGCCGCCGTGGACATTTCCACGGACATGACGGTCGGGTCTATCAGCATCATCGATCTCGCCGGGGGCGTCGCAACTCCCACGGTGACCACCGCCGACTTCACTTCGTTCGACGCTCCGGCCACCATCACGGCGCTGTCGAACTCGGGCGTTAGAATTTTCCAGGGTGGCAAGCCTTCGACGGATTTCGAGCCGGAGTATTTCGCGATCTCCGCGGATGGCGCGAAGGCGATGGTGACCTTGCAGGAAGCGAACGCCGTTGCCGTTCTCGACATCGCCACCGCCACCTTCACCTCCGTCGTGCCGCTCGGGAAAAAGAACTTCTCCTCCGGCCGGCATGACTTCAGCGACCGCGACGGCGCGGGTGCCAGCAACCTCGTCAATCCCACCACCGGCAGTCCGGTCTTCGGCCTCTACACGCCTGACGCCGTTGCCTCCTACTCCGCCGGCGGCCAGACCTATTATGTCACTGCGAACGAGGGCGATGATCGCAACGATTTCCTAACTCCCGATGAATCCACCACGGTTGGAAGTGGCAGTTACGATCTCGACGACACGGTGTTCCCTAACGAGCTTGCCTTGAAAAACCAGGCCAGTCTCGGCCGCCTCACCGTTTCCAACGCTCCCGGCCTCCGCGGCGACACGGACAACGACGGAGACATCGACGAAATCCTCAGCTACGGCGGGCGTTCGTTCACCATCCTCAATGCCGCCGGAGGCCTCGTCTTCGACAGCGGTGACATGATCGAGAACATCATGGCCTCTCAGTTTCCAACCAACTTCGACGACAGCCGCAGCGACAACAAGGGTCCCGAACCGGAAGGCGTGACCATCGCCAGTATTGGCGGCCGCACCTATGCCTTCGTCGGCCTAGAGCGTTCGCACATGGTGCTGGCCTTCGACGTGACTAATCCGCTCGCGGTCACCTTCACCGGCGGCCTGAGAAGGAGCGGCGATTTGAACCCCGAGGGCCTTGTGGTGGTTTCCGCCGCGGACAGTCCGTCGGGCAAGCCGCTTCTGCTGGTGGCCAACGAGGTGTCCAACAACCTCACCATCCACGAACTCAACAATGATCCGTTTGCCACATGGCTCGGCTACAATGGCTACACCTCGGGCGGAATCGACACGGATAGCGATGGCGACGGCCTGACCGACCGGGTGGAATTCTTCTTCAACCAGAACCCGAACAAAGGCGGCGATTTCGGCAACCTGCCGCAGTTGGTTCCTAACGGCGGTGCCTTTGAACTCGATTTCACCCGCCTCAACGAACTCGGCAGCACAACCGGCACGTTGAAGATTTCCACCGATCTAACTTCCTGGACCACCGCCCTGCTTGGCACCGACTACACCGTGGCCTCCTCGATCGTGACTGGCGATGAAACCGCCTTCACCTACGTCCTGCCCGGCACCGGCCCGTCGGCTCCCGGAGTTTCCCCGACCTATCTCGTGCCGAACACGACGACTCCCACCGGTGCCTCGCTCGGCGGCATCCGCGTGGTTAACGAAGGTCTCGTCGGAGCCGGCCGCATCACCGGTGACAGCGTTGATAGCTTCGGTGAAACCCAAGGTGCCGCCTCCGGACTCTTCATCACCGATTGGCGGCTTGATGCCGGCTTGCTGAAGGGCACCTTCAACGTGCTTCCCGATCGTGGCTACAACACCGGCACGTTCTACTCGAACTACGCGGCACGCCTCCACCGCGTCGCGTTCACCTTCACACCCTACTACGGCGCGGGCCCGGTGGCACAGAACCAGATTGATCTGTTGTACGTTGATACGACCAAGTTCACCTATCAGGACGGCCCGACGACCAAGTTCACCACCGGTCTGAACCCCGGTGCCGTCACCGGCACCCTTTTCGGCCAGACGGTCGGTCTTGCCACGGGTGCGAATGGCCCGGGTGGCGCTACGGAAAGCCTGCTCAGTTTCGATGCGGAAGCCGTCCATCTTTTCAGCGATTGGTCCGGCTACGTTTCGGACGAATACGGTGCCTACATCGCCCGCTTCAATCCCGCCAAGAAAATCACCGGTCTCACCCAGCTCCCCGAGGCCGCCCGTCCGCACCGCCCGCTCGGCACGCCTAACTTCGATGCTTCCGGAACACCTGCGCCGCTCAACGGCCGCCGCAACAACCAGGGACTTGAAGGCTTGTCCGTCACTCCCGACGGCACCCGCCTCTTTGCCCTGCTACAGAGCGCCACCGTCCAAGATACGAACGGTTCCCAACAGCAAACCCGCACCAACGCCCGCCTCTTCGTCTATGATGTCGCCGGTGCGAACCGCGAGACGCCGGTCCTCATTGGCGAATACATCGTCAAGCTGCCGCAGATCGATTTGAACGGGAACAACTCCGGCCTGGATGGCACCGCCGCCCAATCGGAGATCGTGGCGATTGGCGACAGCGCGTTCCTGATGTTGCCGCGCGATGGCAACGGGATGGGGAAGGGGACCACCGACCCGATCGTGTTCAAGTCGGTGCAACTCGTCGATTTCGCGTCCGCCACCAACATCATGGGCGACAAGGACGGCGAGGGTGATCAGATCAGCCCGGGCGGGACTCTTCTCCCAACTGTGAACGCCGCCGCCACCGCGGAAGTCATCAACATGCTCAACCCGGCGGATCTCGCGAAATTCGGTTTCAACACCAATACTAACCCGTCGAATTCCAACACCCTCAACGAGAAAATGGAGGGCATGGCCCTAGTGCCCGACCTTTCCACTCCGCAGGGCAACGACTTCTTCCTGTTTGTGGCGAATGACAATGACTTCCAGTCTGCCAACGTCCAGATGCTGGACGAGACCGGGGTGATCGTCAGCAAAGGCGACGGCCGCCTGAACGCCGGCATCACCAACGACGCGATCTTCTACGCTTACCGCATCACCATTGAGGCAGGCGACAAGAAGTTCTTCCGCTTCGGTGTCAAATAAGGCGGCGCCAACGATTTCCCCCCTCGGCGGCCTTCCCGATGCACGGGAAGGCCGTTTTGAGTTCGCAGCTCGTTGGGTTCGAAACGGGGAAAATCTTTTTCCGAAACCGCTCTTGTCCGTCGGCTTGTCTCTGCCTTACGTTTGCCCAACCTTTGCCAAGCGTGACCCATTCTCCTGCTCTAACCTACATTTTAGGCGTATTGCCGTCGCGTTGGGGCTCCACCCGTTTCCCGGGAAAACCGCTGCATTTGATCGCCGGAAAACCTTTGATCCAGCACGTTTGGGAGCGCTGCCAGCAATGTTCGCGGCTCGATGAAATCATCGTGGCAGTCGATGACGAGCGGATCCGCGACGTGGTGATCGCCTTCGGTGGCAAGGTCGCCATGACCTCGCCCGATCATCCCACCGGCACCGACCGCATCGCCGAAGCGGTGAAAGCCGTGCCGCAGGCGACCCACATCGTCAACATCCAGGGCGACGAACCGCTCATCGATCCCGCCCTCATCGACGAGCTCGCCGCCGCGATGGCCGCCGATTCCACGCTCGACATGGCCACCGCCGCGAATCCGCTCGATCCATCCGACCCAGCCGTCCAAGACCCGAACGTCGTCAAGGTCGCGGTCGCCCTCGACGGCCGCGCGCTTTATTTTTCCCGCTCGCCGCTGCCTTTTTTCCGCAACCCGGTCGAGGGCCTGCCGGTCCTCCGCCACAAGGGCATTTACGCTTACACGCGGAGTTTCCTCGAACGCTATGTCACCTGGCCGCCGTCGCCTTTGGAAAAAGCCGAATCGCTGGAACAACTCCGCGCGCTCGAAAATGGCGCGACCATCAAAGTCCTTCTCACCGACGACACCTCACCCGGCGTCGACACCCCGGAACAAGCCCGCGAAATCGAGAGACTTCTCGCCGCTGAAAACTGAACACTGAAAACTATATAACTTTTTATGAAATACATTTTCGTCACCGGCGGCGTCGTCTCCTCACTCGGCAAGGGACTCGCCGCGGCATCCATCGGAACTTTGTTAGAGCATCGCGGGCTGACCACGCTGATGCAAAAGTTCGACCCCTATCTTAACGTCGATCCCGGCACCATGTCGCCCTATCAGCATGGTGAGGTTTACGTTCTTGATGACGGCGCGGAGACCGACCTCGACCTCGGTCACTACGAGCGGTTCACCTCCGGCGTGCTCTCGCGGATGAACAACATGACTTCCGGCCAGGTCTTCGACGCGGTCATCAAGGCGGAACGCCGCGGCGACTACCTCGGGAAAACCGTCCAGTTCATCCCGCACGTCACGGATGAAATCAAATCCCGCATGCATCAGGTGACGGTGGACAATCCTAACACCGACGTCCTGATCACCGAGATCGGTGGCACGGTGGGCGACATGGAGGGTCTGTTATTTATCGAGGCTCTTCGCCAGTTCGCATTGGAAGTTGGCAAGGAAAACGTCTGTTTCATCCATGTCACGTTGCTGCCCTACATCAAGGCCGCCGGCGAAGTGAAAACCAAGCCGACCCAGCAGTCGGTCGCGAAACTTCGCGAACTGGGGATCCAGCCGGACATCATCATCTGTCGCACCGAGGCCGACCTGGACGAGGACAACCGCAAGAAGATCGCGATGTTCTGCAACGTCGAACGCAAGAACGTCGTCGCCTTCCGCGATGTCGCCCACACGATTTACGAATGCCCGTTAGACCTGCGCCGCGACAAGATCGACCGCCTCGTCGTTGACAAGTTAGGCCTCGGCCACACGCCGTCGCCCGCGCTTGAGGATTGGGAGCGCTTCGTGCAGAAGGTCATTCATCCGAAGCACAAGGTCACCATCGCCGTCGCCGGCAAATACATCGAACTCCAGGACGCCTACAAGTCGATCTACGAATCGCTGATTCATGCCGGCGCCCATCACGACACCAAGGTGCAGATTGTACGTGTGGAAGCGGAGGCCATCGAGGACCACGGCGCGAAAGCCGTGATTGGCGACGTCGATGGGATCCTGGTTCCCGGCGGTTTTGGGGATCGCGGAATCGAGGGGAAGATCCTTGCGGCCCAGTATGCCCGCGAGAACAAGATTCCCTTTTTTGGCATTTGCCTCGGCATGCAAATCGCGACCATCGAGTACGCGCGCAACGTCTGCGGCTTGAAGGATGCCAACTCCACGGAGTTCAACAAGACCACGAAATACCCGGTCATCTGTTTGCAGGAAGAACAAAAAGGCGTCGAGGACATGGGAGCCACGATGCGCCTCGGTTCGTGCGAGTCGATCCTCTTCACCGGCACCAAGGCCGCCGACCTCTATGACAACGTGGAGCGCATTCACGAACGCCATCGCCATCGGTATGAGTTCAACTCCGACTATCAGGACCGCCTGCAGGAAGCCGGCCTCGTGATTTCATCAGTCTCGGCGGAGGAAGGTCTCGTGGAAATTGTCGAACTGCCGGATCACCCGTTCTATGTCGGCGCGCAATTCCACCCGGAATTTCAATCGAAGCCGAACCATCCGCATCCGCTCTTCGCCGGCTTCGTCGCCGCGGCGCTGGAGAAGTCCCAGCTCTAACTGGAGCGCGGAATCCAGAGTCTGCGATAGCAGACTTTTTCAGAAACAGCGAAGCTCTAAACGGCTGCTCCAAAGGCAATTTATTCCGCCTGTGTTCTTCCTCCACGGCGCTCGCTGCCGTTTCGTGGTTATTGTTTGAAGCGGCTAAGTCCGAACCCTGGATTCCGGTGATCGTGTCTAACAACCCAGATCCGGAGCGAGTCGCTGTGAATGTCGTATAAGAAGTGGTATGGGAATCGATCAAGATTGCAGCGTCGCAATCCGCAGGAGTCGAAATGAAAAAAGCGGGGATTGGAACAGACCTTTTCAATGCCAATCCTGAACTCAGCGAAAAAATCGTCACCCAACTGTTCCGAGATGGCGTAATACTTCTCCAGGATCTCATTCAGATCGATCTGAACGCGACGGTGAAATCTAGCTAACACCACGCTTCAGTCCGGAAACCAATTGATCGAAAGTAAGCCAGACGGTGGGGTCACTCTCCGCTTCCCGCATGCGCTGCGAAACCTCCGTGTCGGACACTTGGTAAATGGGAGTTTCCAAACCGTGGAGCAGGCGGGAGGCGAGGGATGCCCGCTCCTCCTCGGAAAGTTTCGAGGCCTCGGCAGCGATGTCTTCCAGCTTCATCATGGCCGCATGATACCCGACCGCTTCTCCTCCCGCCAGTAGGATTTGTGGACCATCTTGGCGAGGTCGATGATCGCCAGATGGGACGGTGCGTCCCATCCCCCGAATTCAAACTTTCATCAGATCCGCTTCCTTCGCCACGGCGGCTTCCTCGATCTTCTTGGTGTATTTGTTAGTCAGGTCTTGGACCTGCTTCTCAAAATCCTTCTGGCCGTCTTCGGTGATGAAGTTGTCCGCCTTCATCTTTTTCGCGGCGTCCATGCCGTCCTTGCGGGCGGCGCGGAGGCGGACTTTTGCTTCCTCGGCGAGTTGCTTGATCATCTTGACCATGTCCCGGCGGCGTTCTTCTGACAGCTCGGGGATCGGCACCCGGATCGAGCGGTCGGCGGCGGCGGGGTTGAGGCCTAACTTGCACTCGCGGATCGCGCGCTCGATGTCACGGGTGGTGGCCGGATCGAACGGCTGCACCACGAGCATCCGCGGCTCGGGCGAGTTGATTACGGCGAGGCTCTTGAGCTTGGAGACCGCCCCGTAGGCATGGACGAGCACGTCCAGGTTCTCGATCAGGGCCGGGCTGGCTTTGCCGGTACGCACGCCGGCGAATTCGTGGATTAGGTAATCGACGCATTTGTTCATCGCGTCTTCGACATCGAAAATGGCTTCTTCTGGGTCCATGGCAGTGGGGGATTGAGGGTGAAATTGCGATCATTCGCCGTGCACCAGCGTGCCAATCGGCAGGCCGCGGAGGGCGTGGGAGAGATTGCCGTGGGGGGCGAGATCGAAAATGATGATTGGCACGTGGTTGTCCATGCACAGGCTGAACGCGGTGGCATCCATCACGCTGAGGCGCTTGGAAAGGCATTCCTGGAAGGTCACGGTTTCATATCGCACGGCATCCGGATTGTTGCGCGGATCGCTGTTGTAAACGCCATCCACCTGGGTCGCCTTGAGGATCACGTCGGCCCCCATTTCGCTGGCCCGCAGCGCGGCGGTGGTGTCGGTTGAGAAAAACGGATTGCCGGTGCCCGCGGCGAAAATGACGACCTTGCCCTCGTCGAGTTGCTTCTCCGCTTTCCGGCGGATGAATGTTTCCGCGACGTTTTTCATCTCGATGGCTGACTGCACGACGCAACTAACACCGTGGTGCTCAAGCGCGCCTTCGAGCGCGAGCGCGTTCATGACGGTGGCGAGCATGCCGACGTAATCCGCGGTCGCCCGGTCCATTCCGCGGGCTGAAGCGCTCGCACCGCGCCAAAAATTGCCGCCGCCCACGACGATCCCGAGCTGGAGCCCGCCTTGCACCGCCTCGCGGATTTCCAAGGCGATCCGGTCCACGATTTCGGGCGAGATGTTGTCCCGTGATCCGGGTCCACGCAGGGCTTCACCGCTGAGTTTGAGAATGGCGCGCTTGAAGGGACGGGGATCTTTGGGAGGATTGGGCATGCAGGATTGGGGCTGACGGATGAAAGCGGAATCCCCCCCATGTTGAAAAGGGAAAACACGGAATCAAATTCCGCCAGCGTCCCGCAACCCGGCGGCGTAGGCTTGGAACACCCTCGCGATCTCGTCGCGCACCCGGCGGAAGACGGCCATTTGTTCATCCTCGCTGCCGGTGGCGTGCGCGGGATCGTCGAAACCCCAGTGGTGGCGGTTCAGCTGGCCTGGAAATACCGGGCAGATCTGGTCGGCATTGCCGCAGACGGTGATGACGGTCTTCACCTCGTCGGTTAGGAATTCGTCCATGTGCTTCGAGTGGTGCCCGCTGATGTCGATGCCAATCTCGGCCATCGCCCGGATCGCGAGAGCATGGACGTAGCCGGCGGGCTTGGAGCCGGCGCTGGCGACGCGG
Source organism: Verrucomicrobiota bacterium (assembly GCA_040385685.1). GTDB lineage: Bacteria > Verrucomicrobiota > Verrucomicrobiia > Verrucomicrobiales > Akkermansiaceae > Luteolibacter. The sequence continues at coordinate 245,025 of JAZKGW010000020.1, read as the reverse complement.
AAATCATCGGTTAGCGCGGCGCGCAGGATGCCTTCGGCGAGATGGGAGCGGCAACTGTTGCCGGTGCACAGGATGAGGATGGCGGGTGGTTTCATGTTAGATAAATAATCTGCGCTTCAGCCAGAAGGAGACATGGACGAGGCCGATCAATGCCGGCACTTCGATCAGCGGACCGACGACCGCCGCAAACGCGACGCCGGAATCCAGCCCGAACACGGCGATAGCGACCGCGATGGCGAGTTCGAAATTGTTTCCCGCGGAGGTGAAGGCGACGCTGGCAGAGCGCGGGTAATCGGCGCCTAGCTTTGCCGCCATCAGGAAGCTGACGAGAAACATGATGGCGAAATAGATCACCAACGGGATGGCGATTCTAACAACATCGAGCGGCAGCCGGACGATGGCGTCGCCCTTGAAGGTGAACATCACGACAATGGTGAAAAGCAGCGCGATCAGTGTCAGTGGCGAGATTTTCGGAATGTACACGCCGTCATACCACGCCTCGCCTTTCAGCTTCACCAGAAAGATCCGGCTCAGTACTCCGGCCGCGAAAGGGATGCCCAGATAGATGAGCACGCTGTGGAAAATGTCATTCATTGAGACATCCACGATCACGCCCTTCAGTCCGACGTAAGGCGGCAGGACCGTCAGGAAAAGCCACGCGTAGGCGCTGTAGAAAAGAATCTGCGCGATGCTGTTCAGCGCGACCAATCCGGCGGCGTATTCGCTGCTGCCTTTCGCGAGATCATTCCAAACGAGCACCATCGCGATGCACCGCGCCAGTCCGACGAGGATCAGCCCGACCATGTAATCCGGCTGATCGCGCAGTAACAGGATCGCCAGCACCCACATTAGCACCGGGCCGATCAGCCAGTTCTGTAACAGCGAAAGCCCGAGGATCCTCGTGTTCGCGAACACTTTAGGCAGCTCGCTGTACCGCACCTTCGCCAGCGGCGGATACATCATGATGATGAGTCCGACGGCGATTGGAATGTTGGTTGTCCCAATCGTCAGCGGTGCGAAAAATTTCGCGGGCTCGGAGATTACGAAATTTCCCAACAAGACGCCCAGCCCCATAGCGGCGAAGATCCAGACCGTGAGATAACGGTCCATAAATGACATGTTTTTGGCAACGGGCGTGGACATGTGATTTCAGTTAGCAACAGCCGCTTGGACCGCAGCAGGGAGTCTTGCCGCCGATGGCGGGCAGGCGGTCAACGGGTGGAAGGCCACAAAGTTCCATGGCGAGGCACTCCGTGTGTTTGTTAGCCAGTTTCAGGATTACAGCGTCGTCGGTCAGCTCGTGATCCTCGATGGTATATTGGGAAATGACACGGTCCTCATATTCGATTTCCACGGGCACGGTCTCGTCCGGGAGGTAGGCTTTCGCCTTTTCCAGGATTTTCGCCATTTTCCCGGTTTCAATGCGGTGGTCGTAGTCCTGCCCGACCCAGATCTGGAGCTGGCAGGTGAGCGACTCGCGCAGCGTTCCTCCACAGTCGAGGAAGGTTTTGTGGACGCGGCCCACTTCGGTGACGTGGAAGGAGACGGGCACCGCGTTTCCATCGGGGAGCGCGATGCGGAAGAAGCGGTCGGAGTGCTCGGTGAGCAGGAATTTGAGTTCTGAGAGTTTCATGGCTTTACAGATTTTCTAACGGACAGGGTTTTGGGGCCGGGGCAGCAACTGTTCTCGCGCTTGGCAAGCCGTCGGACCGAGCGGGCGGCATCGGATTTGAGAATCGCCGCGTCGGACCCGGCGAAGAAATTCTCCAAAGTGCTGATGAGCTTGCGGTGGCTGCGGTCGATCCGGAAGTAGGTCCACTTCTCACACTTTTCGCTCTCCAATAAACCGGCCTTGCGGATCACTTGCACGTGGCTGGACACGGATGATTGCGGCATTTCCAGGATGTCCGCGAGTTCGCAAACGCAGAGCGCGTCATCCAGCACCAGGCGCACGATGCGCCAGCGGGTGGCGTCGCCAACTGCGCGACAAAAGGTAACGATGTTCTCCATGACGGAAATCATCGTAACGACAAAATTCGTTATGGCAAGCGGTGATTTGCCGGGTCGATGAGGTTGCCCGGTTGGTCAGTAGCTCCGTCCCCAGATCGCGCGGGTGGCGGTTTCCTGGCCGGTTAGAAGGCACTTGCTCCCCGTGGCGGGAAGTTTGACTCCTTCAATGGGCAGGCAGCGGATGGTGATCTTGTGCTGCTTGGAAAGTTCCTCCTCCTGCTCGCTGGTGCCGTCCCAAGGGGTGTAGAGCCAGCCGGGATTTTCCGTGGCCCAGTGGGCATGGAACGCTTCGAGGCTGTCGCAGGGGGTGATGTGCGCGTCGCGGAAGGCAGTGGCGCGGGCGAGCAGCGAGTCGTGGATTTCGCTCAGGATGTCCCTCGCGCGCTGGATGAATTCGTCTTTTTCCGAGAATTGTTTTTCGGAAACCGCTTGGTCGCGGCGTTGGACACAGACCTTGCGTGTCTCGATGTCGCGCGGACCGATCTCGATGCGGATGGGCACGCCCTTCTTGATCCAGTCCCATTTTTTCACGCCGCCGTTGAGGTCGCGCGAATCGACGTGGACGCGGATCGGGTCGCCGCGGAAGGTTTGGTGGCGGAGGGTCTCGGCAAGGGCCTGGCAGGCGTCTAATACGGCTTTTTTGGTGTCCTCCTTGGGCGTGATCGGAAGAATGACAATCTGTTGGGTGGCGACGCGGGGAGGCAGAATGAGGCCATCGTCGTCCGAGTGGGCCATGATCAAAGTGCCGATGAGGCGAGTGGAAACGCCCCACGAGGTGGTGTGGGCGTGTTGCACCGCGCCGTCGCGACCGGTGAAGGATATGTTCTGCGCCTTGGAAAAATTCTGGCCAAGGTAGTGGGATGTGCCGGCTTGGATGGCTTTGCAATCCTGGACCATGGCTTCGATCGTCAGAGTCATGTCGGCACCGGGAAAGCGCTCGTTCTCGGTTTTTTCGCCGGGGATGACGGGGATGGCGAGGTGATCGCGGAGAAACTCCTCGTATTGGCCGTGGATCATTTTCGTTTCCACGATCGCTTCCTCCTCCGTCTCATGGGCGGTGTGGCCTTCCTGCCAGAGAAACTCGGCGGTGCGGAGGAACAGCCGGGGGCGCATTTCCCAACGCATGACGTTGGCCCACTGGTTGATGAGCAGCGGAAGATCGCGGTAGGACTCGATCCAACGGGCGAAGGCGGCGCCGATGATGGTCTCGGAGGTCGGCCGGATGACGTAAGGCTCGGCGAGTTCGCCGGAGGGGATCATTTTGGATTTGCCGGTGACCGGGTCCTTCACGACCTCCAAGCGGTGGTGAGTGACCACGGCGCATTCGGTGGCGAATCCCTCGGCGTGTTCGGCCTCTTTTTCCAGATAGGAGAGGGGAATGAGCAGCGGGAAATAAGCGTTCTGGTGGCCAGTCGCCTTGAAGCGGCGGTCGAGTTGCTGTTGGATGAGCTCCCAAATCCCGTAGCCCCAAGGCTTGATCACCATGCAGCCGCGGGTTTCCGAGTTCTCGGCGAGATCGGCGGCCTTGATGACCTGCTGATACCATTCAGGAAAATCTGTGGCGCGGGTGGGTGTGATGGCGGTCTTTTCTGCGGACATGTGGTTGCGGAAATAGGAATCACGGAGCGCGAAAAAGAGCATTAAAAATCTGCCAGAACGGGAAATTTCGACTTGCCCGCGGAGCCGTCACGTCGATTTCCAAGAAATCCCGAGTTGGGGGTTTGACAGAGGGTAGGCAAGTGGTCTTACTCCGTTCCGAAGGTAACAAAACCCTGTGAGCGCATGAGCGATAACGAAAACCAACCACCAGGCCCGTCCAAGCAGACCGGTAGCATCCCCCTTAGCAAGCAGACATCGAGTGTGCCTCTGAAAAAGGAAACCGTCCGAGTCACCTTGAAGGCGGCCGATGCCCCTCCAGCAGTCCCGTCGGCCACCGTGCCGATGGCACCACCGGTTAGGCCGCCCGTGCCGGGTGGCCCGCCGACAGCAACTGGTGGTCCTCCACGGCCACCGGCTCCGGCTCCGACCATTCCTCTCCGCACGGCAGGTGCCCCTGCAATGTCACCCGCGCCGACGATCCGTCTGGCGACTTCCGCCCCGACCGGAGCGGTCAAGCCCGGTCTGCCAGGAACCACCCAGACGATGGCCCTGCCAAAAGCCACGGTGCAACTCCAGACGCCGACCGCACCGCTCGGCACTTCCTTTTCCTCGCCATCCCAGATGGCGACGATGCAATCGGACGACGAAGATGATGAAGAGGCCGGTGAAGGTCTCGCAAAAATTCTTTCCGGTGTTGGATTTGCCGCGGCCTTGGCCGTGCTGGCCTTCCAACTGATGACCGCCAGCAGCTGGATCGGCGCGGAGGATAATCCGAAGAAGGGCGACTGGATGCAACTCTTGGAATAACAACCTAACCAACCCACCACCATGGCTCTTCCCATCATCAATATTCTTCTTGCCGGCGTCGTCCTGTACTTCGCCCTGATGGCCAACGGTCTGCCAGTCAGCTGATCTCGGTCCTCTAAGAATTCCTCGAAAAGAGCCGCCTTGCGATCCGCAGGGCGGCTCTTGACGTATCGGGATTCTGGCTCCAAGGTCCGCGCATGGCTTTGAAACTTACCGATGCAAATTTTCAATCTGAAGTAATCGACTCCGAACTGCCCGTCCTTGTGGACTTCTGGGCGGAATGGTGCGGCCCTTGCAAAATGATCGGCCCTGTGATCGACCAGGTCGCCACCGATCTGGAAGGCCAGGCGAAAGTTGGCAAGGTCAACGTGGACGATGCCCGCGAGCTGGCCGTGAAGTACAATGTGCGCTCGATCCCGCTGTTGCTGTTTTTCAAGAACGGCGAGGTGAAGGACCAGATCGTCGGCGCGAGTGTGACCAAGGACCAGCTTAAGGCGAAATTGCAGGCGCTAGCGTAATCTGTTACTCCGAATTTGCAAAGGCCGAGCCGGAAAAGTCCGGTTCGGCCTTTGTTGTTTGACTGGGTGTTACGCGGCGGAGAATCAATCGGGATAATAGCCGAATCCGTCCTTCGAATCGTACCAATAGGCAGTTCCGGCGTCGTTCATGAAATACGATAGATGGAAATTCGATGGCTCCGTCGGATGGCCGCTGATGTGCGCTTTCAGTTCGTCATGCATGAATGAGTATCCCTCGATCGTGTCAGGATAGCTTCCGGTGGTGTCCTTGACCCGTTCGACGTGCCGGATGATCCCAATGACCTCCTCATGGATCATCGTCCACCTGCGTATCTGATGGGACTGCCAGATCAACAGCGCCCCTCCCACGCCAACGACCAACAACGCCGCGTGCTTGCGCGAGAATATTGTTAGAAATCCCGCCACTCCTGCCAGCAGCGCCGTCAAACCCACAAACAAGCCCTGTATTACTTCGCCCTCGGTGTAGAGCACGCTGTAACTCAGGAAATGGAGAGGCAGCAGAATCGCGATGCCGGTTAGCGCAAACAAGCTCCATGAGATGTCGTTCTTTATCGTTGCCATCCAACCTGGTGTTTGTCGGGTTCTAACTGCATCGTCCCGCCAGCACCGACTTCCTGGCCCGTCGCAGCATGACGACCTCGCGGATCGCGAATACCAAACACACGAGCATCCACATTCCGATCGCGGCAATCATCAGCGTTCCCTCACCATAAAACTCACCGTCGACGTTCCCAATCAGTGTGTTTAAAACCATCAAGGGTGACACGGCCGCCACCCACAGCATCACCGGGCCCATTGCGAAGATCGGAGTTGAAAAACCGATCGCCAATGCTCCAAGTCGATTTCGCCAGGACCACAGAAAGGTGTGGAGGAGCAAGCCGGCGATCACACCCAGGAATATCAGATGATATTCTCCCAAGTGCGAACCGGGCAAAGCCCGCTCCCAACGCGTGCTTTCCAGCGCTTGGGAAAATGGAACCGAAGGATCATTGAAATCGACCTGAACCGCCACACCGAAGGCGAAGATGATCGTAATCACAACGAATGAAACCCACAGCGCCACCGACCAGCGCCTATCGGAAAAGGTTGGTGATTTCACTCAGTCCTCTTTCTACGCATCAGCGCGGCAGCGGTGGTTAGTATCACTAACAGGCTGGTGGACGGCTCCGGCACAGTCGGCACCTTCGGAGTCGCGTCGCCATCGGCGGGCTTGAGGCCGTGTTCGTCGTATTGCTGCTGGGTTTCCAGGACCACCGCGCCGGACCATGGAGTGACGAGTTGATAGCGGGCCGCAAGTTCCGCGCGGGCGGCGTCGGTTAGGACGGCAGCGGGGTTCTCGGCTGTGGTGCCCGCCCACAACCGCGCCAGCTGATCCCAAACCTTGTTGCTTGTCAGGCCGTCCGGGGTTGCGGCGCGCTTCCAGTGCCAGGTGATTTCCTGGCGCTCGGTCCGGAGGTCGTTCAGGAATCGCGTGAAGTCATGTTCTGGTTCTATCAAGGTCGGCCCGCGGCGGAGGCAGCCCGTCCGGTAGAGGGCTTCTCCCAGGCGGTTGGGACCGGGGACCGCTTCCACTTCGTAAATGACTGGATGGTTGGTGCCACGCTCCAGCAGTTGCAACAAGGCTTCGGACCGCGACAGCCGGACTGCCTGCGGCCCGTGAATCCACACCACCGGGCAGTCGTTTTCCCGGGAAAGCCGGAAGCCTTCGCGCAGTGCGGATTCGTTGTCCCTTCCTCCCGAAAACGAGTAACTCTTCAACTCCTCGGGCGTCACCCGCCGGGCCTGGTCGTCCGCGAGCACAAGCACCAGCTCTCCCTCACCCTGGCTGCCGAGAGATTTCGTGATCCAATCCTTCGCTCCGGCCAAGGAGAGCGAGCCGTCGATGACCACCACCAGCTTGCCTGCCGCCGGACGGTTTACGGTGGTCGGTTCGCGGATCAGGAACCGCTCCTCCGGAATTGCGAACCGATCCTCACACCACGCCACCGCGGTGGCGGTTGGCAGCGGTTCCGTGACGAGCGCGTTGCCGGAACCCATCAGACTCCTGCTCCCGAGCGTCGCCGGCAGCGAATATCCCGGACCGTCGCGATTCGCGGCCACCGGCTTTGTCCCGCCGATCAGCTCGAATGCGCAATCGCCTTGCATCCACACCGCGTTTTCGAGGTTGTCGGCGATGCCGAAATTTCGCTCGACGACGAACGGCAGCTCCCAACGCCGATCATCGAATGGCGCTGTGACTCCGAAACGGATCTTCATTTCGCCATGCGCCGGCACCGGGAAACACTGCACCATCACCGTGTCCGGGCCCACCATGTTCACCAACACCGGATCGCGCCGCTGCACCACGGCTACCGCCTTGTAGGCGGCTTTGACCTTGGAAACCGTGCTGAACGCCGCCTCGCGTGGCTCGCCATTCACCCATAACGTCAGCCGGGAAACCCGGCCATCGCGCGGCAGTTTCACTTTGCAGCGCGCTTCCTTCGCCTGGCTGGAGTCGTTTTTGAAAACCATGGTCCACTCGCCGTAGCCGATGCGCGAAACCGCGTCCATGTGGCCGTCAAACCGGGATTGTGCGAGATCCAGATTCGTCAGGCGCATCGCCACCTCGTCTCCGCCGTGGTTTTCGTCGAAATCGAACTCCTGGAACACCTCGCCGCGCCCGACCAGCGAATTTCCACGGTTTCCGGGCGGCTTCATGGAATTGAATGGCTTCCCGGTCACCCGGAAAAACACATCGCGTACGGTTTCAGTGCTCATGGGTTGGAACCAATTTCCGCCATCGTCCAAAACCGCCCAAGGAGTCCTGCAAAACCTCACCACCCAACCGGAAATATCCGTCGCGATCCACATGCCCCGGCCGCCTTCGTAGCAGGCCGTGAGCAGCGTGCGTTCCGAGTGGAACGCACGCAGCCGCGCGATCGCCGCAGCGGATTTTTCACCACCCGCCATCGCTGCTGATAGATTCATGCGGGTCCACAGCGCCGGACCTTCCAAGGTGAGCAGCGTCATCACCGCCGCCAGGGCACCCAGCCGCCAGCCGGACTTAAAGCGACCGGCGTCGGCGGAGTCGCGCTGCGTGGCACGGCCGATGCGCCACGAGGAAAGAGCCGCCAGAATCGGCGTCAACGGCAGCACTCCGAGGCCAAAAAAGATCAGCCCGAAAATCGACCAATGGATCATCGGCAGAAACAACAGCCCATAGAAACCCGCGGTGAATAGCGCGAATCCGGCCGCCAATCCCCGGCTTCCCTCATTGCCGACTTTCCCCCCACGCAGGAGCCAAAAATTCACGGCCGGCACCGCAGCGATCCAAGCGGCGTGCCACCACGTCGGTGTCGGATTCAAGAATACCGAGCCGCAAAACGATGTGAAAACTTCCAAAATCAGGACAGCCAGCGGCAGGATCACCCCGAACGTCCAGTTCAGGAATCCGCCGCGCTTCCTGACAGGGAACTCGAGCTCCGGGCGGGGCACCGGTTGGGGTTTGAAGCCGGCATCGAGGTGGCCGAGGATCTTTTCCAAATGCAACAAACCGATCGCTTCGCCAGACGATTGTTCCGCCTCCTCGTGAATGTGCCGCCGGAGATCCACCTTCAGATCAGCAGCATCCTCACCGACGAAACCCTCGCGAACCGCGCGTTCCTGAAGATACTCCGCCAACCGCTGTTCCGCCTGTGTCGTCCAGTTTTTCATGATGAAATTTCTTGTGAGTGTTGCTTGGTGAAATCGACCCCGTTCTGCAATCCGCCGACGCCACGCAGCATGTCCGCGAAGTAGAGTTCCATTTCCCGGGCCAAAGACCTTCCTTCCGAGGTTGCCGCATAGTATTTCCGGGCTGGTCCTTCCGAAGATTCCTCCAAGCGGGTCGTTACCAGGCCTTGTCGCTTCAGTCGGGAAAGCAGCGGGTAAATCGAACCTTCCGCCACGCCAACGCCGGGCACCGCCACCAGTGCTTTCACCAGCGCGTAGCCATACCATTCGGTTGCCGCCAAAGCCTGCAGAATGCACAGGTCCAGCACGCCCTTGCGCATCTGCACCGTCCAGTTCTCGAACAACTCCTTCGAAAACCCGCGATCTGGTTCCACGTCTGCCATCGCCGCCATGTATCTTGCACCGCAAGGTAGCTGTCAAGGAAGTTGTTCGGGCCGGATTTGCTGTAGTCTGCCCGTGGACGGATGCTGATTCGGTGTCAGAATCCGTCGTTCCTGATATGAAACTGGCGCTGGCTTTTCTTCCATTGTTTCTGCCGATCGCCGCTTTCTGGGTGGAGCGGGAAGAACGGAAGATCCTGCGGCATGGGGTTCCTTTGTCGGCAGATGGTTTGATTGACGCTGCCAAAATGGGGGTAGCCCATCCTGAAAAGATCCGGCTGATGAAGGTGGACCGAATTCCGTGGCTCAATGGTTGGTTCGTGAAATTGCTGTCACGGGCGATTCCGGCGGTCTCGTCCAACATGGTCGGCCTCAGCCTGCGATACGGTATCTATATCCGCTCGCGCTACTGGGGTAACCGTCACCTCATCGCCCATGAATGTGTCCATACTGGCCAGTATGAGCGCAGCGAAAGCGTGGCCGGATTTCTCCAAGCTTACTTCACCGAGTGTCTTGAAGCCGGCTACCCGGGCGCACCGCTGGAGCAGGAAGCCATCGTCCGCTCTGCGGGGGTCGAAGATTGAAGCTTCAGGAGGAGGTGAGCGCTGAAAATGTAATAACTTTCTTCCTTGCTTCGGTTGTCTGCCGACATAGCTTGGAGGCAGTCTCTTCGGTTCACGCCGGTGAGACTATATAAACCGGGGCAATTGCCCCAATCATAAAACAGATAGAATAAATACCAAAACCTATGAAAACCAACCATAAAACGCGTCGTGGCTTCACCCTTGTGGAGCTTCTCGTCGTTATCGTTATCATCGCGGCTCTTGCCGGTCTCACCGCTCCCATGGTGATCCGCCAACGCAAGAAGGCCGACCAAACCGAAGCCGTCAGCAACGCCCGTCAAATCGGACTCGCCTTGTTCGAGTTTGAAAACGAGTATGGCAGTTATCCGGACGCGGAAACCGCCAAAGCGGTGACCAGTGCCACAGGCTCGCCTCTGACCTTGGGGACCACCGCGTCGAACGACTACTTCCGCCAACTCCTTGCGGGAAATTTCACCCAATCGGAAAAGATTTTCTACGCGAAAATCCCGAGTGCCGTGAAGCCTGACGACAACATCAAAGCCGACGAAGCCTTGAAACAAGGCGAAGTGGGATTTGGTTACATGATGAAGGGCACCTCGGGATTCAATGCCGCTGGCAACCCGTCTCGCCCGTTGGCCGTCACGCCACTGATGAACAACGCCACCGATGGGTCGTTCGACATGGCTCCGTTTGACAGCAAGGCGATCGTCCTGCGCATGGACAACAGCGTGGCCAGCATTAACATCAAGCAAGATAAGAAAATCAATCTTGGTGGCACCAACTCGGATCTCCTTACCAAGGGAACCGATACGGTTTGGGGCGACATGACCGACACGCCGGTTATCGTAGCACCCAAAATCAAGAGCTCCAACTGATCGGAGCTGAGCCTTGAAATTCACGACCGGGGATGCCTAACGGCGTCCCCGGTTTTTTTGTTGCCCCATGGAGTGTCGTGGGCCACGGAGATGTTGTGGCGAGAAACAGTCGCCGTGACCTCGAACTTGCCACTTCCCTGTGGATGCTTAGCGTCTGCTCCGTGAGCGACACCTTTCCTGTTTCACCGCCGCGGGCTTGGGCGGAGATCGACCTATCCGCATTGACGCAAAACCTGGCCGTCGCCCGCGGCACCTTCGGTGGCGATCTGATGGCGGTGGTGAAAGCCGGCGCTTACGGTCATGGCTTGGAAAAAATCGCGAAATCACTGGATGCCACCCGGATCGCGTTTTTCGGGGTGGCGAACGTCGGCGAAGCCCGCCGGATCCGCAACGCAGGCGTGCAAACCCGGATCTATCTGCTTGGTGCCACTTGGTCCGGAGAGCGCGAGGAAATCGTCGCCCGCGACTGGACGCCGTGCATTTCCTCGATCGAGGAGGCGGAGCATTTCAATCGGCTCGCCGCCATCCGGGGCATGCGTATCAAGGTCCATCTTGCCGTGGATACCGGCATGGGCCGCGGTGGCTTCGTTGCGGATCATTTGCCTGAAAAATTGGCACTTTTGGAGCGATTGGAAAATCTGGAGGTCGAGGGCATCGGCTCGCATTTGCCATCCGCGGACGAAGACGAGGAGTTCACCTTGCGGCAGTTCGAACGGTTTCACGGGATCATCCGGGATTTGGGCGGAGCTTCGCGTTTCAGGTGGATCCATCTTTCCAACAGTGCTGGCTTACTGGGTTACAACCAAGGCGTTTGCAACCTGTCGCGCCCCGGCCTGATGCTCTACGGAGTGTCGCCACTGCCCGGATTCCAACCCAAGCTGGCCACCGTGATGACCTTGAAATCCCGGGTCACGCTGCTGCGCTCCCTCCCAGCAGGACATGGGATTTCCTACGGCCGGCAATTCGTCACCACCCGGCCCACCCGTGTCGCGACGGTCGGCATCGGCTACGGCGACGGCTATCCGCGCCATGTTTCGGGCAAAGGCGCGGACGTGTGGATCCGCGGTCGCCGCTGGCCGATCCTTGGCCGAGTCACGATGGACCAGATGATGGTCGATGTGACCGGCACCGATGAGGTGGAGGAGGGGGATGAGGTCGAGATGTTCGGCCCTAACATCCCAGTTGCGGAAATCGCCGCCAAGGCCGACACCATCGTTTGGGAGATTTTTACCGGGATCACCCCGCGAGTGATGCGGTGTTATCGGGATTAGAGACCAGAGTTCAGAAGCCAAAGACCGGAAGGCGGAGACGGGAATCTTGATTCTGGCCTCATTGAAAGGAAACGCCCGATCCCCAGTGACGAGGATCGGGCGCTTTTGAAATCAGGTTGTTAGTGGGAATTACCAGCCATCGCCGCCGCCGCCGCCACCTTTGTAGCCACCGCCGCCGCCTTTGTAGCCGCCGCCACCGCCACCGCCACGACGATCACCGCCGCCGCCGCCGCCGTATCCACCGCCGCCGCCGCCACGACGATCACCGCCGCCGCCGCCGTATCCGCCGCCGCCACCACCACGACGCTCACCGCCGTAGCCACCACCGCCACCACCGCCGCTGGGACGGAAGCCACCGGGCTTGGCTTCTTTGGGCTCCGAGGCATTCACGCGAAGTGCCCGGCCTTGGTAGTCGTAGCCGTTGAGAGCTTCGATCGAAGCGTTCAGTTGGCTCTGGTCACCGAGGGTCACGAACGCAAATCCCTTGGATCTGCCGGTTTCGCGGTCGGTGATGATTTTGACCCGTTCAACAGGTCCATAAGCGGCGAAGAGGCCAGAAACGTCTTCTTCAGTAGCAGTGTAGGGCAGGTTGCCCACGTAGATGTCCATTTTTTCTCGATTCTTAGCACGCCATCACATTCAACACTTCCCGAGACCATGGCGTAAGAGACCGGACGAAGCGCGTCCACCTGCGAATTTGCAAAATGAACGCCATGCCTTTACCCGTCCGAATCCGGGTTGGCAAGAAATGATTTTCAGGGGGATTGCGATCAGAGTTTGCGGGTTTCACATCGGTCCCGCTCCTTGCCAAACCGACCCTGGCTGACTGGATCTAACTCTCCATCGAGTCCACCGACATCGGGATGAAGGAGGTCATGGGACCCGCGTGGATTCTGAATTGCTAACAACGGGAGAGCGGAACTCATTGCGTCTTCGGGTTTTCGAAAAATGGATTTGCCGAGGACGGGAGCGCCGGTATCTGATGGAGGCACTTGGGAGCCTCACCCCTCGCAAAATTCATGAATCACCCGCGCAAGCTCCTAACGGTCCTGTTGATTTGTTTTGTGGTGTTGAAAACCGCCGGTTCCGCCGCTGCGGATCTGGTTCACACCATCACCTCCGGGACGGACATCGCAGTGACAAGTTGGGGCTACACGGCGGACGGCACTTTGGATCTGGCACTCGGTTTCACTCCCGCACCCGGGATGGATCTCACCGTGGTGCGCAACACGGGTCCCGCGTTCATTGCCGGCAAGTTCAACAATGCCCCGCAGGGAGGCGCCGTTCCGCTCGTCCGCAACGGCGTGACCTACAACTACATCGCCAATTATTACGGAGAAAACGGCCGGAGCTTGGTGCTGCAATGGCCGTTGACGGGATTGGCGACGTGGGGATCGAATGAATATGGCCAGCTCGGCAATCGCGGAATCGTAAACCAAAGCGCTCCCGTCGCGGTGATGACCAGCGGCAAGCTTGTGGGGAAAACCGTAACAGGCATCGCGACAGGTCGTTTCCACAGCCTCGCGCTGACATCCGACGGAAAGTTGTTTGCCTGGGGCAACAATGCCGGCCCGGATTTTGACTATACCGGCACAGCGAGAAGCAAAGTGCCGGTGGAGCTGTATTATAGTGGGCCCCCAGCCGGCGAGACCTTGGTGGCGGTCTCGGCGGGCGATGATCACAGCATTGCCCTGGCATCAGACGGCAAGGCCTATGCATGGGGATACAACAATTACGGGCAACTGGGAAATGGCAACACCACGCAAAGCTCGGACACAGTGGCGGTAGACACCAACGGAGTTCTGGCGGGAAAATCACTGGTGGCGATCGCTGCGGGAAACCGGCACAACCTCGCGCTGTCCTCGGATGGCCGGGTCTATGGCTGGGGTGCCAATACGTTTGGTGCTCTCGGAAACAATGTCTGGGGTGACAGCAGTGTGCCCGTCGCGGTGGACATCAGTGGCGTGTTGGCGACCAAAACTCTGGCGGGGATTGCCGCGGGTTACAATTTCAGCCTGGCGGTGAGTTCCGATGGAAAGGTCTTCAGTTGGGGAAGCAACGTTTACGGGCAGCTGGGCAACAACAGCACCACTGACAGCCCGTTCCCGGTCGCCGTGGCCGACAGCGGAGTCTTGGCCGGAAAAACCATCGTCGCCGTGAAGGCGGGAATGTATCACGGCCTGGCGCTTTCCTCGGATGGCAAGGTCTATGCCTGGGGGGAGAACGTTGATGGCCAACTCGGCAATAACAGCAACCTCAGAAGTTCCGTGCCCGTGGCGGTGGACACCAGCGGTCCGATGGCCGGCAAAACAGTCGTGGCGATCGCTGCGGGAGCTTTCCACGGCATGGCGCTAACAGCGGACGGCATGGTTTTCGCTTGGGGCGCCAATGCCGGCCGGCTTGGGAATGGCAACACGATCGGAAGCACGGTGCCGGTTGCGGTGATGTCGACGGGTGAACTCGCAGGAAAACCTCTCCATTCCATCGCCGCCGGATACGATCACAGCATGGTCCTTGTCGATTTGGGACCTCCCGCCATCGCCCGGCAACCCGTCAACCAAACCGCAACGGCCGGCGCGACGGTTTCATTCACCGCGGCCGCAGTCGCCCAGTTTCCGTCCACTGTGCAATGGCAGGTCAGCCCAACCGGTGCCGCGGGTCCATTTAGCGACATCACGGACAATCCGACCGCGACCAGCACGACATTAACAATAACCAATGTCGCAGCTTTGCAGAACAGCCATGCCTTTCGGGCGGTTTTCTCCAACCTCTCCGGCAGCCGACCGACCTCGGCCGCCACCCTCACGCTGGTGGATTGGACGGCAACCCTAGCATCTCCGAGCGACGTTCCGTTTCAAGGCAGCGCAATCGTCGCCTCCGGACCGTTGACTCTCCAACTCGGATTCGCACCCGCGCCCGGCACCAACCTCACCGTGGTGAAAAACACGGGCAGCGGTTTCATCTCAGGCACCTTCAGCAACATCCAACAGGGTGCGACCTGCCCGCTTACTTTCAACGGTGTCACCTATCATTACATTGCGAACTACTACGGTGGCAACGGCCGAAGCCTGGTGTTGCAATGGCCACGAATCCGCATCGCGGGCTGGGGCGATAACGGGAACGGGGAACTGGGCAATGGCAACGGCACGACAAGCCTGCTGCCGATCCATGGCCCCACCGGGGGAGTTCTTGCCGGGAAAACGGTGGTAAAGGTCGCGGCGGGCAACAATTTTACAATGGCGCTGACGTCGGATGGCAAACTTTATGGATGGGGCGATAACGCTAACGGAAAACTTGGAGTCACCACATCGTCTTCGTTCAATCCGACTCCACTGGATATTTCCTCCAGCGGGGCTCTGGCGGGAAAAACCGTGGTGGCAATCTCAGCCGGATCCCAGCACGGCCTGGCCCTGACATCCGAGGGTCGCGTGTTTGCCTGGGGCGATAACTATGACGGCCAGGTCGGAACCGGTGCAGCGAGTTCCACAATCCCAAGTCCCGTCGAATTGAACCCGGCAACTTCCTTTGACGGACAAACGGTGACCGAGATCCACGCGGGAAGCTACCACAGCGTGGCACTGACTTCGGATGGGCGTGTTTTCACCTGGGGAGGGAATTCCTCGGGGCAGTTGGGTAACGGCCGACCCTATATTGACCAGAAGGTTCCCGGTGAAGTGATCACCAGCGAGGATCTCTCAGGGAAGGCCGTCGTTTCGATCGCAGCAGGCGATTCGCACTCACTGGCGCTGGCCTCGGATGGGGCTTTGTTTCACTGGGGTTTCGGTAACACTAACACCAATAACATCGTCAATCTGGCCGCTCCCACCAGGGTCGATACCAGTGGACCCATTGCGGGAAAAACCGTCACAGGCATCGCCGCCGGAGCGAACAGCATGGCCTTGACGTCCGACGGAATGCTCTTCGCGTGGGGATACAATGGCAATGGGCAATCGGGATACGGCACCACGAATGGCAGCTTGATTCCCCTCGCCGTGGACACCAGCGGAGTATTGGCCGGAAAAACCGTGACCACCGTGGCGGGTGGCTCTTATCACACGCTGGCAGTGACTTTGGATGGCAAGGTCTTCGCTTGGGGAGAGGGTGGTTCCGGCCTGCTTGGCGACAGCGGCAATGCGAGCAGCACGGTTCCCGTTGTTGTCAATGACAGTGGCATTCCCGGGGGAATCAAGGCTGTCGATGTTGCGGGCGGATACAACCACAGCCTCGCGTTGATCGATGCGGGGCCGCCGGCAGTCACCCTCCAGCCGTCCAACCGCATCGCCGCTGCGGGAGCAACCGTGAGTTTCACCGCGGCCGCGACGGATCCCTTCGGGTTCACGGTCCGTTGGCAAGTGAGTTCTAACGGACTGGCGGGACCCTTCACCGAAATCGCGGGAAATCTATCGGCCACGACCGGAACGCTCGTCTTGCCGGGCATCTCCGCATCCCAGGCCAATTATGCCTACCGCGCGGTCTTTTCCAACACCTCGGGCAGCACCCCGTCCTCCGCCTCGACCTTGGGCATCGTCAATTGGACCGCCAACCTGAGCTCCGCCACAAGCGTCCCGTTCCATTTGGAAAACCCGGTGGCTTCCGGGAACATCGCGCTTCTATTGTCATTCGCCCCGGCACCCGGCACGGATCTAACCCTCATCGAGGGCACCGGGATGGATTTCATTCAAGGTCGCTTCGACAACGTTCCGCAGGGAGGGAGAGTCACGCTTTCCTTCAACGGCACGAGTTATGATTTCATCGCAAACTACTATGGCGGGAACGGCCGCAGTCTCGTCCTGCAATGGCCATGGATGAGGCTGGTTTCCTGGGGATCCAATGCCTCCGGAAATCTCGGCAACGGGAATTCGACCAACAGCACGATTCCCGTTCCGCTGAGTGCCAGCGGAGCGCTTGCGGGCAAAGTCCTGCTGAATACTGACGCGGGAGCAAACCATGGCCTGGTCGTGAGTGCGGAAGGCAGGGTTTTTGCATGGGGTTCGAACAGCAGCGGGCAACTTGGCGATGGCAGTACCTCGGCCCGACTGAGTGCCGTCGCTGTGGACCATTCCGGAGTGCTGGCCGGGAACACCGTCGTCGCCACTGCTGCGGGAGGATCCCACAGCCTGGTCCTGACCTCGGATGGCCGGGTCTATGCCTGGGGTTCCAATGTCTCGCGGCAGTTGGGAAACAACAGTATTCCTAACAGCAGTGTGCCGGTGGCCGTCGATATCAGCGGCGCTCTTGCAGGAAAAACCGTCGTCTCCATCGCCGCCGGAACCAACCACAGCCTGGTCCTCAGTTCCGAGGGCCGGGTTTATGCCTGGGGTTCCAATAGTGACGGCCAATTGGGCAAAAGCGTGGGCTACAACAGCCAGATCCCGGTGGCGGTCGACACCAGCGGGGTATTGGCCGGGAAAACCGTCGTCGCCATTTCAGCCGGTGTTAACCACAGCCTGGCCCTGACTCAGGACGGCAAGATCATCGGCTGGGGCAACAACGGCTCGGGACAACTCGGCAACAACGGCCCGTCCTACAGCAATGTTCCGGTCGAGGTGATCAGCAGCGGCGCGCTGGCCGGATTGACCGTCGTGGCGATCGCCGCAGGTGACGATCACAGCATGGCTCTCACCTCCAATGGGCGGGTGTTTTCCTGGGGATCCAACAGTGACGGCCAATTGGGGGATAGCAGCACCAATTGGAGTCAGGTTCCAGTAGCAGTAAATACCAGTGGCGCATTGGCGGGACAATCGGTGGTTGCGATCGCCGCGGGTGACTCCCACAACCTGGCCCTGACCGCAAGTGGCCAAATCGTTTCCTGGGGCGACAACTACTACGGCCAACTCGGTGACGGCACAACCATTGACCGTTTGGCCCCGGTGGCGGTGGATACCACCGGAGTCCTGGCGGGAAGAAAACCGGCACAGATCTCGGCCGGTGACAGCCACTCCCTTGCAATGATTTATGGGGACGCCGCTCCGATCGTCATAGCGGCTCCACTGAGCCAGACGGTGATTCAAGGAAGTGCAGCTTCCAATATCGAACTCGGCCTGTCGGCGGCAGCTGTCGATGTTTTCCCGTTCTCGATCCGATGGCAGGTGAGTAGCGATGGATCCTCGGGACCCTTCAGCGACATTACAGGAAATCCCAGCGCTTCGACCGGCACGCTGGTTTTGCCAAATGTCACCACTGCGGAAAACGGCATGGCCTATCGGGCGGTATTTTCCAACAACGGAGGATCATCCACCACAACGGCGGCGATCCTGAACGTGCTGCCACCCACCGCGTCAGTGAACTTCACATCAGCTGCGACCCTTCCCTTCACCGCCGGAAACGTCACCGTCGCGGGGTCACTGAGCATCAATTTGGGCTTCGCTCCCGCACTCGGCACCGATCTAACGATCATCCGGAATTCCGGAACGCAATTCATCTCGGGCACTTTCTCCAACCTGCCCCAAGGTTCGACGCTGCCTCTTTCGTTTGGCGGCGTTACCCACGACTTCATCGTCAATTATTACGGCGGCAATGGCAGGAGTCTGGTTCTCCAATGGGCCTTGACCCGGGTGACCGCCTGGGGGGACGCGGCGACCGGCCAGTTAGGCAACAACAGCACGACCATCAGCAGATTGCCGGTGGCGGTGAACACCAGCGGTGTGCTGACGGGTAAGACCGTCGTGAAAATCGCCGCCGGTTCGAGTCATGGTCTGGCACTGACTTCGGCCGGTCAGGTCGTAGCTTGGGGGGGCAATACCGCCGGACAGTTAGGAAATAACGGCACTACAAGCAGTGCGGTGCCGGTGGCGGTTGATAGCACCGGAGAATTGACGGGAAAAACGGTCGTCACCGTGGCCGCTGGCGATCTTCACAGCATGGCCTTGACCGCCGATGGCAAGGTCTTTGCCTGGGGTGCCAATGGCTCCGGCCGCTTGGGAAATGGCACCATCACCAACAGCCCGATTCCCGTGGCCGTTAGCACCAGCGGAGTTCTCGCTGACAAGGCAGTGGTCGCAATCGCCGCGGGACCTTCCCACAGCCTGGCACTGACCTCGGATGGCAAGGTCGTTGCATGGGGTTCAAACGCATCCGGGCAACTGGGCAACCAGAGCACAACCGGCAGCACCACCACTCCGGTCGCTGTCCAGAGCGAAGGGGTCTTGGCGGGTAAAACCGTGGTTGCCATCGCAGCCGGTGGTTCCTTCAGTCTGGCGCTGACCAGCGATGGACGGGTATTTTCCTGGGGCTCCAATCAATCCGGCCAACTGGGTGTGAGCGGCCCGTCCATCAGCGCCGTGCCGGTCGCTGCCGGAGGAAACAACGGGCTGATCAACGGAAAAACGGTTCTGGCCATCGCCGCCGGGTCAGCTCACTGCCTGGCCTTGGCCTCGGACGGCAGGGTATATGCCTGGGGCTTGGGTGCTTCCGGCCAACTGGGCAACGGCAACTCGTCTTCCACTCCGTTTCCGCAGGCGGTAGCCAACAGTGGCGTGTTAGCGGGTAAAACTGTGGTCAACATCGCGGCGGGCATGAACCACAGCCTTGCCGTGACATCGGAAGGCAAGGCCTGCGCATGGGGCAGCAACAGCTCCGGGCAGATGGGCGACAACAGTTTCAACAGCACTGCCCCCGCTCCGGTCGCCGTGACTACCGCCAGTGGCGCTGTCGGCGGTAGATCGGTCGTGGCCATTGCAGGGGGAGGCGCACACACCTTGGCACTGTGCGGTTCGGGGCGGGCTCCAGTCGTCGGGAATTCTCCTGCGAGCCGGACGATTCCAGTCAACGCCACAGTTACCTTCACGGCCAGCGCCAACGGCTATCCCGCGCCGACCGTGCAATGGCAACAAAGTTCCACCGGCGCCGCGGGCACTTTCAGCAACATCACAGGAAATGCATCGGCCAACACCACGACTCTGCAACTCACCGCTGTCCCCGCCACCCGCGATGGCTATGCCTATCGCGCGGTCTTCATCAATATCGAGTCGAGCGTGAACAGCACTCCGGCCACTTTGACGGTGATCCCGCCACCGCAAATCATCGTTCCTGCTTCCATTATCGAAAGTGCCACCTCCAAAAATGGCAGCGTGGTTTCGTTCACCGTCACGGCCAACGACAGCCTCGACGGCCCGCTGGTCCCGACCTGCAACCCGCCCTCAGGATCGACCTTCCCCATCGGCACCACCACGGTGAATTGCTCGGTCACCAATTCCCTCGGCAGCACCACCAACGCATCGTTCACGGTCACCGTAAAACGCACCTACGCCTCGTTCGCCGACCTCTATCAATTGACCGATCCCGCTTCGGGAGCCGACCCGAACCACACGGGCCTCGACAATCTAACTGTCTATGCGTTCGGCATGAATCCCTCGGCTCCCGACCGGCAGCAGTTGCCGGTGGCATCCATCGTCAACGGTTATCTCCAGATCTCCTACCCGAGGTGGAAAGACGCCGCGGACTTGAGCTACATCGTGGAACTCAGCGTGGACTTGCAAACTTGGAATTCCGGCGCGGAGCATTCCCAACAGTTCTCTTTGACCCCCATCGACGCCACCCGGGAACGCGTCGTCGAACGCGACCTGACGCCGGTTTCGGAGTCGGCCCACCGGTTCATCCGCATCAGGATCGCGAAGTAAATTCTTTGCGTAGCCCGGATGCGCTGGTAGCCATGGGACAGTGAAACGGGATGGAAACCATTGGCTGGGATTCGCGCTTGCCGGCGGCGTGCTTGCCCTCTCATCGACGACGGTCGCGGCCCAAGCACTCCAAGCAGCGCAGGCTCTGTTTCTGGAAGGCGATTACCCGGCCTGCCTCAAGGCCTGTGCCGAGAATACCCAATTGCAGGAGGATTTCCCGGCCTTCGCCGCTTTGGAAGTCCGCACGCTGCTAGAGACGGGAAAATACAAGGAAGCGGTCGCCCGCGGGACGGGTTTGTGGCGGCGTTCGCAGTTCGACCCGGAGTTGTCGCTGGAACTCGCCGATGCGCTGCGTGCCAACGGCCAGGCGTCGCAGGCGAGGTCGGTGGTTCGCCAGGCCTTGCAGATCCAGCCTGACCCGCCGGTTGCCGGCCAGT
The DNA here is from genome assembly GCA_040385685.1 of Verrucomicrobiota bacterium. Taxonomy (GTDB): domain Bacteria; phylum Verrucomicrobiota; class Verrucomicrobiia; order Verrucomicrobiales; family Akkermansiaceae; genus Luteolibacter. Next base: position 224,194 of record JAZKGW010000020.1, on the reverse strand, counting down.
CCCGCGCCACGGTGGCGTATGGCGAATTGGTCCTCACGGAACAGGTCGACGCTAAGGAAGTGCTCAAAGGGATTTTGGATCCGGCGAAAAAGGCGGACCCAGCGGGTCGCGCGGCGTATCTGGCCATCGGCCGGCTAGCACTCGCGCATCACGACCGCGAGCTGGCGGCGGAAAATTTCCGCGAAGGGCTCAAGCGGTTTCCCGGCGATCCGGAGTTTTCTCTCGGTCTGGAACAAGCCGGAGTGGCGCCGCCCAGGGAATTGCAGGATCCGGACGACGGGATTTCCAGCTACCTAGATCTCGCGCTGCGGGCGAATCCGAAATTCACGGAAGCGCTGTTAGTCAGAGCGGAGAAGCTCGGCGGCGGCCGCGATTCAAACGGGGCGAAGGCGGCCCTGGATCAAGTGCTGGCGGTGAATCCCGATCACCCGGAAGCGTGGGCGCAGTTGGCGGCGCTTGCCTTGTTAGGTGAGGATGCCGAGGGGGCGGAAAAAGCGCTCAAGAACGCCCGCAAGTTCTGGAAGGGCAATCCCCGGGTGTCCGAAATCGTCGGCGTGACTCTCGCCGCGCATTACCGGTTTGCCGAGGCTATCGTCTATCTGAAGCAGGCGAGCGAGGAGGATCCGGAATCGCCTTCGATCCATTTTGAACTGGGTTCGAACCAACTTCGGTTCGGGCAGCTGGAGGAGGGGTGGAAAAACGTCGCGCTCGCCCACGAGCTGGATCCCTATCATGTCGCGGCGTTCAACCTGATCACGCTGCGCGACAAGTTGCAGGGCTTTCCCGTGCGGGAAAAAGACGGCGTGCGACTCCGCATGTCGCCCGAGGACATGGTGGTTTTCGGAACCCGCGCGCTGGAGCTGGCAGCCCGTGCGAAGCGGACTTTGGCGGAGAAATACCAAGTCAAACTGTCACAACCGGTGATGGTGGAAATGCTGCCGAAGCAGGAGGATTTCGCGATCCGGACATTCGGACTACCGGGCGGTGAATCGTTCCTCGGCGTCTGCTTCGGGCCGCTGATTACCACCACCAGCCCGCGCGGCCGGCTCGGAAGGGCGAATTGGGAAGCAGTGGTGTGGCACGAAATGGCCCACGCGATCACTCTATCAGCCAGCCGCCACCGGATTCCCCGCTGGCTTTCGGAAGGTATAAGCGTCTATGAGGAACGCCAGGTCCGGCCCGGTTGGGGGCAGGGGATGACCTCGGAATATCGCGAACGCTTTCTATCAGGCAAGGTTCCGCCAATCGCAAAGCTCGACGAGTCGTTCGCCGGACCTGACATCATGCTCGGCTACTACCACGCCTCGCTGGTGGCGGAGTTCGTGGTCGAGCGCTTCGGAATCGCTGCCATGCGCTCGATCCTCGTGGATCTCTCGGCGGGAAAATCGATAGAAATGGCACTTTCGAAAAGGACGCTGCCGCTCCCGGAATTGGAAACCGCCTTCTTGGATCGCGCGAAAAAGATCGCCGCCGCTTATGGCCCGGATCTCGACTGGTCTCCGCTAACCGACGAGGAATACGTCGAATACCGCAAGGACCCGGCAACTTGGGTTGCCGCCCATCCCAAGCGCTACGCGGCGGCGATGATGTGGATTTCCAAACTCACGGAGGAAGGAAAATGGCCGGATGCCAAAACCCGCATCGAGGCACTCATTGCCGCCGAGCCGAACAACCGCGAGGAGTTCAATCCCTACCACGCCTTGTCACTCGCCTGTCGCGGACTCGGCGACGAGGCGGGCGAACGGACCGCTTTGAAGAAGCTGCTGGAAATCGATTCGAACGCCTCGGAAGCCGCCGCCCGCCTACTGCAGATCAGTGGCAAGGTTTCCGCCCCCGAACGACTTGCCGACGGCCAGCGGATGCTCGAAACCAATCCGTTCCAGGAGCAGGCGTATCGAACCCTGATCGCGGCCGCGAAGGAAACCGGTGCCCCGGCCAGCGATGCGTATTTGTCCTTGCTCGCCTTGGAAACGCTCGACGCCGGCCGGCTCCGGATTGAACTCGCGAAGATTCTCCGCGACAGCGACCGAGACGAATCGCGGCGGCAGGTGTTGAAAGCCCTGGAGGACAATCCGCGTTTCGAAGCGGCGTTGGAATTTCTCGTTCAACTCACCAAATCGCCATGATCCTCCGCGCCACCGTCATTCTGTTATGGATCGCCCTCGCGACCTCGGTGCACGCTCAGCGGCAACGTTATGGCCGCCGGTCCGCAGACGACCGCCGCGGCGTCGCGAAATGGGAGAATGACCCGCGCTTCCCCGATGACACGTTCCGCTTCGTCAGGCTGCGCCCGGAGAACCATCGCCGCTGGGCCACCGACTATCCGGACAGCGATCTGAATTTTTCCTTCCGGCTCCAACAGATGACCTCGATTAGGGTGAATCCCGAGCCGCTCATCGTCTCGATCCTCGATCCGGAAATGAAAAAGCACCCGTTTCTCTACACCCTCGAGACCGGCTCGCTGGACCTGATGGACGAGGAGATCAAGATCCTGCGCGACCACCTCCTGAACGGCGGCTTTCTCATGATCGACGATTTCTGGGGCGAAGAGGAATGGGAGAACACTCGCGATCAGATGATGAAGGTCTTCCCTGATAGGCCGATCAAGGAACTCGAACTCGATCACGCGATTTACAGCACCGTCTTCCAACTCAAGGAGAAGGTGCAGGTGCCATCGATCGACTACGCGATGAGCGGCCGCGAGACCGGCATCTTCTGGGAGAAGGGCGGAAAAGGCGCCCACTACTACGGCATTTTCGACGTGAAGGGCCGCATGATGGTCATCATCTGTCGCAACACCGACCTTGGCGACGGCTGGGAGCGCGAGGGCGAGGATCCCTACTACTTCAAGGAATTCAGCGAGAAAAAAGCCTACCCGATGGGCATCAACATCATCGTCTATTCGATGACCCACTGAGAGAACATTCATGATTGCAGCAACCAATTCACACGCCATCGAAGAAGCGCTCGTCCGGCGCATCGCGGAAGGAAAAGTCAGGATCAAGCGCGAACTCGCCAAGGTCATCCGCGGCCAGGACGATGTCATCGAGCAATTGTTGATAGCGCTTCTGGCGGGCGGGCACGCGTTGATCACCGGCGCTCCCGGCCTGGCGAAAACCTTGCTCATCCAATCGACCGCCCAGCTCTTCCACTTGTCGTTCAACCGCATCCAGTTCACGCCCGACCTGATGCCCGCCGATATCACCGGAACTGAAATTCTAGCAGAGACGCCCGAGGGCGGCCGGCGTCTCGAATTCGTGAAAGGCCCGCTGTTCGCCAATCTCATCCTGGCCGACGAAATCAACCGCACCCCGCCCAAGACCCAGTCCGCATTGCTCGAAGCGATGCAGGAACATCAGGTCACCGCCGCAGGCGTTAGATATGTGCTCGCCGAGCCTTTCTTCGTCCTCGCCACCAAGAATCCGGTGGAAATGGAGGGAACCTATCCGCTTCCCGAAGCCCAGCTCGACCGCTTCATGTTCGACATCCGCATCGACTACCTGAGCGAGGATGACGAGGTCGCCGTCGTGACGCGCACGACCTCGGTCCGCCCCGAGCCGATCCAGGCGCTGTTCACCGGTGAGGATCTGCTGGCGTTCCAGGAAATCGTTAGACAGACTCCCATCGCCGAGGAAACCGCCCGCTACGCCGTGCGGCTGGTGAACGCCTCGCGCCCTAACCGTCCGGGCTCGCCGGATTTCATCAACGAATGGGTGAACTGGGGCGCGGGCCTGCGCGCGGCGCAATGCCTTGTCATCGGCGGCAAGGCGCGCACACTGTTAGCCGGCCGCACGCACGTCACGCCGGACGATATCCGCGCGCTGGCCCACGCCGTGCTGCGCCACCGGGTGCTCACGAATTTTCGCGCCGAAGCCGAGGGCGTCACGCCGGACGGCATCGTGGATCGCCTGCTCAAACACGTTCCGCTCCCCTGATGGATCCCGCCCCCAAATCGCCGCGTCCTTCCATCTACGCCGATCCCGCGGCGTTGATGCGGATCCGTGATTTGGAACTGCGGGCGCGCTCGGTGGTCGAAGGCTATTGGAAAGGGCTTCACCGCAGTCCGCGGCACGGATTTTCCGCCGAGTTCGCCGAATACCGCGCCTACGTCCCCGGCGACGACATCCGTTTCCTCGATTGGAAAGTCCTCGCCCGTCGCGATCGCACGTTCATTCGGAAATTCCGCGAAGAAACCAATCTCCGCTGCCACATCCTGCTAGATCTCAGCCGCTCGATGGGCTACGGCTCGCTGACCTACACGAAGCTCGAATACGCCCGCACGCTCGCCGCGACGCTTGCCGTGTTTCTCCATCAGCAAGGCGATGAGGTCGGGCTTCTGACGTTTGACGAGGTGCCGCGCGACTACCTCCCGCCGCGCCACCGCTCCGGCCATCTCCACGCGATCCTCGCCGCGCTCGGCCGTCCGGCCTTGGGGAAATCCGCGGGACTGCACGCGCCGGTGGAAACGATCCTGTCTCGTGGCCGGATGCGTGGGGTGATTTTCGTGATCTCGGATTTTCTAACACCGCTGGAGGAGTTGAAGGCGCCGCTGTCCTCGCTCGCGGCCTGTGGACATGACGTCACCTTGCTGCAGACGCTCGATCCGGCGGAAATCGGCTTCACCTTCGAGGGCTCGGTCAATTTCGAAGACTTGGAATCCGGTCGCACACTTCCCGCCGATCCTGACCAGATCCGCACCGGGTATTTGAAGAAGTTCAACGCCCACCAGCAGGGGCTCAAAACCCTCTGCGATACGCTGGGGATTCTCCACCATCTTCTCCCCACGGACAGGCCCCTTGAATCCGCGCTTCACACTTATCTCTCGGACCGCCAGAGCCGCGGCCCCCGTGTTTCCCGAACCCGCAGCCATTGACCCGCCATGGCATTTCTCGCTCCATTGTTTCTAGCAGGACTGGCTGCCGTCGCGCTGCCGATTCTGCTGCATCTGCGGAAGAACCGGCCAAAGGAAACGGTCGCGTTCTCCTCGCTGATGTTTCTGGAGGCCAGCCCGCCGGTGACGAAACGACGCTCGCGCTTGCAGGATGTGGTGTTGCTGATTTTGCGCTGTGTCGCGCTTGCGTTGCTGATCCTCGCGTTCGCCCGGCCGTTTTTCCCGTCCAAGACCAAGGCCGTGACTGCCGATGGCGCGGTGACGAACTTCATCCTCATCGACACCAGTGCCAGCATGCACGGCAAGCCCCTGGATCAGGCGTTGCTAACAGCCAACAAGCTTGTCGAAGGATTCTCCGCAACCGACTGCATTGCGGTCGGGACATTCTCCGACCGCTTGCGTCCACTGCTAGGTTCTGAGCGCGCCCGCGAACTAACAAACGGCGAGCGGAAATCCGCCGCGCTGGCCGCGCTTTCGGCGGTGAAGGCTGATTGGAACGCGACTCATCTCGACGCCTCGCTACTAGCCGCCGTGGCCGCGGCGGGCGAGGATGTTCCCATGAAGCTTCACGTTATCGGTGATTTCCAAAAAGGCGCGTCGCTGGACCGGTTGCGCGGCGAAGCGTGGCCGGACCAACTCCAGATCATTGTCCATCCGATCACGCGGGCCAAAGGCTGGACCAATGCCGGTATCAGGATCCTTCCGCCGGAGAAACTAACATCCCGGGTGCGGGTGACGAACTCCAAAGGCTCGGCAAAGTCCGACTTCACCCTCTCGTGGAATGGGCAGCCTCTAACGATCTCGGTGCCGCAGGGTGAAAGCGCCATCTTTGACGCGCCACCAAACCTTCCCGCCGAAGGCCGGGTTACCTTGACCGGCGACGATTTCACCTTCGACAACGAGGTATCGTGGACGACGCCCGCCCGCCCGGTGGCGCGGATTTGGTATCCCGGCCAAACGGCGGTCACCGATACAAATGAGAGCGCGTATTTCCTGAGCCGCGCCCTGCAATCGACTCCGGATTACGACGTCGAAATCCGCGCCGAAATTCCCAAGGACGCACCCTCTCTAACGATCGCCGATGGCCGACTGGATGATCCGGCGATCGCCGCGATGCAGGGATTTCTAAAAGCCGGAGGCAACGCCTTGTTCACCGTGCGCGACACAGAGTCCGCCGCCTCGATCGCCAAGATCCTCGGCACGAAAGCTGGAGTCGCGCGGGAGGCCAAGGTGGACGACCACGCGCGGTTAGGTGAAATCGATTTCAACTCCAGCGTCTTCGCGCCGTTTGCCGATGCCCGTTACTCGGACTTCAGTGGCATCCGGTTTTGGAAATACCGCATCCTCGCGCCCGACCTCGTGGCTAGCGGAAACGTGCTTGCGCGCTTCGATTCCGGCGATCCCGAGTGGATCACCTTTTCCATCGGCAAGGGAACCCTCCACGTTCTAACCACCACCTGGCGGCCGGCGGACAGCCAGCTCGCGCTGACGACCAAGTTCGCGCCTCTGCTTCACTCGCTGCTCGCAGTTCCGACGAACCGGCGGGCTCCGCTTGTGGTCGGGGAGTCGTTTGCGGCTCCTTCCAGGGTCACCAAGCCGGATGGCGTGAAGGTGGATGTCCAGCCCGGTGTTCAGTTCACCGCCACCGATGCCCCGGGGATCTATCGGGGAGACAACTTCGCATTCTCCGTCCAACTCGATCCATCCGAGTCCGAGCTGACACCGTTGCCGGAGTCGGAACTGCGCTCGCTTGGCCTGCCTCTTGATCCACCAAAGTTCACCGTCCAAACTGCCGAAGTCCGGGCTGAGATTTCCAATGTCGAACAGGAACGCCGCCAGCGCTTCGGCTGGTGGGCGCTCGTCGCAGCCGCCGGCTTTTTACTCGCGGAAACCGCGTGGGCCGCCCTTGCCTCCAAACGTCTAACTCCCGTCACGCCATGATCGACAAGCTGCACGCCATCCTCCGCGACATCGCCGCCCGTCGCAGCCGCCAGCGCTTCCACGGTGGCCTCGCCATTACCTGGTGGCTGGGTCTCGTCGTCGGGTGGCTGCTTTGGAAAAATGGCGTCCCCGCGCGGATCCTCGCGCCCGCGCTTGGGATGATCCTGTTAGCGGCATCGGTCGGGGTGTTCCTCTGGAGTCGCCGCGGGTTGAACGATCCCCGCCGGATCGCGAGGGAGATCGAGGCGAAACATCCCGAGCTGGAGACCGGATTGTTAGCCGCTTTGGATCAAGCGCCGGACTCCGGGGCCAGCTCACTGACGTTTCTCCAAAGCCAAGTGGTCCTGATGTCGCTAGTCTCGGCGGCGCGGGACCATTGGATCGAGCTGGTGCCGCGACCGCGTCTAACCGGCCTTCGTTTGGCCAATCTGGCGGGCTTTCTTTTCATCATCGCTGCGACTTGCCTGATGCTGAGGCCCGTGGCAAAGCAGGTTCCCGCGATCGCTCAAATCAAAGCGGCAGCCGCCGTTCTCGATTTCGCGGTGGAACCCGGCGATGTCGAGATCGAGCGCGGCAGCCCGCTCACCGTGCAGGCGCAGTTCGGTGACACACCACCCGCAACCGCGACTTTGGAAACCACGGATGAGACGGGGCTTGTCCAAAGTATTCCGCTCACCCGTCCGTTCACCGGTCCAGTCTATCAGGCGCGGCTTGCCGCCGTTGCGGGACCGTTGACTTACAAGGTAGTCACGCCCGAGGGGGCGACCCGCTCCTACACCGTTCGAGTTTTTGATCTTCCGGCGTTGCGCCAGTCGGAGGTGGTTCTACATTTCCCCGGGCATTTGGGCAAGCCGCCTGAAACCATCAAGGACCCGCGCGCTATCCGGGCGGAAGAAAACACGAGGATGGATCTCACGCTCGTCGCGAATCTCCCCGGCCTGTCCGCCTCGTTGGTAGCGAAGAACAAGGAGCCGATTAATTTGTCAGCCGATGCCGCGGAGTCCTCGCGTTTTCACCTTTCGATGACCCTCACGGAAAGCGCTCGTTATGAAATCGTTCTCACCGACAGCGCCGGCCGCAGGAACAGCCGCAAGGACATTCTCGACATCAAGGTGATCCCTAACAAGGCACCTGTTGTCCAAGTCGTGTTGCCGCAGAAGAACGAGAAGGTGACGCCGATCCAGGAAGTTCGCTTGGAAGCGCGCGTGACCGATGACTCGGCGCTCCTCGCCCACGGCTTGAGATACACGCTCGATGGCGAGAAATGGCAGGAAATCGCCGGCAGCCCGGCACCCGGCGACAAGCGTCCGCTGCTTTCCCAACTCGTCGATCTCGAATCCCTGGATGCTCATCCCAAGGACGTCCTCATGTGGAACGCTTGGGCCGAGGACATCGGGCCGGACGGCAACAAGCGCCGGGTGAACGGGGACATCCACCTCATGCAGGTCCGGGATTTTGACGAGGAATTCTATCAGCAGTCCGCTCCGCCCGGACCGCCCGGCTCGAACCCGGCGGCGGATCTCATCAAGACGCAGACGGGAATTCTCAATTCCACCTGGAACCTCCGTCGCGACCACACCGAAATCGCGGTGACTCCGCCGCCGGCGAAAGATCTGGAGACCCTGCGCAGCTCGCAGGAAATCGCTATGGAAACCGCCGCTGCCATGGAGGCCGAACAGATCGACCCCGCGATCCGGCAAATTCTAACTGACGCCCGGCTGGCGATGAAGGACGCGCTTGCCGAGCTGACCCAGGCCCATGAGAAGACTTCCGCCGCGCCGCTGGAGCCGGCCATCGGCCACGAACAGACCGCGCTGCGCCATCTCTATCAACTCAAGGGCAACAAGACGATGATGGTGCAATCGCAGGGGGAAGGGGAGTCATCTTCCGCCGAGGAAAAGCCCAAGGACGATCTTGATCTGAAGCCGATGGACAATCCCTATCAGGCGGAGAAAGAGGCGAAGCCCGAGACTGCCGGCAAGGCGAACGAGGCGATGGAAATCCTCAAGCGGCTCGATGAACTGGCCAAACGCCAGCGCGATCTCAACGAGGAAATGCAAGCGTTGCAGGCGGCCCTCACTCAAGCCGACACGGCCGCGAAGAAGGCGGAGATCGAGCGCCAACTCAAGCAGCTCCGTGAGCAGCAGAAGGAGCTTTTGGCCGATGTGGATGACCTCCGGCAGAAGACTTCCGATCCGGCGCAGCAGGCGACGCAACCCCAACAGAACAAGGCGCTGGATGATGCCCGCGAGAAGGCCCGGCAAGCCAACGAGGAGTTAAAGGATAACAAGCTGGGAGAAGCACTCGCTTCCGGCCGGCGGGCTGAGGAGGCGTTGGAAAAACTTCACGACGATTTTCGCGAGACCAGCGCCGCGCAATTGGCCGAACAACTCCGCGAACTCCGCAAGGACGCCCGTGCTTTGGATGAACGCCAGCGCGAGCTCGGTGACCCGTCCGCCGAACCGGCAGCGCCAAAGGCACCCGACCTGAGTGACAATGCCGAGGCAAAACCGCAAGTCGCCCAACAGCGCGAGGATTTGAAGAAGCTCCTCGATGGCATCCGCGAAACTGCCGAAACCGCGGAGAAGGCCGAGCCGCTCGTCGCGCAGGATCTTGCCGAAGCATTGCGCCAGGCGGACCAGAACGGCATCGCCAAGGCGCTTGAGCAAATGGAACAAGCACCCGGCGAGGTTGCATCTAACCGGGCTGCCGACGGCATCTCGAAACTCACCCGCGAAGTTGAAGGTGCGGCGGAGCGAATTCTTGGGAACGAAGCACAAGCGCTCCGCTATGCTCGCGACGAATTGCAACGCCTCGCCGAACAAGCCGCCGGCAAACCGCAGGAAAATGGCAAGCCAGGCGAAAGCGGCAAACCCGGTGAACAAGCAGGCGAGCCAGGCGAAGGCGGGGAACCTAGTGAGCAGGCAGGAAAAACAGGCGAAAGCGGGGAACCCGGTGAGCGGGCAGGCAAACCAGGCGAAGGTGGCGAACCCGGTGAACAGGCAGGCAAACCGGGAGAAGGTGGCCAGCCTGGCGAACAGGCCGGTAAACCCGGTGAGAACGGCCAGCCCGGTCAAACAGCGGGCCAGCCTGGCGAAACAGGAGAGCCCGGGAGTTCCCCCAGTAGCAATCCCGGCTCCGGTCAAGGGCAGGCTCAAGCATCATCACCCGCGGAAGGACGAGGGTCCGGCCGAGAGTCTGGTGGTTCCCGCCGTGGCCGATCATCGATCACGGGTGAGGATTTCAGGGAATGGAGCGAACGGCTATCCGATCTCGAAGCCGTGGTGGAGGATCCTGAAGCGCAATCGGCCGTCGCCCGCGCCCGCAAGGCCAGCCGCGAGATGAGGAAGGATTTCAAACGCCACTCGCTGGAGCCGGATCAGGCCGCGCTTGAGGAGGGAGTGCTCCGGCCTCTAACCGAAGCTGCCGGGAAATTGGATGCGCGCTTGCACGAGCTTGACCGGAAGGATCCGCTCGCGCCGGTCGGCCGCGATCCCGTTCCAGAGCGTTATGCGGAAATCGTGCGCCGTTATTTTGAGGAACTCGGCAAATGAAGATCGTTTGGACGGAAATTCAGTGGCTGGTCCCCGGGTTGTTAGTGTTGGCCGCCGTTGCGATCGGGCTGTTCTTCAGCTATCGCCGGAAACACTCGATGCCAGTCGGCGTTCGGTGGCTCGCAGGGTCGTTGAAATGGATTGGCTTCGTGTTTCTGCTGGGATTCATTCTGCGGCCTGAAGTGGTTAGGTCGTTCAACCGGCCGGGCACCAACCACTGGGCCGTGCTGTTGGACACCAGCGCGAGCATGACGCTGAAGGATCAAAGCGGCTCGCGCTCGCGCGCGGACCGATTGAACGAAATCATCCGCCCGGACCCGGATGGCTGGCAGAAAAAACTGGCGGCGGATTTTGTCGTCGATTCATTCACCTTCGACGTGCGTCTCGGCAAGCCGACGGAGGATACTCCGCTATCATTCGACGGTCCCGGTTCTGCCCTCGCCCGGGCACTCGGGGATCTGCGCGACCGCTATCAGGGGCGACCTCTCGCCGGCATCCTCGTCATTACGGATGGTAGCCCTACTGACAGCGCCGCCATCGATTCAAAACTCCATGGACTGCCGCGGACATTCCCGCTGGTCCTCGCGCCCGAGCAGAGCTTGGTGGATCTATCAGTGAATGCGGCCGTGGCGCAGGCGACGTTGTTCGAGGACGCGCCGGTGATGGTCGATGCCACCATCGCCGCCCGCGGAGTGGTCGGACAGACCGTGGTGGCCACTGTTCGCGAGCACGGCGGGAAATTGCTGGGGCAGGAGCGGAAGGTCATTTCCAAGGAGGACGAGACGTGGATCGCTCGCTTTCAGGTGCGGCCGGAGGAGATCGGCACCGCGTTTTTCGACGTGGAAGTGGCATTGGAAAACTCCGGCGATTTGCAGGAAGCGACTCTCGAAAACAACCGCCGGATCGTGGCGGCCAATCGCGACACCGGCCCCTACCGCGTGCTCTATCTGGGAGGCAGGCCGAACTACGAGCACAAGTTTCTCAAACGCGCACTGGAGGAAGATCCCGAGGTGCGCGTGACCAGCCTGATCCGGATTGCGCGGCGTGAGCCGAAGTTCGACTACCGCAGTCGCGCGGGCGAACGCAGCAATCCGCTTTACCGGGGATTCGAGGCGCAGGAAGAGGCCGAGCGTTTCGACGAGCCGGTGTTCATCCGCATGAACCAGAAGGATGGCGAACTTGCCGCCGGTTTCCCGAAGACTCCTGCCGAGCTGTTTCCCTTCGATACGGTGATCATCGACGACGTGGAGGCAGCATTCTTCGATCGCGAACAACAACGCCTGCTCCAGCGTTTTGTTAGCGAACGGGGTGGCAGCGTAATCATGTTAGGTGGTGCTGAATCGCTCGACACCGGTGGCTACAACGGCACGCCTATCGGCGAAATGCTGCCGGTCTATCTGGATCCCGCGACACCGGCGGGCGCGCCCGTGGCCGGACGATTGAATCTGACCCGCGAGGGGCGGCTCGAACCGTGGGCGAGGTTGCGCGCGACCGACGATGACGAGGCGCGGCGGATAGAAGCGATGCCGGAATTTCAAAACGTCCACCGCCTGCCCGCCCTCCGGCCCGGCGCGACGGAGATCGGGAAACTCGAACTGGCCGAGGGCTCGAGTCCTGCGCTAGCCGTCCGGCGCTATGGCCGTGGCCGAACCGCGGTGCTCGCCATCGGCGACCTCTGGCGCTGGGGATTGCGCGGGCCCGAAGACCGCGCCGATCTGGACAAGACCTGGCGGCAAACCACGCGCTGGTTGTTAGCCGACGTGCCGCGCCCGCTGGCGGTGAAAGCGGAATCCGCGGCAGGCGGGCAGATGGTCACCACAGAACTGCTGGGCGACGATTTCCAACCCGACGAAGCCGGCGGGGTCACCCTGCGCGTCCGGCGACCGGACGGCACGTGGACCAGCATTTCCCCGCGACCCCATGCGTCGAAAGCCGGGACGCTCGAAGCGCTGCACACCGCCACCGAACCGGGCCCCTATCTGGCGGAAGCAATCACTCGCGCCGCGGACGGCAAACCCGCTCTCACCGCGCGGACCGGCTGGGTGGTCAACGCACTGCGCGACGAATATCTGGCGATCAAGCCGGACATGGCGGCGATGAACCGCCTTGCCACCGCCACCGGCGGCCGGATCCTAACACCCGACGGGCTCGACGAGTTCATAGCGGGATTGAAGGACCTGCCGATGCCGGTCACGGAGACTCGCTCCGAGCCGCTGTGGCATTCGCCCATCTGGCTGGCCGTCGCGCTGGCCTGCTTCATCGGGGAATGGTCGCTGCGTCGCTGGAAGAAACTGCCATGAAATTCCTTTGCCTGTTGATTCTGTTATTCTGCGAGGCGCGCGCCGCTTTGGACGAACGCGCGATGGTGATCGTTGTCAGCGAGCCGGGAACCGTGACCTACGAGCAGGAATTCCGCCGCCAGGCCAAGGCGTGGCAAGACCTCGCGGCCAAAGCGAAGATGGATGTCAGCACGATTGGTTTGGAGAAAATTTCCCCGGAGGGAGCTCGGCCGGCCGTGGAAAAGGCCATCACGGCGCTGCCCAAGGACGGCGGCGACCTGTGGCTCGTCTGGATCGGTCACGGCAGTTTCGACGGACGCACCGCGAACTTCAACTTGCGTGGACCCGACATCGATTCCACCGCAGTTAGAGATTTGTTGAAACCATTCACCCGTCGCCTGGTCGTCCTCAATCTGTTCTCAGCCAGCAACCCGTTTGTCACCGCGCTCTCCGGCAAGAACCGGGTGATCATTTCCTCGACCCGCAGTGGAGGCGAACGGAATTTCACCCGCTTCGGCGAGAAATTCGCGGACGCCCTAACAGCCGATGACGCCGATCTCGACCTTGACGGTTCGCTCTCACTGCTGGAGGCGGCATTCCGCGCGGCGGCGGGCACGCGCGCTTTCTACGAGGACGCGCAACGCGTGGTCCAGGAGCACGCCGTGATCGACGACAATGGCGATGGCCGCGGCACCCCGGTCGAAAATTTCAAAGGCCTCCGGGCGGAGGCGATCGGGAAATCGGTGAGTCCGGATGGTGAGATCGCCCGGGAGATTCATTTCCTAACATCATCCGGTGATTCGCTTCCTGCGCAGGCGAAGCAGGATAGGGCCAAGCTCGAATTGGCGATTGATGCCCTGCGCAAACGGAAGGCCGAACTTCCGGAGAAGGAGTATTATGACCAGCTTGAGAAACTGATGCTGGAGATGGCCGGAGTTTACGGCTTCAAACGTAAGAAGGAATGACAGCATGGCGCGGGAACCGGACGTAGATGGCGGCCTATGGTAGAGCAGGTGATCGGGATTTTTCGGCGGTGGCTGGTGATTGGGGCTTGGCTTCTGGCAATGGCGGGAATTTCCGACGCGCACTCGATGAAGCAGGTAAGGGCGGAAATCACCGCGGGAAATGGCGGCTGGGAGGGTTCCGTCTGGCTGGAGGCGTGGGCGCTTTACCCTGAGGACGGGCCGAAAGTGCCGCCTGGAACTCCGGGTGATCCGCGGACGGCTGGCAACGACTGGGTGAAAAAGCTGGATGCGGCCGACCACAAGGTGATGCGGGAAGTGGCCGCGGAGTTTTTAACAGAAACCTTCGTGCTGACGTTGGATGGCAAGCGGTTGGCTGCGGAGTTCAGCTTCCCGGAATACACGAAGGCCGAACTGCCGGAGCTGAAAGAGAATGATGATGGCAATTCGCTGGTTAGAATCGACCTGCGCGGGAGGTTTCCAGCGGAAACAACCGGGCTGTTGGAGCTGACCTGGCAGGATGACGAGGACGAGCCATTGGCGCTGGAGGTGAAGGTGCCGGAGTTGAAGTTGCTGCGTCTCGCGCCGAAGGCCAAGCCGGTGGAGCTCATGATGATCGGCGCGGACGGGGCGGTGACAGCGGGGAACGAGTCGTCGCTGCTCTCATGGACCGTGCAGGGATTCCGACACATCCTGCCGTTAGGACTGGATCACATTTGTTTCATCCTCGGGCTGTTTTTGCTCCAACCGAAATGGAAGCCGCTGCTCTGGCAGACCAGCGCGTTCACCGTCGCGCACTCGATCACGCTCGCGCTGGTGGTGCTCGGAGTTTTCACGGCTCCTGCGAAAGTGGTGGAGCCGATGATCGCGCTGAGCATCGCGTATGTGGGAATTGAAAATTTGTGGGTGAAGGAATTGAAGCCGTGGCGGGTGGCGCTGGTTTTCGCACTGGGGCTGCTTCACGGCATGGGTTTCGCCTCGGTGATGAAGGAGTTGGAACTGCCCGAGGGTCAAGTCATCGAGCCGCTGGTCGGATTCAACCTCGGCGTGGAGCTGGGACAGGTGACAGTGCTGGCGTCTGCATTTGCTGTGACGGTTTGGTTTTTGAATAAGCCGGGGTTTGGTGTTGTTAGGAAGGTGGCGTCGGGGTTGATTGGGGCCGTTGGACTCTACTGGACGTTTGAGCGGATCTTCGGCTGAAGGACGGAGCGGGGATCCACTGGCAATGTTAGTTTTGCCAGGACCGGTTTCAATTCTGATAGGGATTGAACGGTTTTTCCTGGGAACGGTTGAACGTCGGTTTATATCAGACAGGGTGTCGAGATTGCCGACTGTCGCACCCTACGCGATCGCGTAGGGCGATCAGAGTTTGCTTGATTTGCCGGGGAAAAACGCTATTCGCTGTGTCAATCGCTTCGAAAGAGACGATTCAATCCCCCCCAACATGAAAAAGTACCACTCCCCCCGTGGTAAGCGTCCGGCGTTTCTCCGGCTTACCTATGCATTCATCGCTATTGCCGTTCTATCGGCATGCGAAGTCATCATCGATCACGACGGCACCGTGACCCAGAAACTCGGCCTTCATTTCAACAACACGTTAGTGGACTCCGCCAAGGCCCGTCTCGGATTCGGCACGCTTCCTGCCGTTAAGAAGCATGCTACAGTCGGTTTGCCGGTAGGCATGGCGATCCCGGAAAACGATAAAAGGATGTTCCTCGTTGACCTTCCCAAAGGCATGAGCAAGGAAGGCGAAAATACGTCGTTAGCCGGAAAAGGCCGCGTTATTCTCGGCCAGGCATCGCAGGAGGCAATCATGGCTGCCACCAAGGTCGATATTCCCGCCAAGTGATTTCCGCCGGCCTTGGGCAGTTGCAGGACCCGTGGGCGGATTTGAGATCGGTCTTTGCGTCGCCAATGAAATACCCCCCACGGAGTGGATCCATGAGGGGCGGAGCATTGGATGGCGATATCAACCGGCGATCACTTCTTTGTGGAAGCCGAGCCAGTCGTCGAGATTGTTGAGCATGACGGCATCACGGATTTTTCCCTCATCGGGGATTTCGTTAGCGGAGAGGACGGCGGTGCGAACCTCGTCGGCGTGGATGTAGCCGGTGATGGCGGCATTCAATTTCGCGACCGCGGCTGCATCGAGCGAACCGCCGGATTGGGCGAGGACCCAGGACTCGAATTGCGGATAGGTGGGCTTGCTATCGGCGATGAAGCTTTCAAACGCGGCTTTGTCGAGGCCAAGGCCGTCGAGGACCATCTGGTCGTAGCCGTGGCCGCAGGACGGATAATCCGGGTGGAGCTTGCCAGCCGCGCCGAGCGAGGCTTTGAGCCAGAGGCGTGGCAAATGGAGGACGGCGAGTGGGCCGGCGGTGCCGGAGCTGATCATGGGGATGATGTTGGACATGGTTTCAGGGGGCTTGGGGTTGAAGCGACCACGTCCGGAAAACTCCGGGACATCGGTCGCTCCTGATTCATCTGATAGCATGAGGGGATTGCAAACCCTTGTTTCGTAACGAAGCGAAAATCGGGAAATTTTTCGCGTTTCATCGGCCCGCGTTCCGATTCAAATCAGCCCGCCGCATTCCCGTTGCGGAAAACTTCACTCACAGAATCTCACCGCCATGTGGAAAGGCCGCTTCTCCCAAGATACTTCGTCACTCGTCCAGCAATTCGGCGAGTCCATCTCCTATGACTGGCGCCTCTTCCCGCACGACATCGCCGGGTCAGTCGCCCACGCCCGCGCACAGTTGAGGGCCGGATTGCTTACGGCCGATGAGTTTTCCCAAATCGAAAGCGGGCTGATGGAAATCCTCGGCGACATCGAGGCCGGGAAATTCGAGTTCAAAACCTCGCTCGAGGATATCCACATGAACATCGAGGCCGAGCTCACCAAGCGCATCGGCGCGGCGGGCGCGAAACTCCACACCGCCCGCTCGCGCAACGACCAAGTCGCCACCGACACCCGCCTCTACACCCGCACCGAGATCGACGGCCTGCTCGCCGCGATCACCGGCCTGCAAAAGGCCCTGCTCGACCGCGCGGAAAAATACGCCGCCACGGTCATCCCCGGCTACACTCACCTCCAGCGCGGCCAACCGGTTACCGCCGGTCACCATTTCCTCGCCTACGTGGAAATGCTCGAGCGCGACAAATCCCGCCTCGCCGACGCCCGCAAGCGCCTCAACATTTCCCCGCTCGGCTCCGGCGCGCTCGCCGGCTCCACCATCAATCTCGACCGCCGCGCCATCGCCGACGAACTCGGCTTCGACGGCGTCACTAACAACTCGATGGACGCCATCGCCGACCGCGACTACATCGCCGAGGTGCTGTTCGTCATTTCGCTCTGCGGCGTCCACCTCTCGCGCCTCAGCGAGGACCTCATCCTGTGGTGCACCGCCGAGTTCGCGTTCGCCTCTCTATCCGACGCGCACACGACCGGCTCCTCGCTGATGCCGCAGAAGAAAAACCCGGACGTCTGCGAACTCACCCGCGGCAAGACCGGCCGCCTCGTCGGCAACCTGATGAACTTGTTAGTCGCCATCAAAGGCCTGCCGCTCACCTACAACCGCGACCTCCAGGAGGACAAGCCACCGCTGTTCGACTCCGTGGACACCCTGCGCCTCATCCTCGCCGTCAACACCGAGATGATCTCCGCCTTGGAACTCCGCGAGGAAAACTGCAAGGCCGCCGCTTCCGATCCGATGCTCCTCGCCACCGACCTCGCCGACTATCTGGTGAAAAAAGGCGTCCCGTTTCGTCACGCCCACGAACTCGTCGGCAAGGCAGTCGCCCAGGCCATCGCCACCAAGACGCCGCTCGATCAGCTCGATCTAACCGCCATCGACCCCGCCTACGGCACGGATGCCAAGGACGTCTTCTCGTTAGAAACGGCCCTCGCCGCACGGACGAATCCGGGTGCGCCGTCCATTGCCAATGTCACCGCGGAGATCGCGAAATGGACGGCTGCCCTTTGAATTGAAGCCGCGACACGCCTCAAGCCGAGGCGGAAACCCATTGCGAACATAAGAATTTCAGGGCAGCTTCAACATCGCGATGAAATCCGTCCGCGATCCCCATGGCGATGCCCGAGAATTGGAGTCTGAACGACTGGAATTCGCCCTGAGGGCCTCGAATGAAGGTATTTGGGATTGGTGGGTAGGAGAGCAAGCTATCTACTATTCCCGCCGCATTCTCGAATTTTTGGAATGCGGAGATCACCAGGCACCCAATATTTTTCTGGCCCCCCACGACGCCATCGCGCCGGACGATGTTCCTGCGCTCGAGCGCGCATTGAGAGAGGCATTACAAGTCGGGAGGGACGAACTCTTTGCCGTCGATGCCCGCGTACGGACCGGTGGCGGCCTGTGGCGCTGGTTACGAATTCGCGGCACCGTCATCCGCGACAGGACGGGAAATGCCATCCGCATCGCAGGCTCCATGATCGATATCAGTCGGCGGAAAAATGCCGAAGCCCAGGTGGAGGAAGAGCGGCACATCCTTCGCCAACTCATCGATCACGTCCCGTTGCAGATTTATTTCAAAGACCTCGAATCCCACTTTGTGCTCGTCAATGTGCGCAAGGCAAAGCGCATGGGATGCACCGACAGCTCCGAGATGGTCGGCAAGCATGACCGCGATTTCTTTTCATCCGAACATTCCGAAGGTGCCGATCGCGATGAGAAAAACATCATCGCCACCGGTGAAGCCATGCCCGAACTACTCGAAGAAGAAACCTGGGGCGAAGGCCGGAAAAATACCTGGGTGCTCAGCGCGAAATTCCCGTGGAAGGATCGCTCAGGCACCATTCGCGGCACCTTCGGCGTCTCGAATGACGTCACCAAGCTCGTCCGTGCCGAGCAGGCGGCCACTGAGCTGGCAATCGAACTCCAACAACGAAACGCCGCCTACGAGAAAGAACTCCACCTCGCCCGGGAAATCCAGCAAGCTCTCTCCACCACCGATTTTCCCCCGATCCGGTCCGATGACGGCACTCGCGTGGCCTTCCGTGCCCGCTACATTCCCATCTCCGGGTTGGCGGGCGATTTTTACGAAGTGATCCCCATTTCCGAAAATGTCGTAGGCATTCTCATCTGCGATGTCATGGGCCACGGCGTGCGCTCCGCCCTGATCGTCGCCATGTTACGCGGCTTGCTCGAAAAACAACGCGCCCAAGCCCAAGACCCTGGCCAATTCCTAAGGGGCCTCAATGTCGGCCTCGCCGCCATCCTCCAGCGTGCCGGAGCCACCATGTTTGCCACCGCTTTTTATGGAGTCATCGACCTCCGGGAAAATACCCTGAAATATGCCTGCGCCGGTCACCCCGGCCCCATCATCGCCACCACCACCGGCGTCCATCAGCTCGCCACCGGGCGGAAGGAAAAAGGACCCGGCCTCGGCATCATCAGTGGAAGTGTTTACCCCACCCACGAGCTTTCCCTCCAGGATGTCCAACGCCTCATCCTCTTCACCGACGGGGTGTTGGAACCTGAAAACCAACAAGGCGAACCTTTCTTCGAGCAACGCCTGATGGAACTCATTCGCAATCGAAGCGATGTGCCGCTCGATCCTTTGCTCGATGACATTTTGGGAAGCGTGCTCGAGTTTTCAAACACCCGTCAATTCGACGACGATGTCTGCCTTCTCGGCATCGAACTTCAACGGCAGCCCGGCCACCCTTAAAAAGGGCGGACATCAACGTCCGCCTCCTCGATTCACCATTCTTCAGCCCAAGCTGAACACGATGCGTGCCTTTGTCAGGTCGGAGGGAGACAGACAAATCGTTAGAAGGTGATAGACAACATTACCATGCCAAAGTGGCATGCCTTTGGTCGTCACCCGCTCGATCAACTCGTCCTCCCCGCCATCGACCCCGCCTACGGCTCGGATGCTAAGGACGTTTTCTCGCTGGACACAGCCCTCGCCGCCCGCACCAATCCGGGCGCGCCGTCTATTGACAATGTGAAGGCGGAGATCTCCCGCTGGCAGGCCGCCTTGAGCTGAGTTCGGGATCGGGCATGACTGCCTCAAGTGTATCGGATTTAGAACAGCGTCTCGTGCTGCTTTTGGAATCCCGATCGATTCGGAGATTACCCCGCAGACCCCCACTCATGAGGACGGCCAACGAACCGTTGATTAAACGATCTTGGCAAAGCAGGCGGGAAAGCTATGCTATCAGCCACGAGATATTGTTAGAGGTTCGTCGCGCTCAGGAAAGTTCCCATGAAATCCCCCTTTACGGAAACCCATTTGGCGTGGCTTGGCTCTCGTTTAGCAGGAACCTTCGAACGACTGGCATCCGTGCGGCTCACCATGGCGGCGGTATTGATCTTGTGGGGTGTGGCCATCACCGCCCGCGCGCAATCCGCGCTCGATGGGTTCGATCCGAACGCCAATGGTTTGGTTCGCGCGGTGGTCGTCCAGCCGGATGGAAAGATTCTACTGGGCGGCGACTTCACCACCCTTTCTCCGAGCGGTGCCGCGGCCGTTCCGCGCAATCGCATCGCCCGGCTGAACCCGGACGGCACCCTCGATAGCAGTTTCAATCCGAACGCGAACAGTGCTGTCTATGCCATCGCAGTCCAGTCGGACGGCAGGATTCTAGCGGGAGGCGTGTTCACCACGCTCGCGCCCAACGGCGGAGCGACCGTCACGCGGAACCGGATCGCCCGGCTGAATATGGACGGCTCGCTCGACACCGGCTTCGATCCGAACGCGAACAATGCGGTTCTTTCCTTCGCGGTGCAGGTGGATGGCCGAATTCTCGCGGGCGGAGATTTCACCAACATCGGCGGACTGCCGCGCACTCGCATGGCCCGGCTCGATTCGACCACCGGCGCAGCTGATCTCCAGTACGAGCCGAGCGCGAGCAGTTCGGTTTGGTCAATCGTCGTGCAGCCAGACGGCAAAGCGTTGGTGGGCGGCAGCTTCACCGAGATCGGCGGACAGGCGCGCTTTTACATCGCCCGGTTGAAGCCTGACGCCACGCTGGATACGGCGTTTCATCCCACTCCCAACGCAGACGGATCCGTCCGTTCCATCGCCGTGCAGGCGGACGGCCGGGTTGTGGTCGGCGGGCAGTTCACGACCATCGGCGGGCAGCCCCGCAATCGGATCGCCCGTCTCGATGCCACCACTGGCTTGGCGGACCCTTTCAACCCGAACGCCAGCAGCGACGTCCGCACCATCGGCGTCGTCGGCTCGGCGCACCTC
>JAZKGW010000020.1:0-203339 GCA_040385685.1 Verrucomicrobiota bacterium | reverse complement strand
GCGGCTTTTTCTTCACCATCGGCGGTCAGTCGCGCAGTCAGATTGCCCGGCTCAACCCCAACGGATCTGCTGATTCGTTCAACCCGACCGGCAGCAGTCCTGTTCATGCCGTTGCGGTGCAGGCGGACGGAAAAATTTTGGCGGGCGGGCAATTCGTCAGCATGGGAGGAGAGACACGCAATCGAATCGCCCGGATGGAAACCGACGGGCGCCTCGACCGGACACTCAATCTCAGCATTGTCGGCGATGATGTTTTCGCCACTGCAGTTCAGCCGGACGGGAAGATGCTGATCGGCGGAAAATTTAGCAGTATCCTGGGGGTGGCGCGCAACAACATCGCACGTTTGAACACAGACGGGACGCTCGACACTGCTTTCAACCCGAACCCGACGGCAAACAGTGTGGTCCATTCAATCGCGGTGCAGGCTGATGGGCGGATCCTGGTCGGCGGCGAATCGATAATCATCGGCGGGCAGTCGCGCTTCGGCCTCGCCCGGCTCGATGCGATGGGTTTAGATGATCCCTTCGACTCTTACGTGCCCGGGGCGATCTTTTCAATCGTGATCCAGGAGGACGGCAAGATTTTAGTGGGCGGCAACTTTACCGTTATCGGCCAGGGTTTTGGTGGCCACCCCCGCAATCGCATTGCCCGCCTCGATCCCATCAGCGGATTGCCTGATTCTTTCGATCCGAATGCGTCTGGCTTGGGCGAGTTCATCACTGCAATTGCGGTGCAAGCGGACGGCAAGGTTTTGGCAGGTGGCCTCATCTCCATCATCGGCGGACAGTCCCGCATCGGCCTCGCCCGTGTTGACGGAACTACCGGGTTGGTGGATTCGTTCAACGCGAACGCGAACAGTTATGTCGTCGCACTCCTGGTGCAGCCGGACGGCAGGATTTTAGCGGGTGGCTCTTTTGGCGGGACGAACAGCATTGGCGGACAGTCCCGCAACGGTCTCGCCCGTCTCAATGCCGTGACCGGTTTGGCGGATTCGTTCGATCCGAACGCGGACATTCCAAACCCGAACGCGGCGGGGTCTGTCAGTTCAATCGCGCTCCAGTCGGACGGCAAGGTTTTGGCGGGTGGCGATTTTAACAGCATTGGCGGGCAGGCTCTCAACCACATCGCCCGACTGGAGGGTACCATCGGATTGGCGGATTCATTCAACGCGAACGCGGACGGCAGTCTCAATTCCATTGCAGTGCAGGCGGACGGAAAAATTCTAACGAGCGGCAGATTCATGAACATCGGCGGACAGGCGCGCTACATTTTCGCTCGCTTGAGCAATAACACCGCCGCGCTGCAGAATCTGCTTGTGACGCCAACGACCGTCACCTGGACGCGTGGCGGCTCCAGTCCGCAATTCACGCGCGTTACCTTTGAGGTTTCAACCGATCATGTGAACTACACTCCCCTCGGCCCCGGCACGCCATCCGGGCAGCATTGGACTCTGACCAGTTTAAACCTCCCGACAGGACAGAACCTCTACGTCCGCGCGCGGGGCTTTTATCGAAGCGGTAATGTGAACGGCTCGGAGAGCATCCAGGAAGCGGTGCGCAACGCGTTCCTCAGGCCGCTGGCGCGCATTACCTCCATTGCCCGTCTCGCCGGAGGCGTGGTCGAGCTGCGCGGCCTCGGCACTCCGAACGCGACCTACCCCATCGAGGCCGCGCCTGATTTGAGCCCGCTCAGTTTCATGTCCATCGGCAATGTCACCCCCGATGAGATGGGAGACTGGCTGCTTCTCGACCTAGGCGCTTCCGGGCAAGCGAGGCGTTTCTACCGCCTTGCCTTTCCGTAGCGCCTGCTCATCGCTCCACGATTGACGGATATCGCAGGTGGAAGAACGCAATGTCTGCACGCCAAGAAAAGGGGGGTGTTGACGGCATCTCTGCCGCCAGCCAGCCTGCGCCAGCGAATTGCGGGGAAGCCTGTGCTCCAAGCCGGTCGTGTGGAAATCATGCGGCCTCTCCGGGGTTACCCCGGGGGATCGATCAACCAAGGCCTCACGAGGCGAGGGCGTCGTCACGCTTCCGCGTGAAAAGGCCCGCGCCGGACAGGACGCGTTGGGGCGCGGTGCTTCTCCGCATTCGCTCATTTTCCGATGCCCTCGCAAGCCCATCACATCCGACGTCTGGCGACCGCCCTCGCGGCGGGGCCGATGGAGGATCGCGAGGTGCTGTTGGCGCGGGCGAAGCCGTTGGTGGGTGACTTGAGAAAGGCGCGCTGGCTGGCGTCACTGACGAGGAACCTGAGCTTGGAATTCGGCGAGGCCCCGCGGCCGACGGTGCGGCGGATCGTCGGGCGAGTTCGGGAGCACGAGGGGTTTGTCAAAGCGTGGGCGGACGGCCGCGGCAGGATTTCCATCGGCCAAGTCGCGCCGCAGATGGCACCGGCGGCGGGTGCTCCGAGGATGTGGGAAATCCCGGAAATTACGACCTTGGGAGATCTTGCCGACACGCTGCGGCTGCACCCGGACGATCTCGGCTGGCTGATTTCCCGCGGAAAGGCAGAGCATTATCGCCATCGCTGGCAGGTGAAGCCGAAGAGCGGGCGATTCCGTTTGATCGAGAGTCCGAAAGTGCTGCTCAAGTTCGCGCAGCGGCAGGTGTTGCGGAAAATCCTCCACGCCATCCCGCCGCATGAGGCGGCGCGAGGTTTCCGGGCGGGATGCTCGGTCCGCGATTTCGTAGAGCCTCACACCGGAAAGACGCTGTTAGTCCGCTTTGATTTGGAAGACTTTTTCCCGTCGATCACTGCCGCGAGGGTGTTGCAAATTTTCCTAACCGCCGGTTATCCCGAGTCCGTCGCCCGCGCCCTGACCCGTCTAACCACCCACGCCGCGCCGCCGTCGGTGCTGGAGGAAAAATCGCTCACCTGGCCGGAACGCCGCCGGCTCGCGACACCGCATTTGCCGCAGGGCGCTCCGACTTCGCCGGCTTTGGCGAATCTCAGCGCGTTCCGCCTCGATTGCCGCCTCGCGGGCCTGGCGAAAGCGGCGGGCTCGGACTACACGCGCTATGCCGACGACCTGTTATTTTCGGGCGGAGAGGATTTCGCGCGGCAGGTGCGGCGCTTCGAAGTGGCGGTGGGAGCGATCATCATCGAGGAAGGTTTCCGTCCGAACCACCGCAAGACCCGCGTTTTGCGGCAAGGGCAGAAACAACACGCAGCCGGCCTCGTTTTGAACGAGAAGCCGAACATCGACCGCCGCGAGTTCGATCGTCTCAAGGCGATCCTGACGAACTGCGCGCGCCACGGTCCGGCTTCACAGAATCGGGAAAACCACCCGGATTTCGCCGCCCATCTGATGGGCAAACTCGCGTGGGTGCGCTTCATTCATCCAGGGAAGGATGCGAAGCTGCGGGCGATCTTCGAGCGGATCGAGTGGGATTAGGGCTTCTTGGGAGCCGCCTCGCGCCTCGTAAGAGTCCCCGGTTCTCGGTCAAATAGGCCAGCTACGTCCCATAGATTCTATCGATTCAATTCCTCCTAATTTCTTCAGCCCCGGTTCCGGTCTTGCCAAAGCTTAAAAGCTCCATAGTTTCTCCTGCGAGCAGGTATTTCCTACCTCCGACGCCCGCATCCGGCCGAGTGCCTACAGATTCACCCCAATTTCCCCGGGACGTGAAATCGGCCTGCGACTAGGACTTCCGGAACACCTGCCTCAACGGGCGGCGGCGCAAGCCGGCTTGTTCTGACACCGGTGAAGTCTCCTTCCGCAAGCTGCGGAGCTTCACCCCGGCACCAATAAGCCGGAGTTGTCGGGGGCATGTCGGTCAGCACGAGGTCCTTCCAGCATTGCCGGGTTCGCTCTGAATCCGCCCGCGCCGGGCCGCCTGTAACCCTGACCCCACTGACAACATGTCAAACGCAACACAAGATTCCCGCAATTCGGGAGGAGACAGCCGTCGCCGCCGCTCACGCGGAGGCCAAAACCGTAACAATAATAACAACGAACGCCGCAGCGGCGGTGGTGGTGAACGCGGAGAACGCGGCCCCCGCGATTCCCGCAACGACAACCGCGGCCAGTCCCAAGGCCGACAGAGCAGCAGCCGCGCCGAGGAATTCCGCCCGCAGGCTCCACGTCCGGCCCGCACTTACGCTCCGGTCAAACTGAGCTTCTGGCAAAAAATCCTCAAGGCCATCGGTCTTTACAAGGAGCCCGCGCCACCCGCCCGCGCCGAACGCACTGAACGCCCCGAGCGGGGTGAACGTTCCGAGCGCAAGCCGGAGTCCACGCCGTTCCCAAGCGGCGACCGCGCGCCCAAGTCCAACACCCGCAACGCCCGCTCCGGTGAAGGCGAAGCCCGCGAGCCACGCGAACCCCGTCCACCCCGCGAGCCCCGCGCGGAAGGCGAGCGCCAGCCGAAGGAACGCGCGCCGCGCAACAACGACCGCCCCCGTGGTGGCGACCCGAAAAGCGTCGAGAGCACCCGCGTTTACGTCGGGAACCTTTCCTACGACGTTTCCGAGCAAGACCTGCAGGAGCTCTTCAAGGGCATCGGCGGAGTTCGCAACATCGAGATCGTTTACAACCGCAGCACCCACCGCTCCAAAGGCTACGGGTTTGTGGAAATGCTCCGCATGGACGAAGCGATGCGCGCTGTGGAAGTGCTCCACGACCAGCCGTTCATGGGCCGTAAAATGACCGTCTCCGGTGCCAAATCCAAGGGCCAGGATGAGCGTGAGGACATGGAAGAGCGCGACCGTCCGGAACCTAAAAAAGTCGTTCTCGCCTCCACCGCACCGCCGGTTGTGGCCGCCGTCGCCGCCGAGTCGACCATCGAGACCATCGTCGAGTCCATCGCTGCACCAGTGGAGGAAGTCCCGGCCGTCGCCGAGACCGTCGTCGATCTCCAAGCCAAATACGGCTTCGACGAGCAGCCCTCGGTAAAGACCGAAGAAGCCTGATCCGCGACTTCGCGAATCCATTCAACCAACCCCGTCCGGCTCGCCGCGACGGGGTTTTTTGTTGGATCGGGGGCATGGACGCCCCGTCCCTGCGGGGAGGCAACTCCAGCGAAATATCAGAATCGGAGCTTCTAACAAGTTTGCAGAGTTTTGGATTGCCGGGCACAACCATCCGTTCATTGACATTCAGGCGTATTCGGAAAGGCTCAGGCCCGATGTCCGTGGCCCGAATCGTTCATGATACGAACTATTGCCGAATCGTGGTGCGGGACTCTCCGCAGACGATCATCCTGTTCTCCGCCGTCGACGTGCCCGCCGGCAAGTTCTCGGGCTCCAATTCTCTCGGAAACACGGATAGCAACGTCGTTTACCTCAACTGCCAGCACAACAGTTGGTATCTCGAAGGGGTGCCGGGACTGGGCAAGTGCCCGGAATCCTCGGCGATGGGGCTGAATGCGCTGTTAGCCGGTTTCGGCCTGACGAAAGACCGTCGGATCGTGTGGGGATCATCCATGGGGGGATACGGCGCCGTGGTTTACGGAGCCCTGCTGGGAGCTGACGTCGTTGTGGCGTCGGGTGCCGTGCTCAAGCTGTTTGAGCCGGGCAGCAAGTCGCAGACTTATCTCAAAGTCGTTGGGAGGCGCGAGGATTTGCCCCTGCCGGACGTGCGCCAGTTGGTGGGGAACGCGCGCAGCCGCTTTTTCCTCTATGTTGGCGAGTGTCACTATACGGATCTGGCATCCGCACGGCTCATCATGGGCCTGCCCAACGTGAGCGTGACCACGCTGGCGGATTTCGGCCATTGGCTGCCGAATTACCTTGGTGGGCGGTACGGACTCCAGCGGTTCTTGTTGTTTCACCTCGAGAAGGGATGTGTGTTCCCATTTGAAGACGGAGAAACCGGCGATTTGGGGAAACGGAGTGAACATTGGGATTTGCTCGCTCAAGGAATGCTGGAATGGAAGGAGCCGCAGCGCAGTCTCTTGCTTGAGCACGCGCGGAATGGCACGGATGCCGTTTGGAAAATGCATTGCAGGAGCGCGCTCTCGCTGGGAGCCACCCGATCCGGATTTCACAAGCGGGCGGTTCTGCTGGCGGAAAAAGCGTTGAAGGCCTGCCCCGGGGGGCGCCATGCGACGTGGCGCCTGGCCTTGGCACTCAAGAAGGTCGGTGCTTCGCCCGAGGAGTGGCTGAAAGTAGCCGCCGGCATCCGCGATCTCAATCGGCCGCACATTTTCCACCCTGCGCTGAACCTGTTGGAATCCATGGCGCAGACGTTCGCGGACTCCGATCAGGTTCAGGACGGCATCGATTTCCTCGGCAAGCTGATGCTCATGGAGAACACCGATCGGAAGATGAAGGAGTGGCTCCGCAACCTCATCGAAACTCTAGCGGATTGCCGGACTTGGAAAGTATCGTTCCACCCGGAAGCCGAGGCGCGATTGACCGCGCTCGTGCTGACTAAAACCCGGCTTCACGTGCTCGGCGGAAAGAGCGGTATTGGGGGCGTGATGGTTTTTCCGGACGGTTGGGGAGATTCTGTGACCTTTGAAGCCGAGAATCTGGTCATCCTCCGCAGTGACACCCATTTGCCCTCGCCGGGGATCGCGAAGCGGCATCCGGGCGATCCTCAGGCCGCCCGCGCCCGGTTCAGGATGAGTATTCAAACCGACGATGTCGATTTGGCCACCGTTTACGCGTGCGGACCGGATGATCTCCGGATGCCCGTGATCAACTTCGAGCGGATGCCACGCTAACAGGGGAGGCGATTGCCGCAAGCCGCGTGCAATCAGCAGCGACGCCGCCGCAAAGTCGTCCCGCCTAATGCCAGCACGACCAATGCGGCTGTGGCGGGCTCGGGGATGGTCGCCGTTTGGCCGGCGAAGTTCCTCGGCGTGGCCTGCGCGTTGACCGAGGTGGCGGCGGCGGTCTGGCCGGTATTGCCGACCAAGCCGTTGAGTGCCGATGTGCCGTTGGTGGGCAGTAGGGTTAGATTCACGCGGTCGGTTCCCTCCGCGAAGTTGATGAAATTGTTAGCGCCGGCTGTGAAGAAGCTCGCCGGGATGATGAAATCCGGGGTCACATTGTAGAGTGTGGTTAGGTTCGCCGTACCGACGAGAAAGGTCTTGTTGCTGGTGTCACCGGGCAAATCTGACAAGGAGAACGGGGTCTGGCTGACGCCGTTGAGCTGGAAGGTGATCGAGTGGCCCGCGAGAAACTGCTGGCCGCCGAAAGCGGTGAAAAGCTCGATGAACTGCACCGTGCCCGCGCTGTTGGTGTAGATTTCCTGGATTTCGAACAGGTGGAAGGCGGCTTGTGCAGAACCTCCGACGGCAAACGCGGCGGCAACCAGACTGCGGAAAATAACGGGGGTTTTCATGTTGATGGTTGGATTTGCATTCCAGCAGGCTTGGAATCTCGGGGCAAGCAAACACTGCGACAGCAAAGCGGAGCAATCTGACGCCAGCTAACCAAGGGTTTGGCCGTTCGGGTGATATTGAATTGCAAATCGGCGGCCAGCAAGGCCGGGCAATCACTTCGAGGAGTCGAGGCAGTTCAGTCTCCGGCTGATCGTCCAGATCCTTCGTCACGCGGGGAGAGGCGGCATGGAACATGGAGTGGAAATTGACGCGCAAAAGAATCGGCTCCCCGGCTACAACAAGTGGAAAACCACCGTCAGTTGCAAACCTACCGCAATGCCGAGCAGGGCCAGCCAAAGCGCAAACCACCGCCATGACAGTCCGGTCGCCCGCTGCCGGAGAAAAAGGTTCACCGTCATCACCAGAATGCACGCGATCAGACTTCCAAAGAAAAACGCCGCGCCACCGGACAGAACTGCGAATGGCAGCAGGGTCAGGCTGCCGATCAGGCAGGTAGCCGCAAGCTGTCCGATGTAGAGCCAGCGTTTCACACCCAACAGCAACCATCCCGCGATGATCTGAATTGCCCATTTTCCACCGGCGATCACGCCGGAGAGCAGCATGGTTTTCTCTGAAATATAACCGTCGTAAGCGTGAATGAAGAGTCCGGTGATGAGCGTGCTGAGGCCGAATGCGAGCACGATGAAACAGGCCCGCCGAAAGACGTTGAAATCCCGCGGGCAATCAAACTCCGACCCGCGGCCTGAGCTTGGATCGATGACCAGGCGGTTAGGGGGCTTCGATGGAAGTGTCATGGGGCCGTCTCTTTCCTGAACTTCGCGGGCAGCGCGGGCAAGTCCCCCAGCGGCTCCAGATCCGGGAGAAACCAGCGCTTGGCATCGGCGGCCCGGCCTTCGGGAGTTCCCGCGCAGCGGCGGACCATGGCCTGATAGAACCGGTCGGCGGCATCCGGATCGCGGGCGGACAACCACTGACCCGGGGTGTTGTAGAGACGTGGCAGCAGCGGGTGGTTTGCCGGGAGCATCCTGGCCGCCTCCCATGCGAGATCGGCCGCCGCGTGGCGATAATGGAACCGCTTCGTGCTGGCGACGGAATACCGGGCAACCCGCCGGAGCTCATCGGAGGTGATGGACGGGACTGCCAGGTCGTCGGGTTTCTGGGAAGCCTCATACTCAGGCTCCCGGGACCAGTCATGCGACCAGCCCTTTTGAAACGCGCGGGCGGAAAAATCGGCAGCGCGAAAACTCCACCAACGCGCGCCACCGTCCGGCGCGCCGTCGGTGGAAAATAATTCCGCGCCGAAATGCCGGTGAATGAGGGCCTGCCTCCAGACGACCGCAGCCCCGGCCTCGCCGGAGTAGCGCCCCGACCGCCGGGCGCGATCCAGCGCGATGTAGTGGTCCAGCAGTGGCTGCAATTCCGGCGGCATGAATTCGCGGGCTTCCTTCAAACGCTTTTCCCGCGCAAGCCGTCTCGCCAGAAGATAGCGGAGCTGATTGTCGGAGCCGATTCCGGATGAGGAGTAAGTTCTATCCGATTCAAGGCAGGTGAAAGGATAGATCATCCCTTCTTCACCCGGGGCACCCGTCCAGGCCGGCACTACCTTGCGGACATGTTTGATCAAGCCATCGGTGGAAATGACCGACTCCGCGAGATACGCCGCGTCCTCCCGGTAGCCTCCATGGCGCAACGATTCCAGAGCTGGTAGATAGTCCTTGCGGGCCAGTGCTACGATTCCCGCATCCGCTAGCAGCTTTCCCTGATGCGCGCCTTGGCGTTCGGAAATGCCGGAATACCAAAATTCGTCGAGATTGGGGTTGATCGGATTCCAACCGGCTTCCTTGGATTGCGCGCTGACCGCGTCGGACAAGTGTTGGCTCGCGGCATCGAGATTTCCGTCGCGAAGGTCGAACTTCGCCTGCAGCCACAAGCCGAGCGGATCGCTCTTCGGGGAAAGCGTCAGCCATTTGCGCGACTCGTCGAATCGCCCGGTGAAGTAGAGTGCCCAAGCCACCCGCGGCCCGTCGTCGAGAGGCAACTCCGCATGGGCCTCAAGCGCCGCGAGCCACTCGGCCGGCGGCGACTGCCGTGCATCCGCAGGAACGGGTTCGATGTTAACCTGTCGTGGTCCGTCGAGCGATGCGTGAAGCGCGAGATTGATCAGCCGCCGGATCAGGGGATCCGCCGCGGCGGTGGCGAAGGTCGCCGCGTCGCCGGTCTCCAGCAGTTTGCGGGAAACTCCTCTGAGGTCGATGGCAGCGCTTTCCTTTCCGCCCGCAAAGGCGTCGTAGTAAAAATGCAGAGCCATGACGGGATCGCTCATCTTGTTAGTCTTCCACCCGCTGCCCGCACGCCAGGCTTTCGCCGCACCGCGCAGGCCGATGGCGTCGCTGGCACCTGCCAGGATTTCCGTTTCCACCCGCGCGTACCAGCCGAGGCATTCGGTTTCATCCGGAGAGGTTTTGGCAAGCATCCACGCCGCCCATGCCGCCCGCAGTTTTCGCTCGGCGGGTGGACGTTCGAGAATGCTTTTCCAAAGTGTCCTGGCTTCCGCGGTTTGGCCGGCGGCATGCAACCGGGCGGCTTCGACGTAGTCGGCGACATCGGCGGGAAAATCATTGCCAAGCGGCCTGACTGGAAGCGTGGGTGGCTGGTCGCCGTGGGTGGGGAAATCCATGCCTCCCGCGTCAACGATGGGAGCGAGAAGTTTCTGGCGGACGGATTCGTAGTGGCTGATCCGCTGGTCGATCTCTGCGGAGTTCACGCCGGCCTTTTGCCAAAGACTCCGAAGTTCGGCGGATTCCAAAGGGATCTGGCGGAGAAATGGATGGTCGGTGTCTTCATCGCTGTTGCCCTCGTCGGGCAATGGTTTGCCCGCCAGCCGATAGAGTCCGTGAAGGTAGGAGACAGGCGGCACGTCCAGCGCCGCCTACGGTCGGCCGAGCACGGTATCGGGGAAAAACGGCCCGCAGCCTGGTGACGGAGTGAGGATGGAAACCCAGGTGGCGAAGGCGGTTAGAACGCGCGGGTTCATGGTTTGAAGTGCCACTGAATACGCGCAGGTTCCTCGTGGAATCTCAACCACCCGGTTGGAATTTTTCTGCCCGGATCCAGCCACGGCCAGACATCGGTCCGGCGGATGAAATGAAGAGTGCCGTCCTGCTGTCCCGAGCGGTAGGCACCGGCCCCGTCCGCCGTTAGAACCGGATGCTCGATCACGATCTCACCGGGCAACGGCACGGGGAATTTTCCGCGATTGATGACGAACACGTCCCTGGCACCCGCTCCCGGGGAAATGTTGAGATCGGGCGTGGCCAAATCCACCTCGCCGCGGATGACGCGTTCGAACGTTTCCCAAGGCCAGTTGCGGCGGTCTCCGTCTATCGGCAGGCGGTATCAAATGAATCCCAGCAATCCGTCGGGCGAGGTGACGTTCCATTCGTGGACGAGCCGTGCGCTTTCAACCGGATCGGCAAGCGCGAATGTCCGTGTTGCGGTGGAAGGTCCGCCGACATTCTCGGAAATCAAATCGGTGACTTTGCCATCCGTTCCGAACCGCACCTCGCAGCCGTAAGTCGCCATCGCGATGCGGAACGGCACCTTCAAGGTGGATGCCTTTTTTGCCGCCACGCGGGCAGCGGTGGGATCAAAAATCACGACTGGATCACCGGCGCGTTTTGGCAATTGCAGGGAATGCACCTGAAGCACATAGCCGCCGCGTTCCACGATGAGTTTCCTGAAGTCGGGTTCATCGAGCCACGAAGGCAGGGCCGTGGGGAAAACGGGAATTCTGCCAGCCGCCGATTGCAACGCGTCCAGCAAACCCTTGTAACTGCCCAGCCGCTTTTGCGGGCAGTCAAAGTCGCACTGAATTTCGTTAGGTTCGAGCGCGGCAAGCTCCCGGAAAACTGCGGCCACCGTTTCGATCTGCTTTGGCGTCCATTCCAATCGCGAGGCGGATGCGCCGATCCGCACGACCAGCCCGCAGCCGGGCGAGGGGAGTTGGGTCAGGGTGCGTTCCGTCTCGAAACGGTCACCGGTCCAACGCAACTCCGCCGCGCGGACGTGCAGGGTGGTGACATGACCGGCGGCCCGGGTGATCGCCTGCCGGACCTCGGGGCGACCCGGCGATTGCCAGACATACGCTTCGGTGGTTAGAGGCGGCCGGGCGGCTCTGTCGCAAGCGGTCAACCACAGGCATGCGAGTGCGAGCCATTTCATTCTTCGTGCCGGAGAGTGCGCGGCAGTGCAGGACCGGGCAAGGAAAACGAGGTGGCCCGGCCGGAGCGCGAGTCTCCAGACTCGCCGTGAAAGAGGAGCCAAAGGGCAGCGGCCTTCGCCTCTTTTCTTTATCGTTCCTTTCGCCAGCGAGTCTGGTGACTCGCGCTCCCGGATCACTCCCCGTTCAGATGCCGCACCAGAAACTCCGCCCGGCGGCGTTTGCCGTAGGGCGTTTCCGCGGCGCCGTGGTTGGCGTTCATGATCGGCACGAACTCGAAATCCTTGTCGGCCTTCTCCAACGCGTGGACGACCTGCGCGGTCGATGCGGGATCGACGTTGGTGTCGAGTTCGCCGACGATGAGCATCACCTTGCCAGTCAGTTTATCCACATGGGTGACGTTGGAATTCCGGGCGTAGCTTTCGTCCACCGGCCAGCCCATCCATGCTTCGTTCCACCAGATCTTGTCCATGCGGTTGTCGTGGCACCCGCAATCCGCGACGCCGACCTGATAGAAATCCCCGTGATGCAGCAGCCCGGCCAGCGCGTTCTGGCCGCCTGCGCTGCCGCCGTAGATGCCGACGCGCGCGAGGTCCATCCACGGGCGGGTGGCGGCGGCGGCTTTGATCCATGCAACGCGGTCCGGGAAACCGCCGTCCGCCAGGTTTTTCCAACAGACATCATGGAATGCCTTGCTCCGCCAGTTGGTGCCCATGCCATCGATCTTTACGACGATGAATCCGAGGGCCGCCATCGCATGCATCCCCGACCACGCGGAGTAGTTCTTCGGCACGAAAAAGTCATGCGGTCCGGCATAGATGTCCTCCACGACCGGATACTTTTTTGCCGGATCAAAATTCATCGGGCGGACGATCACGCCGTAGATGTCGGTGGCTCCATCGCGGCCCTTCGCGACGAAGCGTTCGGGACGGCTCCAGCCGGTTTTCTGCAACTCGCCGTCATCCTCGCGTTCGAGTTCGGTGATGAGCTTGCCGTCGTCCGCATTGCGCAATTCAGTGACTGGCGGCTGATCGACCCGCGACCAGGTGTCGATGAGGAATTTTCCATCAGGTGAAAACTTGATGCCGTGGTTGCCATCGCTGGTGGTCAGCCGGGTGAAGCCCGAGCCGTCGAAATTCACGCGCACGAAATGGTTCTGATAGGGATCCTGGCCGGTCACGCCGAGGACTTTGAGCAGGAGCTGGCGCTTGGTTTCATCGACCTCCATCACCTCACGAACATTCCAATCCCCCTTGGTGATTGGTTTGATGTCCCCGGATCCAGCGTCGATCAGATAGAGGTGGTTGTAGCCGTCGCGCTCGGAGGCCCATAGAATCTCGCGAGTCGCCGGCAGGTCGTGGATGTAAAGCTTCTGCGAGTAATCGATGAAGGTTTTGCTCGTGTCTTCGAAAATTTTCCGAACCGATCCGGAATCCGCGCGGATGCCGATGATCCGCACCAGCTGGTGGCCGCGCTGGTTATAGACGAACGAAAATTCGGAGGAGTCGTCTGCCCAGGAAACGTTGTTGATTTCCCAAGGGTTGTTGAAAAGCGCATTGTCGATCGGGATCTCCCGATGGCTCGCGACCTCGAACAGATGTGGCATCGGTTGCTCGATCGCATCACCGGGTTTCGGATAGTCGATGGTTTTGAGTTTCGGCTGGACCTGGTCCGGTGGTGACGACTGGACGATGCTGATTTTCCGCGGCTCCACCTGTTTCACGCGGAATGCGACCAGTTTCCTGGAATCCGGCGACCATCGCAACGGGCCGGTGAAGCCATCGCTGGCAGATCCTCCGGAGCTGATAGATATCGCCTCGCCGCCTTCCGCCGGCTCGACGAAGACATCGTGATCGCGGATGAAGGACCGCCACTTTTTGTCAGGTGATAGATCGTCCCGTTCGCGGGGTGGGGCGGCGACCCTGCCGGTGATCCGGGCGAATGTCGGGGTGTCGCCGGTCTCGACGGCGGCGAGAGGCTCGCCGGATGCTTTAACCATCAGCCAGACGTGGCCGGAGTAGGTGTTTTGGGTCGCGGTTCCGCCGGGCGCGATTTTGCCGTAGGATTTGCGCTCGCGCCCGCCACTCACCCAGAATATCTCGATCTCGCCATCGGTCGCGTTCTCGATCGTGACCGCCGATGGCGGGCCGCTACGACCGCCCCGCCGGCGGACTTCCTCGGGTGCGAGCAAAGGGCTTTCCTGTGGCGGAAGATCGTCGGGGGAAACCTCATGGGACGACGCATCCAGGCGCCAGGATTTTTCTAACGACCGGAACCGGACGGTGCCATTCGCGGTGACCTCCAACTGATCGATCGGCAGTCGCTTGCTGTCGATCTCACGGCCGGCGGCCTTGGCGAGGGCCCTGGCCAGCAGCTCGTGATCGAAGGCGGGCTCCTTGCTCCCGGTCTTCAGATCCACTTTGACGAACCGCAGCCCGCCGCCTCCTTCGTTCACGCGATAGGCGAGATGGCTGCCGTCCGACGACCAGAAGGTGCGG
Organism: Verrucomicrobiota bacterium; assembly: GCA_040385685.1. GTDB lineage: Bacteria > Verrucomicrobiota > Verrucomicrobiia > Verrucomicrobiales > Akkermansiaceae > Luteolibacter. Next base: position 189,326 of record JAZKGW010000020.1, on the reverse strand, counting down.
AGGCCATTCCCTGTTAGGAAGGAGTTGGCCTTCTTGCCGAAGTCGTCGGCGCGCTGCATCTCGGCCCGGATGTCCCTGGCATGCAGTCCCGAAACAAGGAGGCTGGAGATTAAAAGAAGCAGCGTGTAAAACTTCATTGGGTTCGTAGAAACCATGAATGCTTCGCTCCTCTTTCACCACTGATTTAATTGGTTCGAATCCGCATCATCCATTGGAAAAACCGCACAAAACTTTGCTCAAGCCTTGGAAACCGGGATCGAGCAAGTGACCACACAGCCGTCCGGCGTTCCCCGGCGGACGGAGATTTCGGCTCCTATCAGGGCGGCCCTGTATTGGAAAATATGCAAGCCCATGCCGGTTTCCTTCCCGGGCTCCGGTGCCGTGAAACCCTTGCCATTGTTAGTAACCGTCAGCGACCAAAGTCCGCTTTCCTTCACGCATTTTATCTGAATGTGGGTGGCCTTGCCGTGCTTGATGGCATTGTTGATGGACTCCTGGACGATGCGGTAAAGATGGATTTCCGAGGGCTTTTCCAACCGGAAATCATCGTCGGCATTCACGTCGCAGCGAATCTTGGACAGCAACCGGGTCCGCAGGGCCAGGTCTTGGAGGGCGATGATCAGGCCACCGCGCTCCAACTCGACCGGGTAGAACGATTTGGCGAGATTGCGGGTGGTGCTGATGCTCTGCGTGAGGCATCTAACGATTTGTTCGGCGTCCGACGCCCTCGGATGAGATTCATTCCGAAGCTGGTTCCAAAGAATTTCGGAAAGCATGCCGATCCCCGCGAGTTGCTGCCCGAGATCGTCGTGGAGATCCTGACCCAGCCGGGTCTGCTCACGCTCGCTCAATTTGAGGATCTCGCCCTCCAACCGGCGACGGACCGAGATTTCGTTCTCCAAAATGTGGACCGTGCTGCGTAGTTCCTTGGTCCGCTCCACCACGGATTCCGCGAGCTTGGTGTTGAAATCCCTCAATGCTTCCTCGGCGGCCTTGCGCTCGGTGATATCGATGAAGGTGCCGAGACTTCCCGAGACCGCTCCGTTTTCATCGAAGAGGGGAACCGCATTTCCCAGAATCCGACAGCTCCCGCCATCCGTAAAAACGACCTCCAACTCGCTGTCGAGAACGGCTTGGCCAGTGGCTGCCGCCAACTGCATCGGCAGTTCTGCTGGCGTCAATGGCCGGCCATCGCGGAAAATCTGATAGTCGATGTCGGGCGAGCTCATGGAAATATTTGTCGGTTCGCCGACGCGGAGCAGCTTGCGGCCAGTGGGATTGGCCGTGATGAACTCGGAGCCCGCACCATGGCCGATGAAGATGGCCACCGGCACCTCCCGCATCACCGTTTCGAGTTCCGCGGTGCGTGCGGCCAGCGCCTGCTCGGCCAGTTTGCGCCGGGTGATGTCGGTATGGGCAATGATCGCGCCACCCACCTCCGCCGGCGCCGCCACCGCATGCATGAGGAACCAGCGCTTTTCGGTCGGGGAGTCGCACGGGTATTCCAGATAGAATTCCTCGATCCGGGCAGACAGCACCGCTTCGATTCCCGCAAGCGCTTCGCCCGCGCTGGCGTCGCCGGACCGGGCGGAAGCCGCGGCGACCTCGAGATAGTTGGTGCCGAGCGCGGCCGGCCGGGTGGTCGCACTGCCGTTGTCCCGTCCGAAGCGCAGCCACGGTTCATTGACCGTTAGAATGGTGCCGGACCGGTCTAGCAGGGCGATTTCCGCAGGAATGGAATCGAGGACCGCCGCTTTGAACTGCTCGTTTCGGTGAGCCTGTTCATCCGCGAGCTTTTGCTGCGTGATGTCCCGAACGACGCCCGCAAATTTTACGGGAGGGCCAGGCCCGTTGCCCAATTCCCGTCCGCATACCCGGATCCAGCGGACCATCCCGTCGTGGCGTCTGATGCGGCATTCAAAGTCCCAACCGTGGCGGGTTGCCATTCCGTGATCCACTGTCCGGTTCACGGTCTCCCGGTCCTCCGGCAGGATATGCGCCAGGAAATCCTCATAAGACCACTCCGGCAGCAGCGTCTCGTATCCGAAAATCTGGTCGTGCCGGAGCGAACGGCTGGCCGCGCCGGTTGCGACATCCATCAGCCAGAGACCGGTCTGTTCCGTTTCCATGGCGAATCGCAGCAGTTCCTCGTTCTCCCTCAGCGCCTGTTCCGCCCGTTTGCGTGGGGTGATATCGCTCGCCGCGCCAAACCATTCGACGATTTCGCCATTCGAATCCTGAATCGGCACCGCCCGCGAGATCGTCCAGCCCACGGTGCCATCCGCCTGCAGGACCCGGTGTTCGAGCTGAAAGGTGCTCTTGGTCCTTATCGAATCACGAATGGCGGCCATCACCTGGGGCTGGTCATCCGGGTGAATGTAATCCTGAAGCCAATTGCGGTTCCCTTCCGGGGGCGCAAGAAACTCCAGGCTCTGAAGCTGGCTCATTTCGCTCCAATTCGGACCCATCCGATAGACCACGTCGGAAATGGCGGTGATCAGCGCACGGAATCGTTCCTCACTTTGGCGCAGCGCGACGTCGCTCTTACGCCGTTCCGCCAACTCCCGATTGAGCCGCCACAGGGCTCCGCCGACCAATGAGAACGCCATTACGCTCGCGCCCGCAATGGCCCGGCGGGTTGCCAAGGCGCTCGATTCGCTTTGTTTCACCCGCTCGTTCAACAGGGTCCGCTCGTGGGCGGACATCTCCAGCGCGACGGTGTAGATTCTTTCCAACATCCGTTCTCCCCGCCTGGAGGCCACGTTTTTTTGGACCCTTTCGAAGCCTTCCTTTCGCCGCAGTTCGACATGGTTTTTGGCCAGTTGCTCCCGTTCCGCGATCCCTGCCGCGAGCGCGGTCAGGTGTTGCCGTTGGAAGGGATTATCGGCGATCAAGGTCTTCAATTGCTCCATCGCGGTATCCCGGTCCAAAATCGTCTGCGGATGTTTGGCCAGAAACGACTCGTCACCGGTGATCAGGAAACCGCGGTGGCTCACCGCGTCGTAGCTCACCGTTTTGACCAGCTTCTCGATCACGGCCATGACTTCATGGCTGTGTTCCACCCGTTCGGCATCGGCGGTCATTCGCATCGTGCTGCGGAACGAAATCGCCGCGACGCCGGCCAGCAGCAGCAGCGCCAGCAGGAATCCGGCAACGATCGTTGGCGCGGGTCTAAGTTTCATTCGGGCATGATGAAGATGCTGGATGGGGAATCGGTTGTCACCTAAATTCCTAACCGAATCCTTTCTGCCACGGTGCGGACTGCTCAACCGCCGCGTCAGGGCGCGCGGTGAAACGCCACCGCCCGGCCAGTCACGCCGCTAACTGTCACCGGTCAGCGCCGCGAGTCCGGCCTCGTCGAGGATCGGGACTCCGAGCTTTTCCGCCTTGTCGCGCTTCGAGCCGCCGCCCTCGCCGGCGAGGACGAAGCTGGTTTTCGCGGAAACAGAGCCGCTGACCTTGCCGCCCTTGCTCTCGATGAGTTCTTTCATCGCATCGCGCTCCATGCTGAGGGTGCCGGTGATGACGAAGGTTTTCCCGGCCAGCGGCAGTGCTGATAGATCGGCCTCGGCGGCGATTGGCAGGTAGTTGTCGGAAACCGGATCGATGCCGAGTTCGACAAGCCGGGCGATGACGTGCTGGCCGGCTTCCGATTTGAAAAAGCTGGTGATCGTTTCTGCCACGGCGGGACCGACATCGCCGGTGATCGCGTATTTGGAGAGGGACTCGTTCTGCTTCTTGGCGGTTGCCCGGGTGTCGCGCAGAAGTTCCGCCAGAATTTCGGAGCCCGCGATCTCGGGGATCGTCCGGTGCAGGCGTGACAATTCCTTGGCCGCGGATTCGCCTAACTGGCGGATGCCCATGGCATAGAGCCAGCGATGAAGGGGTTTGGATCTCGCCGCTTCGAGAGCTGATAGAACTTTGGCCGCATTCTTCTCACCAAAGCGCCGGGGAGCTTCCTCCGTGCCGAGATTCAGATTTGCGAGAGTATCCTCGGTGAGCTTGAAGAGATCGAGCGGAGTGGTGCAATGGCCGTGGCGGACGAGCGCCTCTGCGACGATTTCACCAAGCCCGTCCAAGTCCAGCGCCTTGCGGGCGGCGAAGTGCTTGATGCTCGTGACCGCTTGCGCGGGACATTCGAAATTCGTGCAACGCCACGCGACGAAACCTTCTTCCTGCGAGATTGGACCACCGCAGGACGGGCATTTGCCACCTACGCTGTCATAGAGGGAGAACGGGACAGCGCCTTCCGCATGGCGGATCACCTTGACGATGGCCGGGATGATTTCACCCGCCTTTTCGATCAGCACGGTGGCTCCGAGGCGGATGTCTTTCTTGGTGATCTCGTCCTGATTGTGGAGCGTGGCGCGGGAGACCGTGGAGCCGGAAATGAGCACCGGTGTTAGGTCGGCGACGGGTGTTAGAACTCCGGTGCGGCCGACCTGGACGAGGATGTTGTTGAGTGTGGTTTCCTTCTGCTCCGGCAGAAACTTGTAGGCGGCCGCCCAGCGTGGCGCGCGCGAAGTGAAGCCGAGTATCTCACGCTCGGCGCGGTTGAGGACCTTGATCACCGCGCCGTCGGTGCCGTAGTCGAGGTCGTGGCGATCGCGGTTGATCTTCGCGACGGCGGCTAACAATTCATCGAGATTGCGGGCGTTGAGGATCGGCAGGTTTTGTGGGATGCCGAGGTTGCCCAACAGCTCGTGGAACTCGAGTTCCGTTTCCAGCGGCGGGCCGTCGTAAGCGCCAAGACCGTGCGCGAGAAAAGCCAGCGGACGCTTGGCGACGATCTTCGGGTCGAGCTGCTTGAGCGTGCCTGCCGCGGAGTTGCGGGGATTGGCGAAGGTGGGCAGGCCGGCTTCATCGCGCTCGGCATTGAGCGCGGCGAAAGCTTCGTTGGGCATGAAGATTTCACCGCGGACCTCGAGGAGGGAGGGGACGGCAGATGGGGGATCGGGGATCGGGGATGAGGAAGGGATTTCACCTTCTGATAGAATTTGGAGATCGATGGGGATCAATTCGCCCTCTGTGGATTTGATGAGATTGCCGACGTGGGCATCGGCGATTTCGGTCCCTGTATCGGTGTTTTTCCATCGGTTGTGGCCGGTGGAATGATAGCCATTTGACTCGAACCACGCCGCGACTTCTTCGATCGTCGGAACCGTGCCATCGACGAAAGGCTGTGAGATGACAAAGGCCGGTCCCTTGTCCGTTTCAAAGATGCCGTGGAAATGGATGTCATCTCCGAACAGGCGGTTCGAAGCCCCGATGTTTCGCAGATAGGCGATGCTGCCCTGTGCGCCGAAATTGGGTGGGAGCGTGAATTTCAGAATCCTCGGCAGATTCTCGACAAAGAAAACCGTATGCTCCGATTGGCCACCTAGATCCTGCCAGTCCTTGACGATGTCACGGAGGCTTTCCGGGTCGAGCATCCGACCAGCTTCAGTTCCCCATTCAAGAATGGATTGGGTTTCCTGTCTGAGCCGTTCCTGAAGATTTGCTCCATCTTTTCCTGCGAGGTCAGCAACGAGCCTTTGGCGGAGGCTTTCTGCCGGGCTTTGCGAAGACGTTCCGCGAGTTCTTGTGTTTGGGTGGCTTCGTTCATGGGTTGAAAGGTAGGGAAGGATGGTCTCCAAGTCAATTTCCCAGGCTGGCCGGGCAGCCGCCTTGAGTTCCAGCGGAATGCTCCGGATCGTCCGCACGTTGTGCGTCACGTCGTCGCCGGTGCGGCCGTCGCCCCGGGTGGCGGCGTAGGCGAGCCTGCCGTCCTGATAGAGCAGGGACACCGCCACGCCGTCGATCTTGGGCTCGATGGTGACGGCGATGTCCTCGCGCTTCAGGTTCTTGCGGAGGCGCTGATAGAAATCGATGAGCTCCTGCTCGGGACAGCTCGCACCGGCCTTCGTCATCGCTTCGGTGCCCAGCTCGAACACGTCGTCGATGCTGAGCATCGGCACGGTGTGCTGGATCTGTTGGAAGCCCTCGATCGGTGCGCCGCCGACGCGCAGGGTGGGGGAGTTCGGGTCGTGGAACTCGGGATGCTTTTTCTCCAACTCCTCCAGTTCGCGGAAGAGCGTGTCATACTCCGCATCGGAAATCTCTGGCGTGGCCTTGTTGTAGTAGAGCCGGTTGTGGTGGTCGAGTTGGGTGCGCAGCGTGTGGATCCGCTGCTGCGGGCTGGGTGCGGATGAGAAGAGATCAAGCTCGGCCATGGGCGGAGTCTCCGTCTTGGGACAGGGTTTTCAAGGACGGAGTCAGCCGGGACTGGCTACGGAATTTCCACCACGCCGACCTTCGCTTGGGTGAAACGCACGACGAGCTGATATTTGTTAGCGTCGCGCGCCGCCCCTAGCAGGGCCGAGCCGCCGCGTTCGAGGGTCCAAAGGTGAGAGGGGCAAAACGAACCCGCGACGATCGTTTCCGGCTGGGGCAGGGGACCTTTCTGGACGGGCTTGCCGTAGAGCGTGGTGAGGAGTTCGACGAATCCCTTCCAACTCGGTTCAATCTCGGACTTGTAGGCGGTGGCGGGCAGGGTTTCGGTTTGCAGCGTGAGTTCCTTCAGCTTTCCACCTTCCGTCCAGTCGAAGTAAAGGAAACCGCTGAGGCTGCCGATTTTCTGCCGGGTGCGGAAAATCCCATTGATGCCGGAGCGGCCGATGAACGTTTCGTCCGTGGTCATTTCGACGATCTTGCTGGCCTTGAGCTTGGCGAGGGTGGTCTCGCGGGTGTCGTTGAACGTTAGATTGTCGAAAAATGCGGCGGGATCCGGCGGGGGAGCGGGTGCGGGCGCGGAGGTGGGGCCACCGGTCAGGTGGTTGTCCACCCACTTTTTTTCGTCGGGGTGGAGTTTGCTGAAATCGATAGTGAGCTCCTTGCCGGCTTCGCTCCTGATGGTGACGCTGGTGGCGTCGCGCTTGATGAATTCTCCTTTTACGGTCCGCACACCGTCGGCGCTTTTCCACGGCCGGGTCTCGGCAATCAGCGCGGGCGCTGACGCGATGGCAAAAATCAAAGTGAGTGCAATTTTGGATAGCATGGGGATATAAAAGCAGGAGTCATACTCGAACCCGACTGGAAGTCTAACGTCGCGATGTGAATTTTTGGTCACGAAATTCGGTGGGGGGAACTGATAGGCGGCCGGGGATATTTGCACGCTTCCTTCACTCACGCAGGCAGAGTCTGCGCTCCTGCGCCGACAAAGAAGCGGCCCGATCGATAATCCCCGGGAAAAACCCAAAACCCTAAGGGAAACTCAATCGGGCCGCCTAGTGTTTGTCGCGACGCGGCGAAATAAGCATCATCCCGGAATTGGGTCAACCGATTTTCAGAAGTTTTTTCACCCGTCGGAAGCGGCACAATTCCCGGGTTGGAAACGGCACGATTCGCTCGATTTTTCTCCTAGCTCGCGGCGCGATCGTCCTTACTCTGGCGGCAGCAGGGCTCGCGGATGAGCTTGCCGGATGATTTTCAAGATAGTATCAAAATCCCCATGAATCTGACACTCAAAGTTTGGCGGCAGACCGGACCCAAGGCCAAAGGTAAGATCGAAACTTACGACGCCAAGGAGATCCCCACCGAAGCTTCTTTTTTGGAAATGCTCGATATCGTCAATGAGCGACTGATCACCAAGGGAGACGAGCCGATTCATTTCGACCACGATTGCCGCGAGGGGATTTGCGGCGCCTGCTCTCTAACGATCAACGGGATCCCCCACAGCAAGGAGCGCGCGACCGCGACCTGCCAGGTTCACATGCGGAAGTTTGCCGATGGCGACACCATCTGGATTGAGCCGTTCCGCGCCAATCCGTTTCCGGTGATCCGGGACCTGATTGTGGATCGCTCCGCCTTCGACCGGATCGTCGCGGCTGGCGGCTACATCGACGTCCGCACCGGTTCCAGTGTCGATGCCAACTCGATCGCAATTTCGAAGCATGATGCGGACAACGCGTTCGACGCGGCGGCCTGCATCGGTTGCGGTGCCTGCGTGGCATCCTGCAAAAATGCCTCGGCGATGTTGTTCGTGGCGGCCAAGGTTTCGCACCTTGGGCATTTGCCGCAAGGCCAGCCGGAGCGCAACAAGCGCGTGCTGGCGATGGTCCGCCAGATGGATTCCGAAGGGTTTGGCAATTGCACCAACCAATATGAGTGCGAGGCGGCCTGCCCGAAGGAAATCAGCGTGGATCACATTGCCCGCATGAACCGCGATTACACCAAGGCCGTGCTCGTCGAACAATTCGCGTGAGGCTGCTTGCGAAAGGACGGAATAGAACGACGGTTGGTGACTCTAGACTGTAGGTAACCCAGACGCCATCATGATGACCATCCGTTCTATCAGCACTCTGATTTTCGCCATCACTCTCTGCGCCTGCTCCGCCGAGGACAAAAAGAAACCTGTTATGGAAACCCGCCCCGAAGCTCCCGCCGACCCCACCGGAAAAGTCGTCAAGACCGATGTCGAGTGGAAAAAACTCCTGACTCCCGAGCAATACCATATCCTGCGGGAGTCCGGCACCGAACGTGCCAACGGTGAGGTTTACACGGAATTCAAGCATCAAGGCAAAGGCACCTATCATTGCGCGGGGTGCAACGCGCTGTTGTTTTCTTCCGAACAGAAATTCGATTCCGGCTGCGGCTGGCCGTCGTTTTACGATCCGGCCAAGGCCGACAACGTGATTCTCAAGAAAGATGCTAGCATGGGGACGGTCCGCACCGAAGTCACCTGCGCGAAATGCGGCGGTCACCTCGGCCACGTGTTCGCAGGCGAAGGTTACAAGACACCCACCGACCAGCGTTACTGCATCAACGGCGGCGGTTTGATCTACGTCCCCGCAAAGGACGAGCCGGCCAAGAAGTGAGTGGCGGTGGTATTCCGGTTTGACCGCCTGCCGATCTAACCAGGCGGATGCGCCCGGGGGGAAACCGGTTCGCGGCCCTCTATCTGTTTTTCGTGCGGGCGTGGGCTCCGGGCTCCCGTGCGACAATGCACTTGGTTTCCGTGAAACTGCGTCTAGCTTCCCGGACAACTTATGATCGCACCATCCCGTCCACAGTTTTTAGGATCGCTCCTGCTCGGCCTTTCGTCGGTCGCCCTTTTCAGCAGTTGTTCGATCGTGAACCGCCTGACCGACCGCTCGAAGGGCGACCGCGCTTTCATCGCCTATTGGCCGCCGCCGGAGGGCGACACGCGGCTTAAGCTGGCCATCAAGGACAACATTGACATGAAGGGCGTGGTCACTACCGCCGGGTCGGAGTATTTCCTGAAAAACAGAAGCCCGGCGAAGAGGGACGCGCCGTGCCTCGCGATCGCCCGGCAACGCGGCGTATTGTTCGTCGGCAAGGCGAACCTGACCGAGTTCGCGGTCGCACCGTCCGGGGTCAACGCGTTTTTCGGCACGCCGGAGAATCCGCTCGACGGCTGGGCCCAATACATTCCAGGAGGCTCCTCGTGTGGCTCCGCGGTTGCCGTGGCCACCGGCCTGGCGGATGTGGCGTTCGGCACGGATACCGCTGGCTCGGTGAGGGTGCCGGCCGCCTGCTGTGGCGTGGTGGGTTTGAAAACGACGTTCGGGCTGATCTCAATTCAGGGTTTGCATCCGGTCGAACCAAAGCATCTCGATACCGTCGGCCCGATGGGCAGGAACATTGCCCGCACCGTGGAGGGGATGGATCTGTTGCAAGGTGGCTTCGCCGGCCGCTATGCCGCGGCCACCGCCGCCAAGCCGGCTGGGTCTAACATCCGTGTCGGTCGCCTCATCCTTCCGGGAACCGATCCGGAAATTGATAAGGCACTCGACGCCGCAATCGCCTCGGCGGGCTTTCAAGTCGTCCGGTTGGGTGAAGATTTCAGGACGAAGTGGGAACAGGCCAAGAAGGATGGAAATACGGTTGCGGCTGCCGGCGCTTGGTTGAGTGACAAGCAATACCGGGATAAGTTTGGTGTCAGCACCCGGACCAAGGCGGTGATTCTGGCCGGCCAGATTGCCTACGACACCGACTATAAGGCAGCGCTATCGAGGCAGAAGGCGTGGCAGCGGACGTTGCGCAAGGTGTTTGCCCAAGTGGACTTCATCGCCCTGCCGACCATTCAATCCACGGTGCCGAAGATTACGCCCGATCTGGATCTGGGCATCCTGGAAGCGGTCGTTCTCGGTATCCAGAACACGGCGCCGGCGAATTTCGCGGGCATCCCGGCGCTGGCGATGCCGGTTCCCCTCAAGCATTCGGGTGTTCCTTTCACCAGTCTGCAATTGATGGGGCCGCCCCGCAGCGAGGCGGAGTTGCTCAATGCGGGCCGGTTGGTGGAGACCGCGGTCGCGCGCTGAGGCATTTCCTTAGCGGCGACTGCCCGCTTGCCAGTTGGCTAACGAACTGCTAGATGAGGGCGTGCCGAAGATTTGCAAGCTCCCGATCGTACCATGAGTTGGACTACGGTCATCTGGTCGATGGAAGCGGCGGTGTGCCTGACACTTGCGGTGATTTACCTGCTGGTTTGGGGGCGGCGGCGGGAGGACGTGGCGTATCTCCTGTTCGCGCTGAGCGCCGTCGCTGCGGCGACGATAGCCGCCGGTGAATTGTGGATGATGCGGGCGGAAACACCGGCGCAATTTGCCACCGCTTTGCGGTGGCTGCATGTGCCGGTGTGGGTGCTGATTCTTGCGTTGATCGGGTTCGTGCGGCTCCACCTCCGGACGGGGCGACCTTGGCTGGCCTGGACCGCCATCGGATTGAGGACATTGTCGCTGATCCTCGATTTCCTGATGCCGCTGAATCTCAACTACCGGGAAATCACTGCGGTGCGCAAAATTCCGTTTCTGGGCGACACCGTTTCCGTGGCGGAGGGCATGCCGAACTCGTGGATGATAGTGGGTCAGTTGAGTCTGCTGCTGTTCGTGGCTTTTGTGGTGGACGCCTCGGTTAGTGTTTGGCGGCGGGGTGACCGGCGTCAGGCGCTGTTTCTCGGAGGGGGCATCAGTGTTTTCGCAGTCTTGGGGACGGTTCAGGCGATGTTGGTGCTGTGGGAAGTGGTGGAATCACCGATCATCGCGAGCCTTCTCTATTCGGTGGTGGTGGTGGCGATGGGCTACGAGCTGAGTCGCCGGGTCTTCCGAGAGACGCGGACGGCGCTGGAGTTGCAGGAGAGCCAGCAGCACATGCAGCTCGCGGCGGCATCCACCGGCCTGGCGATCTGGAACTGGGACATCGAGCACGATGGGATCTGGGTGAGCCGCATCGGGCGGCCATTTTACGGCGTTTCGCAGGACGAGGAAATTAGCTTCGAGCGGTTTGTGGCGACGCTCCACCCTGACGACCGAACCCCGGTCCGGCAGGCGGCTGAGCGGGCTCTGGGCGGGGCAGGGGAGTTTTCGACGGACTATCGGGTGGTGTTGCCGGAGGGTGAAGTCCGCTGGTTCACGGCGCGGGGGAAGGTGGAGTTCAATGGTGGCGGCAAGCCGCTGTGGGTGCGCGGGGTGTCGCTCGACATCACCGGACGCAAGCTCGCCGAACTGGAGTTGGCGAGCCAGCGCCAGGATCTGGCGCATCTCTCGCGGGTGAGCATGCTCGGCGAGTTGGCGGGGGCTCTTGCCCACGAGCTGAACCAGCCCCTCACCGCAGTGCTCAGCAATGCGCAGGCAGGCCAGCGGTTCCTCGCCAAGGGGCCGCTGGACATGGCGGAAATCACCGCGATTTTGGACGACATCGCCACCGATGCGAAGCGGGCGGGCGGCATCATCCACGGCATGCGGGCGATGTTCAAAAAGGACTCTCAGGCGGACGGCCAGCCGGTGGACGTGAACGAATCGGTGAACCTGGTGCTCAACCTCCTCCACGGCGAGATCGTGGCGCGCAAGGCGAAGGTGATTCTCCACCTCGGCGAAGGACTGCCGTTGGTCCGCGCGGGCCGGGTGGAGGTTCAGCAGGTGCTCATCAATCTGGTAATGAACAGCCTCGACGCGATCAAATCCGACCCGCGGCAAGGGAGTGTGGAAATCACCACCACGCGACAGGACGGGCGGGTGATCGTCAGCGTAAAGGACACCGGCCCCGGCATCCCGGCGGAAATCATGGCGCGGTTGTTCGAGCCGTTTGCTTCGACCAAACCCGGCGGCCTGGGTCTCGGCCTGGCGATCAGCCGCAGCATCGCCGAGCGCTTTGGCGGCGACCTGCTGGCCAGGAACCAGCCGGAAGGCGGAGCTTTATTCCAGTTGGTGCTTCCCGTGACCAACATATCGTGATAGGCATTTTCCCCCTCAAGCGCGGTTAGAAGCCGATTTTCACCCCTCCCCGGTATTCATGAGCACTTCCAGCCAGACCGTTTTCATCGTGGATGACGATTCCTCCATCTGCCGCAGCCTCTCGCGGCTGGTGCGCTCGGTGGGGCTGGAGGCGCAGGCCTTCACTTCGGCGGAGGAGTTTTTGGAAGCCCGGCCGGAGTCGTTTCAGCGGCCGGCCTGCCTGGTGCTCGACCTGCAGATGCCCGGGATCGGGGGTTTGGAATTGCAGCGCGAACTCTCCGACAGCCCCGCGCCCTGCCCGGTCATTTTCATCAGTGGCAATGGCGACATCCCGCTCACGGTGCAGGCCATGAAGCAGGGTGCGGTGACATTTCTATCAAAGCCGTTCGACGATGAGTCCTTGTTGCAATCGATCGGTGAGGCGCTGGAAAAACACCACCGGCTGCTGGTATCCGTCTGCCAGGTGCAGGCCATCCGCGACCGGATGGATGGCCTGACCGAGCGCGAGCGGGAAGTCATGGGCTGGGTCATCACCGGTGCCCTGAACAAGCAAATCGCGGCAAATCTCGGGATCGCGGAAAAGACCGTGAAGGTCCATCGGGGCCGCGTGATGGAGAAGATGCACGTCGCGTCCGTGGCGGAGCTGGTGAGGCTGTGCGAGACGGCGGGATTCGCCGAGGCCGGCAAATAGCGCGGGGCAGATGGCCTCATTGGACCTAGGTCCAATGGCGGAACTTGATTTTTCCTGACAACTTTTCCGGACCATGGCTCCGGTTAGGTCCACCATCTTCATCATCGATGATGACACCAGTGTCCGTCGCGCGTTGTGCCGCGTGATGTCGTCCGCCGGGTTGGACGGGGAGGCATTCGACTCCGCGGAAGAGTTCCTGGCCAAGGCAAATCCCGGCATGGTGGGCTGCATCGTGGCGGACATGACCATGCCTGGCATGAGCGGTCTGGAGCTCAAGCCCGTGCTCGATGCCGCGGGCGTCAAGCTGCCGCTCATCCTTCTAACTGCGCACGACAGCGAGGAAATGCGCGCCGCCGCCCGCAATGCGGGAGCCGCGGCCTATTTCCGCAAGCCGGTGGACACCCAGGCGTTGCTCGATGCCATCCGCTGGGCCTGCCACTCGCCGCCCCTCGCGGATGCTTCCTGATTTTCTCCAACACCCCACCCTCGTGAGAACCCTGATCTTCCTTTGCGCCCTTGCCATTGCCGTCACCGCCGCAGAGCCGGACACGCCGCCCGGCATGGCGTGGATTCCCGGTGGCACCTTCGCCATGGGCAACGAGTTGCCGGGTGGCCGGATGGATGAGAAACCGGTCATCAAGGTGACGGTGGACGGCTTCTGGATCGACGCCAGCGACGTGACCAACGCGCAGTTCCGCAAGTTTGTCGAGGCCACCGGCTACAAGACGATTGCCGAGCGGCCCATCGATTGGGAGGAAATCAAAAAGCAAGCTCCGCCCGGCACGCCCAAGCCGTCTCCCGAACAGTTGCAACCGGGAGCCGTGACTTTTGCCCCGCCGCCGGGACCGGTCAATCCCAAGGCCGGGGAAACCTGGTGGGCCTGGACTCACGGTGCCAGTTGGCAGCATCCCGAAGGTCCTGCCAGCGACCTCAAGGGCCGCGACGATCACCCGGTCGTGCACATGGCTTGGGAGGATGCAGTCGCCTACGCGAAATGGGCTGGCAAGCGGCTCCCCACCGAAGCCGAGTGGGAGTTCGCCGCTCGGGGCCGGCTCGAAGGCAAGCGCTTCGGCTGGGGGGATGAGTTCAAGCCGGGTGACAAATTCATGGCCAACATCTGGACCGGCACCTTTCCTAACAAGAACACCGCGGAGGACGGATTCGCCGGCACCTCGCCCGTCAAATCCTTCCCGCCTAACGGCTACGGCCTTTACGACATGGGCGGCAACGTCTGGAACTGGTGCGGCGACTGGTACCGCGTCGATACCTTTGCCCGCGCCAAGCTCGCGGGCAATTGCGTCAACCCGACAGGCCCGTCTAGCAGCTACTCGCCCGGCCATCCTCTCCAACAGGAGCGCGTCATCAAGGGCGGCTCCTTTCTCTGTCATGTCGATTACAGCGAAGGCTACCGGCCCGCCGCCCGGCGCGGTTCTTCCATCGACACCGGCATGAGCCACATTGGATTTCGCTGCGCCAAAAGCGCGGCCGACAAGACGGAGACTATCCCCCCGGCTCCTGTTCCAGCAAAATGACAAACATGCAAACCCCCAGAAGCAATGAAACGAACAATACATATCCCCGCGCTGGCCCTCGGGCTCGCATTCATTGGGTCTTTCGCGCAGGCGCAGGACAAGAAACCTAACATCCTCTTCATCATGGGCGATGACATCGGCTGGATGCAGCCGAGCATTTACCATCGCGGCCTGATGGTCGGGGAAACTCCGAACATCGACCGCATCGGCAAGGAAGGCGGACTCTTCATGCACTACTACGCGGAGTCGAGCTGCACCGCAGGGCGCACGGCCTTCATCACCGGCATGCACCCCTACCGCGCCGGCATGGTCCTGCCGCAGTTGCCGGGTGCCATATCCTATCTGCGTCCCGGCACCCCGGCTCTCGGCAAGTTCATGCACGATCTCGGCTACAGCACCGGCCAGTTCGGCAAGAACCACCTCGGCGATCATCCGGATTCCCTGCCCACCGCGCACGGCTTCCAGGAGTTCTGGGGCTATCTCTATCACCTGGATGCGATGCAGCAGGTCAGCTTCCCGGACATCAACAGCAGTCCGACTGTGCAGGGCGTCGTGCCTCCGATGAAGATGGTGCCCATTCCGGGCATTCCGCCAGTCCCGGGTGAAGTCGACCCCAAGGAAGCCACCTGCATGGCGGCTCCGCGGCCGGTCCTCTGGATGAAATCGTCCGATGGCACGGCCAAGAACCAGATGGGCAAGGACGAAGGTCCGCTCACCCTCGAACGCTCCAAGACCGTGGACGAGGAAATCTCCGCCCACGTCATCGACTGGCTGGATCGCAACGACCCGGACAAGACTAACAAGCCGTTCTTCTGTTGGTACAATCCCGCCCGCATGCACATCACCACCGTGCTTTCGCAGAAGTATCTCGACATGATCGGGACCAAGGGAGGCAAGGACTGGGGGATCAACGAAGCCGGCATGAAGCAGATGGACGACAACATCGGCCTCGTGCTCAAGAAGCTCGAAGACATGGGCGAACTCGACAAAACCATCGTCGTCTTCACCACCGACAACGGCGCCGAGGTTCAGACCTTTCCGGACGGCGGCGTCACCCCGTTCAAAGCCGGAAAGCTGAGCACTTGGGAAGGTGGGATGCGGGTTCCCTGCGTCATCCGCTGGCCGGGCGTCATCAAGCCGGGCACGGTCTTCACTCAGATGTTCTCCTCGCTCGATTGGCTGCCCACTTTCGTGGAAATTGCCGGCGGACCCAAGGGAGGCGAACTCAACACGCAGATCATGGCGGGCAAGTATGAAGGCATCGTGAAGACCAAGCTCGATGGCTTCAACCAGATCGACTACCTCACTGGCAAGTCGGAGAAATCGAATCGCGATACCTTCTTCTACTACCAGGGCACGCTCCCCTCCGCCGTCCGCTACAAGAACTGGAAGTTCTACTATTCCATGATGGGCTCGACCGGCCTCGATGCACTGAATCCGCCGACAACCTACCACTGGACTCAGATTCAGAACATCATGCGCGACCCGTTCGAGAATAACGTCGGAGCGGAACAGAAGGGCGCATTGTCATCGGGCGGTGCCTTGGCCGCACCCAGCACGGCGTATCTGTATGATTGGAACCTCCTGCCCATCGGCCAGCTCCTGTGGGAGAAGGAACTCATGTCTTACATCGACTTCCCACCGCTCCAGATGGCCGCGAGCTACAACCTCGAACAGGTGCTCGAGCGGGTCCGGGCAATGGGCGCCCACCATCCGAGCGAGTAGTCGATCACCAGCCTGAGATAGGCAACCACGGCGGGCGGTCCGCAAGGGCCGCCCGCCATTTTTCCCTCGCCATGTGATCGCAGCGTCATTCAACCGGCAGTTCTGATTTCAGCTTTCAGCTTTCGTAATTTCAGCTTTTCCCTCACCGGCCCGCGACTTCACCAGCGAACCTATACTTTCCCCGACACAGGAAATCAAAAACAACAAACCAAACAGATAGATAAACCAATGAAGCGAAAATCAATCGCGCTCGCCCTCGGGCTGGCGCTTGTCAGCACTGTGGCGCAGGCCCAGGACAAGAAACCTAACATCCTGTTCATCATGGGCGATGACATCGGCATGTGGAACATCGGCGCCTACCATCGCGGCATGATGGCCGGGCGGACACCGGCCCTCGACAAGATGGCCAAGGAGGGCATGCTCTTCACCGACTACTACGCGGAAGCGAGTTGCACGGCGGGGCGCGCGAACTTCATCACCGGCGAATTGCCCATCCGCACGGGTATGACCACCGTCGGCCAGGCGGGAGCGCCCACCGGTCTGCCTGCGCAAGCCTGCACCATCGCCACCGCGCTCAAGGCACAGGGTTATGCCACCGGCCAATTTGGCAAGAACCACCTCGGCGACCGCAATGAATTCCTCCCGACCGTTCACGGCTTCGACGAGTTCTTCGGCTACCTCTATCACCTCGATGCGATGGAAGACCCCGCGCACCCGAACTACCCGCAGAACCTGTTGAACCAGGTCGGCCCGCGCAACATGGTCCATAGCTGGGCCACAGAGACGGACGACGCCACCGAGATGCCGCGCTGGGGCAAAGTCGGCAAACAGAAGATCGAGGACGCCGGCACGCTCTATCCGAAACGGATGGAAACCGTGGACGACGAGATCCGCGAACTGGCCTTGAAGTTCATCGACAAGGCGAAGGCCGACAACAAACCGTTCTTCTGCTGGCTCAACCCGACCCGCATGCACATCGTCACCCACCTCTCGGACAAGTGGAACGCGACCCGCAACGCCGAGAACGGTTGGTCCGAGCAGGAGGCCGGCATGGCCCAGCTCGACAACGACATCGCCCTCGTGCTCCAGAAGCTCAAGGACATCGGTGAGGATGACAACACCATCGTCGTCTTCACCACCGACAACGGCACCGAAAGTTTCACCTGGCCCGATGGCGGCATCACTCCGTTCGCCCAGTGCAAGGGCACCATCATGGAAGGCGGCTTCCGCGTTCCCTGCATCCTCCGTTGGCCCGGCAAGGTTCCGGCGGACACCGTGCAGAACGGCCTGATGTCCGGCCTCGACTGGTTCCCCACTCTTCTCGCGGCGGCGGGCAACACCACCATCACTGCCGACTTGCTCAAGGGTGTGAAACTCGGCGACCGCACCTACAAGAACCATTTGGACGGTTACGACCAGACGGCGATGATCACCGGCAAAGGCCCTTCCACCCGTCACGAAATCTTCTATCTGGGAGAAAGCACCGTTGGCGCGATCCGCATCGACGACTACAAATACCGCTTCATCGACCAGCCCCAAGGCTGGCTCGGCGTGAAGAACCATGTGGACGTTCCCTACATCACCAACCTGCGCCTCGACCCGTTCGAACGCGTGGGCTGGCCCGGGAACGGCACCAAGGACGGCGCGCAACAATACTTCGACTGGTTCAAGTTCCAGTTCTGGCGCTTCGTCTTCGTCCAACAGGTGATGGGCAAGCAACTCCAGACCTTCCTCGATTACCCGCCCATGCAAACTGGCGCGAGCTTCAACCTCGATGCCGTGAAAGCCGAGATGGCCAAGCGGATGGCCCAGGCCGAAGCTGCCAGCAAAGGCACTGGCAACTAACCAAAAGTTTCGCTCGTGAAACACGCGGGCCGTCTCCCACGAGGCGGCCCGCGAATTCAATAGCGAAATCCAGCCACGAAACCAACTTTATGAAACAAACCAGATCTCAATCACTCCGTCGGGCTCTCAGCGGCACTCTCCTCGCAACAGCTCTGGTTGCCACCCCTCTCTCTAGCAGCGCGCAGGCACCGCCTGCGGAGGAAATCAAAGCCATCGCCGAAGAGGCCTTCATCTACGGCCTGCCCCTCGTGATGAACTACGCGGTGATGTATGAGTTCGCCGTGGAAGCGAAGGGGAATCAGTTCAAGGCGCCGTTCAACGAGCTGCACAACACTCACCACGTCGCCACCCCTGCGGATACCGCGGTCATCACGCCGAATAGCGACACGCCCTACTCGATAGGTTGGTTGGATCTTCGCGCCGAGCCCATGGTGATCTCCGTGCCAGCGGTGGAGAAGAGCCGCTATTTCTCGGTCCAGATGATCGACGGGAATACCTACAACTATGGCTACATCGGCAGCCGCGCCACGGGCAACGAGCCGGGCAGCTATCTCGTGGTCGGCCCGGGCTGGAAGGGCGGGACACCTGCGGGGATCAAGAAGGTCTTTCACTCGACCACGCCGTTCGCCATCACTGTGATCCGCACCCAGCTTTTCAATCCCGCGGATATGGCGAACGTGGAGAAGGTGCAGGCGGGTTACAAGATGCAGCCACTCTCGGCATTCCTGAAACAGCCCGCGCCGCCGGCCGCACCGAAGATCGATTTCCTCCCTGCCTCCACCCCGGGCATCAAGGAGAACTTCTTCCAGTATCTCGACGCGGCGCTGCAGTTCGTTCCCGAGACGGACGACGACAAGGCCATCCGCGCCAAGCTGGCGAAGATCGGCATCGGTCCAGGCAAGACCGTGGATCCCAAAGCGCTGTCGCCCGAGCAGAGAGGCGCTGTTCTCCAAGGGATGAAGGCAGGCGATGAGAAGGTGGACAAGTGGCTGTCCACCGGAAACAAGAACATCAACGGCTGGAACGTGGGTTCCTTTTTCGGCGACCGCGCTTTCTACAAGGGCGATTGGCTCATGCGCGCCGGAGCGGCCAAGGGGGGGCTCTACGGCAACGACGCCGTGGAAGCCATGTATCCCTACACCCGCACGGATGGAGCGGGCGAGACGCTCGACTGCAGCAAGCACAACTACACGATCACCTTCGCCAAGGGCGAACTGCCTCCGGTCAACGCCTTCTGGTCGGTGACGATGTACGACGGCAAGAGCCAGCTCCTGATCAAGAACCCGCTCGACCGCTATCTCCTCAACTCGCCGATGCTGCCTGACATGAAGGAGAATGCCGACGGTTCGCTGACGCTCTACATCCAGAAAGACTCGCCCGACAAGGAGAAGGAAGCGAACTGGCTGCCCGCGCCTAACGACACCGTCTATCTGGTGATGCGCCTCTACTGGCCGAAGACCGAAGCGCCCTCCATCCTCCCGCCCGGCGAGGGTGCCTGGAAGCCGCCGGGCATCGTGAAAATGAATTAAGCCTCCGCGCAGACCGGCAAATCACCGGCACGTCCGGTTCTCTCACAACACAACCCAACAACTAAAACATCGAAGATATGAGCACACTAGTCGTCATTGGATACAACGACATTCACAAGGCCGAGGAAGTCCGCCTCACCTTGGTCAAACTGCAACGGGATTACTTGATCGACATGGAGGACGCCGTGGCGGTGACCAAGGATGCCAACGGCAAAATCAAGCTTCACCAAGCGGTCAATCTGACGGCCGCCGGCGCAGCCAGCGGGGGGTTCTGGGGAATGCTGATCGGCATGATCTTCCTGAATCCGCTCCTGGGAATGGCGATCGGCGCGTCCGCGGGCGCGGTGTCCGGAGCATTGAGCGATCTGGGGATCAACGATCAATTCATGAAGGATCTGGCCGCGACCATCACCCCGAACAGTTCGGCGCTGTTCGTCCTCGTTCGCAAATCCACGCCGGACAAGGTGCTTGAGGAAGTAAAAGGCACCGGCGGCACGATCCTCAAAACCTCCCTCTCGCACGAAGACGAGGCCAGGCTTCAAGCCGCTCTCGACTCCCCAAAAGCCCAGCCCCCTGAGTGACCTTTGAATCGACCGCTTCGATCGGTGAACCCGCAGGCCATCTCCCACGAGGCGGCCTGCGACTTCCCCGGCGAAACAAACCTAACCTCTAACCCTAACCAACTCATGAAACTTGCCTCCTGTCTTCTTCTGGGAGCCGCCCTGTTGCTTCTCCCCGCCACGCCTGCGCGATCACAAACGCCGGGCGCGACCAGCGGCCCGGCGCTCGACCCCGGATCCGTGGCCTGGCCCCGCACCTTCACTGCGGGCGGTTCCGACGTCGCCGTCTTTCAGCCCGACATCAACACCTGGGCTAACAATCAACTCTCGGGTCGCTTTGCCGTCGGCATCCGGCCGACCGGAAGCAAGGACGAGAGCTATGGCACCGTCACCTTTTCCGCGAGGATGGAGATCGATAAACTGAACCGGCTGGTCACGCTCGAGGACTTCGTGATCAGCTCGCCCAACTTTCCGACCCAGCCGGAGAAGGCGGCGTCCTATCTAACTCTTCTCACGGAACAGTTGCCGAAGCAGGCCAAGGTCATTCCGCTGGACCACTTGGAAGCGGTCTTCGTGCTCTCGACGGAGGCCGAAAAGCAGGTCGAGGTGGCGGTGAAAAATGATCCGCCGCAGATCATCTATACCACCCAACCCGCCGTGCTCGTGCTGGTGGACGGTGCGCCCGTGCTCAGGAATTTGGATCCGATTTATGATCGGGTCATCAACACCCGCGCCGTCCTGCTCCTCAATAAACTCAACACCAAGTATTACTGTTACGCTGCGGGCAAATGGTATAACTCCCCGTCCCTCGAAGGCCCGTTCGCCTCCGATCCCAACCCGCCCGCCGACATCGCGCCGGCCCTGCAACTTGCGCTGGCGACGAACAAGGTGGACGCCATGCTGCCCACGGTCGGCGAAGCTCCGCCGCTCAATCTCTACACCTCGATGAAGGCCGCGGAGTTGGTCCAGACCACCGGGATTGCCAACTTGGTGCCTGTGGAGGGAACGGCCAGCCTGCTTTACGTCACCAACACCGACAACGCGCTGTTTATGGACACGGCAACGGCGGATTTCTATGCGCTGGTGTCCGGGCGATGGTTCAGTGGCCCGTCGCTCTACGGTCCGTGGGCCTTCGTGCCGCCCGGAAGTCTTCCGTCCGATTTTCAGAAAATCCCCTCCGATCATCCGAAGTCGAACGTGCTCGCCTCCGTGCCCGGGACCGCGCAGGCGCGCGAGGCCGTGATCGCCAGCAGCATCCCGCAGACGGCCACGGTGGATCGGAGCCAGGCGAAGCTCACCGTGAACTATTCGGGAGCCCCCGCGTTCGCTCCGATTTCCGGCACCGCCCTGCAATACGCGAGCAACACCGCCACGCCGGTGATCATGCTCAATGCTTACACCTATTACGCCAATGAAGGCGGCCTCTGGTTTGTCGCCGATGCGCCGGCAGGGCCATGGACGGTGGCGACTTCCGTCCCCCAGACGATCTATACCATCCCGCCTAGCAGCCCGATCTACTATGTCACTTCGTGCTATGTTTATGGCTCGACGCCGCAGTATGTCTATACCGGATACACTCCGGGCTATCAGGGAGCGGTCGTCGCGGTTGGAGGCGTCGTGGTCAACGGCACCGGTTATGTCTATCCGCCGGCCATCATCGGCTCTGACTGGATCGGCTATCCGCCAACCTATGGTTATGGCTGGGGCATGGCGGTCGGAGCCTTCACCGGATTTGCCTTTGGCTACGCCGCCGGAGTGTCGGAAGGCTACTGGTGCCATCCGTACTGGGGCGGCTATGGTTTCGCCTATCAGTCGGGCTGGAACTACGCCCATGTGAATGTGAATTCCACAAGCTTCTACAACCACTGGGGAACCGCGATCCATTCCTCGGGAAGCTGGGGCTACAATGCCTGCACCGGCCGTGAGTGGGCCGGTCAGCACGCCTCGGCCTTCAATCCATACAGCGGGGCGCGTGCCGAGGGAAGTCGCGGTGCGGCGTTCAACCAATACAACGGCAACTTCGCCGCAGGCCGCCAGGGTGCCGCGTATAATCCGAGCACCGGACGCTTCGTCGCCGGGCAAAGAGGCGTGGTGGGAAATGCCTACACCGGCAACGCCGCCTCCGTCGATCGCGGCGTCGCGGGCAATGTCAATACGGGCAACGCCGTCGCCTGGAACCATGGCAACGTCTACAGCGACCATCAGGGCAACATCCACAGCTACTCGGCCTCCGGCGTGCAAAGTTCCTACGATCGCGGCGGCTGGCAGGACCAGCGCGCGGATTCGGTCGATCGCAGTTGGGATAGTTCGGGCGCGCAGCGTCAGAGTTGGGGCCAGTCGATGGGTGGCCAGCGCTTCAACAGCTTTCGATCCGGCGGGGGAGGCGGCTGGGGAGGATCCCGCGGCGGCCGGCGCCGCTGATCGAATCGCCTGAAGACGTCCGCTCCCAAAACGCCTCATGGCCCATGAACTCTTCCCTCACTCTTTTCATCAGCATGTTCACGACATTGCTGGCCATCATCAATCCGCTGGAGGCGATTCCGGTTTTCCTCGGGTTGATGACAGGCAAGGACGACGCGGAACAAAACAGGGTCGCCCGCAGATCCTGTCTTTATGCCACTCTGCTGGCGTTTTTCTTTCTGCTGTTCGGGACGCTCCTGCTGCGCGTTTTCGGCGTGCCCCTGAGCATGATCCGGGTGGTCGGCGGGATCATCCTCACCCGCATCGGGTTCCAGATGTTCTCGCCGTCACCGCAGGGAAAACTAACTCCTGGTTCCGGCAGCGGGCCGGACGCCAAGGAGGACGTCTCGTTCGTCCCCCTTGCGATGCCAATCATGTTCGGGCCGGGTGCCATTGCCACCATCATCGGCATGGCCTCGACTGTGAAACAATCTCCCACGGAACTGATATCCTTCCTCGCCATCTCCCTGGCCATCATCGCGACGATGGCGGTCACCTGTCTTTCGTTAGTCTATTCCAAGTTGATTTTGAAAAAGGTCGGACCGAAGGGGATCGACGCCGCCACGCGCATTGTCGGCTTTTTCGTCTCCGCCATGGGGATGGGCCTGATCTTTCACGGAGTGGTCGAGTTCCTGCAGACCTACGGGATCGTGGGCGGCCAATCCGTCGGTCTTTGATAGACTTCATGCCACACACTCTCCACCAAACTAACATCATGAAACGCATCCAAACTGCATTGGCCGTGCTGGCGATCACGATCGCCAGCTTTACTAACATCCACGCGCAAGATCCGCTGCCTTCGTGGAACGACACCGCGAACAAGAAATCCATCACTGACTTCGTCGCGAAAGTGACCAAGCAGGGCTCGTCCGACTTCGTCCCGCCCGCCGAACGCATCGCCACCTTTGACAACGACGGCACGCTCTGGTGCGAGCAGCCGTTGTATTTCCAGCTCTTCTTCGCCCTTGACCGCGTGAAGGTGCTCGCACCGCAGCATCCCGAGTGGAAGGACAAGGAGCCCTTCGCCTCGTTGCTCAAGGGCGACGTGAAAGCCGCACTCGCGGGCGGCGAGCCTGCGTTGGTGGAAATCATCATGGCCACTCATGCCGGGATGAGCACCGAGGAGTTCGAGAAAATCGTCAAGGACTGGGTCGCCACCGCGAAGCATCCCAAGTTCAAGCAGCCGTTCACCTCCTGCGTCTATCAGCCGATGGTCGAGCTGCTGGCCTATCTGCGCGCGAACGGGTTCAAGACCTTCATTGTCTCCGGTGGCGGCATCGAGTTCATGCGTCCGTGGACCGAAGCGGTTTATGGCATTCCGCCCGAACAGGTTGTCGGCAGCAGCATCAAGACCGAGTATCAAATGAAAGATGGAAAGCCCGTCCTCATGCGCTTGCCCGCGGTCGATTTCATCGACGACAAGGCCGGCAAGCCTGTCGGCATCAACTCGCACATCGGCCGCCGGCCCATCCTGGCCTTCGGCAACTCCACCGGCGACCAGCAGATGTTGGAGTACACCCAGGGCGGCACCGGCGCGCGACTGATGCTGCTCGTCCATCACGACGACGCGGAACGTGAGTTCGCCTACGGGGCCGATTCCCACATCGGCACCTTCAGCGACGCGCTGATGGCGGAGGCCAAGGAAAAGAAATGGAACGTCGTCAGCATGAAGGCCGACTGGAACAAGATCTTCTCTTTCGAGAAATGAAAACAGCGGAATTTTAACAGGAGCAAGCGGAGGCAGCGGAGAAGGAGCCGGAAAGTTTTTTGATTCCTCTGCTTTCTCTGCGTCCTTCTGTTGAATCTTTGGTGTCAGGAGCAAATGAGAACAAAGGATTTTAACAGGAGCAAGCGGAGGCAGCGGAGAAGGAGCTGGAAGGTTTTTTGATTCCTCTGCTTTCTCCGCGTCCTCCTGTTCAATCTTTTGTGTCAGAAGCAAATGAGAATAGAGGATTTTAACAGGAGCAAGCGGAGGTAGCGGAAAAGAATCTGGAAAGTTCTGATTCCTTGCTTACTCCCGTGAATTCACTGTCCAAATTAGAGAACCAAAAACAATTCACTTTTCCTTCGCTCTTCAATCATCTCCGCTGCCTCTGCTTCCTCCTGTTCAAAATCCAAATCCATGAAGGGTCGCCCCCAAAATGAGAATCGAATGGTTTTTAACAGGAGCAAGCGGAGGTAGCGGAGATGAATCTGGAAAGCTTCTGATTCCCTTGCTTGCCCTGTGTCTTCCTGTTCAAATACAAAATCAATGCACGCTTCATTCGAAAAAGCATCGGGGTTGACAGAAAGTATCATCGGCGCGGCCATCGAGGTGCATCGGGACAAAGGCCCCGGCCTGATCGAATCCATCTACGAATGGTGTTTGATGAAGGAGTTGGAGTTGCGCGGGTCGCGCTGCCTGAACCAAAAAAGCGTGGTGATTACCTACAAGGGCTTTAGTCGCGAGGAGCCTCTGCGGTTCGATGTGCTGGTGGCGGATTGCGTTTTGGTGGAGGTGAAGGCCGTGGAAAAGATTCTGCCCATCCACAAGGCTCAACTTTTGAGCTATATGAAGCTGCTGGACGTTCCTGTTGGTTTGCTGGTTAATTTTCATGAAATGAAGCTGACAGAGGGCATAAGCCGCCTCGTCCTGCCAGGAGCAGGACGGTGATACCGAGAGTTCGACAGGAGGGACAAAGTTAGTGGAAGCAAACTCTTCAACCACCTCCGCTACCTCTGCTTGCTCCTGTTCAAAATTACCAAATCCCTGGAGCCCTCCATCAATTTCGTGTCCCCTCCGCGCAAAGTGTTTCATTCGCTGGCGGGATCCAGGGCAATTGCACCGGGCAGAACGCATGAACGAGGAAACCCTAACCATCTCCGCTACTTCTGCTTCCTCCTGTTCAAGATTTCCAAATCCATGGAGCCCCTCCATCAATTTCGGGTCCCATCCGCACGAAGTGTTTCATTCACCGGCGCGATTCCCGGCAATTGCACCGGGCAGAACCCATGAACGAGGAAACCTTAGCCATCTCCGTTATCTCTGCTTCCTCCTGTTCAAGATTTCCAAATCCATGGAGCCCTCCCATCAATTTCGCGTCCCATTCGCACAAGGTGCTTCATTCGCGAAAGGAATGTCGCGTCTCTGCACTATGGGACCATGGTCCAATAGCGAAACCTGCTGCCATTTTGTCATGGTGCGATGGTCCGATGCCGGCCGATTTTCCCGACATGTCCAAATCCGATAACGCCGCACCAACCTTTCCTCTCCGTCTGCCCCTGTTTAGATTCCGAAAAGCTCTGTGAAGCCCATACACCACCAAGACAAACAACCCCGATAACCATCCCATGAAAACCATATCCATGAAATCCGCCGCCTTGGCCATCCTCCCCGCCGCCCTCCTCGCGCTCGCCTCCTGTAACCCCGGCGTTCCCGGCGAGGAAACCACCACGGTGAAGAAATCCGCCACCGGCACCACCGTGGTGGAAACCTTCAAGGCCACCGCCACCGTGACCTCCATCGATTCCGCCAACCGCAAGCTCACGCTCAGGCTGTCTAACGGCAAGCGCAAGGTGGTCAAATGCGGACCGGAGATCGTGAACTTCCCATCGATCCGTGTGAACGATCGCGTCGTCGTCACGGTGACCGAGGAAATCGCCATGTACCTCGACAAGGGCAAACCGGCGGCAGGGGCCACCGGCGCAGGCATGGTCGCACTCGCCCCGGTCGGAGCCAAGCCCGGTGCCGTCATGGCGGATACCGTCCAGGCCGTGGTCACCATCTCCGCCATCAACACCAGCACCCGCAAGGTCACTTTCAGAACTGCGGACGGTGACACCGAAACCCTCAAGGTCGGCGATCACATCGATCTAACCAAGGTCAAGGTCGGCGACAGCGTGACCGTCCGCCGCACCGAGGCCATGGCGATCCTGGTCGAGGCCCCTTGAGCGGAGTGGCGACATTCCTGTCGCCACCACGAAAGATGAAGAGTGGGGACAAAAATGTCCCCACTCGAGTGGCACGTTGTTACGCCTGATTTCGTTCTTCTTCCGTCCCCGCGGGACAGTTGGAAATTAGCCGGTGGCGTGAGCCACCCGATCGCGTGTCCCCCAAACAATCCGCCCCGGCAGGGGCGGTGGAAGCGGCGATGTTCATACGTCTGACATGATCCGTCGCCCCTGCCGGGGCTTGTTTCATGATGGGGCATTTCCCCGGTGGCTCACGCCACCGGCTAATCTCCGCCCACCCCTCCGGGGCAATCGAGTTTCATCGAAAACCTGATTAACTACGTACGAAGAGGGATCCCAATCCCGCGCTCCGGGCAGTCGCAATTCCAAGCCGTGAATGGTGCGTTTCGGCAACCACTTCTGGCAGTCGGTTAGGTATATCCGTCGGAACCCCGCGAAGTGCGACCGGGGACATTCCGACTCTGGGATAGGGTCCTTCCATTAGGGAGAATGTCAGAGTTTCAAACCGCAATGGGAGCGCAGCGGACATGGACGAAATCGCCGACCGCACCGGATACGTTAGCCCTACTATTCCCATGACAACCAAACATCGGATTTTCACGACGAGCTTCGCGAGCGTCTATCCGCTCTATGTCGCAAAAGCGGAGAAGAAGGGCCGCCACAAGTCGGAAGTGGATGCCGTCATCTGCTGGCTGACAGGCTACAATCAGCGGGAGTTGGAAGGGCAATTGAAAGCGCAGACGGACTTTGAAACCTTCTTCAAGGAAGCCCCCCAGTTGAATCCTTCACGGGCATTGATCAAAGGCGTGGTTTGCGGAGTCCGGGTGGAGGACATCCAAGAGCCGATGATGCGGGAGATCCGCTATCTGGATAAGCTGGTCGATGAATTGGCAAAGGGGAAGGCGATGGACAAGATTTTGAGGAGGTGAGAAGTGCCGAGCGATCAGTGAGCAGTGATCAGAAAAGACGGGGGACTACACTGAGAGGCTCTCTTAAAAATGGCAGGGACGCCACGACCACGGCCTGCGGCGAGAGGCCGCAGGCACTTTTGGCGGGTGTTCTTGCAACACGGGCTGGATCCGGACTATCAGACGCAAGCCGGTTGATAGAGCAGGTCGAGAAGGCCGGCCCGGACGTCGGGCGGGCAGGATTTCCGGCCGGTGGCGGGATCGTGGAAACGGACGACGGGATCCGGTTGGTTGCTCGGTTCCCAGTCGATCAACGGAAACCTCAGGGTGGAGCGGAGATGGATCTCTGCGGCCCCGCGCAGTGACTCGCGGATTCGGTTGGAATTGACGACTATCACCGGGCGGTCCTGCCTTTTGATCATGCAGGCGGCTTCCAGATCGATGATGTCCGGGAGAGAATCCCGTCGCTCGATCCGCGAGACGATTGCCATGGGCTCGTAGCCGGCGAGATCCGCATGGAAGCGGGCCGGAATCGCGATGGATTCGCCGATGGTGGGCTGCTGATGGAACGAGTGGATCCAGGCGGCGAGTTGGGTGTTTCCGTCTTTCAAGACGACGGCGGCTTGTTGGTAATGTGGGATGGTTTTCATGCTAGTTTGCTTGTTTGTGTTAGGATGTCCGGCGGGAAGGGATTCCTGCCGGAAGAGAGGGTTGACGGGGAGCGCGGGGGATGAGTGGTCAAGACGCGGACTTCCCCACGGCGATGAGCCGCATCCGGCGGAGGCCGGCGGGAGTATGCCATTCCACCATTTCGCCCACGGTGCGCCCGATGACGGCGGCGGCGATGGGCATGCAGATGGAGATGTGGTCCCGATCCACGTCGGCATCGTGTGGCATCACGATACGGAACTTGTAGTAGTCCAGGGAATCGATCGGCGAGATGATGGTGGCCAGATCTCCCAGCTCCACGTGTGATAGATAGTTCTCGCCGGCTGTGGGACAGCGGGCGGAGGAAAGCAGTTCACGCAGCAGGTGGGTCTGCTCGTGATCAGGGTGGGGAGGCGGTGCGCTCCGCTGGATGATGGAATGGAGGCACGCTTGATGAGCCTCATTTAATAGAATGAGAGAGTTCATGATAAAGATTGTCTGTGCGGCGTGACAAACGGGTCACGATGCGGCTTCGGGAATCACGGTGGATTTCAGACAACCCCGGGCTTGCGCCGATTCACGGGGGCTGCCTCAGGAAGCCCGGAAGGCAGACAGACGATGCGCGCACCAACCCTGCGGCAGCACCGCAAGCGCGGGCCGTCCTAGCAGCGGTTGTTTGTGTAAAGTGGCGTTCATCGGCACCAATGACAGCGTGGACTGCGGATTGGTCAAACTATATTTTCCACAATAGTCTTTTGTCCAGTTTCTCCCGGCAGACGGGTAGCAAGAAGGTGCTGAGTCGACAGTGATCAGTGATCAGTGATCAGAAAAGAGGAGAAGTATCGGAAAACGGACATCTGCTAGTTAGTTCGGAGGGACCTAGCGACGGTCACAGAAGCGACGTTGCCGCGGCAGAGATCGAGAAGATGCCGGTTCGAAGAAGAGAATGCGGTGGATTTCACACGGTCTTGACAGACACATTTCTCCCGCCACGTCATGCTCCATTCATGACCCGGTTGATCATTCTAACATTATGGTATTTGATCACTTTGCTGGTCAAGGCGGACGATGAGCTGTGGAAAGATAACAAGCTGACCCCTGCTCAGCCATTTCCCGGCCGGGTCCTGGCGGTCGAAAGCGGTTGGGGTGGATATCGTCTCGTCATCGAGAGTGGTGGAGAGGGGGAGAAGCGTTATTGCATCGCACGGGTGTGGCCGGGTGTCACCCGGCAGGCGGTGGAATACCAGGAGGTCCGCAAGCAGGATCTCCCCACGCCCGGGGTGATGATGGTGTTCCTGGATCCGGCGGTGGAGGTAAGTCAATTCAGTTGGTCGATGGGACCTCGGAAGATCGGCCGGATTTTCGGAGCGGAAGATTGCCTGCTGAAGGCGGTGAAGGAAGTGCTAATTGATCAGTGAGCAGTGAGCAGAGGAGATGAAGAATTGCCGAATGATGATTGAGGATTTTTGAAGTGAGCGGATGGCGGGATCCTGGTCTTTCCCTCGGAAATCCAAAATCAACAATCGGAAATCATCAATCCATCCCGGGCAGGCGGAGGCGCTGGCGGATGATAGGACGGGGGAGGTAATGAATGCACCTACTAGTAACTGAGGGTTATTTGGGATGGAACGGCTTGTAACGATCTTTGCCCCAGCCGATTGGTCTTGTATGAACACTGACAAGCTTCGAAATTATGTGGGCGGGTACGTTTTCTTGAAGCTTGACGGTTCCAACGCCTTGGCGCGATTGGGGTTTCAGGCCGATACCAGGGTCTTCTTCCTTGAATGCCTGCCTGATCCCCAGTCGGATGATGCGCAGTATGTGCGGGTTGCCGATTTAACCACGGCTAACATCACCGAATTCGAGGTATACGGCCCAGCTCTGATTTCCTCGTCATTGTCGCTGTCTTGGAAAAAGCCGAAAGACTCAAAAGCGCGATATTCAAATGCAGGAATTTGGGCCGGCCGATAGCGGGAAGAGTTGTTTTTTGTCCGGACCTTTATGCTTTTGCTTTGCCTTGCGGCTGCGTTTACCGCCCATCCGCGCAAATTCTACCGTCTTGAGTTCAATTACCTCGTGAATTAGCAAGGTAAGGATTGCCCCAAACGGAATGGGGATGTGTTTGCTACGGCGGGTGCGTCGCGGTCATAAGGAGCAGTACGCAAAGGCCGTGCATGCACTCCGTCGGCTTGAGCGCGGGGAGTGGCGATCGGGACCCGGAAACGGATGAGCCGTGGTAACATGATTGCGTAGGGCAGACACGGTTGAAAAGCCCGGGGGGCGCGGCTAGCATGGTGAAGCCGGTTGTGACCGGGCCCATTCCCCCCATGGAGCCATATACCATCTATCTTATTGTCTTTCTGGCATTGGTCTACGTCGCTGTTGAATTCTGGACGCCGAACTGATTTCCGCCATTGCCTCATTCGCTCGCCCATCAGAAAAGACCTGACACTGCGGATGCGGAGTGGTGGATTGGCCACGCCAATCATGAAAACCACCACAAGCCTGCTTTGCATTTCCAGCCTGGCGCTCTTCGCTGCTGTTACATTGCCGGCTGCGGCACAGTCCGGAAACACCGCCCTCGACCGCACCGTGTTGCCGATCCCCGAACCGGAGCCTGAGACCATCACCACCCTCGACGCGCGCGATGCGAAGGCGCCGCCGCGTTTCGAGATCAAGGCCCCGGCGGGCGCGCCGAATGTCGTCATTGTGCTGATCGACGACATCGGCTTCGGCCACAGCTCGGCGTTTGGCGGGCCGATCAAGATGCCGACGCTGGACAAGCTCGCGAACAGCGGGCTGCGCTACAATCGCTTTCACACCACGGCGCTGTGCAGCCCTTCGCGAACGGCGCTACTAACGGGGCACAATCATCATCCGAACAACGCGGGCGCAATCATGGAACTGGCGACCGGATTTCCCGGCAACACCGGCGTGCGGCCCAAGGAAATCACCACGCTGGCGGAGATCCTCAAACAGAACGGCTACAGCACCGGCGCGTTCGGCAAATACCACGAGACACCGCCATGGGAGGTTTCCGTTTCCGGGCCATTCGAGCGTTGGCCGACCGGCTCGGGCTTCCACAAGTTCTACGGCTTCATCGGCGGCGAGACGAATCAATGGGCACCCGCGATTTTCGACGGCGTGACGCGCGCGGAACCGATGCTGAGCCCGACCTATCACTTCACCGTAGATATGACCGACAAGGCGATCCAGTGGGTCAGCGCGCAGAAGACGCTCACGCCGGACAAGCCGTTCTACATGTATTTCGCCACCGGCGCGACGCACGCCCCGCACCACGCGCCGAAGGAATGGATCGAGAAATACAAAGGTCAGTTTGCCGGCGGCTGGGACAAGCTGCGAGAGGAGACCTTCGCGCGCCAGAAGGAGATGGGCGTCATTCCGGCGAACACCAAGCTCACCGAACGGCCGAAGGAAATCCCCGCATGGGACGGCATGAACGCGGAGCAGAAGAAACTCTTCGAACGCCAGATGGAAACCTTTGCCGGATTCGCCGAGCACACCGACGACCAGGTGGGGCGGCTCGTCACGCAGTTGGAGAAAATCGGCGCGCTTGAGAACACGATTTTCTTCTACATCGTAGGCGACAACGGATCGAGCGCTGAGGGCGGGCCGGAGGGCACCTACAACGAGATGATGGCGCTCAACGGCATCGTCGGCAAAGCCGACCAGATGATGGATCACATCGACGAGTGGGGTGGTCCTAACACCTTCCCGCATTTCGCCATCGGCTGGGCATGGGCGGGCAACACGCCGTTCCAGTGGACCAAGCAGGTCGCCTCGCATTTCGGCGGCACCCGCAATGGCATGGTCATGCACTGGCCCAAAGGCATCAAGGCCAAGGGTGAAATCCGCAACCAGTTCCACCACGTCATCGACGTCGCGCCGACCGCGCTCGAAGCCGCCAAGATTCCCCAACCCAAGATGGTGAACGGCGTGAAACAGCGCCCGATGGACGGCGTCTCCATGCTCTACAGCGCCGACGCGCCAAAAGCCGCGGACCAGCGCACGACGCAATACTTCGAGATGTTCGGCAACCGCGGCATCTATCATGAGGGCTGGGTCGCCTGCACCCGCCACTCGATCCCGTGGCTGATGGTGCCGCTGCCACCGGTCAAGGATGACGTGTGGGAGCTTTACAAGGTCGATGACGACTTCAGTCAGTCGGACAACCTCGCTGCGAAGAACTCGGACAAGCTAAAGGAACTCCAAGCCGTTTTCCTCAGGGAAGCCATCCGCAACCGCGTCCTGCCCATCGATGACCGCCGCTCCGAGCGCTTCAACCCCGCCATCGCCGGCCGGCCGGATCTGCTCAACGGGCGCAAGTCGCTGACCGTCTATCCGGGCATGATCGGCATGATGGAAAATGCCTTCATCAACGTGAAAGGCGTGCATCACACCGTCGAAGCCGAAGTGGAAATCCCCGACGGAAAGACCAATGGCGTCATCATCGCGCAGGCCGGTTATTTCGGCGGCTGGACGCTCTATCTGAAAGACGGCAAGCCGCGCCACGAATACAACTGGTTCGCCATCGAGCGCACCAACATCGGTGGCGACGCCCCGCTCACGCCGGGGAAACATACCATTGGCTACGAGTTCATCCCTGACACCTCGAAGCCAGGCACCGGTGGCAAGTCGATCCTCAGTGTCGATGGCAAGAAAGTCGCCGAGGCGCAAATCCCGAAGACCCAGCCCTTCGCGTTCTCCGCCGACGAAGGCGCAGACGTGGGCATCGACGCCGAGACGAACGTCTCGCCTGACTACAAGCCCGGCCTGCCCAGCACGTTCACCGGGAAAATCGTCAAGGTGACTGTGGAGCAGAAATAACGAGGCGGGTGCGGCCTACTTCTTCGTGAAGAGCCGGATCAATCGCCAGCCCGGCAGGATCTGAAAGCAACACCGAGGGCTCGGAGGACCTTTTCATCCCGGCTTGACCCGATGTTATCGCTACCTATTGGACCAAGGTCCAATAGCGGAGGCTCTTCCCCTTTTGCCACCGTGCGATGTCCCCATGTCCACCAATTACCTCGCTCCGTGACGAACAGACTCCGCACTCTTTGTCGATCCGCTCCTCTCGTCCGCTCGGCTCTGGGCCTGCTTTTGATCGCCTCATTCATCGGATGCTCGCCCAACTCCAGTTGGGATGGCAAGTACCTGACGAACCGTAACGAGCGGTTGAAGCATGGTTGCGTTTTCTATCTGGATGGAGCGGGAGGCGGAACCAGGAAGTCGAACTACGCGGAGGGTGTTGTGGGAGGAATGCTGGCGGCAGGATATCGTGGAGGGGGAGAACTTGTCTCATGGGAGACCGGCAAGGGGTTGATGGCGGATCAGGATGCCAGCGTGGCCTACAAACGGTCCAAGGCGAAGGTCGCCACTGCCAGCATCCAGAGCTACCGGAAGAAGTATCCCGCCGCGCCGGTGGGTCTGCTTGGGTTCTCGGCAGGCACGGCCGAGGCCATCTTCGCGCTCGAGATGCTGCCCGAGACATCGCAGGTGGATCAGGTTGTTTTGTTGGGAACGTCTATCAGTCGGGACTATGACATGACTGAGGCGCTCAAGCGGGTGAGGCACAAATTGTATATCTTCACTTCCACCCACGACCGGATGCTTGGAGTCCTGATGCCGCTTTCAGGTACCGCAGACCGGAAGTTCGACGACCCGGGTGCGGGCATCAAGGGCTTTGTGCTTCCCGCCGGCGCGTCCGCGGCCACCCGCCGGCTTTACGCTGACAAGATTGTCAACATCCCTTATTCCGAGGATTTCCGGAAGGACAAGAACCAGGGGCACCATTTTGACAACGTGAAGGAGGAATTCATCCGCGATCATGTCGCCCCCCTGCTGATGGGTAAACCACGCCGATCTAACTGAGGGCATTCGTGATGCCGGACGATCTGTTATCCAGAATCTTCGCGCAGCAGTGGACGCTCTTCGTGTTCGTCACCGTTCTGCTGCTCGCTTGCTCCGAAGCCGGATATCGGATGGGCTTGCGAATTTTCGTTGCCAAGGACGCGGGGCGCAAGGCTCAGATCGGGGGTGTTCAGGGCGCGGTGCTCGGCCTGCTGGGGTTGTTGCTAGGCTTCACCTTCGCGATGGCGGTGAGCCACTACGACGGACGGCGCGGGCTGGTGTTGAATGAGGCCAACGCCATCGGCACCACTTATCTCCGCGCCTCGCTGCTTCCCGACTCGCACGTCGCTCCGGTGAAGGATTTGTTGCACCGCTACACCGGGGCGAGGCTCAACTATCAGCGGTTGGCGGACGATCCGGACAAACTCGCCGAGGGCTTGCGCGTGTGCGCGGCGATCCAAGCCGAGTTGTGGACCCACGCCACCGCTGCGGCCAAAGAGGCGCCCACCGCCATGACCAGCACCTTCATTGTCGCGCTCAACGAGACCATCGATGTGGACGCCGAACGTCTGGCCGCTGCCCGCGCCCGCATTCCCGCCGGGGTCTGGTTGCTGCTGGTGATCGTCGCGGGGTGCGGCTGTTTCACCACCAGTTATGGTGCGGGCGCGGAAGGGGAACGTACGGTTCTGGGTGGCGTGTTCCTGCCGTTTCTATTCGTCGTAGTCATCGTCCTGATTTTTGATCTCTCCCATTCGCGGCAGGGGATGATCACCGTCAGCCAGCAGCCGCTCGTGGATCTCTTGCAGTCCATGGAGCCTTGAAACGACCTGCCGCCTTCACGCTCGACATCGTGTCCGCCAATGCCCCATTCTTCCAATGCTAAAACCAATTGAATCGACCATCATGAAACTTAGATCCAGATCCATCCTCGCCGGCTCCCTGGCCCTAACCGCCACGATCAACGCGGCATCAGGTGGCGTCACCGAAAGCCCGGTCATCGAATCGCCGCCCCCCGCCTCGCCCTGGCAGTTCGAAGCCTCAATCTACGGCTGGCTCACATCGATCGACGGCACCACCGGCGTCGAGCCGTTGACCGCGGATGTGGACGCGTCATTCAGCGATATTTTCGACCAGATCAAAATGGTGGCCGCACTCCGGTTCGAAGCCCGCAATGGCCGTTGGGGAATCATCGCGGACGGCTTCTACGCGGATCTCGGCGGCTCCGGCAACCCGCGGGCGCAGCTCTACGACTATGTGGACCTCGACGTGAAGGAGTTCCTGGGGGAGCTCTCCGTGGCCTATCGGCTCTACGAAAGCCCTGCCGGCTTTGTGGATGTTTACGCGGGCATCCGCTATAACAGCTTGAAGGTGGAATTCAGCGGAAATCCCGACAGTGCCGGAATTCAGTCGATCAGCGACAACACCAGCGCGCGCCTCGTCAACCGCATGGAACAGCGTGCGGACGCGATCGCCGAGCCCAAGGCCGAGGCCTATGAGGCCGCTTCCGCCGCCGAACGGGCCGCCATCGAAGCCGATCTAACCGCCGAGATCACGGCGGAAGCGGATGAACAGGTGAAACGCGACCTTGCGAAGCGGCTTAACCAAATCCGCCGCGACAACGGGCTCGATGCCCGCGAGTTCGAGGCCAACAAATTCACCCGCGCCCTGAAAGCCCAACGGGCGGAACTGGCCGCCGCCACCGCCGAGCTGGAAGTGGCCCAACTTCGCGCCTCCGTGGATGCCACGCTGCAAGCGGATGTGGACAAGGCCCAAGCCCGCATTCGGAAATCCGAAAAGGAGCTGGCCGCGGGCATCAACAAGCAACTTGCAAATCGCCTGCCCACCAATCTATCCGACCGCGAGGACTGGGTGGATCCCATTGTCGGCATGCGCGCGCAGTGGAACATCAACGAAAAGTGGTTCCTCGCAGCCAGCGGTGATATCGGCGGCTTCAGCGTCGGCTCCGACTTTGCGTGGAGTGTGCAAGCGACGGTCGGCTATAACTTCAACGAAAGGTATTCCCTGGAACTCGGTTACCGCTACCTGGACACCGACTATACCAACGACAAGTTCGTTTATGACGTCGCCAATGGCGGCATCTATACCAGTCTGAACATCAAGTTCTGATCCGGATTCCATCAAAACAATAACTATCAAAAACGATCATGAAGGCCCCAATCAACACGACTGTCGTTGTCCTTGGGTTATTTGCCTGCACGTTTCCGCTGCACGCCGCCACGGTTGCCGCCACCGGAAACGAAAGTGACCAGCAGGCGAAACTCGCGATGCAATTGAACAATCCGGTTGCTGCGCTCATCAGTGTGCCGCTGCAATCGAACTGGGACTTCGGCATCGGGCCGGACGATGCCTACCGCTACACGCTGAAGGTCCAACCGGTGATTCCCATCACCCTCAACTCCGAGTGGAATCTCATTTCCCGAACCATCCTTCCGGTCATCGACGCGGAATCGCCGGCTCCGGGAATTGACGATGCATTTGGCTTGGGGGACACCAACCAGAGCTTCTTCTTTTCGCCCCAGAAGCCGACCGAAGGCGGCTGGATCTGGGGAGCGGGGCCGATATTCCTGATACCCACCGCCACCGACGACCTGCTGGGAAACAACCAGTGGGGCGCCGGCCCGACCGCCCTGATTCTCAAACAAGAGTGCGGCTGGACCTATGGAATCCTCGCCAACCAGATCTGGTCCTTCGGGCCGAGCGACGAGCAGGTCAATGCCACTTATCTCCAACCGTTCGTGTCCTATACGACCAAGATGCATACCACCTTTGCCTTGAACTCCGAGGCGACCTACGACTGGGAAGCCGCGCAGTGGTCGGTTCCGCTGAATCTCATGGTCGCCCAGCTCGTGAAGATCGGCGAGGTGCCCGTGCAGTTTCAGTTAGGCGGCCGCTGGTATGCGGATGGTCCCGACGGCGGTCCCGAGTGGGGGCTGCGCTTCGCGGTCACTTTCCTGTTCCCCAAGAGCTGACCGGCCCGCGCTTCAAACATTCTATCCGCATCGATCCCCAACCCCATCATCCCCATGATCCCCGCATTCAAACTTCCCGTCGTTTTCGCGCTCGCAGCTGTGGCCGCGAGCTGTGCCTCTTCCAGCGACCTCAAGAACAAGGAGGAACTCGCCATCGCCGCCGACTTCAAGGTGGTCAAGCCGGTCAAGCCGGACCAGAAGGCCATCCTTGAAAAATTGCCGAACGACCAGTTCACCCGCATCACTTACGGCGGAAAGACATACTACGTCCTGCCGGACAAGGCGGATCACCAGGCGTATGTGGGTGGACCGAAACAGTTCGAAAACTATCAGCAACTGAGCCGGGCCAAGGAGCAGGCCGTGGAGTATAACAAGGACCAGGACTCACCGCAAAGCCCCCCGAAATTGGATGGATGGGTCGGCTTCACCACCAGTGACTGGTCCTCGCGGGACGGGCAAACGAATTGATTCACAAGCGCCGGCCGCAATGATCGATCCATTCACCCGAACGCGATTCCTTTCCGAATACCAGCTTGAAACCTGGTACCCCGAGGGAGTTCTCGACGGCGCGATGGCCATTTGCATGGTCAAGTTTCTCGGTTTCATGGAGTTAACCGCTGTCCTGCCGTTCCACCGCTTTGCCGACTTGTCGGGGCTCACGGGCGTTCACTTGGATTTCATCGAGATCATGGACCTGGCAGCAACGCGCCGCGCCGCTTACCACGACGGCCCACCGGTGAAGTCGGCCATTCTGGCTCCGGGCCAACCGGCATACGCGGTCGCCCGGACGTTCGCGACACTGATGGAGTTATCGGCAATCGATGTGCAGGTCTTCCGGACGGCCGGGGATGCGGCGACGTGGCTGGGCGTTCCGGTGGAGTCGCTGAGTGCAGAGGCATGATCTGGTGAATTCATCGTTCCTCGACCACCCTAACCGATCATGCTGAAGTTCCTATCCGGCCTGCCGCTCTCCACCGCAAGTTGGGTGCATGAGCAGTCGTCGCTGCATGTGCTGATAGCGGTCCTCGTTACGATGCTGTTAGCGGGCGAGGTGGGCTTTCGCGCGGGCCGGCGCCAAAATCCCAACGAGGTCGGGCGCGGGCATTTCGTCGCCGTGCAGGCGGCGCTGCTCGCCCTGCTCGCGTTGTTGTTAGGATTCTCCCTGAATATGGCGGACCAGCGCTACGAGGCACGGCGCGCCTCGATGATGGACGACTGCATCACCCTCGCGTCCCTGAATTTCCGCGCGGATTTCCTGCCCGAACCGAACCGGACCGAATTCAAGCGGCATTTGAACGTCTACATCGGGGCCCACATCGAGGCGACCTCGCCTGCCGGCGCGCGAACCGAAAGCCAGTTCGCCTCGCTGGCCGGGCGCGCGGAGGAACTCCACCACCAAATGTGCCTGTTGGTGCGCAGCCTGGTGCACGGCGAACACCCGACCAAGGGCGCGGCGGAGATGGTCGGGCCGCTCAGCGACTCGCTGGCGATCCACCGGCGCTGGGTCACGGCGATGGAAACCAACGTGCCGCAGCCAATCCTCGTGTTGTTGTTCGCGACGGCGTTCACGGCCGCGGGCGTGGTCGGCTACTCGGGTGGTTTGGCACAACACCGGGGCTACGTGCAAAGCACTTTGCTGGCCGTGTTCGTAAGCGGGATCATTTTTGTGATCCACGATCTGGACACGCCGTTGGCCGGGCTTTCGCAGGCCGGGCAGCGGCCGATGATCCACTTGAAATCGATGATCGAGAGCGAGGAGGGCTTCAGGCCGTGATCAAGCTTCGAAAAATCCGCCACATCGGCGCGATGAGGTATTCGTCGATCGAGCTTCTCGTGACGCTGGTCCTGCTCATCATGGTGACTCCGTTTGTCGAGGACATGAAGCACGGTTCGCAGATTGAAGCGGGGATGCTCACCCTGGTGCTGATTTCGGCCGGTTTGGCCGTCGGCGGGCGGCGCAGGGTGATGATCATCGCCTCAATGTTGTTAGTTCCAACGTTGCTGGCGCAGTGGACGCACCACTTGTTTCCCCACCTTGTCTCGCCGGGGGCCCACCTGGTGTTAGGGATGCTTTTCATCGGGTTCGTGGTCGGGCATCTTCTCCGTTTCATCCTGCGCGCGGCGCGGGTCGATGCCGAGGTGCTGTGCGCGGGGATTTCGGTCTATCTCATGATCGGGCTGATGTGGGCGCTGGCTTACATGCTGACTGGCAATCTCTCGGCCAGTGCCTTCAGCTTCGCGAACGATCCGGATCCGACCAATGATCGCACGATGACGAGCTTCAACGCCTTTTATTTCAGCTTCACGACGCTGAGCACCCTCGGCTTTGGCGACATCGCTCCCGTCTCCAAAGTGGCACGGACACTCGCGATCATGGAAGCGGTCACCGGCATGTTCTACATGGCGATCCTGATTTCCCGGCTGGTCTCAATGTATGCACCTGCCGCCGCCGCGACGGAATCCGAAACTGATAGTGAGTCATGAAAATTCTGCCCGCCCTCGCCACCGTGCTTGCCCTCACCGGTTGCGCGAAATTCGCCACGGTTACGGAGGTCAAGCCCCGACTCGCCGGATTCGAGGTCACGGCCAGCACGGATCCGCGGGTGACTTTGGACAACACCATCGGCGCGGCGGAGGTGGCATGGCACAAGCTTGAGCGCAATCCCGCGGATGCGGAGGCGCTGCGCGACTACAACTTCGCCGTTGCCAGGATTTGTGGCTCCGTGGAGGAATTGAAACTAACACCTTGGAGCGCGCCGGTCCGGTTAGGTTCCCACACGCTTGCCTGGAAACGCGGCCCGCAACCAGAGCGAAACCCGGCGAACTATCAGTTCATTCCCAGTGACTCACTCGTCATCAAGGGGAAATACTTCGATGTCCGGGAAACCAAAGCCGGGCTCGGCGCGCCGATGGTGGCGAAGCGGATCGCCGACCAGACCCACGAGCTGGCCCCGACACCTCATTTCTATTTCAACGTCACCGCCGTCGCGCGGTTCACCGGATCGCGCTGCGAGATCACGATGGACGAGCCGCTCGAGCACGAGACGGTGCGCGTCGGGGAGCGCACCTGGCCTCTCGCGGCGGACTACACCGCGCCGCTGGCCATGATGCTCGTGGAAATGGAACCCGAGAAACTCAACATCCCCCGGCTGCTCCATCCCGCGGAATTCGCCGCGACCACGCGGATCTCCCGCCTGGAGCCATACGATCCTAACAAGACCGTAGTGCTGCTTGTGCATGGCTTGGCCTCCTCTCCAACGACGTGGTTTCCGCTGCTCAACCACCTGCGGGGCGACCCGGTGATCCGCGACAACTATCAGTTCTGGTTCTACAGCTATCCGAGTGGCTATCCCTATCCATATTCCGCGGCGATCATGCGCAAGGAACTTGACGAAGCGGAGAAGCGTTACCCGTCGGACAAGAAAATGGTGGTCATCGGTCACAGCATGGGCGGCTGCATCAGTCATGTGCTCATCACCGACAGCCAGCGCCGGATTTGGGACAGGATGTTCACCGTTCCTCCCGAAAAAATGGAGATGGCACCCGAGCACAAGCACATCCTCGTCGAGTCCTCGATCTTCGAGCATCGCCCGGAGATCGGGCGCGTGATTTTCATTTCCACGCCGCATCGAGGCAGCGACCTCGCGACCAACTTGCTCGGCCAGGTTTTCACCCGCCTCGTGAAAATCCCCGGCCAGTTGTTGAGCGTGGGAATCGACGAAGCCCGCTACATCCGGAATGCGGCGGGTGTCAAGCACCTCGACCGCTTTCCGGACAGCGTGGACACCCTCGCACCTAACAACGACTTCGTGGTGGCGCTGAACGATGTCCCGTTGAATCCCGATATTCCCTACCACACCATCGCCGGGGACCGCGGGAAAGGGGACTCACCCAATTCCAGCGACGGCGTGGTGCCTTACTGGAGCAGCCATCAGGCCGGGGCCGAATCGGAACTGATCGTCCCTTCGCATCACGGCGCGCACCAAACGAAGGAGGCCATGGCCGAGGTGGACCGCATTCTCCGGGAGAACCTCAAGAAATCACGATGATGTCCACCGATCCTTCCCGGCCCCGCCGGAAAGCGGCACACTGGGGCAAGCTCGCCCTCGCGGTGCTCGCCATTTATCTGATTGTAGTCTATCTGGTGATGCCGCAGTTCGACCGGGTGAAGGTCCACCGGCATCCCGACCTCGTTGCCGGCGAACATCTCACCCGCACGGGAACGGGCCTCCCCGGTGACCCGCTCGACATCGCCATGGTAGGCAGCGAGGCCGACCTGATCCGCGCGCTGTTAGCCTGTGGCTGGCGTCCGGCGGATCCGCTGAGTTTCAAAAGCAGCGTGCGCATCGCGGTGGATACCGTGTTTGACAAGCCGGACCCGAATGCCCCGGTGAGCAGCCTCTATCTGTTTGGCCGGAAGGAGGATCTTGCGTTTGAAAAGCCTGTCGGGCACAGCCCGAAAGAGCGCCACCATGTCAGGTTCTGGAAGTCCGCGGAGATGAAGGACGGGCGGCCGATGTGGCTCGGCTCGGCGACCCACGACATCGGCGTGGACCTGAGCCGCACCACCGGCCAGGTGACCCATCACATCGCCGCCGACGTGGACGCGGAACGTGACATGCTCCTTGCCGAACTCACGGCTGCCAAGCACGTCATGGAAACGACTTGGATTGACGGCTATCAGACGGTGCTGCAAGGCAAGAACGGTGGCGGCGATCCATGGCACACCGACGGCCGTCTGCCCGTGGTCACACTGACCAAAACCTCACCTTGACAAGCTCGTGGCTAACAGATCTTTATCCGCGCATTCCGTCCCTATGAAAATCGTCCGCTTCTGCGGTTACGCATTGCTCGCTCTGGTGATCTTGATCGCGTTGGCATGGGCCTATGGCGCCCTGCATTATGACGGTCCGTCCAAGTGGCTGGCGGTGGCACAAGTCGTGGCGATCCTCGCGGTATTCGTGTTCGTGAAACGCTGGGGGCGCAAGCTCGCGATCTTTGGCGCGTGGTTCGCCATCGTGCTGGCCTGGTGGCTTTCGCTCAAGCCGACCAACGAGGCCGACTGGCAGCCCGATGTGGTACAACTCCCGTGGGCGGAAATCAACGGCGACGTGGTGACCCTCCACAACGTCCGCAACTGCGACTATCGGACCGTTAGCGACTACACACCGCGTTGGGAAACCCGCACGGTTAATCTATCAAAGATCACCGGCATCGACATCGCGATCAACTACTGGGGCTCGCCCTACATGGCGCACCCGATCATCAGCTTCCAGTTTTCCGATGCGGCACCGCTGTGCTTTTCCATTGAGACCCGCAAGAAGGTAGGCCAAAGCTATTCCGCGATCGGCGGACTCTACCGACAGTTCACGCTCATCTACGTGGTCGCGGACGAGCGGGATGTCATCCGCGTACGCACCAACTACCGCAAGGACGAGGACATCTACCTCTATCGGACCACCGCCACCGCGGCCGGAGCGCGCGAGCGGTTTCTCGAATACCTGAATACGCTCAACCGGATGCGCGAAAAGCCGCGCTGGTACAATGCCATCACCACCAACTGCACGACGGCCATCCGCCACCAACATCCCGCCGCCGAGCGCGCGAAGTGGAACTGGCGGTTGTTGGTCAATGGCAAAGCCGACGAGCTGATGTACGAG
The DNA here is from genome assembly GCA_040385685.1 of Verrucomicrobiota bacterium. Lineage (GTDB taxonomy): Bacteria > Verrucomicrobiota > Verrucomicrobiia > Verrucomicrobiales > Akkermansiaceae > Luteolibacter. The sequence continues at coordinate 146,723 of JAZKGW010000020.1, read as the reverse complement.
CGCCATGCCATCGCCACCGGCGGCCTGCCCTTTGCCGAACTCAAGCAGCGCGCGCTCATCGACGACGCTGCCAAAGCCGCCAACGACGATCCGGATTTCTCGGCCCGCATCCGCGCCGGCCGGCCGGGAATGTGACGTTCATTATTTACGAATCCTCCATCTCCGCCAGACTTGCCCCGACGAGGTGTCACTCACTTGAAAATCCGATCCATGAAATTTCCGTTTATCATTCACCCGCTTTGGACCGCACTCGCCCTAACGGGTTGTGTCAACACCGGCCTGCCACCGGCAGAAGGTCCGCAACAGTCGGCGGTGCTCCATCTCAAGGAGGCCGACACGATCACCATGTCCGCCCAGGAGCGGGCCGCACTCTATCTGGAATCCGCCAGGGAAGCGCAGGCGCTGCTTGGCTCGCCGGCGTCGGCAGAAGCGGGCAGGATCATTTACAATCAGGCTGCCGCCGACCTCACCGTGTTGCTGCGCAACGGCGGCAATGGGAAGATGTGGAACCGCCCGCAGACGTTCACCTCCGGAGGCTCAACCTACCGGTTGCGCTTTGCTGCGGGAGCCGGCGACGGCGTGTGGAATCCGGCATATTTCACCGATTTCAAGCCTGCTTCCGAAGTGGAGCAGGGGACCATTCACCACAGGAACCACCAGGATGGATTCGGCGGTGCGCTCGTGGGTATCCATAAGACCGATCCACGGGAGCCTTTCGCGCCGCTCGTCGGGGTCACCGCGCCGGTGACTGCGGTTCTCGATTTCAAGGGCAACGATGTCACTCTTTCACTAATCGATCCTGCAATGAGAACCAAGGGCCGCGTGGCCGGTGCCGAGCGGGTGTTGGATGCCGATTTTTCCGCACCACTGGCGTACTATCCGCAGCGATCTGAAGTCTGGGACGGTCTGATGGGGGCCATTCACGTGGACGCTTACATGAAGAACACCGGGCTCTACATGTTGCAGCCCTATGACCCGGACCGGATCCCGCTGATCTTCGTGCATGGACTCATTTCCACCCCGCAAATGTGGCGCAATGTCATCAATGAGATCGAATCCGATCCGAAGCTCCGGGGACGCTATCAATGCTGGGTCTTCGGGTATCCCACCGGAAATCCTCCCGCCTACTCGGCCTACCGGCTCCGCGAGGAGTTGGTGAAACTCCATCAACTCCACCCGAATGCCAAACCCTATGTCATGGTTGGCCACAGCATGGGCGGGATCGTTTCACGGATGCAGGCCTCGACCGTGACCCGCCCATCCTGGGATGTGGTCGGAAAGGACAAGGCGGACAAATTCTTCGCGAAAGTGTCAAAGGGCAGCTTGGTCGAGCAATGCACGACCTTTAACGCCAACCCGGACGTGGGGCGGCTCGTTTTCATTTGCACCCCCCACCGGGGCAGCGAGATGGCAGTCGGCAGTCTCGGCGAACTCGCGATCCGCCTGATCTCCCTGCCGGTCGATCTCACCGCCGCTGTCAGCAGTTCGGTTGGCGGTTCAATGGTACTCATCACCGGCGATGCGAAGCGCATGCCTAACAGTGTGACCGGCCTCGCGCCTACCAATCCCATGCTCAAGGTGCTCGACCACACTCCCATGACCGCACCCTACCACACCATCGCGGGTGACCAAGGCAAAGGGAACACTCCTAACAGCTCGGACGGAGTGGTCAATTACTGGAGCTCCCACGTCAACAAGTCGCAGTCCGAACTGATCGTACCGGGCCCGCACGGCTCGTGCGAACTGCCGGAAACCCTAACCGAACTCCGCCGCATCCTCCACCTCCACCTGAAACAAAACGGTGGTGATTCCATCTCCCCCAGATCCAAACCAACAAAATCATGAATGCCAAATCACTATTGCTCGCCGTTGTCTCCGCCGCCACGCTCGCTCTCGTGCCAAGTTGCGCGACGAACGATCCCGTCACCCAGGCCAACGCGTCCACTTCCAGCGCCTCGCAAATTTCCCGGGATTCCCGGGCCGCGCTCGCCTCGCTCTACGCCCAGAACCCCGCCGCGAAAGCATTGGGCAGGAAAGCAAGGGCCGTGCTCGTGTTTCCCTCCATTGTGAAGGGCGGATTCGTAGTCGGTGCCCAAGCCGGCAACGGTGCCATGATCCGCGACACCGGCGCGATCAGCGGCTACTATCAAACCACCGCCGCCTCGTATGGACTGCAGGCGGGAGTCCAGGAGTTCGGCTACGCGCTGTTCTTCATGAATGACCAGGCCTTCCGCGACATCCATTCCTCGGGTGGTTGGGAGATTGGAAGCAGCCCCAGCCTCGTGGTTGTGGACAAGGGCATGGCCACCTCATTGACCACCACCACTCTCGACAAAAATATCTACGCATTCTTCTTCAACCAGCGTGGCCTGATGGGCGGCCTCGGTCTGCAGGGATCCAAGATCACCCGCATTCATCCGGGTCAGTGATGGGTTCGGTTTCCGCCTGCCCCATTTTTTTGGAATTTGAAAGACTCCGCTGGATTCCATCGGGGTCTTTTCATCGGGACTTGGAACCGTCGCCTGTTAGGTCTGTGACGTGGATGCGAATGGATCGAAACTCGGCAGTGTGCGGATTAAGGTGATCCCTTACAACGATGCGGGGGATTGACCCCATATCCACGGAAAGCAGCTTCGTTGTAGGGTTCCGCCGAGATGGAAACTCGCTATTTCAAAAGCTTGGAGGCCTTGTGGAAATTCGAGTGTGGCAAACACCCGCAGATCCGGACTTCGATTTCGTCGCAATGGGCGGATTCCGTGTTTGCCACATTGGATGAATTCCTCGCGGAACCGGGGCACGTTGTCGAAATCGCGGCGGGTGAAGCCGAGGCGGAACAGATAGGTTGTTAATCCGCGGTTCGCCCGCTCGCGCGAATATCGCCAAGGGAGGATCGCTCCTTGCCAGCGGCCGGTTCCGCCCGGAAGCTAGCGAGTTGCCATCCTCCTTATGTACTCAAAAACCCAGACTCTCACCCTTGCCCTTGCGGCGACCGTTGCGCTGATACCAAGTTGCACCAACCCGATCACCCGGGCGAATGCCGCCCACGCAAGCGCGTCCCGGATTTCCCACGATTCGCAAATCGCGCTGGCCTCACTGTATGCCAAGAAGCCGAAAGCGAAGGAACTCGCCGGCCGGGCGAAGAGCGTGCTCATTTTTCCCTCGATCGTGAAGGGCGGTTTCCTTCTCGTCGGCGGGCAGGCGGGCAACGGAATGATGGTCGGAAACAACGGCAAGATCAGCGGCTACTATCAGATCAGCGGCGCCTCCTACGGGATGCAGGCTGGATTGCAGACGTTCAGCTACGCGGTGTTCCTGATGGATGAGCAGTCGCAGCGCCGCTTCGAGAAAACCGGCGGCTGGGAGATCGGCAGCAGCCCGACGGTGGTGGTGGGGAACAAGGGAATCGCCTCCTCTCTAACGACCACGACCATCAACAGGAACACCCCGGCCTTCTTCTTCAACCAGCGCGGCGTGATGGCGGCGCTTGGCCTGCAAGGTTCGAAAATCACGCGGATCGAGCCGCAGCAGTGAGTATGTCACAAGGAGGGGCGGACTCCGATCCGCACCGGTCTATGGAAAGCCAATGAAGAGAGGCAAGCCGCTTTGCATTGAACTCCCATGGGCTTCGGCGATTCGGAGATCGCCGCTCCTTGAGCCTGGCTCCTAACCGGTAGCGCGCGCCCGATACAAAAATCGGTCGGATCCGGCGGATCCGACCGATGAAGTTGAATCACCCTTGGTCGATGGTCTTCTCGGTGGTGGCGTCCACGATGTGGAAGCGCTCGCGGTTAAGCGTAGGGTCCGAGCGGAAGATCAAACGGCCGGAGTGAGAGCGCTCGAGCTCGCCTAGCAGCTTGGCGTCCTCGCTCTTGAAACGATTGAGGACATCTGTGTTCACCACGACGATGATGTCGCCGACCGAGTCGCGGTGTTTCTGAATCACGGTGTTGAGGCGGCGCTGGATCTCGACGGACATGGTCATCGGCGTCTTGACGCGGGCGCGGCCCTGGCAGTATGGGCACGGCTCGTACATCGAATCCCGCAGCGATTCGTTGAGGCGCTGACGGGTCATTTCCATCAGGCCGACGGGCGAAATCTGCAACACCTGGGTCTTGGCCTTGTCTTTCTTGAGGCGGTCCTTGATGGCCTTATAAACCGTCTGCTGGTCCTTGCGGTGGCGCATGTCGATCAAGTCGATAACCACCAGTCCGCCGATGTTGCGCAGGCGGAGCTGGCGGGCAACTTCGACGGCAGCCTCGACGTTGGTCTCGAGAATCATCTTGTCCACGTCCTTCGATCCGCGGTTGCGGCCGGTGTTGACGTCAATGGCGATGAGCGCCTCGGTTTCATCGATGACGATGTAGCCGCCGCATTTCAGCCAAACCTGGCGGGAGAATGCCTCGTCGATCTGCTTCTGAATGTTGACCCGCTCGAAGATCGGCTGCGTGGTCGTCGGCATGTAGTGGATGCGGCGTTTGGCGCGGCGGGAAATCTTGCCGGCGATCTGGCGGATCATTTCCGTGGTATCGGCATCGTCGCACATCACTTGGTCGATTTCGTCGGTTAGGAAATCGCGGGCGGTGCGCTCGATGAGGCCGGGTTCCTGGAAGATGCAGGCCGGTGCGGCGTTGTTCACGCGGCGGGCTTCGATTTCGTCCCACTGTTCCAACAGCATGTGGAGGTCGCGGACGAAGTGGCGGGCGCGGGTGCCTTGGGCGACGGTCCGCATGATGATGCCCATGCCTTCGGGGACCTGGAGCTTCTGGACGATCTTGCGCAAGCGGGCGCGTTCCTTAGGGTCCTCGATCTTGCGGGAAATCCCGAACTGTTCGGTGAAGGGCATCAGCACGAGATAGCGGCCGGCCATCGAAATGTTAGTCGTGACCCGCGGGCCCTTGGTTCCAATGGGTCCCTTGGAAACCTGGATGACGATTTCCGATCCGATCGGATAGATGTCGGGAATGTCCTTGGAAGTGATCTTGCGCTGGGGCTGCTTCTTTTTGCCCTCGCGCTGGATTTCCTCAAGGCCGCCGTCGAGCGCGGCGGGGATGGCGTCCCAGAAGTGGAGGAAGGCGTTCTTGTCGAGGCCGATGTCCACGAACATCGCCTTGAGGCCACCCTCGATGTTTTTGACGCGGCCCTTGAAAATACCGCCGACGATATTCTGGTCGCCTTCGCGCTCGACGGTGTATTCCTCGAGGACGCCGTCTTCCAGCAGGGCGACGCGGCGTTCGAGTTTTTCGACGTTGACGACAATGGAATTGCCTCTCGACGGGTCGGGCTTGCCGATTCCGAGGAGTCTCTTGATATGTTGGATCATGTTAATGGGATTAAGGGTGTTAGAGTTTGATATGAGTTATGGGTAAAATCAGGGTTCCTTCACGGGAACGGCTTTGGGAATCACCGAACCCTCCGCATCCACCTCGGGCGTGATGGTCGGGGTGGGGGTGATGGCAGTGGAGGGGACGGGTGGGAGGGCGGTGGCGACATCACCCACTTCCTCGCCGGTTTCTCCGCTGTCCTCTTCCGTGGGGGCGGCTTGGGTCGCTTGGGTGGCCACCGCGGCTACGGCTTCCGGCGCAGGTTGAGTGTCTCCGGCTTCGACGGCTGCGATCATTTCCGCAGGGATCTCGATGGTGGTCTCGATGCGGTCCGTGTTGCCCGGAACCTTCTCGAGTGCTTTGAGAGGCAGGGTCACCCCCTTGCGATCACGGGCGAAGAGGCCGCGGTAGACGAGATTGACGAGCGGTCCGCAGACGCCGCCGCCGGAGCCACCATTCTGGACCATGACGCAGATGGCATATTTGGGGTTTTCGTAAGGGGCGAAACTGATGACCCAGGAGTTGTGGGATTTCTTGCCGAAGTCGGGTGTCTGGGCCGTGCCGCTTTTGGCGGCGATCTCGACTTCCGGATGTTTGACTTTGCCGCAGGTTCCGCCGGCTTGGTTGACGGACATCCACATGCCCTTGCGGATGAGTTCGATGTCGGCGGGTTTCGCACCATGCTCGGTTAGATCGACTTCGAGTTTCGGAAGATCGGCGACGAGGACCTTGCCATCCTCGGCCACGGCCTGTTTCACCACCCGCGGGCGGAAGTATTTGCCACCGTTGGCGACGGTGGCGGCGACCGCACACATCTGGAGAGGGGAGGCAAGAGAACTCCCTTGCCCGATGGATAACTGGGCCGTTTCATGCGCGGTCATCGAGAGGCTGGGATTCGCAGCGCGCCAAGCACGGCTGCCAGGAAGGCTGCCCGGGTTTTCGTTCGGCAGTTCGACGCCAGTCCGTTTGCCAATGCCGACCATCTGGCAGCCTTCGACCATTCCTTCCCAACGAATGGCTCCCGCCAGTTTGTTGAAATAGGGATTGCAGGAATGCTGGATGGCTTCGGATAGATTTTGGCTGCCATGGCTGCCCTTGCTCTTGTTCCAGATCCAGCAGCCGATCTTCGCGTTGCCGTACGAGACATAGCCGTCACAGGAAAATTTGCGGTTGGCCATCCCTTGCAGCGCCCCGGCGATGGCGGTCGGGATCTTCATGGTGGAGCCCGGCACAAAGGAGGAGATCGCACGGTTGGTTAGAGGGGCGAGCTTGTTGAGGGTGTAAGCGTCCAGGTCCTCGCGGGAGATGCTTGGAATATAATCGTTGGGGTCGTAGTCGGGCACGGAGGCCATGGCGAGGACTTCACCGGTGTTCACGTCCATCACCACGCCGGCCGAACGACCGGCGAGGCGCAGCGTGTTTTCCAACAGATACTGGACCCGGGCGTCGATGGTGAGCTGGACCTTGGCACCGATGCCGGGGTTGGTGATGTCGATGGGACGGATGGTGCGGCCCTTCTCATCCTTCATGATGGTCTTCTGCCCTTCGGGCCCGCGGAGAGCCTCATCCATGGTGGCTTCCACGCCGGCGATGCCTTTTTCATCGCCGATGTAGTGATCGAAATTGCGCGTGGCGCTATCCGGGACATCGCCTTTTTCCCATTGCTTCAAATAGCCCAGGACGTGGCTGGCGAGGGCTCCGTAAGGGTAATCCCGTTGCGGCCGGAGACTCAGATAGACTCCGGGCAAGTCCAGGTTGTGCTCCGCGAATTTTGCGAATTCCTCATACGAAAGATCGTCGCGATAGCTGAATGGAATGAGACCGCCGTGAGTCAGGAAATGGGTGCGCAGGTTGCTCGCCTTGTAGGGGCGCGCCAGGTTGAGCCGCGGGTCGCCGAGCACTCTAACCGGTCCATCGGTGACAATGGCGACAATGTCCTTCTCGGAACGTTTGCGCGGCAGGCCGTTCTCTTTGGTCAGGCGCTGGATGGTCGGGTCCTCCTCATGTTGCGTTAGATACGACTGGCGGATTTCATCGAGGTTGAAGGATACCTCATAGTTGCGGAGGTTGCGGGCCAGGACGATGCCGTTGCGGTCGGTGATTTCGCCGCGGATGCCCGGCTCGCGGACGGTGACGGTGCGGTTGCCCGGCACCAGTTGAAGGAACTCGTTGCGGCGCTTGATCTGGAACTCGTGCAAGCGGGACAGCAGCGCGCCGAAGCCGACGAGCACGAGGGCTGTCAGCAAATAGATTCGGAGTCGGTAGCTGGGTTCCATGTTGGGTTAGAACGCACGGCGGCGCTTCTTGCCGGCTTCCGGGTTGATCGAGTGGTCGCACGACCTGGCCACACGGAACAGCAGCCAGAACACGAGTGGGGAAAAGACCATCGTTAGAAGCGAGGTGAAGAGCATCTGCATCAGCGTGGCTTCGGAGAGCATGAAGTCGCCCCGCACGAAGTTGATGATGGCATACTCGGCTGCCAGATAGAGGAAGATGGCAATGCCGGACAGCAGGGCGGAGAACTGCCACTTTCCCTGTTTGAAGAGCGGTTGGATTCCCTGCATCAGAAAACCCATCGCGGCAAACAGGAAGATCGAATAACCGAAGCGCAGCGACTCGACCTGCTGGGTATAGACTTCCGGATCGCCGCCCTGCGGACCGAGGGCGCAGTGGGCATCCCAGAAGAAGCCACCGATGAAGGCGAGCAGCAGCATGGTAGGTTGACCCACGGTCACCGCCTCACACAGGAACACGAGCTGGACCAACAGAATCCTCGAATTGTGCATGCCGGTGAACGCCGGCATGAACTGCTGCACCACGAACGCGGTGAGCAGGAGAAGGATCGTGATGAACGAGTATCGGATCACGGTGAGGGATCGGTGGAGAGCACGACAAAAACCGTGCCTAGATCCGCGAAGTTCACCGACGGTTTGACGAGAGCTTCGGAATCCAGCGCGCCTTTTTCGACGGAATCGATGGTACCAAGTAGAATGTTAGGCTGGAAGATTCCTCCCCGGCCGGTGGTGAAGACGCGCTGCCCCGGGCGGAGCGCGGCGTCGGTGGATAGAAATCGCAGGCGGAGCAGGGGATTGCCCGTGAAGCGGCCGCGTTGGCCGCTGAGGATTCCCACTTCCGGCGAGCCCTCGACCCGCGCGGAAACCTGGCATTTCTCATCCGTTAGCAAGAGTACGGACGAGCGGTTCTGGTCCTTGTAAATGCGGTCGATCTTGCCGACGAGTCCGTCGTTGGAAAGCACGGCGAGCTGTGCGCCGACACCGCGGCTCTGGCCGGCGTCGATGTCGACGGTTTGCCACCAGGTGGTCGGCTGGCGGCGGATCACCTGGGCGGGGACCACGTCGAAGTGAGTGGCCTTCTTGTAGTCCAACGCATGGCGGAGCCGGTCGTTCTCGTGTTCGAGTTCACGGTAGCGGGACTCGATGATGCGCAAGCGCCCCAGCTCGCCACGGATCGTCTCCAGCTCGACTTCGAGTTCCTTTGAATGACGCGTCTCGGTTAGAAACGCGCGGGCCTGGGTTTCCATTTTCGACCCTGATTTCAAAAATGGCGACATCGCCGAAAAGTAAAAATCCTGCACCTCGCGCACCGCCCGTTCGCGTTGCGTGATGGCCCACACGGCTCCTCCGAGGAAGAGCAGCAGGGCGATGAGATTGAGCGGCTTCATGGCCGGAACTGGGCCGAGGGTCCGCTGTTAGCGGTCGGAGTTGGTGACCCGCTTCAAGAGTGCAAGCTCCTGAAGCGCCTTGCCCGTGCCTTCGGCCACGGCGCTGAGGGGATCCTCGGCGATGTGGACTGGCAGCCCGGTTTCCTCGCGCAAAAGGCGATCAAGCCCCTTGAGCAACGCGCCTCCACCTGCCAGCACGATTCCGCGATCGACGAGGTCGGCGGCGAGTTCCGGCGGGCAGCGTTCGAGAGTGGTGCGGACGGCGTCAACGATGGTGCTGAGCGGATCCGCCATGGCCTCGCGGATTTCCTGCGAGGTGATGGTGATGGTTTTGGGAAGTCCTGCGACGAGGTCGCGGCCCTTGACCTCCATGGTCATTTCCTTGGGCAGGGGAGCGGCCGAGCCGAGTCGGATCTTGATGTCTTCCGAGGTGCGCTCGCCGATCATCAGGTTGTAGGCGCGCTTCATGTATTGGATGATCGCCTCGTCCAATTCATCGCCGGCGGTGCGCACACTGCGGGCGTAAACGATGCCGGAAAGCGAAATAAGCGCCACTTCCGTCGTCCCGCCGCCGATATCGACAATCATGTTGCCGGACGCTTCCTGCACCGGAAGGCCCACTCCGATCGCGGCCGCCATCGGCTCCTCGATCAGGTAAACCTCGCGCGCTCCGGCCTGCTCCGCGGATTCGCGGACGGCGCGTCGCTCGACCTCGGTGATCCCGGACGGAATGGCGATGAGCACCCGCGGGTTCGAGCGACGGCCTTTGTTGACCTTGCGGATGAAGTGCCGGAGCATGGCCTCGGTCACTTCGAAGTCCGCGATCACGCCGTCTTTCAACGGGCGGATCGCGACAATATTGCCCGGCGTTCTGCCGAGCATGCGTTTGGCATCATCACCGACGGCGAGCACCTCGTTGGTTCCCGCCCTTACTGCTACCACCGACGGCTCGCGCAAAACGATGCCGTGGTCTTTGACGTTGATCAGTGTGTTCGCAGTGCCTAGGTCGATGCCGATATCATTGGAAAATAGATTTCCAAAAAGTTTTTTGAACATGGATGGTGTTGAAAATGAGAGAGTAAGTGGTGAAAATTGCGACTGTCTCCCGAACCCGGACGCCTATTCGTTTCGACGGGCAAGCCTGTTGAAAATGAAGCGGCAGGCCGGGCGCCTCCAAGAGAATGGGCGACCCTCTTCATTCGCCGCCCTGAGGTCAAGCGGGAATCCGTGTTCCACATTGTCTTATCAATGTTCCACGCTTTGAGGGTCAAGGAGGTCCGCATGTGAGTTCGCGGACAGTCATCTGGACCGGCCATCCGTTTTCGGCGAAGGGATTTCAGTCCGTTTTCGTCGCCTCCGGCATCATCCCTGGAGCAGGTTTGACCCGGATGGTAACCGAGGACGACACGTACCCTTCCGAGTTTCCATCCCAAAATGACAGGTCTCCGGTCCAGATTCCCTCTTTCACCGCCTTCAATTCGATCGATGCGGTGAACGATTCGCCGGGTGCCAGGGATTTCGCCCAAACGAGCGACGGGTCGTCCTCATCCAGCAACTTCGCCTCGGGCGCGGGTTCGATGCGCTGAAACTCGAAGCCCTTGGATAGAGTTTCGTCGAAGTCGATGCATTCGAGGACACGGGATGAATCGGTGGGATTTGAAACACTCGCCCGCAGAGTGAAATTCTCTCCAAGGGTGACCGTGTGGGGAGTGACGATGTCCAAGACGAAGGGCGGAACCTGCTCCGCGCCGTCGGCACTGCCACCCAACGTCGCGACGGTTCCAGCGGCATTCACCCGCACCGTCGCGGACGAGGTGACAAAGTCCTGGGACGGATTGCAGAAATCCACGTCTCCGGTCCAGATACCGGGTTTCACGGCTTCGAGAAGAAACGAGATCTTGAAAGTCTCACCGGCTGATAGCGCTTCGGAGTAGCTGTAGGTGGTGCTGTCCATCACCCTGGAAGTGTCTGTCGGAGCCGGAAATACGCTGCTCACCTTGAATCCGCCTAACAGCGAGTCCTCGAGATCGATGCTGTCGAGTTCCAGAAGCGAGTCGGTGGGATTGGTCACCTCCATTTCGATGTAGATGTTATCGCCCACATTGGCTTGCGGCGGAACGATCATTCTCACGGCGAAGGCAGGGTCGCTTCCCGACATGGCATAGTAGAAGATCGCGATGCCTGCGATCCACAACGCCGACACCACCACCGTCGAGATGATCGCGGTGAGCATGATAACCGGAGCCCTGGGGGCGTGGTGGGGCAGACGTGGCGCTCCAACAGGAGGAAATGGCGGCTGGCTCGGTTGCACCGGGTTGTTGTGATTGATCGGCCAATGGCAGCCGCCTCGCCTCCGTCACCTTGCAGCAAGCAGCGGGCCGACCGCCGCGTGGCGGGTGAGGAATTCATCCGCCATATTGCCATAGGCTTGAGCTCCCAAGCCGGCCGCGTCGTGTTCGAAGATCGTCTTGCCATGGCTCGGCGCTTCACCGATCCGAATCGTCCGCGGAATCATCGTCGCATACATTTGGTCGGGGAAAAAACGGGAAACCTCCTCCACCACCTGCCGCGAGAGCAGGGTCCGGCCGTCATACATCGTCATGACAATGCCTTCGAGCTTGATCCCCGGATTCGCATCCGAGCCACGGATCTGGTCGATGACATGCACGATCTTCGCCAAGCCCTCGAGCCCAAACCACTCGCACTGGAGCGGAATCAGAATCTCATCCGCCGCGGCGAGGGCCGAGGTCATCAGCACGCCCAGCGATGGCGGCGTGTCCAGGATGCAGTATTCGAACAGGTCGTTCGGCTTGAGTCCTTGGAGAATGTTCCGCAAGCGGGTGAGGTGGTCGTCGCTGCGGGCCAGCTCGATTTCCACCCCGGCCAGGTCCATTTCCGATGGCACCAGCGAAAGGTTGTCGCGGCCGGTGGCTAAAATCTGTTGGGCCACCGTGGTTTCGCCCAGCAGCACCGGATACATGCTGCATTCTTCCGGCGGTTCGATGCCGAGGCCGCTGGTGCAGTTTGCCTGCGGATCGAGATCGACGAGCAGCACCCGTTGGCCACGCAGCGCGAGGGCGGCGGACAGGTTCAGCGCGGTGGTGGTTTTACCCACGCCGCCTTTTTGGTTGGCGATGGCGACGACTTTCATGCGGGGTGCGTGGGATTCAAGACAGGCAAACTCTTTCGGCTGGCCGCGCCGCTGGCAATCAAAACCGCAGGATCATTCAAAATCACCGGCAGCGCCGCCAAGCCAGCAGGCTTCCAAGGCAGCAAAGCCACCACACGCCGGGTTCCGGAACGGTCGTAATCCCGGTGTTGGTGTAAATCCATGAATGGAAAAAATCCAGATTCGCCGCCCCGCTCAGGCTGCCGTATTTCGAATTCAGCCCCGGTGAGAAGCCGCTGGTGTAGCTGCCGATCCCTACCAGATAGCGCTTGCCTTCCACCGTCACGAACACCCCGCCGCCGCTGTCGCCGGCTGTGACATTGCCTTCCAACCGCGTTGGAACCGCCCCGGATGCCAGCGAGTCGCTGGTGCCGGCCGGGTTATCGAAATCCGAAAAGAACGACGGTTCCGGCAGCCCGGCGCGGGGCGTGAAACCATCGATGATATTGGTAAACGCGCGCATTTCATTGGGGCCGCGGTTGTCGTCCAGTCCCGTGCCGGTGACCCCGTTTCCCACCCAAGTTGCCTCGCGTCCTAACAACGATTCAGGCGCATCGAAGCGGAGCATCGCCGCCGCTTCGATCCCGATCACGGCGGTTGTCAGGTAAAGCAGGCCAACGTCGTAAGTCGAAGAGAAGATTCCGTGACTCGGGTGGGAAATGGCGCTTTGAATCGAATAGTTCACCCCGCCGACGTTGTAGGTTCCGCCGGTTTTGAAATCGGCGACGTGCCCCGCTGTCAGCACCCAGCGGTCGGAAAGCAGGACCCCGGAACCGCTCAATCCCGAACCGGTGACCTTCCCGACCATCGGATAGAGCGCCGCCTCGTCCCGATACGCCTGGGGATCGAGCGTGTGGAGGATGGTCGATGCCTCCGCGATCATCGGAAGCAGCAAGCTCATTAGAATCAATTTCACTAACAAGACTTAGCCGTGGCCGAACCAGCCGATCAAGGAGATTCAAGCCAAACGCAATCGACTTGCAAAACCGGAGTATCGGGGCACCTTCCGGCCATGTTCGGTAACTTGCTGGCCGCCCTCTTCGTTTGTCTGCTTCCGCTGTCGGCCGCACAGTTGGAAATCGCCGTGCTGCATCCTTTGCTGGGCGATCTCGCCCGTCAGGTGGGTGGCGACGTGGTGGAGGTCTTCGATCTGATCGGGCCTAACGGTGATCCCCATCATTTCGAACCGAAGCCCGACGATCTGCGAAAAGCGGAAGGCGCCACCCTCTATCTGGTCGCAGGGATGGGCTTGGAAGGCTATCTGCCCAAGCTGAAAGCCGTCATCGCTAACAAGGCCACGCTGGTCGAGGTCGGTGCGACCTTGCCACCCATCGAAGGCGACGGCCATGAAGGACATGATCATGAAATTGATCCGCACTGGTGGCACTCTATCGACCGGTTCCGGCGGGCGACGGGGATCGTCGCCGAGGCGATGGCAGCCGCTTCTCCAGCGAACGCGGCAAGTTTCCGGAAGAATGCCGACGACTATCGGGGCCAGCTCGATGAGCTGGAAAAATGGGCAAAGCGCGAAATTGCCAAGATTCCCCGGGACAAGCGGCACCTCGCCACGGCGCATGCGGCATTCAATTATTTCTGTAAGGATTTTGGTTTCACGCCCCATCCCGTGCAGGGCCTGAACCGCGAACAGATGCCGGATCCGAATGAACTGGCGGCATTGGTGGCGGATCTGAAGAAAAACCACCTCGCTGCGATTTTTCCGGAGAAGGAGTCGAATCCGAAGATCCTGAAAACTCTAACCAACGACACCGGCATCCGTCTTGGCGAGCCGTTGATTGCTGACGGGACGGGTGGTATTGGATACGTGGCGATGGTCCGTCACAATGTGGAAACCATCGTGAAAGGACTTCGCGCGGAATAAATTCCGCGCTCCAGTTAGGAGCCGTGCACCGGCTTCCAAGCCGCGTTTTCCTTGGATGACGCCACGGCGGCCTCGATGAACGCCATGCCTTCGACGCCGTCATCGACGGTCGGGAAATCATAGCCCTCGGCGCGCGGATAGGTTCCGGCGAGGTGGTCGGAAATCGCTTCGGCAGCAGCCAGATAGATGTTGGCAAACGCTTCGATGAAGGCTTCCGGATGGCCGAAGGGAGTGCGCGTGTATTTCGCGGCTTCCGGACCGTTGTAGCTGTTGCCGCGACGCCAGACCTGGCGCGGGGCATCGGCGAATTTTACGACGAGTTCGTTGGGATGTTCCTGATGCCACTCGATCGAGGCGTCGGTGCCGTAAACGCGGATGTTCAAGTTGTTTTCGTCGCCCGTGGAAATCTGCGAGGCGAAAAGCACGCCACGCGCGCCGCCCTCGTAGCGGACTAACATGCTGCCGTCGTCATCGAGCGGGCGGCCGGGGATGAACGTATTGAGATCCGCGGCGATTTGCTCGAGTTCGAGGCCGGTGATGTAGCGGGCGAGGTTTTCCGCGTGGGATCCGATGTCGCCGATGCAGTTGGAAATCCCGGCGATGCTCGGGTCCATCCGCCAGTTGGAGATCGCGCCGTCGGCTTGCTCCTTGAGCGCGCCCACGGCGTAGCCTTGCGGGTACTCGGCGACGATCTTGAGAATGCGCCCAAGCTTGCCGGCCTTCACCATCGCGCGGGCTTCCTTCACCATTGGATAGCCGGTGTAGTTGTGGGTCAGCGCGAAAACGAGACCGCTTTCATCAACGACCTTCTTGAGCTCCTTGGCTTCTGCCAGAGAGAACGCCATCGGCTTCTCACAGACGATGTGGATGCCGGCTTCGAGGAAGGCCTTGGCGACCGGGAAGTGCAGGTCGTTGCGGGCGACGATGGTCACGAAGTCGATGCGCTTGCCCACGGGCAACTCGCCTTCGGCCTTGGCCATTTCCTTGTATGAGGAATAGACCCGTAACGGATCGAGAAAGAAGTCTTCGCCCGAGAGCTTCGATTTCTCGGGATCCGAGGAGAAACAACCGGCGACGAGTTCAATCTTGCCATCGAGGTTGGCTGCCATGCGGTGGACGGCGCCGATAAAGGCACCACGTCCGCCGCCGACCATGCCCATGCGTAGTTTGCGATTCATTTCAGTGAAAAGTTAGATCGAGACCGGTTTGCCGCTGCCCGCAGACTGATAGAGCGCGTCGATGATCTTCATCAGGTTGAGCGCCTGGTCGGGCGTGTTTAGCGGAGCGGCCTTGCCTTCGATAGCTTCGATGAAGTTGCGGGCGGAGTTGCTGCGGCCCATGTCCTCGCAGGCGGGCGTGACGATGGTGCGATTGACGCTGTTGCCGTTTTCCTGAACGTAGAGTTCGCAGGTGTCGATGGCGGTTTCATCAAGCCCGTCGCGACCGAACAGGCGCTCTACCTTGCCACCGGCTTTGGTGCCTTGGAACACGACGGAGACTTCCTCGCGCTTGACCATTTCCGCCCAGGAAACCTGGAGTGTGAGGACTTGGCCACTTTTGAAAGTCACAAATCCGTGGGCTGCGGCCTCGACGTTGTTAGTGCCGTCGGCACGGTCGGGAATGCCCCACGGGCCTTTGAAACCCTTGTCGGTGATGAAGGTGTCGAAGGTGTTGGCAAGCACGTGGGCCGGCTCGGGATAGCCCATGAAATAGAGGGCGAGGTCGATCATGTGGAGCAGGTCGATGACCGGCCCGCCGCCTGATAGTTCCTTGGTGGTGAACCAGCCGCCAAAGCCCGGGATGCCGGTGCGGCGGATCCATTTCGCCTGGGCGGAGTTGATGGTTCCGACGGTGCCGTCGTCACAATAAGACTTCATCGCCTGCGACTCGGGCCGGGCGCGGTTGTTGAAGTTGAACATCAGCTTCTTGCCGGCGGCATCGGCGGCGGCGATCATTTCTCCGACTTCGGAAGCCTTGAGTGCGGGCGGCTTCTCACAGAAAACATGCTTGCCGGCCTTGAGGCACTGGAGGGCGAGCGGGGCGTGGAATTTGTTAGGAACTATGATGCTGACGGCATCGAGTTCCTTGCAATCCGCGAGCATGGCATCGACGGCTTCGTAAGCTTGGGCGATGCCCCATTTTTCGGTGGCCTTGGCGGCCGCACCGGGCGCGGGATCCGCGACGGCGACGATTTCAGCTCCTGCCTGACGGAATCCCGCCGCGTGATATTGCAGCATTCCGCCTGCACCGATGACTCCTACTTTGATGGCCATGTTAGTTTGGTTTTTCTGAAAAACGGTTATTTGCCCACCCACTCGCCGAAGTTGCGGAACTTCGTGTAGCGCTCTTCAAGGAGCTGTTCAGTGGAGAGTGCTGATAGAACGTCGAGATGGGAGATGACCTTGTCGCGGAAAGCATCGGCCGCGGCTTTGTGATCGTGATGGGCGCCACCGGTGGGCTCGTCGATGACGTCATCGATGAGGCCGAGTTTCATGAGGTCCGGTGCGACCAATTTCATGGCCTCGGCGGCTTCGGGCGCATGCTTGCGGTGCTTCCACAGAATGGCGGCGCAGCCTTCAGGGCTGATGACCGAGTAGTAGGCGTTTTCCATCAGGATCACGCGGTCGGCGACGCCGATGCCTAACGCTCCACCGGAGCCGCCTTCGCCGAGGACGACGGCGATGACGGGCACTTTTAACAGCATCATTTCGCGGAGGTTGTAGGCGATGGCTTCGGCGATGTTGCGCTCTTCGGCACCGATGCCGGGGAAGGCGCCGGGAGTGTCGATCATGGTGATGACCGGCAGGCCGAATTTCTCCGCGGTCTTCATCAGGCGCATGGCTTTCCGATAGCCTTCGGGATGAGCGCTGCCGAAGTTGCGCTTGAGGTTCTCCTTGGTGTCGCGGCCTTTCTGATGGCCGATGACGACGACCCGCCGGCCGCCGAGGCGGGCGAAGCCGCCGGGCATGGAAGCGTCGTCACCGATGTGCCGGTCTCCGTGGAGCTCGCAGAAATCCGTGAAGGCGAGGGAGACGTAATCGAGCATGAACGGACGTTTCGTATGGCGGGCGATCTGGACGCGCTGCCATGGTGTTAGGTTTTTGTAAATCCCGGCCCGGGTGGCGGCAAGCTTCGCCTCCATGGTGGCGATCTCCGCAGACATATCGATGTTCTGGGAAGCGGACTTGGTGCGGAGTTTCTCGAGTTCGCGTTCGAGCTCGGCGGCGGGTTTTTCGAATTCGAGAAGTTGCATGGTGAGGGGCAGTGAGATTCAGGATTCAGGGGGCAAGATGCAAGAGCAGAGATGGGGGGAGGGGAACATCGAACATTGAACGTCCAACATTGAACTTCGAAGGAAGAGGATGAAGGCAGGAATGAGTTCCGCGGTCCGTCAGCGGATCTCAACTTCGTTACCGACGCGGGTGAGCAGGCTGATTTCCTCCATGTCGTCGGATCGCAGGACGATGCCATGCGCGGCCGGGTCAGAGGACTCGCCGCCGCCGCGGATTTGGAGGGAGGGTTTCGCGATCTGGATGACCTTTTCCGAAGCACGGTAGTCTTTCGATTGGGGAGCGACTTGCTTCCCGCCGAACTCGGCCAATTTCGAGGCGATCTTGGTTTTTCCCGGTGGCAATTTACCCGTAACGCCAAGGTGGATGATGGGGTATTCGCGGATGAACCTGCCGCCGTCCCAGATTGAGATCACCTTGCGCTGCGGCTCGATTAACAGTCGGAAATCCAGTGAAATGACGATGAGCTCCTCGCCGGGTTGGATGTTTTTGAGTTCCATCATGCCGTTGAGGTGCATGATCATGTCGAGGGTGGTCTTGTATTCGGCGGCGATGCCCAGGAAGGAATTCCCGCGTTTGACGACATGGGTTTTCTTGCGCTCCATGTGCGAGCTGGAAAGGATTTCATCGAGGTTCATCTCGCCGACGATCCGGCGGGCGACGGGCGCCGAGGGCGAGGTGGGGAAAACGTTGACGATGGTGGTTAGTTTCTCGCGCGCTTCCTGCAGTTTGCCAAGTGCCAGCAGCTCGTGGGCTTTCTGAAACGCCTTTTCGCCGGGGTCGATGTCGGGCAGTTCCGCCGAGTCTAACATCTTCGCGAAGTCGGCGTCGGGCTGCTTGCCGGCAACTTCGGCGGGATTGGGGATGATCTTTTCGAATACGCCGCCGAGCGGCCTAACGACGACGTGATAGGCCAGCATGCCGGTGAAGGCCATGACGGCCAGAACGCACAGCGCGGCGAGAATCTTGAAAACCGTCCAAAGGCTCATGGGCGAAATCAGAGAGACTTACATGAGGCCGCGGCGCTTCAAATCGAACGCGTTGATTTCATGGGAGCGCAGGATCATTTCGAAGGAAAACTTGAGGATGGAAATCTCCCAGGCGTCGTCCACGCCCTCGATGATGGCGCGGGCGGGATTGCCGGTGCGGCGGATGTCTTCCAACACTCTTTCCCGGACGGCGTCGAGACTGTCGTGGACGATTTCCTCATGGACTTGGCCACGCTTGAATTGAAAGCCGTATTGGAGGAACGCGAGGTCCTTGCCCTCGGCTTTGAGTTTTTCCACCAACTTGTCGAAGCGGGCTCTGGCAGACGGGTCGAATCCATCGAGCGCCACCTCGTTGTAGGACGACGGCCGGAGAATGCGCGGACGCATCGCCTCCACTTCGCCGGTGCGGATTCTAACTTCCCCGGTGCGGTCCATCAGCTCGCTGATGAGCTGGAACTCGAAGCGCGTTTCGCCGAACGTGTCGATCCGACGATCCGGTTCGCGGAGAACCTTGGTCGTTTCGAGCGCGTAATGGATGTCGTCTTGCGAGTGCATGGGCGGGGGAGGGTCGCCCGGATCGGACGCATTGCAAAGAAAAGGGCGGACACCTGTTGAGGAGTCCGCCCTTTCGCAAAGCGTTCGCCTACCGGAATCAGGCTTGCTGGCTGGTGATGTAGGTGACGACGTCACCGACAGCCTGGAGCTTTTCTGCTTCTTCGTCCGGCACTTCGATGTCGAATTCTTCTTCAAAGGCCATGACGAGTTCGACAGTGTCGAGCGAGTCTGCGCCGAGGTCCTCGACGAATTTGGCTTCGGTGGTGACTTGATCAGCGTTGACGCCAAGTTGGTCCACGATGATGTCCTTTACACGGGCTTCGATACTTTTGTCTGACATGAGTTGCTGTTGTTGAGGTGAGAGTTGGCGTTGGGCTTGGTTATCGCTTGCTGGGCCGACTTGGCAACTTCGAAAACGAATCGGCAAGCGAAAACCACGGGCGGGCGGAAAATCAATCAAGCGGGCTTGGATTCGTCATCCTGGGGGGCGACATGGGCGACGGAGGTGTATTCGATGATTTCGCCGGAAAAGTGCGCCCGGATATGGCGCATCAGGCGCTCGGCCGGTTCGTCCTGTTCCTTTTTGAAACCGCCGTAAGTGAGGCCGTCGATGCGGATTTTTCCCTTTCCTGCGGCACCGTCGTAGTCGATGAAAGCCAGACCCTTGGTCTCCCACTTGCGGAGGTCGAGCGATTTGAGATCCGCATAGGGAATCCGTTTTCCTTGTTGGGTGGTCACAGCTTCGTCGTCCGCGGAAATCGAGCGTCTGATCGTCCGTAGCAGGAAAAACGTGGCGATCAGCGAGAGCGCCGAACAGATCCCGAAAACGACCCATTGCTCGCTGATTTTCTGGGCATCATAGGGCTCCTCGACCGACGCGTTCAGCCCGTGCTCTTTGGAATATTCCCGCCACAGGATGTTCCATTGCAGCGGCTTCATCCGCTCGTAGTCGTGGAGGATCGCCGGCCATGGCATCGGCAGCTTGATAGAAGCCGGCAACACCGCCCGGTCAGCGGGAAAATCGACCGACTGGTTCGCCGCATGGTCTTTCCATTCTCCGGCAGTTAGCGAGCCGCTGGAATTTCTTGTTTTGAATTGATCGTTGGCGTTCTCGAAGGTTTTGCGAAGATAGTAGGCCTCGTTTTTCTTGCGGTAGCCAGTGGAGCCGTCGATGTAAAACAGCACCGCGAATACCCCGAACATCAGGACCATCACTCCCGCACGGAGGAGAAACCAAGGCGTTGGCTTGCAGACAATTGGTTCGGAGGAAGTCATCGGGTTGAGCCACAAACAATCCGGCCGACGGGCGATTGGCAAGCCGCAAGCCAGCCGTCCTTCAGGAATTCCCTTGATTATGGCTTGTCCTTGGACGGTTGCTTGGTTACGGAAACTGCCGTCATGCCAATCGCTACTCCCGCGCAATATCGCGCCATGCTCGACGCCGCCCAAAAAGGTGGCTACGCCTACCCAGCCATCAACGTTACCTCGCTGCCCACCATCAACGGCGCGCTCAAGGCGTTTTCCGAAGCGAAATCCGACGGAATTATCCAGGTTTCCACCGGCGGCGGTGAGTTCGCCTCCGGCACCGCCGTGAAGGATGCCGCTTTCGGCGCCATCGTTCTAGCAGAAGCCTGCCACCTCCTGGCGGAAAAATACAACGTCCTCATCGCCCTTCACACCGACCACTGCCACCCGGCCAAAGTCGATGGTTTCCTGAAGCCGCTGCTAGAAGCATCCCGCAAGCGGATCGCCGAAGGCAAGGGACCTCTCTTCCAATCCCACATGTTCGATGGCTCCGTCGTTGACCTGAAGGAAAACCTCGAAATTTCCAAAGCGCTTCTCAAGGAGTGCGCCGAACTCGGCATCATCCTCGAAGTCGAAGCCGGCTGCGTCGGTGGTGAGGAAGACGGCCACGACACCTCCGGCCTTCCTATCGAAAAGCTCTACACCACTCCCGAAGACATGGTGGAAGTGTATGAAGCGCTTCAACCGATCGGCCGCTTCCTGTTCGCCGCCACCTTCGGCAACGTCCACGGCGCCTACAAGCCCGGCGCGGTGAAACTCAAGCCATCCATCCTCCGCGATGGCCAGAAGGCAGTCACCGACAAGCACGGCGCGGCAGCGGAGATGGACCTCGTCTTCCACGGCGGCTCCGGTACTTCCGAAAGCGATCTTCGCGAAACCCTCGACTACGGCGTCGTGAAGATGAACATCGACACCGACACCCAATACGCCTTCACCCGCCCGATCGTCACCCACATGTGCCAGAACATCGAAGGCGTGCTCAAGATCGACGGTGAAGTCGGCGATAAGAAACACTATGACCCGCGCTCCTATCTCAAGAAAGGCGAACAAAGTCTTTGTGTTCGCATGAAAGAGGCCTGTGACGACCTCAAGTCCACCGGCAGGACGATCTTCGGCACTGTTTGATTTCGCAATTCAACGATTTCGCATCCAAAGGCGGATCCCTAACCGGGTCCGCCTTTTTCGTTCACCGGCTTCCAGTGGCGGATGTAATTCCTCTGCTCGCGGGTCTGCGGCGACTCGGGATTGTAACGGACCTTCTCCATGTGGCTCGAATAGAGGTTCTGGACCTGCTCCAACGCGGCCTCCGCGTCATAACCGCATTCCCTGAGCCAGCAACCGACCGCCGTGCCGGTGCGCCCGATGCCGCCCCAACAGTGGATATAGACAGCAGGGGATACTTCGTTAGAACCCCGGATGGCATCCATGATTGCCTGCATCGCAGCAGTGGATTGCGGAATACCCATGTCGCGGATCGGCAGCGATATTCTGCGAAGCGAAAAACTGGTCTCCTGCCCAAGCATGGCGAGCAAATCATCGTAGGGTTCCATGTCATCGGCCGGTGCCGTCAGGTCCACGAAGGTGCGGATGCCCTTGCCAATCAGATTCTTCAACCGTGCCTCGGCATATTCGGGCGATCTCGCGCCAGGGTATTCGCCGGCGTAGATTTTTCCCTCCTCGACCGGATAGTGCTGCGGGATCATACGGCTGGCTATCAGCGAAAGCGAAGGCTGTCGATGAAATCGACAAACCGGTGAAGTCACCCGGAACCGGCTTTTTCTCTTCCAAAGCAAGTCGTAGCTGCTTGTCTCACGGGCGAATCCACCATGGCCGACAAGAAAACACCGCAAGACCACCCGCTCGCTAACATCCTGATCAACGTGATCGTCCCGGTGCTCGTCCTCAGCTACCTGAGCAAGGATCCGGAACTGCAGGCACGCCTGGGAAAAGCCGCCCGACCGTGGCACATCGGTCCGCTCTGGGCGATGATCATCGCGCTTGCGCTGCCGCTTGGCTACGGCGTCTGGCACTACGTTAAAACCCGCAAGGGCAACTTCTTCTCGGCCCTCGGCCTGATCTCCGTCCTTCTGTCAGGCAGCCTGACCCTCTATCTTTGGAACAAGGACGGCACCGTGAAACCCAACGCCGGAATCCTGTTCGGTTTCAAGGAAGCGCTGATCCCGCTGGTGCTTGGAGTGGCGATTCTAACCTCACACCGCTCCGCGACCCCGCTCATCCGCGTGTTCCTCTACAACGACACCATTTTCGACATCCCGAAGATCGAGAACCGCGTGGCCGAGATATCCGCCGGGGAGGGCTATCAGAAACTGCTGCTCGGTGCCACCCGGCTTTTCGCGGCCTCGTTCTTCCTCAGTTCGCTGATGAATCTCGGCCTCGCCCAATGGTTTTTCCGCGGCTTCGACGCCACGGCCATCGATGCTCTGGAAAAATACAACGCGATCATCGCCAAGCTAACCGGCTGGGGCTTCGCGGTCATCGGTGTGCCCATCCTGATCTTCCTCTTCTTCACGCTCCGCAGCCTGTTGAAAGGACTCGGCAAGCTAACAGGCTTCAAGGACGACGAGCTGATGCTGCCGCGCTGAACGAAAAAAGCAGGGCCACCCGCGGCGGGCGACCCTGCTTCGTTAGGCTGGTCTGGCGGATCAATCCACCAGATTGTCCACCCGCTGGGCGAGCTCGACGTCGAGCTCGGTGACGCCGCCGGCGTCATGGGTGGTGAGCTTGAGCGTCACCTTGGTGTGCTTGATGGTGATATCCGGATGGTGCTGCGCTTCTTCCGCGATCTCGGCGAGATCGTTGACGAAATCAATCGCATCCATGAATTCCTCGAACTCGACGGTCCGGGTGATGGCTTTTTTTTCGTAGTCCCACTCGGGGCATTTTTTCAATGCAGCGGTGAGATCATCGTCTTCGAGAAGTTCGGACATGGGATAAATCGGGGAAACGTTCGCGCAAAGATTGCGGCGTCGCATTCACGGTTGGCAAGCCCGTTTCCTCGGTTCTTTAAAATCAAACGCCCTTGCGTTGCATTCGCCGCCGGATCTATCCAGATTGCCGGTATGAAAAAAATCCTCTTGGCAGTCGTGACGGGCCTTGTTTTTTCCGCGTGTGCGCCATCCTCGCCACAGGCGCGGATCGCGAAGAACCCTGAGAAATTCGCGGCGCTCGGCAAGCGGGATCAGGAACTCGTCCAGCAGGGGCAGCTTGGCAGTGGCATGTCACCGGATGCGGTGATGCTCGCCTGGGGGGTGCCCGACCAGATCTATGAAGGATCGAAAGACTCCAAACCGGCCGGGCGGTGGGATTATCTCGGTTCGCGGCCCATCTACCCGAGCACTTATTTCGGCGGGTTCGGCTATGGCCTCGGAGGCTACGGTCCTTATGGTCGCGGGGGATACTACGGCGCTGGATTCGCTGTCGGTCCGGACCTCGCCTACGTCCCTTACCGCGTCGCATCGGTTTGGTTCGTCAACCACCGCGTCGAATCCTGGGAGCGGATCCGTTGAACAATTCACCCGCACCCGAGGCTTGCAATTTTTCCGAAGGATCGCGATGTTGCCGTCACTCCAAACCATCATGACTTTCAAATCCCTCCTCACCATCGCCGTCGCGGTTTCCGCGGCATCGCTGCTTCCGTCCTGCTCCAGCACGTCGTCGGGCGGCTCGGGCCTGGCGGCCTATCACGCCTACGATCTGCCCACCAAACTCCCATCCAACCCCAGCAACGTTAGAGTGAAGGTATCGCTCAGCAAACAACGCACCTACGTGATGGAAGGCTCCGAGGTCCTGCTCGCAATGCCGGTATCGGTGGGCACTCCCGGTGCCTCCACCCCGACCGGCACCTTCAGGATTTTCAACAAAGAAGCCAAACGCCGAGCGAACACCCACGGCTATGCCTACAGCGGCTCCAACGTTAAACAAACCTACCTCGCCAAGAAACCTGCCGGGTGGTCGTTCAAGGGAACTCCGATGCCCTACTGGTGCGAGTTCAAGCCTGCCTATGGATTCCACACCGGCTGGATCAAGCATCACCCCTGCACCCACGGTTGCATCCGGATGCATGAAAATCTCTCCCCGAAATTCTTCCGTCTTGTCCAGGTCGGCACCCCGGTGAGCATCGCCTATTCGCAGCCCGAGGATGCCACGGTTGGCAACATCCCGCTGCCTCCCGATTCCGGCCCCCTGCCGGACTATAACAGCCAGATGTATGTTACCGACGGTTATTTCAACCAGCACAAGACACCTAAATACAACTGATCGACAAAACGCTGACCTCGGTCGACAAGATTTCCAAAAAGGCCCCGCATCCCGCGGGGCCTTTTTTCTATCCAATGATCAGACGGATCGCCAACGCGGCCAGCACGACTCCGAACGCCCCGTCGATCCACCACGCCGCCCGTTCGTAACGTGACCGCAGGGGATGCCATTGCAGGAGGCACGCCCACAGCGCCCACAAGACGGCGGCCTCTCCGACCACGATGCCCCAGATCGCGAAGGGCCACCACTCGGGCCGGTCGCCTCTCAAAAAGGGCGCGCACACCGCTGCTAGAAAAACCGCGGCCTTCGGGTTGAGCAGATTGCAGAACAGTCCGCGCAAAAATGGCCTGCGCGTGGAGCCGTTCCCGTCAGCTTCCCGCGCCGCGCCGGAATACCAGGCGATGAAACCTTCCACCAATATCTGGTACGCCAGCCACAGCAAATACCCCGCCGCCAACCAGCGTAGCAACTCCCGCATCACCGGCATCCGCTCGAATGCCAGTGCCAGCCCTCCCACCGCCAACGTTGCGTGAATGGTCAATCCGCAGGCAATTCCCAGCGCCATTTCCACCCCCGTCCGCGCGCCGCTTTTCAACGAAGTCCGTGTCAGCAAGATCATGTCCGGCCCCGGACTGAACTGCCCCAGCGCCATCACCCCCGCGAACGCCAGCAAATCCCCGATCATCCCGCCCGAATACATCCCGGGTCGGCGTCAGCCTCAATCTTTAATCCAAATCTGTCAGCCGAATGGGTTTCCCACACAACCGTTTCTCACGGCCGCGGGACAGTCGTGTAGGTGGTGATGCCATCCAGGAACATCTGCACCGCCACCAAAATGAGCAGCAGCCCCATGAGGCGCTCCAAGGCGCGCGCTCCCCGGGTTCCCAAGATCTGGAGAAGGATCGGCGAAAACAACAGTAGTACCGAACTGCTCAACCACGCGCAGCCGACCCCCAAGGCGATTGGAACCAGCTCCCGCGGGTGCTTGGACGCGGTCAGCAGCAGCAATGCGATGCTGGAAGGCCCTGCCATGAGGGGGACGGCAAGCGGGACGATGAAAGGTTCGTCATCCCCTGTTTCCCCAAGGATGGAGCGGGTCGGAAACACCATCCCGAGGGCAATGAGAAACAGGACGATTCCCCCGGAAATACTGAGCGTGTGAATCCCCACCCGGAGAAGTCCTAACACATATTTTCCGAGAAACAGAAACGTGAGGAGGATCGCCAGGGCGATGAACAACTCGCGCAGCAAAACCTTGCGCCTCCGCGGTTCCGGGATCTTCGAAAGAACCGCGTTGAAAACCGGCGCGTTTCCGAACGGATCCAGAACCAGGAAAAGGGTGACGGCGAAGGCGAGGAGATCGAGTTTGGTGTTCATTCCCCGCGCTCCAGCTTCACCGCCACCACGTAATCGAGCACCGCCTTTTCATCCGCGCTCGCCAAACCGGCGTGGCCGATCATTTTCGGCATCGCATCCTGCCACTCGTCGATATCGAGGTCCTGGGGCAGCTTGTAGCGATGGCATTCACCGCAATGGAGCATGTAAACTTCATGGCCGCGCTGCAATTGTCCCAAGGACTTTCCGCTCTTTTTCGCCATCGCCGGGCTCGGATTCGGCACCTCCTTGATTCCTCCCTCTGCTGGCTCGTCACCTGCTTGCACGTCGCCCACATCCGGTGCCTTGCCCATTCCGCCGCATGAAACCAAAATTCCCGCGCCCAGCACCGTCAATATCTCGCTCCAGCCGATTCTCATGCCGCGACGCTATACCCGCTCGTCTCCCGCACTCAACCCCCGAAATCCGCCCGCACTCTGCGGGTGAACGATTTTGACAAATCCCCCGGCATCACTAACCTCCGCCCCACTCCCAGCGACGGCCACAATCCTCCGTCCATTTTTCACAACGATCCGCTCATGAACACACTGCGCACCTTCACCACCGGCTCCGGAGCCCAAGGAAATTTCCATTCGCTTCCCGCCCTCGCCGAACAAGGTTTCCCGAATCTATCCAAACTCCCGGTTTCCATCCGGATCGTTCTCGAATCACTCCTCCGCAACAACGACGGCCTGAAAGTCTCGGAAAAGGACATCGCCAACCTCGCCAACTACAATGCCAAGGCACCCGGCGATTATGAAATTCCCTTCGTCGTCGCCCGCATCGTCCTCCAGGATTTCACTGGCGTGCCGCTGTTAGTCGATCTCGCCGCCATGCGCTCCGCTGTCGATGGCATGGGCCTGGATGCGAAGATGATCGAGCCGTTAGTTCCCGTGGATCTGGTCGTGGACCACTCGGTGCAGGTCGATTATGCCGGCACCGGCGAGTCGCTGGAAAAGAACCTGGACCTCGAGTTCCACCGCAACCGCGAGCGCTACGAGTTCCTCAAATGGGGCGAGCAAGCCTTCGACACCTTCAAGGTCGTCCCTCCCGGCATCGGCATCGTTCACCAGGTGAACCTCGAATATCTCGCCAAGTGCGTGCTTGAGAAAAACGGCGTCTTCTATCCGGACACCCTCGTCGGCACCGACTCCCACACCACCATGATCAACGGCCTCGGCGTCGTCGGCTGGGGCGTGGGCGGCATTGAAGCGGAGGCCGGGATGTTAGGCCAGCCGGTCACCTTCCTCGTCCCCGAAGTCGTCGGTGTCTATCTGACAGGCGAGCTCAACACCGGCGTCACCGCCACCGACCTTGTTCTGCTAGTGACCGAAGTGTTGCGCAAAACCAAGGTCGTCGGAAAATTCGTAGAATTCTACGGCCCCGGTGCCAAGGCCCTCAGCCTGCCGGACCGCGCCACCATCGCCAACATGGCCCCCGAATACGGCGCGACCATGGGCTTCTTCGGCATCGACGAAATCACCACCGGCTACCTTGCCGGCACCGGTCGCACCCCGGAACTCTGCACCACCGTCGAGAACTACTACAAGGCCCAGGGTCTCTGGGGCATCCCCACCGAACGCGACGCGCTCGAATTCACCGAAGTCGTCGATCTCGACCTATCAGTCGTAAAACCCGGTGTTGCAGGACCGAAACGTCCGCAGGACCGCATCGACCTCGACAACCTCAAAACCAAATGGGGCCAACTTCTGGCAGCTCCCATCGCCGATGGCGGCTTCGCCAAAACCGAATCCAAGACAGCCATCGTCACCGTTAACAGCAAGGACAGCGTCAAGGATACCATCCGCCACGGCTCCGTGCTCATCGCCGCCATCACCAGTTGCACGAATACCTCCAACCCGAGCGTCATGCTGGCCGCTGGTCTGTTGGCCAAAAAGGCCAACGCCCTCGGCCTCAAGATCAACCCGTCCGTCAAAACGTCGCTCGGACCCGGCTCCCGCGTCGTCACCGACTACCTCAACAAAACCGGCCTCCAGGCCGAACTCGACACCCTCGGTTTCCAAACCGTCGGCTACGGCTGCACCACTTGCATCGGCAACTCCGGCCCGCTCGACCTCGGCATCGAGGACGTCGTCAAATCCGAAGACATCGTCGCCGCCTCCGTCCTATCAGGTAACCGCAACTTCGAAGCTCGCGTCCACCAGTCGATCAAGGCGAACTTCCTGATGTCGCCGCCGCTCGTCGTCGCGTTCGCCCTTGCCGGCACCGTCGATATCGACCTCACCACCGAGCCGCTGGGCAAAACCCCGAAAGGCGAGCCGGTTTTCCTCGCCGACATCTGGCCGACCGGCCAGGAAATCACCGACGCGATGAACTCATCGCTCAAGCCCGACGTTTTCCAACGCCTCTACACCGGCTTCGCCGACCAGAACCCGAAGTGGAACGAGATCAAATCCTCCACCGGCAACGTGTATGAGTGGGACCGCGAATCCACCTACATCCAGGAACCGCCGTTCTTCGATGGTTTCAGTCCTGCCCCGCGCGACATCGTGGAAATCCACGGCGCTCGCCCGCTCGGAATCTTCGCCGACTCCGTCACCACCGACCACATTTCGCCAGCCGGAGCGATCAAGATGGACAGCCCTGCCGGCCGCCACCTCGTCGAGAAAGGCGTCGGCTTCGCCGATTTCAACTCCTACGGTTCACGCCGTGGCAACGACCGCATCATGACCCGCGGCACCTTCGCCAACGTGCGCATCAAGAACCTCATGGTTCCCGGTATCGAAGGCGGAGTCACCAAATACTACCCGTCCGTATCGCCTCAAATAGACCACCTCATGGCCGAGAGCCATGAACTCAAGAACGGCAGTGTTTCCGGCCAGTCAGTGACCAACGGCGACATCCCGACGCTCGCGATCTACGATGCCGCCGCGGTCTATCAGGAGGACACGGTCCCCACCATCATCATCGGCGGTGAGGACTACGGTATGGGCTCCAGCCGCGACTGGGCTGCCAAAGGCACCAACCTGCTAGGCGTGAAAGCCGTAATCACGAAGTCGTTCGAGCGCATCCACCGCTCCAACCTCGTTGGCATGGGCGTGCTGCCCTGCAACTTCGTCAACAAGGAGGATTACGACAAGATCAAGGGCCTCGGCGACGCCACCTTCGATCTAACCGGCATCGATAACGACCTGAAGCCGATGCAACAGGCCAACCTCCGCGTCCATCCCGCCAACGGAGCCGCGTTCGATGTCCCCGTCATCGTCCGCATCGATACCCCGGTGGAAAAAGACTACTACCGCGCCGGCGGCATCCTGCCCTACGTCCTCGCCCAGATCCTCGACTAACGGACCGCGGGATTCATCCCGCCCGAATCCATTAAAAGCGGAGTTTGCCAAGGCAGGCTCCGTTTTTTTGTGGTCGCCTCCGACAATTCACTCGACCGATTTCATAAGCCAGTCCATCGCCTCGGGCAGTTCGGCGGCCCAGCAGGCCGGATCGTGGCCGCCGTCGAATTCGGCGAGGCGCGTCTCATGTCCCGCGTCAGTCAATGCTGATGTCAGATGGCGGACCGAATCGAGCTGGCAGATTTTTTGCAACATTCCCGACGGCGGATGGGCAATTCCCTTCTGCAACTCCTGTCTTCCCACGCTGAGCCAGAACCGTTGCGGGAGCGACCCTTCTGTTACAGATCCCGCAAGCCATTCATCATTCCACCAGGCGGAAGGCGATTGGCACAAGGCTCCCGCGAAAATTCCCGGCTGCGACAAAACTGTGAAGGCCGCTGCCAGCCCGCCCAGACTCATGCCGCCGATGAAATACCGTTCGTGATGGCCAATTGTTCGTTCAATCCAAGCCAGCAGTTCGGAAGCGAGAAACCGTGAGAATGATTCATTGCAGGCGAGATCCGCATGGCGTGATGCGGTGTCGACGAGCGACAGATAGACGCAGGCAAGCGGCGGAATGCGCCCGGTTTCCTGCAAGTCTCGTATGAGTTCCGGAGCCACCACGCGGTCCCGATACATCTCGCCGTCCAGAAGGATTAGGCAATCCTCCGCTGGTGGGGAGATGGAGTCCTGCACCCACACCTTGCGGGACGCGGGGAGGAGATCGCTGGAGATTTCAAATTCTGCTAACATGGAAAAATGTTTTGTCGCGGTGTCGCATGATTACCCGAAGGCTCGCAGCAGAACAGCCAGTTCCTCCTCCACCATCGCCGGATCGGCAAGCGTTTGCGCCACCTCGTTCCGCAGCAACTCGCGGTAGCGTTTCCGCATGCGATGCACGGAGACCCTCAGCGCGGTTTCCTCGATGCCCAGTTCGCGCGCCTTTTCCGCGTGTGGGATTTCTCCCTTCCCGACGGTGAGGAAAACTTTCATCTGCTCGAAGCGTTCCGCCTTTCCATCCGCTGCCCATTCCTCGCGGAGCCCGACGATCACTTGCTCCAACAGCGCCACCGCCCACTCGCGGTCATACTCCTCGTCCGGACTCCGCATCGTCCGGTCCGCGATCTGGAACTGCGTTTCTCCGCTCTGGCAATCGAGGGAAAAATGCGTGATCGCACCACCCCGTTTCAACCGCCCTGCACGATCGCGCTCGTTGGCCAGGAAGTTTTTCAACGCGGCTAACAAGAACGCCCGGAATCGGCCGTTCTCACGCTTCAGCCCGGCGAAGTCCCGCCGCTCCAACAGCTTCGCGAAAAACGCCTGTGTTAGATCCTCCGCGTCCTCCTTCGAAAAGCCATGCCGCCGGACATACGCATAGAGCGGATACCAATAGGCCCCGCACAACGACTCCAGGGCCTCATCCACCTGCGGCGAGGCTTGATCGCCCGCGGCACGGATCATCGTCCAGTGTGTCGTCGCGAAAAATCCGTCGGGGAGGGAGGCCATTTAGAAATCAAGGTTCTTCACAAAATCCTCCGGCGTATCGGGAGAAACCACCACCGTGCGCTTGTCGAAACGCAGCGCCACCGTGCGATCCAGATCCGTTACGTAGGCGCTGAAGGGACCTAACGATTTGCTCCAGTACCAGCCGGTGAAGGAAAACCCGCCGCCATTGCCGCAGGTCCGCAGGCACCGGTTCATCACCTTCGGCCCCACCTCCGCGGATTTCAAACCGGCGCGATCCAGTCGGGTCTTCCATAGCGGGCGACGGATGAGGATGGCGTCGTCCGTGATTTCATAGCCGAGCACCATGAATAGCAGACAGCTCAAGACGATCACGGGCAAAACCCAGCGTGTGAGATGCTGGCTCCACCCAGGAATCCCCGCTGGCAGGAAGGAAGTCCCGACTAAAGCGGCCACCGCCAGAATGACGAGCAGCAGCGACACCACATTCAGCGATTTACCCCACGGGGCTTGATAGATTTTCGTGAATCGGTGCATCATTTGAAAAAATATCCGGATACGCGCCAGCTCCCGTCACCGTCCTTTTCCATCGATACGGTTTCCAACACGCCCTTTTTCCCCGAAAACTGGCTCCTGAACTCGGCGACACCGAGTTGCTTGTTTTCCAGTTGCACGATCTTGAAATCAGAAAGCTTCCGCGACTCCAGTTTCCCTAGAGGTTGGCGCAGCCTTTTCGAATTATCCACCCACTTTTCTTCGGAGGCTGCGGCTTGGAAGTAGGCCGAAGCCATGCGCCATGTGTCCGGGTAGAGTTCGTGATCCATGAACCCGAGCCATGCCGTGGCCAGCGGCACGACCACCGCGGAGAGCGGCTCCGTGTTTACCTCCTCCACGCCCACCGACACGCTTGCAGCCACGCTATACCCTCCCGAAGCTGGAGGCTCGCTTCCCAACGAGGTGGCCGAAGGTTCGGGATAGTAGCCGTGATGTTCCATCACTTGACGGCGGACCGGCGCTGAAGATCGCGAGAGTGAGGTGGATTGATAGGAAGCAGGCAAACCAATCCGGAGGCCGCCGTCTGAAATGTTCCCCGTCGGAATGAGAAACAGGCCGAAAGCGAGTATCCAAGCTCCCAACACAGCGGTTCTTCCAAGCCGCGATCTCCACGCCACGATCCCGAACATCATCGCGGAAGCAAGGACGCCAATCATAGTATAAAAAGTCCAGGCCGCCCCCCACGTCTCTACGAACGCCAAGTATCCCCAACCTATCAGCAGGCCGGACAGAAAGAAAACCAGCGTCGCCCAACCCGCCCACACCAGGGAGCTTCGGCGATTGCGGATCGGACCGAAGGCTAGCAGCGACAAGCCCAGGCTGCCGATGGGCACGCCAATCCGCATGTAATCCAGTCGCCGCTGATAAGCCTGCTGCGTGAATTCAGAGGTCAGTTGGGGAGAGATCGACGCGTCCGGCATCGGCGTGCTTTTGATGATGTTCGCCGGTTCCCCAAGTTCGAGTCGGAGCGCATCGAAGATCCTGCCTGTGGTGGCGGTCGTGCGTTCCAATCCGACATCGCTGACGGTTAGCGTGTAAAGCCCGCCATCACCTTTCAGGAAATACTGTCCGGAATAAGGCTCCAGCACATCCTTCAGCGCCGCCCTTGAAAACTCAGAGGGTGCCGCTTCCGGCAACCTGAAAACTGTTTCAATCCTGGCTCCGTGAGGCAATTCCTCCTTCTGGAGCAATCCCAATAGAATTGAAATTGGCACGCACAGGATCATCGCCCCGCCCGCGACTTGTCGCCATGAGGAAAGCCATTTCCGGATGTCACGCCGTTCTCCCCGTGATCCATCCTCGATCCCATCCCGGAAGTTTTTCCATCGCAGAGGCTTGGACCGCAGCGCGACCACCCCGAACCCAACAATGACCGGCCCCATGAACGGCAACCAAGGAAACAATAGAGTTCCGAAAAGAAGCCATCCCGCCCAAATCCCCACCAGCGCCAGCATGAGCACCCACGTTGCCCAGCTCGTAAAGAGAGTCATTTGGACCGGCGTTTCCGAAATCGGAAGTAGCTTCCCGGATGAAGATTTCACCTGTTCCTGGACCGCGGTTAGCCAGTCTTTCACATCCTCAGTGATACGCGCTCCGGACCGGAACGTCGTGGTTCCGGGGCTGAACTGTATCGTTCGGCGGAGTCCCGCTTGTTCAAAATCGACGGACGCATATCGGTGACCGGACGGGATGAACCACCGGGGCATGACCGAGTGGCCCAAACCGATGACATTCGCAAGCGGGATCTGGTGCTTTTCAGGTCCGGATGAAATCATCAGATGGTCCGGATAAAGCGAAACCTCGCCCTTGACCGGAAAGACCGGCGACCCATCAAACACGATCCGTCCGCGGGCTGACGCCAGCGGTTCCGTCTCCAGCTCGGTTTTGGCGGACGCTTGCGGGGTGTTCGCGATCGTCTCGACTTGTGTCTTGAAGATGCGGGCCTGCTGATAGCGGAGTTCAGGATTTTTTTCCAAGGCGTGCATCACCACTTCGTCGAGGCGCACGTCCAACAGGAATTTCCGTGACGGCGCTAGCAGCTCCTTGCCCGGCAGCTCGCCGGTGAGCATTTGATAAAAGACGACGCCGAGGGCGTAGATGTCGGCGCGGTGATCGACTTCGGCGGGACTGTCGATTTGTTCGGGGGCCATGTATTGAGGCGTGCCCATGATTTTTCCGGCCAATGTAACGGTGGTCTGTGACCATCGTTCTTCATCCGAATCCGCACGGTCACAGACCGCCGCTACCACTTTCGCGATGCCGAAGTCAGCGACCTTCACGCGGCCGAGGCGATCTAGCAGGATGTTCTCCGGCTTGATGTCGCGGTGGACGATGCCTTGATCGTGGGCGAACTGCAGCGCATCGCAGATCTGCGGGACAATGGCCAGCGCCTCACGCGGCGCGATGCGGCCCGTCTGCATTAGCTGGGCGAGATTCACGCCATCGACGAACTCCATCAGGATGAAGTAGGGAGGTTGAGAGTTTGGAGTTGAGAGTTGAGAGGAAGAAGCTTGGCCGAACTCGTGGATGGTGACGATGCCCGGATGGTTCAGCTTGGCGAGCGCCTTGGCCTCGCGGGCGAAGCGTTCGGCAAATCCCGCGGTTTCGCCGATGGCGGGAGGCAGGATTTTGAGAGCGACGATACGGTCGAGTTCCGGCTGGCGGACCTTGTAAACCGCGCCCATGCCACCTTTGCCAATGAGTTCGAGGATTTCAAACTGTGGGAAATGCGGGGCGAGCTCATTGATGGCCGGCGGATTGAAAGGCGCGGGATCATCCGCGAATGTGTCGGCCGCCACCCCTTGCTTGAGCAAGTCCGCGGGATCGAGTCCGGCAAGCGGCGGGTGGGGCGAGTTTTCCATGGGTGCTTCACCGGGGATTGTGTCCATACCCTTGTCAGAAGCAATCCGGGGAATTCGTTACCGGATTTCGGCGGAATTCTCCTAACCGGTCGGTATCGCCGCCCGCAGGGTCAGGACCGCCAGTTCCGGCGGGCAGGCGAAGCGCACCCGCGGGCCGGTGGTGCCGACGCCGCGGGTGACGAACAGATTGGAGTTGCCGTTAGAGAAGGCGCCTTCGACGTATTTCCTGCCGTATTTGACCGTTTTGGGGGCGTAGCCGATGAGCGGCACGCGGCATTGCCCGCCGTGGCTGTGACCGGAGAGTTGGAGCATGATCTCGCGGTGGGCGGTCATGTTGTCGAAGTAATCGGGTTCGTGGACGAGCGCCAAGATGGGAGTGTTAGCGGCGATGCCTTTGAGCGTTTGCTGGGGATCCGGTCGACCTAGCCAGACGAAATCGGTGCCGGCGACGGCGAGGGATTCCCCGCGGACCGCTAACAGGCAATGCTGGTTGATCAGGAAGGAGATTCCGGCCTTTTCGAATTGGCGCTTGATGATGGCGCGATCGCCGGCCCAGCCGTCGTGGTTGCCCATCACCGCGAACACGCCGTGGGTTGCGCTCATTTTTTCCAAACGAGCTAACAGCGGAGTCACCACGCGGGGATCACCGCTGATGAAATCACCTGCGAGCGCGATCAGGTCGAGTTTTTCCTGGCGGACCTGGGCGACGACCTTGTCCAAGAGTTCGGCATCCTCGTCCGGGCGGAAGTGAAAATCGGCGAGCAGGCCGATCCGCAGGCCGTCGAGGGCGGGTGGGAGTTGCTTGCAGACCCGATCCCGCCGGGTGACCGACAGGAGCCCGGGCTCGATCCATCCCGCGTCGATGAGCGATGCCGCGGCTCCGGCGGTGATAAGCCGCAGGGCATTGCGGCGGTTGAATCTGGATGGCTTGCCTTCGATGGGAGTTTGCACGAGGCGAACGCTGGGCGGGGCGTGTGAAATTCCGATGAAAACCGGATGAAATCAGCGGCCTTCCATGATCCGCTCCGCCAGCATCGGCGGCAGGCCGGCGGCGATGATTTTCGCCTGGGTTTTGGCGATGTCATACTCGACGCGGCGGAACACGACCAAGTCGTGATCGAGATCGAAGATCGCGTAACACGCGCGCCAATCGCCGTCGCGCGGCTGGCCGACGGAGCCGACGTTGATGAAATATTTCGAGCCGGCTTCGATGGCCACCGAATCGGCGGGGACTTCCTGGACCTTGTCGGATTTCACGTACACCCGCGGCACGTGGGTGTGGCCGTGGAAGCAAAGCTGGGTGAACTGATAGGAAAA
Organism: Verrucomicrobiota bacterium; assembly: GCA_040385685.1. Lineage (GTDB taxonomy): Bacteria > Verrucomicrobiota > Verrucomicrobiia > Verrucomicrobiales > Akkermansiaceae > Luteolibacter. The sequence continues at coordinate 111,337 of JAZKGW010000020.1, read as the reverse complement.
ATTCGACATCGCGTCGAAGCGGTTGGTGACGTAGTTCCAATTCGCCGGCTGGTCGAGGGTGCTGTGGACGACGGTGAAATCCGACACCTGGCGAACCATCCGCAGCCGCGTGAGCCATTGGCGTTGTTCCTCGCTCAGTTGCTTGCGGGTCCATTCGAGCGCGGCGGCGGCCACCGGGTTCATGGTGTCGAGCGAGTGATTTCCCGAAGCGTCCTCGTCGTGGTTTCCCTTCACCGTGGGGCAATCCATCTTGCGGACGATTTCCAGGCAGGCGGCCGGGTCCGCATTGTAGCCGACCACGTCGCCCAGGCAGACGTAGTCGGTCACGCCCTGATGCGAAGCGTCTTCGAGGACGGCCTCGAGGGCTTCTAGATTGGCATGAATGTCACCGAAAAGAGCGATCCGCATGGAGAGGTCTGGGAAGGGGAGGGGGAGTTTGTCGGCTGAGGCTGGTCTGTCGAGTGGAAACCCGATGCTGTTATTTCGTGAACCAGTCGTCCGGACCGGCGGGAGCCTGCAGCGGTTGTTTGAATACGCTTTTGTCGTCAGGGATGGCCAACATTTTTTCCAGCGCTTCGAGTCCTGAGGCCACGCCGTAAACCGGGTAACGCTCGCGGGTCCGGTACCAGTGGCCGGACAGCGCGTCATAGGCTTTTTCCGGCGTTCCGAATATTTCAATCGCCCGTTTGGCGACGTCCATCGCCGGATTTTCGTGCGCTTCGAGAACGAGCAGCAGCATCATCAGGGTGGGAACGCGGTTCCTTTGTTCCGCGTAAAGGGATCTGGCGAGGGCGAGGGCTTCGGCTTCCTCGCCGCGCACCCGGGCCAGACAATACATCTGGAAACGGCGGGAATAGCCGAGGGATCTGCCGGTGTCCGCGGAGCGCTTGTAGGCGTCCGCCGCCTCGGCGAAGGTCTTGTCCAGATCGCGGAACGCGAGGAATTTGTTAGAATCGGAGAGCATGGCACCGAGATTCGCGAGCAGGCTCCAGTCGTCGGGATTGTTGCGGATTCCACGCTCGAGGAACGCCCGGCCACGGAGAATCGCGGCCCGCCACTCCTCCCGCCGGCGCAGCGAAGGCAGCTTGGAATCGTTGATGTAGTAGGACGCCGCGTTGTAGGCGGAGTGCGAGTAGCCAGCCTCCCAGTAATAGCGCGTGTGCGGCGCAAGATCGACGATGGTGTTGTAGGTTTCCGCCACGTCGTTCCAACGCTGGTCCTCGAAGAACGAGAACGCCCGCAGGTTGAGAAACGTCGCCACCAATGTCCGCAGACCGCCGAGCGCCACCGCCCAACTGGTCTGACCGATCTTCTCGCCAGTGCCGACCGCCAACCGTGGAGAGGTTAGATTGGCGGCCCGCAGTTCCTTCGCCAGTCCGGCCTCGAAGGGCATGCGCGCCGCTCCGAAGACCAGAATGGCCACTGCCAGAATTCCGTTTCGTTGCCAGGTCTTCACGGCGTTAGAATTCCTTTTTCGCGAACACGAGCCATGACGCGGCGGTGAAAAACAGGGCGTAATAAAGGCCGATCAGCGTCAGCTTCCCGAGGAGCAGCAGAGGCATCGTCTGTCCTTGGATCACCGCGTCGATGATATTGAAATTCTGAAAATCCGGGAACACCAGCGAGACCGTCAGGGAGACAATTTTCTCGAGAATTCCTTCCCCTGCCTGATCCGAGTGGAGAAACGCATCCCGCGCGTCTGCCTGGAAGTGACCGATGAAATAGATCAGAAAACTGATGATTGTCGTGAACAGCGTGCTCGTCGAAAAAGTCGAGATCAGCAGCGCCAGTGAGGCCATGATCGACGCCCGCAGGAACATCGCGAAGACAGCCCCCTGCAGCGACCAGGTCGCTCCTTGCGCTTGGATTTCCGTCCGCAGCGAGGCGATCGTATCCGGCGGCCAGCCCTGTGCCTGGGCCATCGCGACCTGCTCCTCCATGACCATGCCGGTCCGAAGGTGCAGCACCGCCGTCATCAGCACGTCCATCACAGCCAGTGAGACGAAAACTAACAGTAGGACGCCGATCAATTTCCCTGCCAGATAGTCGATGCGCGGCACCGGCTTCGCGAGAATCGTGTAGAGCGTCCGGTCCTCCACATCCTTCGGCAGCAGCAGCGCGGTTGCCACGATGGACAGCACCACGGAAAACAAATGCATCGGCCCGCTGCACCAGCTCTTGATCATGTGAAGCAGGTTGATGCCCGCCGCCTCCGGCCCCTCGTGCTGCGGCAGATTGAGAAAGTTGACGGCAATGAGAATCACCGCGAACACCCCGACAAAGTAGAAGACCTTCATCCGCACCAATTGCGTGAAGGTGTGCTTGGCGATCACCAGAATCCGGCCGATATGAGATCCTCGTGAAACTGTTGCGGTCGTGCTGCTCATCGGTCGTCTGCTTGGGTGGTTTCGCGGAGGAAAAGTCGTTCAAGCGTCCCGCGGGCTTGGCCGGTGCGCACCAGCGAGGCACCCTTGGTGGCTCCGACCAGGGCTTCGATTTGGGAAATCAGCTCCGGGCTTGCGTCCTGCAACACGATTTCCGTCTGGTCCTCGATCGCGATCAAGTCCTCCAGTTTTCCTTCCTTCACCATCTTGCCCTTGAAAATAATCCCGACGTGGTCGCACACCTCCTGTACCTGTTCCAGCAGATGCGAGCACAGGAACACCGTGATCCCGCGCTCCCGCAACTTCAGGATCAAGTCGCGGATTTGCCGCGAACCGATCGGGTCAACGCCCGCTGTCGGCTCATCGAGAATCACCAACCGCGGCTCCTGCACCAAGGCCTGCGCCAGCCCGATGCGTTGCAGCATCCCCTTTGAGTAGCCTCCCAGCCGCCGGTCGCGCGCGCCCTCCAGATCCACCAGGTGCAGCAGCTCGGCCACCCGGTTTTCCAGCGTCCTGCCCTTCAATCCGCACAGCTTGCCATAATATCGCAATGTCTCCGCGCCGCTCAGGTGTTTGTAGAAATACGGGTTCTCCGGCAGGAAGCCGACGTCGTTGCGCGAGTCCACTTTGAGCGAGTCCTTGCCGAAGATCGCGCAGGTCCCGGCCGTCGGAGCCACCAGGCCTAGCAGCGCCTTCATCGTCGTGGATTTCCCCGACCCGTTAGGCCCGATCAGGCCATACACCTCGCCCGGCATAATCTGGATCGACACCCCGTCCACCGCCCGCAGCATCTGCTTGCGAAACGACGTCTTGAAGTCCTTCACCAGGTTTTTGATTTCGACTGCGGGGGTTAGGTCGGCCATTGGCACACGGATTCTTCAACAGCCTCGCCCAGCTGGCAACGGACAAATTTCCCGAATTTGTGAACTTGATTCCCACCACCGCCTAACTCATATCTTTTCAAACCTTGGAAAACTCATGAAACGTCTCCTCCTAGCCGCCGCCTCCACCCTCGTCGCCCTCGTCCTGCCCGGTTGTCTGCAGAGCGAAACCACCATCCACCTCAAAAAGGACGGCAGCGGCACCCTCGTCGAGCAAACCACCCTTGGCGCGCAGATGATGGCCATGCTTGAGCAAATGTCCGCCATCGGCGGCGACAACGCCAAGGACCCTGTCGCCGAAATGTTCTCCGAGGAAAAGGCCAAGGCCAAAGCCGCCACCCTCGGCGACGGAGTGACCTTTGAGAAAGTCGAGCCGCTCGACGTCAAGGGCAACAAAGGAGCCCGCACCACCTATCGCTTTGCGGACATCAACAAGCTCAAGATGTCCACCGGCGACGCCATGAGCAACATGTCCCCGATGGGCGACCAAGCGCCCGAGGGTGCCAAGCAAAAGCCCATCACCTTCGCCTACGCCGGCGGCACACTAACTGTGACCTTGCCGGAACCTGAAAAGCCCGCCGCCGACGCCCCCAAGCCAATTGACGTCCCCGAGGAGAATCCCCAGATGGAAGCGATGATGAAGCAAATGTTAGGCGATATGACCATGTCCGTCAAAGTCGTCATCGAACCCGGCATCGCCGAGACCGACGCCACCTATCGGAACGATAACACCATCACTCTCGTCGAGATGGAAATGGGCAAGCTCCTCGAAAAGCCCGACACCTTGAAGAAGCTCAGCAGCGCCCCCAAGGACAATCCCGCCGCCGCCATGGAACTCCTCAAAGGCCTCGACGGCGTGAAGATGGAGACCAAGAAGCAGGTGACCGTGAAGCTCAAGTAAGGAGCAGGGACCTTCCTGTCCCTTCTTTACGAAATCAAAGGGCTCCGCGCCACATGGAGCAGAGCTTCCATCCACCGCCGGCGGCAGCAGAGCGTGCCGCACTCCGGAGTTCACGAAGCTCTGCTCGCGCCCGCGGCAGATCCAGCTCTGCTGGATGCGGTGCGGAGCTCTTCTTCTTGGCGAGTGCGGAAACGAACTCTGCTATTCGCTGAAAAACTAACACGATGCCACTCGGTGAGATCATAAGTGAAGTCATCCTCCGTCCAATCCTTGAGCTGGTCTTTTACGGCCTCTTCTATTGGACCGGATTTCTTTTCCTGAAAGGTGTTTCCTTCGGCAGCCTGCAATTGGCTCCCCTAACATCCATCGAAGAGAAAAATCGAAGCAAGAGGAAGTGGCATCAGATTGATTGGAGCATTTGGCTTCATCGACCCATGCAGGGTAGAGCGCTCAAGGCAGAATGCACTTGTTTGCTCGGCCTGCTGGTCTGGGCTGCTGTAGGCTTCGGAGTCTACATCGGGACTCGTGGGAACTAAACAACAACGAGCAAACCAGCCCATCCGACGATGGTAAGTTGCCTCGTGGAATTCAAGCGTTCACCCGCGGATGCACCCCAACATTGATCTCAATCCCGCAGCCCGACGTAGTCGAAGACAAACGCGTTGCTGATAAATCCTCTGGCACCGGAGCCGCTGAGGTTGTCGATGGTCAGAGTGTTAGTTCCCGCTTTGAAGGCGGACTTGGGAATGTGGATGGTGAAGACCTTGTCGAAGCCGCGGTAGATGCCGAAGGTGATGCTGCGGCTGTCGTAGGATTGCGGCGCGCCGGGGTCGCGGCTTTTCCAGTCGTTGAGACGGACGATGGGGCGGGAGCCGTATTGGGAAACGGTGACGCCGATTTCCAGGTCGCGGTCTTTCACTTCGTCGGGAGCCAGTTTGAAGACGATCTTGTTGCCGTTGTTGACGTCGGCGAATTGCGCGGCGGGGAAGTCTTGGAGGTTGCTGGGAACGGGATCGCGGACGGTGAAGGTGAGGGGACCCCACGGTTCGTGGCGTTTGTCGGACGGGTGCATGGAGCCCATTTTGTCCGCGTTGCGGAAGCCGGACGGCGTGCCATCGGGCAGGCCGAGTCGCCAAAGGTAGGGCGGCAGGCCGGGGTCGGTTAGGTTGGCGGTGACGGTGTCCGTGCCGACGGTGACGGTGGATTTTGCAACGGCGAGTTCGTTGCGCATGAGGCGCACGGTGTAGTTGCCGGGTTTCATCGAACTGGTGGTGAATTTCCCGTTAGGAGGAACGCGGGTCCAGTATTGGGCGGTGTCGTTGGACAGATAGACGGTGTAGGGGACGTTGGGCATGAGGCCGGTGGCGGTGCCCGTGACGCGGCCGCGCTCAGCGACCCAACCTTTCAGGCCGAGGTCCTTCATCCAGCCCATGGCCGGCATGGTGGGCGGAGGACCGGCGGTGAAACACAGGGCGTAAGGGCCATGAAGTTGGTTTTTCCTGAACTCCTCGGTCTGGGCGTGGCCGGAGAACATGTAGAAATACATTTCCTCGGTGTCGCCGGCGGTCTGGCTATTGATATCGCGGAAGAACGGGCCGCCGGCGGAACTTTCGTAGGAGCCAATGACGAAATAAGCGCCGACGTTAGACCCGCGCGAGCCGTGACCGGCGTCGTCGATGAATTTCACGCCGGAGTAATACTTGGAGGTCGTGCGGCCGTCGGATTGGATGAAAATGTCCTTGGACTCGATGGCTTTGCCGGAAGCATCGTCGCCGGGTCGGTCGAGGTTGCCTTTGTTGAGGACCTTCGAATCGAGGCGGGCGATGAAGCGCATTTCGCCGGGGTTCGGACAGGTGGCGGCCCACGTGGCCATGAAGATGTTAGGCTCGCCTTTTTTGAAGGCGTAGTAATGCGTGACCATCGAGTTGACTGTGACGAGGATGCGGTCGTCGCCAAATGGCTTGGCGGTGACCTCGCATTTTCCGAAGCCGGAATTGATGTGCGAGCCGCGCGGGTTCGTCTGAAGTTGGGTGCCGTTGACGAGGAGGGATTGGATGTTGCCGTTGGTCTTGTTGATCTGGACGACGACTTTCGGCGTGGATTCGCAGTCGATGGTGAAGGATTTTCCGTCGTCCTTGAGGGAGAATTCCGCGCGGGTGGTTTGAACGGCCAGCAGCAGTGCGAGGAGGAGTTTCATGGATGAGAGTTGAGGGGAAGAGCAAGGGACTTGCCAGCTACCCGAAGAGGTTACGGGGATGCTTGCCGCGAGGCGGGATCCACTTCGCGAGCAGATATAGGTCCCATAGGACGTATAGGACGTATCAATCCAAGCTCAAGCCAGCGGCGGCTTGCCGGGGACGACGGCCACGGGCGGATTGACGATGATGCGCGCCTCGGGGTTGTTGATGATATACGAATAAGCCCAACCTAGCAGAACGGCGAGCTTGTTCCGGAAGCCGATGAGGAAGGTAATATGGATGAACAGCCAGGCGAGCCAGGCGATGAATCCCTGCATGCGCATCTTGCCGGTTTTTACGACAGCGTAGTTCTTGCCGATGATGGCCATCATGCCTTTGTCGAAATAGTCGAAGGGCGGACGCTTGCGGTTTTCAAGGTCTCCTTTGAGGACCTTGGCGACATGGGCGCCCATCTGGACGGCGGCGGGGGCGACGCCGGGGATCATCTGGCCATCGCAGTCCTTCATGCTCACCACATCGCCGGAGAGGAAAATTTCCGGATGGCCGGGAACGGATAGATCGGGCTCGGGCGTAATCCGTCCGCCGCGGTCGGTGGGGAGTCCCAGCGCGGCGGTTAGAGGGCTGGCGGCGATGCCGGCGGCCCAGATGATGGCGGCGGCTTCGAGGACGGAGCCGTCCTTGAAATCGAGCGCACCCTCCCTAACATTCGTGACCCGGGTGTTGTTGCGGATCTCGACGCCGAGTTTTTCCAGGCGCTGGCGGGCGTAGAGGCTTTGGTCGTGATCGTAGGCTTCAAGGATCAGCTCGGAGCCCTCGATGAGGATGATGCGGAGCTTGCCGGTATCAATCCGGCGGAAGTTGGATTTGAGCGAGCGGTGGACGAGGTCCGCAAACGCGCCGGCAAGTTCGACGCCGGTCGGGCCGCCGCCGACGATGGCGACAGTCATCAGTCGGGTGCGCTCGGCCTCGTCGGTGGTGAGTTCGGCGCGTTCGAGATTGGATAGAACGGTGCGGCGGATATTCTGGGCGTCGGCGATGGATTTGAGGCCAAGGCTGTGGGCGGCCCAGGCGTCGTTGCCGAAATAGCCGGTGCGCGCGCCTGCGGCTAACAAGAGGTTATCGTAGGCATAGGCGGTGCCAGAGAGACCGGTGGCTAGCTTGCCGGCGATGTCGATGGCGGTGATTTCATCCATCAGGACGGTGACGTTTTTCGCATCGGCCAAAATCTGGCGGATCGAGCGGGCGATGTCCGGCGCGGCGAGCGAGGCGGTGGCGACCTGATAGAGGAGCGGTTGGAAAAGATGGTGGTTGGTGCGATCGACGAGGGTGATCTCGAAGCGCTCGTCGTTGGCGAGCCGGCGGGCGCACTCCATCCCGGCGAACCCGCCGCCGATGATGAGAAGCTTGCGGGGGAGGGGGGGCATGGTGGGAAGAATAGGTCTTATAAGTCCTATAGGACCTATTTTTTAGCGCCGGCACTTTTCAAGTAATCCAGCCAAGAACCACGTGATCTGCGCCAAGGCGTCCGAGTGGATGGACTTGCCGAGTGGCGCGAGGTCGTCGCGGCTTTCCGCGAGCAGGGCGAGCGCTGTATCCACGGCGCTCTCGATGGCGCCCTCGTATTCGGCGATGCCTAGCAGGACGGGGAGGTCGAGCGGTTCCTGGTCGATGATGCGCTTGTTGAGCTTCACGCGCTGGGCCTCGGAGGCGGTTTCCAGCAGGTTGAGGATGGGCAGGGTGAGCTTGCCCTTGATGAGATCGGTGCGGAGGGTTTTTCCGACGATTTCCTCGGAGCCGACCAGATCGAGACAGTCGTCGTAGATCTGATAGGCGGTGCCGAGTTTCATGCCGTAGCTGTAGAGCTTGGCCTCGGTATCGGCGTCGAGTCCAGATAGATTCGCGGCGAGACCGGTGGCGGCGGCGAAGAGCGCGCCGGTTTTCATCTCGATGACGCGGAAATACTCGGCCTTGGTGAAGGTGAGGTCGAAGCGGCGCTGGGTCTGGATGATTTCTCCCTGGCAGACTTCGCGGGCGGCGTTGCCGACCTTGCGGCAGATGTCGATGCTGTTGAAATCCGTGGCGAGGGTAAGCGCGTGGGAGAACAGGACGTCGCCTAGCAGGACGGAAAGGGCGTTGCCCCATTTTGCGTTGGCGGTGGGGACCATCCGGCGGGTGTTTGCTCCGTCCATGATATCGTCGTGGACGAGCGTCGCCATGTGGATGAGCTCGAGGATGACGCCGATTTTCAAATGCTGGTCAGTCACACCACCAGCCGCGCCGCCGACGAGGATGGCGAGGGCCGGGCGGATGCGTTTGCCGGAGGTGTTGCAAATGTAGGACACGTATGGCTCGACGGCGGGGTCGAAGCCGCGGACTTGCTCGCGGATGGAGACTTCCACCCGCTCGAGTTCCGGGCGGACGAGTTCGAACGGGAAAAGATCGCTGCGGGGAGTCTGGGTGGTCGTGGCTGCCATGGTCGTCGGGCTGGCATTAGCATCCACAGGCTGGCCCTTCCCGCAACCCGGATGTCACATGAACTTGAAAGAAGGCCCGGGAAACGGCGTTTTGGGGTTGTTATGAAAATCAACCCATTGATGGTGGTGGCTGTTTCGGCAGCCTGTGGTGAGCTGAAAGCGGAAATCCATGGCTACCCGGACGGCCCGAAGCTTCCGGGGGTGCCGTATGTGGTTCATGACCCGGCGCGCCCGCAGCCACCGGTGGTGAAGACGGGTGGGGCGATTTCGGTGAAACCGCCGTCGGATGCGATTGTGCTTTTCGACGGGAAATCGCTGGATGCGTGGTCTCCCGGCTGGGTGGTCAGGGACGGCTCGATGGTGGCGACGGGGAGGGACATTTCTTCGAAACAATCGTTCGGGGCGGTTCAAATGCACTTCGAGTGGCGCTTGCCCGCAGGGCGCAAGGTGGACGGCCAATCCGGTGGAAACAGCGGCGTTTTCCTGATGGGCCTCTACGAAGTCCAAGTCCTGCAAAGCCATAACAACCCGACCTATCCGGACGGCCAGGCCGGCGCGATTTACGGGCAGCTTCCGCCGCTGGTGAATGCCACCTCACCCCAAGGCGAGTGGCAGAGCTACGATCTCGCATTCGAACCACCGGTTTATGAAAACGGGAAAGTCACCAAGCCGGCCAAGATCACCTTGTTTCACAACGGGGTGATCCTGCAAAACGGCGAAGCCTATCTCGGCCCGACCGAGCATCGCAAGCTAGCCGCCTATCCGACGACTCACCCGCTAACAGCGCCGTTGCGGTTGCAATTCCACGGTGACCCCATGGAATACCGCAACATGTGGATTCGCCCCCTTGGCACCCGGCCATGATTTTCCGGCATCCGCGGGCCAATCTGCTTGCTACCAGCCGTCGTCGCGTTCTAGCTGTGCGCCCCATGAAAACGCGTGCGAATTGGTTGTTGATCCCCGCTGTGGCAATCGGCCTCGGGGCCTGTAAGAAGAAGGAAGATGTCAAGGCTCCGGACGCGCCGGCGGCGGTGGCCACGACTCCTTCTAACGAGGCCCCGGCAGCGGTTGCCGAAGCCGTGGTGCCGAAGCTTGGTGCCGAGGAACGTGCCGCCAAGCTGGGTTTCGCGAAGCACTTGCCACAGGACACGGAAGCGATTCTCTCTTTTTATAACGGCACGAAAACCGCGAATCGAGTCAAAGGGACGAAACTTTGGAAGCTCATCCAGGAACAAACGGGCGGCCTGATGGGAATGCCCGCGGGTGAACCGGCGGCAGAGGATGCGGAAGTGCCAGGACCGGGGCAAGAGCCGGCGCTCCCCGACGATGCGGCTGCACAGATTCCGGGCACCGAAGCTGAAGAGATGGGACCGGCCGTGTTGTTCGGATCTGAATTCACCATGGCCCTGGGCAAATCCACCGCCGAACAGGTCGGCAATCTTCTCACGGTCAACCGCCGGTTGGGCTATTTCCAAATGCGGGCACTCGTCAGAGCCTTCGGCACCGCGGCGAAATCCGGGAATACTGATTCACTCGAGAAATCGCTATCCATGGAGTACGGTCCGGAGTTGTTCAAGGAACTCCTCAAGGATCCGCAGTCAGGAATCGCGCTGCTAGAGAAATCCAAACTCCCGCCGGTCTATCTGGCATTCCGGACCAAGGAGGCCGACCGCCCCGCCGCCGCCCAGCAAATTGCCGCGCTCGTGGCCAATGCCAACATGCTCGAGGAAGTGATCGAAGGCGTCGCCGAGCCCGTGACCATCGAAAGCGCCGGTCAAAAATTAGAGGGCGTCAAGATCCTAGGCTCCAAGATCGCCGCGTCGATGGCTGAAGACCGTGAGGAAATGGAAAGGCAACTCGATGCCGCCACGGTCGATCAATTGTTAGCAGTGGTGGCGAAGAAGGATCTCGTGATCGTCAGCGGCACCGTCGGGGACTACGTGGTGCTTTATCTCGGCGGCTCGGTCGATGATTTCAAACTCGCCGGCGACGTCAGCCAATCGATCGTCTCGTCGGACGCCCTTGCCTTCAGCGATGCCTATGCGTCGAAAGAACTCGCCGCCCTCAGCTACGGTCTGAAGGGATCGATGGAGACGCTGGTCAAATCCGCCGGCGGATTCGCGGACATCACTAACGGAATTCGGGACGGTCTGGCTGGCTCTGAAGGACTCGGCGACACCCGCGACCTCGAAGCGTTGTTGCAGATCGTGGCGGAACGTGAAACCGCCCTGCGCAAACTCACCGCTATCGAGTCGGTTTGCACGGTGGCTCATTTTGAGGAAGGGCTCAAGATCGAGTCCGCCGGCGGCATCGACGCCGGCATGGTCGATTGGAAGTCCCCTAACAAACTCGCCCGCCTTGGGGACCCGGAGGACGTGTTCCTGTTTGTGAACGTCACCAGGAATGCAGCCTTCGACGAAAAGGCCCGGGCCTACTACGAGTCGTTGCTGGAAACCGCATATGCCATGGCGATGAAGGTCGCCGACGTCCCGATGGAGGGCGCGGAGATGGCCCAGTTCAAGGAAATGGCGAAGCTGGTCGATGGCAAGTTCCGCCCGGACCTCGTGGCCCTGTGGGATGCCTTCGGCGATGATTTCGGGGGCAGCCTCGGCCACGAAAGCGCGCTGGTCGTCGATTTCAAGGGCGGTGCGCCCTCTGTTCCCGGCATTCCACAAAAGGTGTTGGACAACGCCAGGGTGCCGCGGATTTCCATCATCGCACCGGTGACGGACCGGGCCAAACTTTCCGGATCATGGACCAAGATGAACACCACTCTAACCGGCACGCTCGCTAAAATCAGTGAAATGTCCGGGCAGGAGATCCCGATGCAAAAGCCGATGAGTTCGGAGCGCAGCGGCAACACCACCTGGTATTTCTCGATGCCGTTCCTAACGGACGACTTCGTGCCTTCGGTCACCGTGGGTGACAAGTGGTTCGCAGCTTCAACTTCGAAGAACCAAGCGCTCGACCTCATCGCCAAGGCCGATACCGGCGGTGAAACCCGGACCGGTTTCTGGCTCAGCCTCAGCTTCAAAAACCTGGAGAAATACTCGAACGAGACTCTCAATCTGGTGAATGAAAATGCCCAAGCGATGATGGGATCGCCTTTGCCGGAAGAGCAAAAAGCGCTGATCCAGAAGTCGATCTCGATCCTGGGCGATCTCGACAAGCTCACGGTCCACTCCCGCCGCGAAGGAGCGGTGCTGCGGTCCAGCGTGCATTTCAAGACGCGGTGAGGAGCTGGGGATGACCATCGATCCCATCGCCACGGTTCGCTCGTGTTTCGGCGAGAAATTCGCGGTTCCACGGCAACCGGGGCTTTGCCCGAGCGCATGGGGCAGGCTGGTATTTCACCCCGAGTACCGCAGCCCCGAGGCGATCCGGGGGATCGAAGGGTTTTCGCATTTGTGGCTGATCTTTGGATTTCACGAGACGGTGGATCAGGGATGGAAGCCAACCGTCCGCCCGCCGCGGCTGGGTGGAAACCAGCGGGTAGGGGTTTTCGCGAGCCGCTCGACGTTTCGCCCTAACGGGCTGGGGCTGTCGCTTGTTAGGTTGGAGGGGATCGACACGACGGCTGCGGATTCGCCGGTGCTTTGGCTGGGCGGGCTTGACTTGGTGGACGGGACGCCCGTTTACGATGTGAAACCGTATCTGCCCTATGCCGAGGCCTTGCCCGAAGCGACGGGAGGTTTTGCCGGCGAGCCGGTCATGCGATTGCCGGTCGAGGTGGAGTGGGCGGCAATGGCTGACTACGAACGCCTGTCGGAGCGGGCGCGCGCCGTCGTGTTAGAGGCTTTGTCGCTCGATCCGCGGCCGGCGACCCAGGTGGGGGATCCCTTGCGGGTGTTCGGCGTTTTGCTTTGCGGCTGCAATGTCCGGTTCACGATTCGCGACGGGGTTTGCCGGATTTCAGGAATCGAACCTGCGGAAGGTTCGGGATTGAATGCTTAGGAAATCCGAACTATTCCTTATTCATGAGAGGAATATTGGTAACAGTGATGGCGGTTTCCCTGGCCTTTCTTCCGGCCTGCAAGCGGCGTGTTGAGACCGCGAAGTCGGACCTCGGGGAAGCGGGTTACAAGATGACCACGGAGGACTGGTTCCGTGCGAGCCGCGGCAACGATGTCGCGGCGTTGAAGAAATTCAGCTCCGGAGGATTCGCCGCCGACACCCGCAATGCGGACGGCGATTCCGCTCTTCATGCCGCCGCCGCTGCCGGGGCGCAAGGATCCGCGGACTATCTGCTCAATCGCGGATTGACCGTCGATCTGAGAGGGGCAGCCGAGCGCACGCCCTTGATGTCCGCGGTGATCGCCGATCAGACGTCGATGGTGCGCTGGCTGCTGCGTCAGGGCGCGGATGCCAAACTGAAGGACAAGGACGGTTTCAGGCCGTTGATGCTGGCTGTTAGGGAGGGGCGGGCCGGTTCTGTGGCAGAGCTTGCTGCCTATGACCGCGAAGATCTCGACCCGGCACTCCTCCTGGCGGCATTGGTCGGTCGGGCCGATGTGATCGACTCTCTTACAAACTTTGGCGCGTCGGTGTATGCCCGGATGGAAGACGGACGCACGCCGCTGATGATCGCCGCGGAGAATGGCCACATGGAAGCGGTGAAGCTGCTGCTAGACCTTGGCACCAGCCGTTTCACCACCGATCCGGAGGGACGAACGGCGGCCGACATCGCAACCGCCGCGGGCCACTCCGAGATCGCGGCGTTGATTGCCCGCGATCCACAGCCAGCGGATCTGGCGTTGGATTCTCCGGCTGAGATCGCCGGTTCGATGGATGCGTTTGTCGATCAGGCGGTGGCGAAGTCATCCGGAAGCGTTACGAAATCCATCGCGTCCATACCGATTGAAGGAGAAACACTCGGCAAAGCGGTCACTAGCGAGGCGGCGGCGGGTGATGAGCCTTTTCCCATGCCGCCGTTGGTCATGCGCCACTATCAGGAAAAGGAAGTGCCAATACGTGTTAAGACGGTCCAGGGCGAGACCGCCACCGTCACCATCGCCGGTGTGGCTCGCCGCGATGTGAAGCTCCGCGCAGGTGATTCGATTGCTGGGTCGAAACTGGTCGTAGTGCGGGTGCGGCGGAGGATGGAGGACAGCAAGGTCAACCTTGGCAAGCCATCGGAAATTTCCGTTGTGGAGGTTCGTGATGGTGCGACCGGGAAAACCCGCGAGTGGATAGCCGGCGTCCCGTCGAATGCCCACGATCCCGTCGCGCTCGTGGAAGATGCCAGTACCGGCAAGCGCTACGTCGCCACTCCCGGCCAACGCTTCAAAGCGGCGGACGGTGCGGAATATTTGATTTCCGAAGTCCGCCCGAATCAAATGGTGATCAAGGACGTAGCAAGCGGTGCGGTCCGGACGATCCGCTTGCGCGGGCCTCGCGGTTAAGTTAGCGTCGCCGCCATGGAATCCGATACCATCGTCGATCACGGCGAACCCGTCCGTCAATTCTCCGTCATGCTGCCTAACCGCGCCGGCGCGCTTGCCGCGATGGTGAAGCTTCTGCGGTCACTGGGGATCGAGGTGATCGGCTTGAGTGTCCAGGATTCCCGGGACGCGACTGTGGCGCGTCTGGTGGTTTCGGACCCGGATGCCGCCGAACATTTGTTCATGGAGAAAGGGATTCCCCACACGACCTGTGAGTTGGTGGTGATCGCGATGCGTGAATCCGGCCCCGGCTTGCTCCAGTGTCTTGATTCTCTGATGATCGCGGAAACCAACATCGATTTTGCCTATGCGCTAATGCCGAGCCCGGAAGGTCAGTCGATGCTGGCAATGCATGTTGAGGATTATGAGTTCGCTGTGGCGATTCTCCATCAGAGCGGTTTCAAGCTGATGTACCAGGAAGATCTCAGTCGCTGAGACCGGTGTGGGATGGATCTATTTTTTGAAGGTCGTTAGTGGCTGTTAGCCGAATTCGGGAGACCGCAGCGGGGGGCCGTTAGTTCGGTTTTAAAAGGGGTAGCGGGAGTCTTATTAAGAAAAGTTTATTTTTAGGATCTCTGCAATATTCTAAAAAACAATCACTTGGAGAGAAAGGTTGTTCACATTTTTTGAACGAATGATCTCCCGGACGGTCCCAGAATGTAAGCGATCCTATGAAATTTTTAACAACTGATTATTCAGCCTCGGGTACAGTGGGACAATATCGGATTGATACGGAGCGGCGGATACGGATCGAGGAATATCAGGGGAGGGCGGGGTTGAATGATTTGAAGTCGATCCTTTCGTCGATGGCTTCAGATCCTTGCTGGTCGGCGGACTTTCACGGCTTGATAGATTTCAGCGAGGCGGACCTTGAGCTGACTGCCAATGACGTGTTGCGTCTGGCGCTGGTGCTCAGGCACGAGGCAAATCGCTCGCGTGGTTGGCTGGCCTATGTGGCGACGAATTCGACAACTTACGGGATCATCCGGATGCTGGGTTACTGGTCGCGGAATACGAACCGCTTGCGAATTTTCCAGAGCCGTGACGAAGCCGAGGCATGGTTGGAAATCAATACCAACCAGGTACCGCCGGGATTCATCAACGAGGATGGGGCCCAAGCGGAGGCAGTGCTCCGCAACGCGGGTTGATTCAGGCACCGTGGATCCAACGGATTCCGCGATCCAGTGCGCCTTTCCCCCCGTTTGGCGTGCTGTGAATTCGCGGGATTCGTTGGATCCGCGGTGGCTGACAGACCATGAACCCGAGGATTGCGCCTGAATCCCGGCTCGGCTATCCCTTCGCGCGGAAACCCCCGCAATTTGAATTCCATCTTACCCGTTCCTCCTCCTTCGACCTGGCTGATTCGTATCTCCGAGGTATTCGTAGAATTTGCCGCAAGCATCGTGAGTGCCTTGGGTGGGGAAATTTCCAAAAAACTGGGGAGTGAATATTACCTGGTCCAGACGCGGAATCCGGATGCGATCCAACAGTCGGATGCGGCCGGTTATGTTAGGTGGAATCTGCCCGTGGATCACGCGTGGCCGTGCAATCCGGAGAAAATGGAAGGCTTCGTTGAAAAGGCGGCCCAGGCTTTGTTTCGGAAATTTGGCGGGCGCCATCCTCAGGCAATCTTCATCGGGCAACTCGATCCGAGCGCCACCAATCGTTATTTTAAAGCGCTCGCTTCCAACCTTCGCGGCCGGACACTCCAACTGTTCTCACCGGAGATCGCCGCTTTCAAGGATGTGGAAGCCCAAGACGTCAGCCGGCCCACGCTGTACTGTTTGGTTGGCAAGGAAGGTCTTTTCTGCGGAATGCAAAGTCCGCGAAACTCCAACGGATTCTATCCGGGAGGAACGAAATACGTCAGCCAGAGCTCCCCGGACACGATCAGCCGCGCGGGTGCCAAGATCGCCGAGGCACTTCATTACCTGCTGTTGCACCGACCTTTGCCTCGGAAAGGCAGCCGCTGGCTCGAACTTGGAGCCAGCCCGGGCGGCATGACTTCGGAGCTTCTCAACAGGGGCTACAAAGTGACGGCGATCGACCGTGCTCCGCTTGACAAACGGTTGGATCAGCAGCCCGGACTGCATTTTGCGATGCTCGACGTGGCCGGATTCAAGCCAAACGCGGGCATGCTCTACGACGCAATCCTTTGCGACATGAACGGCGACGCTCGTGAATCCATTCGTCAGGTCAGCCGCTTGTCGAAAAATCTCAACGCGGGCGGGTTGGTCATATTTACGCTGAAAACCCCGGGAGTGACGACTTTCGACGAAATGAACGAGCTGTATCGATTTGCCGTGGCCATTGCGGCGGAAGCTGGGTTGGTCCTATTCGCGAAGACGCATCTCACTTATAATCGGCACGAACTCACCTTGTTTTTCGAGTCCGTTTCACCGACTTGACTCTGCATGGGTATTGGCCATCATTTCGCCCTTATGAATCGGCTTGTTCAATTGACGGCACTTGCGGCCATCGTGCTCTCCCTCAATTCTTGCGGTTTACCTGCCGCGCTCGGCCGCACCGCCGGAAACGTGGTGAATGGTGTCGGCGACATGGCGAACCAGGTCATGACCACTGGATTCTAAAATCCACTCTGACGGACGCTCCGAGTCCCGTCCGGTTCCACGGTAAAATGGAGCCAAACCGCATCCGGCGGCAAGAGTTCCGGAAATTTATCCCCCCACTCCGCGATGATCACACCGTCTTGCTCTAGCAGTTCATCCCAGCCCAGCGCAATCAATTCCGCGGCGGATTCGAGTCGATAGAAATCCAGGTGAAACACCCGAAATCGGCCACCCGCGTATTCATGCATCAGGCTGAAGGTTGGACTGGTGACCTCGTCCCCGGAGCCAACTCCCGCGACGAATCCCTTGGTCCAGTGCGTTTTTCCCGCGCCCAGCCCGCCGACCAACGCGATGACCATGCCCGGCTTCGCCAAGACGACCGCAGCGTGGCCAAGGTTTTCCATGGCCTCGGGTGATTCCGCGTGTCGTTGCATCATTCCTTCGGAAAGCGTAAACGATGGGTGAAGTCGATTGCAAAATTCAGCATCCCCGTTTGCTCCACCAATTCACCCGCTAGATAGAGCTAAGAGTGTGAACCAAAAGAAAAGCCGGCCGGGAGTCCGCCTTTTCTTGCAGTTCGGGCAGCAAACTGATAGCGGCAGTGATGCTTCGGAAATATCTCATCAGCTTGCTGTTTCTAACCGGGTTACTCCATGCTGGCGAACCGCAGCCGCTTTTTAACGGCAAGGACTTCGAAGGCTGGACATTCGACATGATCGATCCCGCGGTGAAACCGAATGCTGTCTGGTCGGTTTCGGAAGGCATAGTGATCTGCAAGGGGCGCCCCCCCGGAGTCATGCGCACTGTGAAGGAATACTCGAATTACGTGCTCAGCTTGGAATGGCGTTGGGCGACCGGCGCGAAACCCGGTAACAGTGGCGTCCTGATCCACGCGTCGAAACCCAGGGAAATGTTCGTTTGGCCAAAATCGATTGAAGTTCAGCTTGGCCACGGAAACGCCGGCGATTTCTGGATGATCGGCGAGACACTCACGGTGGCCGACTCCCAACCGCAGGGTCGCCGTTGGTGGAAAAAACGCGAAGGCGACGAGAAGCCGCCGGGCGAATGGAACTCCGCGCGCATTCGTTGCGAGGGCAAAAAAGTAACGGTTTGGATCAACGGAATCTTGATGAATGAGGGCACCGACTTGAGCGCGACCCAAGGCGCGATCTGCCTCCAGAGTGAGGATCGGGAGGTGCATTTCCGCAAGGTGGAGATCTCTCCCCTCAAATGACGATTTTGATTTGAGGCGGATGGCGCGCGCGCCGCCTCGGCTGAAGGAATTTGGACTTTCAAGATCGTTCACACCTCTTTACAAGGAGTGTCGACCGTGTAAGTCTGCCCCCACTGCCTACCACCCCCATCTTAATGTTTCGTCAGCCCCGTCCCCCCGACCCTGACCAGGACCTCGTCACGCGTGCCCAACAAGGCGAAACGCGAGCCTTCGATGCCCTGATCCTCAAGTATGGCGACAAGCTGTACGGTCTCGTCTATAACATGACCTCCCATAAGGAAGACACTCATGATCTACTGCAAGAAATCTTTGCGCGTGCCTATCAGTCGCTCGGCAAGTTCCGCGGAAGTTCCACGTTTTACACATGGATCTATCAAATCGCGGTCAACTTGACCCTCAATTTCTTAAAGAAAAGGAAACGTCGTGTGGGACTAAGCCTGAATGACATCGATTCTTCAGCGAAGCTCGATCCGGCATTGATTGATCACACCCATGAGGCCAATCCAGAGCGCCAGACCAATCTCAACGAATTGCAGATTAGATTGAACGAAGCGATGAAGAAACTGTCTGATGCACATAGAATGGTGGTTACGATGTTTGATATCCAAGGTATGTCCCATGGGGAAATTGCCAAGGTATTGAACACATCCGAGGGCACGATTCGGTCACGACTCCATTATGCCCATCTTCAGCTCCAGTCCGCTTTGCAGGACAGTTGGGAAGAAAGATTTTAAAAAATCACCTTGTTATTCGGCTAATTAATTTGTAATTCCTAATTATCAATCGCAGTGAAACCAACCGTTCAACAAATCAGCAATCTCCTGGCCCTCAAGCGCGCTGAACACCCTGATGCGGAGTATTGGCAGGAATTCATCTGCGAATTTCACCAGAACCGGCGTGAACAATCGGTGAAGAAGTCTGGTTTGGCGAATGTCTTTGGGCTGATGTCCAGTTGGTTCTCAGATCTGGGGCCTTCCAAATGGGCTTATGGAGTCGGAGTAGCCTATGCCGCAGTTACAGTTGTATTTTTGCTGACGCCGCGCGCAGTGGTGACCGAGGGGGCACCGGCTTCTCCCGCGAAGTTTGAAAGGGTTCCAACGCCCCAGGTGGAGCAACTCAAGCAATTGGACTTGAGTCCCTTGACTCAAGGAAATGCAGGCGAGCAGGTATTCTAATTCCAGCCCCCGCAACGGTGGACTTGGAGTTCTTGGGCCGCCGCTGGTTGGCGATTTTGTTTTGCGGAGTGAGCGTTTGCGCTTCCACCAGCTTTTCACAGCCTGTGGCTGTATCCCCCCGCTGGGAGGCGATTTTTCCAGCGCTGGCTGATGGTCAGAAACATGATTCCACGGCAGTCCCTGTAACAGGTGAATCGATAATGGTTGTGGTTGTGGCCGGCGGTTGCGACCCGACGAGTCTGAAACTTCAGATGGGGGACCGTTTGATTCCGTGCAAGGTCATCGGACATGACCCGGTGTCGCGCCTTGGATTCATTAATATTGAAGGAGCCTTGGCACCCAAAACGACCGAGTGGGTCGAGAATGCGAGTGCGAGTTCGAGCTCCACGTTGCAATCCATGGAAGCCGGGGGGCCGGTCAAATGTCACGCGACCGGATGGGTGAAGCAGGTGGGTGGGAAAATATTGCCCTTCGCTTTGTTGCGCGTCAATTTCAGCGAGAAAGTTCCACCGCCGGGAACGCCGTTGACGGATGCCTTAGGCCAAGTGGTTGGCATTGTGTTCCAACATTCAGGCAACGCAAACATTGGCTATGCCATTCCTGCGGAAGCGGTTCGTCGGGTGCAGCAGGATATTTGTGATGGCGGGCGCCTGAAGCGAGGCTGGCTGGGGCTCGCATTGCGCGCCGAATCCCCCATGCCGGAAATCAGCCGGGTGCTGCCCAATTCACCGGCTGCTGCAGCTGGAATCCTGCCGAACGACTTACTTCTCAGTATAGGCATGAGGCAGGTTGCGGATTACGCGGATGCGGCGAACGCTTTTTTCTACCTCATCCCCGGTCAGCCGGTGCGGGTAAAACTGCTGCGAGATGCCGATCAACTTGAATTCACGCTCACGCCCACACTACCCAAGGGATAGCTATTTTGGAGCTAGCGGGCGTTTCGGATGCAGTTGGCACCGGAACCGTGCGTTTGCCCCACGGCAACGGGATTTCGTTCCAAGCGATCGGCATGCCAGCGGGGTGCCACTCGTTCTTATCCACGAGATCATAACGGACCCGGAAGAAATATTCGCTTGTATCCTGGGGGGCACGACCAGTGGCGACTTCGACGACGGTCTTCTGTTGGGGGCCGATGTCGGGAAGCGTCAGTTTGCCTTCCGCGACTGCGACTCCGTCCTGCATCAACTTCCATGAGCCGTTGATCGGGCCGATCCCCCGGAAGAATTGTTCGTTGTGAACCTCGACATTGACGGTGGGAGTGGTGACATCGACCGCCGTGGTGTGAATTTCCTGATAGACCTTCTTCACCTCTTCAAACTGCGGGGAAGGGGAGAGCGTGGCCATTACCAGTCCGTTGCAGCAGAATGAGAAATCGGTCGGGCGGTCGTTGAAATCGCCGCCATAGCGCAGGAATCGCTGGGTCTTCGGCTTTTCGGCGTCTTTGGTGAAATCCAACAGAACCACTCCTTCGGGAAAATCTTGGATGGTTTGAGTGAGCATCATTGCTCGGGAATAGACGGCGGCCCGGCGGATCGAGCCCCTGAACCGGCGGGCGGTCTCCTCGGTATCGATGCCGACCGCGAGTTCGTAGTTGTTTTTCGAGACGGCGACGGAGCAGGGCTTGGTTGCCGCTGCATTGCCGTCGATGTAAATTACAAGCTGCGTGCCATCGTAGAGCCCACCATAGTTGTGAAACTTTGAAGCGGCGTCCTCGGGGAGTTTTGCCACAACACTGTGCCACGCTCCCTCACCATGGACGAAAAACTCCAAATTCTTGCCGTCTTCCGTAACCTTGAGTGCGTAGGCCGTGTCACCTTTTGAAATCAATGGCTGGCCACCTTGGCTCGGCCCTGGATTGTTCAGGCGGGCTTCCACAACGAGCGTTAGAGGGCCTGTGATATCGAGCTTGTCGGATTTTTCCACAACGACACTTCCCCCGAAAAGTCCTTCCGTCGGATCAAGAGATCCGAGTAGTCGCACGGGCAACTTGTTCCTGGAGCGGTCCTCCACATCGCCGATTTTGTGCTTCATGTGAAAAATTCCTTGGTCCTTCCAATCCCAGATGAAGCCGCCCTGCAGCAGGCGCTCCTTGCGGATGAGATTCCAGTAATCGACGAGGTTGCCCGTGGAATTTCCCATCGCGTGATTGTATTCGCACTGGATCATCGGGCGTTGGGTTTCCAACGGCTTCTTCTCCTCCGAGCGGCAATATTTTTCGCTGTCGGGGATGGTCGCATACATCGGCGAGAAAAGGGCTGCATGGAGATTGTGGGCGGCTTGTTCATAGTGAACGGGACGGGACGGATCGCGTTGGCGGATCCATTCCGAGCATTTGACGAAATTCTCGCCATCGCCGGCCTCATTGCCCATCGACCACATGATGATGCACGGATGGTTCTTGTCGCACTCCACCAGATTCTTGATCCGGTCGAGGTGGGCCTCGAACCACGCCGGATTTTTTGCAAGCGACTCCTCTTTGTAACCCATGCCGTGGGACTCGATGTTAGCCTCCGCGATCACATAGAATCCGAGTTCATCGCAAAGCTCGGCCAGCGCCGGATCGTTCGGATAGTGAGCGGTGCGGACGGCGTTGATGTTGCCCCGCTTCATCTGGAGAAGATCGGCACGGATGTCCGCGGTCGTGACATAGTGGCCGGTGCGCGGGTTATGGTCGTGGCGGTTGACGCCTTTGATCAGGACGGGTTGGCCATTGTGGAGAAATTGGCCATTTTTCACTTCATTCCTTCGGAAACCGGTTTTGCCGGCATGATGGGCGATTTCCTTGCCCGCGGAATCGGTGAGAGAGATCTGATAGTTGTAAAGGTTGGGAACTTCCGCAGACCACGCTTTGACATCGGGAACCTCAGTGAGGGAAACACTCTGTTCGGTCGCTTGGCCCGCAGGGATTGTCACGGAAACCGGGGGAAGCGTGATGACTTTGCCGTCAGGCGAAGTGAGCGTGAGATTCGCGATGGCGGAAGTTTCGGCGGCACCATGGTTGGCGATCTTCGCGCTGAAACTCAGCGTGCCCGTCTTATAGTCATCGGAGAGTCCGGCCTTGATCCAGAAATCGTTGAGATCGATCGCGTCGGCGGACCAGAGATAGACGTCGCGGAAAATGCCGGACATCCGGAACATGTCCTGATCCTCGAGGTAGGAGCCATCCGAATATTGGTAAACCTCCGTGGCTAACACATTTTCTCCGGCTTGGAGATAGGGCGTGATGTCAAATTCCGCGGGAGTCCGTGAATCCTCGGAGTAGCCGACTTTTTTGCCGTTGATCCAAAGGTAAAACGCCGAGTCCACCGCGCCGAAGACGATGCGGGTGCGGCGATTTTCCCAGCCTTCCGGCAAGGTGAACTTGTGTCGGTAGGAGCCGACCTGATTGCGATTTTCTATCGGGAAGTTGGTAAAGTGCTGCGGCGGCTCGCCCATCACCGTCGGCGGATTCTTGGCGAATGGATAGGTGATGTTTGTGTAAAGCGGCGCCCCGTATCCGTGCATCTGCCAGTTAGACGGCACGGGAATTTCCTTCCACGCCGAGTCATCGAACGCCGGAGACTCGAATCCCGCGGGGCTTTCCCGATGGATTGCCGGTGTGGTGGAATTTCCAATTCCCGTTCAGCAACTTGCACCACGGCGATTCCAGCCGGCCCTTCGTCGTTGCGTGTATTTTCGTGGGAAAAGGCATCGAAGTCGCGCGGGGGGCTTCCTTGTTGATGCGGAAAACCGCCGGGTTCTCCCAGTCCGGCGGTTGGGCAAGGGCCGATGTGGCAAAGGCGAATGCAAGTAGTTGGGTTTTCATGTCAGATTATTTGAAATTGATGGATGCCCGGCGCAGGCGGTCCATGATCGCGACGCCGAGTCCCGTCTCGCTAACAGGCTCCGCGATGATCGCGTCGAGTCCGGCTTCGTCAAGCAGCCGCATCACGAAAAACAGGCGGATCGCGGCCTCCGCGAGCTTGCCGCTGCCCGGGCTGAGAGCCTCCACGACCTCCCAGTCGTGAAGCGTGACGTATGGGCTGTCGTCATCGCCGGTGTAGCTGAGCAGTCCGTATTTCTTGCCTTCCTCGGGCACGAAATCGTCGGGATTTTCCAACAGAATCAACGGTGTGAGCGGCGCGTAGTGACTCTCAAGCTGCCCGGGTGCCTGCGGTGCGTCGCCCTTGATCTCACGCACTTTCTCCACCCGGCCAAATTCCTGAAGCTGCTCCTTGGTGATCGGTCCCGCGCGGTGCAGGCGGAAAATCGGCTTTTTCCCTTCGCGCGGCTCGATGGAAATAATCGTGCTCTCGACCCCTTCGGCGCACGCCCCGGCGTCGACGATGAGCGGGATGCGTCCGCCGAGTTCCTTCATCACGGCCGAGGCGGATGTCGGCGAAATTCGGCCGAATCGGTTCGCGCTCGGTGCCGCGATCGGGCGGCCCAGTTCCTTGTTCACCGCCCGGAACACCGGATGCGCGCTCTGGCGCACGGCGACGGTGGGCAGCCCGCTGGTCACCAGATCCGGCACGTCGGCGTGCTTCGGCAAAATCAACGTCAGCGGCCCAGGCCAGAAAGCGGCGGTCAGTTTGTTCACCGTTTCCACGATGTCTTCGGGCACGATCGCCACATTCTTCAAATCCCCGCGCGACGCAATGTGGACGATGAGCGGATCGAACGACGGCCGTTCCTTCGCCGCGAAAACCTTGGCAACCGCCTCCGGATTGAACGCATCTGCCCCCAGTCCATACACGGTCTCGGTGGGCAATGCGACGATTTCACCGGCACGCAGCAAGGCGCAGGCCTCGCTGACGGCGTCCTTCATTTCATCTTCTTCAACTTGGAGAATTCGGGTCTCAAACACGCGCGGGTTTTGCCAGAGCAGCCCGCGTCTGGCGAATCCTGAATTTCCGAAATGTGCCGGTCACGCGTCCAGCCACGCCCGCCACCCGCCGAAACGGGTGATCTCCTCGGCACCCTCCATGGCCCGCGGCTCCGCGATGAAACCGGGGACTTCTTCGCCGCTCTCCAGCAAAACCTTGCCGATTCCCAACGGTCCGGGGATTTTGGATACCAAATCACCGAAAGCCGCAGGCTCTAATTCCCAGACTTCCACCTCAATCGACGCTCCCTCTGCATCGTCCCGGATCAACGCTGGCCGCGGGGGAATCGAGCCAACCGCCGGCATCGCATACATCCGGTAAATCGGTGCCGTTTTGGTCGCTTCCCGCAAAGTCGCACCTCGATCCGCGAGCTGCCAATGCAGCGCCAGCCCTTCCAGATGCGCCCCGCAAACCAACAGCGGAATTCGTCCAGAGAATCGTGGAGGGATGGATTCACCACAAAATTTCCCGGCCAACACCAGCAGCGCCGCGTCCCAACCCGCCGGAGCCGCGATCGTCACGCCCCATGGCGCACGGCCCGATCTCGCCCGCCCGACGGGCATCGCCACGGCGGATAGATCCAGCAGGTTCATGAAATTCGTGTAGCGTCCTAGGGTGGCATTCGTGCCGTAAGGCTCCGCCAGGTTCTCTGCGACCGTGTAGAGACGGGGCGTGGTAGGCAGCAGCAGCACATCGATCTGCTTCCAGACTCCTTCCGCTTCGCGCGCGAATTCCCGCAGCTTGTATTGCGCTTTGAAAGTCGATGCCGCGTCCCAGCCTTTGGATACTTCCAGAATCTTCCTCGTCACGGGAAACACATCGTCGCCGTTCAATTCCACAAATTCGCCCACCGCCGCCCAGCGTTCGGCGACCCATGGGCCTTCGTATAACAGTTTCGCGGCTTCTGTGAATGGTGTCAGGTCGATCTCCACCGGAGTTCCGCCCACGGCTTTCATGCGCTCCACCGCCGAGGCGAAAAGTCCCGGTGTGTCCGGGTCCTCCGCGAAATCCAGCACCTTCGGCACGCCGAAACGAAAGCTCTCGCCGATACTTCCGGCAGGCGCCACCTCCCGGGCGAAGGCGTCCGCCACGTCGTATTTTCCGACCACGTCCGAGATCAGCAAGGCATCCGCCGCACTGTTGGCGAAAACGGAAATACAGTCTAACGACCGGCACGCTGGCACCAGCCCACGGTTGCTCAACAGACCCCGCGTCGGCTTCCAACCGATCAATTCCTGAAACGCCGCCGGCACCCGCCCCGAGCCCGCGGTATCGGTCCCTAACGAAAACGCACACAGTCCCGCCGCGACGGCGGAAGCGCTGCCGGAACTCGAACCACCGGGCAGGAACTCAGCATCGATGGCATTTCTTGCAACTCCATACGGCGTCCGCGTGCCGACCAGACCGGTGGCGAACTGATCGAGATTTCCCTTCGCGATCGGGATCGCGCCCACGGCCCGCAGCTGCCTAACGACCTCGGCGTCGTTCGCAGGAAGATAGGCAAATTCCGGGCAAGCCGCCGTTGTCGGCCAACCCCCGACGTCGATATTGTCCTTCACCACGAACGGAATTCCCCACAATGGCAGATCCCGGGGCATCGCTTCCACGTCCGCGGCGATTTCCAACAGAACGGCCTTCTCCGGCAGGTGGATGAAAATCGCGGGATCATCCCAAGCGATGATCTTCTCCCAGATTTCGCCGATCACTTCCGAGGGTGTGACACCCGCTGCATACCGTTCCTTGAGTTCGCTGATTTTCATGAGGGTCTGACAATGACGAGAGCCTGCCCGGCCCGCACGCTGGCTCCTTCGGCGACAAGTATTTCGACGATCTCCACATGCTCGTCCGCTTCGAGGGAGACTTCCATTTTCATCGCTTCCAGAATCAACGCGGTGGTTCCGGAAGCGATCCTTGTGCCAGCCGCGACCTCGATTTTCCAGACACTTCCGGTAACCGGACTGTCCATGGTCGAACAACCGTCCGGGATCACGACCTCATCCACCACGACCTCGGCTTCCGCCGGTGCATCCATCGACAGACCCGCTTCCTCCCAACGCTTCCGCTCGGCCTCGAAGGCTGCACGTTGTTTCGTCTGGAACGCGTCGATCTCGTCCGAATGCTCCTCAAGAAACGCCTCGTAGTCGGAAAACCGGAACACCTTCTCTTCGATCTCCAGCTTGTGCCGTCCGCGCGGGACTTCCTCGCGCAGGCGCAGCAATTCCTCAGCACTCACCGGATAGAACCGGAGCTGGTCGAAGAAGCGCAGTAGCCACGGCTTCTCGAAATCCTCCGTCTTGCGCCAGCGGTTCCACACCGGAATCGTCCGCCCGGTGAACTGATAGCCGCCCGGGCCTTCCATCCCGTAAATGCAAAGATATGCCCCGCCGATGCCGACCGCGTTCTCCGGTGTCCACGTCCGTGCGGGATTGTATTTCGTCGTCACCATCCGGTGCCGCGGGTCCAGCGGTGTGGCGACCGGTGCACCCAGATAGACATCGCCGAGACCCATCACCAGATAGGAGGCGTTGAAGAAAATTTGATAGACGTCCGCGATCGATGACAATCCGTTGATCCGGCGGATGAATTCCAGGTTGCTGGGGCACCATGGCGCGTCCGGCCGCACGCTCTGCATGTAACGGCGGATGGCTTCAAGCGTGCTCGGGTCCTCCCAGCTCAACGGCAGATGGACGATCCGCGTCGGCACTTCGATCTGTTCCAGCGGCGGCAGGGAAGCGATGCCTTCACGGATTTTCTCCCACAAATCACACCGCCCGACCACGCCGGGATCGAAGTGAACCTGCAACGAGCGTATACCAGGCGTCAGGTCGATGATTCCCGCGATGGACTGCTCCTTCAGCCATTCGTGGACGACGTGGACCTTGAAACGAAGTTTCAAATCCAGGTGATGCGGACCGAATTCGATCAGGAAATAACGGTCGCCCGCACGCCGAACTACGACCGCGTCATCGCCCTCGCCGAACGAATCGATGAAACACGAGCCGCGATCACCTTCCAGCGGATCGGATAGTTCCGAGCGTTCGCCTGCGATGAATTCACTGACTTCGATCTGTCGGTCACGCGCCCACGCTTCATCGACCGGGACGAACTGGATGGAATCGCCGGGACGGAGTTGTCCGAGTTTCCACAATTCCGCATCGACGACGACGACCGGACAGACGAATCCGCCTAGGCTCGGACCATCCGGGCCGAGGATGACCGGCATGTCGCCGGTGAAATCCACCGCGCCGATGGCGTAGGCGTTGTCGTGCAAGTTAGAGGGATGGAGTCCGGCTTCGCCGCCATCGGTGCGCGCCCATTTCGGCTTGGGACCGATCAGGCGGACGCCCGTTCTGGCAGAGTTGTAATGGACTTCCCATTTCGTGGCGAAGAACGTGTCGATGTCTTCATCGAGGAAGAAGTCCGGCGCTCCATGCGGGCCGTAGAGGACGGCGATTTTCCATTCGTGAGATAAGGAGTAGGGACATTTCTGTCCCTTCTTCGTGGGGACAGGAATGTCCCCACTCCTTATGCCAAGCACGTCCCCCGGCAACAACGCCCGCCCAAACGGCCCGCCGAATTTGCCTAACGTAAACGTCGAGCGACTCCCCAGATACTCCGGCGATTCAATCCCGCCTGCCACTGCGAAATAAGCACGCGCTCCGGTTCCTTCGAAACGACCGATCTTCAAAATATCCCCCGCTTCGACAGCAATGGCTTGGTTCATCGCGACTGGCTCACCATTCTTCAACATCAACGCGGAAGCTCCGACCACCGCGATGGTCGTCGGGGAATTGAAGCGCAAGGTCGGTCCGGTCATCGTGATTTCCAATCCGGCGGTGCCCTCGGGATTTCCAACAAGTGTGTTGGCCAGACGGAGTGACAGGGAATCGAACGGCCCGCACGGAGGCACGCCGACTTCCCAATACCCCACGCGTCCCGGCCAATCCTGCACGGTGGTCATCGTTCCGGCCGAGGTGACGTCGATGGTGTTAGGCGTGTAGATGAACTCCGCCATGTCGCGCATCGCCACGCCGCCTTTGAGGTAGGGAGCCCAACGGGTGATGTCGCGCAGGTAGCGCAGGTTCGTCTCGATGCCGGAAATCCTCGTTTTCTCCAGCGCCTTTTCGATTTTAGCGACGGCGGCATCGCGATTCTCCGCGTGCACCATCACCTTGGCTAACAGCGGATCGTAAAACGGGCTGACTTCGGTGCCCGGGTCGATCCATCGGTCGCAGCGCGTCCATTCCGGGAAACTCGCTTCGGTTAGGAGGCCGCAGCTCGGGCGGAAGTTGTGATTCGGATCCTCCGCGTAAACCCGCGCCTGGATCGCACAGCCTTGTGGAACCGGCGCAACTGCGGGCATTTCCCAGTCTTCGTCGAGCGCGAGGCGCACCATCCACTCGACGATGTCGAGGCCGGTGACCATTTCCGTGATGCCGTGCTCGACTTGCAGGCGGGTGTTCACTTCGAGGAAGAAGAAGTCGTCGCGGTCCGCGTCGTAGATGAATTCCACGGTGCCGGCGGAGCGGTAGTTCACGCTTTCTCCCAGCTTCACGGCGGCGGCGTGGAGCGCGGTGCGCGTTGCCTCGGATAGACCGGGCGCCGGGGTTTCCTCGAAGACTTTCTGGTTGCGGCGTTGCACCGAGCAATCCCGCTCGCCGAGGGCTAACACTTTGCCTTTTCCATCGCCGAAAATCTGCACCTCCACGTGGCGTCCGCGCTGGATGAAGCGCTCGATGAACACGCTGCCGGAGCCGAAGCTGCGTTCGCTCAAGCGCACCACGCTTTCATATTCGCGGCGGAGTTCGGCCTCGTCGCGGCAGACTTTCATGCCGATGCCGCCGCCACCGGCGGTGCTTTTCAGCATGACCGGATAGCCGATTTGTTCCGCAGAGCTCACGGCGGATTCGACTCCGTCCAACAATCCTGTTCCCGGAACTAACGGCACATCCGCGTCACCGGCAAGGCGGCGAGCTTCGTGTTTGAGCCCGAAAGCGATGATCTGCTCCGGTGTCGGTCCCATCCATTTCACCCCGGCGTCCTCGCACATGCGGGCGAAGTCGGTGTTCTCACTGAGCAGACCGTAGCCGGGGAAAACGGCCTTGGCTCCGGAGCTTCTCGCGATCTCCACGAGCTTTTCCTTGAGCAGATAGCTTTCCGAAACCGGGCCGGGGCCGAGAGGATGGGACTCGTCTGCCAGATCGACGTGAGGTGAGCCGGAGTCCGGTTCGGAGTAAACCGCGATGCTCTGATAGCCGAGCTTCTTGAACGTGCGGATGGCGCGGGCAGCGATTTCGCCCCGGTTGGCGATGAGGATTTTCATATAATTGGAGCGCGGAATTCATTCCGCACGTAAGTTAGAAGATGAGCACCTCCACCGGCGTGGGATTCCACCCGTTGCACGGATTGTTGAGTTGCGGGCAGTTTGAAATCAAACAAACGACATCCATTTCGGCACGCATTTCGACATATCTTCCCGGGGCGGAAATGCCGTCGGCGAAGGTGAGGCCGCCGTCGGGTGAGACTGGGACGTTCATGAAGAAGTTGATGTTGGGCGGCAGGTCCCGCTTGGTCAGCTCGATGTCCCATTCCTGCGCGCCACGGATGAAGATGTCGCGGCATGCGTGCATGCACTCTGTGTCGTGGGAGTAGCGCATGGTATTCGACTCACGGGAACACGCGCCGCCGAGCGTGTCGTGGCGGCCGCAGGTGTCGGCGGTGATGGTGAGCAACGCGTTGCCTTCAGTGCTCATTAGCTTGGTGCCGGTGGTTAGGTAGAGCGCGGCTTGTTCCTGGATGGTGCGGTCCGCGCTGTAGCGTTCGGTGGGATCGGAGGCGCTGAAGAAGAGCGTGTCGGCGGCTTGGTTTCCTTCGAGGTCGAGGATGCGCAGGGTTTGGCCTTTTTTGATTTCATGGACCCACCAGTCACCCGCGGGTATGACTTCGCGGAAGATGGCGGCCTCGGGCTGGAGAGTGCTTTCGGTCATGGCGTTTAGAAGCGGAGGGTGTGGTAGGTTTCGTTGTTCTCCCAGGCGCGTTGGTTTTCCGGGCGCACCGCGAGCGACGGATCTTCAGCGGCGGCTGGCTCGCCGGCGAAGACTTCGAGCTTCACATGGCGGTGGCGATAGACCGGATCCGGATCGAGCGGGTGCTGGCAGGTGTTGAGCACGACCAGCGTGTCGATTTCGAAACGGAGTTCGATGGAGTCGCCAGGTTTTGAATTTTCCGGGATGAACGAGAGATGGCCCTCTTCATCGGAGACCACCTTGCTGAAGAAGTTGAGATTCGGGACGATGTCCTTTTTTCCGAGTCCCCATTTCGCGAGTTCGATGAGAAAACAGTCGCGACCATTGCGGTTCCAGTCGCTGCGAGCTTGCTGATAGTTGTTAGCGCCGTATTTCTCGAGCACGCGGGCGGCGTCGGAATGGCCGCAGACGGTATCGTGCCAGCCAACGGTGTCCGCGGTGACCGAAGCTAACAACCGCCCCATGTCGGAGTGGAGGCAATAGGGGGCGCGCAGATAGAAAATGTGCTGGCCCTTGAGCGTGTCAGGCATGTTGTAGCGCTCGGTGCGTTCGAGCGCGTTGTAGAGCAACATTCCGACATTAGCACCGCCGTCGATGTCGGTGAGGCGGAGACGTTTTCCGCGCGAGATGACGGCGGACCACATGCCGGCACCGTGCAGGGTGCGTTCGTGGAGGAGGGAATTCGAGGTCATGGGAAATCAGTCGTTGGAGTCCGCGTCAGGCTCGGTCTGGATGGGGGGCAGCAGCGTGCGGGTGAGGTTGAGACGGCCGGCAATCATGCCCTTCACGCCTAGCAGTTTGTTGGCGATTTGCCGCAGGCGCTGGGCGGGGCCTTGCACGAGGATCACCTCCATGGTGCAGGAATTCTGCAGCAGCACGTTTAGCGAACTGATGACCTCGCGGATGTGCTCGTGATGGATGTCGGTGATCTGTTGTTTGATGCCCGACCGCTTGTGATCGTAGAACAGCGTGATGGTCCCGGCCATCAGCGCGTTTCCCTTCAGGCTGTAGTAGTCGGAAATGTGCTGGTTGAGCACTTCCGCGATGGCTTGGGAGCGGTTGACGAAACCTCGCTCCGTCATCAGCTCTTCGAACTGGCTGTGCAACTCGTCGGGGATCGAAATTGTCAGCCGGTGGGCGTTCTTTTCTGACTTGGTGCGTGTGACTGGCATGGCTGAGGCGTAACACGCCAATGCCCGCAGGGACACGGATTTTTCCCGAAGGGTATGACGAATTGGATTCAGGCGTCATACTAGTAGGGGTCATTCCACGTCGTCACCGATGTTGGTGAGGCGGCCGATGGGAAGCTTGTCGAAAACCGGTGCCTCGTGGGCGTCTTCCGGATGGATGATAGTTTCGAGGTGGGCTTTGGTGACGAGAAACTCCGGCTCACGGAGCTGGTCATGATTGCGCGGGCGGGGGACCGGGACCTCGACGATTTCGCGGACGCGGCCGGGGCGGGGATCCAGCACGAGGATGCGGTCTGATAGAAAGATGGCCTCGTCGAGATCGTGGGTGATGAAGAAGATGGTGATATCGACGTTCTTCCAGATTTGGAGCAGATAGGCCTGCATCTGCTGGCGTGTCTGCGGATCGAGCGCGCCGAAGGGCTCGTCCATCAGCAGGATGCGCGGCTCGTTGGCGAGAGCGCGGGCGATGGCGGCACGTTGTTTCATGCCGCCGGAGAGTTGGTGCGGGTAGGCATTCTCGAACTTGTCGAGGCCGACGAGGGCGAGCCACTGGCGGGCTTCCGACTCGTTGGTGAAATCGTCCTTCCCCGCCATGCGCGGGCCGTACATGACATTGTGTTTCACCGTTAGCCACGGGAACAAGGTGTAGCTCTGGAAGACCATACCCCGGTCGCGGCCGGGGCCGGTAACCGGCTGGCCGTCCACCAGAACTTGGCCGGAGCTGGGAGTTTCCAATCCCGCCAGAATGCGGATGAGGGTGGATTTTCCGCAGCCGGACTGGCCGAGCACGCACATGAACTCGCGGCGATGGACAGTTAGATTGATGTCCTGCAGGGCCACGACGTCGCCAACCTTGGAGTCGAAGATCTTGTAGAGGCTGGAAATCTCCAGCAACGGAGCGCGTTGCTTGAGCTTGTCGAAGCGCGCTTTGACAGCGGGAGACTGGTCCTTGTAGGAGAGGCTCGCGATCATGAAGGGGAAGTGGTCGGGGCTTCAGGTGCGGAGGCGACCGGCTGCTTGGCGGGGCCGAGGACCCTGGCACGCGCGGAAAAGAAGCGGCTGAGGAATCCTTTCTTTGGCTGTTCCATCCACGGGAAGAAGAAGCGGGCGAGATACGCGAGGATCTGGTCCATGAAAAAGCCGGAGAGACCGATGAGCAGGATGGCCGGATAGACGATGTCGAACTGAAAGCGGCGGCCGTGGGTGTCGATGATTTCGGCGAGGCCGCTCTTGAATCCTAACAATTCAGCGATGACCAGCCAGGTCCAGGCGGTGCCGAAGAGTAGACGGAGGTCCTTGTAGAGACTCGGCAGGACGCCGGGGATGACCACGGTGCGGATGAGTTGCGAGCGGTTCGCGCCGAGAGTTTGGGCGGCTTCAAGCAGCGAGCAATCGAGGCTGCGGGTGGTTTTCGCGATGGTGAGGATCGCACAGGGCAGGGTGCCTAGGAACACCAGCATGATTTTCGGTCCCAGATCGAGGCCGAAGATCGCCATCAGCACGACGCCGAACGCCGGAGCCGGCATGTAGCTGAAGAAGTTTACGAACGGTTCGGTGACTTTCGAAACGAAGTCGAACGTGCCGCAAAGGAGGCCGACGGGAACGGCCACGAGGATGGCCAGGAGAAATCCCAGCACGATGGTCCGCCAAGACTCTCCGTAGCGTTGCAGGAGAGTTCTTCTTTCTGCCCCAGCCTCCCCGGTTTGGGGTGTGGTGGCGGTGATGCCTTCCCAAAATGAGGAAGCCACCACTCCGGGCGGGACCAGATAGACCGGACGGGCGACTTCTTCCAATGATTGGGGAAGCAGCTTCAGGAGGGCCTCCCCGGGCCAGTCGGTGCCAGCCTTGGCCAGCATTTCCGCGTTGGCCTTGATGATCTTGAGGTTCTCTGCGGAGAGGGGTTCCTTGGTGGGCTTTCGTTTCCCGTCGGCCAATTCGATCCACGTCTTGCGAATCGCGTCATCATCGAGTTCCTGCTCGCGAGTGAGCCAGCCGTTGACCACGGCGATAGGGTGAATTTGGCGGACGATTTTCTTGTTCTGCCGCGCGCTGCTGGCAAGGGGCTGGCCGGCCTTTCTAGCAGCCAGAATTTCCTCGTTGTCTTTGGTGATCGCAGCGGAAAATTCTTTCCACACCCACGGCGTGAGCCGGTCGCCGACGGAATAGACACTCTGCAAGCGCGGGCTCTCCGCGGAGACATTCACCTGATGCGCCACCTTCCACCACGGCCCGTAGGAGGCGATGCTCCAGATGACCAGTGGCAGGATGAACGACAGCGCCATCAGGATCGTGGCCTGCGACTGGTCGAGCTCCTTTCTAACCACCCACCAGCGGCGTCGCGTCTGTGATTTCATGCCGAGGGTTGGCCTTGGGAAAAGGGCCTATTTTCCGAGGGCTTCCGTGAAGAGCGATGGGTCAAGGTAGGAGTCCACGTCGGCGGGCTTTTCATAGACCTTGTACTTCACGTTGAATTCGTCCACGACCTTGGTGGAACCGTAGATCGAGCCGAGGCCGGCGGCCTTTTCCCATGCCTTGAGGGACTCCGCAGGGGTGAGGATCTTGGTGCCTTCCAGCAGCGGTTCATATTCGGCGGGCTTCACTCCCACGCGTTCGGCGAGGATGGCCAGGGCGTCGTCGACGTTTTCTTCCTTGGCGAGAAACGCGGAAATTTTTCCCCACACTTTAACGACCTTCACCCAATCCGCGCGACGGGCTTTCACGCTGTCTCGGTCACAAAAAAGACCGTCGTAGATCAGGCCCGGGACATCCTTGGAGGAAAAAACCGTTTTCGAGCCGGGCACCAGTTTGAGGGCTTGTCCGGAATTCGGCTGCCAGGCTGCGATGGCATCCACCCCACCGGATGCGAAGACCTGCGGGGTGTTGTTAGTCGGGGTGTTCTTGATGGTGATGTCGCTCTCGGCCATGCCGTTGAGTTCGAGACCTTTCAATAGCAGGAGGTGTTCGACGAAGCCTTCTTCCAGGGCGATGGTCTTGCCCTTGAGGTCCTTGAGCGTTTTGTTTCCGCCCTTGGCGACGATCATGTCGTTGCCGTTAGAGAAGTCGTTGATGAGGATGCAGACGGAAGGCTTGCCGGTGGCTCCTGTCACCAGCGCGTCGCCATTGGTGACGGAAACGGCGTCGAGCTTGCCGGCCGCGTAGGCTTCCATGGATTTCACATAATCCATCCAGACGAATTCGACTTCCACGCCAGCTTCCTTGAACCAGCCCTTCTTGATTCCGATTTCCCAAGCCACCCAGCCGGGCCAGTCGGAGTAGCCGATTTTCAGGGGTTCCGCGGCGAGGCGGGCGAACGACGACAAGCCGACGATGGCGGCAACGAGGATGGATTTGTTGATTTTCATGACCTGCAGTATCTGGATTGGATGATCGGCACCCCAAGCGGGGGATCTTGGTCCGGAGAGCACCAAGCGTGCCAATGGGAACCCTCGGTGATTGAGAATCATACGTTTATGCTGATCTGCTCATACCCGGAAATCGGATGTCGCTGATCTCCAGTTGGTGGCGGAATGGAGAACCTCGCGATTCGTCTCCGGCTGAAGCTCCGATTCCGCGTCCCTCCCGGGGATTTGGCAAAATGACGTGTTGCTTGGTTTTTACGGTTTATCCCCGCGCCGTGGGGAAGCTAGGGTCCCGTCATGAACGAATCGCAAACCCCGCCGAAGAACATTGTTCTCATCGGGTTCATGGGCAGTGGGAAATCAACCGTCGGGCGCGAGCTGCACCACCGGCTCGGCTACCCGCTGGTGGACATGGATCACGTCATCGAGCAACGGGCGGGCAAACCGATCACCGCGATTTTTGCCGAGGACGGTGAGGAAAAATTCCGCGACATGGAAACCTGGCTGCTAGAGGAACTCTACGATCCCGCAGCGCCGCGGCGGATCATTTCCACCGGTGGCGGGGTGATCGGCAGGGAGGCCAACCGGGCGTTGTTGCGGAACCTGGGGTACGTCGTCTGGCTGCACGCGCCCACGTCGGTGATCCTCGATCGGACCGCGAAAAATCGCGACCGGCCGCTACTTCATACCAAGGATCCTGCAGCGCGGATTGAGGAATTGTTAGAGGTGCGCAAGCCGCTCTACGCCGAGACGGCCCATTTGAAAGTGGAGACCGCAGGGCTCGACTGCGGCGAGCTGGCAACTGGCATTCTGGAAAGCGCGCGCTACTTTTTCACGGGCCACCTCCTGTGAGTGAAATCATCCAGCAAGTCAAAGCGTGGGCGGCGGAGCTGGGCTTCGACGATTGCCGGATCGCGCGCGCCAAGGAGGCGAGCCATGCTGACTTGTTCAAGGATTGGATAGGGGAAGGAAAGCACGGTGAAATGGGGTGGCTGGAGCGCACGCCGGAGCGGCGCTGCGATCCGCGCGAGGTCTTGGCGGGCTGCAAGTCGATCATCTGTTTGGCGCTGAACTATTACCCGGGAAAGAGTCCGTTTCCCGAAGGCCACGACGGCGGCTACCGGATCGCCCGTTATGCGTGGAACGATGACTATCACGATCTAATCGAAAAGCGCTTGCGCGAGTTCGACACGAAATTGCAGACACTCGGCGGCACCCAGCGTTTCTACGTCGATACCGGTCCGGTGCTGGAGCGTGACTTCGCGAGCGACGCCGGGCTCGGCTGGAATGGCAAGTCCACCGTGCAGATCCACCGCGGTTTGGGCACTTGGTTTTTCCTCGCGGAGTTGCTGACGACGCTCGATCTAACGCCCGATGCACCCTTCGGCGACCACTGCGGAAAATGCACTGCCTGCATCACCGCCTGTCCGACGCAAGCGATCACCGCGCCGCGGCGGGTGGACGCGCGGCGATGCGTTTCCTATCTAACGATCGAGCACAAGGGGCCTATCCCCGAGGAGTTCCGCGTCGCGATGGGCGACCGGATTTACGGCTGTGACGATTGCCTGGATGCCTGCCCGTGGAACAAGTTCGCGAAAGAATCCCGCGAGCTGACTTTCCTCGCGCGGGCGACGGTGTTTGAAAAACGCCTGCGCGATTTCCTCGAACTCGATGACGAAGGCTTTCGCACGCTATTCGCCAAATCCCCGATCAAGCGCATCAAGCGCAACCGCTTTCTCCGAAACGTCTGTGTGGCGTTGGGAAACACCGGCACGCGGGACGATTTGCCCGCGTTGGAAAAAGCCGCGCTCGATCCGGACCCGCTGGTCAGCGAACACGCCGTATGGGCGGTCCGCCAACTGCGGGAGCGGCTTGAAACCGGGATCACTCCGGAATCTTGACCGTGTCCAGCTTCGGCGAGAGCGTGTGCAACACCAGCAGCGCCAGCAGATAGGCCGAAGCCGCGAGGGCGAACAACGGCACATAGCCGCCGTTGTTGATGATGAACCCGACCTTCGCCGCGAGCAGCGCGCCGCCAAGACCACCGGCCAGGCCGCCGATACCGACCACGCTGCCGACCGCACGCCGCGGGAACTGGTCGGACACTGTCGTGAACAGGTTCGCGCTCCAGCCTTGGTGCGCCGCGGTGGCCAAGGCGATCAGGGCGATCGCCAGCCAGATGCTGCTGGTCATGGAGGCGAAGACGATCGGCACCACGCAGACCGCGCAGATCAGCATGGTCACCTTGCGCGCCTTGTTGACCGACCAGCCCATGCCGATGAACTTCGTTGCCAGCCAGCCGAAGAAAATGCTGCCGCCGTCGGAAATCAGATAGATGATGAGGAATGGGAGGCCTACCTGTTTGAGGTCAAGCTTGGTGGCGAAAGCGGCGTTGTCGTTGAAAAAGGTGGGCAGCCAGGTGAGGTAGAACCACCAGATCGCGTCGGTCATGAATTTCGGGATCGCGAACGCCCAGGTCGCGCGGTAGCCAATGAGGTTGCGCCATTTGACCGGCTTCTCGCTGTCCGGCGCTCCGTCCTGGCGAATGTAGGCGAGCTCGGCGGCACCGAGCTTCGGGTGCTCCTCCGGTTTTCGATACATCCCGAGCCACCAAAACAGCACGAAGGTGCCGATGGCTCCGGTCACGATGAAGCTCGCCCGCCAGCCCCAGTGGCTGATGATGAACGGCACGCACAATGCGGTGAGGATGATGCCGACATTCGCGCCGGCGTTGAAGATGCCCGTGGCGAAACTCCGCTCCTTCCTCGGGAACCACTCCGAGGTGGTCTTGATCGCGGAAGGGAAATTGCCCGCCTCGCCCACGCCTAGCAGGCCGCGCGCCCAAGCCATGCCGGACACCGAGTGCACCAGTCCGTGCAACACCGCCGCCAGGCTCCAGCCGCCGATGGCCACTGCGTAGCCGCGGCGGATGCCGATGCGGTCGATCATGTAGCCAGCCAGCAGGAAACCGAACGCGTAGCAGTATTTGAAGATCGAGTCGAGGAACGACATCTTCTCCTTGAACAGCTTGAGGTCCACGTCCGTCAGCGGCCGGTCCAGCGGGATGCCGAGCATCTGGTGACGGAAAGTGTCGTCCAGCATCGTGAACGAGAAAACGTTGCGGTCGATGTAGTTGATCGTCGTGGCGAGGAACAGCACCGCGCAGATGCGCCAGCGGTAGCGGCCGATATTTTCAGTCACGGGAGAGGAAGACATGATTGCGTGATAGGTGGGTTTTAAGGGTGGAGTTACAGCAATTCCGATCCCGGGCGTGAAGTTGCCGGGGTGAAATACCGCTGACAAGAAACAAAACGCCTGAATGTCCGGATAGTCACCCGTTTGGGCGACGCCGTCTTCCTTATCCCTGCAAGGCCCGCAGCGCCCCGCGCACGAGCGCCTCGGTGGCTGCCGCCGGGTCCGCGTCCAACACCTTTCTAACTGCCTTACGCGCGTCCACCTGTTTGTAGCCCAGCGCGATGAGCGCCAGCTCCGCGTCCGCCGCCGAGGCACTCACCTGACCGGCCGCCGCGTCCTGCCAGGTTTCCGTCACGCCGACCTTGTCCTTGAGCTCCAGCACGATCCGCTCCGCCGTTTTTTTGCCCACGCCCTTCAATTTCGAAAGCCCCGCCACGTCGCCGGCCACCACGGCCTGCTTGAATCGCGTCACGTCCATCCCGCTGAGCACCGAGACCGCCATCGTCGGGCCCACGCCGCTGACCCGGTCGATGAGCAGCAGGAACACATCCCGCTCCTCCTCGCTCGCGAAGCCGAACAACTTCTGCCCGAGCTGGCTGAAATGCAGGTGCGTCCGCAAATCCACCTCCAGCCCCTCCACCGCGTGCAGCCTATCAAATGTCGAGAGCGGGATGAAAACCTCATAGCCCACCCCGTGCACATCCACCACCAATCGGTTAGGATACGCCTCGATCACCTTGCCCCGCAGCCTTGCTATCATGCGGGGAGCTTGGACAAGCCGCTTCCTCCGTCAATGCCGATTCAAAGTCGCGCCTGTCGGACCGCGGGATTCATTCCGATGCTTGCTAGTGCTGGCCGCCCTATCAATCTCCCAGAAAAACGAACTCCTCGGCCACCTTGTTCAGCGAGCGGCGGGCGGCAGGCATCGCTTCTGCGAGCGCCCCTAACAACCGCCGCGATGAGTTACCCGGCCCCGAACGGTTGTCCGCTGCGCCGCGGAACGATTGCTGCGCGAATGATTCGTAGAACTCCAGATCCGGTGCGCCGCGTTTTTCGCTGCGGCGCTTGAGGAAGGTCGGATAGAGCCCGGTGAGCACGAGAAACTGATTTCCCGCCGCCATTTGCAGGTGGAAGCGCATCCGGCCCTTCGCACGGGAAATGATCGCTACGAAGTCCGATGCGTGCGTGTAGCCACGGACGATGTCTTGCAACGGATCTTCGGGCGACGGGGAAATCCGCTTGGTCATCACCCCGGCCACGTAGTCCGCCAAGTCGGGATCGCTGAGGTCGGCCTGCAGGAAGGCGTGGCGGACCAGCACGTAAAAATAAAACCGCGGCGAAACCTGGATCGCGGAGGGGGAATCCAGAAGACCCCGGAAGACTTCCTTCAAATCGAGGATTTCGCGCAGCGCGTCCGGATCGCTCCAGAGCTTTTCCAAGTGCAACCGCTGCTGGCCCGGCGCCAGCACGGCGGCAAGAAAATCCAGATCCTCCCCGGTAAAGCGGTTCCGACTTGATGGTATTCTTTGGTCAAGCACGTCACCGTCATCAACAATAACCGTGCCAAATTGCTTAAAAATTTAATAAAGTTTCCCGGAATAGTTTCCTGAATCTCCCCGTTGGCGCAAGGATTCAGGGTGATTTTGGGCTGGGGTGTTTTGTCTTGCATCCTCATTTCGAGGCCATTATGCGGAGCCCGCCCCAAAGGGGACTCAACACGATGAACATGACCCGGAACCTAAAATCCGTGGCCCTGGCAATCGCCGGCGTCATCCTTATTCCCAGTTGCGCGTCAACTGGGAGTGCAAACACCAAACATCAAACCAATCCAGAGTTCGCAATAAAATCGGTTCAGACCGGAAAAGCCTCATGGTATTCCGTGAAGACCAATTACGGAACCCGGACGGCAAGCGGCCAACGCCTGTCTAACGGAGCTGCCACCGCCGCCCACAAGACCCTGCCCATGGGAACCATGGTGCGGGTGATCAATGAGTCGAACGGCAAGTCCGAGGTGGTGACCATCACCGACCGCGGTCCCTATGTGAAAGGTCGCATCATCGATCTGACCATCGGTGCCGCTGAAAGACTTGGATTCATGCAGCGCGGCGTCGCACCCGTGCGCGTCGAAGTGCTTGGAAAAATCAATACGGAGGGTTAACCGCCGATGAAACTGCCCCGCCCGCCGATGACCGGCGGGCGGGGTATTTTCATTTTTAGAAGGTCACTTCACCAGTCGCCGCTCCACATCCGTTAGGACGGCCTTCGAATTGAGCATGAACGGATGCAGGATAACCGGATATTCGAGGTTTTCCGCGCGGTCCCACACCGAGCTGGTCGGCGGCAGGATGATCAGATCCATCGGCGTGCGATAGGACGTGATTGGGATCTTTCCAAGGCGGTCCTCGGTTCGCTGAAGATCGGCTAGAAACGGGCTGCCGGGCCGCATCTCCGCGGCCCCCCGCGTCGGATAGAGCCAGGCGGCTCTGGTGCCGTGGTGAGGCGAGGAAATGGTGATGAGGTTCTCGCAACGCGCCGCCCCGCCGAGGTTTTGCAGGTACTGGCGGCTGACCAGCCCGCCCATGCTGAAGGCGACAATGCTGATCTTCTGCGTCGGCCCGAATTTCGCATCGATGTCCTGCTTGAGACGAACCGCCAGGTTTTCCAAACCACCGCGGCCGTCGTTGTGGGATAGACGAGGCACGTAAACT
Source organism: Verrucomicrobiota bacterium (assembly GCA_040385685.1). GTDB lineage: Bacteria > Verrucomicrobiota > Verrucomicrobiia > Verrucomicrobiales > Akkermansiaceae > Luteolibacter. Next base: position 70,736 of record JAZKGW010000020.1, on the reverse strand, counting down.
TCCACGCCACGCTTTTCGAGGCGCTGCCGCAGCATCTTGAACGCCTTGCCGGTTTCCATGAACCCATCCACCAACACCACGCGTTGATCGCGTGGGGGAGATGCGGGAAGACTCGCGGAACAGGAAGGACCGGCAAGCAGCAGCGCGGTGAAAAATTGGGTGATTTTCAATTTCATGAATGAATCTCTAACCGGGTGGCCATTTCATCTGCCGCCCGGCTAACAAGTGGACATGCAGGTGCGGCACCGCCTCGCCGCCATCGGGGCCGTTGTTGATCACCAGCCGGTAGCCGCTGTCCGCGATACCTTCGCTCCGTGCGACCAGGGCCGCGGTGAGCAACAGGTGGCCTAACAAACCCTCGTCCTCCGCGGCCGCCAGCCCCACCCGCGGAATCGCCTTGCGGGGGATGATCAGAATGTGCAGCGGAGCCTGCGGTGAAATGTCGCGGAACGCCACGCAACGGTCATCCTCATGCACGATCGTCGCGGGGATTTCCTTCTCACAGATTTTTTCGAACAGCGTTTTCTCAGCCATGCGGATGGAGGATGGCAGAGTGGGGGAGGCTTGCAAGTGGGGATGTGGGGACCACAGGCGAAGAAATTTCTCCGCGAAATTGGAAGATCCACCTGTTTCTTGTGGCAAAGGCCCCGGCTCCTGCTAGGCCTCCTCTTAGCTGTAATTCTCCTAAACCCTCGTTTCCTTCCAATGAAAAACGTTCTCGCCTTGCTGGTTGCGACTGTCCTCCCGCTTTCCGCTGTCCCGCTCTCTGGAACCAAATCCATCGGCCCTACGGGTAATTACACCAGCATTACCGCGGCCGTCGCGGCAGTCCAGACCCAGACTCTATCCGGCCCCCTCGTGCTGGAACTCCAGCCAAGCTACCTCAGCAGCGTAGAGACCTTTCCACTCGTTTTCAGCAACCTGTCGACCACCGCAGCCAATACCCTCACCCTGCGGCCGCAAAGCGGAGCTGCCGGCCTCTCCATCTCCAGTGCCGACACCACGGCGGCGACCGTGAATCTGAGTGCGGCGCAGTTCGTCACCTTCGATGGGCGGCCCGGCGGTACAGGCACCGCCAAGCAGCTCACCATCGCCAACACCAGCACCATCGGAAGCGCGGTGCGCTTCATCAATGAGGCGAGCAGCAACACTCTGCGCTATCTTGTGCTGCATGGCGTGAATACCAGCGCCACCAGTGGCACCGTCGTCTTCAGCTCTACCGGCGGCGCGAACGGCAACGACAATAACACCATTGACTCCTGTGATATCCGCGACGGCGCGAGCACGCCGACCAATGCCATTTATTCGTTAGGAACCACGGCCACCGCGCAGAACAACAGCGGCAATACGATATCCAACTGCAATGTCTTCAATTTCTATTCACCCGCCGCCGTCGATGCTGCGGGAGTGCGGCTCGATGGTGGCAACACCGACTGGAGCATCACCGGCAACAGTTTCTATCAGACCGTCAGCCGCGCGGCGGTGGCGGCCAATGTCCGCGCCATTTTCATTAACAACACCTCCGGCAACAACTTCAGCGTCACCGGCAACTTCATCGGCGGCAGCGGGACGAATGCGGGCGGCACGGCGTGGACGACGACCGGCATGACGGCGAGGTATCTGTTCAAAGGCATTCAGCTCAACGTCGGCACCACCACCGCGAGCAGCGTGCAGGGCAACACAATCCGGAACATCACTTGGTCGACGAGCGGCACGACCAACGCGGTTTTCAGCATCTGGAGCGGGATCGCTGTGTCAGCGGGCAATGCGAACATTGGTACGGTCACGGGCAACACCATCGGCAGCTCCACGGGCACGGACTCCATTACCGTCATCACCTCGGGCACGCTCGGTAGCACCTTCGGCATCGGCTCGGAAAGCAGCGGCCCGCAAGCCAGCAGTTCGCTGGCCGTAGCCAACAACACCATTGGTTCCATCACTACGAACGCTTCATTGATCGGAATTCAAACAGTGGCTCAAGCAGTGGACATTTACAACAACACCGTGGGCAGCACTATCATGGCAAGCAGCTTCAACGCCATCACTCCTGCTGCTGCGACGACGCAAAAAGTTGCCGGAATTATCAGCTCCGCCGCCACCTCAAGCATCACGGGCAACACGGTGGCCAATCTCAACCACAACTATACCGGAACCTCAAACGCAGGACAAATTCTCGGCATTGTGAGTGATGCCAACGTGAACACCATCACCAGCAATACCGTCCGCAACCTTTCCACGACGAGCCAGAACGCGGGTAAGGGTAGCTCGGCGTCGCTGCTGGGCATTTTGGCGGGTTCATCAATTGGGTCTGGTTCAAACAACCCGTCTGTTTCCAGGAACACCGTGCATTCGCTTTCAAACACAGCAACTTCCGCCAGCGTGGATGTTGCGGGGATTTACTGCACGGGCAACTCGTTATCCGCCATGACGGTCATCGAAGGTAATACGGCGCATAGCCTTTCCATTGCCTCCACCAGTGCTTCATCGCAGTTGTATGGAATGTATTTTAACCGCGGCATATTCACCGTGCAGAACAACATGGTGCGCGTGGGAATCGATGCCAGCGGAGCCAGCACCGCGGGCGCATCGACCGTGGCTGGCATCTATGAATCCGTCCCAGCGTTCGAGATGCGGAATTTCTATCACAACTCCGTCTTTGTGGGCGGCACGCAGACGACTGGCGGAAGCACGACCTCGGCCTATGCCTGTGGCGACTCGTACGTCCCCCGCGTGTTTCGCAACAACATTTTCGTCAACGCCCGCAGCAATGGCGGAGCCACGGGCAAGCACTACGCCGTTAAGGCTAACATTTTTTCCGCCCTTGCCTCCGCCAACAACATCTACTTTGTCAGCGGCAGTGGAGGCGTGATCGGATCATACAACGGCATCGACTGCACTACCCTTGCCGCGTTGCAGGCAGCCACTCGGCAAGATGGTTCCAGCGCCGTGGCCGACCCGCTTTTTATCAATCCCTCGGGCGATGCGACCGCTGTGGATTTGCACCTGCAACCGGGCAATCCTGCCGAAGGCGGCGGGCTGCCCATCGCCGCAGTCATCGATGATTTCGACGGGCAGACCCGCAGCAGCCTGACTCCCGTGGACATTGGGGCTGACGCGGGCAATTTCACCTCCACGGGCGACATCTTCCCGCCAGCCATCAGCTACCCGCTGCTCCCTCCCATTGGGACCACCACCAACCGCACACTGACCGGCTGGGCCAGCATCGTGGACAACAGCGGCACCGTCGCCAGTGGCGTGAACGCCCCGAGGCTCTACTACAAGAAATCCACCGATGCCGAAGCCTTCGACACCGCAAACGACTCGTCCGGCAATGGCTGGAAATACGTCACTGGCACCGAAGGTGTCAGCGGCAGCTATAGCTTTACCATTGATTACGCGCTCATCAACGGCGGCAGCGTTAGCGCGGGCGACAGCATTCAATACTTCGTTGTCGCGCAAGATGCCGCTAACAACCTTGGCTCCAGCCCGCCCGCCGCCACAGTCTCGGGCAATCCGCCGGTGGAGAACATCAACGGCAAACCCGGCGCTGGCGTGAACCGCTACAGCATCGCTCCGAGTGGCGGCACGGTCACCGTCGGTCCTGGCGGAAACTTCCCGGATCTAACCGGAGTTAACGGGCTTTTCGGAGTGTTGAACGCGGTTCCGCTCACCTCCAATCTCATGGTGAAACTCACGGGTGATGTCACGGAAGGCGGCGGCACGACGCTCAATGCCAACACGGCCGACATCACCATCCAACCGGACAGCGCGACGATGCGGACGATTTCCGGCTCTGGCTACAGCGGCCTGATTCGCCTCAACGGAGTGAACCACGTGACCATCGACGGCAGCTTCGGAGGCAGCGGTCGGTATCTGACGTTCCGCAACACCAACACGGGCATCAACGCGGCAACCATTACCTTCACCAACGACGCCTCGAACAACTGCGTCCGCCATTGTGTGATCGAAGGCGCGACGACCGACGGGGCTGGCGTGGTGAGTTTCACGGAGGGGGTGACCACGGGCAACGACAACAACACGGTGACGGGAAATCTAATCCGCGACCTCAGCAATGCCGCCGTCGCACCCGGCACTCTGGTCTCCTCGTATGGCACCTCGGATGCCGTGGCGAACAGCAACAATACAATTTCCAACAATGAAATGTTCAACTTCACGTATGCGGGTGTGTACGTGCGGTTCGGTAGCGAGTCGTGGAACATCACGGATAACACGATTTACCAGACCGCCCCGCAGACAGACTCGCTGATAGGCATCTCCTTCAACGGACTCGGGACGAATATGATTCGCCGCAACATTGTGCGTGACCTGACTTACAGTTCGGGCATTTCCATCGGCAACCAATCGGGCAGCATGACGGTGGACGGCAACCGCCTTTGGAATATCGGCAATGCGACCGGGAACCTTGGTGCCACCGGGATCTATTTCGCACCGGCGGCAGGTCAGAGTGTGACGGTGGTGAACAACATGGTCACCCTCAGTTCCTCCGGCACCCCGCCGCTGAACTTCTACGGCATTGGCGACGGTGGAACCGCCGGCAGCACGGTCGTGGTCGCTCACAACACGGTTCTTCTTACCGGGGCTACCACCTCGGTCTATGCGAGCTGGGCCTTCATCCGCCAAGGCGGTTCCAACGCAACGGTGAAGAACAACCTTTTCCTAAACCTGCGCACCGGCGGCGGAAACCATTTTGCCGCCAATTACTCGACCGCCAGCACCGGCTCGCTGACGATGGACTCCAACGTCTATGCCGGTACCGGCCTGAGCAACGCCGCGAATTTCCTCGACGCCGGAACCGGCCAGGGCGGCAGCACGCCCGGCGTCCCGATCAGCTTCGCGCAGTGGCAGGTGAACGTCCCCGGTGACATCCACTCCAGCGCCAGCACCCCCGGTGGCAACTACACCAGTGCGATGTTCGGGGATCCTGCGAATGGAGACCTTCATCTCGTGCCGACCGGCAATGTCCTGGTCAATAACACCGGCACGCCAGTGGCCGGAGTGACCACCGACTGCGACGGCGACACGCGTTCGCTTACTACCCCGGACATCGGCGCGGATGAACTTCGCCCTCCTTTCCAGCAATGGGCGCAAGCCAATGCCGTTGGCGATGATCCCAATTCTCCGGGTGCCAACGGCCTCGCCAATCTGTTGAATTTCTCCTTCGATCTGAATCCTGCCGCCGCATCTCGCAACGAACTCAGCTACACGGGCAACGTCATCACGCCCGGTGGCATCACCACGCAAACTGTCTCCGGCACCCCCACCGCCAAGTTCATCCGCCGCGCCGATTACGTGGCGGCGGGTCTGACCTACAACGCGCAGTTCAGCGCCGACCTCTCCAACTGGGAGACCGACAACACCACTCCCACCGTGTTGGCCACCGATGGAGTGAATGAGGTGGCGGGTCTGAACTATCCGCTGCTGTCGGGCGGCGCAAAGGCGAGGTTCTTCAGGCAGGTGGTGGGCTTGCAGTGACAAGTGCGAATGTGGGGGCGATCACCGGCCCTTCGAATCGAAGAAATGGCTTCGCGCCGACCGGTGATCGCCTCTACGCTGCCGCCATGGAACTCGCCGAAGTCACCTGTCCGACCTGCTTTGAAGTCTTTGAAGTCGCCGTCCCGCATCCGGATGAAATGCCGGCGGAGGTGGACTACGATTGTGAGATTTGCTGCCGGCCCATGATCATCGTTTTCACCGAGAACGAGGTCTATGCGAAAGGACTGGGAGAGTGACCAAGGGCTTGGATGTCGTGTCCGCGTCCCCAATGATCGGGGAATCGAATAGGCTCTGGTGCATCCGGGATATTCCCAGCGGGCGGATTTTCGTCATGATTTTGGAATGAAAACCCATTGCCGCGGAGCCTTTTCCGCCGCCGTCATTTCATTGCTGTTGGTGGCATTTCCCGTGGTGGCGGCCGAGGAGGCCGTGGCTAACCGCCCTCCGCTCCAGGCCACGCCCTTCATCGCGCTTGACCTCGGTTCGATCAAGGCACGCGGCTGGCTGGAGCACCAACTCCGCCTCCAGGCCGACGGCCTAACGGGGCACGCGGAGGAAGTCATTCCCGAACTCGGCCCCGAAAACGGTTGGCGCGGCGGCAACGGCGAGGGCTGGGAAAAGGGGCCCTACTATTTGCGCGGACTCGTCAGCCTCGCTTATGTCACCGGTGATTCGAAGTTGAGGAAGCAGGCGCAAGTCTGGATCGACTCACTGCTGGATACCCAGCGCGAGGATGGCCAGCTCGGCCCGCGCTCGAATGACGACTGGTGGCCGCGGATGGTCATCACCTGGACACTGCGCGACTACCACGAGGCGACCAAGGACCCGCGGGTGATTCCAGCCCTGTTGAAATACTCGCGTTTCATATCGGAAAAACTTCCCCAACAGCCGCTCCACGAATGGGCGAAGGCGCGGGCGGGCGATCAGATCGACACGCTTTACTGGCTCTACAACCGCACGGGTGAAGCGTTCCTGCTAGAGGTGGTTGATCTGCTCCGCAAACAGGCGAACCAGTGGAATCCATTTTTCAAATCCCTTCACGGTTCGCCCGGCGATTTCCGGATCGAGCACGGAGTGAACGTCTCCCAGGCGATGAAATATCCCGTCGTCAACTACCTGCGCACCGGCGATCCCGCGGACCGCGCGGTGTTTGGCGAAGCATGGCAGAATCTATCAGAGAAGCATGGCCTGCCGATCGGGATCTGGAGCGGCACCGAGCCATTGGCCGGAAGATCCACCACGCAAGGCGTCGAGATGTGCTCGATCGTCGAACAGATGCTCAGCAACGAAGTCGCGATGAAAGGGCTCGGCGACCCCGTGATCGGTGACCAGCTCGAGCGCATCGCGTTCAACCTGCTGCCCGGCGGCACCACCAAGGATTTCACGCGATTCCAATACTACACCCTGCCGAACGCCCCCGTCGCGCGGAAGAACGAACCGAAGCAACTCCAGTTTGCCGACGACCATGGCGATGACTTGTTAGTCAGTCCGCACTCCGGGTTTCATTGCTGCTGTTATAACCTCCACATGGGCTGGCCGAAATACGTGCAGCATTCGTGGATGGCCACGGCCGATGGCGGAATTGCCGCCGTTGCCTATGGTCCGACCGAAGTCTCGGTGAATCTCGGCGGCACCCCGGTCACCATGATCGAGGAAACCGACTACCCGTTCGGCGACGTCCTGCGTTTCAGCGTCAACCCGGCAAAGCCTGCCGCCTTCCCGTTCAAGTTGCGCATCCCCGGCTGGAGCGTGAATCCCCGCGTTGCGGTGAATGGCGAATTCGTCGCGAACGTGAAGCCCGGAGAATTTCTAACGATCAACCGCACCTGGAAAGCCGGCGACAAGGTAACCGCCGAGTTTCCCGCCGAACTCGAAACGCAGAACGCCTTCAAAGGCTCCGCCGCGCTGTGGCGCGGGCCGATCGTTTTCTCGCTGCGCATCGGCGAGCAATCCAAGACGTTCACCAAGATCGCCGATGGCTTCGATGAAATCGAAATGCTCCCCTCCACCCCGTGGAACTACGCGCTCGATATCGACCGCAAGAATCCCGCCGCGAGCGTGAAGCTCACCCGCGGCAAGATGCCGAAAAATCCGTGGCTGCCGGAGACAACACCGATCAAACTCACGGTGCCCGCCAAACGACTGCCGCAATGGGGACTGATCCGCAACGACCGTCTCGCCGATGAGGTTCCGGAAAGCCCGGTGAAGAGCGATCAGCCGTTAGAGCAAGTGACTCTTGTACCGTTCGGCGCACAGACCCTACGCATCACTGCCTTTCCACTGTTGCGGGGAGCTGCTATCCTTGAGCCCGGAGTCGCGGTTTCATTCCAAGGTCATGGCGGGTCGATCAACGGGATCATCGCAGCCAAGCAGCCAAATTCTTCAAAAGGCGAAGGTGTCCCGCGCTTCACCTTTTGGGATCACACCGGCACCAGCGAGTGGATCGAATGGACCTTCGATCGCCCGGAAAAAGTCTCCTCCGTCTCGGTTTACTGGTTCGATGATACCGTATCGGGGAAATGCCGCGTGCCGGCTTCATGGCGGGTGCTCTACCGCAAAGACGGCGAGTGGATTCCCGTTTCAACACCCCCCGAAAAAGGCGTGGAGAAGGACAAGCCGAACTTGATAAAGTTCGGCTCCGTGGAAACCGTAGCCCTTCGGATCGAGCTGCGTTTGCAAGACGGCTTTTCCGGCGGGCTTCTGCAACTGACGCGGGAATGACCGCGGAAGAGCAATAAGATTTCCGCCTCGAGAATTGCCGGGACTGCCCCCGGGGTGACTCCGCGACGACCGGAGCCATCTTCCGGGTGGTTCTCGACGGCACAAACTTCATCGAAACTTTCTGGGATGCCGATCAAATGTGGACCGACATTTTCACCAACGTTGCCGGTAACTCCAGCCTGAGCATCGCCTCCATCTTCACCGGTGGCGTGGAATACTACGACGCCACCTACGGAGTCCTGAGCAGTCCGGGATCCACCCAAGGTGCCTTCACTTTCAACGGCACTGACCTCAACTGGACCGCCGTCCCCGAGCCGACCAGCGCCCTGGCGGCGGTGCTGCTTGGAGCCGGACTGCTCCGCCGCCGCACCCCCCGAACATGGCGTAGTGAAAAATCGGATCCCCGGGCTACGCTCCGCCCGCGAATCGATTGAGAAGTTCGCGCGTGGGCTGTGCGGCCCGTGCCCTGTCTTGTCTAAAACCCACCAATTTCGTGAAACTCCGATTCCGTATTCTTTCAGTTCTCATCCTGATCCTCGCCGCACTGGTGTGGAAAGGTCTCGTCCCTTCACGAACCTCGCAACCTCCGGCCCAGCGGGTGAGGACGGGCGAAGCCTCAAAGAAAGCGCCGATCGCCGCCGAACGCGGTCAGCTCGCAAAGGTGGTTCCCGCATTTGATGAAACCACGCAGGTGGGGAACGAGGTGGCCTTTGAATTGCCAGGTGGGAAGCAGATGGTGGCGGTGGTGGAACGCTATGAGGCCGATGCTGATGGGAACTGGCAGGTGATCGAAGGCAAGGTGACGGAACCCGCCGAAGGCCGCATCTATTTCCGCCGCCAGCCGGAAGGAACTCCGTCCGGTCGGTTCGCCGGGGCGATCCGTTTTCCGAAAGAAAACTATGGCTACCTTCTCGGCGAAAACTCTCGCGGTGAGCCCGAACTCACCCGGAAGGACGCCGACGGCGTTACCTGTGTGGAGCTTCCCTTGCCTCCGGTCGCGGACACTTCCGGTCCTCAGGAGCTGCTGCCCATGGAGCATCCGACGGATGTGCCAATCCCGGGCTATCAGAATGGCGTGATCCCGCTGCAAAGCCTGCCAAAGGCGGTGGGCGTGATCTATCTGGATTTCGATGGCGAGGAAGGACCGCACGACGGTTGGGGCGATTTCGACGCCGCTCCATCCGGGGCTAACAACACCCAGATCCTCGAAGTCTGGGCGCGCATCTCCGAGGACTTCGCGCCCTTCAACATCAACGTTACCACCGACCTTCAGATATACCTCAACGCGCCCGAAACCTCGCGCCAGCGCTGCATCATCACCCCTACTAACAACGCGGCACCCGGTGCCGGCGGAGTGGCCTACATCGGTTCGTGGAACTGGGGCGGCGACACGCCGTGCTGGGCGTTTTACTCGGTAGGAAAAGCGGCGGCGGAGGTCATTTCCCACGAGATCGGCCACACCCTCGGCCTCGGCCACGACGGGCAGAATCCCAATGTCGACGACTATTACGGCGGCCACGGCAACGGAGCCACCGGCTGGGCACCGATCATGGGCGTCGGCTACTATCAGAACCTGACCCAGTGGTCGCGGGGTGAGTATATCAACGCCGACCAGTCGCAGGACGATCTCGCCGTGATCGACGGCTTCAATGCCATCGATTTCCGCGCCGACGACAGCGGCAATACGGCTGGCACCGCCAGCCCGTTGGAACTCTTCGGCACCACCGTGAACGACGACGGCGTCATCAGCACCCGGACCGACGTGGATGTGTTCAGCTTCAAAACGACGGGCGGTAATTTATCCCTCGCCATCGAGCCCGCAGTGGGGCCGAACCTCGATCTCAGCGTTGAAATCCGCAACTCGTCCAACGCAGTCGTTGCCTTGTCGAATCCGGATCTCGGCATCAACGCGACTCTCTCCAACCTCAATCTAGCAGCCGGCACTTATACGCTCCACATCGACGGTGTCGGCCGCGGCGTTGTCCTCGGCGACGGCTACAGCGACTACGCGTCGATCGGCCACTACGCCATCGATGGCACGATCGGCGGCGCGATTTCTCCGGACCGCTTCGCCATCGATGAATTCCCGCCTAACGGCACGGTGGTCGGCACCGTCACTCCGGACAACAATCACGGCGCGAATCCGCTGACCTACACGATCCTGTCCGGCAACATCGCCGGCGCGTTCTCGATCGGCGCTTCCACCGGAACGCTGGCTGTCGCGAATCCCTCGCAGTTTGACTACGACTTGTTATCGAACGGCTGGAACGATCCCGCCGAGTTCGAGCTGTCGGTTCAGGTCACCGATGCCACCAATCCAGCCCTGAACGAAACGCTGCGGGTCATTGTGAAGGTCAACGACACCGAGGCGATCGCACCGGTTACGCTCAAGCACCGTTATTCCTTCGCCAGCGACGCCACGGATTCGGTGGGAAATGCCGACCTCACGCTGGTCGGAACGACTGCGGTCACCGGAGGAGCGTTGAATCTGCCCGGCGGCGCGACGCGGACGAACCATGCCACCGCCCAAGGCGCGGCGCTCACCGAGCTGGGCGCGACGATCAACACGGCGACCGCGATCACGATGGAAGCTTGGTTCAATCAGGACACCTTCCAAGGCTGGGCGAAGATCTTCATGGCCGGTCTCGCCAATGGGAACGATTTCATGGACATCACGCCGCGTCGGAATGGGGACGGCTTTGTGTCGAGCATGACCATCCGCAACGACGGCGACGCGGGAACTGTCGCCTTGGGCGGCGTGAATGGCGCGCCCTTGGTGAACAACACCGAGTATTACGTCGCTGCGACGTGGGATGCGACGCAGAACCTGATGACCCTGCGGATCGGCGCGGTGGGCGGCACGCTTTCCACTTACACCGGTTCGATGGGTGGTCGTTCGCTGGCCAGCATCTCGGTCGCGCAGTTTTTCCTCGGCTCCGCCGTATTCTTCGGAGATCCGGATTTCGATGGGCAAATCGACGAGTTCCGCATCTGGAGCGGGGCGCTGGGCGCTGCCAAGGTGGCCGCGAATTTTGCCGCCGGACCAAATTCCGCGAGCGATACCGATCTCGACGGACTGCCTGACACGTGGGAGCTGACCTACGTCGCCACGCTCGCCGATCTCAATGGCAACCTTTCCGCCGGCGGCGGTCCGGGCTCGGGCACGGGCGACTACGATGGCGACGGGCTCTCGGATTTCGACGAGTACCACGGCGGCATCGGCAGCACGAATCCGAACGACACGGACTCCGACAACGACACGTTCTCGGATCTGTTGGAGCGCACCGAAGGCACCGATCCTAACAACGCCGCCAGCACGCCGGCGGCCCGGCTCGAGCATCGCTATCCTTTCAAGGGCGACACCAGCGACGCGATCGGCACTGCAAATCTAACTCTGCAAGGAACCGCCACCGTGGTCGGCGGCCAGCTCGAGCTGCCCGGCGGTGCGACCCGCACCAATCACGCGATGGCGCAAGGTGCCGCGCTAACCGAAATCGCGGGCACGATCAATGACTCCTACGCGCTGACCATCGAGGGATGGTTCAATCAGGACACCGCGCAGAACTGGGCCAAGCTGCTCATGGCGGGCAAAAGCGCGGATTTCAACTACATCGAACTCACCCCGCGGCGCGCCCTCAACGGCAACGTGTCGAGCATCGGGATCCGCACCGGCGGCGCGGAAAGCGTTGTCGTCGGCGCGCCCGGCGGCGTGCCGCTGGTCAACAACACGAACTACTACGTGTGTGGTACGTGGAATCCGCTGGCGGATCAGCTCGTGCTGCGCATGGGGCCCGTCGGTGGTGCCTTGAGCACGTTCACCGCGTCGATGGGCGGGCTGAAACTTTCGGATCTAGTGGTCAACGAGTTCCGCGTCGGCGCGGCGGTGCAATTCAACGATCCGGATTTTGACGGCCAGGTCGATGAGATCCGCCTTTGGCGCGGTATCCTGACAGCGGCCCAAGCGCAGGCAAATTTTGTTGCAGGCCCGGTCCAGCCCACCGGCGATCTTGATGGCGACGCCTTGCCGGACGAGTGGGAAATGTCGTTCGCCCTAGTCAATCAGCTCAGCGATCTCTATCCGCTCGGCGATTTCGATGGTGACGGTTTGAATGACGGTGATGAATTCACCGAGGGCACCGATCCGACCGACACGGACAGCGACAACGACACTTATTCGGACGGCATCGAAGTCGCGCTCGGCTCGGATCCGACCGATGCTGGTAGCGTTCCTGTGATCCCGGCGACCGTGCTGGCCCACCGCTATTCCTTTGCCACTAACACAACAGATGGCGTGGGGCATGCCGACCTGACGTTGGTTGGCACCGCTGCGATCGCCGGTGGTCAGTTAGAGCTTCCCGGTGGCGCGCCGCGCACCAATCACGCGACTGCCCAAGGGACTGCACTAACGGCTCTCGCCGCGACCATCCAGAACGGGGTGGGGGTGACGATGGAAGGTTGGTTCAACCAGGACACCGCGCAGAACTGGTCGAAGCTCTTCATGGCCGGTCGCGGAACCGGCGGCGAATACATGGACATCACCCCGCGCCGCGGAACCACCGGTAACGCGTTCAGCATTTCCTTCAACAACGGCACCACCGAAAGCGCCGCCACCGGTGGCGCGGCTTTGACGAACGAAACGAACTACTACGTCTGTGCGATTTGGAATCCGGTGACCGACCAATTGACGCTGCGAACCGGTCCGGTGGGCGGTGCCCTGAGCACTTACACGGCCTCGCTCAACGGCCGGACCTTGTCCGCGATCGAGATCAGCCAGTTCCATCTCGGTGCGGCGGTGCAGTTCCCGGATCAGGACTTCGACGGACAGATCGATGAGTTTCGGGTCTGGAAAGGCGCGCTTTCCGCGTCGCAGGTGAACGCCAGCTTTGCCGCCGGACCGAACTCGCCTCCCGGCGACAGCGATGGCGACGGCCTGAATGACGCGTGGGAGTTCGCGTATGCGAACCACCTCGAAACGCTCGCCGCCAACGGCGACGCCGACGGCGATGGCCTTACCAACGCCGAGGAGGAGGACGACAGCGGCACCAGCCCGATCGATGCCGACAGCGACAACGACACTTATTCTGATAGGCTCGAATACCTCGCCGGATCCGATCCGAACAACGCCGGTTCCGTGCCGACCCTGCCGTCGGCCACGCTCGCCCACCGCTACTCGTTCGCGAATGGCGCGACCGATTCAGTAGGCAACGCCCATCTCACGCTCACTGGCACCGCTGCGGTGACAGGTGGCAAACTCAACCTGCCCGGCGGTGTCGCACGGACTAACAACGCGAGGGCTGAGGGAGCTTCATTGACCGCGCTCGCAGGCACCATCAACGGTGCCACCGCGCTGACCATGGAAGGTTGGTTCCGTCAGGACACCTTCCAGAATTGGGCGAAAATCTTCATGGCGGGCCAAGGCACTGGATTCAACTTCATGGATATCACTCCGCGCCGTCTGGTGGACGGGAATGCCTCCAGCATTTCCATCAACAACGGCATCGTCGAAAGCAACGTGAGATCCACGACCGCGTTGACGAACGGCACCGACTACTACTTCGCCGCGACGTGGAACTCGGTCACCGACCAACTGACCTTACGCATCGGTCCTGTGGGCGGAGCCGTACAAACGCACGTCGCCCCGATGGGCGGAAAATTCCTGGCCGACATCAACATCGCCCAGTTCTTCCTGGGCTCCGCGGTCCAATACGGCGATCCCGATTTCGACGGTCAGATCGACGAATTCCGGATCTGGAAGGGCGCACTAACAGCCAATGATGTGGCGAGTCATTTCGCCCTCGGGCCGGACCTCGTCACAGCGGCTCCAACCATCAAAACGGTGTCGATCAACGCCGCTAAGGACACTCTCACTCTCGGACTGGAAGGGCTGGCGCCGACCCGCGCCTATTATTTGGAAGAGAGCCAGACGCTCCAGGGTTTTGCCCTCGTCCCCGGTTCCGCCTTCACCGCCGCCGCAACAACGGCCACCATCAACATCCCGATCAACCCCTTCACGCAACCCAAGCGCTTCTTCCGCCTGGCCGAAAGCCCGCCCGCTCCTTGAGCGCGCAAATGCTTCTCCTCAAGGCCGGATTTCCGATGTTAAACTGCCCGACGGTGCGGATGAAGTGGCCACCGTCTCAAATAAACTATCGATTGCCCCGCGCAAGGTGAGTTATTTCTTTTCCTTGAAACGGGTGGCATGCTGGCGGGCGAGGGTCTTGAGGTCTTCAATGTCCGCCGGGGTGGCGAAGGCTCGGTGGGGAATGAAGTGGAAGACCCGGGCGTTGGACATGAAGAGGAACCCCTTCGGCGTAGAAATGACTTTGTGAAATACACTCCACTGGACTTCGAACTTGGAGTCAGTAGTGGCGCTTTTGACGGCCACCTCGGAAAACGTCCACTCGATTTCCATGTTGGCATCGGGACGTTTGGCGAATTGGCGGCGGACGACGAGGGCGTTGATTTTTTTCGCGAGAGGCAATGCGACGAGAATCCCAACAAGGAGAATGCCGAGTACGATCAGTAAGACCCAGATTGCGGTCGGATGAATTCCGTGGGAAACCTGTTTTGCGGGAGAAGGTCCACTTACTGCAAATGCGAAGATTCCCAGTGCCGCGCAGCCGATGACTAACAGCCAGGATGGTTTGGAGTTGGGATCATATTTGCTCCCTATGATCAGGTCTTCGACGGTCCAACGAAAGCGGGCGGTGATGGATCGCATGGGGGTGGAGATAAGGAGTGACGACCTTATTGTCGTCTCTTCATGGCCGGGTGAAGGGGACAGAAGAGGAAGAAGGGACAATAAGGTCCCTGCTCCTTACGCCGTCACCGCACTGCGGTCATCATTCAGGCCGCTCTTCTCGATGAAGTAGTCGTAGCCGCCGGTGTAGCGGGTGACGAGAGCGCCTTTTTCCGGGGCCTTGTCGTTGCGGGTGATGTGCAGGGTGGTTTCCGCGAGAGTCCGGATGAAGTGCACGTCGTGGGAAATGAAGACGAGGGTGCCCTCGTAGGATTTGAGCGCGTTGACGAGCGAGTCGATGGAGAGGATGTCCAAGTGGGTGGTGGGCTCGTCCATCAGCAGGAGGTTCGGCGGATCGACGAGGAACTTGACGAGGTTGAGCCGGGACTTCTCCCCGCCTGATAGAATGCCGCAGCGTTTCTCGACGTCGGTACGGCGGAAGAGGAAAGTGCCGAGGATGGAGCGGGCGTCTTCCTCGCGCAGGGTGGTGCAGGCTCCCATGACTTCCTCCAGCACGGTGTTGTTCTCGTTGAGCGATTCGATGCGGTGCTGCGAGTAGTAGCCGAGTTTGGTGGCATAGCCGGGCTCGCGTTTCCCAGCGTCGATCGGCAGGATGCCGGCGAGGATCTTGAGCAGGGTGGATTTGCCCGCGCCGTTAGGACCGACGAGTACGACGCGGTCGCCGCGCTCGATGGTGAGGTCGAGGTCCTTGTAGATGCGCTTGTCGCCGTAAGACTGGCCGACCTTGTCGAGTTCCATGACCTTCTGGTTGGAACGCGGCGGCTGGGGGAAACTGAATTTGAAAGGCTTCCGCGGCGCGCGGGGTTTTTCGACGCGTTCGAGCTTTTCGAGGAACTTGATGCGCGACTGGACTTGAGCTGCCTTCGAGCCGACCTGGCGGAAGCGGTCGATGAATTCCTGATGACCTTCGATTTCCTTCGCCTGATTCCGATAAGCCTGTACCCGCTGCTCGTAGGTTTTTTCCCGCTGGTCGAGGTAAGCGCTGTAGTTGCCGGTGTAGGAAATGAGCTTCGCGGCGTCCGGATCGATCTCGATGACGGTCTCGATGATCGAGTCCATGAAGTCCCGGTCGTGGGAAATCATGAGGATGGCACCGCTGTAATTTAACAGATAGCGCTGGAGCCAGAGCAGGGAGAGCAGGTCGAGGTGGTTCGTTGGCTCGTCGAGCATGAGCAGGTCCGGCTCCATGACGAGGAGTTGGGCGAGGTGGGCGCGCATGACCCAGCCACCGGAGTATTCGCGGGCGGGCTTGCTGAAGTCCTCGTTCTTGAAGCCGAGGCCGTGGAGGATTTTCTTGGCCTTGGGTTCGAGCTGATAGCCGTTGAGGGCGGTGAACTGATCTTGGGCGTGGGCGAAATCCGGATGCGATAGATCACCGGTCGCCTCGTGCTCGCGCATCGTGCGGAGGATGCCGATCATTTCCGGCGTGATGCCCATGGCGATCTCGATGACGGTTTCATCGGTCGGTTCGCCAGCCTCCTGCGGGAGGTAGCCGGTGATGGAATATTCGTCGCGCTCGATCTTGCCTTCGTCCGGGCTGTCTTCATCGAGAATCATCCGGAAGAGGGTGGATTTGCCGGCACCGTTAGGGCCGACGAGGGCGACGCGCTCGCCCCAGTTGATGGACATTTCCGCCTCGCGGAGAAGGCAACGGCCGCCGAGCGTTTTCGTGAGCTTGTGAATCGTGAGCACGCGGCGGGTTTAGAACAGGAGCGGACGGGGGGCAAGGATTTCGGGAAGAAGCTGCATTTAGTATGGTAAAGTTAAGGGTGTAGCCGCTATTGACCTTGACGAAACCGGGGGTGGGCGGGCTTGATTGCGCAACCACCACACCTGCATGCGATTCCCCAAATCTCCCTCACTCCTCATGCCACGTGGCGTGGGCCAATTCGCCGCCCTCACGTCGCTCTCCATCCTTTCGCTCGCCGGCACCCTGCACGCGCAGGATTTCGAGGGGAAGAACATCTCGGAAGTGGTGATCCGCTACAATGGGGCGAAGACCGTCGATGAAGCCCGCTTGCGCAACCTGATGGCCACCAAATCCGGCACCACCTATCGCGCGGAGAACTTGGACAACGACATCAAGTCGCTCTACGAATCCGGTCTGGTCGATGACGTGCGCTTCCTCGCGGAGCCGAATGGCGACAATGTGAAGTTGATCGCGGAAGTGACGACGCGTCCGGGCCTCGGTGGGGTGGGGTTCCAGGGTAACACGATTTTCACCGATCAGAAGCTGGCCAAGGAATCGAAACTCAAGGCGGGTGGCGCACTGAGCGACGAGCAGATCCTCGAAGCGCGGCGCAACATCGAGAAATACTATCAGGGTTATGGTTACCCCGACGTAACAGTTACCCACCGCACCCAGTCTACCGGTCAGGCAGGCCTGTCCGATTTGATTTTCGTGATCGACGAGGGTTCCAAGAACGAGGTTCGCAAGATCCGTTTCGAAGGCGTCCATGCCTTCACCGATCCTGAACTCCGCAAGGAAATGAAGGTGAAGGAAAAAGGCTGGTTCTCATGGCTGACCAAGTCCGGTCGCTTCGACTCCTCTGAGTTGGACACCGACCAGAACGCGATCTTGGATTACTACCGCAGCAAGGGTTATCTCCGTGTTAGCAGCCCCGGTTTCCGCCGCGACCCTGTCGGCGACGGCCGCGTGGACCTGGTGATGCCCATCAGCGAAGGCGAGAAATACACCGTCTCCGGTGTCGGCTTCGGCAAGATGACCGTTTTCAAACCCGAGGAACTCTATCCGTCGCTAACACTGGTGGGCAACGCCGCCTACTCTTCGAAAAAAATGCGGGATGACATCACGACGATCCGCAGCTTCTATGGCTCGCGCGGCTATGCCGATGCCCTGGTGACTCCTGACATCCGCGACGCCGGACCTAACCGGGTGAGCATCACTTATCGGATCACCGAGGGCTCCCGCTTCCGCGTGGGCCGGGTCAACATCGCCGGCAACACCAAGACCCAGGACAAGGTGATCCGCCGGGAAATCCCGCTCAAGCCGGGTGACCAGTTCAACTCCGTCGAGCTCGACACCACCAAGGCGCGTTTGGAAAACCTGCAATACTTCAGTGACGTGCAAGCGACCGGCGCCCCGGCTGGTTCCGGCTACCGCGACGTGAATGTGCTGGTCGAGGAAAAGGCGACCGGTTCCGTCGGCGTGGGTATCGGCTTCAGCTCGATCGACAGCATCGTCGGCTTTCTAACGCTCGAACAGTCGAACTTCGATTTGTTCAATCCGTGGAATTTCACGGGTGGCGGCCAACGCTTCTCGATGAGCCTGCGCGCGGGTTCCGAACGTTCCGAGGCCACCGTCTCGCTGGTCGAGCCGTGGTTCATGGACCAGCAGTTGGCCTTGGGCGGTGAGCTGTTCTACAAGAATTCGACCTATTTCAGCGACTACTACGATCAAAGCAATTTCGGTGCCGCGATCTCCCTCAGAAAACCGCTGGGCAAGAAAGGCTCGATCAAGGGCGAGTACCGCCTCGAAGGAATCAACATTGATTCGGAGGTGGACAACGATTCCTATCAAACCCCGGGCGGGGTAAATGATGGTGATAACTCCGAGCTCTCCGAAAAGAACATCGGCGGAGACTTCCTGCGCAGCGCGATCGCGGCGAACTATGTGTATGACAGCCGGGACAGCGGCATCATGGCCCGGAACGGTGAAAAGCTGGACGTCGGCCTGACTCTGGCCGGACTGGGTGGCGATGTGAATACCATCTCGTTCTCCGCCCAAGGGCAGAAATATTGGAACCTCAAGTGGGACTCGATTCTATCGGTGAGTGGCGAAATGGCCTTCGTGGACACCACGAATGACGAGGAGATTCCGATCTTCGAGCGCATGTTCCTCGGCGGTGGCCGGACACTCCGCGGTTTCGAATTCCGCGATGTCGGGCCGCGCGACACCGGCTATACCAATGAAGTCTACGGTGGAAACTCACTCGGTTATATTTCCGTTGAATACACCGTTCCGATCATCGAAACCGTGCGCGGTGCGGTGTTCTACGACACCGGCTTCGTCAATGCCGACAGTTGGGATGCCAGCCCGAACGACATTTACAGCGACGTGGGCGTCGGCATCCGCTTGAAGCTGCCGATCAGCCCGCTGCCGCTCGCGCTCGACTATGCGATTCCGGTTTCATCGCCGGACAGCGAAGCCGACAAGGGCGGTCAGTTCAACTTCTCGCTGAGCTCGCAGTTCTGATCGCTGCCAGTTAGGAATCTCCATCAAACCGGCCCTCCATTCGCGGCGTGCCGGTTTTTTATTTCCTGACACACGCCGCATCAGCGATTCGCAGGCCATCCATCGCCGCGCTGACGATGCCGCCGGCGTAGCCCGCGCCCTCACCGCAGGGATAGAGCCCCGACACTTCGGGATGCTCCAGGGTGTCATCGCTGCGGGGGATGCGAACGGGGGAGCTGGTTCGCGTTTCGAATCCTAACAATAATGCCTCCGTGGAAACGTAACCATGGATCTGGCGGCCGAACAGGCGCATGCCTTCACGCATCCGACTGGTGATCCATTGCGGTAACAGATCGTGCAGCGGCGAGGATTTCGTGCCGGGGAAATAACTGGTGTCGGGCAGGCTCGCCGAGATTCTGCCGTCCAGGAAATCGGTGACGCGTTGGCCCGGAGCCACCTGGCCGCCGCCGCCGGCTTGCTTGGCGGTGCGTTCGAGTTCCTTTTGGAACACCAAGCCAGCGAGCACGCCGTGCTCTCTAACAAGGGACTTCAAGTCCGCTGGCTCGACGGTGCAGACCATGCCGGAGTTGGCGAACGGCGAATCGCGGCGCGACAGGCTCATGCCGTTGACGACCACCTCGTCATTCTCGGTGGAGGCCGGGACAATCCAGCCACCGGGGCACATGCAGAACGAATGCACGCCGCGGTCGCGGATCTTGGTGGCCAACCGGTAGCGCGCCGCGGGCAGTAATCGCGGGCGTTCCTGGCCGTACTCGAGATGATACTGGGTGCGGTCGATGAACGGTTGGGGATGTTCGATCCGGAATCCGACGGCGAAGGGCTTCGGTTCCAACAGAATGTTCCTCGCCGCCAGAAGTCGATAGATATCCCGCGCGGAATGACCGGTGGCGAGGATCACGGACTCCGCCAGGATTTCATTTCCGTCGGCAGTGACCACTCCATGGATGTGGCCGTTCGTGATCAGGAAATCGACGACCTTGGTCTGGAATCTAACTTCACCGCCGGCGGCGATGATCGAGTTGCGGATCGCCTTGACGACGTTGGGCAACAGGTTCGAACCGATGTGCGGGTGGGCGTCGGTTAGGATTTCCTCGGGCGCGCCATGGGCGACGAGCACTTCGTAAACCTTGGCGACGGGGCCGCGCTTGGTGGCGCGGGTGTAGAGTTTGCCATCGGAGAAAGTGCCGGCACCCCCTTCGCCGAAACAGTAGTTGGACTCCTCGATCACGCGGCCTTCGCGCAGCAGCGGTGCCAGGTCGAAACGGCGGGTGCTGGCATCCTTGCCGCGCTCCAGCAGGATCGGTTTCTGCCCGTTTTCCAAGCACCGCAGAGCCGCAAACAATCCAGCCGGACCACAGCCGACGATGATGACCGGCCGCGCGTCGGCCGGCAGGGCAGGGGCCGACCACCGTGGCGTCTCATCGGGGGGCAGGGGACCATCCAACGACACGTCGAGTCGAAGCTGCACTTTGACCGCGCGTTGCCGGGCATCGATGGAATGCTTGCGCAGCTTGATCCCGCCGATGCGTGTTAGAGGGATGCCGAGCTTCAGCGCGGCGGCCTGGCGGCGGGCGTCGTCGTCTTCGGATTTCTCCAAGGGCAGGACGATATCGACGGTTTCGATCATAAACTTCAGCCGCGGATTGAGCGCTTGCGGCCCGCGTCATCGACACTGACAAAAGTCACCCGAGTCGAAAATATCGGTCCGGCCCCAGCCCTTTCATCGATGACTTTCACGGCGTAAGTCGCGCTGGTGTTGCCTTCGCGTTCGCGGTCACAGGAAATCCTCAGGATCGTGCCGTCGCGCACGCTATGGTGAAACTCGACCGTGTCCATCGCCACCGTGACGAACTGGCAGTGCGGATAGTCGAGACTCGCGGCAATCCACGAGGCTTCGTCGATCCATGCTAACAGCCGCCCGCCAAACAGAAACCCATAATGATTGAGGTCGCCGGGAAGAACCAGTCGATGCGTTTCCATATCTCACCAACGGCGGCGTTTGCTTTCCTTGCAGATGGCGGCGTCGCACGAATAGGCTCCCGCGCCAGCCAGGATGATCGCGATCAGCGGGATCAAATACATCAACGGCAGCTCCTTGGACTCGACCAGCGTCGGCGGGCTGAAGAACCAAGGCGCGCCACCGAGATAGCTGAACGCGGCCACCACCATCGTCATCCCTAACACGAACGCCGCCGGCCGCGTGGCGAGACCGATGATGATCAGCACCGAGCCAACCACTTCTGCGCCGATGCAGGCTGTCAGGCTCATTGCAGGGCTCATCAGTTTGAGCAGAAAAAAATCCGGCACTGGAAAGAAATCCTTGCGGCCCGCGAAGTTCTGAATCTTTGGGATGCCATGGCCGATGAGCATCATCAGTCCCACCATCACCCGCAGCGCGAGAAACCCTAGGGATGCCACGGCGTCGCGAGTCCCACAATCGAACAGGAATTTTTTCATGAGGCGGAGCCGGGTGCTGATTTCGCGGAGATCGTGATCCGCTTGAGACGATCATCACCTTGCGGCGAATGGGAAACGATTTGCGGATCATCCGCCAGAACATTGTAAACCAAGCGCCGGTAGTAAGCGTTGAGCGGGCGCATCTGGAACGACTTTCCGGTGGTTTTCACCCGTTCGGCGATGCCCCTGACCTCGTCGTTCAGGTGGTCTTCCTGAATCGAGCGGAAATGTCCGCAGTCCACCTTGATCCGCTCGGCCTTGGGCAGATGCCTGCGAACGATGCGGTTGACGAGATATTGGAAATCGTCGAGGCGGTCACCATCCTTGCCAATGATGGCCTCGCTCTCTCCCGAATGAATCTGCAGGCAGGGTCCGTCATGGGTTTCCTGAACCTCGATCGTGGCCGTGAAGCCGAGGTGCCCGAGCATCGTATCAAGAATCTTGTTCGCTGATTCCACCGTTGTCATGGCCCGAGTCTAATCACATCGCCCGCCGGGTCAATCTCCTCACAACTGTTTGTGTTCGAAATGCCCCGCGATTTCGGCGGCGTACTCCATCAGTCGCTGTTTTTCGGCGGCGGTGAACTCGTAAGGCGCGAACTTGCCGATGCCGAGCGTGCCGATCACGTTGCCCGAAGCTGGGGAAAAAACCGGCACCGCGAGCGATCCGGAGACTCTGGTTTGCCGCGCGTCGACCTTTGCGACTCCGCCGAGGTCTTCCTGGAGATTGCACAGTTCCACCGGTTCCTGCCTCTCGGCCGCGACCCCGGCGATGCCCTTGCCGAAAGGAATGGAAGCGATTTTTGTCACTAGAAAGTCCGGCACGCCGATCTGGCACACGAGAGTCAGCGTTTTGGCCGCGTCGGTCGCTTGGTGGATCGTTCCGGTTTGGCAGCCGAAACTTTCCAAAATGGATCCCAACAGCGCGTTCCAATTCTCCGGGGTGGTCATGGCGTCTGGGATAACACGGGTTAGATGTCCCGTCACCCCCTCAATTGAGGGTAAAATTCGCGCTTGGCATTGCTCGCGATATCAGCCAAACCCTTCGGCGCATGAAGAAAACCCCCACACTCATTTCAGCGCTGGCCATGAGCTTGCTGGCCTGCCAAATCTGCCCTGCCATGGAAGTTAAAGAGGATGTTTACGGGGCAATGCCCGACGGAAAAAAGGTCAAGATTTTCACCCTGACCAACAAGAACGGGCTCGAGGCCAAGGTCACCGAATACGGAGCCATCCTGGTCTCGATGAAGACCCCGGATAAATCCGGGAAATCGGCCGATATCACCCACGGTTATGACACCCTCGAAGGCTGGCTGACCAACACCTCCTACTTCGGCGCGACGGTCGGCCGCTTCGGCAACCGCATCAAGGACGGCAAGTTCACTCTCGACGGCAAGGATTACAAACTCGCCACTAACAACGATCCCGGCGGCATCCCATGCGCGCTCCACGGCGGGCTCAAAGGTTTTGACAAAGTGCTGTGGTCCGGCAAGACGACGGCCGACAAGGGTGTCGAGTTTTCCTACACCGCCAAGGACGGCGAGGAAGGCTATCCCGGAAACCTAACCGTCAAGGTCACCTACTCCCTCACTGACGACAACGAGCTCAAGTGGGAAGCCAAGGCGACCACCGATGCTCCAACCGTTCTCAACATCGTTCAGCACACCTATTGGAATCTATCCGGTGACCCTGCCACGCTGATCAACGACCACATCCTCATGCTCAATGCGGATGGCTATCTGCCCACCAATGCCGGCCTGATCCCGACTGGCAAGGTTGACCCGGTCGCCGGAACGCCCATGGACTTCACCAAGCCGACGGCTATTGGCAAGCGGGTGGATGCCACCGATTTCGAAGCCCTCAAACTTGGCGGCGGTTACGACCACGCGTGGGTTCTGAAAAAAGGGGAAGGCATGAAACTCGCCGCGAAGGTGACGGATCCCAAGTCCGGCCGCGTCATGGAAATCTCCACCAATCAACCGGCCGTCCAGTTCTACGGCGGCAACTTCCTCGATGGCAAAGCGATCGGGAAGGGTGGTGTGGCATATGCCTATCGGACCGCTTTCGCCCTCGAAACCGAGAACTATCCGGATGCGCCTAACCAACCGTCGTTCCCATCGGCTGTGCTTCGTCCAGGCGAGAATTACAAACACTCGATGGTCTTCAAGTTCTCCGCTGAATAACTTCGTCGGCCGCCGCTAGAATCAACGAAGCCCCACCAAGCGGTGAAAGTCCGGACGCCTCGTCCGCGGCGCATCCCGCTTCCGCCTTCCTCCAAACGCCAAGTAGAAACCCGATATATATATGTTGAATTCATTCGTTGTTCCAGTCATCGCCGCAATCAGTGGCAGCGGAGGCGGCGGCATGGGAAGCGGCCTGAAATTCGATCTCAATCCGGTCGATTGGGTGATCCTCGCCATCTATCTCGTATTTGTCATCGGCATCGGCTTCGCGCTGAAACGCCAATCCACGACGGCAGCGGATTTCCTTCTATCAGGCCGTTCGATCCCTGGCTGGATCACCGGTCTCGCCTTCATTTCCGCGAACCTTGGCGCGCAGGAACTCATCGGTATGGCGGCGTCCGGCGCCGAGTATGGCATCATGACCTCTCATTTCTATTGGGTGGGGGCGATTCCGGCGATGGTGTTCCTCGGCATCTTCATGATGCCGATGTATTACGGGTCCAAGGCCAAGTCGGTGCCTGAGTATTTGAAAATGCGCTACGATGAGCGCACCCGCGTTTTCAACTCGGTCTCGTTCGCTTTCATGACGATCTTTTCGTCCGGCATCTCGATGCATGCGCTCGCCGATCTGCTCACCACGCTGGTTGGGTGGGACTACTATGGCTGGCTCGTCGTCACTTCCGTGATCGTTCTCGCCTATGTCCTCAAGGGCGGCTTGAGCTCGGCGATTTATAACGAGGTTCTGCAATTCTTCATGATTGTCTTCGGCATCGCCCCTCTGGCCTATCTTGCCTTGAAAAATGTCGGTGGCTGGGACGGCCTCGTCACCAAGCTGCAGGCATCGCCGCTCGGTGATGGTTCCATCCATTCGTGGGCGCAGACCGCCACCGGCGCGAACCCGATGGGTGTGCCCTGGTATGGCATCATCTTCGGCCTCGGCTTTGTTCTATCCTTCGGCTACTGGACCACGAATTTTGCGGAAGTGCAGCGCGCGCTGGCCGCGAATTCCATGGGGGCCGCCCGCCGCACGCCCATCGTCGGCGCGATTCCGAAAATGTTGTTCCCCGCCATCGTGATTCTTCCGGGCATGATCGCCTATGCGCTCACCATGGATGGCCCGGGAAGCGGCTACAGCATTCCGGTCAAACTCGACGCAAACGGGGTTGCCATGCTCGACAGCGCGGGAAAAGCCGTGATGAATTACAATCAGGTGCTGCCCTCGATGATTCTCAACTATTTCCCTAACGGGCTGCTGGGGCTCGCGCTCACCGCATTAATGGCATCCTTCATGTCCGGAATGGCGGCGAACGTCACCGCGTTCAATACTGTTTGGACCTACGACCTCTACTCGCAAATGTCGGGCGGCAAGAAAACCGACCGGGAGCTCTTGAACATGGGCAAGGTTGCCACCATCGCCGGCATCATCCTGGCCATGGGCTGCGCGCTGATTGCGGCGAAGTATAACAACATCATGGCGATTCTGCAGTTGGTCTTTGGTTTCGTGAACGCGCCGCTGTTCGCGACATTCCTGCTGGGAATGTTCACCAAGCGTTCCAACAATGCGGGAGCATTCTGGGGCCTGTTGATCGGCACCGGCACCGCGGTGGTTTTCCACGGCCTATCATGGGTCACCGGCAATGGACCCGGTGTCAAAGGCGCCTGGATTTCTCAGGTTTTCGAATATCCAAAAGATCTCTCGCAAAGCTTCATGGTGGCCATTGTCGCCTTCAGCGTCACCTTTGTTGTCAACGCCGGCCTCTCGATGATCAGTCAGCGCAACAAGACCGATGAGGAACTTGCCGGCTTGGTTTATTCTCTCACACCCAAACAACTGTCAGGTCACGAAACTTGGATCATGCGGCCAGCGGTGCTTGGGACCATCGTCATGATCGCCGTGATTGTTCTCAACATCATCTTCTGGTAAATCCACCAACCCATTACTTCCATGGACCTTCGACTTCCCATCGGCATCATCTTCACCATCTACGGTTTTATCCTGATCGGGTATGGATTCTTCACCAAAGGTAGCAAGATTTACGAGAAATCGCTCAATATTAACATCAACATCTCTTGGGGAATTGTGCTCCTCATCTTCGGTCTGGTGATGTATTACTACGCGAAACGCGGCAAGCAATCCTGATCCGAAGAGTGCATTTGTGCCGCCCACATTGATTCATCACTCTGCGGCGTTCCCGAGGTGGTGCCGTAGTCACGCTTCGTGGTGGAGAAGCCTGAGTGCTGGTGATCCTCTGATTTGACCAAGCGTCTTGTCCTAGCTGGGCAAGACGCTTTTGTTTGGAACCGAGGCAAGTCGACAAAACATCGTTTTTTGAATCCGATAAGTCCCCACGCATAGGCCTTCGAGAACGAAATCCGAAAATAGCCCAGCCATTCATGGCTGGGTTGCGCGACAAGCAGGATCACAAAGTCCCGCAGGGACGGCAGAATCATCAGGATTGTGGCTGCGTTCTGTCGTCCCCAAGGGACTTGGGACACTGGGTGGACATCAACCCACCACTGAAGTGTTGGGCTATCGCCGCTGATGATGCTAGAAAATTATCATGACTCCGAATTCATTTTGGAGAGCTTGTTGCCAGCGCCAGCGGTTTGTTAGCTCTTCTCATTTCAACGCTCGCAGTAGCAGCACAGCTCCCCATAGCAGAGCGAGGAAAATTAGAGCAGGTGCAGAGAAACGAAAAACTGCTTTCCAGACTGCTGACAGGGGAATCACCTTCAGATGGGCTTCCACTTCGTCCATCCGCGCTAACTCGGCAGAATCATAG
Organism: Verrucomicrobiota bacterium; assembly: GCA_040385685.1. Taxonomy (GTDB): domain Bacteria; phylum Verrucomicrobiota; class Verrucomicrobiia; order Verrucomicrobiales; family Akkermansiaceae; genus Luteolibacter. The sequence continues at coordinate 44,103 of JAZKGW010000020.1, read as the reverse complement.
TCATGCGTTTTGCCATCGCCGAGGCGGGTGGCAATCCCCTCCAACTGTTCAAGCCAGTCCTGCATCTCCGGGCCGCCGCTGAAGCGATACTCTGACATGTAAAGGCTTTTCAGCCTATGCTCATTGTCTGCAGTTGGCGTGAGCTTGCACCGCCCACACGTCTCGAAAGGATGAGACTTCGTTTCTCCACAAGCGATGCAGATGGCGTGCTCGACCATTTTAATCTAGTGCTTCTATAGAGGTCATTTTCTGGGCATAACATTCGAGGGATTTCTGATGGGAAAGCTCCAGATAGGCACAATCCAAGCCTCCAATCGAACTCCGATTTCAATTCCCGACGCTTACTTCTCCGACTTCTCCACCGCCTGCTTGGCGATCTTATCTAACACGCCGTTGACGAAGCGCCGGGAGTCGGTGGTGCCGAAGCGTTTGGCGAGTTCGATGCACTCGTTCATCACCACTTTCGGCGGGGTCTCGGCGTGGAGGAGTTCGTAGGTGCCGAGCCGCAGGATGGCGCGGTCCACCGGGTCGATCCGCTCGGGGGCGAAATTTTCGACGACGGCGGCGAGGGTTCCATCGATCGGTTCTTTCCTGGCGAGAATGGCATCGACCAGTTCGTCGGCCATTTTACGCAATGCCTGGATTTCCGCTTTGGAATCGCGGAGCCGGGCGAGGTCCGCTTGTTCGGGAAATTTTTCGGGCTCTTCCACCATCCGGAGGCGGTCGGAAATCCGTTGGAGCCGGCGGATCGAAGCGGCCACGGCTTCGAGTTGCCCGCGCAAGGCGGGGAAATCTTCAATGCCCTCGATGAAGCGGAGCCGCGCGGCGGCGAGATCGCGGTCCAATTTGAAGAGGGTCGCAAGCGCGTCGCCGAAGCTTTCCGCCACCGACGCGTCATCGTCGTCTTTTGGCAGGCGTTCCAGCTTGGCGAACGACATGCTCCAGCCGGACTCCAGCTCGGCGATCCGCTTGAGATCGATCTTCAAGCTTTCCGCCAGCGGCCACGCCGAAAGCAGCGCGCTGGCCGTGGTCTGGCGCTCGGCAAATTCCACCAGGCGTCCTTCCCGGCCGACCGCGAGATGGTGCACCGTGCGGAACGTCGCGAGCTGCAGGCTGCGCCGGTCCGACTCGGTGACAAAGTCCCAGAACGGACCCCGCAGCTCAGCGGGATCGGCGCCGCCTTCCAGATCCGCACAGTAAAGAAACTGGACGACCGCCTCGCGGATGTGGCGGCGGCTAGGCATTGTGGTGCTTTTTTAGGCTGGAGTTGCGGGGCATCGAGCGGTCGAGTTCCTGAAAAATGTCGATCATCGCGGCGGCGGCTCTCGCGGCTTCCCGGCCGCGATTGAGTTGGGCACCTATGCAGCGGGCGTAAGCTTGTTTTTCGTCCTCCACGAGCAAAACTTCGTGAATGATCGGACGCAGCGATTTGATTGCCAGTTGTTGCAGCGCGTCGGTGACGCATCTGCCGACGAGATCGGCGTGATCGGTGGAACCACGGATGATCAGGCCGAGCGCGATGACGCAGGCCGGCGGATCGCGTTCGAGAATGGAAGCGATCATCACCGGGATTTCAAAAGCGCCGGGCACCCGGATGAGATCGACTCGCCCTTGCGGGACCAGTTCGCCGAGCTCCTCGATGGCGTTCTCCACCATCGCATCCGTGAACTGCTCGTTGTATTTCGAGGCAACAATGCAGATCCGGACTTTGGGTCCGATAATCCGGGGTTTTGGATGCAGCGCTGACGACATGCGGTCGGTATGGCGGGCAGTCGCGGAAAAGTCAACCGACAGGCTGCCAGATTCATCGTGGTGGCGAATTTCGCTTGGCGGGCGGGGCAGGGGAACGAAGATCCGCGCATGGTTTCTTTCCCCGAGGCGCTGGGCTTGCTCTTGGATCATACGCCGCGGTTGGCGGTGGAGCGCTGCCGTTTGGAAAATGCCAGCGGCCGGGTCTTGCGGGAAAATGTGTCGGCGGACCGCCCGTTTCCGGCGTTCGACCGGGTGATGATGGATGGCCACGCGCTTCGGTTTGCGGATTGGCAAGCCGGGCACCGCTCGTTCCGTGTGACAGGTTCCGCCCCGGCCGGTTGTCCCGCGCCCGCTCTAACCGGTGAGGCGGGAACCTGCGTGGAAGTGATGACCGGCGCACCGTGCCCGGCCGGCGCGGACTGCATCGTGCCGGTGGAGGATGCGATCGAAAGGGCGGCGGGTAGCGTGAAATTTGCTGAATGGGCTGATCCGGGGGCGGGCCGCTTCATTCATCGCGCCGGGAGTGATGCCGAGGCGGGTGATATCCTGTTGGAAGCCGGCAGCTTGTTAGGCTCGCGTGAAATCGGTGTCGCGGCGTCCTGCGGCGCGGCTTGGCTGGACGTTTCCTGCGTCCCGAAAGTCGCCGTGATCGCGACTGGCGATGAACTCGTGACCGTTGATGAAATCCCTGCGTCTCACCAGATCCGCCAGTCCAACGGCCATTCGCTAGCCGCCGCCCTGCACCGCGCCGGCTATCCGCCGCGCGAGGTCGCGGTCTTGAATGACGACGTTACCGCCGCCCGGCCCGCGTTGGAGAAGCTGCTGGCGGCGCACGACTGGCTCGTCCTAACGGGAGCGGTGTCGGCGGGTGACCGCGACTTCGTGCCATCGTTGTTGGCTGACCTCGGGTGCCGGAAAATTTTCCACGGCGTTGCCCATCGCCCGGGCAAACCCGGTGGCTGCTGGATAGGCCCGGCTGGCCAGGTGATCCTGGCGCTGCCGGGCAACCCGGTTTCCGCGCTGACCGGGCTGCATGTGTTCCTGCTCCCGGCGCTGGCCGTGGCCTCCGGCTTGCCCCGCCCGTCGCCCCGCCGCGTGGTGATGGATGACCGGACTCAGCAACTTGCCGATTTCACCCGCCACCTGCCTGTCACGCTGCGGGCCGACGGCCGGGCCGAGCCCGCCGCCACCGGCAATAGCGGCGATTTCATCGGCTTGCTCAAGAGCGATGGATTTGTCACTCTTCCACCGCGCGGATCGATTGTCGTCGCGTTTCCATATACCCCCTGGCTATGAACACTAACAATAATGCAGATTTTACCCACGTCCGCGAGGGTCAGCCGGCGATGGTTGACATCACCGGCAAGGAGCCCAATCGCCGCACCGCCGTCGCCGGAATCCGTGTCGAACTGGGCGAGGAGATCACCGCCCGCTTTGCCCATAACGATGTTCAAACTCCGAAAGGCCCGGTGTTCCAAACGGCGATCATCGCCGGCACGATGGCGGTGAAAAAAACCAGCGAACTGATTCCGTTCTGCCATCCGCTGTCGGTTGAGAATTGCACGTTCCAGGTCCTTCCTGACGAAACCGGCGTCGTCATGCGCTGCGCGGTTTCCACCACCGGCAAGACCGGCGTCGAGATGGAAGCCATGACCGGTGCGAGCGTGGCCGCTCTAACTGTTTACGACATGTGCAAGGGGATGAACAAAGCGATCCGCATCCACGACCTCCACCTGATTTCCAAAACCGGCGGCAAGTCCGGGGACTATCACGTATGAAGATTAATCACTCGCTCCACGGCTTGGTCCTCGCCGGTGGCCGCAGCTCGCGGATGGGGCAGGACAAGGCCGCGCTGGTCCATCCCGATGGACGGACGCTGGCACGGCGATGCCATGATTTGCTCAAGGATGCCGGTTGCGAGTCGGTCGCCATTTCCATCCGCCACGATCAGGAAATTCCCGCTGGCCTCGAGGGCTTGGAAGTCGTCCGCGACCCCGCCGGTGAAAGCTTGGGGCCGATCGTCGGGATGGTTGCCGGCATGCGCCTGCATCCGAATTCCAACTGGCTGGTCGTCGCCTGCGACCTGCCGCGGCTCGATGTTCCAACACTCACTCATCTCGTCGATTCGAAAATGCCCGGTGAGAATTTCCTCGCCTACCGCAGCGAGTTCGACGGCTTGCCCGAGCCTCTCTGCACGCTGTATGCGCCAGCAGCGTTGCCCGCGTTCGAGGAAGCGCAGGCTGCCGATTTCCGCTGCCCGCGCAAAATCCTGATTCGCGGCGGTTGCCGCCTGTTGGAGCCGGTTACCCCGCGCGCGCTCGACAATGCCAACACGCCCGAGGATTGGGAAACCGCAATCGCCCGATGACTTTCTCCGTCTGTTATTTCGGACTGCTCGCCGAGCGCCGCGGGGTGGCGGAAGAGCGCGTCACCACTGCCGCGACGACTCCCGCAGGGCTGTTTGCGGAGCTTGGACTTGGCGTTTCCATCAGCGGCATGCGCGCTGCGGTGAACGATGAATTCGTCCCGTGGGATCAGCCCCTCAATGACGGCGACCGCGTGGCCCTGCTGCCTCCGATGTCGGGTGGTTAGAAACTACGCCATGTTAATCCGCTTCTCACTCGTTAGCCAGCCGATCGACATCCCGTCGTTGGCCGCGGAACTCAACGACCCTGCTGCCGGCGCGGTGGTGACGTTTGACGGACGTGTTAGAAATCACAATGCCGGGCAGGCGGTGAGTCACTTGGAATACCAGGCTTATCCCGTGCTGGCGGTTCCGACGGGCCAGCGCATTCTCGAAGAAGAAGCAGCGCGTCACGGGCTGCTAGGCGTGGTTGCTGCGCATCGCACCGGACCGCTCGCCATCGGCGAAGCCGCGGTGTGGGTGGGCGTCGCTTCCGCCCATCGCGGCGCAGCGTTCGATGGCGCACGTGCCATCATGGAGCGGCTGAAATACGAGCTGCCGATTTGGAAAAAAGAAACCTACGCCGACGGTCTAACTGAGTGGGTCGGTCCCGACAACAAATCCGCCGAAACCGGCCGCTCGGTTGACGAACTTCCCGAATGGCAGGCCGAGCTGTTGGAGATCTGGATTTCCGAAGGGAACGACTTCCGCGGCCGCCACGAGAAGGGTCGGCTGGACCATGGCATCCGCGGTGTGACCGAAATCGAGTGCGTCGCCGGCATGGGCCTGCGCGGCGACCGCTATTTTGGCTTCAAGCCGGATTTCAAGGGCCAGGTGACATTCTTCGACGCGGATGCCGTGCAAGCGGTGCGCGATCAGTTTGCGGTGCCCGGGCTTTCCAGTTCGGTCTTCCGCCGGAACTTGATTGTTAGGGGCGTCGATCTCGGCGAGTGGGGGGGCAAACGTTTCAAATTTCAAGGCATCGATTTCGAAGCCACCGAGGAATGCAAACCCTGCTACTGGATGGACGAGGCCGTAGCGCCCGGCGCGGAGGAATTTCTCAAGGCGAACTTCCGCGGCGGGCTGAGGGCGAGGATTTTGTCGGACGGGGTGCTTAGGGTCGGTTAGGGCGAAGTGCGCGAAGCTCTGCCCGCGCCCGTGGTGGGTCCGGTTCTGCCGGATGGGGTGCGGAGCTCTTCATTCGCGTTTGAAGAGGAAGAGCTCCGAACCGCATGGAGCAGAGCTTCCAGCACTCCGGGCGCGGGCGGAGCTTCGCGCACTCCGCAGATTGCCCAGAAATCCTCTTGCCCTCTGCCGCGCGGCTCTCCAATCTGCCGCGCACCAAGGCGGCTTGGCGGAATTGGTAGACGCGCTCGACTCAAAATCGAGTTCTAACGAGTGAGGGTTCGAGTCCCTCAGCCGCTACTTGTCACTTCACTGCGACAGCCGGTTTTTTCCCCGACACACGCAGCATGGCCACTCCCACCCTGAGTCCCCGGACCATTGGAATCATCGCCGGCAGTGGCGTTTATCCGGAGATTTTCATCGCGGCGGCACGGCGGAAGTCACCGGGAGTCCGCTTGGTGATGTGTGGATTTCCGGGCGAGACGAGACCTGAATTGGAGGGTCTGGTGGATGCCACCGAATGGGTCCGCGTGGGGCAGTTGAGCAAACCGATCAAGTTTTTCCGCCGGCAAGGTGCCAGCGAGGCAGTGATGATGGGGCAGGTCTCCCCGAAGAATCTTTTCGAACTACGGACGGATCTGCGGGCGTTGATGGTGATGGCGCGGTTGAAGGAGCGGAATGCGGAAACGATTTTCGGCGCGATCGCCAACGAGTTGGGGAAAGACGGGATCACGCTGCTTCCCGCCACGACCTTTCTCGAAGATCATCTGCCGGGACCGGGGCCGGTTTGCGGGCCGGCATTTAAAAAGCGCCAGCTTGCGGACGCGGAATTCGGCTTCCAGATCGCCAAGCAAACGAGCGCGCTCGACATCGGTCAAAGCGTGATCGTCCGCCACGGCACGGTGCTGGCTGCCGAAGCATTCGAAGGCACCAACGCTTGTATCAAGCGTGGTGGTGAGCTGGGTCGCGGCAAGGATGTGATGCTGGTGAAGGTGTCCAAGCCAAACCAGGATTTCCGCTTTGACGTGCCGGTCATCGGCCCGCAAACGATTGAGACCTGCGCTGCCGCCGGAGTGGGGTGCATCGCGATCGAGGCGGGGAAGACGTTGATGTTAGAAAAAGAGCGGATCGTGGAACTTTGCGAAAAACATCAGATCGGGATTCACGCGGTGATGTAGTAAGACGGAACCGCGGATCAGTGGGGGGCGGAGTTGTTTCCTAAAATAGCGGTAATCACTACGAGGATCAAAAGCGTCAGGATCACCAGAGCTACCCAAGATCCGGCTGATTTGTAGCGGGTCACTTCTCCACAATCTCTGCATACATCCGTGCGAACCCCAAAGGCTCCGCGGACCAGCAAGAACAGCCATCCGAAGAAGATTACAAAAAGGATGCTGGGCCGGGAATGTGACAACTGGTCTCTCCCCGTGTTGTGGCTTCCGCATGCGGAGCACATTTTCCCACAGGGCTCCGCGACCTCGCCAGGTGTCTCTTCGGATGGATCTTGTGGTGCTTCGTAAGGGTTCATGCGGACTCCATCGAGTAATCAGCGGCGGTCAGTGCAATTTGTTACGGCAGCAAATCCGTGTAAGTCCCCGGATCGCTGCCGGGGATTTCAATCGCGCCGCAGTTCTTCGCGTAAAACTCCTTGGGCCCCACGCCGCCGATGATCGCGTAGGCGTAACCGATGTCCCGCAAGCCTTCGAGTGCTTTGAAGAGCAGCGCCTTCCCCAAGCCCAATCCGCGGGCCCCTTCCGAAACCCCGGTCGGGCCGAAAAACCCGCGTTGGGTGGTGTCATAACACGCGAAGCCAAGAATCTCTTTGTCCCGCGTCGCGATGAAGCAGGCTATCGGCTGACGGGTCATCGCCACTTCCACTTCGCTTACCCATTTATCCGAGAAATTCGCTTTGGCGAAGGCCGCGACTGTGTGCTTTTCGAACGCCCGCGCGCGTCGCAGGGTGACGCCTTGTGCGGCGGTCGCTGCGTAGAGGGCCGCCGACTCCGGCAAATCATAAAGTCGCACGAGCATGTCGATCATGGGCGGAGTAGAACGACCGCCGGACATCCGGGGAAGCAGGATTTTCGGAATCCTACCTGAATGGGGGGTGTTTCTTTGCTAGACCTGCCAAACTGACTCCGTATCTTCGCGCCAATGTTACGTTATCTTGCCTGCCTCGCTGCCACCACCGCTTTGGCTCAATCCGCCGAGTGGTATCAGGAAATGAAGATCGGCCCCGCGTGGTCGAACACTTTCGAAGACACTTTCCAAGGGGCCAAGCGGGTCGCTGCGAAAAAGGGCATCCTGATCGACCTCGGCGAGGGACATCATGCGCTTTTCGACACCGAAACCTTGCGACTCGTCACCGCTTATAATGGTGCTTGGGTTTGGGGCGGCACGCCGTGGACGGGAAAACACGGACCCTTGGTTTCGCTGAGCGACGACAAGCCGATCTTCAGCACGGCGGAACTCCCCGGTTGGGCGGATTCCATGGGTTCCTTCGAGGACCGGCGCGAGATCCCGGGCTTCGGCAATCTCAAGCACGCCACGTTCAAGGGCTACTACCGCCACGGCGACAAGATCATCCTCAACTACTCCGTGAACGGCGCGGAGATCCTCGAATCCGTTAGCCGCGATGGCTCGACGATCACCCGCTCCTTCAAGGTTTCTGCCAGGCCGCAGGATCTGGTGCTCGGCCTGGCCGACGAAAAGGGTGATTTCAGCGTCGCCAAGGATCGCGCCAAATCGGCCGACGGTCTCGGCGTCACCACGGCCGGTGGCGTCCTTCTATCCGCAGATCTGAAGTCCCCGGGTCGTCTCCTCGCGAAGCTTCCCAAGGGCGACAGTCCGGCGGTGTTCCAAATCGCCTTCGCCCGCGACATCGAACCAAAGGTCGCCGCGGCACCTGATTTCAAGGCACTTGTATCCGGCGGCCCGCCACTCTATCCGGAAATCATCGAGACCAAAGGCGTCGTTTCCACCGACAAGACCTCGCCCTACGTCACCGATGTCGCCACCTTGCCGACCGACAATCCTTGGAAATCGAATCTCCGCTTCGGTGGCTTCGATTTCATCGACGAGGATTCCGCCACGCTCAGCTCTTGGAATGGCGATGTCTGGGTCGTCCGCGGCTTGAAAGGGGACTGGAGCTCGCTCAAATGGCAACGCATCGCTTCCGGGCTGTTTGAAACCCTCGGCGTCAAGGTCGAGAAAGGCGTGATCCACGTCAACGGTCGCGATCAGATCACCCAACTCATCGACCTCAATGGCGACGGTGAGACGGACCATTTCAAGGTCTTCAACCGCGACGTGCTGGTGACTCCTAACTTCCACGAGTTCGCCTTCGACCTGCAAACCGACAAGGCCGGGAATTTCTATTTCGACAAAGCCGCGCCGGTGCGCGGCGGCGGTCGTGGGTTCGACCGCATCCTGCCTAACAACGGCACCCTCATGAAGGTTTCTCCCGACGGGAAAAAGATGGAAGTCATCGCCACCGGCCTCCGTGCGCCAGGCGGTCTTGGCATCGGACCTAACGGGGAAATCACCACCGGCGAGAACGAGGGCACCAACCAACCGTGCTGCAAGATCAACTACGTCCTTCCTAGCAAGACTCCCGCCTTCTTCGGCACCGAGGCCTCCCGCCAATCCCTCAAGGACGCACCCTACACCGAGCCTCTCTGCTATCTGCCGATGTCAGTGGACAATTCCGGAGCTTCGCAAGTCTGGGTCCCGGAAGGTGCGAACTTCGGTCTGGCAGCCGGCACGCTGCTCCACCTTTCCTACGGCCAATCCTGCGTCTATCGCGTCCTGCCGGTGCCCCGGTCTAACGGCGGCATCCAGGGTGGAGTCGTGAAGTTACCGATCACCCTCCAGTCGTCGGCGATGCGCGCCCGGTTCCAGAAAGACGGCTCGCTCTATCTCCTCGGTTTCCGCGGCTGGCAGACCAACGCGGCCACCGAGTGTGCCTTCCAACGCGTCCGCCACAATCCCGATGTGGTCGTGACCGTTCCTGAAAAGCTCGAATACACCTCCAAGGGCATCCGCCTGAAATTCCCGACCAAGCTCGATGCAGAGCTCGCCCAGGACGTGGCCAGCTACAGCTCCGAGCGTTGGAACTACGTCCGCGGGCCGCAATACGGTTCCGGCGAGTTTTCCGTGGATAAGCCGGACCGGGAGGCTGAAAAATTGGCGCTCGAAAAGGAATCCAAGGACCATCGCAAGCATGACACCGTCGAGATCGAGTCCGCCAAGCTGCTTCCCGACGGCCAAACCGTCGAACTCGTCCTCGCCGGCATGAAGCCAGCCATGACCTTGAAAGTCACCTACGACCTCGAGGACAAGGACGCCAAAGTGATCAAAGGCGAATTCTATGGCACGGTCTATGGAAACTAACGGGAATGCAAAGTGGCTGCGGCGTCTCGCCGCAGGCCGTGCTTGGAGCGTCTCGCTCCAACTCTTTCTCCTGGCCACCGCCCACGCCGACCTAACCGCCACCTTCACCCGCGACGGTGCCACGGATTCCCGCATCGACCGGTTTCCCGCCCTCAGCCTCGCGCCCGGCGAACCGGCCACACCATTTCTAACACCCGGCGCGTTCCAAGTCGTCTGGAAAGGCAAGCTCGTGGTTCCGCGCCGCCAGCGTCTCGTCTTTTCCTTCGAAGGCGAAGGCGCTGCCAGCTTGAAGATCGCCGGCAAGGACGTGCTCACCCGGGAGTCCGATCTATCAGGCAAAGCCTCGGAGTCCACCCGATTGAATCCCGGCGAGCACGAGTTCGAACTCAGCTACACCAGCAAGCCGGATGGCACCGCGGCGTTCCGGTTGTTCTGGGAGGAAGCCTCGTTTCCTCGCCAGACGATTCCGCCTTCCGCGTTCAAGACAGAGCCCTCGGATGCCACAGCTCTCGGGGCTTTGCAGCGTCGCGGGCGCTTTCTGTTCGCCACCCAGAACTGTGTGAAATGCCACAGCTCCGGCACCGGCTTCGGCACGTCGCCGATGCCCGAGACAGCGGAGATCGCGCCCCTTCTGTTCGGCACGGGCGACCGCACCAGCGAGGAATGGCTGCGCCGCTGGATCGCCAATCCGCAAGCTCTCAAGCCCACCACCCACATGCCCGCGCTGGTCGACGCCGCGACCGAGGCAGGCCGTCAGCAAGCCAGCGATCTGGCAGCCTATCTGGTCGGGTTGAAAACCGGCGCTCCCGCCGGTCCCGCACCGGACGCAGCGCTGGCGAAGGAAGGTGGCGTCCATTTCCACGAACTGGGCTGTATCGCCTGTCATAATTTACCTGACAAAGGCATCGCCGATCCCAACCGCGTTCCGCTCAACAACGTCGCCTCCAAATATCTTCCCGGAACTCTCGTCGCCTTCCTCAAGCAGCCCGACGCGGTGAATCCTTTCACCAAAATGCCGAACTTCCGGCTGTCCGACGCCGAGGCTAACAGCATCGCCGCATTTCTAACTCAAACATCCGCTGGCAAGGAAACCAAACTCGCCGGCGAGTTCCTGGCCGGCGATTCCGCCCGCGGTGCCAAGGTCGCGGAATCCCTCCAATGTGGTGTCTGCCACCCCGGCATGCCGATGTCGCCATCGACCGCGCCCGCTCCGATGGATGCGATTTTCAAAAAGGATTGGGCTGCCAACGGCTGCGTCGCACCCGCCGAAAAACGGGGCAAGGCCCCGCACCTGAACCTCGATGACAACGACCGTGCCGCACTCGCCGCCTTCGCCAAGACCGGCTCCGGCTCGCTCGGTCGCGACACTTCCTCCGAGTATGTGACGCGCCAGAGCGAAGCTCTCCGCTGCACCGCCTGCCACGCCATCGATGGACACGAGTCGCTGTTAGCCGGATTCCATTCCGAGACCGCTCCGCTCGCCGCGCACCTGCCGAAGCTCAGCGAGCGCGTCGATCAAACTCGTCCGCAGCTCACCTTCACCGGGGAAATGCTGTATACCACCGCCATCGAGTCGATGATCGCCGGGACCGCCGATCCGCGGCCTCGGCCGTGGCTCGCCATGCGGATGCCGTCGTTCCGCACCCAGGCCAGCCAGCTCGCCAACGGATTCTCCCGCCTCCACGGTCTCGAACCTAACAAGCCCGCAGTGGTCAAGGTGGATCCCGCCTTGGCGGAAATCGGCAAGAACCTCGTTAGCGCCGGCGGCTTCGGCTGCATCACCTGCCACGCCATCGGCGACCAGAAACCCACCGCCGCCTTCGAGGTGGAGGGCGTCGATTTCAAGCTCACCGCGTCACGCATCCGTGAGGAATATTTCCACCGTTGGATGGACAATCCGCAGTCGGTTACGCCCACGACCAAGATGCCGCGCTACTCGCAGGACAACAAATCCCAGCGCACCGACGTGCTCGAAGGCGACGCGAAGAAGCAGTTCGACGCCATCTGGCAATACTTGCACCAGTAAGGAGCGTGGACGTCTCGTCCACCAAGTCGATGGTAGCAAAGGATACAGTGCGGAGCTCCTTTCGCTCTCTTTCCATCGGCAGGGTGGGCCTCAGTCCCACCTCCTCAGGTGTGGCCTTCTCTTGTCAGTTGACCCCGTCCCGTCAACTCCCTAGCCTCCCGGCCTCCCCGTATTTTTACCTATGAAAACTCCAATTACCGTCTCCATCACCGGTGCCGCTGGCCAGATCGGCTACGCCCTCTTGTTCCGCATCGCTTCCGGCTTCGTCTTCGGCCCCGACCAACCGGTGAATCTCAAACTGATCGAGATCGAGCCCGGCCTGCCAGCGCTCGCAGGCGTGATCATGGAACTCGACGATTGTGCTTTCCCGCTGCTCAACGAAGTCGTCGGCACCGCCGATCTCGACGTTGGCTTCAAGGATGCTAACTGGTGTCTTCTCGTCGGCTCCGTGCCGCGCAAGGCCGGAATGGAACGCGCTGATCTGCTCGGCATCAACGGCAAGATTTTCACCGGCCAGGGCCAGGCCATCGCCCGCAACGCCGCCAAGGATGTCCGCATCCTGGTCGTCGGTAATCCATGCAATACCAACGCCCTCATCGCCATGAACAACGCCGACGGCATCCCCGCCGACCGCTTCTTCGCGATGACCCGGCTCGATGAAAACCGCGCGAAAAGCCAGCTCGCCCAAAAGGCCGGCGTCCACCAGTCCAAGGTCACCAACCTCTGCATCTGGGGCAACCATTCCGCCACCCAATACCCGGATTTCACCAACGCCAAAATCGACGGCAAGCCCGCGACCGAAGTCATCACCGACCACGAGTGGCTCAAGGGCGAATTCATCGCCACCGTCCAACAGCGTGGTGCCGCCATCATCAAGGCCCGTGGCTTGTCGTCTGCCGCCTCCGCCGCGAATGCCGCCATGGACACCGTGAAAAGCCTCATCACCCCGACTCCCGCCGGCGATTGGCATTCCGTCGCCGTCTGCTCGGACGGTTCCTACGGCATTGCCAAAGGCCTCATGGCCTCCATGCCCATCCGCACGCTGGAAGGCGGCAAATGGGAAGTCGTCCAAGGCGTCCCCGTCGATGCCTTCAGCCAGGGCAAGATCGATCTAACGATCGGCGAGCTGTTGGAAGAGCGCGACGCAGTGAAGGACCTGCTGCCCGGCTGATAGATCATGGGGAGGGCGACATTCCTGTCGCCAAATGCACAGGCAGAAAAGTGGCTGACGCGTCCTGCGCCAGCCACGTTTTCAAAAATTCCATAAACCTGAACGCGCGGAAGTGAACAGGAAGAGCTCCGCACCGCATGGAGCAGAGCTTCCGTCCGCCAAAGGAGGCAGCGGAGCGTGCCGCACTCCGGTTGGAATCACTTGTCTTCCTCTTCGACTCCATCGACCGGCTCCTCGTCATCCTGGTCGCCTTCGACGATCGGGATGGAGATCGGCGGCGTGACCGCCTCGATGGGCGGGGTGGTGGCGGAGACAGGCGGGCGGGCAATCATGCCGCCGGGGAGCTTTTGGACTCCTCCGTTAGACGCGGCGTCCGACGTTGGCGGGGTGGCCTTGGTGATGAGTCCGGCGCGGTCCTTGAGCAAGGATTCGACGGTGCTCTTGCCGACTTCAAAAGTGATTCCGGCCAAGGCTTTTTCCTTGGCAAGCTTTTCACTGAGGGTTTTGAGGCGCTCGCTGAAGGCGGTGTCCGCGGTCTTGGCGTCCTCGGGCTTTTCACCTTCCGCCTTCTTGCGCTCCTTCGGCAGCTCAGCGGCTACGTCCACGGTGACGAGGAAATTCTCTGCGGCGGGAGGCACGGCTCCGGGGCTCGCAGGAGCAGGCGGCGCGGCGGCCGGCTTGGTCGGTGAGATGTTCACGGTGTAGGTAAAGCCCTCGAAAGTTTCAAGGGTGACGGTGCGCTTCTGGTCGGCCACGATTTTCTCTGCGACCTTGTCTGCGGGGACCACGTCTTCGAAACCGGCATAGGAGAACAAGCTCTTGAGCGGGCTGGTCGCGGTGGTGTCGAGCACCTCGGCGGCGGTTGCGCCTTCGAGCTTGTATTCGGCTTCCTCACCCTCCCGAGTGAGTTTCCACGCGGGCTCGGTCTTGCCGGGTTGGCTGACGGTGATGGATTTGATTTTCTCAGGACTGATGAAGCTGTCAGACAGCCAGCGCTTGGCTTCGGCGCTAACAGACGGGAACATCTCGCTGACGGCGTAGAAGCCGGATTCGTCGGCGTGGTTGCGGACGTAGCGGCCCACCGCGCTGCTCCCGCCCATCGGCGAGTGCGCCGCACCGCTTTCGATGTTCTTGCCGAGCGAGACCTTGGCAAGCTCCTTGCCGGAGGCGTCCTTGAAGGTGGCAGTTAGACCGCGGTCCTCGGGCTTGGTCGCGGCCTCGTCCATGCCGAAGCGCGGCGCGAACGACGGACCCGCTTCCAAGCCCTGGGTGACCTTGAGCTCGCCGAGCGTGCGGATGAGGTCGTTGACGAAGGTGCTGTTAGCCGGATAGTTGTCGCGCTGGACGACCACCCACTTGCCGTCCTTGCGGGCGAGGGTCACGGCGTCGGCGGCGCCCTGGATGTCGATGGTGGCGGCTTCGGTGGCGGGGAAGAATTCAAACAACGTTTGCCCGTGGATGCGCTTGGTGGCGCTGCGCGTGGAGGCGTTCTGGCTAAGCTTCACGGCGGCCACCGCCGCACCGAGAGCGATGGCGATGACCCAGAGGATGGTAACCTGGCGTTTGTTCATGGGAAGAAGTTGAGAGTTGATGGTTGAGAGTTTAGAGAAAGAGAGGAGGAGTGAATCGCTGGAGTTTCCGAGTCTTCGCTCTCAACTCTCAACTTTTCACTCTCAACCTCTTATCTGGCGCGTGTCGAGCGGCGGCGTTGGATGAAAAGAGCGAGTCCGACCAGCACCACCAGCGCCGGCATGGCGGCGACGTTGAGCAGGGTGATGTTGCCGGCGAGCTTGTCCTTCTGGCGGCGGAGGTCTTTTTGCTGCTCGCGGATCAGCTTGGAATACTTGACCTGTTCCGCCCTGAGCTTTTTGAGTTCCTCCTCCTGGGCTGGTGTTAGGTAAGGCCCCGCACCGCGGCTTCTTTCGGCTTGGAGGTCGTTGAGTCTTTCCTGGGTTGCCTTGGCTTTCGCTTCGTATTCATCCTGTTTCGCACCCGCGGTTTTTTCGAACTTATCCTCCATCTCCTTCACCACGGTGAATGGGCGGGCGATCGCGGAACGCGAACGCGAACCGATCAAATACTTGGAGCCCACCGCCTGGTCCAGCAGGTTGAGCAACAGCGTGGCGTTGCCGTTTGCCAGCGAGACCATCTGGGTTCCGCCGATGGGCTGGATGTGGTAGGCGAAGCGGTCGAAGAACGCGTCGACGTCCGCGATCAGGAAAACGTTGCCGGGGCTGGCGGCTTCCTTGAGATGTTCTGGCTTGGGGGCATCCTTGTTTTCGGTCCCTTCGCTGGTCGGCTTCGGTTTGCCATCGGGGAAGGCCGTCTTGAAGGTGCCTGATAGATGGGTGACGAGATCGTAGGCGGTGCCGTTGGACTTGAGCGTGCGGCCGAGCGACGCATCGAGCTGGGAGGCTTTCATGGCATCGACGAAGCCGGCACGGGTGCTGGATTGGATGAGGGTGCTGGCGGTGATGCCGGTGGCACCGGTCTTGGTGAAGGCACCCGGCAGGAATAAGGTGACGGAACCAAGGTCCTTGGTGATGACATCGTCCTTTTGCGGCATCTGGTCCTTGCCAAGTGTTAGGACGGCGAATCCGAGGCGATCTCCGCCGAGTTTGGTGGCGAGCGTGGGATCGGCCAGAACCTCCTTGGATTCGTAATTCACGCCCCAGGCGGACAGCAGGGTGGGGAGGGTGGAGGTGACCGGATTGGGCGGTTGCTGGCCCATCATCGGGTTCGAAGGAGGTTGGGTCATCTGCGCGGCCACCGAGCAGGCATCAAGACAGGCGACGACGGTGCCGCCGTTGAGCAGGTATTGATCCACCGAGTATTCGGCTTCCGGCGTGATTCCGGCGGGGTGGAACAGCAGCAGGACCTTGATGAGCTTCGGGTCGATGGTGGCTGCCTCCATCGAGATGTCCACGACGTCGAAGGACTGCTTGAGTTGCTGATAGATCACCCAGCCCTGGGTCGGTTGTTGGCCGGGCATCATGGCGGGCGCGCCTTTCAGATCGAGGGCGGACATGATGCCGATCTTCGGCTTGGTCGGCGTGCTGACCTCGGCGATGGCCTTGGAAAGCTGATATTCCAACATCGTTTCCTCGCGGGGATTGAGGAATGGGATGACGGTGGTTTTATCCAGGCAGGAAACGGCGAGGCCGAAGAACAGGTTCTGGTCGTTCATGCGCTGGCCGTTGATGCCATCGAGGTTGGCGGAGTCCTCGGCATCGGTGTCGGGTTCCGGATCGAGATTTTCGATGCGGAGCTTGCCTTTGGAACGGGCGCTGGTGTCCGCGATGGAGGAATACTCCTTGAGCAGGTCATCGACGCGGCGCATGTGGAGCTTGAGTTCCTCCGGCATGTAGTCGGTGCTGCGCGAGGCGTAGTAACGGATGACGACGGGCGTATCGAGCTCGGTGAGGATCGAGCGGGTGCCGTCGGATAGAGTGTGAACCTTGTTCTCGGTGAAGTCGGCGCCGCGGTTGCCGATGGGAGTTAGGGAGACAAGCCAGTTGGCGAGAACGGCAATGGCGACGAGCGCGGCAACTCCAAAGGCTGCGCGGGTGACCGGATGGGTGGTTTTCATGGTAAATTCTGAGATGCTGAAATTCTGAAAAGCTAAAAGCGGTTAGGCGCGCTTGGAGGAAAGGATGGCGCTGGTGCCGAGCAGGCAGACGAAGATGATCGAGCCGAACCAGATGAAATCCTTCAACCGGAACAAGCCGCTGTTCAGGGAACTGAAGTGGTCCCACACACCGAAGGAAACGATTCCCTCAAGAACGCCGGGCGTAACGATTTTCGACAACTCGCGGGTGACCGGATCATAGCCGCAGAGCAGGATCAGCACGCAGATGGAGACCGAGACGATCAGGCACACCACTTGGTCGCGGGTGCAGGCGGATACCAGCATGGTGACGGCGAGGAAGGTGCAGCAGACGAGGAAACTTCCCAGATAGCCCGAGAAAATCGCTCCATTGTCGGGATTTCCCAGATGGTTCACGGTCCAGACGATCGGGAACGTTAGAAGCAGCGCGATCAGCCAGACCGTGGCGGCGGCGAGGAACTTGCCAATGATTGCGCTCCAGGTGGAAACCGGGAAGGTGCCTAGCAGTTCGATGGTGCCGGTGCGTTGCTCGTCGGCCCAGAGTTTCATGCCGACCGCCGGTGCTAACAGCATGTAAACCCAGGGATGCCAGAAGATGAAGGTCCACTCGAGGGAAGAATCCCCGACGCGCATGAATTCACCGAACGTGAAGGTGAGCCCGAGCGAGAATAACAGGAAGATGACGATGATCGCGTAAGCCGTGGGTTGCGAGAAATAGCTGGAGAGCTCGCGCTTGTAGATGGTGCAGGAAGACATGGAGGTGTGGATGTTAAATGCTGAAATTCTGAAATGCTGAGAAGCTGAAATGCAGAGGCGAAGCTTTCAGCTTCCCGGCATTTCAGCGTTTCAGCTTTTTCTTTATGCCGCGGCTTCGGTGTCGCGGGTGGTGACCTTGCGGAACAGGTCGGTTAGGGAGCCGGTTTCGGATTGGGCAACCAGCTCGGCGGGCGTGCCGTCGGCGACGATTTTTCCGCGGTCCACGATGACGGCGCGGGTGCAGGCGGCTTCAACTTCTTCGAGGATGTGGGTGGAGAAGAGGATTGCCTTGGTTTTTCCGAGTCGCTTGATGAGCTGGCGCACTTCGAATTTCTGATTCGGGTCGAGGCCGTCGGTGGGCTCGTCGAGGATCAGCACTTCCGGGTCGTGGAGCAGCGCTTGGGCAAGACAGGTGCGGTGGCGGTAACCCTTGGACAGCGTGTCGATTGCCTGCTTGGCGACCGAGTTGAGGAAGCAGGTCTCGATGGCGCGCTCGACGGCGTCATTTTTCGCGGAGCCTTTGAGGCCACGGATGGCGGCGCAGAATTTGAGGAAGCCGACGACCGTCATGTCGTTGTAAAGCGGCGCGGATTCGGGCAGGTAACCGATCTTGGTTTTCGCTTCGCCAGGGCTGTCCACGATGGAAATTCCGCAGACCCGGGCGTCGCCATGGGTGGGCGGGATGAACCCGGTGATCATGCGCATGGTGGTGGATTTGCCGGCACCGTTAGGTCCGAGAAATCCGAGAACTTCGCCCTTTTTCACCGTGAACGTGAGATTGTCCACGGCAAGTTTGGTTCCGAATTGTTTGGTCAGCGTCTCGACTTCGATCATGGGATAAAAAGAGGGTTGTCTTTGCGAATTCCGCGGAGAGCGGTGCCGCAAAGTGTTCTTGTTTGAAAAAACGGTTCCAGCGGATTTTTCAAGCGAATATCCACTTGCGGGCAAATCTATCTGACTTGCATCGGACGGGTGCCGGTGGTTCCTTGGCCGGAGCATGGCCAGTATTCATCTTCCCGAGCGCTGCGGCGTGATGCTTTTGCCCGACTGCACGCTGTTTCCGCACGGGGGACTGCCGCTTTACATTTTCGAGCCGCGCTACCGCAAGATGCTGGAGAAGGCTCTGGAAGGGGATTGCTTTTTCGCAGTGGCCCGCTTGTTAGGGGAGGAGGTGGGTGATCCTGCGAATTTCGTGGCCCCGGTCGGAACGATCGGTCTGGTGCGCGCGTCCCGGGAACAAAACGACGGCACCTCGCAGCTGTTGATCCACGGTGTGATGCGGGTGCGTTTCACGGAGTGGCTCGGCGGGCACGATTTCCCGTACGCCAGCATCGAGCCGGTTCTCTCGGTCTTCACGCCGGAGAACCAGTCGCAGGCCGCGATGAAAACCCTCCGCGGCGCGGTGGAGGATGCGGTGCGCCCCTTGCCCGAGGAGGTGCAGAGCGGGGTGTTCGCCCTGTTGGACCGGGCGGACGATCCAGGCCTCATGACGGACATCGTCTGCCAGCAATTCGTCCACGAGGCCGACCTGCGGCAGAGTTTGCTCGAGATGGATCGGGTCGGCGACCGGATTCCGGTGATTTGTGAATATTTGAGAAACGCGAGCTTGGCGGCCGAGGATTAATCCGCGGATTTGCGGTTCCACCGAAAACCTGCCCATGCGAAAAGGATCATCGCGAAAAGTGCGAAGGCCGGAACCTGCCAGGCCAGGGCATGGCGCAGTGCGGCACCGGCCGGTTGATCCGGGAAACTCGCCAGCAGCTGCGAGAAGCCGAGGCTGAAAAGTCCGTAGCCCAAGTTGAAGGCCAGCCCCTTGACCGAAAGCACGGTGGCGCGTTTCGACGAATCCGCCTCGCGGTGCAGCGCCCGGCTTACGGTGAAACCGAGATAGCCGAGTGTGGTCATCAACAGCATCGCTGGCAGCAGGCCGAAGATCGGCCACGCCGGAGCCAGCGCTGCGAGACCCATCAAGGACACCGCGGCGGCGATGCCGAGGTTGGTCAGCGTGCCGAAGCGTGTGTTGAGATTCTTCGCGATGGCGGGAACGAACCATCCGAGCACGCCCATGCTCGCCCCGATGAAACCGAAGACCCACGTTGGCAGCTCGATCAACCGGTAGTAGCTGCTGGTGATCGTCGCGAAGTTTCTAACGATCGAGTCGATTGACAGCCCGATCACCACGACGACCAGGGTCTTCGGGTTCGTGAAGACCCAGCGGGCGGTATCGAGGGTGATTCTGATAGCCCCCCTGCAGGTGCTTCCAACATCAACGGTCGCATGCCTTGGCGGCTCCACCATCCGCAGCGTGACGATCAGGCAGACGACGGCTTGGCAGAGAACCAGCGCGACCGGCAGGCGGTGAACGATATTCGCGGAAAGGTGGAAATTTACGGGCAACAACCGGTTGATAGCCTCCGGGTCGTAAATCAATCCACCGAGGATCATCGCGATGACCATCCCGGCCGAGCGCCAGCGCATCGAAGTCGCTAGCAGCTTGTCCCACGAATCCGCCCGCCCGCTTTCATGGAGGGAATCGTAGGCGAGCGCTTCGTCAGCGCCGCTGGCACAGGCTTCGGACAACCCCGAGCACACACGGTTCACCACACACAAGGTGACCAACATCGCCCCGCCGTTGCGCGGAGCTAACAGCAGGCAGAGCATTTCCACCACCATCAGGCTCGCCGCAGTGACCAGCAGTTTCTTCCGGCCGATGGTGTCCGCCAGCGCTCCCGACGGGACTTCGAACAGAAAAATCGTCGCCGCCCAGATCAGGTTTAGCAGGACGAACTGGTCGAGCGTCAGGCCGAGGTCGAGGAACAGGATTGCCAGCACGGGATAGTAAGCCCGGGCATTGTAGAAAACCGTGAAGATGACGAACCTCCGCGGGTTGCCTGATAGATCAGCGCTGGTCATGGAGGAGACGTTACCGGATTGGCCGCCGCAAGGAAGCACACGAGGGTAGCATTGCGCAATACAGCTATAGCAGAATCACTCCAACCCGCCTTGTGACCACGGTTCAGTCCCGGTCACCCGGCCCACGGTCCACGTCCATGCGGAACGGGCGGCCGCGGAGGCGGGCGTTGCGGGTGCGGTCGATCACCTGGCCGACGAATTGCTCCGGCACATCGACCAGCGAGTGTTTCGGGAAAAGCGAGATGCGGCCCAGGCAACCATCCGGCAATCCGGCTTCCCGATAGAGCATGCCGACAATTTCCTTGGCCATCACGCCGTGGGTCTTGCCGAGTGATAAAAACAGGCGGGTCATCCCGGCTTCCGAGCCCGGCGATGGGCCGCGTGGCGGTCCGGAACGCTCCGGCCGCGGCCCGCGGTCGTCGTATTGCGGGCGGTCATCGCGTTGCGGGCGGGCGGTCTCGCGGCGGGCGGGACGATCCGCCTCGCGGTCTTCCTCGATGGCGGAGCCCTCACGGCCGCTGGCTTCGCGGATCATCGTGACCAAGGCGCCGGCGATGTCGGTGGGCGTGTGGCCTTGTTCGAGCAGGCGGTCGATGTTGTCCTGATAGGCATCGAATTTCCCGGATTCGAGACGCTCCTTCAGATCGTCGAAAATCAAATCGGCGCGGCGTCCCTCGACTTGCTCGACGGACGGGATGCGCTCGCGCTTGATCACGCTGCGGGTGTAGCGCTCGATCGACTGCATCCGATAGATTTCACGGCCATAGACAAAACTAACCGCCCGGCCTGAGCGTCCGGCACGACCGGTGCGGCCGATGCGGTGTACGTAATCTTCCGGGTCGGTCGGCAGATCATAGTTGAAAACGATGTCGATTTCCTCGATGTCCAGTCCGCGCGCCGCCACGTCGGTGGCGACCAGGATTTCGACGGCTCCCTCGCGGAAACGTTTCAGGACGCGCTCCCGCATTTGCTGGGTGATATCGCCATGGAGGCGGTCCGCGGCGTAACCGCGGTTGACGAGGTCCTCGGTGCATTCGTCGACCGAGCGTTTCGTGTTGCAGAAAATGATGCCGAGACGCGGCGGGTTCATGTCGAGAATCCGCGAAAGCACCTCGACCTTGGACCGCTGGCGGACTTCGAAATACGACTGCTCGACCGTCGAAACGGTGCGGGCCTTTTGCTCGATCTGGATGACTTCCGGGCTGTTCCCAAATTTCTGGATGAGACGCGAAACTCCGGGATTCATCGTCGCGGAGAAGAACAAAGTCTGCCGTTCGGCGGGCAGCGCGGCTAACAGCTCGTCCATTTCATCCTTGAAACCCATGTCCAGCATGCGGTCGGCCTCGTCGAGGATCGCCATCTTGATGCGCGACGCGTCGAAGCTGCCGCGGCGAAGGTGGTCGAGCAAACGTCCTGGAGTGCCGACGACCAATTGCGCGCCGGAGCGCAAGGCGCGGAGCTGGCGGTCGATCGGAGCACCGCCGTAAACGGGAGTCGCGTGCAGCCCTTGCATTTTCGCGCCGAGGCGGTGGACTTCCTCGCAAACCTGCACCGCGAGTTCGCGGGTCGGGCAGAGGATCAGCACCTGCGGGTAGAGCTCCTTCACATTGAGTTTCGAAAGGGCCGGCAGCGTGAAAGCGGCGGTTTTTCCCGATCCCGTGGCGGAAAGGCCGAGAATGTCCTTGCCCAGCAGGGCAGGCGGGATGCTCATCGCCTGGATCGGAGAAGGACGCTCGTAGCCGAGAGTTTCAATGGCGGCGAGCAAAGTATCGGGCAACCCGAGTTCAGAAAAAGGAGGCGTATCCATGAGCAATTTTGAGTCAATCTTCCGGACTCGCAGATCGTCTGGCTTGCCGGGCGGCGAGGCTATGGCTGGTTTTTGAAGGAAAACAAGCACGCATTTGAAAGTTCTCCCAATTCGCAGGGATCGCCGCCGCCATCGCCTCCTTGGAACACTCCCTGCAAAGGGTCCATTAAACCCGCCACCTGCCGCTGATTCTCCGTGCAAATCGGATCGTCCACATCCACGACCACGAGATCCAATAGTGCATGCTCAATGGCATCCGCCGACGCCATCACCCGGCGCAGGGTTTTGCGCGAGGTGGGCCGGGCCAGTCCCTATTTCCGATGGGGAGTGGTGTTATCGAGGAGACCGCTCCGGGCCAGGAAATAGAGAATGTAGCACTTGTATTCGTTGCGGAGAATGCTGAGCAAATGGGCGTTTCCCGAGAGCTCCTCGCCGGAAACTTCCAACACTTTGCGGGCGAGATCTTCCATTTCAGAAATCGAGAGAAAGCGTTTGATCGGCACGGGGTGGAATGAGACGGGCGGCGTGAGGTGCGTGTGCCAGGAGACGAACGTGCGGTGGCTGACGGGAAATGGTGGCGCATGGAGATTACCCTCGCTGTCGTGAAGATCATCGCTGGCAAACACGCCGTCCTCGATGGCGATGCCAGGCGCTTCACGGTTGCAGGAGCAGAAGGGCAATTCCTGCCCGGCCATGCCGGGCAGCCATAGGAAGACTTGATGAGACGGGTAGAGCGGATGAGCCGCTGGGGTGACCTTCTGCTGAACGTTCGCTTTCGGGTGGATTTCCTGTGGAGCAAGGGGTTCCGATGCGTGCTGTTGCTGGGCGGAGAGGGATGTGGATTTCATGGTGTTTGTAGGGGTTGTGGCGTGGCTTGTGGGTGTCCAATTCTCGGGTATTGGAGTCGGACGACGACGTAACTCGAATGCCTTTAAAGATGGCGACCCCTGACCCGGCGTCTATTGGCAGGATTCACGTTGAGTCCTGAGAAAAACTCCTAGAAGAGTGGAGTTGATAGATTCTGACCGGTTCCAGCCGAGGTCGATGTTTCAATCCGACCGAAGTCAGCACTTCGCCAAGGCTTCGAGTCGCTCCACCAGCGGCGGATGCGAGTAGTCCAGCCACACCCGCAGCGGGGCGGGGGAGGGGTGCGAAAGATGGTCGGCGGACATTTTTTTCAAAGCCTCACCGAGTGCCGCGCCGTCGCCAGTAACCTCGGCGGCGTAGGCGTCCGCTTCGAATTCATGGCGGCGCGACCAGGCATTGGCGAGCACTCCGAGCGCCTTGCTAACAGGCTCGAGCAGGATGCTGAAAAGCAGGAGCCCGACATGCGGAGAGATTTGTTTCACGCCGAAGGCGTCGAACAGCAGGCGGGCGAATTTTCCGTCGGGATCGGTGGCGAGGCCAAGCAGATAGAAGATCACGGCCGTTTGCAGGATGCCGACGGCGAGGCGCTGCTTGATATGGCCGCAGCGGAAGTGGCCGATCTCATGGGCTAGTACGCCTAGCAGTTCCGGCTGGCTGCTTTTGTCGACGAGGGTGTCGAACAGGGCGATCTTCTTGCGCTTGCCGAGGCCGGTGAAAAAGGCATTGGCCTTGGTCGAACGTTTCGAGCCGTCCATCACGAACACGCCGGTTAGGGGGAATCCGCATTTCACGCCCAGCTCTTCGATTTGCTGCTTGAGCTCGCCGTCGGGCATCGGCGTGAACTTGTTGAACAGCGGCATGATCAGCGAGGGCGCGAGATACGTGAGGACAAGCTGGAACGCGGTGACGACGAGCCAGGCCCACAGCCAGGCGTGCGGGACGTTTCCGAAAATCCACAGCACCGCGGCCATCAGCGGCAGGCCGATGACGGCGGCGAGCACCAACCCCTTCAACCGGTCCATGATGAAGGTGGCGGGCGTCGAGCGGTTGAAGCCGAATTTCTGTTCGATCACGAAGGTGTCATAAATCGAGAAGGGCAGGGAAATTAGGCTTTGGCCGAGAAACAGTAGCGACAGGAAAATCAAACCGGCGATCACCGGCGAAGGCGTGAGCGATCGCGCGAAACCATCCAGCCAGGCGAAGCCGCCGAGCGACCAAAAGACCAGCAGCACCACCAGCGAGACCGTGGACTGGAGAATCCCGAAGCGGGCGTTCACCCGCAGATAGTCGCGGGCCTGGTCCAGTTTCGCCTCATCCATCAGGCCTTCCAAGGCTTTGGGAACGGCAGTCGGGAAGGCCTTCAGATTGAGCAATGTCGCGGCGAGTTCCAGCTTCCAAAGCGCGAACACCCCCAGCAGAATGATCACCGACATGAAATTCCAATCGCTCATTGCCGTCATCATGCACGGCTCCCGGGTTGCAGCAAGAGCGGCTCTTGCGGCCATTTGTCTCGTTTCACTGGACAGTTGCGTCAGCCTCACCGCGAAGAAGCACACCTACGGAGTCGTCTCCCCGTCGGTCCGCCTCAATGGTGCGGAGATCCGGATGCAGGTGAAACCGGAAGGAACCGACGGTCCTTCCTATGCGCTGAGCGCGATGGTGGTTTCCGCCGCGGTGGCCACCTTCGACGGCCCGTTCCGTTGGCGGATCGAGGCCACCGGGGAGACGGGCAAGCTGGAATCCCTCGTCGTCCATCGCATCCGCACCCGCACGTCGAAAACCGGCCGCGACGAATGGCACCCCGCCGTCCATCTGGGCCAGCGGGCGGAGTTCAAGCCGGCCAAGGGCGAACCCGGAACCAGCCGCGCGATCTACCCGATCCCCGGGCTGCTCCAAGTCAAGCCGCGGGCCGACGGCGCGCTGGAAATCCTCGCGGATCTGACCGTGGTGGCCAAGGGGCGCAGCGAACGCAGACAGGTGCGTTTCCACATGGACCCGTCGCAGAAGCGCCAGGATGAATTCATTTTCTTGCCGACGGAGATCGTGAAGAGCTTCGGACAATCGCCCGCGGACTGGGACGAGAGCGGGTGGGATTGAGCGTTGCCTTGAGGGGATTCCCCGCCTAGCCTTCGCCACCCACATGATGAGTTCCTCGTCCTTTCGCCGACTTTCGCTGGTTTCCTGTCTCGTGACATTGCCGGTTAGTGCACAGGATAAATCCGCCCCGATCATCGCCTCGAACAATATCCCGGTGCAAGCTCCGGTGGTGGCACCGGTCCTTCGCAATGCCGCGGACGGAGCGATCATGACCCGCAAGGACGCGCGGACGATCACCCTCAGAATTCCCGCGCCCCGCGGTCAGATTGTGGACCGGGGAGGAGCGTCGCTCGCGCAAAACAAGGTCGCCTATCAAGTCGCCCTCCAGTTCCGCCAGTTTGAAAATGCCAATCGGGATTTCGTCCTCAGCTGGGCCCACGCCCGGCTCGACGCGCTGCCGGCGTTCCTCAAGAACACGGTCCCGAAAACCGACGACGAACTCTACGACCACTATCAGAACCGGCGCTGGCTGCCGTTGCTGGTCTCCGGCCAGATCGGTGAGAAGGAAGCCCGCGACATCGAGTCCAAACTCACGGCCGGGCTGGTCCTGCACCCGATTTACAAGCGGTTCTATCCGGAGGGCGAGATGGCCTCGCACATCATCGGTTACTCGGGCAGCGTCGGCAAACTGCCCACCGGCCCGATCAATTTCAACGAGCAGCTGTGGGAGGAATCCGAAGGCCGTGCCGGGTTGGAAAAAATCTTCAACACCCAGCTCACCGGCGAGCCCGGCATGAAACGCCTGCTGTTCGACGAGAACGGGAACAAGCTGCTGGAAGAACAGGTCAAACGGCCACGCCCCGGTGGCACCATCGTCACCACCCTCGATTATTCCTGGCAGAAACTCGCCGAAGAAACCCTGCGCAACGGCTGCCGCCGCGGCGCATTCGTCGTTCTCGACGTGGTCACAGGCGAAGTGTTGGTGATGGCATCGCGACCGTCGTTCGATCTCAACAATTTCATTCCCGGTATCAACGAAAAGGACTTCAAGCAATTGAATGAGGATCCGTCCGCACCGTTGTATGGCCGGGCCTTCCAGTCCGTCTATCCGCCCGCATCCGCCTTCAAGCCGATCGTCGCGCTCGCCGCGCTCAACAACGGCACCGTCACCGAGAACTCGGAGATCTATTGTCCCGCCGCGCTGAGTGTGGGCAATACGGTCATGAACAACTGGAACAAGACTCCCGAAGGCTCGATCAACGTGAAACGCGCGCTCGCCCGCTCGTGCAACACCTGGTTCTATCAGGTCGGTATCGATGTCGGGCCCACCGCATTCCTGAGCCTTGCCCGGCGGCTTGGATTCGGCCAGCTCTCCGGACTTCCGTTGGTCGGTGAAAATGCCGGGCTCGTGCCCGACGACCAGTGGATGCTCAAGAATGAAAAGCGTCGGATTCTCAATGGCGACACCGCGAACCTGTCCATCGGCCAGGGGAGTTTGCTCGCCACCCCGCTGCAAGTCGCCCAGGCCATGGCGGGCATCGCCAACGGCAATATCGTGCCGAAGCTCCAACTCATCCGCCAGGTCCAGGACACCCGCGGCCGCGTCGTCCAAGCCTCGTTTCCCCAGCGCAAGGAATGGCTCTCGGTCGAACCGAAAGCCGTGGAAGTCGTCCACCAAGGCATGAGCGACGTTGTCAACGGCGGCGGCGGCACCGGTCAAAGCGCCGCGCTCAGCTACACCACCCTCTGCGGGAAAACCGGCACCGCCCAATGGGGGCCGCCTTCGAAAAACCAGCGCCTCGCTTGGTTCGCAGGCTATCTGCCGGCTGACAACCCCCGCTACTCATTCGCCGTTCTCTACGAAGGCCGGCCCGGTGAAAAGGTCTCCGGCGGGCGCATGGCCGCACCGATGGTCAAAAAGTTTTTCGAAGGCATCAAGGACGACATCGCGGACACCATCGCCCCGCCGAAGAAGGCTCTGATCGTCATTGACGAGAGCGCGACACCGAAGGTCGAGGGCGAGCCGGATGCCGTTCCAACGGATTTGGACGGGTCCACGCCGCCAGTCGCGCGGAAAGTGGAAGGTCCTTTGAAAGCCCTTCCAGTCGAGCCGCTGACTACCGACCGACAAGATTCCATGGAGGACCCGCTGGAAGAAGCCCCGCCCGAAAAGCCGCGGGCCATCCGCGCCATTCCGGTGAAGGACGATGAGGTGATCGAGGAAGGCGTGGAAGAGCCGTAAGGGCTCAACTTTATCCCCACCGCGGCGGAAGAATTTCGACCGCGGATTGCGCGGATGAAGAGGATGGAAGAAAGCAGGGAGTCAATCTATTCACACTCTCTCCAATCCTATCAATCCGCGTCATCCGCGGATAAAATTCTTCAGCGGCCACACGCGGAAGTGCGCCAGGGTAGAAAAAGTTAGGGGTGGCGCGGGATCCACTCGGACCATCCGCACCACCCCTAGGTTCCCTCTCCTGTCTGGAGATCTGTTATGTCACGCGTCGAGCCTGAGGGCGGCTTTCTGCGCAGCGCTTTTCGCTTCGGTCTTGTTGCCCTTGCCGTCGTCCGCGGTGAGGCGCATGCCGACGGGTTTCGAAACGCCGAACTCTTCCATGGTCACGCCATACATCACGTCGGCGCGGGCCATCGTGCGCTTGGAGTGGGTGACGATGATGAACTGGGAGTTGTCGATGAAGCGGTCGAGCACCTTGACGAAGCGGTTGATGTTCGACTCGTCGAGTGGCGCGTCGAGTTCGTCGAGCACGCAGAACGGGCTGGGCTTGATCATGTAGATCGAGAACAGCAACGCGACGGCGGTCATCGAACGCTCGCCACCGGAGAGCAGCGTGATCGACTGGAGCTTCTTGCCGGGCGGCTTGGCGATGACCTCGATGCCGGATTCCAGCGGATCGCTTTCATCGAGCAGCATGAGGTCGGCCTCGCCCTTTTCGCCGAAGAGTTCCTTGAACATCTCGCGGAAGTTGATTTTAACCTGCGCGAAGGTCTCGGCGAACAGGCGCTGGGTCTCGGTGTTGATGCGGTCGATGACTTCCAACAGCTCGGCCTTCGAGTTGACGAGGTCGTCGTGCTGGCCCTTGAGGAAGTTGTAGCGCTCTTCGAGTTCGTCGAACTCCTCGATGGCGTCGAGGTTGACCGGGCCCATCGCGTCGAGGCGGCGCTTGATGTCGGCGACGATCGATTCGACGAAATCCCAATCCGGCTCGCCGGCCATTTCACCGGGGAGTTCGGCATCATCGCTGGTGCCATCCACGACGACCGTAGGCATTTCATCGTCGGCGTTTTCGTCGGACTCATCGCCGGTGACGATCGACTGGCGGCCACCGCGGCCTTGCAGGGCTTTTTGCGAAGCGATGCTCTTCAGCAAGGCGTGTGCATCCGGCTCGAAGGTGGTTAGATCGATCTGGTGGCGTTCCTGGATGGTGGTCGAGAGACTTTCGATACGGAGATCGAGCTTGGTGCAGGCGACTTCCTCGCGGCCTTTTTGTTCGTTCACCTTCGAGTGATCGCGGCGGACGGCGGCGAGCGCGGTCTCGGCGGTTTCAATCGCTTCCAGCAGTTCGGTGCGGCCAGCGGAACGGGTGTTGATCTCCACCTGCAAGTCTTCCACTTCGGCGCTGTGCGACTCGCATTCTTCGGATAGACGGGCGTTTTCGCCTTGGGCGGCTTCGATCCGCTGGTCGAACGCCTCGATCTCCGTCTCGCGGCGGATCGCCACGTCGCGGAGTTCGGATAGACGCGCTTCCATCGGCTTTTGCTGCTCCTCGGCGGACTGCTTGGCGCGGCGCTCGACGGCGAGCTCGGTGCGCAGTTCGTTGAGCGTTTCCACGATGTCCTGCTCGCGGCGGACGATCGATTCCGACTCGGATTGCAAGCGGCGGGACTCGTTTTCCAACGATTCCAAACGCTCGCGGGCGGAGGCGAGTTCGCCTTCCATGTGCTCGCGGCCTTCGGCTGCGGCGCGTTCGCGGTTTTCGAGTTCGCCGCGCTCCCATTTGACGTTTTCGAGTTTGGTTTCGAAATTCTCGACCTCGCGGGTGGCAAGGCTGAGCTGGCCTTGAAGTGTCGATAGATCGACCTTCTGGCGCTGGAGACGCTCGCGCGAAACTTCGACTTCCTCGCGGAGTTGCTCGAGGCGGGCTTCCAACTCAGTCACCCGGTTGCGGGCGGCTTCGTCGGCAGCGGTGAGTGCTTCGACTTCGGCGGCGAGCGTGCGGACTTCGTTCGCCAGTTCGAGCACGGAGGTGCTGCCTTCGGTGCCCGCACCGCCGCGAAGCATGCCTTCGCCAGTCAGCATGACGCCGGCGAGCGTGACGAACGTGACGCCCGGATGCGCCTCGCGGAGACGGAGCGCGGTGGCCTGGTTGGGAACGATGAGCACCTTTTCCAACAGCCGCTCGATGACGTTGGAAATGCGCTTGTCGGACTTCACCCGGTCGAGCGCCCATGCGGTGGCGCCTTCGGGAAGCGCTTCCATCTGGGTGCCGGTGGAGTGGCCGACGAACGTCTCGGGTATGACGGCGGCGACGCCTAACTGTTTTTCGGTCAGGCGGCCGATGATCGCTTCCGCCATCGC
Organism: Verrucomicrobiota bacterium; assembly: GCA_040385685.1. Lineage (GTDB taxonomy): Bacteria > Verrucomicrobiota > Verrucomicrobiia > Verrucomicrobiales > Akkermansiaceae > Luteolibacter. The sequence continues at coordinate 14,649 of JAZKGW010000020.1, read as the reverse complement.
CTGGTCCTGGACGAGGACGGCCTGCAAATGGTTTCCAAGCGCGGCCTCAATGGCGCGAGCGCACGTGTTATCAGCTTCGATAAACGACGCGAGCACGCCATGGATGCCGGGCTTGAAAGTGTCGGGTTGGCCGAGGCCCTTGAGGACGTTCTGCGTGCCTTTTTCGAATCCTTCGCCGCTCTCGACGAGCTGGCGGACGGCATCGAAACGGGCGGAACGCTGGGCAAGCACCTTGTTTGACTCCACGGCCGCGACGCGGGCTGCATCGAGATCGCCGCGGGTGTGCTGATAGGTGCGTTCGGCAACTTGGAAAGCTTCGGTGAGTTCGCCCAGCATCGAGCCGGTGGCCTCGACCTCGCTGGCGATGCGTGCTTGCTCGGCGCGAAATTCTTCCAGCTCTAACGTGAGGCGCTGTTCCTCTTCACCAAGCTGGCGGGCGCGCTCGCGATTGCCCTCTAACTGGGCGAGGGCGCTTTCAATTTTCGCCTGCATCGAGGCGATGATCGTCTGCGTGCGGTTCGCCTCGCCGCGGGCTTCGCGGAGTGATGCTTCAATGCGTTCGCGCTCCTCGCGAGTACCCTTGGTGCGGCTTTCCTGCTCGGCCAGCTGGATTTCCTTCTCGGCGATGATCCGGCTCAACTGATCCAACGATTCGTTGGCGGCGATGAATTCGAACTCCTGCTTGGCGAGTTTTTCCTTCGTTTCCGCGATGTCCTCGTGGTTCTGGCGGATCCGGGATTCCAACTCGGCCTTGCGCTCGTCGTTGAAGGAAATGCGGCCTGCGGCGGAGTTCAGTGCGTTGCGGTGCTCGTTGAGACGCTGGCGGAGTTCGGCGAGTTCGCCTTCAAAAATCCGGGCGGCGGTGCGGGCTTCGGTGACCGCTTCTTCCTTGGCGGGAAGCTGCATTTCCAGCTCGGTGTCGCGGACTTCGAGGCCGCGGATGGAAACAACCAGTTCGTCACGCTCGGCGGTGAGTTCGACGAATTTCTTGTGGCCGAGATGGCTGTCGAGCACCCGGGTGTCGGCGGCGAGCGCCTGATAGCGGCGGGCCTTTGCGACTTGGCGGCGGAGAGAATTCATCCGGCGTTCCTGTTCGGCGAGCACGTCGGACACGCGAAGCAAGTTCGCCTCGGTGAACTCCAGTTTCCGCAGCGCTTCCTTCTTCTCGCGCTTGAATTTCGTGATCCCGGCGGCTTCCTCGAACACCGCGCGGCGTTCTTCCGGCTTCGACGAAAGGATCTGGTCGATCTGGCCCTGAGCCATGATCGAGTAGGCGGTCCGGCCGATGCCGGTATCCATCAGCATGTCATGAATGTCCTTCAGACGGCAAAGCGTGCCGTTGATCCGGTATTCGGAACGTCCGTCGCGGAACACCCGGCGGGTGAGGGAAACCTCGTTGTAGTCCACTTTCAGCGCTTCCTCGCAATCGCCCATCGTGAGGGTGACTTCGGCCATGCCGAGCGGCTTGCGCTTTTCCGTGCCGTTGAAAATGACGTCCGCCATTTCGCCGCCGCGAAGGGCCTTGGCCGAGGTTTCGCCGAGGACCCAGCGGATCGCGTCGACCACGTTGGACTTGCCGCAGCCGTTCGGACCGACGATGCCGGTCACGCCTTTGGCGAATTCGAACACGGTCTTATCCGCGAACGACTTGAAGCCGTGGATTTCGAGAGTTTTGAGGTACATTCAGACAGGAGTGTGGGTTAAGGGTGAAGCCCGAGAGGGAAGTGGGCTGGAGGGAAATTACCCTGACTTCAGCCTTCTGCAATCCATCAAGTGGTCATGGCACAATATATGGTGCTTGATTGTGGTTTGCGGCACAAGATGGAGTGCTTGCAGGTATTTAGGATACCTGAAGTATTTTGCAGGTCCGGACGAACCTTGTGAAATTCTTTGCGAGCAGCGGGTTTTGTGTAACCTTCCGGCCATCCGTCATGCGCAGCTTTAAATTGATCACCGCCATTTCCTGTTTTCTCATCGGCGGCAGTCCCTTTGCCAGCGCGGCCATCAAGGCTCCGGCAGCGCCCTCCAACCTGGCTGTCAAAGCCCTCGGCGTGAATGCGTTCCAAGTTAGTTGGAAGGACAATTCCAAGAACGAGACAGGCTGGGAAATCCGCGTGTCGCTCAAAGGCGGAACTCCCCAGCGTTTTGTGCTCGTTCCCACGCCGAACATCACCACCTACACGGTCATGACCAACGAACTGGCTGGGAAGGAGCTGGTTTTTCAAATGACTGCCTACAACGGTGTGGCCGGGCAGGAAAACCTTTCGAAGTTGACCCCGACCGTTACGGTCAGAGCCCTTTCTCCCAATAAGTTCGACAAACCCACGATGCTCCAGGCCAAGGCGATCGATGACGGTCGGATCCAGCTCACTTGGGTCGACAACGCCACTTCGGAGGGCGGCTATCAGATCGAAACCCGGCTCGGAACCAAAAAGTGGGAGGTACTCGGCGGCCTTGGGGCAGGGATCAAATTTAAAATCATCACCTCTGGCTACCTCCCCTCCGAGACTCGATCCTTCCGGGTGAGGGCGTTCAAGGCTGACAAATTCACTCCTTACTCGAATGTCGCCACGGCGACCACCAAGGCATTTCGAGCGCCATCCAGCCTGGTAGTTACTGCGCTGCGGGAAGGTGCGTTTTCTTTCAAATGGAATGATCGCTCGGCCGTGGAAAGCGGTTTTGAGATTGAGTCGAAAGTCGGCAGTGGATCCTTCCAATCCTTGGGAACCGTCGCCGCAAATGCCACTACAACCGGTTCCGTATCCGGGTTTACACCTTCCTCCTCCCATCAGTTCCGCGTCCGGGCGTTCCGTCTCGTCGGAACGGTCAGAACCTATTCCGGTTTTTCAAACGTGATCTCAATCCAATCCACGCCGCTGGCTCCGCCTGCCACTCTCGCCGGATCGCCGGCTAGCGATAGCTCGGCCACCCTCACATGGGTGGACAAGTCGGCCCGCGAAACGGGCTATGAAATTCTCTACCGGGTGGTGGGCACCACTCCATTTGCCTCGGCCTTCGCGGCCGCGAACGCGCAGACGTTCACGGTAGGAAATCTTGCGTCCGCCACGACCTATGAATTCCGCGTGAGCGCGGTGGTGAATGGCTTTTTCGGCAATCGCGTGGCCAGCTCAAGCTACAAATCGGTGCAAGTCCGCACCCAGGAGGGCTTCGTCGGCAGTTTCAATCCGCCGATTCTTGCCGGAAGTTCCTTTCTGTATCCGCTTCAAGTCTCACTGCCCTCGGCGTTGACCGGACTGACGGTGACTGGACTGCCGGCCGGACTGACGTTCAATTCCAGCAACGGTACAATTACCGGCATCCTCACCACCGCCGGAGCCTACACGGCTACGCTCACCGCAACCTTCGGCGACGGCAGCACCGCCACTCGCAGCCTGATCCTGAAGTCCATCTCGCCATCGCCAGCCGTCGTCCAGTCGTTCGCCGCAGTGAGTGTCCCGATTGCAACCCCGAAGACCGTTTCCGTGGCGGGTAAATTCTCAGATCCCGACACCGCCAGCGCCGCTCGCGTCACCACCACCCTTGGCACTTTCGACATCATCCTGTTTCCGTATTCCGCTCCCCAAACAGTGGACAACTTCCTCGATTACACGGATGCGGGAGAATACGACAATGTCTTCTTTCATCGCTCTCCTCCGGACTTTGTCGTTCAAGGCGGTGGATACAAATACACAGCTGCAAGCGGCTTCACCACAGTCAATAAGTTCGTCCGGGTTCTCCCCAACGAGCCTGGACTTTCTAACGTGAGAGGAACCGTCGCGATGGCGAAAATGGGTGGTCAGCCTGACAGCGCCACCTCCGAGTTTTTCATCAACAGGCGTAACAACGCTGCAAACCTCGACGTGCAGAATGGTGGTTTCACCGTATTTGGCCGGGTGCCCGATGCCGGAATGGTCGTTGTAGATCAAATCAATGCGCTACCTGTCTATAACTATGAAATCACCGTCGGGACCGAGACCATGGCTCTAACCGACGTGCCGGTGAACGCGGCCAGCGCGCCCGAAACTCTGGACCCTACCCAACTGGTGAAAATCACCTCGGTGGACGCGGCCCCGATTCTGACCTACGAGGTCCTCAGCCAGAACACAGCCGTCGCCACGGCCAGCTTGACGGGAACGGACATCACCATCACCGCCGTTGCCACCGGCAACACCACGATTGAGGTGAAGGCCATCGACTTGGATGGCAATACGGTCACCCAGAATATCGCCGTGACGGTTCCTTGATCGCTGGCGTTCATTCGAGCGCCTTGTGGTAAGACTCGCGCAGGGAAATCGACTCAAGGCGTTTCTCATGCGGGACGGGGGCGGTTTGCTCGACGGCAGTTCGTAGGTCAAGAGCGGCGTTTTCGCTTTTGAGGAACACCTCCCATTCCTCGGCGATTCTGATGTCGAGGGCAGCCAAGATTGCTTCAAGTTCGGCTGCTAAATATGGCTCCAACTTATTATTTTTAAGTCGATTGGAGAGTTGTTCTCGCTGTTCCCGCTTGAGGTTTAAAACATTCGATTGAATCGAAATGCTAACTGAGGCTTGAGTGAAGTTGAGTTGGGTTCCATCCACGGCGAGTGCCGACTCGCCGGCTTCCCGAAGCGTGGTCAGGGCTCTTGTGTTGATGGCGGCGGCAGTCCAACGTTTGAGAGAGGATTCCATGTCGGCGAGAGATTTCTTCGCGGACTCACAGGTGCCGACGGCCTCCGGGGTGGCGGCTTTTTCCGAGGTTGCGATGGTTTGCTTCTGACTGGCAATCCCTTCGGCGAGATTTTGAAGGCGGGTTGCGATGGTTGGTGGGTTGGCGTGAATTTCACCCACAGCCTTAGAATCGACAGTTTGGAACACTCGTATGACTCCTTGAGCGTCGGCGATGAAGGCGCGTTTCCCTTCGGAATCGAAAGCAACCGCCGTCGGCAGGGCGGGGAGGTTCTGAGCGAGGTCGCGGGCGTGATTGAAGTCGGGTTTCCAGAACTTCGCTTTCATGTCTCGACCGGCCGTAACTGATGAGCCGTCGCGGGCAAACGCAAATGCCACGACTCCACCGGGATGGGCGTCGGTCTTTTTGACTTCGCTGCCGCCATTCATTTCCCAAAACCGGACGGTGCCGTCCTCGGAGGCCGTGGCGAGGAGGTTGGAATCGGCCCGGAACGCCGTGGCTGTGATCGCCGACTGGTGGCCACGCAGCGTGTGAAATTCGCTGGCGGTGTCACTTTCCCACACCCAGACACCGCCATTGCGGTCGCCGCTGGCGATCAGGACGCCGTCGGCTGAGAGGTCGAGCGCGGTGATCCAGTCGGTGTGTTTTTTGATGGATTTGACGAGTTCTCCGGTTTCCGTGTTCCAGATCTTCAGCAATCGCGACGGTCCGCCGGTGGCGACGATGTCGAAGCTAGGGCGGATGTCCGCGGCGAGCACGCTGTCGAATTCCTTGGCGACGGTGAGCAACCTCGCGCCGGTGGTGACGTCGAAGGTGACCGTGATTCCCGATTTTCCGGGAATCCCTCCGCCTACGATCAAATAACGGGCGTCCGGCGTGAATGCCAAGGAAACCGGGTCACCTTCGGGAAATGGCAGAATGCCCAACAATTCGAGGGTTTCCGTGTGATGGAGGAGAATTTGGTGTTGCCCGGTGATGGCCAGCAACGGAGCCCAGGGAGATGCGGCGATCGCGTGGATTGAAGCGGGCCGCGAGGTGATGACTGGAGGCTCCAACAGGAGATGCGCGGGCATCGGTGGCGGACCTTCGGGCTTGGCCACAGGATCGGACCGCAGGGCGGTTTCAAACTTCGGCTTCGATGGCTTGCGGGCGGATGACGATTTGTTTTCGAGCAGTCCGTCTTCTATCCAGCGCTTGAGAATCCCGATTTGTTCGTTGGTGAGCTTGTCCCCCTCGGGTGGCATCTTTTTCTCGCCGGTGTGCAGGACGGCGGGAATGAGCGGCGAACCGACATCGCCAGGTTCGACGATTTTTCCGCCGGAACCGCCCTTGAGCGCGGCGGCGTAAGACGAAAGGTCGAGCCCGCCTTTGGACTTGTCGGGGTTGTGGCAGTTCAGGCAGGACTGCTGGAACAGCGCGAACACATGGTCGTCATAAGTCGTCTTTTCCTGGGCGAATCCCAAGGAAGACAAGGCGATGAGGATGGCGGCGTGGCGCGGCATTCAGGAAATCGGGACGAAAAGCTGACCACCAATACGTGTCCTGCAAGGGCAGGCTAACGTCGAAGTCGCGGAATCGCGCCGATTCGCTCAATTCAGTAACGAATCGCCGTGAATGGCTTGGGGATCATCGCTGGAATTGCGAGCGCGGTTACCGAGCAGAACCCTGTCAGTCCTAAAATGATCCAGCGGGTGGGATCCTGATTGAGCATCTGGGAAAAATAGAAGTAGGCCTGCTGCTGGGGTGATTGGAAAATAATCGCTGGCAGAATCAGCATTGAACTGAACAGTAGCGCGGGCACACAAAGCAGGATCATCAGGAAGGCGTGCTTCGTGGTGAGGCGGGTGGTCATCAACAGCCAAGGGCCGCTGACGAAGGCTAGGCGCAGCAGTCGTGAGATGCCTTTGGTGGAGAAAATGCCGGGGCTGACGGCGTTTTTCACCCGGCGGGGTGTGACAGGTGTAAGTGTTAGGGTTAGGGACATGGACGGGGGTTACACGCAATCGCGTGGGATTGCAATCCTTTTTTAAGATTTCAGTGTTATAAACTTATATGTAGCATTTAATTTTGGATTTCTCCCGAAGAATTTGGGCGCGGATCCTCTAAAAACTAAATTTTCCAAGTGTCCGGCCACTGAAATCGAGTTGAGGCTCCCGGTGCGCAGACCCTGATAGGGCGCGGTTACGGCTGAAGCACGATTCGATAGAAACCCTGCGGCTGCGGTGGGTCGGGGTCGGTGTAGCTGGCCGGACCGGGGAGGATCGGCGCGATCGTATCAAGAAGTTCCCACGTTCCGGCCAGTGTCGGGCTGCGGCGGATTTCAAAGACCAGTCCGGGGGCGGATGGCCACGTCAGGGTGAAACCACCGGCCGCGAGGGTGCCGCTTGCCTTGAATGACGAGCTTCCACTTTTTGGATCCAGTCCAAGGCGGAACTCGGTTTCATTGGTCGTGGCGTCGCCATCGGGATCGGCTGCGGCGGCAGCTTCCGGGGCGGAAGTGCTGCCGAAATTCGCGATCTGCCATTCTTCAAACGGAGTGAGTATGGGAGTGACGACCAGCCGGACTTGGCCCGGAGTGTTGGTGTTGATGGTTGCTTCGAACCCGCTTGGCAGGGTGCCGATTTGCAGGCCGTCCTCATCCGTCAGGGTGCCGGTGTAAGTGATCAGGGTGTAGGTGCCAGCGGCGAATCCCGGGAGCGTGGTGACATTCAGCGTGCCTGCGAGCGTTAGATTGCCCGTGACGTTCACGCGGTCCGAGGTGGTGCCGAGTTCGTAGTTGAGGGTGCTGGTGGGGGCGAGGATGAGGCCGTTGGATAGAGTGAGTGTTCCGGCGGATGTGCCGGGGGCGAGGGTGCCATCGCAAGTGACCGCGCCGCCGATGGTGCCGCTGCCGCCGAGTGTGGCGTTGGTGGCGATGGTGGTGGCGGTGCTGGCGAGCGAACCGGTGACAGTGAGTTTCCCCGAACTCACAGTGGTGGTGCCCATGTAGGTGTTCACTCCGCCTAGCGTGAGGGTGCCGGTGCCGGTTTTGGTCAACGTGCCGGGACCGGAAAGGACGCCCGAGTGGCTGGTCGAAGCGCCGTTTCCTCCGACCGTGAGCGAAGTTGCGGGCAACGTGATGTTGCCGCTGCCGCCGAGCGCGCCGAGTTGTGGGGCGGCGACGGTGAACACGAGGCCGGGGACCGATGTGTTGTTAGTGAGGACCGTTGCATTGACCAGCGCGGTGTTGTTTTCGATCTGCAGCACGCCGCCTTGGAATCCCGCGGAACTGCCGTTCACGGTGAGGGTGCCGCTGTAGGGATTGTTCGAAGATGCGATGCGGACGATTCCCCGGGCGGTATCGCCTCCTCCGAGACTCTCGTCGTTGATGGAAAGCGGGCCAGTTCCATTGAGCGGGCTGTTGATGAAGAGATTTTTAGTTCCCCATGCGGTGAGCCAGGTGGAGCCACCACTTTGGATGGTTAGGCCGCCGGTGAGCGCCTGCAGGCCATCGCGGGAAACGAGGGTTGCTTGATCGAGCACGATGGGATTTGCCGTCGTGTAGGTGTAAACCGTGCCGCCGCCCCTCCCGCCGAAGCGGAGCTGTCCGCCGCCGGAAACGGTAACGCTGCCGGAGCCGAGCGAAGTGCAGGCCCCGCCGCTGAGTCCGGGGTTCTGGACGGTGGCGGCGCTGGTGGAGCTGTCCGCACCCAGGGCGAGGATGCCGCCGTTGATCGTGGTTGCGCCGGTGTGGGAGTTGGCGCCGTAAAGCGTGAGTTTGCCCGGGCCGGATTTGGTGAGATCGGTATCGCCGGCGATTTGGCCGGGTCCGGCCAGGGTGTAGTTCTTGGTCGCATCGACCGTGACCAACTGCGGATTCATGATGGCCGAGATGCTGATAGGGTTGGCGGCGTTGCCCGCATCCGTGAAGGAGACGCTGGCGGTGTCGTTGTAGGTGGCGGGGTTGCCGTCGTCCGTCCAGTTCGCGGTGGCGGTGTCCCAGGTCGAACTCGAGGTGCCGGACCAAATGAGATCGTCGGGTGTGCCCGCGCCGGGATCGACGGTGAGGGTCATTGTGATGGTTCCTAGGACGGCGGTGCTGAAAGTGGCGATGAGATTGGAGCCGACGGGAGCCTGCCAGAAAAAGGTCGGTGGATTGGTGAGGGTGCCTGTGTAGTTCAGGAGCGTGTAAGTGCCCGTGCCGAGAACAAGTCCGGCAACCGGACGAACCACCGCCTGGGTTCCGAAGGTGATGTTGCCGGTGATGGCGAGCGGTGTCGCGCCGAGAGCGCCGTGGTCGAGGACGCCGCCGGTTAGGATGGTGACATTTCCGGTGATGCTGCCCGTGCCGCCGAGGGCCGCGACGCTTTGGACGGTGATGTTGGAACCGGTGGTGCTGCCGTTGATCCGCAGGGTGCCCGCGCTAACCGTCGTGGCTCCGGTGTGGGTGGAGGCCCCGGCGAGGGTCCAGATGCCGGTGCCCGCTTTGGTGATGGCGGTGGGGCCGGTGCCGTTGAAGATGCCGCCGGAAAAGGTGGCGTCGGTGTTCCTGCCCCCGACGCGCCAGGTGATGGTGTTGCCTGCCGAAGGGCCGCCGCCGATGCCGGTGGTGGAGTCGCCTGTTAGCTCGCCGATGTTGAGGGTGGGGCTGGTGCTGGAGACGTTGAAATAGACATAGCTTTCCGCGCCTATGTTGAGCGCGGCGGTGCCGAAGCCGAAGCTGTTAGTGACGCGCATTTCGGAGCCGTCCGCATCGGTGGCGAGGTTGATCTGGCCGGTGAATGCGGACCAGTTCCCCTTCATGTCGCTGCGGACGTAGGGCGAGTAGTAGGTGAAATTTCCGGCACCGGTCAGGCTGCCGTTCAGGGAGCATCGGCCGTCGGCATTGAGGCGGCCGGTCGCTCCGGCGGGGACGATCAGGTTCCAGTTGCAAACGTCGTTGTTCTGCACGTTGGCCATGGTGAGCGTGCCGTTGTTGATCGTGACCGCGCCGCTGCCGAGGGCATTCTTGTTGGCATTGGAACCGGCCAGATAGATCGTGCCGCCGTCGATGGTGGTGCCGCCACTGTAGGTGTTGGCGTTGGCGAGGATCACGGTGCCGGCACCGGCTTTCGTGAGCCTCCCGCTGCCACCCGCGCTGCCGCTGATCTGCATGGAACTGCTATTAGAAACGATGTCGAGCTTGCCGCCGGACGAGCCGATCGTCAGGTTGCGGTTGGTGTTTGTCTGGGCGCCGGTTAGACGGAGGGTGCCGCCGTTGATCACGAAATTCGAAGCCGCGGCGGTGGCCGCACCGATGGAGCCGGGACTGCCCGCGTCGCCGAGCGAGTCGATGGCGAGAACTCCGCCGGTGATCGTAGTAGGGCCGGTGTAGTCGTTGACCGTATTGAGCGTGAGCGTGCCAATGCCGGATTTGGTTAGTCCGCCGGTCCCACTGATCGAGCCGCTGCCGTTGAGCGTGTAATTGGTGGTGGAATTCACCGTGATGGCGGCCACGGGCATCGCTCCAGTTAGAGTGGCGGTGGGACTGGCAGCCCCGCTGTCGTCGAAGGTGACCGTATCGCCGGAAACGAAGACATCGGGCGATCCGCCTTTCAGCCAGTTCTGGGTCGTTGCCAGATCCCAAGTGCTGCCGGATCCGCGCCAAACGATGGTGCCCGGGGCGCGGGTCACTGGGACGGTCAGCGTGACCGCGCCGCCCGCGGCGGCGAGCGTGTACGGAGTGCCGGCGGGAACGGTGACGGCGAAATTCGAGACATTTCCCGTCAGGGTGCCGGTGTAGGTGATCAACGTATAGGTGCCGGCTGGCAGCGTGCCGTTGAGAGGTTTCACGACCAAGCCGACTTTTCCGCTGAGGGAGAGGTTGCCCGTGATGGCGACCTTGTCGCTCGGAGTGATGGTGCCCGATGGATCGTTGGATAGATCCAAGGCGAAATACGAGCCATCCTGTGCGGTGACTCCACCCGCGAAATTGAGGGTGCCGGCGTTGCCCATGCCCGAGCCGGGAGTGACGCCGCCGCGATAGGACAGTGTGACAGGCTGGCTGAATGTGCCGGTGCCCGCGACGCGTCCACCGGTTAGACCGCCGGTGGCCGAACCACCCCAGGTGCCGCCCCAGACGGTGAGGGGACTTTGCGGGAGATTTCCGTTCATGACAAACGCGCCGTCCCAGATGGTGGTCCTGCCGCTGAAGGAATGGCTGCCGGTCAGCGTTAAGGTGGATGAGCCGGCCTTCATCAGGGTCATCGTTCCGGCGAGCGAGCCGGCGGTGCCGTCGAAGGTTTGGTTTTTCGGCGAATAAACGGTGACCGCGGACGGCTGCAAGGTGCCGGTTAGAGCGACGGTCGTCGAGTTGTCCGCGCCGATGTCGAAGCGCACGCTGTCACCATCCGCGAAGGTGCTGTTAGCACCGCTGCTCCGCCAACTTGATGTCGCGCCCGCGTCCCAGATCGTGGTCCCGACTCCGCCGCGCCAGGCGAGCTTGGCGTCCACCATTGGAGGCGGCTGGGGAATGGTCATCCCGGTGCCGAGATGATAGTCAACATAGCTGGCCTGCACGTAGCCCTTGGTCGTCGCCTGGCAACGGTACTGCGGGTTGTGCATCAGGGTGTAGATGCGCGTGGTGGAACTGGTCTTGGGTGTATAAATGCGGAGCTCGGAATTGTCATTGGCCACGCAGAGGAGTTCCTCGCGCCAGTCGCCGAGGATGTCGCCCCAGAATGCGGGACGGCCGCCGTAGGCCTGATAGACTCCGGGCGGGGTCTCGTTGTAGATCGTGTAAATGCGCGAGAAATTCCCCGGATCCGCCGGGTTGAACTTGCTGATCGCCGGACTCTCCGCCGTGCTGCCGACGGTGGCCACGAACTCGCGGCTCAGGTCCGCATCCCACCAGATCGCCTCGGGTGGAAACGGATGACTCGCATAAATCTGCGTGCCCTTCGCATTGTAGATCCCTGCCTGGGTGGAAAAGAATTCGGAGCCCTTGTTCGCGGTATCGATGTCCGCGACCACGCCGCGGCCGACATCCACCACACCGCCGGCATACCATTTTCTAACATACGCTCCGCTGCCCACATCGAACAGCGCGGTGGCCAGCCCGCTGCCGTTGTTCTGTTGGATGATGAAATTCTCCAATCCCGGCCGGTCAGGATCGATGTCGGTGACGTGGAAACGGTCGCCGTGGACGACTTCAGGGAGGTTGTAGCGCTGGGTGCCGTTGTCATCGATCACGAAGCCGATTTCGATAAACTCGTCCTTGCCGTCGTTCTCCACATCCGAGATGCGGATCTGATGGCCTTCCGGCGCGTGGACGGAACCGCTGTCAACCCATGACCACCGCTGGGAAAGCACTCCGCCGCGCCAGTCCCACGCGGTGATCACACCATGGAAGCTCTCATCCGAGGCGCGGTTCTTCGCCGCCCAGACGACCGATGGCCGCTGCCCGTCCAGATAGAGGATGCCCATGTGACCGTTCATCGGGCCGTCGGAAAGCCGCGGATTCGGAATGGTGATACGGGCCTGTTCCGCCCCGGTCAGGCCGTTGACGATAGAAAGAAACTGCACGTTGTCGCTCGCTCCGCCGCTGGCCACCGCGCCGTTGCCGAAGATAACACCATTGGACGTGCGGACGACCACTTCCGATTTCCCGTCGCCGTCCATGTCGTAAAGCGTCACGTTGTCGCCGTGGCCGATGCTGATCGCGGAGGAGCCCGGTTCGATGTTGTATTGGTTGACGCTGTTAGGCCCCATGTTCATCTGCCAGAGCAGGGTGCCGTCGCGCTTGTAGGCTTGCAGCCATTGCCGCGCCGCCACGGTGGGGTTGTAGCGGTCCACCACGTAGTCGAACTCGCCGTCGCCATCGAGATCGCCGACCCAGCAGAATTTCACCTTGTAGGAGGCCGTCGGCGTATCGTCCGGCGTCGGTTGCAACGGCACCGGAATGTATTGGCGGGTCGCCGGGTTGGCGGGCAGCGAGAAGGGAGTGGTCAGCGGGTTCGCCCAGATGTCCGCGACTTCCACGGTGTCGATCACCGGTTTCACGGAGTAGGCATAACTGACCGAGGAAATGTTAGGCGGAGTGTCGAGATAGGCGGTCGTGGCCGTGAGCGGAGCAACGTTGAGCTTCACCGCCGCAGCGCCGTCTGCGGAGCGGTATAAATTGAAGGCCACGTCTTGGGGATCATTTCCCAGCAACCGCCAGCCAACGTAGATTTGGGTGCTGTTGGTCCGCACTGCGACCATGCCACGACCGAGGCGCTCCATTTGCCGCTGGGCAAATGCGGAATGCGTGGTCAGTAGGCCTGCTAGACAAACCAGCAGCGCTTTCGGGATCGGACAGTTCATGGGTTTCGGGCGCGGGCTGAACGAAGCGAACTCGCGCAATAGCGTCAGAATTTCGCCGCTCCGGGCGACGGCGTCCATCACACGAAAGGGTTAAGGAGCCTTGCTGGCACCCCGCCAGCGGCGGCAGGTGAGAAATCCAACCCAGGCCGCGGCCAAAAGCGAGACGATCACCGCGAGGATTGTCCTGGAAGTGCCCGCGGTTGGTGCCGCCACGGCTGCCGGAGTTGGAGGAACTGCTTCCGGCACCGGTGTCGGGCTAATAGCCGCTGCCAAGGTGAACGAAAGCGAAGGGCTTCCTTGGTCGATGACCGCCTTTGCAACCGGCTCAAGATCCCGGCTGAACCGCGATGCCGTGTAGTCGAAGACCTGGATGGTCCCGGTGTCGAGCGAGCTGAAGCGATCGAAAAACCGTGCTTCCACCACCGCCGGCCACGCCGCCGGACGTTCGAAATTGAGGACGAACGCCACATCCTTTTCCACCTCGAACAGGCAGTCCACTTGGTGTGGGATCATCGGCTTCCCACCCGCGGTGACGGTGATGAGGCCCGGAGCCGCAGCGATCAACAGCGGCTGGGCAATCGCTTGTCCCGCTTCATCCGCCAGCGCCGGCGCGCCATCGCCGAGCAAGTTCCATGCAAATGGGATGGAAGTGCGAAGCACCACCCGCATCGTGTCGGAATAGACGCGGACTTCCGTGTTGTTCTCATTGCCAAGATGGGCCTCGGCCGAAATGATCGGGACCAATAACAGAAGCATGACGAAAAGACGGCGCATGGAACTAACAGAACATCGGCTGGCGCTTCCACCCATGCGCGCGCTGCCTGGCAGCACCAAGGCCGGCTCTTCCTCCGCCACTGGGATCGTGGGCCATTTGGAAAGCGGACGGGCGAAACGCGACGGGACAACGGATTTCATGGGTCGTGGACCGAGCATCGTATGGCCACCATCCCGTGTCGATACCATGAAGGGGGTAGGACGCAAGGCAGGACAGGAAAACCACGTCCCTTGAGGCGTCCAGATCCGCGCTCCAGGCTGGGATGAACATCGGTCCTTTAGAGTGCATGTGAACACTTGAAGCCCGAATGACGCCTTGAGGCGAGAGACTTCCTTCTCCTTCGTCTCAGCAGATCATGATGATATCCAAAAGTTCCGGTTGGCGAAGATGGTCGTATCAGATTGGTGCGGAGTTCCTGACTTCCCGCGCTTCCATCGTAAGTTCCACCCGGCCGGGCCGCGGTCCGTCCACCGGATTTCGTTGACAGTCATAGGCTTCGCCGCTTGGCTCTTGCGGAAGAAACCTGTTAGCTATCGGACCAATCCGATATGCTCATCAGGCTAATAAACACTGTTCGCTAAATGAAAACATTTAAAGTATTTGCGGTTCTTCTAGTAACCTGTATCGCGGTATTCGGGGCCGATCCCGAGACTAGCTTCGAGTGTAGTTACAATGAAAAAGAAGATTTGATCACGTATAGGGAATACTATATAGGCAAAGGGGAGGAGAGAGTATATCATGGACTGACCATTTCCATTCGAAACTCAAAGAGAAAAATTGGATCAACGGTAACCGTGAATAAAGAAATTTACAAAGAGGGAAAGTTGACTTCATCGTCTAATGCGGGATCCACTGTATTTTCTACGGAAAAATTCGGTTTGGATAA